>NZ_JBWKCB010000001.1:0-1193007 GCF_056436705.1 Kribbella sp. NPDC043289
CCGACATCGCCGTCTACTTCTGCGACCCGCACTCACCCTGGCAGCGCGGCACCAACGAGAACACCAACGGGCTCCTGCGCCAGTACTTCCCCAAGGGAACCGACCTCAGCCTCCACGGACCCGAAGACCTCCAACACGTCGCCCAGGAACTCAACCACCGACCACGCAAAACGCTCGACTGGGACACCCCAGCCGAGCGTTTGCGTGATCTACTCACCACCTAGAACCCAAGGCGGTGTTGCGACGACCCCTTGAAACCGCCCTTCTCGGGGGCTGTTCTGTGTTTCGGGGTGTTACTTGCGCTTGCTGACCTGGACCTTCATCGAGGTGCCGGTCTTGGAGACGACCTTGATGTTCACGCCGTTGTTCGGGACCTTGACGCTGCTCGTCGGCTGGTCCGCGGACCAGTAGGACAAGCCGTCGTTGAAGGTCGGTACGGCGTTCTGACCGCGGACGTAGCTCGCCTGCCCGTTGACGTGCAGGGTGAACGAGTCCGCCTTCTCCAGCCCGAACGGAGCGTCGTACCCACCGACGCGCGGCCGCCAGAGCTGGCCGTCGATCCGGTTGATCGGCGTCGGGTGCGAGTCGATCGGCAGGACCAGGCCCGCACCCGGGTGGGCGCTGGTGTTGTTGTCGGACTGCGAGGTGTCCCAGTACCAGATCAGCAGACCGTCCTGGTACGGGAAGTGCTCCACCTTGTCCGACAGCGTGCTCGCCCAACCGAAGTTGTACGGGCCGGTCTGCAGGTACTTGTCGTGGTCGACGTAGTTGATGTTCGACGCGAGGTAGTAGTTGTCGTGCAGGCTCGTGTACGACGCGCCGATCGCGCTGAACCCGTTCAACGTCCACCCGTCCGGCGAAGTCTCCGCCCCCGACGTGACCAGCGCGGTGCTACCGGACGTCACCTTGATGTCGTCGGCGAAGAAGCCGATCCCGCCGGCCGCCGGGTCGGTGGCGTAGCGGAACTGCAGGGTGATCGTCTTCCCGGCGTACGACGAGAGGTCGAACGTGGCCGGCTTCCAGCCGTTGCTGGTGCCGTCGATCCCGTTGCCCTCGGCGTCGTTGGTGATGTTGCCCTTGATCGTCTTGAAGCCGCTGCCGTCGTTCACGTCGACGTAGGCGTAGTCGCAGGCCGTCGTACCGCAGTCCTCGATGTCCCAGTTGGCCTGGAACGTGAGGCTCGCGGGCTGACCGGCCGGCAGCGCGACCTGGCGGCTCATCGTGTGCGTGAAGCTGTTGCCCTGACCGCTCCACCAGGACTTCGTCCCGGCGGCCGGTGCGACGAGCTGGTGCGTGACCGACTTCTTCGGCAACGGTACGACCAGGCCCTGGGCCTTCTTCGAGTTGTACTCGTGCGGGCCGAGTTCGACGGTCCGGTTCTGGCCGGCGTTCACGATCTCGTAGTCCAGCCAGCCGAGCTGCAGCTTGTCCCAGGCGCCGAAGTCGGCCGCCTGCTCGCCGATCCCGCCGTCACTGGGCTTGCCGACCCGGCTCTGCGCCATGATCGTCCACCAGTTGACGCCGTTCTCGCCGCCGGCGGTGTCGTAGTGGTCCGGCAGACCAAGGTCGTGGCCGTACTCGTGCGCGAAGACGCTGACGCCGCCGTTCTCCGGCTGGATCGTGTAGTCACCGACGTACATGCCGGTGTCACCGATCTGCGCGCCGCCGTTCGGGTTCGTCGTGGGGCCGCCCGGGAACCCGGCGTACCAGCGGTGCGACCAGATCGCGTCCTCGCCCTGCCACGGGTCGCCGTCGGCCTGGTCGCCACCGGCGTGCACGATCTGGAAGTGGTCGATGTAGCCGTCCGGCTCGTTGAAGTTGCCGTCACCGTCGTAGTCGTAGCGGTCCCACTGGTCGAACGACTTCAGGTCCGCGGTGATCTCCGCCTTGGTCCGGCCCTTGGCCTCCTGGTCGGCGACCCACTGGTTGACCGCGTCCTGGATCAGGTACCAGGTGTTGTTGCAGACGTTGCCGGTGCACGGGTAGCCGTTCGAGCGTCCGTACCGCGCCTCGTTGTACTTGACCTTGACCCAGTCGGTGACCTCGCCGTCGACGCTGTACCGGCCGGACGACTGCTTCTCGTAGTACTTCTTCACCGAGTTGCCGGCGCCGAAGTAGAGGTCCTGGAAGTGCTGGCGGTCGTAGTTCGGGCTCCAGACGGTGGAGTTGTCCACCGAGCGGTCCGGCGCCGGGATCTGGTTGTTCAGCGGGCCGTCGAACCGCGCCGGACCGGGGAAGGCGGGCGACGTGTCCTGGTCGGGGTAGCTCGGGTGCCGCTCGTTGCCGAACTCCGCGAGCACGACGAAGATCTTGTCGGTCTTCTCGCGGGACAGCTCGACGTACTGGTCGACCTTGCCCTTGGCGTTCTTCACGCCCTTGGCCCCGGCGGCCTTGGCGCCCAGGTTGACGACCGTGCTGGTACCGCGCTTCTCCGGGGTGGCCTGACCGTTCAGGACCTTGGTCAACGCCTCCTGGCGGAGATCGCGGCGCTTGTCCTCGAGCGGGCTGGACAGCTCGTCCGGCGCCGGCGCGGCCTCGCTGGCGATCGGCGCCGACCCTTGCGTGGGCGATGTGGCGGCGTTTCCGGCCGATGCCGAGGCGATGCCCAGCCCGGTCGTCGCCGCCAAGGCCAGGCTGAACAGCCCGGCGGGTAGCTTGCGCACGATTCCCCTCCGTGTCTCATAACGCACTGTGTTCGAAGCTCCCCCGAGCGTGTTTGGCGCGAGAGTACGGGGAAAACCCGCCCAGCTGAAGTGGAACTGAGGAAATCCTGTGAAGGTGCGGGGAATCCTGCGGACTGAGTAGTAAGCCTCACGCAGAGCAGCCCCGCGGCTTGGCAGACTATGGCGCGTGGAGCGTGAGACCGTCGATCTGTTGCAGCCGCTGTGGCGCGCACTCGTCGCCTTTCGCGTGATCACCTGGGTGTTCGCCTGCTTCGGCGTGTGGACCCGGTGGGACGGCATCGTCCGGCCGTCCGGCGCGGTGCTCCAGCTGGCCGTGATGGGAGTCTGGACGCTGATCTCGTCGTACGGCTACAGCCGGCGCTGGGGGCGTCGGAACACCCGGCTCGCTTTCGTGGACCTGGGCGTCACGGTCGGCTGCATGTTTGCGACGTTGTGGGCCCAGCCGCTGCTCGACATCCGCGCCGGCGCCTCGGTCCTGACCTCCGTGTGGGCGGCCGGGCCGGTGCTCGCGCTGGCGATCTCCCGCGGCCGGGACGGCGGCCTGCTCGGCGCCACCACGATCAGCCTGGCGCTGCTGGCGCTGCGCGGCGTTGACCACACGTCGAAGATCCTCGCCAACGTCCAACTGCTCCTGGTCGCCGGCCTGGTCGTCGGGTACGCCGCCTCGACTCTGCGGCGGGCAGGGGCCAGGCTGCATGAGGCGATCGCTGCCGAGAGCGCGACGGCCGAGCGGCTGCGGCTCAGTCGGTCGATCCACGACGGCGTACTGCAGGTGCTGGCCCAGGTCCAGCGACGCGGTACGGCGATCGGCGGCGAAACGCTCGAACTGGCGCAGCTGGCGGCCGAACAGGAAGTGGCGCTGCGCACCCTGATGTCCACACGCGTGGTTGCCACCGAAGGTGATCAGGCCGATCTGTGTGGCCTGCTGTTGCCGCTGGCCACGACTCGGGTCGACGTCGTCGTACCGGCCGGTCAGGTCCTGCTGCCCGCGGCCACCGCGGCCGAACTGGTTGCCGCGGTCAAGGAAGCGCTGAGCAACGTGATCAAGCACGCCGGTCCGGACGCCCGCTGCTGGGTCGTCGTCGAGGACCTGGGGGAGGAGATCGTGGTGTCGATCCGGGACGACGGAGTCGGTACGACGCCCGCGCGGCTCGAACAGGCCCGCGTGGACGGGCACCTGGGCGTCAGCCAGTCGATCCGCGGCCGGATCGCCGACCTCGGCGGCACTGTCACGGTCCGCACCGCGCCAGGCGAAGGAACCGAATGGGAGCTGAAAGTGGTGACCGCATGACTCGCGTGATGATCGTCGACGACCACCCGATGTGGCGCGAGGGCGTGGCACGCGACCTCGGGAGCCGCGGGTACGACGTCTGCGCGACCGCCGCGGACGTCGCGAGCGCGGTCAAGATCGCGCTGGCGACCCGCCCGGATGTGGTGGTGATGGACCTCCAGCTCGGCGACGGATCCGGGGTCGACGCGACCCGCGAGATCACCGCGGCACTCCCCGACACCCGAGTTCTGGTGCTGTCGGCCAGTGCCGAGCAGGACGACGTACTCGCGGCGGTGAAGAACGGCGCCTCCGGGTATCTGGTGAAGTCGGCGTCACTGGACGAGTTCGACGACGCCGTACGGCGCACCGCGGAGGGCGACGCCGTCTTCAGCGCGGGCCTCGCCGGACTGTTGCTCGGCGAGTACCGCCGACTGGACGCCACCACCGGCCCCGAGGTCCCGCACCTCACCGACCGAGAGACCGAAGTACTCCGCCTCGTCGCCCGCGGCCTCACCGCCAAACAGATCGCCACCCGCCTCGTCCTCTCCCACCGCACAGTTGAGAACCACGTCCAGAACACCCTCCGCAAACTCCAACTCCACAACCGAGCCGAACTGGTCCGCTACGCCATCGAAAACGGCCTCGACACTTGGCCGTGACCGGTGATGGGGTACGTGTGGTTCGTCCCACCCACCCCCGGGCTCACCGCGGCACATCCATTCCGGTCTACCGCTGGTCCCAGTAGCTGTCAGCATTTGATGCGGTGCCGTGTCGTATCGGCGGCGAAGTGTTCGTAGCAGGGGTGAAGGGTTGCCGACGACGGCGCCTGTTGAACTCAAGGAGACCGAAGTGAGCGCCAGCTTTACCTTTGACATTTTTTCCAGCTTCGACGGCTACGGCTCCCCGACCGGCACGTTCGGCGGGTACTGGGGCAAGCAGGGGCCGGAGTTCCTCGAGCACCGCCTCGACCAGTTCGGCGAGAAGCAGCGGCTGGTTCTCGGCGCCAACACCTATCGGCTGATGGCGTCGATGCTCGCGTCGCACCCGGCGGGCTCGGAGGTGCACGACTCGTGGGTCAGCCGGATGACGAACCTGCCGACGACAGTGGTGTCGAACACACTCCAAGGACCGCTCGACTGGCCGGATGCGACGGTCCTGAGCGGCGACCCGGTCGAGGCGGTCGGGCGGCTCAAGGAGGAGTCGGATCTGCCGCTGCGTTCGCACGGCAGCCTGACGCTGAACCGGGCACTCCTGGCCGCCGGCCTGGTCGACCGGGTACAGGTGACGGTGTTCCCGGTGATCAACAGCCGGGGCCAAACGGCAGAGAACCGGATCTTCGACGGCACCGGCGACTTCGACCTGGAGTTGCTCGAGAGCCGCATCCTCGACGGCCACACCCAGGAGCTCATCTACCGCCCGACCCTGCGCAACTGAGTAGCGGGTGGCATCCCACCTCCGAGAGGGCATCCCACCTCCGAGAGGGGATGCCACCCGCCGTGCCGGTACATGTTGTGCTTCCGAACGCACTCGTCCTGGTTCGCACAGGTGACTGTGTGGGCGCTCTGGGTCGGCGCCTGCGCCTGCGCCACCGGAGCCCCGCCGGCAACCCCAGCCACCGCCGCCGCGCCCATCGCAACCATTCGCCCGATCGATCTCATCAAGCATCAACCTTTCGCATCGGTCAGCTCGTTGCCCTATGCAACACCTCGTCACCCTGGTGCCGCGTTCGCAAGCCACCCGAACGATTCGATCTCAAGGCAATCCCGTTTTCCGAAAGCATGCCCTGGGCAACAGTCAGTGGCGGTCCGGCGAACTTCCGCGACCCGGTCGCTTCTGCGATTGTTCCCCGTAGGGCTTGAACGGCTTCGTACACTGTGCCTTCACACCCGCGTGGGTGCTCTCTGTCACGACACCCGTACTGCGGGTGCCCAGCTCCGGAGGCTTCGGTGAACCGGTCGTCCCTAGCCCGTGCCCTGCTCGCATTCCTCGTCCTGGCGGCGTCGACGTACGTCACGCTGACCGCGAAACCACAACTCGGTCTCGACCTGCGCGGCGGGACGCAGATCGTCCTCGAGGCCAAGGACTCGCCGACGGTCAAAGCGACCAAGGACACCACCGACAAGGCCACCCAGGTGCTGCACCGGCGGATCGACGCGCTCGGCGTCAGCGAGCCGAACGTGACCCGCCAGGGCGACAACCGGATCATCGTCGAGCTGCCCGGCGTGCAGGACCCGCGTGAGGCCGCCAAGGTGATCGGCAAGACCGCGCAGCTCACCTTCCACGAGGTGCTCGACCAGGTCGCGACGAAGCCGGCCAAACCGGCCGCGGGGGAGACGTACCTGCCGGCCGAGGGCGGTCAGGGCTTCCTCCGGCTCGCCAAGCCGGCGATGACCGGTGAGCTGGTCAGCGGCGCCGAGGGCCGGCTCGACCCGCAGCAGGTCGCGCAGGGCTGGTTCGTCGAGATGAACTTCAAGGGCGACGGCGGCAAGACCTGGGCGAACATCACCGGCAAGGCCGCCTGCCAGCCGGTCGGTACGCCGCAGCGGCTGATCGCGATCGTGCTGGACAACGAGGTCATCAGCGCGCCGCAGGTCGACCCGAACGGCGGCAACCAGCTGTGCAACGTCGGCATCGGCGGCGGCACCACGACGATCTCGGGTACCTTCACCGAGGAGCAGGCCAAGGACCTGGCCGCGCTGATCTCCGGCGGAGCGCTGCCGGTGCCGGTGCAGGTCATCGACCAGCGGACGGTCGGCCCGTCGCTCGGCCAGGACGCGATCCAGGCGAGCGCGCTGGCCGCGATCATCGGTCTCGCGCTGACCGCGCTGTTCATCGTCGTGGTCTACCGCCTCGTCGGTCTGATGGCCGTCCTCGGCCTGATCGGGTACGCCGCGATGTCGTACGCCGCCCTGACCGCGATCGGCGCCACCCTCACACTGCCCGGCCTGGCCGGTTTCGTGCTGGCGATCGGAATGGCGGTCGACGCGAACGTCCTGGTCTTCGAACGCGCCCGCGAGGACTACACAGCGGGCCGTACCGACGGCCTCCGCAGATCGCTGCGCAGCGGCTTCCAGAACGCCCTGTCCGCGATCGCCGACTCGAACATCACCACTCTGCTGGCCGCGGGGCTGCTGTTCTTCCTGGCCGCCGGTCCGGTCCGCGGCTTCGGCGTCACGCTGTCGATCGGTGTCATCGCGTCGGTGCTGTCGGCGCTCGTCGTCACCCGGGTGTTCGCAGAGTTCGCGGTGTCCCGAGGGTTCGTACTGCGCCGTCCGGGCCTGAGCGGGATCGCGGGCCACGGCCGGGTCCGGACCTGGCTCGAGGCTCGGCAACCGTCGCTGATGGAGCACAGCCGACGCTGGCTGGTGATCACGGTCGTGGCGATCGTGATCAGCCTCGCGGGGGTCGCCGTCCGCGGTCTGAACCTCGGGATCGAGTTCACCGGCGGCCGGCTGCTCGAGGTGAGCACGACGCAGCCGATCACGCCGGACCAGGCGCGGGCAGCGGTCGGGGAGGCGGGGTATCCGACCGCGGTCGTGCAGGCGTCAGGAGCCGACGACATCACGGTGCGGACGTCGACGATCAGTGACGACGAGGCGGAGAAGATCAAGGAGTCGCTGTCGCGGATCGGTGGCGGCGCCGAGGTGATCCGCAACGAGAGCATCGGCCCGTCGCTCGGCGAAGAGCTGCGGAACAAGGGCTTGATTGCCCTCGGCATCGCATTGCTCGCCCAGCTGGCGTACCTCGCCGTGCGGTTCCGCTGGACCTTCGGCGCCGGCGCCGTACTGGCGTTGCTGCAGAACGTCGCGATCGTGGTCGGTGTCTTCGCCTGGACCGGGAAGCCGATCGACGGCATCTTCCTGGCCGCGATCCTGACCATCATCGGCTACACGGTGAACGACTCGGTGGTGGTGTTCGACCGGATCCGCGAGACGCGCAGCGCCCGCTCGACCGACAGTCTCGGCAAGATCATCGACACCGCGATCGTGAACGTGCTGCCACGCACCATCAACACCGGCATCTCGACGCTGTTCATCCTGTCCGCGCTGTTGTTCCTGGGTGGTGACTCGCTCGCCGACTTCGCGCTGGCGCTGCTGCTCGGCATCCTCGTCGGCACGTACTCCTCCAACCTCACCGCGGCACCGTTGCTGCTGGAGCTGGAGCGTCGTTACCCGGCGCCGCCACCACGCCCCAAGCGCCAGCAGGTGGACCGCGACGCCCAGCCGGATCGCGGCGCGGTGGTCTGACTCCCGGTTCACCAACGGCTCCGAAAAAACGGCTCCGAAAAGCGTCGCGCGGGAGCTTGTCCACAGCCTGGCCCGCCGGATCGGAAATCTGTCCGCCGGGCGGGCTAGGGTGTGGCGGTGGGTGTTGATGTGCGGGAACTGCTCGAAGCTGCCGTGTCCGGGATCAGTGGTCAGACGCGGCCAGGACAGGTGGAGATGGCGCAAGCCGTGGACACCGCGATGCACGACGGGTCGCATCTCCTCGTGCAGGCGGGCACCGGCACCGGAAAGTCCCTCGGGTACCTCGTTCCCGCCCTCGTGCACGCGATCGAGGACCGGCGGGTGGTGGTGTCCACCGCGACGCTCGCGCTGCAGTCGCAGCTGGTCGATCGGGACGTTCCGGCGCTCCTCGACGCGACCGAGAAGCTGCTGCCCCGCAGACCGAAGTACGCGATCCAGAAGGGCCGGAACAACTACGCCTGCCTGCACCGGATCCGCGAAGGCGCGCCGGACGAGGACGGCATGCTCATCGACGTGCCGCCCGCCGGCGAGATCGGCCGGTCCGTGATCGAGTTGCGCGAGTGGGCCGAGCAGCAGTTGCTGGACGGCGAGGCGGGCGACCGCGACCACGCGCCCTCGCACCAGTACCAGGCGTGGCAGCAGGTCGCGATCGCGGCGCGCGAGTGCCTCGGCGCCCAGAAGTGCCCGTACGGCGAGGAGTGTTTCGCCGAGAAGGCCAAGGAACACGCCCGCAAGGCCGACATCGTCATCACCAACCACGCCCTGCTCTCGATCGACGCCTTCGAGAACCGGACCGTCCTGCCCGAGCACGACGTCGTCATCGTCGACGAGGCGCACGAGCTGCCCGCCCGGGTCACCGGCGCGGCCGGCGACGAGCTGTCACCGCAGATGGTCGAGCGTGCCGCCAAGCGGGCCCGCCGGTTCGTCGACGACGACAAGGCCGACGACCTGATCGACGCCTCCGACGCCCTCCGTGCCGCCCTCGACGGCACCCGCGAGGGCCGGATCGAGCCGTCCAACACGCCGGTCCTGGAGGCCGCCGGCCTGGTCCGCGACGCGGCCCGCGGGCTGTACTCCGACCTGAACAAGAAGTCCGACGACAAGGACGACGACCCGGACGGCGCCAAGCGGCAGTCCAAGGGCGCGGTCAAAGAGATCTTCGACGTCGCCGAACGCGTCGCAGCGCTGAACGACCTGGATGTCGTCTGGATGATCGACCGCGACCGCTTCGGCCGCGAGCTCCGGATCGCGCCGCTCACCGTGGCCGGCCTGCTCCGCGAGCTCGTCCTCCGGGACCGGACGGCCGTGCTCACGTCCGCGACCCTGACTCTCGGCGGCGACTTCGACGCGATCGCCCGCCAGGTCGGTCTGCGTCCCGCCGACAAGCTCGAGGACGCCGACGAGATGCCGGAGCTCGACGACGACTCCGAGACCGGCCCGCTGCCGTGGCGCGGGCTCGACGTCGGCTCCCCGTTCGAGTACGAGAAGCAGGGCATCCTGTACGTCGCCAAGCACCTCCCGCCGCCGCATCGGGACGGCCTCGGCAAGAAGCAGTTCGAGGAGATCGTCGACCTGATCACGGCCGCCGGCGGCCGGACCCTCGGCCTCTTCTCGTCCCGCCGGGCGGCCGAGGCAGCGACCGCCGCGGTGCGGGAGGCGACCGACTTCAAGGTGCTGTGCCAGGGCGACGCGCAGCTCGGTGAGCTCGCCCGCGAGTTCGTGGAGGACCCGGAGACCTCCCTGTTCGGGACGTTGTCGCTGTGGCAGGGGATCGACGTACCGGGCTCGACGTGCAACCTGGTGATCATCGACCGGATCCCGTTCCCGCGGCCGGACGAGCCGTTGATGGCGGCTCGTCAGCGCGCCGTCGACGAAGCGGGTGGGAACGGGTTCATGGCAGTCGCGGCCACGCACGCCGGGCTGCTGCTCGCGCAGGGCACCGGCCGGCTGATCCGCCGCAGCTCGGACCGCGGCGTGGTCGCGATCCTCGACCCCCGCATCGTCACCCAGCGGTACGGCGGGTTCCTGCGTGCCTCCTTGCCGCCGATGTGGCCGACCGCCGACCGGGAGAAGGTGCTCGGCGCGCTGAAGCGGTTGCAGTCGTCATGAGTCCCGTGACCGGTCCGCCGGTGCTGCCGATGATGGCGGCGCTCGGGGAGCTGCCGTCAGGCGCGGGCTGGTCGTACGAGATGAAGTGGGACGGCATCCGGGTGATCGCCGAGGTGGACGACGGCGTCTGCCGGTTGTGGTCGCGCAACAGCCACGACGTGTCCGGTGGCTATCCGGAGCTGGTCGGGCTGGCGGATGCGCCGGGGCTGCGGCTTCCCGCCGTACTGGACGGGGAGATCGTCACACTCGACGAGAACGGCGCACCCTCGTTCGGTCTGCTGCAGCGACGGATGCATGTCCGCGACCCGCGCCAGCTCCGGCACCTGATCACCGAGGTGCCGGTCTCGGTGCGGCTGTTCGACCTGCTCCGCTTCGACGGCCAGTGGTTGCTGGATGCAACGTACGACGACCGTCGGGGGCTGCTCGATTCGCTGGAGATCGGGGACCCGTTCTGGGAGATCCCGCCGGCGCTGCGCGACGGTCAGGAAGCCCTGAAGCAGTCCTCCGAGCAAGGGCTCGAGGGAGTGGTCGCGAAACGGCGCAAGTCGCGGTACCTGCCGGGCCGCCGGAGCGCCGACTGGATCAAGATCAAGCCGGTGCGGACGCGGGACGTCGTACTGTGCGGCTGGCATCCGGGGGAGGGCAACCGGGAAGGGAAGATCGGCTCGTTCTACTGCGGGGCCTACGCACCGGACGGCGAGCTCGTCCTGATCGGGAAGGTCGGGTCGGGTCTCGACTTCGCGACCCTCGACATGCTGAGCGCCGAGCTGACCGGGCTGGAGATCGATCGGCCGGCCTTCGACCCGGCCGGGATCCCGATGACCGACCGGCGCCGCGCGCACTGGCTCGATCCGGTGCTGGTCGCCGAGATCACCTACTCGGGGTGGGGCGGCGACGGCCGGCTCCGCCATCCCGTCTGGCGCGGGTTGCGTCTCGACATCACCCCGGATGCGGTCCTGGTCGACAGCGAATAGCGACAGGCAGATCCGCGGGGGAATTGTTCGGAATGCGGTGCGAATTGCTGTTGCGCTGCGACGGATGATGTTCAGCTGTCGCAGAAAACAACGAAATTTCGCCAACGCCGACAGTGAATCGTGGTGCTTTCACGTGAACGGCTGGTTGCGCACGGCCTTGAGCCGTGTGCCGGGTCAGTCGTTCGTCTCCCGCGACGGCGCCGGCACCGCCAGTGCTGCCTCGATCTTGTCGGCCAGTTTGTCGGGCGAGTGGGTGGGCGCGTAGCGCGAGATCACCCCGCCGTCGCGGCCGACCAGGAACTTCGTGAAGTTCCACTTCACCCGGCCGCCGAGCAGGCCGCCCTGCTCGCGTTTCAGCCAGTTGTACAACGGGATCGTGCGTGATCCGTTGACGTCGATCTTGGCGAACATCGGGAACGTGACGTGATAGATCGTCGAGCAGAAGTTCGCGATCTCGTTCTCGTCACCAGGCTCCTGGTGGCCGAACTGGTCACAGGGGAAGCCAAGCACCGTGAAGCCCTGCCGGCGGTAGGTCCGGTAGAGCTTCTGCAGGCCGGTGTACTGCGGTGTCTGGGCACACTGCGACGCCGTGTTCACCACCAGGAGCACCTGGTCGCGGAAATCGGCAAGAGACTGTTCATTGCCTTCGATCCGCCGCGCGCTGAAGTCATAGACAGTCGTCATGACTCAATGCTGACATGTCCCGCCGGACTTTGCTCGGTGTCTGCGATGTCAGACACGCCGCAGAACTGTTACGACCTTTCCGAGAATGATGGCGTCCTTGCCGTCGATCGGCTCGAAGGCCGGGTTGTGTGGCAGCAGCAGGATCTCGGTCTTGGTCTTCTTGAACGTCTTCACGGTCGCCTCGCCGTCGATCATCGCGGCCACGATGTCGCCGTTCTCCGCGGTCGGCTGCTGCCGGACGACGACCCAGTCGCCGTCGCAGATCGCCGCCTCGATCATCGACTCACCCTTGACCCGGAGCATGAACAGCGTGCCCTCGCCGACCATTGCCTTGGGCAACGGGAAGACCTCTTCGATCTCCTGCTCGGCGAGGATCGGGCCACCGGCCGCGATCCGGCCGACGACCGGCACGTACGCCGCGTCCGGGTGCGCGTCACCGGCACCGGTCTCGTCGTACGCCGTCTGCCGGACCGAGCCGAGCGCGGAACGCCGGGCGGCGGCGTCGACCTCGCCCGGGTAGCGGACCTCGATCGCCCGCGGGCGGTTCGGATCGCGGCGGAGCAGGCCCTTCTGCTCGAGCACGCGGAGCTGGTGCGACACCGAGGAGGAGCTGGTCAGGCCGACCCGCTCACCGATCTCGCGCATCGAGGGCGGGTAGCCCCGGCTGTCCACCGAGTCGCGGATGACGTCCAGCACGCGGCGCTGGCGCGGCGTCAGACCGGTCGCGTCGGCCGGGCCGTCGGGCAGCTCGGAGACGGTCCGGTCGGCCTTCCCGGCCTTCTCGGCACTCTTCCCCGGAGCCTTCGGAGCGGCCTTGCCCGCGGCCTTCTCCACGCCTGTGCGCTCGTCCTTGCTGGAACCGCTCGGCGTCCTGGCCATCGCTGGTTGCTCCTCGGGTCGGGCCGGCGATCGCACCACCGGCCGAAGCTTGCTCGACTGAGATGACCGTAGACCGAATTCTGAGATTCTTCAAACATCTGTTCGAAGGCGTGTCGGTTCGCACGTCTGTTCGCGTGTCGGGTTATAAGGCGTGCGCGGGGTGCTGCGGCGGCAGGGAATTTCCCGGGCGTGTCGCGGTTGGTAGTGGTTGCGCGAACGGTGGCCGTCGGTTAATCATTCGTACAGACGTTCGATCGAACAGGTGTTCGGTCCGGTCGAACGGGGCGCTCTTCCGGAAACTGTCGGAGGCGACCGATAGACAGGAACCGACACCGCAGGACGCGCACCGACCGAGGTCTGGAGGATCCGATGAGCACAGCAGCTCTGGCGGCCGACGCACTTGTATCCCGCCGCGCACCCGAGGCTGTGCCGCCACGCACGCCATCCACCCGGACGGGCCGGTCGGCCCGGCACCTGACGGCGGTTCCGACCGCCCGAGCGGCGTCGCCGGCTGCGACCCCGTCGCCCGCCGTGTCACCTGCCGCCCCGCGGCGCCGCCGGCCTCGGGTCGGTGGCTCTGATCCGCTGTCGGTTCGCGGGTGCTCCGGCGAGGTTGTCGGTCGCCGCACACAGGAGCGTCACGAGTCGGCGCCGCTCCGCCTGACCCGTCGCGGCCGTCTGCTGGTGACCACGCTGTCGGTCCTGGTCTTCGGTTCCGCGATCCTGGTCCTCGGCCTCCGCGTGGCCGGCGTTCTCGAGCCCGGCCCGCACTTCACCCACACCGTGCCGGTCCAGGTGGCTCCCGGTCAGACCCTGTGGTCGATCGCCCAGTCCACCAACCCCGGTCAGGACCCAGGCACGGTCGTGGAGAAGATCGCCGACCTCAACAAGCTGTCCGGCCCGGCTGCCATCACGCCCGGCCAGACCCTGCAGATCCCCGTCGTCGGCTGAGTCCTCGGCTGATCAGGAGCGCGCCGCGCGCCACTCGTCCTCGAGCAGCGCGTAGACGTATTCGTTGCCCCACTCACCCTTGAACCACTGGGCGTGCAGATGGTGCGCTTCGCGCCGCATCCCCAGTCGTTCGAGCAGCCGGGCGGACGCGACGTTCCGGTCGTCCAGGACCGCGACGATCCGATGCAGCCCCAACTCGTCGAAGCCGACCCGCAGCATCTCCTGCGCCGCTTCCGCCGCGAGTCCTTTGCCCTGGTAGTCGGTGTGCAGCGCGAACCCGATCTCACCTTGGCGGTCCGCCTCGCTGGCCCACTTCAGCAGCACCTCGCCGATCACGGTCCCGGTCTCGCGGAGCTCGATCGCGAGCACCAGCCACTGACCCGCCTCGGTCAACTCTCCTTGCGGCAGCTTCCGCTCGAGCGCGATCCGGGTCTGCTCGCGATCCCGTACCGGCCACGGTGTGTACCGCACGACCTCCGGCCGCGAGTGGAACGCGAACAGGTCATCCAGGTCTTCCCGGCGGTGCGGCCGCAGCTCCAGCCGCTCGGTCAGCAGCGGGTAGGCGGGTCGGAATCCGGTCACGGCACCATCCTCGGCCAGTCTGTCTAATAACGTTAGACAGTAATCCCGACCAGCCCGCCGGACAACGAGATTTCATGACCACACGCGACCCCTCGTCCCACGCCGCGGCCGGTGTCACCGTCGCCGCGATCGCCGACGCGGCCCTCGCGGTGATCCGCGCGGACGGCGTCGACGGCCTCACCATGCGCGCGGTCGCCGAGCGCCTGCGAGTCCGCGCTCCGTCGCTCTATCACCATGTCCACAACAAGTCCGAGCTCCTCGACCTCGTCGCCCGCAATGCGTTCGACCAGTTCACGGCCGACAATGCGGCGTACCGGGAGCTGCGGACCGTCGACGAGTGGATCGACCTGACGCGATCCGGGTCGCTCGAGCTGCGGGCGTTCTACGGCGACCACCCCGGTCTTGCCGGTCTGATCCAGTCCAAGGCCACGCCGGATCGTGACCGGGGCGACGGCTCCCGCGCCGAACTGGTCCGTGCCCAGATCGAGGCCCTCGCGCGCCTCGGCGTACCGGAGGATGCGGCGCGGCACGTCTTCGAGGTCACCGCGCGATGGACTCTCGCGGCCGTCGTCGCCGATTCCGCTGACGGTCCGGATCTCTTCGCGGACGGCCTCGATCTCTTCCTGTACGGCGTTCGCGCCCGCCTGATCGAGCTGCTTACCTAACGGTCGCCAGCCACATTTCGGCGTACCGCTTGCCGTCGACCGCTGTCGCGACGCGGACCGTCGTCGGCGCCTGTCCGTGCGGGTCGCTGGTCAGATCAGCGGACCAGTCGCGCGTGTCGACGATCGTCCGCCCGCGCGACCAGCTCCCGGACAGCTCGACGCGCACCGGGTACGACTGGGTCGTCAGCCCCGACGGATCGATCACCGCGCACACGGCCCCGCCGTCGCCGATCGTCGCGCCGTCCGACTGGTACAGCTCGCTGCGCTTGGCGATCAGCTTCTGCGCGAGGTCCGCGGAAGGGGATCCGTCGAGCCCGCGGGCCTGCTCCAGCGAGACCACGACGTCGTAGAACACATCCAGTCCGTACATCGTCAGCGGTACGCCGAGATCGCCGGCGGCCGCGAGAACGATCGCGGCCGCTTCCGGATCCGTCCAGATGTTGAACTCGGCCGACGCGGTCGCGTTCCCGATCCCCGCCGCGCCGCCCATGAACACGATCTCCCGCAGCCCCGCCGCCGCGTCCGGATAGGTGCGCAGCAGCAACGCGATGTTAGTCAGCGGCGCCAGCGGGATCAGCGTGATCAACTCACCGGTCGCCGCGGCTTCCCGCAGTACGTCGCGCAGCAGTTCGACGGCATGCCGCGGGTCGGTCGGCCGGGTCGACCGCGGCCAATCGAGATCCCCGAGCCCGTCGTCCCCGTGCACATGCCGCGCCTCCCGCACCGGCTGGATCAGCGGTACGGCGGCACCCCGCGCGACCGGTACGTCGGGCCGGCCGGCCGCGTCGAGCACGGTCAGCGTGTTGCGCACCACCGCGTCGAGCCCGACGTTCCCGCCGACGCAGGTGACCGCCTTCAGGTCGAGCTCGGGGTGCCGAGCGGCCAGCAGCAGCGCACAGGCGTCGTCCAGACCCGTGTCGACGTCCAGAATCACCGGCTTCATGGGCGACATCCTCACATCCCGCGCCGGCCGCGGGTTCCCGGTAGGGTCGGTCCTGGCTGTTTATCGATACAGCGATCAAGGGGCCAGGATGAGCCGGAACGCGCGCGTCACCGTCAACGCAGCCCACGACCTCGGTGTGCTGCATCGCCTGTGGGCCAGCCTCGGGTACGACGAGATCAACTGGACCTACACCGCACAGGGCCGTCGCACGCTCGAGGCGATCGGTGCGTTCGCGGAGACGCCGTACCACGTCCGGCCGCACAACATCTTCACCAGCGGCACCGGCCTCGGCCTGCCGCACTGGGGGAGTGGCAACGTCTATCACGAGCACGCGGACGGGACGCCGTACTACGACTTCACGATCGCGGACCTGACGTACGACGCGATCGTGAACGCCGGCCACCATCCGCTGGTCGAGCTCGGCTTCACCCCGCTCGCGCTCGTGCCGGACCATGCCAAGACCGACTTCCCGTACGAGGGCAGCCCGAGTCTGTACAGCGAGTACGAGGCGGGCTGGTGGTCGTATCCGCCGAAGGACTTCCGCAAGTTCGCCGGGCTGGTCGCATCACTCGTCGAGCACGCCCTGGAGCGGTACGGCGAGGACGAGGTCCAGCACTGGCTCTGGGAGCTGTGGAACGAGCCGGACATCACCTACTGGCGCGGGACGCCGGAGCAGTACTACGACCTGTACGAGCTGACCGTGAGCGCGATCCGCGACGTCTACCCGGACGCGAAGGTGGGCGGCCCAGCGGTGACCGGTGGCGGTGACGACTTCCTCCGCGGATTCCTCCAGGCCTGCGCCGATCGCGACCTCGCGGTCGACTTCGTGTCGTTCCACACCAAGGGCGCGCATTTCACCCCTTGGCGAACCTACGGTCCGATCGGCGCGCCGGCGCCCGCACAGGAGTCTCCGTCGACCGCGAAGATGCTCCGCGAGATCGACACCGCGCTGACGGTCATCGACGAGTTCCCGCAGTACGCCGGGAAGCCCGTGATCGTGGACGAGTGCGACGCGTCCGTACCGGCGCACTGGGGGATCTACGACAACGCGAACTTCGGCTACCGCAACACGGAGTACTACCCGGTCTTCCAGGCGCAGTTGATGAAGGAGATCCTCGACCTCAACGAGCGGCACACCGCGCAGGTGCGCGAGGCGACGACCTGGAGCTTCTCGATGGAGGGCGAGCGGTACTTCGAGGGCACCCGGAGCTTCGTCACCGCGTCCGGCATCGAGAAGCCGCTGATGAACGCGTACCGCGCCTTCGCCCACCTCGGCGACCGGCGCGTTGAGGCCGCCGGCTCTGGCGAGATCGACGCGCTGGCCGGGCGGGACGCGGACAAGGTCGCGATCCTCGTCTGGCGGCACACCGACGACCAGTACGCCGCCGACACCGCCACGACCCGCGTCGATCTCGAGATCGAGGGGCTCGAACAGGGGCGATGGGCCGTCGAGCACTTCCGCATCGACCACGCGCACAGCAACAGCCACACCATCTGGCAGGGGCTCGGCGCACCGCAGGACCCGACGGCCGAACAACTGGCGGAGATCACCGCGCGTCAGGGCTTGGAACGGCTCTGCGACGACACGCCGGTGGACGTGAATTCGGGCTATTGTCTGCCCCTTGACCTGCCGCTCCCGGCGTTGAGTCTGGTCGTCCTCACCCGTCAGCCCTGACCCGTCAGGGAGGCCGTAGTTTGCGCCTCCGAAGGGTCATTCGGGTGGCGCCACGCGGGAGTACACGGGTCCGCTTCAGTGTTGAAACCTAGACACGCGCGGGCGATCCGAGCCTGCTTGCAAACTGTCGGAGCAGGGACCTAAGATCCCTAGATGTAGTGGTTACACGGGTGTAATTTTCCACAGGTAGTGGTTAGTTGCACACAGGTTCTACACAAGTTGTCCCCAGGCTGATCCACAGGCCGCCCCTTCGGCGGTCACGGGAGGAAGTGATTCGTCGTGCACTGTCCGTATTGCCGGCACGCCGATTCCCGAGTGGTCGACAGCCGGGTGGCCGAGGACGGCGGAGCGATTCGCCGCCGCCGGCAGTGCCCGGTCTGCGAGAAGCGATTCACCACCGTCGAGCAGATGCAGCTCACGGTCGTGAAGCGCTCCGGCGCGACCGAGCCGTTCAGCCGGGAGAAGGTCATCAACGGGGTCGGGAAGGCGTGCAAGGGCCGGCCGGTGAACGCGGACCAGCTCGCACGCCTGGGTCAGAAGGTCGAGGACGCGCTCAAGGGCAGCGGCTCGCCGGAGATTCCCGCGCACGAGGTCGGACTCGCGATCCTCGGGCCGCTGCGGGAGCTGGACGAGGTCGCCTACCTGCGGTTCGCGAGTGTCTACCGGCAGTTCGAGTCGGCCGACGACTTCGAGACGGAGATCGCGCTGCTGCGGGCCGAGAAGGAGCCGCAGGGCACGGAGCCCGGCCGCCTGAAGCCGACCCAGCAAACGTAAACCGGGGGAACGGTAGTTCCAGAAACACCAGCGGTATCAGCGGTATCAGCGGTATCAGCGGTACGGCGTTACGCAGTACACCAACGGGGCGGTCCCGACAGACCGCGGTATGCAGACACAGGGCGAGGAGCAACCATGACAGAGACGGTGACCGGCCACTCGGGGTCGACCAAGCGGTCGGCGGCCGGGTTCCGCGGGCGGAAGAACGCGCCCACGGGACTCACCATCGAGCGCGTTTTCAGCACCGAGGGCGCGCACCCGTACGACGAGGTGACGTGGGAGCGTCGCGACGTCGTACAGCAGAACTGGAAGACGGGTGAGACGGTCTTCGAGCAGCGCGGGGTGGAGTTCCCCGACTTCTGGAGCGTCAACGCCTCGACGATCGTCACCACGAAGTACTTCCGCGGCGCGGTCGGCCACGACAACCGGGAGTGGAGCCTGCGCCAGCTGCTCGACCGGGTCGTGAAGACCTACCGCAAGGCCGGCGAGGACCACGGGTACTTCGCCACGCCGGGCGACGCGGAGGTCTTCGAGCACGAGCTCACCTGGATGCTCCTGCACCAGTACTTCAGCTTCAACTCGCCGGTCTGGTTCAACGTCGGGACGTCCTCGCCGCAGCAGGTGTCGGCCTGCTTCATCCTCGCCGTCGACGACTCGATGGACTCGATCCTGAACTGGTACAAGGAAGAGGGCCTGATCTTCAAGGGCGGCTCCGGCGCCGGCCTGAACCTGTCCCGGATCCGCTCCTCGAAGGAGCTGCTGCAGTCCAGCGGTGGCACCGCCTCCGGCCCGGTCTCGTTCATGCGCGGCGCGGACGCGTCGGCCGGCACCATCAAGTCCGGCGGCGCCACCCGGCGCGCGGCCAAGATGGTCGTCCTGGACGTCGACCACCCCGACATCGAGGAGTTCGTCGACACCAAGATGCGCGAGGAGGAGAAGATCCGCGTCCTGCGTGACGCGGGCTTCGACATGGACCTCGGCGGTCGCGACATCACCTCCGTGCAGTACCAGAACGCGAACAACTCGGTCCGGGTCTCGGACGAGTTCATGCGCGCGGTCGAGGAGAAGGGCGACTTCGGCCTGCGGGCGCGGATGGACAACTCGATCATCGAGACCGTCGACGCCCGTGAGCTGTTCGACAAGATCTCCCAGGCGGCGTGGGCGTGCGCCGACCCGGGCCTGCAGTACGACGACACGATCAACGACTGGCACACCACGCCGGAGACCGGCCGGATCACCGCGTCGAACCCGTGCTCGGAGTACATGCACCTGGACAACTCGTCCTGCAACCTGGCGTCGCTGAACCTGATGAAGTTCCTCCGCGACGACGACCTGTTCGACTCGGAGAAGTTCGCCAAGGCCGTCGAGCTGATCATCACCGCGATGGACATCTCGATCTGCTTCGCCGACTTCCCGACCGAGGCGATCGGTGACACCACCCGCGCCTACCGGCAGCTCGGGATCGGCTACGCGAACCTCGGTGCGCTGCTGATGGCGACGGGTCACGCGTACGACTCCGACGGTGGTCGCGCACTGGCGGGCGCTATCACCTCGCTGATGACCGGGACGTCGTACAAGCGCTCCGCCGAGCTGGCCGGCATCGTCGGCTCGTACGACGGCTTCGAGCGGAACAAGGACGCCCACACCCGGGTGATGCGCAAGCACGCGGCGGCCAACGACGCGATCCGCACCCTGCACCCGATCGACAAGGACGTCCACAAGCACGCGTCCGCCGCGTGGGACAGCGTCCTGAAGACCGGCGCCAAGAACGGCTGGCGGAACGCGCAGGCCTCGGTGCTCGCGCCGACCGGCACCATCGGCTTCATGATGGACTGCGACACCACCGGCATCGAGCCGGACTTCTCGCTGGTCAAGTTCAAGAAGCTGGTCGGCGGCGGCTCGATGCAGATCGTGAACACCACGGTCCCGCGGGCGCTGCGCCAGTACGGCTACACCGAGGAGACGATCGAGGCGATCGTCGAGTACATCTCGGAGAACGGTCACGTCGTGGACGCGCCGGGCCTGAAGCCGGAGCACTACGAGATCTTCGACACCGCGATGGGTGAGCGGGCCATCAAGCCGATGGGTCACGTGCGGATGATGGCGGCGGCGCAGCCGTTCCTGTCCGGCGCGATCTCGAAGACGGTGAACCTGCCGGAGACCGCGACGGTCGAGGAGATCGCCGACGTCTACTTCCAGGGCTGGAAGCTCGGCCTGAAGGCGCTCGCGGTCTACCGCGACAACTGCAAGGTCGGTCAGCCGCTGGCGGACGCGAAGGCGAAGAAGGCCGCCGAGGCGGCCGAGGCCGAGACCGAGGCGGTCGCCGAGAAGATCATCGAGAAGGTCATCGAGTACCGGCCGACGCGCAAGCGCCTGCCGAAGTCGCGGCCGTCGCGGACCACGTCGTTCAGCGTCGGTGGCGCCGAGGGCTACATGACCGCCGGGTCCTACCCGGACGACGGTCTGGGCGAGGTCTTCCTGAAGATGGGCAAGCAGGGTTCGACGCTGGCCGGTGTGATGGACGCCTTCTCGATCGCGATCTCGATCGCGCTGCAGCACGGCGTACCGCTGGAGACCTACGTCCAGAAGTTCACCAACCTGAAGTTCGAGCCGGCCGGTCTGACCGACGACCCGGACGTCCGGATGGCGCAGTCGATCATGGACTACATCTTCCGGCGCCTGGCTCTGGACTACCTGCCGTTCGACGACCGGGCCGCGCTGGGCATCTACTCCGCCGAGGAGCGGTCGCGCCAGCTCGACACCGGTTCTTACGAGGCGGCTCCGGTCGAGGTCTCCGAGGCCGAGTCCCTGAAGTCGATCGAGCCGGCCGCCGACGCCGCTGACACCGCCGACACCGCCGACACCGCCGACACCGCCGAAGCCACCGTCAAGCCGGCCGACGCGGCAGCAGCCAAGCCGGTCAAGGGCGAGGCCCACACCACCGCCGAGATGCTCGAACTCATCACCGGCACGTCGG
This sequence comes from Kribbella sp. NPDC043289, assembly GCF_056436705.1. Classification (NCBI taxonomy): domain Bacteria; kingdom Bacillati; phylum Actinomycetota; class Actinomycetes; order Propionibacteriales; family Kribbellaceae; genus Kribbella; species Kribbella sp. NPDC043289. The sequence goes on from NZ_JBWKCB010000001.1 coordinate 21,415, forward strand.
TCGACGCCCCGCTCTGCTTCACCTGCGGCACCAAGATGCGGCCCAGCGGCTCCTGCTACGTCTGCGAAGGCTGCGGCAGCACCTCCGGCTGCAGCTGATCCAGTAGCTGCAACCGACCCGCGCTGATAGCGCCACGGCCCCCGGGAACTTCCCACTTCCCCCGGGGGCCGAGGTGCGTTCAGTGGCCGGAACGATCCGAGTCCGCCGGCGGCTTCGCGGTGCCGTCCAGTTCGTCCAGCGCGGCCAGCTCGTTGCTGGTCAGGTCGAAGTCGAAGATCGCCAGGTTCTGCGCGAGCCGGCCGGGGTCGGCCGACTTCGGGATCGGTACGACGTTCTGCTGGGTCTCCCAGCGGAGGACGACCTGGCCGGGGGAGCGGTCGTGGGCTTCGGCGATCGCCTGGACCGTTGGGTGGCTGAGGAGCTCCGTGCCCTTGCCAAGCGGGCTCCAGGCCTCTGTGACGATGCCGTGCTGCTCGTGGAACTCCCGCTCGGCGGCCTTCGTCCACACCGGGCTGAGCTGGACCTGGTTCACCTCCGGCGCCACGCCGGTCTCGTCGATCAGCCGTTGCAGGTGCGTGGGCTTGAAGTTCGACGTACCGATCGCTTTCACCAGCCCGGCCTCGCGCAGGGCGATCAGTCCTTGCCATGCCTCGACGTACCGATCCTGGGTCGGGTTCGGCCAGTGGATGAGCAGGAGGTCGAGGTACTCGACGCCGAGTTTCTCCGCGCTCGCCTCGAACGCGGTCCACGGGCCGTCGACGCTGTGCCAGCGCTTGTTGAACTTCGACGTCACGAACAGCTCGTCCCGCGGGGCGCCGCGCAACGCCCGCCCGACGCCGGTCTCGTTGCGGTAGTTCTCCGCCGTGTCGATCAGGCGATAGCCGAGTTCGAGCGCCGTACTCACCGCCCGTTCGGCGTCCGCGTCGTTCATCGGTGAGGTTCCGAGCCCGACCCGGGGCATCCTGGATCGGTGACTCAACGTGACCGTTGGAACGTGGCTCATCCGTCTCCTCCTTCGTCAACCGCTGCCCGAACACGGTACGTCGGTCACCGTCCGAACTCGTCGGACCGGCCCACGAACCGGCCGTACGGCGTACGGTCCGGGCGGCCGGTCTCATCGTTGGTACACCGGGGCGCGAACTGTCGGATCCGTGCCTCATCATGGTCCCGCAGGGCTTGAAAAGCTTGGGAGGGATGGGCGAATGCGGAATCGGCTGATCACTCTGGTGGACCTCGGTCTGGACAACTCCTTCGACGCGTCGATGACCTTCGTGCAGGGCATCACCGGCAACATCAACGCGGGCTGGGACCAGCCGGTCATCGATGTGAACTTCGTCCGGACCCGCGACCACGAGACCGCGTTCTCCGCCCTCACCACCCCGTCGACCGTGCTGCACGTGATGGCACACGGTGACCACAGCGAGGAGCCGTCCTTCCTGTCGACCGACGGCGAGACCCAGGTCTCGCTCAAGTCGCTGGCCGACTGGTTCCTCGATCACCAGTGGGGGATCGCCAGCGGCGTCGTCATCGCTGACGGCTGCAAGACCGGGATCGGCAAGTGGCAACGCGCCATCCGCGACTGCATCCAGGACGACGTCACCTACATCGGCACCAGCGCGGTCATCGGGTGGTACGAAGCCACCGTCTTCTGCTCCGCCTTCTACGGCGCCCTGGTCCGCAACCGCGGCCTCGGCCGCACCCCCGCCGAACAAGGCTGGGACGCCGCCAACCGAGCCGTCCAGGCCTACGAAACCCTCACCGACCAACGCTGCCCCTACAAACCAGTCCTCCTCACCCCCTCCCGCCAAGCCCTCCGCTCCCTCACCGGCTGAGCCGGCGCGCGGCCGGTCGAGCCGCTGTCCCACTGGCTGAGCGGCGACACGCAGGTTTCGACTACTTTGGGTGAGGCGTGTGAGACTTTTTGTGGACTCGTCGTGTGGCGCAGTCTGTGGTCTGGGTGGCCGGTGGCTCGGGTGGTGTGACGTCGGGGAAGCCGTCGGGTGTGCATTGGCTGACCTGCTGACCTCCGCCCTACGCGGTGAAGGAACGCCACCATGAAGCTCCACAGGAACTCGCTCCTGACTGCTGCCGCGATCGTCCTGGTGCTGTACCTCGTTTCGCTGGTCATCCGACTGCCGGCGTGGGCGGCTGTGCTGCTCACCGTGGTGCTCCTGGTGTTGCTCGCGGTCGTGTGGAAACAGCCGGACGAGCAGTGGCCGGTGGTCGCGAAGCAGCAGGCTGCGCGGCCGTCCGTCGTGCTCCCGGACCCAGAGCCAGTCTTCTCTGGGCCGCCGTCCCGGACGGTCGCGGACGTGCGGCTGCCGTCCGCGTCGCCCGACTTCCAGTTCAGCTTCTCGGCCGTGGTCCAGTGGTCGACCGTCCTGTCGGGCTCCCGGCACGCGGACCTCGGCGCGGTGGCCGTCGACGCGTTGCTGGAGCGCGCGCGATCGCTCACCGCGCGCCAGCAGGTGACGGACGAGTCGCTGAATCAGCATCGCCTCGCCGCGCTTCTGGGCGAACCTGCGCTGGACGAGAAAGGTCAAGTCCGGGCGTGGGCGACCGAGATCCGGCTCCGGCTGCCGGACGCGGACCAGAAGCACCTTCAGCATCTGGCGGCGCTGCACCGCCGCGAACAGACCACGCTGCTCGAGCGCCGCATGGAGCAGGACAAACGCGCGTATCTGAAGGACGACGTCTTCTCTACGCCCGGCTCGGCGGCGGTCTGGTGGCTGGTCAACAACCCCGGCGAGGTGGAGACCGCCCTCGGCCTCCTCGACACCCTCGCCGGACTCTCGGCCGCGGCGAACGACCTCCCCGTACGGCGTGTGGCCGCAGAGGAGATCGAACGCCAACGGCCGACCCGTGCCGAACTCGCCTTCAGCACGGCGATCGAGGAACTCGCCGATCCGGCCGGCCTTGACAGCCCCGACAGTCCCGACGGCCCCGACGGTGTGGAGTCGAAGAGCCCGAGCGACGAGGCGCAGCAGCGTCCGGTGCCGCGCCACGCGGGCGGCGCGACGGACGTGCGCCATGAGACCGGACCGAACGGGTCGGGGGTCAACGGCTCGGGGGTGAACGGCTCGACGCAGTCGCCCGCGCAGGCGACGTACCGGGAGCAGTTCTTCTCCGAGTAGGCCGGAACCGAGTAGGCCGGCGGGGTGGGGTGTCTGCAGGGTCGGCCCACCCCGCCGGGATCGGGGCCGCGTGATCACTCGTCCAGCCAGCGGATCGTGGTCGATCCGCTGTGTCCGTGGATGGCCAGCAGTGCCTCGACGCCGTCCTCCCACACGGTGGTCGTCGGGTACTTCCCGCCCCAGCGCAGCGCGACCGTCCGGTCGCTCCACTCGACGCCCTCGGCGATCACACCCGTCCCGCTGACTCCGGAGACGTCGACGCGGCGGTGCAGCTGGAAGCGGCGTGCTCCGGACTTGCTCGCGACCTTCAGATGACGCCGCCGGGTGGTCCGCGGCAGCGTCGCGGTTGTCCCGCTGATCTCGTCCATGGCCCAAGTCAACGCGCAGCCCGCGGTCCTCACCAGGAACTCAACCGGTATCCACAGCGCACAAATTCTGCCCACCGGCGATCACCAAATCGCCATATTCTCATTGCAGGGAGTAATCGACGCCGCAAGGGAGCGACACGGATGACAGTCATCGACGAATGGACCGGCCGGCACGCACATGCCTTGCGTACGGCGCTCCGCCTGACCAACGAGGCCTTCGCCGAGCGGCTCGGGATATCGCCGCGCACGCTGACGAAGTGGCGGGAGAAACCGGACGTCGTTCCCAGCCCCTACCTGCAGGAGGCCCTGGACACCTACCTCAACCAGGCGCCGCCGGACGCCCTGGTCCGGTTCACCGCCAACCTGGGTCTCGACCAGCGCCGGGTGCCGATCGACCACACCGTGCTGACCCAGCTCAACACCGCCGTCGGCGATCTCGCCCGGGCGCTCGCGCGCCTGCAGACCGAGGATCCGGAGAGGTCTTCATCGCCCTGAGAGATCGCCTTGACAGCACCGGCAGACTGGATCGCTCAGCTCGATCACGGAAGGAGTCACGAGTGCGGCGACGCCCGGTGAACTCGTCGAGCATCCGATCGATCGGATGGTCCGACGGCACCCTGGAACTCGAGTACGCGAACGGCTACATCTACCAGTACCTCGACGTCCCGCAACCGACGTACGCGGCGCTGTTGGCCGCACCAAGCATCGGTGCGTACGTGAACGCGCACATCAAGCCGTACTACGAGTTCCGGGAGGTCTGAGTTTCTGGCCGTTTCGCCGCGGGCACTTGAGGTGCGTTGCACGGGGGTCCACCGAAACAGGAGATGGACATGAGCACCCGTAGAGCTTCCGCGACGCGTTCCCGTGCACTCACGATCGTCCTAGTCGTCTGGCTCCTTGTCGGTTTCGCGGCCGCGGCGCAGCGGAACTACTTCGAGAGCTCCCGGACGTCCTGTGCCAAGGTCGGCACGGTGCTAGTCACGATCGTCGCGGGCCCGCTGAACTACATCGGAGCCAACCCGAAGATCGACTGCTCGACACCGCAGCCGTCGCGGTAGCCCAGCTACTGCGCGGGGTTCAGAGTGCCGCTGACGTAGAGCATGTCGCCCATCCGCATCGCGTCGTCCCGCAGCGCCGGCAGGTTGTTGGCGGCAAGCAAGTCGCGGATGGTGATCCCGCTCAGCGCCCAGCCGCGGTCGACCAGGTAGGGAGCTGCTTCGTTGCGCTCGCCGAAGTAGCGCAGGCTTGCCGCATCGGAGTCGAAGTTCTGCGCACGCCAGCGTTCGGACAGGCGATTCAGCTTCTCCTTCGTCTTGTCTTCGACCCCCGACTGTGGGTTGGGCCTGCTTTCGGTGGCGACGCGGCTGCCCGGCGCGCTGAGCTCGGTGATGGTGTCGAGCAGGCGGTCCTGTGCCTCCGGAGGCAGGTAGCCCAACAGACCCTCTGCACTCCACGCGGTCGGCGCTGCCGGGTCGAATCCCGCGGCGCGCAGTACGGCGGGCCAGTCGTCGCGCAGATCGACTGCGGCCACTCGACGGTCGGCAGTGGGTACGGCGCCCAGCTCGGCGAGCGCCCGGGTCTTGAACTCGATGACCTCCGGCTTGTCGAGCTCGTACACCACCGTTCCGGTCGGCCAGAGGAGTCGGTACGCGCGGGAATCCAGCCCGGACGCCAGAACCACGACCTGCCTGATGCCCGCGTTCGTGGCATCGCGGAAGAACTCGTCGTAGAACCTCGTGCGGATCTTGGCGATGTCGATCCAGATCTGCTCGACCAGCCCGTCGTGCGGCACCTCACCGGTTGCGAGCTTGGTGGGGAGATCGAGGCCGACGGCCTGGACGAGCGGCGCCGCGAACCGGTCGTCGATGAGCCGAGGATCCGTACGGGTCGCGATCGCTCGAGCAGCGGCCGCCATGGTGGCGGTCGATCCGACGCTGGATGCGAGATCCCAGGTGTCTCCGTCGTGCCTGCTGGACGTCATGTGCACGCACTCTAGAAGGCACCTCCGACAACTACGTGAGCGTCGGCTCCAGCGTCGGCGTCGAACCGCGGTACGACGTCATCCACTCGCGCAGCAGCTCGACCCGGGACGCGTTGTCCTCATTGCCCTTCACCACCGGAGCCTGGTTGTACGGCATCGTGTCGGAGCTGCGCCGGAGCTTCACGTACAGCCGGGACGACGCGAGCGCATACCGCTCCATGTCGTCCTGGAGCGCGCCGATGACGGTGATGTTGCGGTCACGGCCGATCTGCTCGAACAGTGCCACCGCCTCGCGCCGGTGCTGCGAGCCGAGGTTGCGGCCGAGCTCGTCGAGGATCAGCAACAGCGGCCGGTCCGATCCGCCGGCGAGCGCGGCCGCGCACACCAGCTTGACCGCCTTCTCGTCCATCTGGGCGGTGTTGCCCTTCACGTTGAATGCGGAGAACGGACCACCCTCGGAGCGCCGCCATTTCGGCGTGACCGTCCAGCGCCACGGCTTGTCGGGCTCGGCCGGCGGGTCGGGCTCGGGGAACTCGAGCTTCGCGCCGTACCCGCCGTACTGCTGGTCGAGGCGGTCGAACTCCTGTGACACCAGGCGAAGCCGCGCCGTGATGCCGTCGGCAAGCGACGCGCGGTGGGCGCGGGCGGTGCTCTCCGCCTCGCCGAGACCTTCGCGGGCGCGCTCGAGCGCGGCGTTCCGCTCGGCGCGCTGGCTGGCGATCTGCTGTTGCTGCAGACTGTCGAACGTCTCGTGCTGGGCGCGGTGACTGCTCAGGGTCCGGTGCAGGGCCGGCACCAACCCGACGCGGTCGCCGAGCGTGCCGTTCGTCCAGCCGTCCGGTCCGTTCAGGATCTCCCACAGCTCGGTCGGGATCTCGTCCCGGGAGCGGGCGTTCGGGAAGCAGCGGCGGATGACGTCGTCGAGCTGCGTGCACGCCTGGTGGTTCCAGTCGGCCGTCGTCCGGCGCTGGGAATCGTCGGGGAGACCAACGATGAACTCCTCGGCCTCCGCGGGTGTTCCGCCCCACGCCGTGGTCCGGGTGGTGAGGTCGAGCGCGGTCTGCTCCTCGAGCAGGGTGAGCCGGCGACCGGTCAGCTCGTCGAGGATCCGGTCGTGGTCGCGCCGGGTCGCCTCCAGGTTCTTCAGCCGCTCGTCACGAACGAGCTGCTGCCCGGCGGCCGTCTCGGCGGAGTCCTTGGCTGCCTGCAGTTGCGGAGCGAGCGAATCGCGATCCGACTCGTGCCGGTCGACGGTCTCGCGCAGCGCGAGGATCCGTTCCTGCACCGATTCCGCGTCGGCGAGTGCGCGAGCGGCCGCCGTACGGCGCTCTGCCTGATCGACCCGGGATCGCGCCTGATCGAGCGCGGCGGACGCTTCGGCGCGGGCTTCGACGGCGCCCTCCACGCGGCGGCGCGCGGCCTCGATCCGCGCCGTCCGGCCGGTGATCGGCTCGTCGAACTGCCCGACCGCGACCACACCGGCGACGTCGTCGATGCTGTCCTTGGTCGCCCGCTCGCCGATCGTCGCGAAGAACGCTTCCAGCACGAACCGCTTGTCGGCCGACTTCGGCCCGCGCTTCGTCGAGGCCTTCTTCGTCGCACCGGGCCGATTCGCCAGCACCAGAAGGAATCCGGAGTACCCGGCGTCGGCCAGCGCGGTCGACGCCACGGTCGCGTCACCGGCGTCGATGACAACGGCTTCACGGTACGGCGCGAGCCGCGGCTCCCATTCGGCGCGATCGGATTCGGGCAGCTCGGTGATGTCCGTGAGGGCGCCGCACTCGATGCCGGCGTTTTCCAGGACCTGCTGCTGGGGCGCGGACACCGTCTGTCCGCTCTCTGCTTCCCGAAGATCGGCCGTCGCGTGCTGGACAGCGACGCGGGCGGCGTGGTCCTGGCCGATGTGCTCCTCGAGGACCACGCGCGCTTCGGCCTGCTCCTCGCCGGCCGCGGCGAGGTCGCGGCCGTCCGCCGAACGACCCGCCTCCAGCAGCCGCCGATGCTCCTGCCCGAGCCGCTCCAGCTGCTCGCGAACCGAACGCTGCGCCAGGTCGAGCTCGCGGTCGCGGGCGTCCAGCTTGTCCCGCTCCTGGCGGGTCAGCTGCACGTCCCGGAGCATGCCCTCCTCGTTGCCGAAGGCATCGATCTCGGTCTCGATGGCTTCCTTGCGGGCCTGCTGCTCGGCGACCCGCCCGTCGAGGACGGCAAGCTCCTGCACGATCTCGTCGTTCCGCGCGGCGCCGTCGATGAGGTGGCGGGCGGAGCGCGCCTGCCAGGACTCCTTGGCGGCGGCGAGCGCCTCCCGGGCGGCGGCGCGCTGCAGGATGCCGGCCTCGACAGTCGCCATCTCCTGCTCCCAGCGCTGCAGGTCCGCGGCCGCCTGCTTGGTCGCTTCGCGCTGCGTGTGCTCGGCGGATCGGTGCGCCTGCTCCTGCTCCAGCTCGTGGTCGAGACCGGTGAGGGTCGCGATCGCGTTGAAGATCCGGGCCGGGCCGAGTTCGTTCAGCGGCTCGGCGAGGAGGTTCGCGGTCGGGCTGGAGCGGACCGACGTGGACAGGAACGAGACGCAGCGGACCTGACCGCCGTACAGAACCTGGGAGAGCTTGTTGGCGTGGAAGTCCGTGCGGCCGTTGGAGTGCGGGAGGGCGGCCCACAGCGCGTCGGCGCCCGCGGCGCGCTCGGCCTCGGTCGCGCCGTACGGGATGTGCAGGCCCTGTTTCCAGCGCAGATCGAGATACGACGCCTTGCGGTTGATGCGGATCCAGACGGTCACCGCGGCCGTCTCGATCTCGTCGAGGTCGGTCAGGTCGGGGTCGGAGAAGACGCCGACGATGTAGCCGCGGTCGACGTTCGACCAGTTGCCTTCCTGGCCGGCTGCCTCGGCCGTGAACAGCAGCTCGGCCGCGCCCGGGGCGCCGCTGGTGAGGCGCCATTGGTCGTCGGCGTGCAGCAGGCTGAGCGCGGCGATCCAGGACGACTTGCCGGCACCGTTGGAGTCGGTCGGGCCCTGACCGGCGACCGTGATCAGGCCGCGGCCGATCATCGGGATCGGGTGCGTGGACAGCCGCGACAGGTCGACGACCTGGACGCCGAGCAGCACCTTCGACCCGAGGATGTCGAACGGCCCGTCTTCCGCAGCGCTCACGCGTCGTCTCCCGTTGTCGTAGCTGGTTCTGGACCGCCGTTCCGCGCGCGGATGGCTTCCGCGATCGGGCTGGCCGGGGCGGCCGCGAGGATCAACTGGTCTTGTAACCGGCGGCGCGCGGCCGGCGTGAGGCGTTGCAGCTGCGGACCCGGGATGTACGACGGGCCGCCGGAGTGGTCGCCGGACAGCTGGATCAGGCCGGCGGCGCGCAGCCGTTGCAGCGCCAGGCGCCGCTCCTCGCCGCTGATCCTTGTGGTTCGCAGCTCGTCGACAGTGGTCGGGCGCGCGGACTTCCAGCTGTCGCCGGTCAGGATGCCTTCGCTGCGCGGGATCGCGACTGAATGGATCAGCACGAGTACGAGCACCGCGCGATCGATGGCCGACAACGGCTGCCAGCCCTGCGCGGTGAGGGTCGCGGCGATGTCGTCGTCGTACCCGGCGGTCCAGTGGGTGCCGTCGACGTGGACGAGGGTTCGGCCGATCAGTTTGAGCATTCGCTGGACCTGGCGGCGCAACGTCACGTCGCGGAGGCCGGCGAGCTGTACTTCGGGGACCGGGTGCGCGGCGTACTGGACCGCGCTGAACGCGGCCAGCACCTCGTCGCGGGACCGATCGCTGAGGTCCTGGAGCAACGAATCGAACAACGCATGCTGCTCACTCATCCGGCACCTCCAACTCATCGGAGGAGACACCGTCAGCGAGCGCGGCGTCGGGGAGCGCGTCGGCCGGGGGCGGTTCCGCCTGGTGGGTCGACAGGATGGGGGTGGGCGGGTCGGGGAGGTGGCGGCAGAGGTCGCGGAGGGTGGAGAGGTCGGCTGCGGTCCAGGTGATGACTCGCGGGCCGAGCCGGACCTCGGCGTTCTTCTCGTCCCAGCGGATCCAATGCGTCGCGTGCAGGCGGCGCAGGCTGCCGATGATCAGGGTGAGATCGCTCGACTGTTCGGCGCGCCCGCGCATCCCGGCGTACACGGACCTGACCTGCGCGAGGGTGCCGGTCGTGCCCGGCCAGGCCGGCGCGCTGCGGTCCGTCCAGCAGCAGGCGACACAGATCGCCAGCAAACGGGCCGTCTCGTTCGGCTGCTCGACGGCGACCGGGGGAGCGCCGAGCTCCTCGAGGACGCCGTGACCCGCGCCGGACGGGAGCGTCGGCACGAGCCAGACGGTCGCGCCGTCCGGAGCCGCGGCCCGGGTGAGACCGGCGACGGCCGGAGTATCGGGGTCGACCTCGAGCGGGCCGGAGGACTGCACCTTGGCCCACCAGATCGCGTTGTACAGCCGCCGCTCGACCGCCTCGCTCATCGGGTCACCCGGCGGAACACGCCCTCGGTGGCCCACGGCGTTCCTGCCGTTGGGTCGATCCGCATTCCGTCGGACCAGACCAGCTCGTAGTCCAGTTCGTCGTGCAGATGTGCTGCGGTCAGCTCGGCGAGCACGCGGCGCGCGGTGATCCAGTCGCCGGCCGCGTCGATGACCTCGACGATGTCCACCGCTGGTCGACCGGCCAGCACCCGGTCGGCCTCGGCGCGCAAGTCCTCGCGGTCCGTCGCGGCAGCGGACTCAGGCGCTTCAGCGTCGGCTGTTGGTCGTGGTGGCGCCATCCGCGCAGTACCGCTGCGGCGTCCGGTCTCCACCGCCTCGACCATCGTCTGCGCGGAGAAGTCCGGCGCGGCGGCATCGAACAGCAGACCGTCGAGTACGGCGGCGAGTGTCTCTGGTTCGCTGCTCCGGCTGAACGTCAGCCACGTCTCGATCGGGAGCAGACCGAGCGCCCGCGTCGTACCGGCTCGCTCGACCAGGCGGCCCGCGGCGAGCTGGACGGCGTCGGCGTACGCGGCCAGGGCCATCCGGAGCGAGGTGCAGTCGCGATGCAGCTCGGGCCAGCGGCCGAGGACGAGCCGGTGCACCTTCTCGGCCTGCTCGATGAGGCGCTCGTTGCCCCAGGCGAGCTGGGCGTTCTCCCGGAGCTGCGCCGTCGTACTGGTCGAGACCAGGATGGCCAGCTCGTTGCCGAGCAGGCGGAAGACCTTGGTCAGCCGGCCGATCGAGGCCTTGCCGTCGTCGGCGGTCGCCTGCGGGTCACTGACGCTGTGCGCCTCGAGCGTGAGCAGCTGGTGCAACTCGGCCTGACCGCCCTGCACCGACATCCGGCGCAGGAACATCAGCATCACGTACGGCGCGAACGCCGCGCGGTGCCGCAGCTCGTTCGGACGGTCGACGAGTTTGGTGATCGCGCCGTACTGCCGCAGGACGTCGAAGCGGCGGACGATCACGTCGTGCGGATACGCGCGGCAGGCGAGCGTGGCCTGCTCCACGGTCAGACCGTCGCTGCCGGCCTCGGCGAACGCGTCCAGGATCGCCTGGTCGACGTCCAGCAGGTCGGGATCGACGATCATCGCGCCGGCCTCGCGGGCGAGCACGGCGAACACCTGACGGTAGACGCGCAGCACAGCCGCTTCGGCTTCGGCGTCGAGCAGTGTCGCGTCCATCCGCACTCCCTCCCGTGTGATAGCGACCGGGGCTACCAGAGAAAAGGACTCTAACCACCGCCGCCGACAGACCAAAACTCACGCCCCGCCCGCCTGTGGAAAACCGGGTGACGGCACTGTCGCGGGTGCCTAGCATCCGGAGTGTGATGAGAATCCTTGGCTGACGCGGTCGGGAAGGCCGCGTCAGAACCACGGCGCCGTTCAGGCGTCGCCCCGCCGGTGCGGGCCCTGTCGCGGGGTCCCCGGCGCGCTTGCTGATTCTCTCCGTTCGGAGCTCTGCACATGACTGTGCACCACGCGCGCACCGTAGGCGCGCAACACCCCCGTGTCCGTGACCTGCTCACCCTGCGGAAGGACGGTTCACCCGGCCGCATCATGGTCGAAGGAGCCTGGGAACACGACCGCCTGCTCACCACGGCAACCACCATCGACACGTTCTTCTGGTGTCCCGAGGCCGGTACGACGGACATCGACCGGATCGCCGCCCGAGCCACCGAGGTGTACCGCATCTCGGAGAAGCTGCTCGCCCGGCTGTCCCGCAAGACGCGGTCCGACGGCCTGATCTCGATCGCCCGCGTTCCGGAATGGCGGCCGCAGGCGCTCCGGTTCACCAGCCGGTCCCTGGTCCTGGTCGCGGACGGCGTCGAGTACGCCGGCAACCTCGGCACCCTGATCCGGACCGCGGACGCCGCCAACGTCGACTGTCTCGTCCTGACCAGTCGCCGCGCCCGCCCGACCCATCCGGCCGTGTACTCCGCGAGTCGCGGCACCGTCCTGTCCACGCCGATCGTGGAGTTCGACGACATCCCGGCCGCGGCGGACTGGCTGCGGAGTCACCGCTTCCGCGTCCACCTCGCGGACCCCGCGGCGACCGGTACCTACCGAGTTCCGCAGTACGACGGCCCGACGGCTTTCGTGGTCGGGTCGGAGGGCTCGGGGCTGTCGAGACAGTGGCATGCGGAGGGGTTCGACGCGGTGTCGATCCCGATGCTCGGGCAGGCCGACTCGCTCAACGTCGCGCTGTCCGCGGGCATCCTGCTGTTCGAGGCGCGGGCTCGGAAGGAAGGTTGGTGAGGCGCCAGGCAGAATGGCTGGGATTGGCGCCGCCGTCGAAGAAGAGGAGCATCTCGTGCCGTTCGAGCCTGGCGAGGTCGTCGCCCCGTCCGATCCGCGCATCGTCCTGGAAGGACAGTGGGGACACCAGCCCGGGGTCGCGATCACGGTGAACTCCGGGTCGCGGATCTCGTTCTCGTACGCGGGTGAGCGGCTGCAGTTGCTGTTCGACACCGACGGTCTGACGGTCGCGCCGCACCTGTGGATCACGGTCGACGACGGCGAGCCCGAGCTGCACGTCATCGAGGAGCCGGTCGTCGAGCTGTCCGCGGCGGACGGCCGGCACCACGTGACCGTCGTGGTGAAGGACGTCAACGAGCACGCCAACCGGTGGACCCCGCCGTTCGGGTGCGCGGTCGTGTTCGCCGGGCTGGTCCTCGACACGAGGTCGGTACTGCGGTTGAGCGGCCGGCCGAGCGGCCCGCGGCTGGAGTTCTACGGCGACTCGATCACGCAGGGCGTGCGGTCGCTCAGCACGCATCCCGAGTCGGAGGGCGCGGACGGTACGACGTCGTACGCGTATCTGACCGCGCGGGCGTTCGGCGCGACGTCGTACCAGGTCGGGTTCGGGAGTCAGGGGATCAGCAAGCCGGGGAACGGTGAGGTGCCGGCCGGTGTGGACTCGTTCGGCTGGAACTTCGCCGGCTCACCGGCCGAGCGGGTCGAGGCGTCCGACGTCGTCGTCATCAACCTCGGGGTGAACGACCCGACGCTGGACATCGAGGAGTACGCCGACTACGTACGCCGGGTGCGCGCGGCGTACCCGGGGACGACGATCGTGTCGCTCACGCCGTTCAACGGGAAGCACGCGGAGACGATCCACGCCGCGGTGAAGTCCCTCGACGACCCGAACCTGGTCTGCATCGACTCGACCGGCTGGATCAGCGAGGACGACTGCACCGACCTCGTCCACCCGACAGTCGCCGGTCACGCGACGATCGCCGAGCACCTGGTCGCCGAGCTGGAGAAGCACACCTCGCTGCGCCGTCGGGGGTAACCCGCCCTTCCTTCTATCTATGACAAAAAGGGGCGCCGCGCAACAGACTGTTTTTCGTCCGGCCGGACCGTCACACTGAGTGGCGAATCCGGCGAAGGGACCAGGAATGGTGACGGCGGAAGACCTCGAGGCGGCAACCGACTGTGTGGTCGAGGCGCTCCGGCCGGCGACGGACGCGGACTGGCACGTCAGGGCCGGCTCGATCGAGTGGAGTTGCCGCGACACGGCTCAGCACATCGGTCAGGCCCAACTGCACTGGGCGTCGCAGCTCGTGGTGGGGGCGCGGACGCAGTACGTGCGGTGGTTCGCCCGGCCGCAGGAGCTGGCTCCACCGGCCGGCGTACTCGACTTCGTGGAGGCGGCGGGGAGGATCCTCGCACGCGTGGTTTACGCGAGTTCGCCTGATACTCGGGCCTTCCATCCCTTTGGATACGGCGATCCGGAAGGGTTCGCCGGGATGGGGTGTGTCGAGATGCTGGTGCATGGCGAGGATCTTGCGACCGGTCTCGATTGCACGCTGTCGCCGCCGACCGACGTGTGTGAGCGAGTGCTGACACGGTTGTTCCCTCACGAGCCGCGGGTGGCCGACGACGCGTGGCTGGAACTTCGGCGGCTCACCGGTCGCGCTGCGGTCCCGGGCACTCCCGCGCGAGACTCGTGGAAATGGCGGCCGACACCCTTGGACGAGCCTTGGGACGGGTCCCCGACACCCGAACCGATGCCGTTCGTTCCGCTGACGGAAGGACAGTCGAATGGCTGAGAAATTCGAGACGGTCGACGAGTACATCGCGTCGTACCCTCCGGAAGTCCGCGAGGTACTGGAGGAGGTACGGCGGACCATCCACGCGGCCGCACCCGGTGCGGGGGAGAAGATCAGCTACCAGATCCCCACGATCACCCTCGACGGCACCGCCCTCGTCCACTTCAGCGGCTGGAAGTCCCACATCGCCCTCTACCCGATCCCACCCGCCGACGAGCCCCTGACCGCCGCCCTCGAGCCCTACCGCTCCGGCAAAGGCACCCTCAAGTTCCCCCTCACCCAGCCCATCCCGTACGCCCTCATCACCCGCATAACCCACGCCTTCGTCACCGCCCGCAGCACTCAGGAGTAAGGCAGCGGCTCAGGAGTAAGCCGGAGGGATGGCGCGCGCGAGCACCACGATAGGGATCGGGCGCATCTCGTCCTACGGCCTGGACCTCCTACGGCCGCCGCATGTGGTGACTGGGGACAGGAAATGGTGTCTGGGGACCTGTTATTGCCTGTGTCCGGACACCGTTGGGGGTCTCCGGTCCCGAGAGCTGACGACTGTTTCGGCGGATGTGGCGGGTGACTGGTGCCAGGCGGGCGGTGCGGGTGACGCGGCCGCTGCGGGACCTGAGGTTTGGCGCGTGCTGGGGGTGCTCAGAGGAGGTCTTGGGGGTTTGGGGTGGGTGGGCGGGTGAGGGTCCAGTCGTTGAATTGTTGGTCGAAGCGGTACCAGAGGTTGTCGTGGCCGAGGCGTAGTTGGAGCTTGCCGGTGGTTACGCGGTTGGCTTCGGTGGTGGCGGTGGGGAGGGCTTCTAGGGCTTCGGTTAGGGCTTCGGGCGCGACGTCGTGGGGTGCGTCGACGGTGACGGCTAGGCCGCCGCGGCCGGCTTGGCGCCAGGCGGTGGCCCAGGTGGTGAGTTGACGGGCCGAGATGCCGGCGCGGTGCGCGAGGTCGGCGAGGGTCGGCGTACCCAGGACGTCGGCTGCTCGGCGGGCGAGGTCCTGTTCGAAGGTCAGGGTCAGGCCTCCGTCGCCGTCGCCGGAGGCGAGCTCCCAGGATCGGCGGGCGGCGTCGGTTGCGAGGGCGACGAGGTCGCGTACGTCGACGCCGGAGGAGCGGGGTGGGTCCAGGACCCGAACCGCTGCGGGCACACCGGGCGCGGCCAGCGGACGCGGTGGCGCCGGCACCGGCACCACACCGGCAACCTGCTCGGTGGATTTGGTGGGCGGGTGGCGGGCGAAGGCGGCTATGGCTGGGATGCCGGGTGGGGCGGGAGTGCGGGGTGCCGACGGAGGAGCGGAGGTGGTGGCGCGGCGGGAGCGGAGGGTGGTGAGGAGTTCGTCCTTGCGGCGGCCGCGGAGGAGTAGGAGGGCGAACGGATCGTCGTCCAACGCATCGGCGATCAGGTAGCAGACGGCCGCGGAATGCTTGCACGGTACGGCGAAGTCCGGGCACGTGCAGTGCGTCAGAACCTCACCGGCCCCCGGCAGCAGGTCCAACCCAGCAGCGCGGACATCGTCCACGACCTCAGGCGGCAGCTCCCCGTCGAGCAACGCCGCCACCCGCCCGATCTGCGCCGACACGATCGCGAGTACGGCGTCCCACTCGTCGCGATCGAACGCCCGGATCCGGACCGTCACCTGGTACGGCGTGACGCGGCTGCCCTGGACGACCGCCTCGACCTCGCCAGGCTTGACCGTCAACTCCAGCACACTGCCGCGCCGCGCGTACGACCGCCCGCGCGACAGCCGCCCCGGATCAAGCCGGGCCCGTTGCTCGAGCGCCTCCAACCACGCGCGCCCCCACCACGTCGCTCCGAACGTCCGCCTGCTGCCCGGACCTTTGGCGGCGGGCAACCCCGCGTCCTCGCCCTTCCGTCGCCAGCCCTGCCAGGGCATCCGTTCCTCGTCAGGCATCGGATTTCCCAACGGCAGAAGGGTTGTACGCACTCGCCGACCCCGACTTGGCCGGACCGGTCGACAGCTCGACCAGCTCGGTGAGCTCCGCGTCCGACAGCTCGCTCAACCACGCCTCGCCCGACCCGACGACCGCGTCGGCGAGGTCGCGCTTCGCGTTGATGACCGTCGAGATGCGGTCCTCCAACGTGTTCTCGGTGACGAGCCGATGGACCTGCACCGGTCGGTCCTGGCCGATCCGGTACGCGCGGTCCGTCGCCTGATCCTCGACCGCGGGATTCCACCAGCGGTCGTAGTGCACGACATGCGTCGCCTGGGTCAGCGTCAACCCGACTCCGCCGGCCTTCAACGACAGCAGGAACACCTGCGCCGCGCCGGACTGGAACTCCTCGACGAGTTGCTCGCGCTTCCGCACCCCGATCCCGCCGTGCAGGAACAACGATTTCACCTGCCGCGCTGCCAGATGCGCCTCGATCAGCCGGCACATCTCGACGTACTGGCTGAAGATCAGCACCGACTCGCCCTCGGCCAGGATCACGTCGAGCAGTTCGTCGAGCGCGGCGAGCTTGCCCGACCGCCGCTCCAGCGGACCGGGCTCGTGCAGGAACTGCGCCGGATGGTTGCAGACCTGCTTCAACTGCGTGAGCAGACTCAGCACCAGCCCGCGCCGGGCGATCCCCTCGGCCGACTCGATCTTGGCGAGCGTCTCCTTCGCGACCGCTTGGTACAGCGTGGCCTGCTCGGTCGTGAGCGGTACGACGACGTCGTGCTCGGACTTGCGCGGCAGCTCCGGGGCGATCCCCGGATCGCTCTTCCGGCGGCGCAACAGGAACGGCCGCGTCACCCGGGCGAGCCGCGCGGTCGCCTCCTCGTCATGGAACCGCTCCACGGGTACGGCGACGTCGTGGCGGAACCGGTCGAGGGTCCCGAGCAGACCTGGCGCCGACCAGTCGAGGATCGACCACAGCTCGGAGAGCCGGTTCTCCACCGGGGTCCCGGTGAGCGCGATTCTGGTTGCTGAGGGCAACGTCCGGAGTGCGCGGGCGGTGCGCGACAACGGGTTCTTCGCGTGCTGGGCCTCGTCCGCGACGGCCAGGCCCCACGCGACCTCACCGAGCAGACGGTGGTCCTGACGCACCACGCCGTACGTCGTGAGCACGACCTCGTCCGGGGCCAGGTCACCGAGGGTCCGGCCGGCGCCGTGGTAGCGCCGGGTCGGTACGTCGGGCGCGAATCGCTCGAACTCGCGCTCCCAGGTGCCGAGCAATGTGGACGGGCAGACGACGAGCGTGGGGCCGCGGCGCTCGAGCTGGAGGTGCAGCGCGATCACCTGGATCGTCTTGCCCAGGCCCATGTCGTCGGCGAGACATCCGCCGAGGCCCAGGTTGGCGAGCTGCGCCATCCAGGCGACGCCTCGGCGCTGGTAGTCGCGCAAAGTGGCGCGGAGGCCGACGGGGTCGGTGAACGGCGCCGGCTCCTCGGTGGTGCGGAGCCGGGCGAGCATCGCGGCGAGCGAACCGTCGGCGTCGAACGGGATGAGCTCGCCGTCGATGTCGATCGTCCCGGTCAAGGCGGCGCCGAGCGCTTCCGCGCCGGTGAGCTCGCGGGTGGAGCCGGCGCGGAGTCGTCGTACGACGTCCTGGTCGACGCGGATCCAGCGGCCGCGCATCCGGATCATCGGGCGCTTCGCCTCGGCCAGCGCGGCGACCTCGGCCTCGGTCAGGTCGGCGCCGTCGAGAGTCGGGCGCCAGCGGAACGCGACGAGATCGTTCAGGCTGAAATCGGGGCCGGTGATCGCGCCGGGGGTCGGAGTGGCGACGGTGCCGCGGACCGCGAGTTCGCCGGCGAAGAGCTCGGTCGGCCAGAGGACCTCGATGCCGGCGCCTTCGAGGGCCGTGCTGCCTTCGGCGAGTTCCTCGAGCGCCTCGTCGTCGATCGGGACCTCTTCGGGGGCGGCGTCGCGCAGGGCGGAACCGAGCGGCGGCCAAACTCGCGCGCCGCGGCGGAGCGCGAGCAGGAGGTCGGTTTCGGCGCGTTCACCGAGCGCGGTGAGGACGGCGGCGGGCGCGTTCCACAGGTCCGCGACATCCACCAACAGACTCGGATCCACCCCACTCCGCAACTGCAACACCGCCCGAAAATTCTCCACATCCTGCACCTCGACGGCCTCATCAGGCGAGTCGGGCGGCTCGATGCGGAGGACGAGGCGGGCGCCGGCTTCTTCGGCTAGGGCGGTTTCTTCGAGCCAGGTGGTGGGGTCGGGGAGGGGCGTGGGGTCGATGGCGGCGAAGGGGGTGGCGCCGGGACGGGTGGCGACGGCTGCGGCGGGTGTGCGGACCAGAGCGTCGGCGAGCGCGTCCCAGAACGCGCGCACGAGCTGCTCCGGATCGACGAGCCGCACCGGGCGGGTGCCTTCGATGGGAAGGGCATGCCCGTACGCCGGCATCGCGGCGCTCAGGTTGCGCAGCCAAGCGCGGTCGAGCGGATCGAGCGGTGCCACCCGCCAAGCGCCGTACCCCTCCGCGCTCTGATCCGGCACCAGACGCCCACGCCCGATCAACACCAGCCCAGCCAGCCCCGCCGCCCGCCAGGCCGCGAAGCTCCCCTCTACTCCATCGAGCGTGGTCAGCCGACTGAGGACCTCGGAGATCCGGAGCAGCCGCGCAGGAACCGTCGTACGCCGGACCGTGCTGCCGCGCGGGAGGACGAGATCCACCGTCCCGTCCGCGGTCTCGCCCGCGGCGGTCAGGTCCCCGTACAGCGCCAGCCGGCCCGCGCGGGGCGGGTCGGCGGGGACGAAGACGGCGTCGAGCATGCCCTGCACAGTACGCCGGACCGCCGACAATCCCGGGCTTGACCTGAACCAACGTTGAGGTTGCACTCTCGGAGATCCGAGGGAACCACGAGAAAGAGTTCAGATATGCGCGCAGCAGTAGTCGCCGCGTTCGGCGGCCCCGACGTGATCGAGACCCGTGTCCTGCCGGATCCCGAGCCGGCCGACGGCCAGGTGCTGGTCGAGGTTCACACCGCGGACGTCATCTTCGTCGAGACCGCAATCCGCCGCGGTCAGCACGGTCAGTTCTTCGACGTCGAGCCGCCGTACGTGCCCGGCAACACCGTCGGCGGCCGGGTCCGCGCGGTTGGTCCTGGCGTACCGGCGGAGTGGATCGGCAAGACGGTCGTCGGCCGCACGATCAGCTTCGGTGGTCACGCCGAACTGGCCCTGACCAGCACCGACGTTGTCGAGGTGCCGGCCGAGCTTGACCTCCAGACCGCGGTCGCGGTGTACGGCGACGGCTTCACGGCCCTCATGCTCGAGGAGCTCGCACCGTCGATGGCGGGCAAGGACGTGCTGATCACGGCCTCCGCCGGCGGTATGGGTCTGCTACTGATCCAGTTGGCGCACGCGGCCGGAGCGCGGGTGATCGCGGCCGCGCGCGGCGAGGAGAAGCTTGAGCTGAGCCGGGCACAAGGTGCCGACGTACTCATCGACTACGGGCAGCCGTCTTGGGAGAAGTTGGTGAACGGTGCCGACATCGTCTTCGAGGGCGCGGGGGGCGAGCTGGGAGCGGCCGCGTTCAGCGTGGTGAAGGACGGCGGATGGTTCTCGGCTCACGGTGCACCGAGCGGCGGTTTCGCTTCCTTCGACCCGGCCGAGGCCGAGCGCCGGGGCGTCACGGTGAAGGGCATCATGGACCTCCGAGCCGACACGACGACCACGACGGTCAGCGGCGCCGCCGTGATCGCCCGTGCAGTCGCGGGCGATCTCAGACCGGTCGTCGACCAGGTCTACGACCTCGACCACGTCGCCGACGCGCATCGGGCGCTGGAGAACCGCACACTGCGCGGGAAGGCCCTGATCAGCGTCAGTCAGTGACCGGGTGGCCGGAGTGGTCTGTGCGGTCCGACTGCTCCGGCTGCTCCATGACAGCCGGCGGAAGCGGGCGCGCGGCGACGATCTGGTTGCGCCCGGACCGCTTGGCCGTCAGCAGTGCGTCGTCGGCCGCCAGGATGAGCTGGTCCATGGTCGTCGCGACGTGCGGGTAGATCGCCGTACCGAACGATGCGGGTACGCCGGTGATCGCAGCAGAGCCGCCGTTCGTCGTACTGACTGCGACCGTGAGGCTCACCAGCCGCTCTCTGATCCGCTCCGCGATCTCCAGCACCTCGCCCTCGGACGCACCCGGCAGCAGCACCGCCAGCTCGTCACCGCCGACGCGGGCGACCAGATCGCCCTGCCGGACCTCCGCACGGATGCCCGCACCGACCGCACGCAGCGCCTCGTCACCCGCGGGGTGACCGTAGGTGTCGTTGATCTCCTTGAACTTGTCGAGGTCCAGCATCAGCAGACCCACAGTGCTGCGCAGAGTGTCCGCGCGGGCAAGCTCCGCGGGCACTGCGGTCGCCCAGTACGACGAGGTGGCCAGCCCGGTCTTCGAATCCGTGCCAGCCGCCCGCTGGTACTGCGGAAGCAGCAGATCGCGGTGCAGCGCCAGGACCGTCACCATGAGCACCGGAACGACCCATGGGTACGACGTTTGCACCGCAGCGATCGCTACGCCGAGCCCCAGGCCGGCGCAAACGACAAGCTGGTCCGACAGCTCACCGAGCGCTTCACGCGCAGTGGCCTCGGGACTCGACAGCATGATCGCGCCGATCACCAGCGCGTAGTTCACCAGCCACCAGGTCGCGGCCGCCGCCAGGACGACCAGCAATGACCAGAGGCCGGTCGGCACCCGTGGCTCGGTCAGCAGACCACCTGCACGCAGCACGGCGGCAGCGGCAGCGCTGGCCAGGATGTAGGTCGCGGTGGAGAAGACCTTGCGGTGCGCGACGGTCCGGCCGTACACCCGGAACCACGAGTAGGCGTAGGCCAGCACGACCAGCGGGATCACTAGCGAGAGCGGGAGCAGCAACAGGGCCGCGAAGATCCAGAGGCACTTGAGATTCGTGTGCGGAGAAGTATTGGCTGCCAGTTCGCGTCGGCGCTCGATTCCGCGGGCACACTCCAGATGCAGGGTCGACGCGATGGCCAGCACGACGAACGCCACCCACTCCGAGTGTCGGACGCCGGAATTCGGCCCGCTCAGCGTGCCCCGCACCGCCAGTGTGGTAATCGTGACCGCAATCACATCAATCGCGAGCACATAACCGAGCGCAGACCTCGGTAGCGACCAGAGCTTCCATTGCCGGGGTGGCACCCAACTGCTCCGACCGATCAGAATCATTTGAGCCTCACACGCAGTCGATCTGAGCGGTTATGCGTTCATAGTAACGACCTGTTCACGTCAGGTCACCCCGATGGTCGGGGTATTCCACCAGTTGGTCACTTCAGAAGGGTCGAGAAATCATGCAGAAGGCAGCGCGCGTCAACAGCACCGGCAACGACTGGTTCACCGGCGGCAACGACTGGTTCCGCGGCGGGAACGACTGGTTCACCGGGGGTAACGACTGGTTCACCGGCGGTGGCAACGATTGGTTCACCGGCGGTAACGACTGGTTCGCGCCGCGGACCGCCACCAACGGCAACGATTGGTGACGAAAGGTAAATCTTTACCTGTGTCTTACATTCCGGAGAACTCGCTCACGAGTTAAACCCGGGAGCCGGAGAATTTACCGTACCGGGATTCCCGGAATCGCCGCCGATTCGGCGGGCGCGCGCCCAGGCGGCGCCCGCCAGGGCCGCGAGTACTGCACCCGCGGCACCGGTCACAGCGAGTGCGTCAGCGGCGCCCAGCGGCTCTGCCAGCACGCCTGCGAGCAGAATGCCGAGGCCTTGGCTGCCTTTCAGCGCGGTGCCGGCCACGCCGAACGCCTTGCCCCGTTGGTGATCGGGCACTGCCTGGATGAAGGCCGCGCTCGTCGGCAGGTGGTACGCCGAGGCGACTCCGGACAGTGCCCAGAGACAGATAGTCACGGCCAGCCCCGGCTGGAGCACGGAGAACACCAGCGGAACGCAGGCCGCGACCGCCAGCGGTCCGATCAGCCGGAGCCGACGTTCAGGCGTCCACAGCGTGATCAGCCACATCCCGAGCACACAGCCGGCCGGACTGGCAGCGAGCAGGATGCCTGCGGCTGTGGTGCCGTGGCCGATCTGGTGCGCGTACGGGACTGCCAGGCCCTCCACGGTCACGTAGAACCCGGCGATCGTCGCGAGGAAGACGAGCGCGCGGAGCTTCGGCGTCCGTGCGACCAGTGAGATGCCGGACCTCAGGTCGCTCAGGTAGCCGGTCGATGGCGCATCTGTGCCACTTGTCGGGACGGGTCGTTTTCGGACCCCGAAAGCGATCAGAGCCGCCGACAGGAGGAAGGTCGCCGCGTCGAGCAGCAGGCCGCCGGAAGTACCGACAGCGACCACCACGGCGCCGCCGAACCCGAACCCGAGCACCTGGCTGAACTGCACGACCATGTCGTTGGCGGCTTTGCCGAGTACGTAGTGGTCACCCGGCAGTACGGCGGGGAGCGTCGCTCCACGCGCCGCGTTGAAGGGCGAGCCGAACGCCTGCAACGCGAGCAACAGCAGGATCACCACGACCAGCGGAAGGGCCTGGATCGCCATGGCTGCAACGAGAATCGCCCGCGCGAGGTCGGTGACGATCATGACGCCACGGCGGGGGAACCGGTCGGCGATCCCGGCCAGCAGCGGCCCGAACAGCAGATCGGGTACGTACGTCAGCGCGTAGGTGATCGCGGTCAGTCCGGCGGACTTGGTCCGGTCGAAGACCAGCACCGACAGGGCCACGCGGGCGAGCTGGTCGCCGGCCACGGACAGCACTCCGGCCAGGAACAGCGCCCGGAACTCCCCGTGCCCGAAGACGTCGCGCCACCGCGCCCGTTCGCTCACCCCAACCGACATACTCACGACCGTAACCACAATCTGTCGCGTGACACCTCCCGGCTGTGATCACAAGGGTGTCGAAACCTGGTTCAAGGGTTTGCCTGCGGCGCATCTGTGCCAGTTCGGGCCGGATCAGGGGACCCGGTGGAGCACTATTTGGATGAACGCTCTACTCTGGAGATCTCCGGTAGCGGGGTCTGGGCGGGGCGGCCCCGACCCTGCTACCGGAGCTCTTCTTTGTGGGGCCGATCCGGCCCCGGGGCCGTCCGAAACTGTCGGTGGCTCCCGGTAGCGTTCTCAGTGCCAGGGGCGGCTCCTGGACGTGCTTCCTTCTCCTTCACCAGGCCAAGTAGCGCGTCCGCTCTCCGCCCCTGGCGCCTTCGTCGATGACGCCACCGCCCAAGGGGGACGACGCCATGCCCAACGAGTCAGCGGACCCGCAAGCCGCGATTCTGCTGCGCCGCCGCCGGCTCGTCGACGCTACGGCACTGACCCCACCCGTCAGACGCTCCGCCTGGCAGTGGCTGCGCCGCCCGCTCACGATCCAGGCGGGCCTGTCCGCGCTCCAGGCCGACCTGATCCAGCGCGGCTTCCTGCTCTCGGTCGGCCTCTACAGGTACTGCGCTGCGCTGTCGGCCCCCGCACTGGCCGGGTTCGGCACCACGCTGCTCGACCTGCTGGACGCGGAGTCCGGTCAGGACGCCGAGCACACCCCGCTGTTCCGCGGCTTCCCGGAGGGTGTCCCGGGCAACACTGAGACCTTCTATGTGAACCGCGTCTTCGCCCGCCTGCTGCAGGAGCCCGACCAGCCCTGTGTGCTCTGCGGTGACACTACCTCCGTGCACGCCGTCTCGCCCTGCGCGCATCTGGTCTGCCGCACGTGCTGGGACGGCAGCGACCTCAGCGCCTGCCCGTTGTGCCTGCGGCGCATCGATCCGGACGACCCGTTCCTCAAGCCGGCCGCCGACGAGGAGCACCCGGCCCACGTCCGCTCGGAGCGGCTGCGGCTGCTCTCGCTGGCAACAGCCGACTCGCTGCGGCAGACCATCGACGGGCTGCTGGCTCGGCGCGCGCCGTTGTCTGCAGCGGACCGCGCAGATCTGCAGGTGCTGCTGCACGGCGCGACCCCGGCGTGGCTGCCGGAGGACATCCCGGTCCGGGAGACCCGGGCGCTGGTGCTTGCTCATTTCCTCGCCGACGATCCGGAGCTGCTCGAGCGCGCGACGACCGCGACCGACGTCCTGCGAGTGGTCTACGCGCTGATGGATGCCGATCCCGGGTTGCGGACGCCGCCGGCCCAGCGCAAGTCGTTGCCCCGGGCAACGCGTCGGCTGGTGCTGCGGCGGCTGGACCGGTTCCCGGTCGAGACCTTGGTCGAGGACATGCTCCGCCACGAGCGTGCCTGGAAGCGGATCGGCGAGAACCTGCATCCCTTCGAGTTCGCGACTCGGTTCCCGGTCGCCGCGCTGGCGTTCGCGATCCTCCGCCGTACCGATCTGGATCTGGGGAGCGCGGCGGGGCGGGCGGTCGCCGGGGAGGCGTCGCGGCATCCACTGGTCCGGGTGGAGAGTGGGCGGTTGGTGATGAGCACCTACGCCGCGCGGGTCGAGGGTGCCTTCGCCTCCGGGCGTCCGGAGCAGGCGCTGGACCTCTTGCGCCAGCGGCCGGGCGAGTTGGTGCGCCGCCTCGTGCACCTGGCACGTGCCCTGCCGCCGGAGCAGCATGCCGCGCTCGTCGACGCACTGACGACCGTGGTCTCCGACGTTTCACCGGCGGTCGTCACGGCCGCGCTCGGCCAGGTGCGGACGCCGCCGGGCGATCTGCGCTTGTTCTTCCCGCGCGGCGGGACGACGCGGATCTGGACGTCGGTCGACGACCGCGAGCCGTTGCCGGCCGAGCTCGGGTCCGAGCTGGCCGGGGTGCTCACCACGGAAATGTTGCGGCGGGCAACGGATCTGCCGCGGTGCCGGCGCGCGTTCCTGGACGAGGAGCTGGTCCGGCTGGCGGCGCCCGGTTCGGAGCGGAGTTCCTCGGCGAGCCGGCTGCGGATGACGCGCGGGAGCGCGGTGCCGATTCCGCAGGACGAGCTGTTGCGGCTGTTCCTGCACTGGATCGAGCCGCGCGGCCGGCGAGTCGATCTTGATCTCTCGGTCGCGGTGTTCGACGAGGAGTGGGCGTTCGTCGGGCTCTGCGATTACACCCGGCTGCGCTTCGACGAGGACGCGCTGGTGCACTCCGGCGACCTGACGTCGGCGCCCGGGCCGGACGGGTCGACGGAGTTCGTGGACCTCGATCTGCGCGCGGTGCGCCGGGTCGGCGGTCGGTATGTGCTGCCGGTGGTGTTCAGCTACAACGACGTACCGTTCGAGGAGTTGGAGCGGGGGATCGTCGGGGTGATGCGGCAACCGAACGGCCTCTTCGACCCGGCCGCGGTTACGGACCGGTTCGACTTGTCCGGGCCGGCGAAGATCCTGATGCCGTTCGGTGTCGACCTCCACACCAAGGAACTCCGCTGGTACGACGTGAACCTCGGCGCCGCCGGCTACGGCCACAACATCGCGCGGTACGGCGGTCAGCTCGGGCTGATGGCCGCCACTCTGGAAGAGGTCCACGGCGCGGGGGACCGGGTGAGCCTGTGGGAGCTGTGCTGCTGGCACGCCGCCGCGCGCACCAAGGAGATCGCGGTCCGCTGCGCCGACGGGTCCGTGGTCGGTTACCTGCGCGACCCGGCCGAGGACCTGACGACGTTCGCGCGCCGGGTGATCGCCCGCCGCGAGCCCGACCGGCGGTGGGACGAGGACGCCGCGCACCGGTCCGACTTCGTCGCGGTGCTGGCCGGCGACGTCACCCCGCGACCGGGGGCGGAAGTGTACGCGCTGCATCCGCGCCTGCTGGACGGCGCGAGCCTCACGTTGATCGACGCGCCGCATCTGCTGGCCGAGTTGGCGCCTGACAGCCGCGCCCGCGCCAGTGTCGGCGCGGCCTGAGCGACCCGTCACCTGCGGCCGGGCGAGTCTGGGGAGAACCTGAGAGGACTTTGACAATTCCGTGACGGACGCGCGGGCCTTCCTTTGGCGCGGTCCGGTGCAGGAGTACAACGGAATTGACTGCGAAGGGAGCCACGCATGACGTACGACGTGGTGGTACTCATCGAGCGGGAGATGAGTGAGGGCGACGCGCGCCGCGTTGCCGCCCTGCACGCGAAACTCGAAGAACCTGTGGAGTACCACCTGCTGGTCTCCAGCCATCCGGAGCGTGGGTTCGGCGGCCCGATGGCGCTGCTCGGCTCGTCGTTCGCGGACGTTGCCGGTCTCACCGGCTCGGCGTCCGTGGTCGGCTCCGCGACCGGCCCGTCGGCGCGGGTCAGCCCGCCGGCACCGAGCCGAACACCGAGCCGAACACCGAGCCGAACACCGAGCCGAACACCGACGGCGACACTCGCCGACCCGGACGTCGACCTCGCCTCGGTGATCGAGCACAGCTCCCGCCGGCTCCGGGACGCGAGCCGCTGTCCGGTGCACGTCTCCATCACGCACGGCGAGGTGCTGCTGGCACTCATGCAGATGGTGAAGACCACCGGGAGCCACGACGTCGTGGTGGTGGCCTGGCCTGAGACCGCCGCGGCCTTCCTGTGCTCGGACTGGATCGCGAAGGCCCGCAAGCTGCTGAAGGTGCCGAGGGTTCGGATCCTCGAGCACGACACCTGAGGCCGGTACCGAACGACGGGGGGTAGTGCGACGCCGGAGTGGGCGGACTCCTGGCAGACCGGCGCTACCTCCTGTCGTTCGCCGTCACTACCCGTTCTTCGGTACCGGTCAGCCGGCGGGCTGCCGGGGCAACCGCACCTGCAGCGTGGTCTCACCGGGTCGTGAGGTGATGGCGATCGTGCCGCCGTGGTGTTCGGCCACGATCCGCTGCGCGATGTCGAGCCCCAGACCGGTGCCCTTGCCGACGTCCTTGGTCGTGTAGAACGGCTCGAACGCGCGCGCCGCGACCTCGGGCGGCATCCCCGCGCCGGTGTCGGTGAACTCGACGATGATCCGGTCGTCCTCGGTCCGGGTCGCGATCCGCAACGTGCCGGTGCCGTCCATCGCGTCGACGGCGTTGTCGATCAGGTTCGTCCACACCTGGTTGAGCTCCCCGGCGTACGCGTCGATCCGCGGTACGTCGGCGCCGTACCAGCGGACCACCTCGACGCCGCCGCGGAGTTTGTGCCCGAGCATCACCAGCGTGCTCTCGATGCCTTCGGTCACGTCGATGGTCTGGATCGAGCCGCGATCCATCTGTGAGTACGACCGGACCGCGGCGACCAGTTCGGTGATCCGCCGCGTCGACTCCTTGACCTCTCCGAGCAACGTCGCCGCGGACAGGGTGCTGGCCACCCACGCCAGACCCGCCTCCAGCGCGTCTCCGAGTACGTCGGCGGCGCGCTCGCACCACTCGGTGGTCGCACCGGCCGCGGCGAGTGCCGGCGCGATGAACCACGACTGCCCGACGCCGCGGTCGTCGAGCCAGTCGGAAATGAGGTTCTCGTAGTCGGCGAGATCGACCGGGTCCGGCACCGCCGTACCGGAGCCGAGCTCGAGCCGGAGCTCGTCCAGCGCGCTGAACTGCGCGGCTGTCACGTCGCCCTCAGCGAGCCGGCGCAGCGCCGACAGCAGCGCGACGCAGGCGGTGTCCAGCGCACTGACGGACCGTGAGGCCGCCGCGGCCGGGTTGTTGATCTCGTGCGCGAGTCCGGCGGCCAGGGTGCCGAGCGTGATCAGCGACTCGCGTTGCCGGGCCGTCGACTCGATCGCGCGGGCGGTCCCGTACACGCCCTTGATCAGGTGCCCGGCGAGCGGGAACCAGGCGTCGATCCGCTCCCGCAGGAGGTCGGTGGGAACCCGCAGTACCCGGCCCTCCGCGACCCCGCGGCCGCTCGCGAGGTACAGGCCGTGCTCGTCCCAGGCGCGGAACCCGCCTGCCCAGCGGCCGGGGACGTCCATCTTGCCCATCACGGTGTCCTCGCGGCCGATCTTGCGGTGCAGCGCGATCGCGCCGTCGACGAGCACCCACCAGAAGTCGGCCGGCTCACCTTCGTGAAAGAGATCCGTGCCGAGCTCGATCGGTACGGCGGTACTCCCGGCGATCAGCTCCTCGAGCTGCGCGTCGCTCACGCCCGCGAACAGCGGGATGTCACGCAGGTCCGCGGCGCGCATCAGACGGTCGCAAGGTAGCGGTGGACCAGATAGATCGACATAGCGCCCTCGCCGACCGCCGAGGCCACCCGTTTCATCGAGTCGAGCCGCACGTCACCGGCGGCGAACACCCCGGGCACGCTGGTCTCCAGCGCGTACGGCGTGCGCGGCAGCGGCCACCGCCCGAGCGTGACCAGGTCGGGGCCGGTGACGACGAAGCCCTTGGCGTCGCGCGCGACGGCGTCGCCGAGCCAGTCGGTGTGTGGGATCGCGCCGACGAAGATGAACAGCCAGCTAGCCGGCACCTCGTCGACCCGGCCGGAAGCGCGGTCGGTCAGCGTCAGGCCTTCGAGATGGTCGTCCCCGCGGCAGCCGGTCACCTCGGTCCGGCAGCGCACCTCGATGGTGGTCGCCTTGCTGATCTTGTCGACCAGGTACCGCGACATCGAGCTCTCCAGCGACGTACCGCGCACCAGCAGGACGACCCGCTTGGCGTAGCGGGCGAGGTTGAGCGCCGCCTGGCCGGCCGAGTTCGCGGCGCCGACGATGTACACCTCGTCGCCCTGGACCTGGCTGGCCTCGCTGGCGGTCGCGCCGTAGTAGACGCCGCGCCCGGTGAGGTCGCCGAGGCCCTCGACGTCGAGGCTGCGGTACGAGACGCCGGTCGCGACGATCAGCGCGCGGGCCTCGATCTCGCCGGCGCCCTCGAACAGTACGGCGTGCACCGGGCCGCGGGACTCGAGACCGACGACCGTTCGGGCGAGCACCATCTCGGCGCCGAACCGCGAGGCCTGGGCGACCGCGCGCTGGGCGAGATCCGAGCCGGTGAGTCCGCGCGGGAAGCCGAGGTAGTTCTCGATCGCGGCACTCAGGCCGGCCTGGCCGCCCGGTGCCTCGCGCTCGACGATCACGGTGCTCAGGCCCTCGGACGCGGCGTACACGCCGGCGGCGAGTCCGGCCGGTCCGCCGCCGACGATGCAGACGTCGTACAGCGGCTGCTCGGCTCGGGTGCGGAGGCCGAGCGCGGACGCAAGGTCGAGGACGGCGGGGGAGCGGAGCGTGTCGCCCTCCGGGGTGAGGATCAGCGGGAGGTCGGTGTCCGCGGCGTCGGCGAGGTCTTTGAGGCGCCTGCCCTCGGCGTCCCGGTCCACGTCGTACCACTGGTACGGGACGTGGTTGCGGGCCAGGAAGGTCTTGATGTCGTGGGCGCGGTCGGACCAGCGGTTGCCGATCACACGGACGTCGGAGGTGTGCTCGGGGTTGGCGTGCTGCCAGTCGCCGAGCAGGTCGTCGACGACCGGGAACAGCTGGTCCTCTGGCGGGTCCCAGGGTTTCAGCAGGTAGTAGTCCAGGCCGATGTCGTTGATCGCCCGGATCGCCACCTCGGTGTCGGCGTACGCCGTCAGCAGCAGGTACTTCGCGCTCGGGGCGTGCTCGCGGGCGCGTTCGAGCAGCTCGATGCCGGTCATCCCGGGCATCCGCTGGTCGGTGGCGATCAGCGCGATCGCCTGGCCGCGCAGGGCGAGCTTGGTGAGCGCGGCGAGCGCCTGATCGCCCGAGGTCGCCCGGACCACCAGGTAGTCGTCGCCGTACCGGCGGCGCAGGTCCCGGGAGATGGCCGCAGAGACCATCGGGTCGTCGTCGACAGTGAGAATCGCAGGTTTGCTCACGCGGTGCCCCCCACAGCAGTGAACCGAATTCCGTCAGAATGCCACGGTCTTCGTCAGTCCTCTACGAGCGCACGCAAGGTTTCCTGCTCGGAGTCGGGCACATACCCGGCGTAGTAGTCGAGCATGTTCTGCCGGGCGAGCCGGGCGGCGGCGTGACCGTCGCCGGCCCGGATCGCATCGACGACCTCGGCGTGGTGGTGCAGCGACTCCAGCATCAGGGCGCGGCCGTTCGGCGCGTGCGCGATCTTGTCGGAGATCAGGCCGAGGACGACGCCGCGGACCACCTCGTTGCAGATCTGGATCAGCGAGTTCCGGCTGATCTGCGCGATCAGCTCGTGGAACGCCAGGTCGGCCTGGCTGAACGCGTCGAAGTCGACGTCGATCGCCTCCCGCATCGCGACCAGGGTCGCCTCGAGTTCGTCCAGCTGCTCCGGGGTGCGCAGCCGGGAGGCGACCTGGATGGCGGCGCCGTCCATGATCATCCGGAAGCCGATCAGCTCGCTCAGGGTCAGCTCGTCGACCCGGGCGAGCCGGACCATCTGCTTGCGCAACGCGGCCTGGGAGAACGGCAGGACCTCCGGACCGTTCGGGTCGCCGGGCCGGGACCGGACCACGCCGTTGCTCTCCAGCACCCGCAGCGCCTCCCGGACGGTCGACCGGCTGACCGCGAACTGCGCGACCAGCTCCCGCTCGCTCGGCAGTCGCTGGCCCGGGGTCAGGACGCCGCGGGCGAGCGCGTCCTCGACCTGCTCGACGATCCGCTGGTACGCGCGCACAGGCTGCACGGGCTCGAACCGCGGGCCCTCAGAACTGCCCCGTGAAGTGCTGTGTGAATTGTTTGTCATCCGATGCGCCCCCAATCGCCTTGACAGCGCGGTGTGGTGCGACAAACCTAGTGGCCCACTGATACCTAGTCCACTGGTCTGACCAGTCACAGCTGGACGGCGAAGTCCGCCGTACCGGCGTGGCCGGGGTCGGCCCGGCGGGGGTGGCTCGTCAGAATGCGGCGACAGTCCGAAGCACTGGAGGAGTTCGCGTGAAGTTTCCCACCCGTGCGGTCGCATTCGCCGCGGCGGCGCTGCTGGCCGTCAGCGCCTGTTCGGCCGGGTCGAGTACGTCGTCCGGCAGCTCCCCGGGTGGTGATCAGAACCTGTCGATCGGCCTGGTGGCCGAGCCGGCCAGCCTGGACTTCACCACCACCGACGGTGCCGCGATCCCGCAGGTGCTGCTCGGCAACGTCTACGAGACGCTGGTCAAGCAGGACGACTCCGGCAAGATCGTGCCGTCGCTGGCGAAGTCGTGGACGGTGTCGCCGGACCGCAAGACGTACACGTTCGACCTGGTCGACAACGCGAAGTTCACCGATGACAAGCAGTTCACCGCGAACGACGCGGTGTTCAGCATCAACCGGGTGAAGACGGCGTGGACGACGTCGCTGAAGTCGGCGATGGACGTCGTCGCGCAGGCGAAGGCACTGTCGCCGACCCAGCTGCAGGTGACGCTCGCCAAGCCGAGCAACGACTGGCTGTTCCGGATGACGACCCGGATCGGCGCGATGTTCTCGGAGAGCGGCGTCAGCACGCTGGCGACCGCCCCGATCGGCACCGGCCCGTTCAAGTTCTCGAAGTGGAACCGCGGCGACTCGATCGTCATGGTCCGCAACGACGCCTACTGGGGCAGCAAGCCGTTCTTCCAGCAGATCACGCTGAAGTACTTCAAGGACGCGACCGCGCTGAACAACGCGCTGCTCACCAGCACGATCAACGTGATCGGCACCGTGCAGGCGCCGGAGGCCTTGAGCCAGTTCACCAGCAACGCCAAGTACCAGGTGATCGAGGGGACGACGAACGGCGAGGTGCTGCTGTCCTTCAACAACGCGGCCCCGGTGTTCAAGGACCTCCGCACCCGGCAGGCGATCCGGATGGCGATCGACCACAAGGCGCTGCTGGACACCTGCTGGGCCGGTCGCGGCAAGCTGATCGGCAGCATGGTCCCGCCGACCGACCCGTGGTACGAGGACCTCACCGGCGTCGCGCCGTACGACCTGGCGAAGGCGAAGTCGTTGCTGCAGGCGTCGGGTGCGGCCGGGAAGACGCTCCGGCTCCGGCTGCCGACGTTGCCCTACGCAACGTCCTGCGGCCAGGTGGTGAAGAGCCAGCTGGAGCAGGCGGGGCTGAAGGTGAAGATCGACCAGCTCGAGTTCCCGGCGGCCTGGCTGACCACGGTCTTCAAGAACGCCGACTACGACATGTCGATCATCGCGCACGTCGAGCCGCGCGACCTCGGTGCGGTCTTCAACGCGAAGTACTACACCCGGTACGACGACCCGACGCTGCAGGGCTACCTGGCCGCGGCGGACACCGGGGACGAGGCCGCGCAGGTCGACAATATGAAGAAGGCGGCGCGCCGGCTGTCCGAACAGGCCGCGGGCGACTGGCTGTTCCTGCTGCCGAACCTGGTGGTCGCGGACAAGAACATCAAGGGCCTGCCGACGAACGCGATCACCGAGAACTTCGATCTCTCCAAGCTCGCGCGATGATTCTCCGCCTGATCGAGCGCGCGGCAGTGTTCTTGGTCAGCCTTGTGGTGAGCTCGGTGCTGGTCTTCGCGTTCATGGCGGTGCTGCCCGGGGACCCGGCCCGGGTCGCGCTCGGCGTGAACGCCTCGGACGCGGCGGTGGCCGAGCTGCGGCAGCAGTTCGGCCTCGACCGGCCGCTGCCGACGCAGTACTTCGACTGGCTCGGCGGACTGCTGCACGGTGACCTCGGGACGTCGTACATCTCGAAGGTGGCGATCGGTCCGCAGGTGTTCGACCGGCTGCAGGTGACCCTGTGGCTGGTCGTCGCCGGGATGATCGTCGCGCTGCTGGTCGCGGTGCCGGCCGGGACCGTGATGGCGGCGCGGCATCGCAAGGTCTCCGGGCTCGCACTGTCCGCGGTCTCGCAGCTCGGTGTCGCCGTACCGGCGTTCCTCGCCGGGATCCTGTTGATCGTGGTGTTCGCGGTGAAGCTCGGCTGGCTGCCGGCCAACGGGTGGACGCCACCGGCCCAGGACCCGGCGATGTTCCTGAAGCAACTGATCCTGCCCGCGCTCTCGCTCGGTCTGGTCCAGGGCGCCGTCCTGACCCGCTACGTCCGCAGCGCGGTGCTCGACGTACTGCGTGAGGACTACCTGCGAACCGCCCGCGCGAAAGGCCTCCGCCCGTTCCAGGCCCTGTGGAAACACGGCCTTCGCAACGCGGCCGTGCCCGTCGTGACGGTCCTCGGGCTGCAGCTGGCCACCCTGCTGATCGGGGCGGTCGTCGTCGAGCGGGTGTTCGTGATCCCAGGCCTCGGGAGCCTCCTGCTGGACGGCGTGTCGAACCGCGACCTGCTGCTCGTCCAAGACGTGGTGATGATCCTCGTGATCGCCGTACTGCTGGTCAACTTCCTCGTCGACCTGCTGTACGCCGCTCTCGACCCGCGACTGAGGACGGCAGCATGAAGCGGCTGAACCCGAGCCTGGTCGTCGGCGGCGTGATCGTCGGCGTGATCGTGCTGATGGCGCTGCTGTCGTTCGTCTGGACGCCGTACGACGCGACGCTGGTGAGCCCCGCGTCGCGGTTGCTGAAGCCCTCGTGGTCGCACTGGTTCGGGACCGACAAGTTCGGGCGGGACGTGCTCAGCCAGGTCATGGTCGGGTCGCGTACGACGCTGTTCGTCGGAGTCGTCGCAGTCGGTGTCGCCGCGCTGATCGGCGTACCGCTGGGGATCCTGGCGGCGATGGTGCGCCGGTGGCCGAGCGAGTTCATCCTGCGCGCCAACGACCTGTTGCTGGCGTTCCCGGCGTTGCTGCTGGCGATCATGTTCGGTGCCGTGTTCGGGGCCGGCACGCTGACCGCGATGGTTGCCATCGGCATCGCCTCGGTGCCGAGCTTCGCGCGGGTGATCCGGAGCGGGGCGCTGCAGGTGATGCGGACCGAGTACGTGCTCGCGGCGCGCGCCGCGGGACGGCAGCCGTGGCCGATCGCCGTACGGCATGTGCTGCCGAACGTGACGAGCCTGATCACCGTGCAGGCGTCGGTGTCGTTCGCGATCGCGGTGCTGGCCGAGGCAGCGCTCTCGTTCCTCGGGTACGGGACGCCGCCGCCGACTCCGTCGTGGGGGCGGATGCTGCAGGAGAGCCAGGAGTTCCTGTTCAGCGCGCCACGGCTGGCGATCTTCCCGGGTGTCGCGATCGCGGTCGCCGTCCTCGGGTTCAATCTGCTGGGTGACGGCCTGCGCGACCGGTTCGATCCGAAGCTGGAGGACCGCAGATGAAGGAGCGCAGCGAGTTCATCATTCAAGACCGCGAACGCTGTCGTTCATCCGCGCCCGCAGCGAAGCGAGGACGTGGATGAACGACGTACTCACGGTGCGCGGGCTGTCGGTGTCGGTGCGGGACACCGCGCTGGTGTCCGATGTCGACCTGACGGTCGGTGCGGGGGAGCGGGTCGGCCTGATCGGCGAGTCGGGGTCGGGCAAGTCGCTGACCGCGCTGAGCATTCTCGGGCTTCTGCCGGAGGACGTCCGCGCCGACGGCTCGGTGTGGCTCGACGGCGTTGACCACGAGCTGGTCGCGGCGGACGAGCGGCGGATGTCCCGGGTCCGCGGTCGTGAGATCGCGATGGTCTTCCAGGAGCCGATGACCGCGCTGAACCCGACCATGCGGGTCGGCGACCAGATCGCCGAGTCGATGCTGATCCACAAGACGAAGACGAAGTCGGCGGCTCAGACTGCCGCTGCCGAGCTCCTCGAACGGGTGCAACTGCCGCCCGAGACGGCCAGGGCGTACCCGCACCAACTGTCCGGCGGCCAGCGTCAGCGCGTCGTCCTGGCCCTTGCCTTGGCCAACGATCCGGCGCTGCTGATCTGCGACGAGCCGACCACCGCGCTGGACGTCACCGTGCAGGCCCTCGTTCTCGACCTGATCGTTCGCGGCGTCGTGGACCGGTCGTCCGCGCTCCTCTTCATCACCCACGACCTCGCCGTCGTCGCCACGGTCTGCGAACGCGTCCTGGTGATGTACGGCGGCCGCGTAGTCGAGTCGGGTCCGGTCGCCGAGGTGTTCACGCGCCCCCGCCATCGCTACACCCAAGGCTTGCTGGCGGCCTCCGACCTGGAGACCACGTCTCGCCGACTGACCACGATCCCCGGCAACGTCCCACCGGCCGGGCGTTTCCCGACCGGCTGCGTCTTCCGCACCCGCTGCGCGAACGCGACCGCCCTGTGCGAGGAGATGCCGCAGTGGACCGGCTCGGGGACCGACGGCTTCGCCTGCCATCACCCAGCCGGGAGCGTCGATGCCTGACCCGATGACCGCGACCCACGAGACACCGACTGCCATCCAGGTGGTCGATCTGGTCCGCGACTATCCACGCCCCCGGACCTCGGTGCTACGGCCTGCCCCGGTCGTGCACGCGCTGCGGGGCGTGAGCCTGGAAGTCAAGCAGGGCGAGCGATTCGGCATCGTCGGCGAGTCCGGCTGCGGCAAGTCGACGCTGCTCCGGATCATCGCCGCCCTCGACCGCGCCACCTCAGGTCACGTGATCGTCGAGGACACCGACATCACCCGCCTCCCGGAGCGGCGGCTGCGATTCCTCCGGGAGAACCTCCAGCTCGTCTTCCAGGACCCGATGAGCTCACTCGACCCTCGGATGCGGGTCCGCGACATCATCGCCGAACCGCTCGTCGCCCAAGGCCATCCCGCCTCCGGCGAGCGCGTCCGCGAGCTGTTGGAGGCCGTCGGCCTGTCCGCGGACGCCGGCGACCGGTACCCGCACCAGTTCTCCGGCGGCCAACGCCAGCGCATCTCTATCGCCCGCGCCCTCGCGCCACGCCCGCGGATCCTGATCGCGGACGAGCCGGTCAGCGCGCTCGACGTCTCGGTCCGTGCCCAGGTGCTCAACCTGATCTCGGACCTGGTCGACGAGCTCGACCTGACCCTGGTGTTCGTCTCGCACGACCTGTCGGTGGTCAAACACGTCTGTGATCGCGTCGCGGTGATGAACGCCGGCCAGATCGTCGAGACCGGCTACACCGGCGACGTGTACGCCGCCCCGCAGCACCCGTACACGCAGCGCCTGGTCTCGGCCATCCCGACCCTCCAGCGTGCCCTCTCCGGCGCGACCACGTCCGACCTGCTCGCGAAGGGAGATCCGGCATGAAGTTCCCCACCGGCCTGCCGATCGGCGAATCCTGGATCGCGGCACCGGCCACGACCCCGGTGATCTTCCCGTACGACGGTTCCGTGGTGGCGGACGCGCCGGTCGGTGACGTTGAGCTGGCGCGGACGGCACTCGATCATGCGGTCGCTGCTCGCGAGACGGTCGGCCGGCTTCCGTCGTACCTGCGGCGGAAGGTCTTGCAGAGTGTGCATTCCGCTGTGCTGGCCGAGCGGGACGCGTTCGTGGAGCTGTTGGTGCTCGAGACCGGCAAGCCGTTGGTCGACTGCCGGGTCGAGATCGATCGGACGCTGCTCACGCTGGAGACCGCCGCCGAAGAAGTCGCCCGGCTGCACGGCGAGACCGTGCCGCTCGATCTGCTGCCGAGTGGTGAGGGTTTGCAGGGCTTCTGGGTTCGGAAGCCGATCGGCGTGGTCGTCGGGATCACTGGGTTCAACTATCCGCTGCTGCTCGCGGCACACAAGATTGCACCGGCGTTCGCGGCAGGGTGCCCGATCATCGTGAAGCCCGCGCCGCAGACGCCCCTCGCGACGCTCTGGCTCGCCCACCTGATGCGCTCCGCACTCCGGACAGCTGGTGCACCAGAGAGCGCCTTGCAGGTGGTGACCGGCGGCCCGGAGGTCGGCGCCACGCTGACCACCGACGGCCGCATCGGCGCCGTGTCGTTCACCGGATCCGCCGCGGTCGGCCACCAGATCGCTCGGGACGCTGCGCCGACGAAGACTCTCCTGGAGCTCGGGTCCAACTCGGCGCTGGTCGTCGCCGACGACGCAGACCTGGACGCGGCGGCGGACGCGATCGTTCGCGGTGGGTACTACGCGTCCGGGCAGGCCTGCATCTCGGTCCAACGGGTGATCGCGGTCGAGTCGATCCGCTCGCAGTTGCTGGAGAAACTCGGCGCGCGTCTGCCTGGCGTGGTCGTCGGCGACCCGCGCGATCCGGAGACGCGGGTGTCGGCGCTGATCAACCCCGCCTCGACCGATCGCGTGCGGCAGTGGGTCGGGGACGCGGTGCACGCCGGCGCCTCGATCGCGTACGAGGCGCCGGGCGATTCTCTGGACGATTCTCTGGGCGAGGTCCTCGGGCCGATCGTGCTGACCGACGTACCCGATGGGTTGCCGGCGTGGGACGAGGAGATCTTCGGGCCGGTGATCGCGGTGCGGTCGGTGCCGGACGTCGACAGCGCGTTGCGGGCCGTGAACGCGACGCGGTACGGGCTGCACGCGAGTGTCTTCACGTCGTCGCTCGACACCGCGTTCGCGGCGATCGACCGGCTCGACGTGGGCGGCGTGGTCATCAACGAGGTCCCCGGTTTCCGCTCCGACGTGATGCCGTACGGCGGCGTGAAGGACTCCGGCACCGGCCGCGAAGGCCCGCGCTTCGCGATCGAGGAACTCACCACGACCCGGATGGCCATCATCCGCCCGCGCCCGTGAGAGGTGACCCGATGAATTACGCGAACTTGTTCCGGTTGGACGGGAAGCATGCGGTCGTGATCGGTGCGGGGAGTGGGATCGGGCGCGAGAGTGCGCTCGCGCTGGCCGCGCACGGTGCTCGGGTGACCTGTGCGGATCGGGATCTCGCCGCTGCCCGTGAGACGGCCGGGACCGAGCTGGCGGCGTACGAGCTGGATGTGCTGGACGATGCGGCGATCGAGCGGGCTGTGGCCGAGCTCGGGCCGGTGGACGTGCTCGTGTTCACCGCGGCCACGAACGTGCGGAAGCGGATTCTCGACTACAGCAGCGCGGAGTTCGACCGGGTGGTGGCGCTGAACCTGCGGGCGTCGTTCCAGCTGGTGCGCTTGTTCGGGAAGGGGATGGCCGAGCGGGGGAGCGGCAGCATCATCGGGTTCAGCTCGATCCGCGGGACGACCGTGGAACCGGGGCAGTCGGTGTACGCCGCGACCAAGGCCGGGCTCGTCCAGCTGCTGCGTACCGCAGCCGCCGAGCTCGGTCCGTCCGGTATCCGCGCGAACGCGATCGCGCCCGGTGTCGTCGAGACACCCCTCACCGCGCAGATCAAGGCCGACCAGAGCTGGTACGAGGCCTACGCGCGCAAGGGTGCTCTGGGACGCTGGGCCCAACCGAGTGAGCTCGCCGGAGCGGTCGTGTACCTCGCCTCGGACGCGGCGAGCTTCGTGACCGGGAGCGTGCTCGCGGTCGACGGCGGCTGGACCGCGGTCGACGGCCGCTTCGACCCACCGAACTAGCCTCGACCCACCGAACTGGCTTCGACCCCAGGACCAGCTTCGACCCCAGGACCAGCTTCGACCCAGGACTAGGGAGCGCTGCATGAACCTCGCGGACCTGACGGCCACCGAACTGCTGTCCCGTTATGCCGATGCGTCGGTCTCGCCGGTCGAGGTCGTCGACGCCGTGCTCGCGCGGGTGCAGGAGGTCGAGCCGCGGATCTGCGCGCTGTACGCCCTCGACCCGTCGGGTGCCCGGGTCGCGGCCCAGGAGTCGGAGCGCCGCTGGCGCGAGGGTACGGCGGGCGCGCTGGACGGCGTACCGGTGACAGTGAAGGAGAACATCGCGACCCGGGGTACGCCGGTGCCGCAGGGGACCGCGGCGACCGAGCTGATCCCGGCGGCCGAGGACGCACCGGCGGCAGCGCGGTTGCGGGCCGCCGGCGCGGTGATCTTCAGCAAGACGACGATGCCGGAGTACGGGATGCTCTCGTCCGGGGTGTCCACGTTCCATCACCTGACGCGGAACCCGTGGGATCTGTCCAGGACGGCGGGCGGATCGAGCGCCGGCGCAGCGGCCGCAGCGGCCGCCGGGTACGGTCCGATCCACGTCGGCACGGACATCGGCGGGTCGATCCGGCTGCCCGCCGGCTGGTGCGGACTGGTCGGGCTGAAGCCGACCCACGGGCGCATCGCGGTCGGGAACCCGTACCCGGGTCGCGCGATCGGGCCCCTGACCCGGACGGCGCCCGACGCGGCGCTGGCGTTGTCCGTCATGTCCGGGTACGACGCGCGTGACCACACGTCGATCCCGCGCGCGTCCGACGCCTTCGAGGTCGAGCTCAAGGGTCTGCGGATCGCGTTGCTGCTCGACGCGGGCGCCGGCCTGCCGGTCGATCCGGAGGTCACGGCCGCGGTCTCGTCGACGGCCGCGCTCCTCGAGCAGGCGGGCGCGATCGTGGAGCCGATCGCGCCGATCATCAGTCGCGAGATGCTCGACGGGCTGGACCATTTCTGGCGGGTGCGGTCCGCAAGCGACATCGCGGCGCTGCCCGAGGATCGCCGGGCCAAGGTGCTGCCGCAGATCCGCGAGTGGGTGGCGACGGCCGGCGATCTGTCCGCGTTCGACGTCTTCAACGGTCACAGCCAGATGGGCGCTATGGCCGCGGCGGTCGGGCAGGTGTTCACGACGTACGACGTGATTCTGTCGCCGGTCGCGCCGATCACCGCGTTCCCGGCCGAGCTCGCCTATCCGACCAACGATCCGGCGAAGCCCTTCGAGCACATCGCGTTCACGGTGCCGTACAACATGTCCCAGCACCCGGCGATGACGGTCAACGCCGGGTGGTCGAGCGCGGGTTTGCCGATCGGGGCCCAACTCGCCGTACCGCATCACCAGGACCTGCGGGCGCTCGCACTGGCCGACTACCTCGCCACCCACCGCACCGAGCAGCGATGCTGGCCGATGCGGTGAGGGGTAGTCGGCGGGTACCGATCGCTCGGGCGTTGTCAGACCGGCTGCGCGCGATCGAGTGGCGCTGGGGTGAGTACCGGGTTGGCGCGGAGGTAGGCGATGAAGCCCTCGTGGTCGCGGTCGTTGCGGACCGGGTCGGTGAAGCCCGTGAACACCGTTGTCCCGTCGCCACCGATCAG
This sequence comes from Kribbella sp. NPDC043289, assembly GCF_056436705.1. NCBI lineage: Bacteria > Bacillati > Actinomycetota > Actinomycetes > Propionibacteriales > Kribbellaceae > Kribbella > Kribbella sp. NPDC043289. The sequence goes on from NZ_JBWKCB010000001.1 coordinate 61,035, forward strand.
GGTGTAAGCGAGCGCCGCTACGCGATAGTTGCGAGTGAGATCGAGAGGCTTGCCGTCGATCAGTACGTCGGCCGCGTCGACGCGCTGACCGACGGGCTTGGACGTGTCGTAGCGGTAGCTGACGTTGTGTGAGACGGCGAACGGTGCGAACTTCTCGGTGCCGTTGGCCTGCGGTACCCATTGCGCTTCGAGCGCGGCGTGCAGCTGGGTCCCGGGCAGCGTGACGGTGAGCACGGGATTGCCGTACCCGAAGGCGTTCCAGGCCTCGCCGAACAGCACGGTGCCGTCGGTGTCGGACGCGTTGGTGCCCTTGGCGTACAGGAGATCGCCGGTCAGCGCGTTGGAACCGGAGACGGGCTTGACCGAGATCAGCGCCAGGTCGGCCTGGCCGTCGCGATTCTGGTTCGCGTCCCAGTACGCGAAGTCCGCGGCCAGGTTGCCCATGGTGCTCTCGCCCGACGCGTTCGGGGTCCGGGTGAAGTCGCCGGTGACGCGCGCCAGCGGGGCGGCGTACCGCCTCTTGCCCTGGGCACTCCAGTAGTCGGCGATGTACTGGAGCTCCGGGTCGACCGGTACGTCGCGGCTGTTGGCGTGATTGGTCGAAGTGGTGAGCTCGCGGATGACCTCTCCGCTGCGCGGATCGAGCTTCAGGTTGATCTCGCTGATCAACGACCCGTGGTTGCCGGCCTCGACCACCGGACGGGGTACGCCGTTCGGGTCGGGAACCATCATGTTGAAGCGGCAGTGCCAGTGCCCGGTGACGATCGCGGCGATGTCGGGCGACGCGTTCGCGGCGAGCTGGAACACTGGTCCGGACGGATTCGTACCGGCGTTGTAGTCGTTACCGGCGACGCCGCCGTCGTGGATGTTGATCACGATCGCGTTCACGCCGCGCTTCTTCAGCTGCGCCGCCAGCTTGTTGGCCTGCTCGAGGTCGGACAACGAGCGCAGACCAGGCTGGTACGACGTCGATCCCACCTCGGTGCCGACGACGGTCAGGTGGATGAAGGCGATCGGCAGCTTGCGGCCGCGCCCGGCGTCGACCCACTCGATGTTGTACGGCGGCAGGATGGTCCGGCCGGAGTCGGCATGCACCATGTTCGCCGTGTAGAACCGGAAGTTCGCGCCCCGGAAGCGATGCCCCGTCGAGTCGACGAAGTTGTCGTCGCGACCGCTGACCGCGTACGGCTTGCCGTGCTCCATGTGATCGATCAGGAAGTCGACCGACTGGTCGAGCTCGTGGTTGCCGACCGTGCTGAACTGCAGCCCGAGCGCGTTGAGCGCCTCGACGGTCGGTTCGTTCGCGTGCGCGTCGACCTCGAACGGCCAGCCGGAGAAGTTGTCGCCGGACGAGAAGAAGAGCGAGTTCGGCCGGCCCTCGCGCAGCCGCTTGAGGTGCGTGGCCATGTAGCCGACGCCACCGACGGTCACCTGGACCCCGCCGGCGCCGGTGATGACGCTGCCCTGGCTCGGCGTCGTCGGCTGCAGATAACCGTGCAGATCGGTGATGTTCAGCAGCTGTACGTCGACGTACTCCGAAGCGTCGTCGAGTGCCGCCGGGGTGGCGTAGGCGATGTCGCCGACGGCGGTTGCGGTGGCGACTGCCCCGGTGGCGGTGAGGAACGTCCGGCGGCGGATCCGACTGTTCACTGCAGACCTACTTCCTGAGCGGGAGGGAGGGACGCGCATTAGTGTTCATTATTGCCTCTTCCCGACATTAATAACCGCCGGTGCGGATGCGCGTCAATCGCCTGCTGAACAAAAAGCGAACGTCAGATACTGCGGGCCGTGAGTACCGGGAGCGGTCCGCGAGCCGGCGCGAGCAGCCGCTCGTCGACCGCATCCAGCGCGAGGCACGCCGCGCCGATCGCCACGCACCTGTCCCCGAGCGACGACGCCCGCAGCTCGGGCAGGCGCGGGCAGAGCCGAGCCAGCTCGGCGGCGAGCGGGTCCATCAGTACGTCGGCCGCTTGCGAGAACGCACCGCCGAGAACGAGCAGTCGTGGATCGACGACCGCGATCGCGGTCGCGGCTGCGACGGCCATCGCCTGCGCATAGCGCCGTACCGCTCGTTGCGCTGCTCGGTTCCCCTCGCGGGCGGCGGCGAAGGCTTGCTCGGCACGCTGGGCGATCGGGACTTCCGGTGATACGACCGCGTGCAGGTGCTCGATCGCTACTTCCCAGGCGACCGCGGGCAGCGCCGACATGTCCGCGGCGGCACCGTGGGCGCCACGCCGCAGTCGGCCGTCGAGAACCAGGGCCAGACCAGTACGCCGGCCCGCGTGCAGCAGCACCATGTCCGCGACATCGGCCGCCGCGCCGCGCCGCTGTTCGGCCAGGGCGGCGAGCTGGCTGTCGTTGTCCACGACAACGAGTTGCGCCGGGCCCTGGGCGAAGTGTTCGGTCAGGTTCGCGCCGGCCCAGTCCGGGATGGCGTTGGCCTGCACAACGATGCCGGAGGCATCGATCAGTCCAGTGGTGCCGGCGCCGACTGCCCAGACCCGGCTCGCCGCGATCCCTGCTTCACCAGCGCAATCGGCGATCACCCGGTCGGCCGCTGCCAGTCTCTTGCGCCGCGACGCCTCAGGGGTCACGGACTGCCGGGCGCTCGCCAGGATGCGGCCGCCGAGATCGGCGAGCACGCCGCGCACGGAGTACGCGCCGATGTCCAGCCCGACGATGTATCCGGCCTCGGTACGAAACCGGTAGCTGCGGGCCGGACGGCCGCGACCTCGAACAGCCGGACTGCTCTCGGCCAGCCATCGACGGGTCACGAGGCTGGACAACACCTCCTCGACGGCGGTCCGTCCGAGGCCGGTGTGCTCAACGATCTGCGCCACCCGCAGCTCGCCGGCCGACCGCACCGCGGCCAGCACGGCCCGCTCGTTGAGCTGACGAAGCCGGGACTGATCGCCGGCCTCGGATGTCGTCGACCCCATGATCGGCCCAGCTTAGGCCGTATCTGGCGCGGGCCAGCGCGTCGCCCGGCACCTTGCTTGCGTCCGGAGTGCGGTGCGGGCATCGTGGAGACATGGCCAGGACGACATGGCAGGAGATGAGTCCTCGGAAGCGCCGGATGGTGGTTGTCGGCGGCGCGGTCGACGGCGTACTGAAGATCGCCGCGCTGGTCGATCTCTGGCGGCGGCCCGCGACCGAGGTGCGCGGCTCGAAGGTGTGGTGGGCGACCGCCCTGGCCGTGACCAACTCGGCCGGCCTGCTGCCGATCGTGTACTTCGCCTACGGCCGCGAGAAGCCCGACCAGGTGTGAGACTCGCCCGGTCGGAGGACGCGCGTCCGGCCGAAGCAGCGGACGGCGATGGCCGGGCCGGGGCCCGGATCGACGGTGAGAGTCACCTCGGCGGTGGCCACTTCCGCGACGATCCGGTGGCCGCGATAGCGCAGGACCATCCGCAGCGTGCCGAGCCTGCTGGGCCAGTGCGGGTGGAGGCGGAGGACGTCGTCCGCCGCGCTCAGACCCGTGAAGCAGCGCTGGATCAGGTCGACGCCGCCGGCCATCGCGGCGAGGTGGATGCCTTCCGCGGTCGTACCGGTCCGGCGCGGGTCGCCGGCGTCGCTGTGCAACGCCTGCTCGAGGAACCCCAGCGATCGGTCGGGATCGAGTATCGCCAGCCCCCACGCGTGGACCACGGAACTCAGCGACGATCCATGACAGGTACGCGAGAGGTAGTACTCGATAGTCGCGCGGACATCCTCGGCGGTCAGCGAGTACCCGAGCCGCTCCATCAGCTGGCGCAACTCGCGGCGGGGCAGTAGGTACATCAGCATCAGCACATCGGCCTGCTTGGACACCCGGTACGCCGTGACGTCGCGTCCCTCGGCCTCGAGGATCCGGTCCAGCCGCCGAATATCGCCGTACCTGGTCCGGTAGTGCTCCCAGTCGAGCTCGGCCAGATCCTCGTACCCCTCGAACTGGCTGATCACGCCGTGGTGGAACGGGACGAACATCCGGCGAGTCAGCTCGTCCCAGTGGCTGAGTTCCTCGGCGCGCAGGCCGAGCGATTCGGTCAGCTCGATCCGACGCCACCCGGGAAGCCGGTCGAGAGCCTTCGCGGCCACGCCGAACAACCAGACGGCCAGCAGGTTCGTGTAGGCGTTGTTGTCGATCCCGGCGGCCGGCCGGTCCGGATAGCCGGTGTGGAACTCGTCCGGTCCGGCGACGCCGCGGATCACGTAGCGATCGCGGCCCTGGTCGTACTCCGCCAGACCCGCGAAGAACCGGGCCACCTCGACGATGACCTCGGCGCCGTGATCACCGAGGAACTCCAGGTCGCCGGTCATCTCGACGTACTGCCACATCGTGTACGCGATCGCCAGACCCACATGACGTTGCCGGTACGTCGCGTCCTCGGTCCAGCGCCCGGACAACGGGTTCAGGTGCAGCCGCTGGCTCTCCTCGCGGCCGTCGCTCCCGGACTGCCAGGGATACATCGCTCCGGGGTAGCCGGCCGCCCGCGCCGCCTGTCTCGCGGCCGGCAGGCGTCGGTACCGGTAGTGCAGCAGCGCCCGCGTCAGAGCCGGCATCCGCAGCGTCAGGACCGGGAAGACGAACAGCTCGTCCCAGAACACGTGACCCCGGTACGCCTCGCCGTGCAGTCCACGAGCAGGTACGCCGGCGTCGGTCTCGGTGCTGTGCGGCGAAACCGACTGCAGCAGATGGAACAGGTTCAGCCGAACCGCGGCCAGCATCCCGCCGTCCAGGAGCTGCAGCGAGAATCGCTGCCACAGGTGCGCCCACGCGAGCACGTGAGCTTCGAGCAGCCGGTCGAAACCTGGAGCGTTCGCGAGCGCGACGCGAGTGGCCAGCAGCGGTTCGGAGATTCCGGGATCGCGCGATCCGTGGACCGCGACCACCTTCTCAGCGGTGACGACGTCGCCGGTGCGGACGGGTACGACGAGTTCGGCGTACGCGCTGCTCCCGAAGGTCCATCCGGTGAGCTGTGATCCGTTGCGCGCGGCAGTGGTCCGGGTTCCCATGGCGACGCGGTGGCGTGACTGGCTCGTCGACGCGGTCACCAGGAGATTGCCGTCCGCCGCGGTGGTGCTCAGGTCGGTGAGGTGCTTGCCGTTGAGTTTCTGATACCGCTCGACCCCAGCGTTCTGGACATCGGCATTCACGGCTGTCCTGAGCCGGAGGCGACCGTTCCAGTTGGCGACGGTGACGGCCAGCGTCTGCCCGCCCAGGTGTGGCTCCGCCATGCTCACGAAACGGCGCTCGACGGCCGCGACCTCTCGGCCGAGCGCGTCGCGGAGCCGGGAGCGCCGAGTGAGCACGCCGCGGAGCAGATCCAGTTCCTGGTCGTGCTCCAGTACCTCGCAGTTGTCGGGAGTGAGCCAGTCGCCGTCGTCGACGGCCACCGTCAAGGGCAGCCAGTCCGGCAGGTTCACGAGGCTCTCGTTCTCGACCTCGTGATCGTCGACCTGGTCCGTGAGCCGGTTGTAGTAGCCCGCCACGTAGGTGCCCGGGTAGTGGTGCGGTCCAGCGACCGCGCCCGCCCAGGCACCTCTCGTGGCGAAGTACCCGTTCCCAACCGTGCAGAGCGCCTCGCGCCGGCGTTCGTCCTCGGAGTCGTAGCCGTGGAAGCTGTGGGTCCAGTCGTTCATGGCCCGACGCCGGCGCGCATCCGCTGCTCCTGTCGTCCGGCGTTACGTCGCGGCCGGTTCCCGCGCGAGCGGCCTGACCGGCAGAGCGGCCTGTTCGGCGTCTGCGTCGCGGGCCGTACCGGAGGAGAACTCCACCTCGCACGGTTGGCACGGCGCGGAAAGTAGCCCAGCGAGGTTTCTACGGCACACTGTGCCGACCACACGCCCGTGGTCGACGACGGGCAGGTCTTCCACCAGGCCGCTGCACATCCGGTCGAGTGCGAGTTCAATCTCATCGTCCGGACCGACGGTGATCACCCGGTGGCACATCGTGTCACCAACGCCCTGCCGCCGACTCACGTCCGCGCGTGCCGCGCCCCGCGTCAGGTCTGCTCGGCGGATGACTCCGACAAGACCTCCGCGGCGGTCCACGACCGGCAGTGAACCGAGCTGCTCGTCGCGCATCAACCCCGCGGCGACCTCCGTCGAGGACTGCGTCGTCACCGTGACCGCCGGTGTGGTCATGGCCTCCCGGACCAGCATGATCCTCACCCCTCCAGACCCCCCGCTGGTTTCCTCTCCTCAGTATCCGACCGATGCCCCGTGCTCCTCCAGACCTGAAGGGATTCTTCTGGACGGGACCTTTGGCGGTACCTACGTGATCGTCGTACAGACGTAACGCTCGACGAGTTCGTACGGGCCGCCCTGGACCGAGGCCTCGTTGCGCCAGATCATCGTGTCGTCGCCGGTGATCTCCCAGTGCAGGCGGATCCGGACCGGTGGCATGCCGGTGCTCTGGAAGGTCAGCAGATCGCCTTCGATACGTCCCGCGAGGATCTCGAGGTGACCGTAGTTGTCGGCGATAGCGGCCCGGTACTCGCCGTCCTGCGGCGACCATCCGGCGGTCCAGTGCAGTTCCCACCGAAGGACGAACGTACCGTCCAGCAGGTACTGGTCCTGCTTGTAGTCGCCGACGATCCAGAGCCCGTCCTGGACGACACGGTGGATTCCCTCTCCGACGGCGGTCATCGCGGGACTGTCCGGCCCCATCGCCCCCGGCTGGATACTCCCGGTCCAGCGGACGTTCCGGTGGAAGCGAGCCAGCGCGGTCATCTCCGCACCGGCTCGCAGTGGACGCGGAACTGGGGTTGTCATCATGTCGATTCCACTGGTCGAGTCCGTCGGAGTGGCCGACTCCAGCTTCCGTCCGATCCGCGCGACCCGCCAGTGACCGACGTACCGAAATCGGCAGGCCGTGCGCTACAGGTCGCTGTAGCCCAGCCAAGGGGCGCTGGCGAAGGTGGCGGTAGGGGTTTCGAGAGTCTCCAGTTCGAGTACGACGAGCGTGTTGCTGCCCGCGGTCAGGACGGGCGCCGGGACATAGAGAGTCTGTTGGGGTCCGCGGCGCCAGTAGCGGCCCAGGCAGAAGTCGTTGATCCAGGCGAAACCCTTGCCCCAGGCATCGGTCCTGAGGAACAGGTCGGACCGGCCGTCGGCCTCGAACGTCGCACGCCACACGGTCGGGCCGACGTCGACGGCGGACGGCGTGGAGCCGGCCGAGCGCCACAGCCGCGGGAGTTGGTCGAGGTCGATCGCACACGCAGACCAGTCGGTGAGCTCGTCGCCGCCGAGGCGGATCGGTCCGATCAGGCCCTTCGACTCACCGATCCGCGGCCCGTAGTTGACCCGGCCCTGGTCCTCGACCACGAGTTCGAGCCGTCCCCGGGTGTGCGGGAGCATGATCGCGCGCTCGTGACGCTCGCGTTCCAGGACGCCCACCGGCGCGCCGTCCAGGAACACCTGGACGCGGTCACGGACCTCCGCGAAGGTGAGCAACGCCGGCCCGCCTCGCGTCAGCTCCGTGCGGAAGACGGCGAGCCGCGTGTCCAGGTCGTCGAGAGTCGGCAGCTCGCGATGCTCCGACCAGACCCCGCCGCAGCTCGAGAGCAGCCCCACCGGATCGGACAGCTCAACGGTGAACTCCGGTGCGGCCGGTTTCACCGTCGGCACGCTGTCCGGCACCGGTGCGTACCGCGAGATCACGTCCCGGAAAGCGTGGTACTTCTCGGTCGGATCGCCCGCCTCGTCGAGCGGTGCGTCATAGTCGTACGACGTCACCGTCGCGCGGTACACACCCTTGTCGTTGGCCCCGTTCGACAGTCCGAAGTTCGTACCACCGTGGAACATGTAGATGTTGACCGATGCCCCGGCCGCCAGCAGCGCATCGAGCTCCGCGGCAGCATCGGCCGCGCTGGTCACGTGGTGCCGCCCGCCCCAGTAGTCGAACCACCCGTCCCAGAACTCCATGCACATCAGCGGCCCGGTCGGCTGGTGCTTCCGCAGGGTCTCGAGCCGCGGTACGACGCGTGAGCCGAACGACCCGGTCCGCAGTACGCCGTCCAGCCCGCCCGCGGCCAGCATCGCGTCGGTCGGCTGATCCACCGTGACGAGCGGAACCGTGGTGCCGGCGTCCCGGATCGCCTCGGCCAGCGCCTTCAGATAGGTCTGGTCGTCCCCGAAGGCGCCGTACTCGTTCTCGACCTGGACCAGCAGGACCGGCCCGCCCTGATCGATCTGCAGCGGCCGGACGATCTCGAGCACGTCGCGCAGGTACTGGGTGACCGCGGACATGAACCGCGGCTCGAACCGGCGGACCCCGATGCCCTCGTCGCGCAGCAGCCAGGCGGGCAGACCGCCGTTGTCCAGCTCGGCGCAGATGTACGGTCCCGGCCGGACGATCGCGTACAGCCCGGCGGCGGCGACCTCGCGGAGGAACCTGCCGAGGTCGAGGATCCCGGCGGTGTCGAAGTCGCCGGGCCGCGGGCTGTGCAGGCTCCACGGGACATAGGTCTCGATCGTGTTGAGTCCCATCTGCCGGGCCTTCTCGATCCGGTCCGCCCAGCAGTCCGGGTGCACCCGGAAGTAGTGCAGGGCGCCGGAGATGATCTGGAAGGGGCGGCCGTCGAGGAGGAAGTCGGACTCACCGATCGCGAAGCCGGTCATGGGACCTACCATTCTGTTTACGCAAACATCTGCTGTCGTGACGGTAATAGCTCGCCGGTGGACCTGTCCACCGAAGGGGCTGGGGGCGTCAGCGGCCGCCGGTACGGCGCTTGCGCGGCGCCGCCGTGCTCTGCCGGACGACCAGTGGAGCCGCGACCGTGCCGTGGAAGTCGATCAGCTGGATCCGCTCCCGCATCTGCCGCAGGATGAGGTCTACGAGCTCGGTGCCGATCTGGTGGAACTGCTGCCGGACGGTCGTCAACGGCGGCCAGAAGTGCTCGGCGACGTCGATGTCGTCGAAGCCCACCACGCTCACGTCGTTCGGGACGTCGCGGCCGGCCTCGTGCAGTGCGTGGATCAGCCCGCAGGCCATCTCGTCGTTGGCCGCGAAGACCGCGGTGACATCCTTCCGCTCGGCGAGTTCCTTCCCGATCCGGTAGCCCGAGTTCGCGGACCAGTCGCCTCTGATGATCGCCGGGACCTCAAGGCCGGCATCCAACAGGGTTTCGCGCCAGGCGGTCGCGCGCAGGTCCGCGGGACCCGAGTCGTCCGGGCCGGCGATGTGGTGAACGGTTCGATGGCCCAGCTCGATCAGGTGCCGGACGGCAGCCCGGCTGCCGCCGACCTGGTCGGCTCCGATCGCTGGGTGATGTCCAACGAACCGCGAGTCCGACACGGCGACCGGCAAGGTCGGTGGGAGGGCGAGCGTCGTCGGCGTCGCGGTCTCGGCGCGGATGATGATCAGTCCGTCGATGGCCTGGTGGCTGAGGTGCTGGACCGCTTCGCTGACGTCACTCGACGACGGACTCTCCACGTCAACCAGGCTCACCGAGAAACCTTCCCGGCGCGCGGCCTCGATCACCGCCTCGATCGTCTTCGACTCGCCGGTGCGGATCACCTGGTGAGCGATCAGCCCGATCGATCGGAAGTTGCCGCGGCGCAGCGCCCGGGCCGCGTGGTTCGGTGCGTAGCCCAGTTGCCGCATGGCGTCCAGGACGCGTTCCTTCGTCTCGGCACGGACCGGCTCCGAGCCTGTGGACACGCGGGAGACCGTCTGCGCCGAGACACCGGCCAAGCGCGCGACGTCGCCGATGGACGGCCCGGACTTCGGGTGGCCCTTGACTCCGCGGCGGGACGGCTTGGCCTGGTTCGACATGGCATCAGCATAGGTTCGCGGTGTGCGCACCGTGTGCTGCTCCACACCTTGTGGAGCAGCACACGTCGACCGGAGTACCTAGTTGTCCCGGGAGATCATCAGCCAGCTCACCTGGATGTCGGGGGAGCGGGTGGGTGTGATGGACGCGGTGATCTTGCCGTCGGCGCCGACCGTGATTCCGCCGTACGACGCGGCGACGCCGGTCGCGGTGAACAGGCGCTGCTGGTCGACGACGGACCCGTTGATGCTCACCTGCGCCGCGCGGTTCGCCCACGGCCATGGGTCGTAGTACCCGGCATGCACCGTGTACGTCCCGGGCTCGAGGTTCCCGAAGGTGTAGACGAGCGGCTCATGATTCTTCGCGTAGCGGAGGGTTGTGTAGAGATCACCGGTACCCGCCGGTGCGCTCGAACCGGTGTAACCCCAAATCGTGCCGGTGGCCGGGTCGGTTCCCAACGGCTGTTCCGGAGCCGAGCTGAGTAGTGGCTTCTCGGTCGCCGCGGCCTGCACGAGACGCGTCCAGTCCGGCGTCGCGGTACCGCCCGCGTTCACGGCGTACCGCAGTCCGTGGGGCACGACCACGACCGAGCGGGTGAAGGTCCGGCCGTCGGCCAACGTGCCGCGCAGGCTCCCGGGTCCCGGCTGGGTGATGCTCGCCGGATCCCAGGTGACGGCCACCTGCTGTACGCCGCGTGTGGTCGTCACGTCGACGGTGCTGGGCAGGGTGCTCGTGTCGTTGAGCCAGACCTGGTCGGGGATGGTGCTCGACACGGTCCAGCGGGTGTACGGCGCCAGATCGTTCAGCGTCCACTCGGAGTCCGGGCCGACGCTCAGGCTGCCGCCTTCGCCGAAGCTCATCGGCATCCAGACGTACGGCGCGTTCGCGAGATCGCTCGGGGTCCAGCGGTCGCCCATGAAGAGGAACTTGTTGTGCTTCTGGTCGATCGGGATCACGTTCGTGCTCTGCGACCGGTACGTGTTCGCCGCTCCGGCGCCGGCGATCGGGACGCCGCGGTCGGTGAACTGGCCGAGGATGTTCTGCGAGGTCGCGTAGTGCAGCGGGTTGGGGTCCCACCCGGTCGCGCCGGACGTCAGCAGGTAGTACGTGCCCTCGGACTTGAACATCGCGGGCGCTTCGCGCTGGTTGCAGACCAGCGTCCGGGTGAAGTCCTTGCCTTGAACCGCCTTGTCGGGGGAGGCAGACAGGTAGGTGTAGGACTTGTTCAGCTTGGAGACGTACATCGTCCGGTTCTCCTCGGAGGAGTAGATGATGTACGCCGTCCCGTCGTCGTCCACGAACAGGTTCATGTCCCGCGCCATCCCGCCGGCCGGATCGAACGACGATCCGCTACCGCACCACGGGACCGAGTCGCTCGGGACCCGGTTCAGCCGGTACGAGTCGATCCAGCGGAACGGTCCCTTCGGGGAGTCCGCGATCGCCACACCGGCTTCGGCGCGGGCGTAGTTCGACGTGCTGGTCGGTGATGACGGGCCGTCGGAGTGCACCCACATGACCCACTTGCCGGTGGACTTGTTGTAGATCACCTTCGGGCGTTCCAGGATCGACGAGGTCGCCCAGCCGTCCGTGCGGACGTTGTTGGTCGACAGATCCCGCCAGACGACGTCCTTCTGCGCGGGGGAGTAGTGCTTGTACAGCTTGGCGAAGTACTTGTCGTTCTCGAACTGGTCGAGCGAGCTCATCGCGCGCAGTGCGAGTCCCTCGTCCTTCCAGTTGTACAGGTCGTACGACGAGTACAGATGGACACCCGGGCTGTTGTAGTAGCCGTTGCTCCGGTCCTCGCCGTACCAGTAGTAGATGCTTCGGCCGTCCTCGTCCTTCGCCGGTACGACCTGGCCGCCGTGCGCCTGGATCACTGCGCCGTTGGTGTCGAGCCATGGCTGGCCCGGACGGAAGGAGCTGTTCGCCGCAGGCTCGGCCGACCTGGCGGGAAGCGTGACCAGGCTGATGCCGACCGCGGCGAGCAGGACGCCCGCGACGGCCCTGAAGCTTCTTCGGTTCATAGGGTTCTCAACCTTTCAGACCTGACTGGGCGACACCCTGGACGAGGTAGCGCTGAAGGAAGACGAAGACGAGGACGAGCGGCACGATCGAGACGGCCGCCGCCATGAACAGCTGCGGGATGTTGATCGTCTGCGCGGTGACGAACGTCGACAGGGTCACCTGCACCGTCCAGGCGGTCTCGTCCTGCGCGACCACCAGCGGCCAGAGGAACGCGTTCCAGCTCTGGATGAAGGTGATCACCGCGATCGCCGCGATGAAGTTCCCCGAGTTCGGTACGACGATCCGCCAGAACGTCCCGCCGTACCCGAGGCCGTCGATCCGGGCGGCTTCCTCGAGCTCCTTCGGGAACGAGAGGAAGTACTGCCGGAACAGAAAGACGGTGAACCCGCTGAACAGCGCCGGGATGATCAGGCCGCGGTAGTCCGAGACCCAGCCGAGCCAGGACACGATGACGAAGCTCGGGACGAACGTGACCGCGCCCGGGATCATCAGCGTGGCGAGCACCGCGTAGAAGATCTTGTTGCTGTGCGGATGGTTGATCCGGGCCAGCGCGTACCCCGCCAGCGAGCAGACGACGAGCGTGCCGGCGGTGGTGAGGATCGCGACGATCGCCGAGTTCCGCAGCGAGCTGAGCATCGGGATCTCGGGATCGTTGAACAGGTCCACGACGTTGTGCCACTGCACGTCCCGCGGGAACAGCGTCCAGCCGGGCGCGGTGATGTCCTCGGTGCTGGCCAGACCGTTCCGGATCAGGAGATAGAACGGGATCAGGAACAGCACGGTCATCACGAGCAGTACGGCGAGGCCGGCGCCGTTCGCGATCCTGCTGGTGAGTGTGCGCCGGTAACCGACGGCGTGCGGCTGATGGGCATCCATGACGATCTCCTAGTCGCTCGGTCTGCCGAAGCCGAGGATCCTGCCCTGCAGCAGCGTGACGACGGCGATGATCGCGGCGAGGATCAGTGATCCGGCGCTGCCGAGGCCGAAGTTCTGCTGGCTGCCGAGCGCGAGGTGGTAGAGGTAGACCAGCGGCGGGCGCGCGTACTCGACGGCGCCGAGCAGGTTGTAGAACTCGTCGAAGGCCTGGTACGCCGCGATCAGGCACAACAACAGCACCGAGATCGAGGTCGGGCGCAGCAGCGGCAGCGTGATGTGCCGGAAGACCTGCCAGCCCGGCTTCGCCCCGTCGACGAACGCCGCCTCGTACAGCTCGGGATTGATGTTCTGCAAGGCGGCCAGGAAGAGGATCATGTAGAACCCTGCCTGCAGCCACAGCCGTGCGGTCACGATGACGAGCCAGTACCACGGTGGATCGAGCGACGCGAGCCAACTGACGGGCTCCACACCGATCCAGCCGAGCAGGGTGTTCGCCATCCCGAACCGGACGCCGTTGAAGATCGACAACTTCCAGATCAGCGAGGCGACGACGTACGAGCAGGCCGTCGGCAGGAAGAACACCGACCGGAAGAACGCGCGCGCCAACCGCACCCGGTTGACCAGCACCGCCAGGAAGAGCGACATCACGAACGTGGTCGGCACGATCAACAGTGCGAACGCGCTGAACGTGAGCAATGACGAGACGAAGGCCTCGTCGCTGAGCATCGTGACGTAGTTGCCCAGGCCCACGAACTTGGTCGGCGTCACGGTGCCTTGCGCGTCGAAGAAGCTGAGGAACGCACTCCAGCCGATCGGGAAGTAGACGAAGACGGCCAGGCCGAGCAGGAACGGTCCGACGAACAGCCAGAACGACCGGCGTTGCCCGTGGATCGCCCGCGGCTTGCGGGCTGCCGACGTGCGCAGGCGACCGATGCGGGGGACGGTCGCGGCGGTCCGCTCGGACATCAGCCGAAGATCTTGTCGAGCTCGGTGGTGATCTTCTTGACCGCTCCGGCGAGTTCGGCCTCGGGATCAGCACCCTTGCCGAGCACGCGCGTCACCGCGTCCTTCAGCGCGGTGTCCATCGCCGGCGTCCAGTTCGGGTCGCCCGGTACGCCGTACTGCGTGTTCAGCGACACCGACTCGGCAGCGGCTCCGGACTGCAGCTTCGCGGCCTTCGCGGCCAGGCTCTTGCGGGGCGGGATGTGGAACCCGTAGCTCAGGCACCAGTCCTCCTGAAGATCGGTCTTCTCCACCCACAGCCACTTCGTGAAGGCCTTGGCCGCGTCGACGTTCTTGGACTTCGCGCTCACGAACGCGGACCAGCCGCCGGAGATGACAGCCGGCTTGCCACCGGCCGCGGCGGGGAACGGGAACGCCCCGATCTCGTCCTCGCCGAGCGCGGCCGACATGCCCGGCACGGCCCACATGCCGATCCACTGCATCGCGCACAGGTTCTGGTTGAGCGCCGAGGGGTCCCACCAGTCGGTCGGCGCGCCGAGCAGCAGACTCTTGTCGGTGGCGAGCTTGCGGAGCTCGACCAGCACCTCGGCGACCTTCGCCGAGTCGAACCCGACCTTGTGTTCCGGGGTCAGGAGCCGTCCGCCGGTCGCGAAGATCGCGGCCGGGTACAGGCCGCCGCCGGTGTTGTTGGCGTCGTTGCCGGCGAAGAGTCCCTTCACCGACGCGTCGGACAGTTCCTTGGCGGCCGCCACGAAGTCCGAGATGGTCTCCGGCGGCTTGATGCCCTTCTTCTCGAACAGGCTCTTGCGGTAGTAGAGCATCTGCGGGTCGTTGATCATCGGGATCGAGTACAGCTTCCCGTCGATCGAGTTCGCCGCGAGGTCACCCGGGGCGAAGTCGTCCTTGACGTCGGCGATCAGGTCGTCGAGCGGCACGACCTGCCCGGAACTGACGAGCGAGCGCTCGAGGTGGCCCTCGAATGCGTCCGGTCCGTTGCCCGACGACAGTCCGCTGGAGAGCTTGGCCGGGTAGTCACCAGGGATCCACTGCAGCTGAACGGTCGCGCCGGTGTACTCGGCCGCGTACTTCTTCGCCGCCTCCTGCGTGCCCTTCTCGCCGTACTGGTGGTACCACTGGCTGAGCGAGGCCTTGGCCGTACTGCCGCCGGTGGTGGCACCGGCTCCCTTGTTGGAACCGCAGGCGCCCAGCACTCCTGCGGCGGCCAGTCCGAGCGCCCCGCCCAGAACGGCGCGGCGGGAGACAAAGGCAGGCGGGGTCATTGTTACCTCCTGAGGGCAGGCGCGCGTCGACTCGGTGCGCCGGAGCAAGTGAGAGCCGCGTAGAAATGTTTACGTGAACAGAAGCGGCGGGACGATTAGAGCGTGCGGTCGGCGCGGAGTCAAGAGGTCAGCCTCGAAGAGCTCGAAGGCCGTCCTGTGCGGCGTGCATCCCCTTCTTTGCAAGGGGTCCTGGCATTTCAGCTCGAGTTGGGGCGCGGCAGATCCGGTCCTGACAACGCTGTCGTCTTGACGGCGGAGCCACAGTGGCGCCATGATCCGTGACGACCGAACTGTTTGCGTAAACGCGGCTGGGTGTGGAATAGGCGCGCAGGATTACGGGGTGCCTATGGGCGGAGGATCTTGTCCATGGGTTTGCCCTTGGCCAGTTCGTCGACCAGCTTGTCCAGGTACCGGATCTGCTGCATGAGGGGATCATCGATGTTCTCGACCCGCACGCCGCAGACCACTCCCGTGATGGCCACCGCACGCGGATTGAGCTGCGCGTCGGCAAAGAAGTCCTCGAACGTCGTCTCCGCGGCGAGATGCCCCTTCAATGCAGGCGCGTCGAACCCGGTCAGCCACTCGATCACCCGATCGAGCTCAGCCTGCGTGCGCCCCTTCTTCTCGACCTTCGTCAAGTACAACGGATACACAGAGGCAAGACTGACACTGAAGATACGACTCATCCACCCACGGTAATACGCCGCCGGCCGATGATGGCTGACCTTAGCTCGACGACAGCCGCCGAGCGGCCTGAAGAGTCTTGTGTGCGTTTTCGAGAAGTGCCTGGCGGCCGGCGAGTTCCTTCTCCAGGGCGGTGACCCTGGTATGGTCGCCGGCGATACGGGCCTTGTGCAGGTTGGCCTCGGCGTCGTCCACGGCCTCTTGGAGCTGCACGGTGAGCGCGACGGCGCGCTCTATCAGCTTCGCCGGAGGGGCTTGCTGGGCGTTGGTGATGCTTCGCATGGGTTGCGACGGGACAGCCGTGGTCGTCGTACGTCGACCTGCCGCGTTCACGGTGAAGCGATATAGGTCTGCCGTGTCGGTGCCGCGTCGTTCAGGTGCTGGTAGGCCTCGGGCCCGGAGGCGTGTCCGCAACTCAGGGTAGATGTCGGAGAAGGTGAGCCATTCGGGCTTGCCAGGAATCCCGCCACGGACAAGATCGCGGAGTTCGGCGGTGAAGGACGTGCAGGCGCTCTGCTGCTCGTGCGGGGGCGGTACATGCGCGGTGGCGGTGCTCCTTGCCGCGGTGAGAACGTACGAACCGCGGATATCGGCGAGGTCGGCCAGGCCCTGGCCGCCGTCTCCTGCGAGAGCTTCGATGGCCCGGCCGGCGAAGCAGCAGTCCAGAACGGCGACGCGCACCTGCGCGGGGGAGCTGAGGAAAGCGTGCCGGACGGTGTCCCATCTCAGCCCGCTGATGTTGGCGTGTGCCGGGTGGGTCGAGCTCACCGTCAGGCAGAGTTCCCCGCGCTCGGTGACCTTGCCGTGGCCCACGTAGTACAGCAGGAAGACCCCTGTGGTCGCCTCGGCGAGCTCGATCAGCTTGATGCCGAGGTCGGAGGCTGACCGCGGGTTGGAGATGACCGTGAGCTGATCCCGGGTCCAGCCGCACAGCGCCGGATCCAGGACCAGTTCCTCCATGGCCTCCAGGCTGTTGCGGGCTGCGCGGATCGGCGTGAACTCGGCGTGGTCGTAGTCCGAGACACCGATCAGCACCGCGCGAGAGCCGTCCGGTCGATCAGCTCGCATCGCCCGACCGAAGGATCTCTTCGAGGAGCGGCTTGACGTCGTCCACGGTCTCGAGCTCGAGTGTGACCGATCGTCCCGCGGTCACGACGGTGATCTTCGCGGTCGTACGACGGGTCTTCAGCCAGGTCGTCAGCGACGCGACCAGGGCGGTTCCGGCGCCGCCCGCGCCGAGCATGACGGTCAACAGCTCCGGTACCGAACCCAGCTCGGTCTCACCGATCGGTGCGGTCACAACCCGGACGCGCCCGCGAAACTCGTCCTCCTCGCGCAGCCAGTCGTACAGCGCCGGCAGATCGTCCGTGCTTCCGTCCGCGATGCGAATCTGTGCGTCCATACCCACCGTTCCTTGTCGGCTGCTGGGCTCTAGAAGTCGCCGTAGATCTGGACCTTGGTGCCGATGGGGGTGTCGGCGTAGATCTGGTGGATTTCTGGGCGCATGACGCGGACGCAGCGGTGGCTGGCGGGGTACGGCTTGATCAGGGAGTTGACGCGGGAGCCGTGCAGCGCGATACCGGGGCGGTCCTTGAGGAAGTAGATGGAGTCGTACATGTACGCGTCGTCGTACAGGCTGCTCTCGTGCGCGCCGGCCCACTTGCGCCAGACCTTGCCGGTGCGGTTGGGGGTGTCGTATCCGGGCGCGCCGGTGGAGATCCAGACGATCCGCTTGTAGGAGTTGCCAACGATTTGGTACAGGATCTGGCAGGTCTTGTTGACGTACAGGCCGGGGGAGCGGGTCGGCGTCGGGCGCTTGGTTGCGTTCAGCACCGAGTACGCGTCGGTCAGCGTCAGCCCGCCGCGGCTGACCGGCAGCCCGTTGGTCTCGCGCCACGCGCAGAGCGCCTGCTTGGCGCGCGCGGTGATGTCACCGTCGATGTCGCCGACCGGGTAGCCGAGCTTGTCGAGCTGCCGTTCGACGCGCAGGGCGTAGTACGCCGGCTTCTGCTTCACCTTGGGCTTCGCGGTGGGCGTCGGCTTCACCGTGGGGGTCGCGGATGGTGTTGCGGTCGGTTTGGCGGACGACGTACTCGTGGAAGCTGGTGTGTTCGAAGGGCTCGTCTCGCTCGCGGCCACATCGGAACATCCAGCCAGAACCAACGACAGTACGACGGCACCGGCAACCAGACCTCGTCGACGCGACACGGGCGGACCCCTCTCCCTCGGCTTCCTCACTGTCGCAGGAACACGCCTGGTGAGCGCGCAGCGACCCGCCGAGACTAGTCCGCGAGAGGTTCCCGGATCGCCTCCTGATCGGATCCCGTCACCGAACCGTTGCCGAGCGCGGGTTCAGGGTCGTCCCGCAACCTGCTGTAGAGATACCCGTCCCGCATCCGGCCGCCGCGGAACTCGCACCCGCGGATGACCGCCTCGAACCGGAAACCCGCCTTCTCCAAGGCCTTCTGCTCCGCGACGTTCTCCGGATGCGTCGCCGCCTGGACCCGGTAGACCGGCGTGTGCTCGAACAGGTACGCCGTCAGCAGCGCCTGCGCCCGCCACCCGATCCCGCGCCCGCGGTACTCCGGCAGCAGCGCGATCCCGATCTCCCAGTACTTCGTCCGCCCGTCGAACGACCCCGACCGCCAGCTCACGAACCCCGCGGTCTCGGCCCCGGACCGGACGATCAACCGCCCGTCCTCCGCCCCGAGGAACCCGTCCTCGACGTACCTCCGGGCCGGCTTCTGCGCGTCCCGGAACCCGTTCCAGTCCAGCCCGATCAGTCCAGGCTCCACCGCGAACCGCTGGAACAACGGCACATCGTCCGCACCGACAGGCCTCAACACAACATCCATGACTGCCAGACTAAGGACCCGAAGTACCACCTTCGGCTCGGTGGCCCGCGCCACCGAGCCACCGCAGCACGGGTCTGTTGCCGACAACAACCAGCTCGCTGGGTCGGCCGCGAATCAGCGAGCGGCCAACGATATCTGGGAACGCGCGGGCGTCGTACCTCAACTCTTGCGATCCCCAGGTCTTAGGGCTCCGGGTCTTAGGGCTCCGGGTCTTTCGAGCCCGGGTCTCAGGGCTCCGGGTCTCAGAGGCCGAGGTCGCGGAGGAACTCGGGCTTGTACGCCTGCATCACGACGTACCGCGGGTCCGGGACCTCCATGTTCGCGTTCTTCGCCGCGTCACTGTCCGCGTCGTGCGGGCCGACCGGCTCGCTCGGGTCGGCCCACTCCTGCTCGGCCGCGTTCCACCGGGTGATCGTGTACGTCGCCTCGAGGTGGTCGTGCGCGACCAGGTCCATGGCGGTCCGCTCGGCCTCCTGCGCGTCGTCGAGCGTGTGCGTGTACATCAACATCCGGTTCCCGTCCCGGGTCACCGTCACCTGACCCCCGAGCCGCTTCTGCGCGTCGTCGTCCAGATCCAATGCGCGCAACCGCTCCCAGAACGTCAACCCGTGCTCCTCTTTCCCAAGCACGACCTCAACCCGAAACTCCTCATCCGCCATGCACGACACCCTACCCACCGCGAGCCGCCGCAGGTACGAAGGCAGGACCGGCCGGCGGCAACGGTCCGCCGCAGCAGTTCTTGTACTTGACACGAGATCCGCACCAGCACGCTTGATTACGCTGTGGGGGCCACTCGACCCGCCTACCGTCATCCAGGTGATCGTGACGGATCGTGACGTTTCGCAGGCACTCGAGCAGGCCTACATACGTCCACGTCGCAATCGTCGCCCGATGGCCCTGGGCGCGCAGCACCTGCTCGACCCGGCGGCAGTACAGGTTCGCATCCTCGCCGATCAACAGCCCGCGCCACGGCACCGACTCGTCGAACTCGCTGCGGTCCCAGACCTGGATCCGGCCCTCGTTCACTGCCGGCGTGCGCAGGAGGTCACGCAGTTCGGCAGCCCTCTCCCGCTCCTCCTCTTCCCCCGCCGGCACGAGCAGATCGATACCGTCGAACGGCAACCGCAGTTTCCACTTCACCCGCCGCCTGCCACTCAGCAGATCCCGGACTCGGTGCGTATCGATCACGTCCGCGGCAGTCATGCGGTCGGCCACGAGCTCGTACCACCGAAGAGCCTCGTCGAACTCCCCGCGTACTTCATGGATCTCGGCAGCACGGCCCCAAGCGAAGCTGTAGATGCTCCCGCCGGCCATCACCGCCTCGAACTCGTCCCGGGCTTCTTTGTCGCGGCCTTCGTCGAACAGGAAGTCGGCATAGTCCACCCGAGCCTCGTCGGCGGGTGGACCGCATTCGCTGATCAGCTGCTGCCAGATTGCTACCGCCCGCTCAGGCCGTCGGGCCCGCACGTGCTCGTCGGCGATGATGAGTAGGTAGTCGGTACGGCCAAGGCCGTCATCTGTCCGGTGATTGCGGAGTTCGTCCGCCAGGGGATCGTCCATGCCCTGGAACGTATTCGGATCACCCCTCCCATCGGACGCCTTCTTCAAGCCTGTGGAAAACCGACCCCGCGACCGACTGTCCGGATTGGGGGGAGCGCTCCGGACACGCCACACTCACCAACCCGCCCGGCGCCCCTGTCGCCCGGCACTGCTGAGCGTGCCTGCGCGGCGTGAGGTCGGCTTGATGGGTGACACAGGTCCGGTTCTGCAGGCCATCACAATCCCGGTACGGCGGCGTCGGCCCGCGTGGCCCGTGGCCGCCCAGGTGATTGTGATGGCCTGCAGGTACGCCGGGGTGGATCGACAACATGCGGGACAGGTGAATCGATTTCTTTCGATCGACTACAGTTCTGAGTCATGGAGCTGAGGCACTTGGAACACTTCGTGGCGGTGGCCGAGCAGAAGCACTTCACCCGGGCCGCCGAGGCGATGTCGATCTCGCAGTCCGGCTTGTCCGCCTCGATCCGCGCGCTCGAACGTGAGCTGCGGGCCTCGCTGTTCGTCCGCAATACCCGCAGCGTGGAGCTGACCGAGGCCGGACGGGCGTTGCTGTGCGAGGGACGTCGTACCCTCGCCGCCGCCGAAGCCGCCAAGGACGCCGTCGCCGCGGTCCAAGGGCTGCTCCGTGGGCACCTGACCGTGGGGTTGGAGCAGTGCCTCGGCGTGGTCGACGTACCGGCGTTGCTCGCGAAGTTCCGGTCCGCGTACCCCGGGGTCGAGATCGAGGTCCGGCAGGGCGGCTCCACGCCGATGCTCGACGAGCTGGCGTCCGGGCGGCTGGACGTCGCGTTCGTCGCCACCGATGGCAGCCCTGTCGACGGTCTAGACCTGCGGCCGCTGTCCCGCGAGTCGATGGTTCTCGTCTGCGCCCCCGACCACCGGCTCGCCAAGGCGTCCGGCGTGAGCCTCGACGACCTAGCCGGCGAGTCCTTCGTCGACTTCGACCCGACCTGGGGCGCCCGCGCGATCTCGGACCGCGCCTTCGCCACCGGCGGCGTCGCGCATCCCGTCACGATCGAGGTCAACGACGTCCACACGTTGCTCGCCCTCGTCGCCCACGACCTCGGCGTCGCCCTGGTCCCCGAACGCATCGCCGCCAAGCACGGCGACCACGTCACCATCACCCTGGCCCCCGGCGCCGCCTCCGACTGGCAGGTATCGGTAGCCGTCCCCACAGGCCCCGCCGCGTCCCTCGCCGCCGACGCCCTCATCGGCATGCTCCCCACCTCCGCCGGCCACCACTAAACAGCCGACCGCCGCACTGCTGCGACGGCCGGCTGCCTCGGGTCCTTCGCCCGACGTCCGCGCCCTGCGACGGTCGGCTGCCTCGGCGATTTGCCGCCGCTCGGGACCCGCGACGGCCGACTGCCTCTTGTCCTCCGCGACGCCCGACGCCTTTGGGCGATCGGCTGGCCGGAGGTCCTACCAGGCGTAGTCCTCGGGGGCGGTCTTGTAGCCCGGGAAGATCTCGTCGAGGCGGGCGAGGGCTTTGTCGTCGAGCTTGATCTCGACCGCGCGAACGGCCGACTCGAGCTGCTCCATCGTCCGCGGCCCGACGATCGGGCCGGTCACGGCAGGCTGGTGCAGCAGCCACGCGAGCGCCAGCTCACCCGGCTCGTGCCCGAGCTCGTCCGCGAACGCCTCGTACTGCTCGATCTGCGGCCGCAGCTCCTCCAGGGTCTCCTTCGAGCGGCCTTCCAGCCGGCGTACCCCTTCGTTCTCCTTCCGGATCACGCCACCCAGCAGCCCACCGTGCAGCGGCGACCACGGGATCACACCGAGCCCGTACGCCTCGGCCGCCGGCAGCACCTCACGCTCGATGTCGCGCTGGATCAGGTTGTACAGCGACTGCTCGCTCACCAGACCCACGTAGTTCCGCCGCGCCGCAGCCTCCTGCGCCTGCGCGATGTGCCATCCCGCGAAGTTGCTCGACCCGGCGTACAGCACCTTCCCCTGCTGTACGGCGACCTCCATCGCCTGCCAGATCTCTTCCCACGGCGTGAACCGGTCGATGTGGTGGAACTGGTACAGGTCCACATAGTCCGTCTGCAGCCGCTTGAGCGACGCGTCCAGCGCCTTGCGAATGTTCAGCGCCGACAGCCGCCCCGTGTTCGGCCAGCTCCCGTCACCCATGTCGCCGTACACCTTGGTCGCCAGCACCGTCTTCTCCCGGTTCTGCGCGTCCTTGGCGAACCACTCACCGATGATCTCCTCGGTCCGCCCCGGGTAGATCGCCCGCCCGTACCCGTTCGCGGTGTCGAAGAAGTTGATCCCCTCCGCATGCGCCCGATCCATGATCGCGTGCGCATCCCCCACCTCGGTCAGAGGCCCAAAGTTCATGGTCCCCAAAACAATCCGACTAACCTTAAGTCCAGTCCGCCCAAGCTGAGTAAAGTCCATGCGTCCCACCCTCCCTCGCCCCCGCTGATCCTTCCAACAGAAGATTCCGCTTGGTCCGATCACTCAGACTTCTGAGTCCTCCAGGCGACGTCACTCATCAAGCGACGACCGACGCGGCCTGGAAGACGTCCGCCGGCATGGGGTGCCTCAGCGTCCACGTGATGGCAATCGGCCGATCGCCGGTGTGGCTGGTGTAGCTAGCGGGACCGAGGAAGAGGTACGCCGACGTTCCAACGTCGTCCTGGTTGTGCTGGCGAGCAAAGATGAAGATTTCGCTGCCGCGAGCGCGGTGATTGAGATACCGCTGACCGGTGGGAGAGCTGACGGCGATTCGGCTCTGGGTCTCCCAGTGGAAGAGTGTCGGGCTGATCGCGTAGTCCCGGTACATGGTCGTCGGCGAGAACTCCGCCTCATTCTTCACGACGGTCACCAGGAACGCGTCAGCGTCGTTGACCTGTGAATGAAGAACGCCAGCGTTGAAGGTGCTGGGCTTGCTCCCTCCCAGACGCACGTAGTCGAGCGCGGAGAGAATCTCCTCCCGCTGGTAGCGAGCGTGGACCCGAAGGGGCAACGCACCGAGGCGGCCCTCGAGTTGCACTGCTAGGTGCCGGGCGTTCCTCATCGCAAGAGCAGTGACCTCGAGTAGTTCGTCTCGGACAGCCGGCTCTCGACGGAGAGCTTCGAGTCCATCGGCATACGAGGTGAAGCCGCCGGCGTTAGGCCAGAGCGAGTAGAAGAGCATCCGTGCGTACGCCTGATCCGCCTCCGACAGATCGTCGTACGACGGCCCGTCGTCCTGGAGCAGACGTTGGTACGCCGCGGATCGATCGTGATCGTCGACGTGCGCCAGCGCCTTCACGCGGCGCAGCAGTGCAGACTCCTGGTCGGAGCCATCGCGCGTCGGGAGGCCGGCGAGGCGTCGCAACTCGGTCCAACTGTGGTTGTTGCGATAGATATCGCCGAGTTCGACTCCGGCTTCGTCGAGGAACGTGGGCAGGGTCTGCTCGCCGTGCGCTCTCAGGTCGCTCACCATGTCACGCCACCGTCCGGCGATCTGGCTGCGCAGATTCGACAGAACGATCTCTTGGGCGTACTTGTCGAGAACGATCTGGCTACCTGACGGAAGGTGCGGAAAGCCCTTCTCTACCTGACGTTCTAAGCCCTTTCGGGTGTCGCCAGTGATCGCCCGGAAGCGCAAGTCGAAGCGGAATTCCTTCCGCTGATGGCCAACGAAGTCAAGGGCTGTCAGCACGGGCTTCCCTTCCGCCTGACGGAGACCGCGCCCAAGTTGCTGGAGGAAGACCGTCGGGCTTTCGGTGGGGCGGAGGAAGAGGACGGTGTTCACCGCTGGAATATCGAGTCCCTCATTAAACAGATCCGCCGCAAACAAGGCGTTGACCCGCAGATTACGCAAGTCCGCCAGCGCCGCCGCTCGCTCATGAGAACTAGTTTGGCCAGAGACCGCACGAGCCGGGATCCCTGCCTGAGTGAAGACTCTGGCCATGTACTCGGCGTGAGCAACGGAGACGCAGAAGCCCAAGGCCCTCATCGTGCTGAGGTCTGTGAGCTTATCGCGCACCTCTCGCAGCACGATCGCTGCACGCGCGTCGTTACCTGTGTACAGGTTCTCGAGTTGATGTTCGTCGTACCGTCCGCGGGTCCATTGCAATTGCTCGAGGTGCGTGTCGTCGGCGATGCCAAAGTAGTGAAACGGGCACAAGAGATCGGCAGCGAGGGCATCCCAGAGCCGCAGTTCAACTGCCGTTCGACCACCGAAGTAGCGCTTGATGTCAAGACCATCGGTACGTTCTGGCGTCGCTGTCAGGCCGAGCAGTTCACGAGGCTGCAGGTGCTCGAGTATTCGCTGGTACGTGGGCGCAGACGCGTGGTGGAACTCGTCGACGACGACCACATCGAAATGTTCTGGTGGGATCGACGCAATGTCGTACTTGTTGAGAGCCTGGACGGACGCGAAGACGTGGTCCCAGCGCTCCGGTCGGGCTCCAGCGAAGTACTCTTCGCCGAAGTTCGCCTCTGCGAGGACCTCCCGATAGGTGCGCAGCGATTGCTGCAGGATCTCGCCTCGATGCGCGACGAACAGCAAAGACGGTGCCTGCTCACCTCGGGCTGTGGCGGCGTTGTGCAGCCGGCGGTAGTCGAGCGCAGCAACGACCGTCTTACCAGTTCCGGTCGCGGCGACCACGAGGTTGCGATGCCGGTCGTGGACCTCGCGCTCAACCGCGATCTCTTCGAGCATCTCAGCCTGATAGGGACGCGGGCGGACTTCGAGACCGGCGAGCGAGACGCTGACGTTTCCGGACGTCCGGTGGCCGTGCAGCGCCAGTGCATCATCGAGCCGATCGCGGTCTCTGACAGGGTCGTACGACTCGAAGGTTGCGTCATTCCAATACGTGTCGAACGTTGCACGGAACTTGTCGAGCAAGCTGGGGGTGGCAATGCGTGAGAGACGCACGTTCCACTCGATGCCATCCAACAGGGCAGCCTGGGACAGGTTCGACGAGCCGACGTACGCCGTATCGAACTCCGAGTCGCGACGGAAGAGCCACGCCTTGGCATGCAGACGCGTGCGGAGGGCGTCGTACTGAATCTTGACCTCGGCACCGAAGTCATTGACGAGTCGATCCAACGCCGCGCGGTCGGTGGCGCCAAGGTACGTTGTGGTGATCACTCGGAATGGTGCCGCTCGCTGCCTCAATCGGCGCAGTTCCGGTTCGAGCACGCGCAAGCCGTACCACTTGACGAAGGCGCAGATCAGGTCGACTTCGTCCGAGGTGTCGATC
Source organism: Kribbella sp. NPDC043289 (assembly GCF_056436705.1). Classification (NCBI taxonomy): domain Bacteria; kingdom Bacillati; phylum Actinomycetota; class Actinomycetes; order Propionibacteriales; family Kribbellaceae; genus Kribbella; species Kribbella sp. NPDC043289. Next base: position 86,237 of record NZ_JBWKCB010000001.1, read on the forward strand.
TCGGTACGTAGCTCGGGTCCAAGCGATGGCTCACCAATCGAGTTGGTCAGTAGCGCAGCCTCGGACAGCGGTGTGCTCGGCCGGACATTCCCATAGCCCACCACGCCTGGAGCCGGAGGCATGCGAAGGGAGTGCAATTGCCTGGGTAACTCATCCGGCAGCATGTCTTCCTGCGCCGTCAATTGCCGAAGTAGGTCATTAACGACCGTCACGCGCTGCGCCGGATCGCTAGTTCCGCTGAGGACACGAAGTACCGCATCGCGAACATGCCGCGCAAGAACCTCCGGTTGATCAGCTTGATCAACCTTATGCAGCAGCGGCTCCAGTTCGCCTGGTTGCCCAACCACCTCCAACAACCTGTTCGTCACCAGCGCGTCGTAGATCCCCGGCTTCATGCACTTATCACCCTCTCCCGGATGAGCCTGCCAGACTCGACCGACAAAAGCCGGTTGAAGGTGTGCCGTAGGCAGAATTCGGTGCCACTCTCGTCAGAGTCCTCTGCCGCCGGTACTTCGGTCGGATGGCCCAGTTCGGCGCTGATGGGCACTTGGCTTCGTTGGTACTGCGCCTGACGCTGGTGCGACCCCGGATGCTGCGGCGAGGGCGGTGCGGAGGTCGTGGGGCAGTGTCATGCGCAGTGGTGCTGGGGGTGCGGTGTACGTGACTGGTCTGAAGTCGCGGAGACGGACGCCTCGGTCGCGGCCGAGGCGGGTGGCGGCCACGTCAAAAGGGCGGTCGTTCTTGCGCGGTTCGAAGGCGATGATCTGTCGGTACGGCGGCCCACCGTCCTCGGCCTCGAACTCGCGGTAGATCAGACGGTGCGACGGACCGAGTTCACGGTCGCCACGGGACTCGGGGATGACTGCGAGCTTGATCTCGGCGCAGTCGCGGAGATCGTGGGCGGCGATGCCTAGGCGCTTACCGGAGAAGTGCTCCTCTTGGCCGTTGGCCAGAGCTCGGAGACCGCGATCGAGCATCTGGTACTCGCGGTCACGTAAGCCGCCCGGCTGGGCCGCGGCAGCACGGCGTAGCTCGGCAAGTTGTCGCATCACCTCCTCACGGACGAGGAGGCGGTACTGCGTCATTGCGGTTTCGGCAGGTCGGAGTCGTCGACAGGCTTGCTGAGGTCGATCCCAAATTCGGCGGCCACGTCGGCGTCGAACTGAATCGATGGCGCCGGGTTCTGCAGGCGGTCACGTGCAACGTCGTACGTGGCGTCGAAGCCGTCCTCGTCGGTAGCGAGCGCATCCAGGCGTCGCCAGAGCTCGAAGGGAATCATCACGCCTTCCGGCTGACCAGCATCACCGAAGAACAGCGGCTCTGTGTTGCCGGCGCGGAAGCGCTCCAGCATCTCGGGCAGGAGTCCGGCCGCGGTGGCCGTCTTGATCACCCAAACACGATCGCCCTCGGGAAGAAGGTACGGCGTTTCTTCGGAGTCCATCGTGATCCTTCCGATGTAGGAGTACTCCTCATCAGAATAGAAGGATCGGCTAAGACTCTGCGCTGACTTATCCACAGGGCCACAGCCGCGCAGTACTAGCGCCTTGGCGGTTCGCTGTCGCTGTCGAGGTTCCAGCCGAACTCCGCGGCGAGCTCGTCGGCGGAAACGTAGTCCGCGGTGCGGTTCGTTGCCAGGCGCCGCCTAGTGACCTCGCGAATCTCCCTGGTCCGCTCGGCGTCCTCGGCGATCTCCTCGAGGTGCTCCCACCGGTCGAAGGGGACGACCACGCCTTCTGGCTGACCGTCGTCGCCGAAGATCAACGGCTCGGCCTGTCCTGCACGGAACCGTTGCAGCATGCGCGGAAGGTTGTGCGCCGCGGTCCCGGTGTCGATGACGTTGACCCGATCTCCGTTGGCGCGGTCCTGTGGCGTCTGCGTGGACATCCGAACTCCTTCGCCGGCTACCGGCCGCAGCCTAGACGAGTGCGGCATTGTCCACAGACCTCACTCTCGGGGACGTGGTTTGAAGTCGGAGTCGTCGATGGGCTCGTTCAGATCCCAGCCGAGTTCGGCGGCGACTTCTTCGATGGGGACCGAGCGGCCGGCGGGGTTCTTCAGACGGTGGCGGACAACGGAGTAGCTCGAGTCGAAGCCTTCTTCGTCGATGGCGGTCTCGGTGAGAGCTCGCCAGACTTCGAACGGGACGATTGCGGCTTCGGGCTGGCCGGCCGCGCCGAAGAACACTGGCTCGGCGCTGCCGGAGCGGAACAGGTTGAGGACACCGGCGAGATTCTTCGACGTTTCGGAGGCGGAGATGACCCAGACTGTGGTCCCGTCCGGCAGCAGGTACTGCGTTTCCTCGGGGTCCATCTACGAGATCCTTCCGACGGGGGAGCGATCCCGACAGACTATGACCCGCGTGTTACCAGTGAGCCGAACTGTCCACAGGGCTGCTGCTCGGACGTGTGCCGGCCCGGCTCGCGTTTGGCGAGCCGGGCCGTGGGCGATCGGTGGTGCTGTGAGGATTGTCAGAGAGAGTGGAAGAAGGTGCGGAGGTCCGCGGTGACCTCTTCGGGGCGTTCGAGGGCGGCGAAGTGGCCGCCGTCTTTGAAGGTGGACCAGTGGACGATCTGGGTGTTGTCTCGGTCGGCTAGGGGGCGGATTGTTTTGAAGTCGTCGGCGAAGACGGCTACGCCGGTTCGGGCGTGATTCTGTTGGGGATCGGCGCCCGAGTTGGCTTCTTCGTGGTGGTAGCGGCCGGCGGTGGCTGAGGTGTTGGTTAGCCAGTAGAGGGTGACTTCGGTGAGGATCTGGTCGCGGGTGACGAGGCTGGTGCCGTTGCCGAAGTTGTTGAAGAGTTCGTTCCAGGCGAGTTGCCCGACGGGGGAGTCGGAGATGCCGACGGCAACGGTTTGGGGGCGGGTGGCGTTGATCGCGTTGTAGCCGCCGACCGACTGGAACCACTTCAGGTGCTCGAGTGCCGCGTAGTCCTCCGGCGTGAACTTCTCGAACTCGGACGGGTCGCCCGACGGGAAGGAGAAGAGCTGCAGGACGTGCAGTCCGAGGAAATCGGGAGGGTTGAGTACGCCGAGTTCGCGCGCGATCATCGCGCCGGCGTCGGAGCCGTGGGCGCCGTACGAGTCGTAGCCGAGGCGGCGCATCAGGGTGTCGAAGGTGCGGGCGACGCGGGCCATCGTCCAGCCGCGGTCGACGAGCGGGGTGCTGAACCCGAAGCCGGGGATCGACGGTACGACGACCGAGAACGCGTCCTCGGCGGATCCGCCGTGCGCGACCGGGTCGGTGAGCGGGCCGATCATGTCGAGGAAGTCGACGAACGAACCGGGGTACGTGTGGGTCAGCAGCAGCGGGGTCGCGCCCTCGACGGCGGACGGCACGTGGATGAAGTGCACGGTCTGGCCGTCGATCTCGGTGAGGTAGTGCGGGAAGGAGTTCATCCGCGCTTCCTGGGCTCGCCAGTCGAAGCCGTTCTGCCAGTGGTCGACCATCTCGCGGAGGTAGTGGTTCGGCGTCCCGAGGTCCCAGTTGTCGCCGGGGGCCGGCTCGGGGAGCCGCGTGCGTGCGAGGCGGGTGTTCAGGTCGTCCAGGTCGGCCTGGTCGATCGTGACGGTGAAGGGCCGGATGTTCTCGTTCGTGTTCATAGCTTCAGCGTAGGATCCATATAGGAACATTAGATTCCTAAACAAAGGACTGATTGTGCTCGAGACTTCGCAGCGGTTGTTGGCCCTGCTCGCGCTGCTCCAGACGCGCCCGGCGTGGACCGGTGCGGAGTTGGCCGAGCGGCTCGAGGTCACGACGCGGACGGTCCGCAACGACATCGATCGGCTCCGTGAACTCGGGTACCCGGTCGACGCCACCCGCGGCCCGGCCGGGCACTACCAGCTGGGCGTCGGCGCGAAGCTCCCGCCGCTGCTGCTCGACGACGAGGAGGCGGTCGCCGTCGCGATCGGTCTACGGGCCGGCGTCGGCGTCGCCGGTATAGCGGAGAGCAGTGCGCGGGCGCTGACCAAGCTCGAGCAGGTGCTCCCGCATCGCCTCCAGCGGCAGGTCAACGCGATCAACAAGGCGATGGAGAAGGGCCCGGAGAACACTGGCTCAAATGTGGAGGCGCCCGAGATCCCGTCCGGGGTCCTCGCGACGATCGCGGCGTGTATCCGCGACGAGCACTTCCTGAGGTTCGAGTACGTCGTACCGGAAGGCGTCTCGCTGCGGAGTGCGGGATCAGGTGTCGCGGGGGACCTGCCGCTCCTGGTCGAGCCGTACCGGTTGGTGAGCTGGCACGGGTACTGGCATCTGGTGGCGCGTGACGAGCAGGCGGTCTGGCGGACGTACCGCGTCGACTGGATGTCGTTGCGGATGGCAACGGGCCGCCGGTATCAGCCGAGGCCGATGACCGACGGCAACTACACCGACTTCGTACTGCGGGACGTCGCAACGACCGGGTGGAAGGTGCACGCGCGCATCACCGTGCACGCGCCCGCGCGGGAGGTGCTGTCGCGGATCCACGCCGCCGTCGGCATCGTCGAATCGGTCGACGACAACACCTGCATCCTCGTCACCGGCGCCGACTCGCTGGAGATCATCGCCGTGTACATCGGCATGCTCGGCCTCGACTTCCATCTCGACGGCCCTCCCGAGCTCATCACCCATCTGGAGACGGTCGGTACCCGGTACCTGCACGCGATCTCCGGACCGAAGAACGGGTAGAGGTCGGCAGATCCGCAGCTGTGGCGAAGGGGCCAGGCGGGAGGGGGCGGCGTTGTGCGCACTACTACCCGTTCTTCGGTACAGGTCAGGAGTGGTCGCCGAGGCCGGCGTTGCGGGCCTGGACGATGGCGGTGGCGCGGTCGGCGGTGCCGAGTTTGGTGAAGATGGTGGAGACGTTGTTGGCGACGGTCTTCGGTGCGAGTTCGAGCCGGGTCGCGATCGCGGTGTTGGACAGGCCGGCGGCGATCAGGTCGAGGATCTGCCGTTCGCGGGTGGTGAGCTGGGGGAACGGTTCGGCGGCCGGTGGCGGTGCGGAGAAGAAGGTGAGGACGCGGCGGGCGACGCCGGGGCCGAAGATCGCCTCGCCGGCGGCGACCGCCTGGATCGCCCGGGCGATCTCTTCCTGTTCCGCGCCTTTGACCAGGTACCCGCGAGCCCCGGCCCGCATCGCCGCGAAGACCGAGTCGTCGTCCTCGAACATGGTGAGGACGAGTACGGCGACCTCGGGGGCGGAGCGCGCCAGTTCGCGAGTGGCCGCGAAGCCGTCGAGGTCGGGCATCTGCAGGTCGAGGACGGCGACGTCCGGCCGGGTGGTGACAACCTCGCGGACAGCTTCGCGACCGTTGGACGCGACGCCGACGACCTCGATGCCGGGCAGGGAGGTGAGCAGGGCTTCCAGACCCGCTCGGACGACCGGGTGATCATCGGCCAGCACGACGCGGATCGGAGCCTCGCTGCTGGTGGTCATGATGGGCCGGTCGCGGCGAGCGGGAAGCGGGCCCGGACCAGACCGCCGTGCGGGGTCGGGCCGGCTTCGAACTTGCCACCGAGTTCGGCCGCGCGTTCGTGCATGGCCTGGAGGCCGACGCCGGGACGCCACGCGCCGTTCGGCGGGCCGTCGTCGGTCACCTCGATCTCCAGCTCGGCGCTACAACGCACCGCCAGTACGGCGGAGGTCGCGCGCGAGTGCCGTACCACGTTCGTGAGCGCCTCGGTCGCGATCCGGTAGGCGGCGACCTCGAGAGCGGCCGGAAGGGTAGGCAATCCGTTGGCCGAGACCGCGACGTGGATCGTGGCGCCGTCAGCGCGGAACGACAATTGGTCCGCGCGCTGCCGCAGGGCGCCGAGCAGGCCGAGTTCGTCCAGCGCGGGTGGGCGGAGGTCGTCGACGAGGCGGCGTACGTCGGCGATCGCGACCCGGGTGTCGGTGCGCAACCGGGCGAGCAGCTCGACTGCTCGCGGAGCGTCGGTCCTGACCAGATTGGCCGCCGCGTCCGCGGAGAACGCGACGCCGGTGAGGGTGGGGCCGAGCCCGTCGTGCAGATCACGCCGCAATCGCCGCCGCTCCTCCTCGCGCGCCGAGACCAGTTTCTCCCGCGACGACTGCAGCTCGGCCGACAACCGGGTCGCGTGCACGGCCACCGCCAGCGGTACGGCGACCAGCCCGAGCACGTTCCGGTCCGCCGACGACAACCCGGAGTCACCCGACCGCACGCCCACCTCGAGCGCTCCGACAACCTCCCCGCCGTACGCAAGCTCGAGTGGCACCACCCGTCCAGGCGTCCCATCGGCAGCGATCACCTGCCCGTCGACCGTCAACGCCGCGTACGGCAGCCGCAGCGCGGACCGGACCGCCGCCACGACGCCGGGCAGGCCCGCGGAAAGCTGTTCGCCGACCCGTGACGCCACCCGCGCCGGGTCGTTCCGATCGCCGTACAACGCCCGATCGACGAGTTGTTGAAGCCGCGGGAGCACCGGCGCGATGATCAACGCGAGGGCCACCGTCACTACCGCGGACCTGCCGACCTGCGATGCGATCAGCGAACCGAGCAGTCCGGCCAGCGCGGCGTAGATGCCGATGGCAACCAGTGACAGCAGCGCCCACGTCAGTGCGCGGGACACCACCAGCCGGATGTCGAGCAGTTGGTAGCGGACGATGGCGATGGCGACCGAGATCGGGATCAACGGGATCGCCAGCAGCACGAGGATCGGCGTACCGGCGACGAAGGCCCACGGGGTGACGAACAGGATCGCGATGACGGAGGCCAGGAGCAACCACAGGAGTTGCCGGCGGCCCGTCTCGTCGGCGCGCCGGTACCTGATCCCCAGACAGCCGACGGCGAGCAGGATCGCTGCCAGGTTGCGCACCTCGGCGATCGTCCACAGCGGCTGCAGGGAGTCGTACGACGGGATGCTCAGGTAGCCGCGCGGAAGACCGGGTGACACTGTGTCGCCACTGCCGACCATCTCCAGCACGAACAGCGGCGCGGTCACGACGATGCCGAGCGCTGCCCACCGCCAGCGCGGCGACAACAGCCGACCGGTGGGGAAGAGGAGGAGCGCCAGCGGCAGGAAAAGGCCGATGGACCACGGCCACGCCCCCATCGAGAGGGTGACGAACACTCGTTGCGCCACACCACCGTGGGCGAGGGCGTCGGCGAACGGGGTGGTGGCGTGGCCGATCCCGTCGGCGAGGAAGAGCCAGCCGATCGGGTTGGCCGGTCGGTGCCAGGCGATGACCGCGCCACAGATCCCGAACGTGAGGCCCATCAGACCGTTGGTCAGCAGGAACGAATCCACCAGCTGATGCCAGCTGGCGTCGATGGTGATGGCGTGGACGACCGCGACCGCCAGCTCGGCGATCAGCAGGCCGGCGAGCAGGACGACGAGAACGCGCCGGTTCGCGGAGGTCGTCATAGCCGCAGTGTGCGCCCGAATGGTTCCCGGTGTCTCGGGATCGGGTTCCCGGGCCGGCCGGGGAACCGCCTGGTCCGCTGGGATCGCACGCCCAGGTGGGTACGACGGCCCGCGGGTGACGGTTGTCGCACAACCGGAACAAGGGGGTACAGGAAATGTCTGGAAGGAATCGCTTCGGCCTGGTGCTGCTCGGGCTGCTCGCGCTCACCGATCTGGCCACGCCGCTGCTGACGGACGGCGATCACCCGCCGATGAGCGTCGCGATCGGAACGTCGGTGATCGGGCTGATCAGCCTGGTACTGGTCGTGTTCGCGTGGCGTGGGAGGCGATGGGCACTCGCGCCGTTGATCACGCTGCGACTGGCGTCGGCGCTGCTCGCCGTACCGGCCTTCTTCGCGTCCGACGTACCGACAGCGGCGGTCGCGGCCGCCGGGGTCGGGGTAGCGGCGACGGTGCTCGGCGTGATCGCCGTACTGCTTCCCAGTCGTGAACCGGTCGGTGCCCGATGACGACGCCGGCGACAACACAGGCGCAGGCGAGCAGCCGGAGCACACCGCGTGCCGACATCCGGCCGGCGTGGCGGTGGACGGCAGCGTTGATCCTGCCGATCGGCCCGGCCGCGGTCGCCCTGCTGCGGTTCCTGTTGCCGTACGACACGGTGGACGACACACCGACGATCACCCAGAAGATCGTCGGACACCTGGATCGCAGCTCGCTGGTCATCTGGCTTGCGTATGTCGCATTCCTGACGCTCGTGCCGGCTGTCTACTTCGTCGGCCGCCTGACGCGGCGCCGGGTGCCCTGGTTGACCGCGGTTGCGATGCTGCTCGTCGTACCCGGGTATCTGTCGTTGCCGTGGACGGCGTCGAGCGATCTGTTCACGTGGTCGGCGGGGAAGGCCGGTCTGGATGCGGCCACGATCACCGGGGCAGCCGAGGTCACGCACGGCTCGATGAACCTGGCCGGCGTCGTGTTCGTGGTCGGTCACGTGCTCGGCACGATCCTGCTGGGGATCGCGATGTGGCGCTCCCGGGTCGGCGGACGGTGGGCCGCGCTGGCGGTGATCGTCTCGCAGCCGATCCATTTCGTGGCCGCGATCGTGGTCAGCAGTCACACGCTGGACCTGATTGGCTGGGGGCTGCAGGCGGTGGGGTTCGCTGCGGTGGGGTGGGCGATCCTGCGGATGTCCAACGACGAATGGCAGCCGCTGCCGTAACCGTTCGGGGGATGCGCTCGAGCAGTTGGCGCCGGCCGCGAATCTGAACGCGATCGCCGGACCGAAGGACGGGTAGTAGTCGCCAGAATCGCCGATCCGGGGATGCGGTCAGGCGGGGGAGTGCGGCGCCGCCTCCACCACTACCCGTTCTTCGGTACGAAGGACCGCCATCTCGGGAGCAACCGGCGCCGGTCGGCGAGCGGGCCACTGGACGATCAGTACTGCGGACAGGACCAGCGCGGCGCCGAGCCACTGCAGCGCGGTCAGGTGCTCGCGGAACACCAGCGCCGCCGCACCGACGGTCACGACTGGCTCGAAGATCGACAGGATCGACGCCACGGACGGCCCGACGCGAGCCATCCCGGCGAAGAAGAAGACGATCGCGGCGACCGTGCTCACCAGCGCGACCAACACCAGCCACAACCACCCCACCGGCGCGAAGTGGAAGTCGGCGCCGCCGCGCACGAACCCGAGGACGACGTACGTCCCGAACGCGCCTGTGCAGACCAGCGCCGTCAGCGCCAGCGGCGGTACCTCGCCGCCGATCGAGTCGCCGACCAGGATGTAGCAGGTGTAGACGATTGGTGCGCCCAACGCCAGGAGGATGCCGACCCAGTCGAAGTGCGCGGACATCGCCCCGCTGAGCACCAGCGCGATTCCAACGAGCGCGGTCACCAGCGCGCCGATCCGCCGACGCGACGCCGGCTCCCGGCGCAGCGCGATCGCGCCGACCATCACCAGGACCGGGTACAGGTAAAGAATCAGTGCGACCAGCGAGGCGTCGATGCGGGCCAGCGCGGAGAAGTACAGACCGGATTGGGCGGCGTATCCGAAGACGCCCATGCCGAGTCCGGTCAGGACCGCTCGGCGGGGCAGGTTGCGGAGTGCGCCGCGGGCGAGCGCGATGACGAGCATCAGTGCGCCGGCGAGGCCGAAGCGGACCAGGAGCAAGGCGTCCACGGACACGCCCGCGTCGTACGCGAGCTTGCCGAACACGGCCATGACCCCGAAGGTGGCGGCGGAAAGAAGGCAGAAGAGGCGTCCCACGGCATCGATGGTCAGGGCCGGAGACTGTTCACGTCCATCACGGCTTCACGCACAGCATCGTGAAGCTAAGCTGAACGAATGATGGATCTGCATCGGCTGCGCCTCCTGCGTGAGGTGCACGGCCGCGGCACCGTGCACGGCGCGGCCCGAGCCCTCGGGTACTCGCCGAGCGCCATCTCCCAGCAACTGGCCGTCCTGGAGCGTGAAGCGGGTACGCCGTTGCTCGAGCGGATCGGCCGCAACGTGCGGTTGACCGCGGCCGGGGAGGTCCTGGTCCGGCACGCCACGGCGCTGCTGGAGGGTCTCGAAGCGGCCGAGGCCGAGGTGGCGGCAGTCGCCGCGGGCCGGGTCGCCGGCGTGGTCCGGATCGCGTCGTTCCAGTCGGCCTTCATTCGCGTTGTCGCGCCGGCGATCCGCAGCCTCGCGGCGACGTACCCCGAGATCCGGGTCGAGGCGTCGGAGCTCGAGGTCGAGCAGGCCGCGCCGGCGCTGCGGTTGCAGCAGCTCGACGTGATGGTCGGCGACGAGTACGACGGTCAGCCGCGCGCCGTCCACGCCGACCTGCTCCGTGAGCACGTTTTGCGCGAGGAGATCCGCGTCGCTCTCCCCGAGGACCACCCCGAGGCCGCGGCCGACAAGGTCCCGATCGCGAACCTGTCCGGGATGGCGTGGGCCGCCTGCCAGCCGGGCACGGGGCATCGCGAGATGCACGTCCGCGTTTGCCGTGAGCTCGGCGGCTTCGAGCCCGATGTCCGCTACAGCTCGGACGACTTCCTCATCCTGCTCGAGCTCGTCCGTACGACGGGCGCCGGCGCACTGCTTCCGGATCTGGTGCTCGCCAACGGTGCGCCAGGTGTCGCCGTACGACGACCCGCCGAAGGCAGCGTGGGACGGGAGGTCTTCCTCCTCACCCGCCGGGCGCGAACTCCTGCAGTAGAAGCGGTTGCGAACGCGCTGAGCGACGCGGCTAGTCGAGCCAAGCCAGGCTTGTGAGAGTGTCCGTGGTCGGCTTGTACTCGCAGGCGGCGACGCCCTGGTAGCCGGCGGCCTTGAGGGCGTCGAGCGTCGCGTCGATCGGTAGTGATCCGGATCCCGGTTCGCCGCGGCCCGGGCTGTCGGCAAGCTGGACATGCGCGACCGGAACCGACGCCGCCGTGGCGAGCAGATCCACACCGTTGCTGCCGAGGTGGAAGGTGTCGAACAGCAGCGAGAGGTTCTCGACGTCATGCAACGGGCCGTTGAGCAACCGCAGTACGTCGTCCGCGGTGAGCAACGGATAGCGGCCGTTCAGCCCTTCCGTGAGCGGCTCGATCAGCACCGTGCCGTTGATCGCGGCAACTGCTGACGCGGCCGAGCGCACCGCGACTTCGGCGGTCTTTGCCTGCTCCTCGGGCGACCAGCGATCGTCGAGTTGGCCGTAGAGCAGGTTGAAAAGCCGGCATCCGGTCTGCTCGGCGATCGCGACGATCGCGCGGGTGTTCGCGGTGAGTTGGTCCTGCCGGTCGGGGTGCGACGCGACTCCGCGCTCGCCGGCGGGGATGTCGCCGCCGTAGAAGTTGAGCGCTCCGAGCGAGACCCCGCCATCGGCGACGGCCCGGACGAACGACGAGATCTCGGCCGTCGACGGATCGGGGACGGCGAACGGCCACCACGACTCCACCACCCGGAACCCGGCCTCCGCCGCGGCGGCGAACCGCTCCGGGTAGGGCAGCTCGGTGAAGAGCATCGACACGTTCGCACTCAGCTCGTGGCCGCGGTACTCCATGAAAGAAGACTAACAGCAGCTCTTGCCAGTCGTGCAATCTTGTCTAACAATCTTCTGCATACCGACGACTCCGGAGGCGCAATGCAGAACTGGCCGTTGGCGGCGACCCGGTGGGCCCAGATCACCTTGGCCGAGGACGATCCCGCGCATTTCGACGCGGACTTCTGGCTCCGGCTGATGCGCGACAGCAAGTCGAACGCGACCTGCATCAGCGCCGGCGGGTACGTCGCCTACTACCCGACGCAGCTCGAGTACCACTACCGCAGCAAGTACCTCGCCGGCACCGACCCGTTCGGCACCCTCGTGGACGGCGCCCGGAAACTCGACATGAGCGTGATGGCCCGGGTCGATCCGCACGCGATCCACGCCGACGCCGCCGCGGCGCACCCCGAGTGGCTGGCCCGCGACCGGGACGGCAACCCGATCGAGCACTGGGCCTATCCCGGCATCTGGCTGACCTGCGCGTTCACGCCGTACCACAGTGAGTTCGTCACCGAGGTGATCCGCGAGATCGTCCGGGAGTACGACGTGGACGCGGTCTTCGCGAACCGCTGGGAGGGGTACTACGGGATCTCGTACAGCGAGGCCGCGCGGAAGTCGTTCCGGGACGAGACGGGTCTGGAGCTGCCGCTCGAGGAGCACGCGGACGGGTGGCCGGAGTACGTCGGGTGGCGGCGCCGGCGGCTCGGTGAGCTGGTCGGGATCTGGGACCAGGCGGTGCGGGACCTGCGACCGGACGCACGGTTCATCCCGAACATGGGCGCGCTCGCCGCGCGCGACCTCGCTCAGGACCTGGCCGAGCCGGTCGCGCCGCTGTTCATCATCGACAAGCAGGGGCGGCACGGGATCGAGGCACCGTGGGCGGCCGGGCGGAACGGGAAGCGGAACCGCGCCGTGTTCCCGGACAAGCCCGTTCGGCTGATCACTTCGGTCGGGCCGGAACACAAGTACCGCTGGAAGGACTCCGTCGCGCCGGGCGAGGAGACGAAGACCTGGATCGTCGACGGGTTCGCGCACGGTGCGTTGCCCTGGTTCACCAAGTTCAACGCCAGTGTCCCGGACGAGCGGTGGGTGCAGCCGGTCGTCGAGGCGTTCAACCTGCACGCGACGGTCGAGCCGGTGCTCGAGAAGCTGCGGATCAGCGCGGAGGTCGCATTGCTGGACCCGACCCGGATCGGGCAACTACGGGCCGGGGACAACGATCACGAGGACGGCTTCTACCACGCGCTCGTCGAGGCCCGCGTCCCGTTCGAGTTCGTCTCCGATCAGCTGATGTCGCTGGAGCGATTGCGCGCGTTCAAGGTGATCGTGCTGGCGAACGCCGAGCAGCTGAGCGACGCGCAGTGCGCCGTACTGACCGAGTACGTCGGGAGCGGCGGGTCGCTGGTGGCGGCGTACCAGAGCTCGTTGTACGACGAGAACGGTGCGGCTCGTGATGACTTCGGGCTCGGTGGAGTCCTCAACGTCCGCCTGACCGCGCCGAGTCGACAGGTGCAGAACAACTACATTGCACTGACCGACGGGCATCCGTTGAACGCCGGCTTCGACGGTACGACGCGGATCATTGGCGGGACCCACATCATCGGGGTGGAGTCGGACGCGGTGGCGCCGTTCCGGTTCATCCCGGACTTCCCCGATCTCCCGATGGAGGAGGTCTACCAGCGGGAGGCGCCGGACAAGCCGGCCGTCGTCTGTACCGAGAACGCGCAGGGCGGTCGGACGGTGTACTTCCCGTTCAACGTCGGCGCGATCTTCTGGGAGGCGCTGCAAACCGACCACGGCCGGTTGATCGCGAACGCGGTCGCCTGGGCCCTCGGAACGGCGCCCGAAGTGACGGTCGACGGCGCCGGGCTGGTGGACGTCGCCGTGCATCGGGGCGAGCAGGAAGTGGCCGTTGCCCTGGTCAACCTCACGAACCCGATGGCGATGCGCGGGCCGATCCGGGAGACCCTCCCGCTGCCGCCGCAGACCGTGTCGGTCGCGGTTCCGGCGGATCGGGCGCGGGTCCGGTTGCTGGTGTCGGGGGTCGACCTCGAGACGACTGTCGTGGACGGTCGCGCCGAGGTGGTGGTCCCGACCGCCGGGCTGCTCGAGGTCGTGCATGTGGATTGGAGCCAGGCATGAGGATCGGGTTCATCGGCCTCGGTGTCATGGGTCGCCCGATGGCGGACAACCTGCTGGCTGCTGGCCACGAACTGTCCGTGCACCGCGGCCGGACCGACCTCGACGCGCACGTGTGCGGCTCGGCGAAGGAGGTCGCCGAGCGGTCCGACGTCGTGATCCTGATGGTGCCCGACACGCCGGACGTCGAGTCGGCGCTGTTCGCGCCGGGCGGCGTCGCGGAAGGTCTGCGGGCGGGCTCGCTGGTGATCGACATGAGCTCGATCTCGCCGACCGCGACCATCGGGTTCGCGCAGCTGATCGGGAAGCTGGGCTGCGAGTACCTCGACGCGCCCGTGTCCGGTGGCGAGATCGGCGCCCGGGACGGGACGCTGACGATCATGGCCGGCGGCCGGCCGGAGGTGTTCGAGCGGGCCCGGCCGATCCTCGACGTACTCGGGAAGAACGTCACGCTGATCGGCGGCGCCGGTGCCGGGCAGACGGCGAAGGTCGCGAACCAGATCATCGTGGGGCTGACCATCGAAGCGGTGGCCGAAGGGCTGCTGTTCGCCGAGCGGGCGGGCGCGGACCCGGCCGTCGTACGGCAGGCGTTGATGGGTGGGTTCGCGAGCTCGCGGATCCTCGAGGTGCACGGCGAGCGGATGGTGCGGGAGGCGTTCGCGCCCGGGTTCCGGCTGCGGCTGCACCGCAAGGATCTCGGGCTGGCGGTGCAGGCCGCGGCCGAGCTGGACCTGGCGTTGCCGAACACGGCCGCGACGCAGCAGTTGATGAACGCCGCGATCGCGGACGGCGACGGGGAGCTGGATCACTCCGCGCTGTACCGGACCCTGCGGCGGGAGCATCGATGAAGCTCTGGTGGCAGGACCCGTTCCGGATGTTCCAGACCAACTTGCGCGAGATCGACGCCGGGCTGGATGTGGAGGCCGTGCTGGACTATCTGGAGGAGTTCGGTGCCGACACCTGGCTGCTGAGCGTCGGCGGGATCCTTTCCAACTATCCGACGGACCTGGAGTTCCAGACGCGCAATCCGTACCTCTCGGAGCGGCCGTCCGGTGACCTGGTCGGCGACGCGGTCAAGGCCGCGGCGCGCCGGGGGATCCGGGTGATGGGCCGGATGGACTTCTCCAAGATCGACGAGCGGCGGGCCGAGGCCCACCCCGAGTGGTGCTTCGTCGGTCCTGGTGGCGAGCGGCAGGTCTACAACGGACTGACGAGCGTCTGTCCGAGCGGCGACTACTACCAGGCCCGCCTGTTCGACGTCCTGGACGAAGTACTCGATCGCTATCCGCTGGACGGCTTCTTCTGCAACTGGATGTCGTTCAACGAGGTCGACTACAGCCGCGTCTACCACGGGATCTGCCACTGCGTCGCCTGTCAGCAGCGGTACGACGGTGTGCTGCCGAACGACCGTGACTCGCCGGGATACGCCGACTGGCAGAGCTTCGCGAACGGCGTTCTGGCCGAGCTGACCGGCCGGATCCGGGACCACCTGGCGAGCCGCCGACCGGAAGCGCCGCTGGTGTTGGGCGATCGGGCGGACATCGTGTTCCACGAGGCGAACAACGCGGTGGGGCGCCGGTTGTGGCATCACCGGACCAGCGAGAGCGTGAGCGCGGCCAAGACGTATCGCCCGTCGGTTCCGGTGCTGACGAACTCGGTCGGCTTCGTGGACATGCCCTATCGGCTGGCCAGCGAGGACCCGCAGCATTTCGCCCAATATCTCCTGCAAGCCATCGCCCGCGGTGCGAATCCGTCGACGTACATCATGGGCACTCCGGCGACCACGCCGTACGCCTGCTTGGAGGTCGCGGGCCAGCTCACCCGGTTCCACCGCGATCATGCGGAGGTCTATCGGGACCTGGTGCCGGCCGCGGAGACGCTACTGGTCAGACCAGTGCACTCGCGGGCCGAGTTCGAAGGCCTCTACCTCGCGCTTCTGCAGCGGCACGTGCCGTTCGACGTGCTGCCGGTGGAGCGGCTCGGTGAGGTGGACTTGAGTCGCTATCGAGTGGTCGTGCTGCCTGACCTCGGGCGGGTCGAGCTCGGGGAGTACGACGGCCGCATTGTTGCCACGGGCACCACCGAGGTGGCGCGAGTGGCGGTACGGCGGCTGGCGTCGTACGCGACCGAGAGCACGACGCGGGGATTGCATCTCGAGGGCGGGGTCCCGGTGGTCGGGGCCTTTCATGTGGTGGAGCCGGACGTGGATGACGAGGTCGGGTTGTTCGCGTACTCGCGGGCGCCGTACGGGCCGCCGGAGAAATGTCACGGGCATCAGCTGTTGCAACATCCGGGGATGGTTCGGCGCGGGAACGCGGTGCTGTTCCCGTGGACGATCGGGCAGGCGTATCGCGAGGTCGGGCTGACGGTGCACCGCGATCTGTTCGTCGAGCAGGTGGGCGGCGCGATCGAGACGGACCTGCCCGAACAGGTGGAGGTCGTCGTGGGGCGGTCGGCGGCGGGGTACGTCGTTCATCTGCTGAACCGTTCCGGCGACACCGACCAGCGGTTCGCGCCGCCGGTGCCGATCGGGCCAGGGCGGTTGCGCGTGCCCGACGGCGTACAGGAAGTCGAAGCACTCAACGCGGGGGAGCGCCTGCCGGTCGACGACGGGTGGGTGCAGGTACCGGAACTCGGGTTGTTCGAAGTACTCGTCTGTGCGTGAGGAGAGCGAGATGGATCGACGAGGGTTTCTCAAGGCCGCGCTGGTGGCCGGCTCCGCGACCGGGCTGGCAGGGTGCGGCGGGAGCGGCGGTGGACCGTCCGGCGGAGGCGGCGACGTCACGTTGCGGTACGCGTGGTGGGGCAACAGCATCCGCCAGCAGAACTACACCAAGGCGCTGAAGCAGTTCAGTACGGCGAACCCGTCGATCACGATCGAGCCGGAGTTCGCCGACTACACGGCCTTCCAGGAACGGATGACGACGCAGATCGCGGCGCGCGACGTACCGGACATCTTCTGGATCGCGTCGCCGCAGGTGCTGACGTACAACAAGAGCAAGCTGTACCGGAAGCTGGACGACATCCCGACGCTGAAGTGGGACGACTACAGCAAGGACGAACTGGAGACGTTCAAGCTCGGCGGCCAGCTGAACACGCTGCCGTTCGCGATCTTCACCCCGGTGGTTCGCTACAACGAGACCGTCGCGAAGGCCGACGGCGTCACGATCCCCGCGGAGGGAACGGCCTGGACCTGGGACGGTCTCGCCGAGCTCCTCGTTGCCTACAGCAAGAACAATCCGGGCAAGCGCAAAGGTACGCCGTACCTTCCCGACCACGACCTCACGTTCGAGGCCTGGCTCCGACAGCGTGGTGAGCAGCTGTGGACCGAGGACGGCCAGGTCGGGTTCACCGTGGACGGACTGGGCAGCTGGCTCGACTGGTGGGAGAAGCTGCGCAAGGCCGGCGGTGCGTTGTCGCTCAGCGAGCAGGAGGGGATGGGCCCGGACTGGGCGCAGGTGGGGAAGAAGGTCCTGGTGAACTTCGGCAACTCCAACCACATCATCGACGACGCGAAGATGTTCCCGAAGGAGAAGTTCCGGCTCCGCGCGGCGCCGGTCGCGGCGGACGCGGAGGCCGGTCACAAGTACCTGTACTTCCCGCGGATGGCGATCTACCAGCGGATCGACGACGGCAACCTGGAGGCGGCCGGCAAGGTCCTCGACTACAACGTCAACAACCCCGAGATGCTGAAGACCGTGCGGCTGACGATGGGTGCGCCGACGAACCCGAAGGTCGCCGAGCAGGCGGCGGAGTTCGCGAGTCCGGACGAGAAGGAGATGCTCGCGGTGGTCGCCAAGGAGCGGGCCGCCGAGCGCAAACCGCGGTACGAGGCGCCGCCCGGCTCGAGCACCTGGCGGACCACGATGGGCCGGATCTGCGAGGAGATCGCGCTCGGGAAGACCGCCGTACCGGACGGCGCGAAGAAGCTCGTCGACGAGATCGGCGCCGGGATCAAGCGGGCCGCATGACCAGGACGCGGTTCCACCTCAACCGCCAGGGGCGGGCGGCGCACGTCTTCCTGATCCCCTGGCAGTTGGGGTTCCTGCTGATCACCGCCGTACCGCTGCTGGCCTCGTTGTACCTGGCGTTCACGAAGTACGACATCCTCAACCCGCCGGAGTGGACCGGGCTGGAGAACTTCCAGCGGATGATCCACGACGACCAGTTCTGGGCGTCGGTCAAGGTCACGCTGATCTATGTCCTGGTCTCGGTGCCGCTGCAGCTCGCGTTCGCGCTGCTGCTCGCGCTGATTCTCGACCGCGGACTGAGCGGGCTGGCGTTCTATCGCAGCGCGTTCTACCTGCCGTCGCTGCTCGGGTCGAGCGTGGCGATCGCGATCCTGTGGCGGGAGATCTTCGGCGACGACGGCCTGGTCAACAAGGGGCTGGCGCTGATCGGGATCCACGGCGAGAGCTGGCTGCAGAACCCGCGGACGGCGCTGGCGACACTGATCGTCCTGAATGTGTGGACGTTCGGATCGCCGATGGTGATCTTCCTGGCCGGGCTGCGGCAGATCCCCGACGAGCTGTACGAAGCCGCGCGCGTCGACGGCGCCGGGACCTGGCGACAGTTCACCCATGTGACGATCCCGCTGCTGACACCGATCATCTTCTTCAACCTGATCCTGCAGACGATCGGCGCGTTCCAGACCTTCACCCAGGCGCACATCATCAGCGGCGGCACCGGCGGTCCGGCGAACTCGACGCTGTTCTACACGCTGTACGTCTACCAGCAGGGTTTCGTCGCGTTCGACATGGGCTACGCGTCCGCGCTCGCCTGGGTGCTGATGGTCGCGATCGCCGTCGTCACCGCGCTGCACTTCCTGGTCTCGAAGTATTGGGTCTTCTACGGAGACAGCTGATGAAGAGCTCTGTGCTGAAACACCTCGGTCTGCTGGCCTTCGTCGGGTTCATGATCTATCCGCTCGTCTGGATGGTGGTGAGCGCGTTCAAACCACCCGAGCAGATCCTCACCGAACCCGGCCTGATCCCGCACGACCTGACGTTCCAGAACTTCAAGGACGGCTGGCACGCGCTGAACCGGCCGTTCTCCGCGTTCTTCGTGAACTCGCTGGTCGTCACGCTCGCGTCGATCGCCGGCAACCTGTTCTCGTGCTCGCTGACGGCGTACGCGCTGGCCCGGCTGCAGTTCCGGATGCGGACGGTGTACTTCGCCATCACGCTCGCCTCGGTGATGCTGCCGTTCCACGTGCTCGTCATCCCGCAGTACATCTTCTTCTCGCAGCTCGGGCTGGTGAACACCTACTGGCCGCTGCTGATCCCGAAGTTCCTGGCCACCGACGCGTTCTTCGTGTTCCTGATGGTGCAGTTCATCCGGACGTTGCCCCGCGAGCTCGATCGGGCCGCCTGGATCGACGGCGCCGGCCCGTTCCTGACCTTCTGGTACGTCGTCCTGCCGCTGATGCGACCCGCCTTGGTGACGACCACGATCTTCACGTTCATCTGGACCTGGAACGATTTCTTCGTACCGTTGATCTACCTGACCAGGACGCAGGCGTTCACCGTGCCGGTGGCGCTGAACTCGATGGTCGACTCCGAGACCCAGGATGGAGTGGGAATGCTGTTCGCGATGTCGTTGCTGTCCTTGATCCCGATCCTGATCTTCTTCGCCGTGGCCCAGAAGTACCTGATCCGCGGCATCGCCACCACGGGGCTGAAATGATCGTTGTCGTAGGCAAAGAGAACCCGGCGTACGTCGACGCCGCGGGCGACGTACCGGTGCGGTTCGTCGACTCGCTGGAGCATGAGACCTTCGACGGGGTGCACGCGGTGATCGGGCACCTGCCGCCCGACGTGTTGGTCAAGGCGCGGGAGCTGCGGTGGGTGCACAGCCCGTCGGCGGGCGTCGACTCCGATCTGACGCCGGAGATGATCGCGTCGCCGGTCGTCCTCACCTCGAGCGCGGGCAACGGCGGGATCTCGCTCGCCGAGCACTCGATGCTGCTGATGATGATGCTGAACCGCGACGTACCGCGGTGGATGCGCGCGCAGGCCGAGCACCGTTGGGACCACTACCGGCACGGCGAGCTGGCCGGGCGGACCGTCGGTATCTACGGTCTCGGCAACTCGGGGCTCGACCTGGCGCTCAAGGCGAAGGCGTTCCACATGCGCGTCCTCGGCGTACGGCGGCGTCCGGACCAGCCGTCGCCGAACGTCGACGTACTGTGCGATCTCGACCAGCTGCTCGCGGAGTCGGACTTCGTCGTGGTGACGACACCGCGGACGCCGGCCACCACTGGCGTCTTCGACCGCGCCGCGTTCGCCCGGATGAAGCCGACGGCGTACTTCGTCAACATCTCGCGTGGCGGGATCGCGGACGACGAGGCGCTGCTGGAGGCGTTGACATCCGCGCAGATCGCGGGCGCCGGGCTGGACGCGCACGGTGTCGAACCGTTGCCGCCGGACAGCCCGTTCTGGTCGCTGCCGAACGTCGTCGTGACACCACACAACGGCGCCACCAGCGACGGGACGCTGCGGCGTTCGCAGGAGATCGTCGCGGACAACATCCGCCGCTTCGTCGCCGGCGAACCGCTGCACAACGTGGTTGACAAGGCCGCGGGTTATTAGGCACGTACACTTGCCAGACCAGTTTCATCCTGTTGGAGGGGGTGCCGTGCCGACCGAAGCGCGCCTGGAGCTCGGGCCGTCCTCGCTGACCGACGCGCTCTACGCGTCGGTCCGCAAGCGGATCGTGAACGGCGAGATCCCGCAGGGGGAGAAGCTCACCGAAGTACGGCTCGCGACGGAGTACAACGTGGCCCGGCCGACCGCGAAGGCCGCGCTGGAGCGGCTCACCGCGCTCGGCCTGCTGCGGCGGACGGCGCACAAGACCGCGGTGGTCCCGGTGCTCGACCAGGACGAGATCCGGGATCTGTTCTTCAGCCGGATCACGATCGAGAAGGCGGCCGTGTCCGCGCTCGCCGCGACCGGCGCGGTGCCCGCCGAGGCGGCCCGGGCGCAGGTCGCGATCGAGTACGCGGCGCGCGACCACGTGTTCGAGAACCAGGTCGAGGCCGACATCGCGTTTCACACCGCTTTGGTGGCGGCGGTCGGCAGCCGGCGGCTGACCCGGATGCACGAGCTGATCATCGGCGAGGTGCACCTGACGATGGGGCAGTACCAGGCGCATCGGAAAGCCGCGCCGTCGACCGTCGCCGAGGAGCACGCGGCGATCCTGCGGTCGATCGAGGACGGCGACCCGGCGAGCGCGGCCGACCACCTGGCGTACCACCTCGAACAGGCCCAGGGCCGGCTGCTCAGCACCTTGTCCGAGAGGGATTGACGAATCTGCCCCGGGTTGGGAAGGTCGGGGGTGAACGGGCGGGTCTGGGGGAGGATCGCGTCGCCCGTCGGGGGTCCAGCTGCTCTCTGGGGTGGAACAATCGCGCTGCGCTCGTCGGCGACGACCGGTCTGCGCGGTGTGCGCTGCGCGTACGCCGCTCTGCGACAGGCGACACGTTTCGGAGAGCACATCATGGGCGCGATCGAGGACTTCAGGGAACGCACGCGCGGACAGGTCATCACCGTAGGCGATGAGGAGTACGACGCGGCGCGCCGGGTCAACAACTGGATGCACGACAAGCGGCCGCAGGTGATCGTCCGCTGCGAGAACGCCGGCGACGTGATGGCGTCGATCGAGTACGCGCGGACGAACGACCTCGAACTCGCGGTGCGCGGTGGTGGGCACAGCGTGCCCGGGTTCGGCACGGTCGACGACGGACTGGTCATCGACCTGCACGCGCTGCGCAACATCCGGGTCGATCCGCTGACCCGGACGGCACGGGCCGGCGGCGGTGCGACGTGGGGCGACTTCAACGCGGCGACACATGCCTTCGGTCTGGCCACCACGGGTGGGATCATCTCGACCACGGGCATCGGAGGACTGACGCTCGGCGGCGGCATCGGGTACCTCGCGCGCGGCCTCGGGCTGTCCTGCGACAACCTGGTCTCGGCGGACGTGGTGACCGCGGACGGCCGGTTCCTGGTCGCCAGCGAGAAGGACAACGAGGACCTCTTCTGGGCGCTGCGCGGTGGCGGCGGCAACTTCGGTGTGGTGACCGCGCTCGAGTACCGGCTGGCACCGGTGTCGACGGTCTACGCCGGCGCGATGTTCTACGAGCTGTCCGACGCGGCCGCCGTACTGACCGGGTACCGCGAGCTGATCAAGGACGCGCCGGAGCAGCTCGGCGCGTTCCCGGCGTTCCAGATCGCACCGCCGCTGCCCTTCATCCCGGAGAACCGGGTCGGTGAGCCGTTCGCAGCGATGGTCGGCTGCTGGGCCGGCGACCTGGACCAGGGCGAGGCGCAGCTCGCGAAGTTCCGCGAGTTCGCGCCGGTCATCGCGGAGATGGTCGGCCCGATGCCGTACCCGGTGCTGAACTCCCTGTTCGACGACCTGGTACCGCCGGGGCTGCAGCACTACTGGAAGGCGAACTTCGTCACCGAGCTGACCGACGAGGCGATCCAGGCGCACCTGCGGCACGCCGCCGGCCTGCCGGCGGTGAACTCGACCGTGCACATCTACCCGATCAACGGTGCCGTGCACCGGGTCACGCCGGACGCGACCGCGTTCGCCTACCGGGACGCGAACTTCGCCACCGTGATCGCGGGCATGTGGCCGGACACGGCACAGAACGAGGCCGGTATCGAGTGGGTGCGCTCGTACTACGACGACGTCTCGCCGCTGTCCGAGGCCGGCGGTTACATCAACTTCATGGCCGGCGACGACCAGGGCCGGATCCGCGACAACTACCGGCAGAACTACGACCGGCTCGCCGACACCAAGCGCCGGTACGACCCGGACAACGTGTTCCACCTCAACCAGAACATCATGCCGTAGGCAACGAAAACCCGCGGGCCGGTACGTCGTCGTACCGGCCCGCGGGTCTGTGTCCTTTGTGCTCAGGCCTTCGGGGCCAGCTTGTGGACGACGATGCCGGACTTGAAGGTCGTCGTCCCGAGTAGTGCGAGATGCGTCAGGTCGATCGCGTCGCCGGCGAACATGTTCGCGCCGTCGGCGACCACCGGGAAGATCCAGAAGTGGTACTCGTCGACGAGCTTGTTCTCCAGCAGGGTCTTGGAGAACGAGCCGGTGCCGTACTTGATCAGGTTGCCGCCGTCGGTCTCCTTGAGCTTGCGGACGGCGTCGGCCGCGTCGCCCTCGAGCGGCTGCGCGTTCCACTTCCACTCGGTGACGGTGCGCGAGGCGACGTACTTCGGCATCGCGTTGAAGTGGTCGGTGAACGGGTCACCGCTGCGCTGCGACCAGGCGTCCGCGAAGCCTTCGTAGGTGACGCGGCCGAGCAGTTGCGCGTCCACGCCCTCCATCAGGCCTTGCGCGTACGCCGCGTGCTCGTCGTCCCAGTACGGCGGGCTCCAGCGCTGCGGCTCCTCGATGACGCCGTTCAGGGTGACGAACGTGGATTCGATCAGCTTCCTCATGGGTCTGTTCCTCTCAGGGTTGGTAGGGACGCTTGTCTCGGGCGTCCTGCAGTGCTTTGGCCCACCAGACGAGCTGGTCGAGCATGAGTTTGGCGTCCGCCTCGTAGCCGGCGGAAGGCCTGGGCCAGTCGCCGTCGGCGGTGAACTGCTCCCAGTAGCGGGGCAGTGTGACGGTGTTGCGGATGGTGACGGCCTGGAGCTCGGCGAACACCTGGCGGAGCTGCGCGACGGCGTAGCACCCGCCGGACTCCCGCCCGTAGCTGACGATCGCGACCGGTTTGGCGTGCCACTCGGCGTAGTACCAATCCAGTGCGGTCTTCAACGAGGCCGGAAAGCTGCAGTTGATCTCTGGCGTGACCACTGCGAACGCATCCGCCTTCGCTAGTCGCGGCGCGAGTACGGCGACTGCGGATGGCGTCTCGTCGTCGGTGTCGGGCAGCGTGGTCGGCAGGTTCGCCGCGGCCAGATCGACCAGGTCGACCTCGAACTGCTTGCCGGCCTGCCGGGCCAGCCAGTGCGCGACAACCGGGCCGAACCGGCCACGCCGTGTGCTGCCGATGATCACTGCCAGTCGCATTGTCCGTCCTCCTTCCGTCTGACCCAGACTCTGCCGTAGGTGGTTTACGGTTTCTTTCCGGTCGACGGGCCGTCGGGCGGAATAGGGTGCGGACATGCGTTTCGGGGTGCTGGGACCGGTGACGGCCTGGACGGACGCGGGGACACCTGTGGTCATCCAGGGGCTGAAAGTGCGGGCGCTGCTCGCGGACCTGCTGGTGCACGAGGGGCGGCCGGTGCCCGCGGACCGGTTGATCGACGACCTGTGGGGTTCCGAGCTGCCCGGCAACCCGCCCGGGACGCTGTCCGCGAAGGTGTCCCAACTGAGACGAGCCTTCGAGGACGCTGAGTCCGGCAGCCGTTCGCTGGTGCGGTCCGGCCCGGCCGGCTACTCCATCGCGGTCGAGAGCTCCACCTACGACGCGCTCCGCTTCCGCGAGCTGCTCACGGCCGGCTCGGTCGACGAGGCGCTGACGCTGTGGCGAGGCCCGGCGTACGCAGACTTCGCTGACGACGCGTTTGCGGAGACAGCGGTGGCCCGGCTGACGGATGAGCGGTTGAGTGCGTGTGAGCGAGCTGACCTGTCGGTGGGCGACCTCGCTGAGCTTGTGCGCGACCATCCGTTGCGCGAGGGGCTGCGGGCTGCGCAGATGAAGGCGCTCTACCGGACTGGCCGGCAGAGCGAGGCTCTGGAGAGTTTCGAACAGCTGCGGCAGCTGTTGCTGGACGAGCTCGGTCTCGATCCCGGTCCCGAGCTGGTGGCGCTGCAGCAATCGATTCTCACGCAGGAGCTGCCGCACGCGCGCAGCAACCTCCCTGCCCAATTGACCGACCTGATCGGGCGCTCCGAGGCGCTGACTGACGTTGACTCCTGTCTGACGTCCTCCCGGCTGGTGACGCTCACTGGTCCCGGTGGTGTCGGCAAAACGCGTCTGGCTCTCGCTGCGGGGGCTATGTCGTCGGACCGGTTTGCTGACGGCGTCGTGCTGGTTGAGCTTGCTGCCGTCACTCCTGACGCGTTGTCGGTCAGCAACGCGCTCACGGACGCTGTGCAGGCCGCACTGGATCTGCGCGATGCCGGCGACTCCGGTGCGGTCGTGGACCGGCTGGCCGCCGTCATGGGCTCGCGGCTGCTCGTGCTGGACAACTGCGAGCAGGTGGTCGAAGAGGTTGCTCTGTTGATCGACCGCCTGTTGGCTGCCGCTCCCGGTCTGCGTGTGCTGGCGACGAGCCGCGAGCCGCTGGGCCTGGCTGGTGAGGTCGTCTGGAGTGTTCCACCGCTGACGGTGCCGTCGGCTGCTGCCGGGCTCGACGCGGTGGGCGAGTGCAGTGCGGTCCAGCTGTTCGTCACCAGGGCCGCTGCGGCGTCGCGGGGCTTCGCGCTGACCGAGGAGACGGCGGCCGATGTGTCGGTGCTCTGTCGGCGTCTGGACGGGATCCCACTGGCCTTGGAGCTCGCTGCGACACGGGTGCGAGCACTCGGCGTGCGTGGGCTGGTTGCGCGGCTGGACGACCGCTTCCGGTTGCTGGCGACAGGGCATCGGGGTGCTGCGCCGCGACAGCAGACCCTGCACGCGATGATCGACTGGAGCTGGGAGCTGCTCGACCCCGAGGAGCAGTCCGTTCTGCGGCGCCTCGCCGTACACGCGGATGGTTGTACGGCGGAGGCTGCGGCGGCTGTGTGTGGCGAGGACGACGTACTGGATGTGTTGGTGCGGCTGGTCGACCGGTCGCTCGTCGTACCTGTCGATGGGTCTCGCTTCCGGTTGCTGGAGTCGGTGGCGGCGTACTGCGTCGAGAAGCTGCGGTCCGCCGGTGAGCTCGAGTCCGTTCGCCAGCAGCATCTGTCGTACTACGTGTCGCTGGCTGAGGAGGCTCGGCCCGGCTTGTTCGGTGGTGAGCAGGGTCGGTGGCTGCAGCTGCTGGACGAGGACTCCGCCAACTTCCGCACCGCACTGGACCGTGCGGTGGCCACAGGTCAATCGGACCTCGCTGAGCGGCTTGTCGATGCGCTGGCGTGGTACTGGTTCCTGCGTGGCCGCCATGTCGAGGCGCTGCGGTCGCTGGAGGCTGTGCCGGGTTCTGCTCGGGCTGGAGCGTGGCGGGTCGGGTTCAGGTACCTGCTCGGGCACGCGGATGCTGCCGACGAGCGGGACCGCTGGGCCGACGCAGCCGACGCCATGGGCCTGTGGTGGATCGGCTACGCCGCCACCGATGCGGGAGACCTCGCAGCCTGCCAGGCGCTGCTCGATCGGGCACTGAAGAAGTTCGAGGCCGATGGCAACCAGTGGGGTACGGCGGCCGTGCTGGCGGCCCGGGCCAAGCACGCACACGTGCGGGCGGACCTGCCGGCCCTGTACGACGACGCGTGCCAGAGCATCGGGATCTTCCGGGCGCTGGGGGACCGGTGGGGCGTCCTGCAGGCGACGGGCTGGTTCGGTGCGCACGCCGAACTCGTCGGCGACTTCGACGAGGCCGAGCGGCTGCACCTCGAAGGCGCGCAGGCCGCGGAGGAGATCGGGTTGTGGCCCGAGGTCGCGAGCGCGTTGGGCATGCTCGGCTGGACCTCGATCCGGCAAGGCCGCTTCGACGCGGCCCGGACGTACGGCGAACGCGCGCTGCGGTTCGCCACCGAACAGGGGCAGCGCTCGACGCAGGCTCTCGCGGAACTCGTGCTCGGCTTCGCGGCCCGCCGTACCGGTGCGCTGGAGGAGGCGTCGGAACGGCTTGAGGGGTTGATAGCCGCGGCCGGACGGCAGAAGGAGGCCGTGCTCTACCTGTCGATCGTGCTGGAGGAGCTCGGGTTCGTCCGGGAGCTCCAGGGCCGCTTGGACGACGCGCTGGAGCTGCACGTCGAGGCGTTCAGGGTCTCGGAGGACTTTGACTCGCTGCGCGGCATGTGCTGGTCGCTGGAGGGGATCTCCGGCTGTCACCCGGACAAGACCCTCGCGGCGACGCTCCTCGGCAGCGCCGCGGCCACGCGCGCCACTAAGAACTACTTGATGGCCGCGACCGAGACCGAGGACGTCGATCGGGCGGTCGCCGCCGCGGAGTCCGCGCTGGGTGCGACGGCGTACCAGGAGGCGTACTCCCGCGGCGCCGCTCTCGGGCCGGCGGAGGCCTTCGCGCTGCTCGTCCGCGAGTAGATGTTCTGTAGTTGAGATTATTCGACCAGCGAAGTAGTTTGGCTCGCGAGCGAACTTCTACAGGTGAAGGTGAAGCATGGACTACGGCCACGAGTTGGTCTTCGGGACGTTCCTGACCCCCGCTGTCGACAACCCGGACCGCGTCATCGCGCTGGCACAACTGACCGAGCAGGCCGGTCTCGACCTCGTCAGCTTCCAGGACCACCCGTACCAGCCGCGGCTGATGGACGCCTGGACGCTGTTGTCGGTCGTCGCCGCCCAGACGCAGCGGATCACGGTGACCACGAACGTCGCCAACCTCCCGCTCCGACAGCCGGTCGTACTCGCGCGCAGCGTCGCCACGCTCGACCTGATCACCGGCGGCCGGGTCGAACTCGGACTCGGCGCCGGCGGATTCCTCGACGCGGTCGCGGCGAACGGCGGGCCGCGGCTGACCAAGGGCGAGAGCATCACCGCGCTCGAGGAGGCCATCGCGATCATGCGCGAGGTCTGGACGCCGACGGGCGGCGGCATCCGGCTGGACGGGAAGCACTACACGATCGCCGGTGCGAAGCGTGGCCCGGCGCCGGCGCACGACGTGTCGATCTGGCTGGGTGCGTACAAGCCACGGATGCTCGCGCTGACCGGGCGGCTCGCCGACGGCTGGCTGCCGAGCAGTGGGTACGCCGGTCCGGACCAGCTGGCCGCGATGAACAAGATCATCGACGAGGCCGCGGTGGAGGCTGGGCGTGATCCGGCGGCGATCCGGCGGCTGTACAACGTGGGCGGGCAGTTCGGCGGTGGTGGCGGGTTCCTGCAGGGGCCTGAGGAGCAGTGGATCGAGCAGCTGACCGAGCTGACGCTGGGGGACGGGATCAGCACGTACATCCTTGCCTCTGACAACCCGGACGACATCCGGCGGTTCGCCGAGGTTGCGGCAGGGGTCCGCGAGGCGGTCGAGGCGCCGCGGTCGGGTGCTGCAGTGGGGTCAGATGCGGTGGTGGAGGTGGCCGCTTCGGTGCCTGCGGGCGGGTTCAGCGTCGTACCGACTCCGCCTCCGGCTGTACGACGGAGCGCCGTACGGCTGCTGGACGAGTCGGAGCGGCCGACTGGTCCGGCGGTGGACCCGTCGCGGACTTATACGCCGTACCAGCTGCAGTCGGGGCAGCATCTGATCGACGTACACGACCATCTGCGGGGTGAGCTCGAGCAGGTGCGGGATCTGGTCGAGCAGGTCGCTGCGGGGACGCTGGGGGTCGGGGCGGCGCGTTCGCACATCAACACGATGACCATGCGGCAGAACAACTGGACGTTGGGGACGTACTGCGAGTCGTACTGCCGACTGGTCACGACGCATCACTCGATCGAGGACGCGTCGCTCTTCCCGCAGCTACGCCGGGCGGATTCGGCGCTCGCCCCGGTGGTGGACCGGTTGCAGGAGGAGCACAAGGTCATTCACGACGTACTCGAGGGTGTCGACAAGGCACTGGTCGCGTTGGTTGACGGGTCAGGAACGATCGACGGGTTGCGTTCGGCGGTCGACCTGTTGGACGACACGTTGCTGTCGCACCTGTCGTACGAGGAGCGCGAATTGGTCGAGCCGCTGGCGCGGCTCGGGGTGCTGTAGGACCGGCTCCTCGCCTTTGCTTGGGCTGGGGCTGCTTCGCCTCACCGGCTACTTCGCTTCGCCCAGGAGTGAGGCGAGGATGTCCAGGAGGCGGAGCGTGGGGACCTCGCCGAGGAGCCGGGCCGCGCTGGTGGCCGGCTCACCGATCAGGCGGACCTGCAACGTCTTGAAGTCCCGGACGTTCGCCGGGTTCACCAGGTCGTCGCGGACGGCGGACAGGAACGCGGCCCCCGCCGACGCGGTGCCGTAGGTCATCCGGATGAAACTGTCGGTCACCGGGAACAGGTACGGGCGCTTGAGGTGCAGGAGCTTCGACTTCTTCGCGTGCCCGAACCCGCGGTGGCCGGTGAACTTGTCGTCCAGCGCCATCGCCGCGTCGAACAGCTCGCTGCCCGGCGCCGCGTCCTCGAGCCGCGCGTCCACCGGGATCGCGGCGAGCTCCTTCTCCGCCTCGACCTCGAGCAGCCACGGAATGTCCATCGCCCGCAGGTCGGCACCGATCACCATCAGCCGGCCGAGATCCTCGAGCGTCACCTGGTTCGGGTCGGAGCCACCGGCGGTGGTCATCCCCGGCAACCCGTCGTAGTACTGCAGCACGGCGCCGTTCGTCTCGGCGTACAGCCGCAACTGCGCGATCGCCTCGTCGACGACGATCTTCCGGGTACCGATGTTCATGAGCCACACCCTCACACTCGTGGTGGCAAACCCGCCAGCGGGCGGACCATCATTCGAACGTTCCTCACACTGTTTCCGCAGATGGTAGCGACTCCGCAGCCACCCGCACGCCAGGGCCACTTCCCGTTATCCACAACCCGTAACCATCCACCCCCCAGAGCCACCAAGCGTCATAGACTCTCAGTAACAACCCCACGACTGAGAGCAGGCGCGACACCTGACAGCTCAACCACTAGCCGCGCAAAAACCTACCGAACCCCAAGCCCACCCACCCCAATCCGTAACCGTTCCCCCCAACCCCAAACTCGACAAGTTTGGGCGGGTGCAGTTGGAGCGGAGGTTGCGGAGCCGACGCTGCGGATCTACGTCGCACCTAAGAGCTGACTGCCCGGTGTGGCGTGGGTGCTACAGGTTGGGGATGGCGTCGAGGGTTGGCCAGGGTGGGCCTTCGCGGAGTAGGCGGAGGAGGGTTTCGCCCATCTGCCTGCGGTTCGGGAACTGGTCGTCGGCGTCCCAGCGCCACGCCGCGACCATCGCGAGGACGAGCTGGCGGCAGTCGTCCAATAGTTCTCGGTCGATATTCGGGTAGTGGTCGCAGACCGCCACAGGTACGTGGGCGAGATCGAACTCGACCGGTCCACGGCAGCACGTCTCGAAATCGATGAACAGCGGCCCGTACTTCGTGCTGAGCAGATTGCCGGGATGCGGCTCGCCGTGCAGCAACTGCTCAGGGGCGTCGCGGACGGCGATCGCTCGGCGCACGCTGTCCAGTCTGCTGGCGAGGAACGCGCGGGCTGCGTCGTCGAGAGCCGGTGAGCGGTCCGGGTCGGCGACGATTTCTTGCGCCTCGGTGATTCGATCCGTGAACCGCGGGCTCGGAACGTCGACCTTGCGCATGCCGGCGTGCAGCCGCTCCAGTGCGTTGGCGAAGTCGGCCGGTGCGACCTGAGGGGACACGGGCTCGTAGTAGGTCCACAGCGTCACAGCGAAGCCGTCGCGCGTGTACACGCGCGGGTCCACTCGCGGCTCCAAGGCGGCCACCGGGGATCCGATCTCGGCGAGCCGCTGAGCGAGCTCGATCTCGAACTGGGCGACTTCCTGCCCCACGGGCGCGACGCGGGCGAAGACGTCGTACGGCGTGAGTCGCAGCGCCAGCTTGTTCGAGTTGTGGAGGACGATCGCGTCGTCGGCCGGCAGGTCGAGCGACGCGGCGATCGATGTCGCGGCCGCGATCGCGCGTTTGATCTCGGGCATCTCCATGACCGGTCACGCTACCTCCGTGATCCGGCCCTGTCCTTCGCATTACCTCGAGCACAGCCCGCGAGGAGTAATTGGGTTGAGGGGACCTGGGGGAGTGCTGATCATGTGGGTATGACTCTGACGCTTGATGTGATGCTGGTGGGACCTGCGGCCGTTGGGGCCCGGGGCCAGCAGCAGGCGCGGCGTTGGTGGGGGTCGATGCTCGGTCAGTCGTGATCGGGGTCGCGGTCGCGGGGCTCTTGGCCGGGTTCGGCGTTGCCATGCCGGTCGGGCCTGTCGGGACCTACCTGGTTGCGTTGACCGCGCGGAGCAGCTTGCGGATCGGGGTGTTCGCGGCGCTCGGAGTGGCTTCGGCCGACGGGTTGTACGCGGCGGTGGCTGCGATCGCCGGTACGGCGTTGGCGCCGTTGCTGGTGCCGATCGTGGGGCCCCTGCGGTGGGTGTCCGTCGTGGTGCTGATCGGACTCGCGGCGCTCGGTGCCGTCAAGGCGGTACGGCGGTATCGCGCGCAGCGGCTCGTCGCACTGCAGCACGAGACACCGGTCGGCGTGTGGACGGCGTACCTTGGGATGTTGGGGATGACGATGCTCAACCCGTGGACGGTGATCTACTTCGCGGCGCTGGTCGTCGGTGGATCGAGCGTCACCGGCGTCGGTGAGCGGATCGTCTTCGTGGTCGCGGCGTTCGCAGCATCGGCCGGTTGGCAACTGTTGCTCGCCGGTGGTGGCGCTCTGCTCGGGCGGCTGTTGACCGGGCATGTCGGCCGGTTGGTGACGGCGCTCGCGTCGACCGCGGTGATCGTCGTGCTGGCCGCACGGCTCGTTGCCTAGGGCACCTGGCGTTCCACCGCTCCGCTCGGGTTCAGGAACAGCAGGATCGGGGGAGCGGTATTCGGCAGGATCGCGGCGTACGCCTGGAGTTGGGGCGTGTAGTAGGCGACGCGGCTGTCGAGAGCTGCGGCGGGGATGACGTCGGTCTTGTAGTCGACGATGGTGAGGCGGCCGTCGTCTTCGCGGTAGATGAGGTCGACGAAGCCTTCGAGGACCGTGCCGTCGGGCTGGACGGTGCCGACGTACGACTCGCGCCAGTGTTCGCGCGCGGCGGCTCGCTGGACGACCTCGGAGGCGAGAGCGGAGCGGACGAGCGCGGTGACGACATCGGCGTACTCGAGGACGCCCTCGGCCAGGCACTGCGTGGCGACTGCGGCTTCGAGGCCGGCACCCGTGGACAGGTCGACAACCTGCAGTACGGCGTGGACGGCGCGGCCGATCGCGGTGCCGTAACGGCCCTTCGACCACGGGGGCAGCTCGAGGTCGCGTGCCGCCTTCGCCGTGCCGGGATCAATCTCGGCGAGCGCGACGTCGGGCCCCGTGCCTTCGAGGCCGGAGGCGCTCTGGGCGGAACGCGCCCGGCTTGCGGCCTGCGCCGCGGCGGCCCGGGACTCCCACTCGGTGCGGGAGATCGGCGGGGTGACGTCGGGGCTGCCGGACGGTTCGCGTTCGGGGACCGGTGGGCTGGTGAACAGGGTGGTGTGCGGTGCCTCGACGCCGCCGGCGGTCGCGAGGAGCTCGGCGTTGCTGGAGTGGCGGCGGTTGCCGGAACGGTGCAGCGAGACGATCAGGTGGTCGCGGGCGCGCGTCGCGGCGACGTACAGCAGGCGGCGGCGCTCGTAGTCGTCCATCTGCTCGTCGACCGGCTGGACGAGGTCGAAGTCCTCGGTCTGGACGGAGGACTTGAGCTTCACCGCGTACCCGCCGTCCGGTGGCCAGAGGACCTGGACGCCGCGCTGCCGGTTCGGGGAGGCGGTCATGCCGGAGAGGATGACGATCGGGAACTCGAGACCCTTCGCGGCATGGATCGTCATCACGCGGACCGCGTCGGCATCGGTCTCGGGGAGCACCGCCTCGGCGACGCGGGAGGTCTCCTCGCCTTGATGGGCCGCCCAGGCGAGGTACGAGCGGAGGCCGCCGTGCTCGACCTCGGACCAGGCGCGGGCCTGGTCGACGACGAACCGGACCCGGCGCCAGGCGTCGCGGGCGCGCGGACCGATCGCGGCGACTTCCAGCATGCGGCGGTCGGCGACGATCTTCGCGAGCACTTCGCTCGGGGTGAGCCAGCGTGCGGCGTAGTAGGTACGCCGGAGCCACTCCATCGCCTCGCCGACCGGGTGGGTGAGGAGTTGGTCCGGAACCGTGGCAGTCAGGGTGAACGCGCCGCCGTTGCGCTTCCAGGTGTACAGGTCGTCGTCGCCGCAGCCGAAGAGCGCGGAGCGCAGGGTGGTGACGAGCGCGAGCTGGTCGCTCGGGTCGCCGAGGGCGCGGGCACAGGCGAGCAGGTCGCGGACCTCGGCGGTCTGGTAGACGAGCGAGCTGGCCTCAGCGCGGTACGGGATGTCGGCGCGGTCGAGAGCGTCCTCCAGGAACGGGAGGGACGTGCGGGCCGGCACGAGGACTGCGATGTCGCCGGCTTCCGCGGGACGCCAGGTTTCGGCGCGGTCGTCGTACACCAGCCAGCCCTCGCGGAGCGCCTCCTCGACGACGGAGGCCACGTCGGTCGCTTCGCGTTCGCGGAGGACGGAGGCTTGCGCGCGGGGAAGGTCGTTGTGCGGCTCAGCGCCGAGGACGGTGACGGCCGGACCGGCGGACGGATCGGCGGGCTCGTCGTCCGGTGGCTCTTCGTCGAGCGGTACGTCGATGGCGTCGTCCCGGCGACGGAACGGGAGAATCGCCGCCAGATCGGCAACCGGTTCGGCAGAGGAGGAGTCGGGCTCGTCGAACGCCGGTTCGTCGAAGATGGAGAGCTGATCGCCCTTCACCGGGGCGGCCTCGGCATCCGAAGCCGCTCCACGACGGGACGACGACCCGGCGCCCGACGGAGAGCCGTGGCGGGACGGCGAGCTGGCGCCTGACGGCGAGCCGGGCCGAGGACCGGACTCGCGCGATGCACTGCCGGAGCGCTGGCCTCCCGAAGCGCCGGCAGTCGGATTCGTCCGGTGCGATGCGAGCGCCTGGTACGCGGGCTGGGCCGAGTTGTGCGCCTGGATCAGCGTGTCGAACACCGTGTTGATCCAGCCCAGAATCGGCGGCACCGTCCGGAAGTTGGTGGTCAGCGCAACGGTCTCGCCCAACAGGTCCTGAGCGGTCAGGTACGTTGCGATGTTCGCCCGCCGGAACCGGTAGATCGACTGCTTCGGATCGCCTACCACGAACAGATGCCCCTCGGGGACCTCGACCTCGCGCCAGTCCTCTGCGTCGGCCGCGGCCCCGCCGGCGATCCGCACCGCCAACTCGATCTGGATCGGGTCCGTGTCCTGGAACTCGTCCAGCAACAACCGCCCGAACCGCTCCTGCAGATCGGCCCGCACACTCGCGTCGCGACGGAGCAGGTCGCGGGCCAGCACCAGCAGGTCGTGGAACTCCAGCCGCCCCTCGGCGCGTCGCAGCTCCGCGGATTCCAGCACCCGCTCGGCGATCCAATGCGAAAGGTGCCGCAGGCAAGCATCAAGCAGCAGCTCGACCAGCGACCCAGCAACCTCGACGACCTCGGTGCAGTCGCCGCGCACCTTGGTGATGTCCGGCCAGTTCTCCTTGCGGCCGATCCGGCCCACCTTCAGGCCGCGGAACGTCTGCAGGATCGCCAGCTGGGTCTCCTGATCGGAGGCGGCGTCCAGCATCAGCCCGAGCTCGCGGAGCTGCACGACCTTCGGCAGCAGCCGGTCCTCGGGATCCAGGCAGGTCTCGGCCGCAGCGCCGATCTGCGCGGCCGCAGCGATCAGGCCGGACAGATCCGGCATCGCGACCAGATCGGGTGGATCGACCAGCACGCGTTCGGCGATCAGGTCCCAGTCGTTGCCGAACAGACGCGCGAGCGACCGCAGATGCTTGAGCTCGACGCCGACTGCCATTGCGAGCAGCAACGGTTCGGCGATCGAGTCGTCGTCGAGGAGCTGCTGCTGAAGCTCGGCCCAGCGCTCTTCGAACGCGACCGACGAACCGACCTCGTCGAGCACGTCGATGAGCGGTGGCAGCCCGGCCTCGATCGGGTGCGCGAGCAGGATCTGCTGGGCGAACGCGTGCAACGTGCCGATCGACGCGGAGTCCAGGTCGTCCAGCGCCGCGTCGGCGAGCTGCCGATCGTCGCCCTTGCGCGCCCGCTCGAACTCGACCCGCAACCGATCACGCAGCTCCGCGCCGGCCTTCTCGGTGAACGTGACCGCCGCGATCGTCCGCAGTGGTACGCCGTCGCGAAGCACCAGCGTGGTGACGCGGTCGACCAGGGCGTGGGTCTTCCCAGAGCCGGCGCCGGCTTCGACGAACAGCGTGGTGTCGGTGTCCGACCGGATCCGATCCCTGGCCACGCTGTCGAGCAACTGCTCACTCATCAGCAGCCTCCAGGGCGGTGGGATCGATGAGGCGGACCAGCCGATCCAGAACCGGATCGTGGCGTTTGCGGTCCCAGCGTGCTCGGACCTCGCTGTGACCGATGCCGTCGGGGTTGCAGTACGGGCACTGGACCCACAGAAAGTCCGGGACCTCGGGAGCCTTCGGTGGGAAGTACCCGGCCGCGATCGACGACACGATCACGTCGAGCGTCTCGACGTACCGGGCCTCGACCTCGGGAGTCAGTGGTACCGGGATCCGTTTGCCGCCGCGGCGCACGAACCAGTACGACGCCTCGACCGGCGTGGACGCCTCGCCCAGGCGGGCCCGCGCGGCGTACGCGTAGACCGGGAGCTGCAGTTTCGTCCCGCCCGCGACCGGATCCGACTCGATGCCCTCGTACCGCGAGAAGCCGCCGGTCTTCACGTCGGTGACGTAGATCGTGCCGTCCGCGCCGAGGTCGACCTTGTCCGCCGATCCACGCAACAGCACCCGGCCCGACGGCACCGGGATCTCCACCGGAGGCTCACCGTCGAAACCGAACCGCAGCTCGCTCGCGACCACCGACGCGGACCGCTCCGCGCGCCAGCGGTCGTCGTCGGTCAGCAGCACCATCAGATCGCCGAGGATCCGCAACCGCTCCCGCTGCCACAACCGCGGATGCCCGGTCAGGCCTTCCGCTTCGAACTGGTCCGCGAGATCCGCGCCGATCGCCAGCAGCAGCGAGCGCTGCTCCTCGGTCCACGGCTCGCCGTACCCCGGGAGGGAGCCGGCCAGCCGGGAGACGAACGCGTCCAGACTGTTGTGGATCAGGTTCCCGATCTGGACCGGCGAGATCACCAGCAGATCCTCCGGCGCCTCGAGCGGCTCCACCTGCAGCAATCGCTCGACGAAGTACGCGTGCGGGCAGGTCGCATACGACTCCAGCGAAGTCGGCGACGCGATCCGGTCCTGCACCGCGAACTCGGGCAGCCCCGACACCCCCGACAGATCCCCGTCGAACCGGGTGAACGCGTTCGACCCCCGCCCGCGCAGCAGCTCCCGAGCCCGGACCAGTACGCCGTCGTTGACCCACAACCGCGCCGCGGCGGCACGGGTCTGCCACTCCTGCTCGGTTGCCGGCATCGTTGCCGTCGTCAACGAACCGGCGTACGACGCCGACGTCTGCAGCACCCCGTCGTACCTGTCCCACTGGGTCGCCGGCAGGGCGTGGTCGCCGGTCAGCTCGCGCAGCGATCCGAGCAGCCAGCGCGTCGGCAACCGCCGTGACGACCGCCGCAGGTCGCCGCGCGGGAACGACGCCACTACTCGCGCCCCGGCCGAGAACGCGACCAGCAAGTGGCGCTGCTTCTCGTCGAGCCGATCGCGGAACGACGCCAACTCGGGCGCGGCCGCTTCGCGCACCCGATGCGGAAGCAAGGCGTCCTCGTGCACCCGCCCGGGATACAGGTCCTCCGACAGACCGACGACGTACACGATGTCCACCGACAGGCCGACGCTCGCCGACATCGGCGCCACCAGGACACCTGTCCCGAACGTGCCGACCCGGGGCAGCGACTGCTGCAGCTCAAGATCCAGTACGTCGCGCAGCACCGCGAGACTCGCCGGAGTCCCGAGCTCGTCGAGCGTCGACAGACCCGTCAGCGATCCCTCGACGGCAGCCGCGGCGTACTGCTCCTCGATCGGCAAGGACGAATAGTCGCCCAGCAGATCATGGAACAGTTGCAGCACCTCGGCCGACAGCTCGGACCAGCTCTCCAACAGCGCCAGCGCGCCCAACCGACGCCGAAGCGTGGAGGCAAACGCGTGCAACCGCTCGGCCGTGGACGCGTTGTACTGCGCGCGTCGCACCGCGGCCGGTCGCGGATCCTCGGCAGCCTCTTCCTGATCGGCGGTCCGGCGCTCGGACTCGGCGTACCGCGCCAGTCGCGTATCCCAGTCGTCGCCCCGCACGACCCCGGCCGCGCGGGACATCCGCTCCCACTGCGGCACCGGGATCCGGTCACCCGCGAAATCCCGGGTCGGCGCGTTCGCCAGCGCCCGGAAGACATCCGCGCGCGGCAGATCCTGGTCGACGAGCCCCAGCACTTCGAGCAGCGTCCGGGCGATCGCCCGCTCGTGCACCGGCCGGGTGCCGGGCCCGTTGACCTCGATCTTGGCCTCGCCGAGGTGTTCGTGCAGCAGCCGCGCGTACGGCGAGGCGGCCGAGTACAGCACCGCGATCCGGTGCGCCGGTGTGTGCTCCAGCGCCGAGACGACGTCGCGGACCACGCACCGCACCTCGTCGTCGGCGTCCGACGCGTTCAGGATCTCGGTCGCGACCGGGTAGTTCTTCGAGATCGACGGCGGCAGATCGATCCCGATCCGCTCCAGCGATCGCCGCACCGCGCGGTCCGCGCGCCGTACGTCGGTCAGTCCGACGATTACCGTCAGATCCGCGGCGGCATCGCCGAGCGCCGCCACGAACGCGGCCTCGGACTGCGTCAGCTCCTGCGGGAGATACAGCACCAGGGCGCCGAGCTCGCGGACGATCTCCGGTGACGCAGTGATCCGGGACGCGGCGGCGCGGAGCAGATCGGTCTCGTCGTACCAGTCCGAGGCGAGCTCGGTGGTGACGTGGCGATGCAGCCGGACCAGGTCGGGACCGAGCGCGGACGCGTGCGCGACGTTGTCGAGCGCCGGATCGGTGAGGTCGCGGAGCTCGCGGTGGGCGGAGGCAAGCGCTTGGATGGTCGACGGGTGCTCGGCCACCTCGTGGAAGATGCCGGGCGCCTTGGCCAGCGCCGTCCGCCAGGTGGCTGCCACGATCGGTCGGGTGGCCGGGCGTCGCGGCGACAGGAGGCCGGCGGCGACCTGCTCGGCAAGGCGCTCGAGCGTCGCCAGGTAGAGCCCGGCGATGCCGCGGACCGCCAGATCGCGACGAGCGATCACGCCGGCCAGGTTGTTCGGCAGCAGCAAGGTCACGGGCGTCATCGGATCGTCGGCCTTGAGTCGCGACACGACGGTCTGCAGGCGCTCCAACGCCGCGGCGCCG
The DNA here is from genome assembly GCF_056436705.1 of Kribbella sp. NPDC043289. Classification (NCBI taxonomy): domain Bacteria; kingdom Bacillati; phylum Actinomycetota; class Actinomycetes; order Propionibacteriales; family Kribbellaceae; genus Kribbella; species Kribbella sp. NPDC043289. Next base: position 123,867 of record NZ_JBWKCB010000001.1, read on the forward strand.
TACGCCGTGCTCTCGATCCGCGTGGTACCCACCACGAACCCCCGATCTGTCGACTGTCACCGGAGACGGTAAACCCTGCCACGGACAGAAAGGTGACGGGGCGCGAAACGCCAAGGTTTCTGCGGTGTCGGCGGCGGCCTCGCACAATGAAAGAATGACCAGGGAATCGAGGTTCGCGCGGGTGCTGCTCGTGCTGGTCCTCGCGCCCGCCGGCGGGTTGTTCGGCAAGGCGGTGGCCGAGGCCGCGCAGGCGCGTCCGTGGTGGCCGTGGCTGGTCGCGGCACTGGTCTGGCTGCTGGTCTCGGGGGCGCTCGCCGGATGGCTCTCGACGACGTTGTCGAACCATGCGAACGAGCACAGACGACAGCACCGATGACGGCACCGACGACAGCAGCTGACGAGTACAGATGAAGAGCGCGGATAATGCTCCGATGGTCGCCGCTGTGCATCACGTCGAGATCTGGGTCCCGGACCTGTCCCGGGCCGTAACGAGCTGGGGCTGGGTCCTCAACCGATTGGGCTGGAAGGACGGTGACGGCTGGCCCGGCGGGATGACCTGGACCGCGGCCGACGGCTCCTACGTCGTGGTCGAGCAGAGCCCCGCGATGTCGTCCACCGAGCACGACCGGATGCGCCCCGGTATGAACCATCTGGCGCTGAACGCCGCGACCCGGGCGGAGGTCGACGCGATCGTCGATGAGGCCGCCGAGCACGGCTGGACCCTGATGTTCGCGGACCGCCACCCGTACGCCGGCGGCCCCCAGCATTTCGCCGCCTTCCTCCACAACACCGACGGCTACGAACTCGAGATCGTGGCCCCCGCCTAGCAGGTGAGACTGCAGATGCCTGGAGTGACGAATGGGACTCCAGATGTGACATGGTTACTCCAGGCAATCAATACGGGTCACGGGGCAAGTGTGAAAGGGCGGTGCTCGTGACGGAGAAGCCTGACGGGGGAACTGTGCCCGGACCGGCCTCACCGGAGCTCCTGGAAGCGCGGATCCGCGGTCTGCAGCACGCGCTGGGGCAGCTGCTGGACAACGCGCGGAGACTGACGTACGGCGAGCATCAGCGGGCCGTACGGCTGCATCGTCAACTGCAGGAGCAGACCGCGACGGCACGCCGCGAGTCCCGGTCGCTGGTCGACGCGAAGACCTCGGAGGCGCTCTCCGACGCCGAGCCGAAGGCCCGCCTGCTCGCCGATCGCCTGGCGCCCGGTCTCGGATCGATTCCGCCGAACGACGCCCGCTGGCGTTCGCGTCAACTGGTCGGCGCCGGAGTCCCGGCGTACGTGCGGGTCGGTGAACTCGACGCCGGTACGCCGGTGGTCGCGCCGCTGCTGCGGACCAACGGCTGGAAGGTCACCGCGGACCGTGGCGAGGCCGCGCGGCGGCTGCTGCAGAGTGTCGCGCTGCGCCTCGTCGCCGCCGCGGAACCGTTCCGCCTGCGCATCGACGCGTTCGATCCGAAGCTGACCGGGATGATGGGTCTGCTCGGTCACCTGACCACGAAGTACCCACAATTGGTGCCCAGGGCAACGCATACGGCGGAGCAGTTGCACACCGTGCTGTCCGGGCTCGTCGACGTGTCCTCGCTGCGCGCGAGCCGCCAGGCGCAACTCGGTCACGAGCGGTTCGAGGACCTGCTCAAGGAGACGGGTCAGGTCACCGATCCGTACCGGCTGGTCATCCTGTTCGACTACCCGTTCGGGATCGACACGCTCGCCCAGCGCGACCTGCTCCGGCTGGCCGCGACGGCGGGCAAACGCGGCATCTGCTTCCTGGTGCACTACGACCAGTCCACGGCCGCCGAACTCGACGTCGACTCGAAGCAGTTGCTCGATCTTCTCGATCCCGTCGTGATCACGGGCGACAAGGTGGAGGTCGCGCAACTCACCGGCGTACCGGCGAAACTCGACCCGCCGTTCGACGCGACCGTTGCCGCGGGCATCTGTGACGTGATCGCCGAACAGGCCGACATCGCGGTCCTCCCGACCATCGACTTCGAGCGCACGCTGCCGGACCGCTCGACCTGGTGGCAGCCGGTCAAGGACGAGATCGGCACGGTGATCGGGTACGACGACCGCACGCCGGCGCTGATCCGGCTGCGCAGCGGCAACCCCGCCCTTCCGCACGTTCTCGTCGGCGGCGCGGTCGGCCAGGGCAAGTCGAACCTGCTGCTCGTGCTGATCCACGGCCTCGCCGCGCGGTACTCCCCGGCGGACCTGGAGATGTACCTGCTCGACTTCAAGCACGGCGTCGAGTTCTCGGCCCTCGGGCCCGGCCCGGACCGGCCACATTGGCTCCCACAGATCCGCGTTCTCGGCGTGCACAGCGATCGCGCGTTCGGTCTCGCCGTACTGCGGCACCTGTCCGACGAGCTCGCGCGACGCAGTGAGATCTTCAAGTCGCACGGGAACGTCGCCGACATCGCCGAGCTCACCCCCGGACCGGATCGGCCGCCGCGAATCCTCGTCGTACTGGACGAGTTCCAGGTGCTCCTCGAGGACGACGACGAGCTCGCGGACGAGGCGGCGAAACTGCTGGAGCGACTCGTTCGGCTGGGTCGTGCGTACGGCGTCCATGTAGTGCTCGCGACGCAGACGATCGAGGGCGTGAAGCGGCTGTCGACGCGGCGGGACTCGATCTTCGGTCAGGTGCCGTACCGGATCGCGCTGAAGACCACGCCGGCCGACTCGCAGGCGATTCTGCGGAGCGGGAACACGGCCGCCGCCGAGCTGCAGTTCCGCGGTGAGGCGGTGCTGAATGCGAACTTCGGGTCGCCCGACGACAACCAGCATGTGCTGGTGAGCTTCGCGGACAAGGTCGTGCTGGACTCGCTGCGGAGCGACCTGTGGTCGCGCGCGGGGGACGAGGTACGGCCGCCGCGGGTGTTCCATCTGGCCGAGCCCGCGCGACTGACGGAGACCGCCGCCGCGGTGAAGCCCGAGGTGGGGCGGCCGTGGACCGGTTTGCCGATCGCGGTCACCGAGGAGCCGGTGCAGGTCGAGGTACGGCCCGAGCCCGGGGCCGGCGTACTCGTGCTCGGCGACGGTCCGGCGGACGCACTCGGCGTACTGACCGGGCTAGCGGTGTCGACCGCGGCCTCTGCGCTGGAACCGCCACGCTTCCTCTTCGTCGACGGTACGAACTCGGCGCCGGCTGTTGCTGAGGGCAAGGACGCGCTGGTCCAGGTACTGCGGCAGCTCGGGTGCGAGGTCGAGACGGTCGACAAGCACGACGAGATCGCACCGCGGTTGTTCGCGCTGCGGGACGCGATGCGGAACGGTCAGACCACGGGCACCTATCTGCTCGGGTTCGGGTTCCATGGTGTGCCGCGGATGCAGTTGCATGCCGAGGGGCTCTTCGAGAGTCCGGCGAGCGTGCTGCAGGACATCGTGCGCGACGGGCCTGCGCACGGACTCATCACGTTCGGGTGGTGGAACCGGCTGCACGTGTGCACGGAGCAGCTCGGGTTCGGTCGCGCGAACGTCGCGACGCATCTGTTCCTGCGCCACCCACAGGACGGCGTACGCGCGGTGGCCGGGCCGCTGGTGCGGTGGGCCTCCGAGCCGCATCGGGCGTTGCTGTGGGACGGGCTGCATCCCGAGGCGCAGGTCGTCGTACCGTACGCCGCCTTGCGGTCCGACGAGGTGGATCGTGCTGTGGAGCTGATGCGGCGATGAAGACTCCTGAGCAAGAGTGGTCCGAGTACGTGCGCGCCGTACGGACGGTCGCGATGGCGCGTGCGGACGCGCAGCAGGCGCAGGACCGGTTGACCGCGAACAAGTCGAAGGCCGAGGCGACCGCGGCGGCCGAGGCCGATGCGATGGCCGAGCGCGGACGGAAGCTGCAGACGCGGCTGAACACGCTCGCTGAGAAGGCGGCCGCCAGTCTGGAGCGGGCCGGGCTGCCAGCCGAGGGGACGCGGGCGAACCATACGCTGCCCGAGATCCGCGCGCTGAACGACATCGAGACCGTTGCCGCACGCATCACCAAGCAGCTCGCCGAGAGCGTCGACCAGTTGGAGGAGCTCCGCACGACGGCCCGGGCGCTCCAGGAGCAGCGCAGGCGGCGTACCATCAGCGCGGTCCTGGCACTGGTCGGGTTCGTGCTGGTGTGGGTCTTCACCGGGTCGTTCCTGGCCGGGGTCGAGGCCGCGGCGATCGCCGCTGTCACGATGCTCGCCGCATCACGGCTGCTCGGGTTGCCCCGGCTGCCCGGAGCGCGCTGGTGGGGCTGGGGCGGTGCGGTGCTGGTGTTCGTCCTGATGGCGGCCGGACTGCCGTGGTGGCTCGGGATCCTGGTGCCGGTCGTGGTGACGGGTACGGCGATCGCGCTGCCCAAGAAGCGCAACTAGTTTGGGAGTGGTTGAGGTGTCCGACGTACTGCGGCTCAAGGAACAACTGCACCAGGTCTCGATGGAGGCCAAGCAGGCGGCCGGCGGGCTGGCCGGTTTCAAGCTCCGGTTCACCCAGCACAGTCAGCTCGTGGAGAGCCTGATCGCGGGCACCGCGACCGGGATCGACCGCGACATCACGGAGATCCTGGAAGCTGCCGGGAAGGCGGTCGAACAGGCCGCCGAGGCGCTGGAGATCGCCTCCGCCGGCTGCAAGAGCTACGCCGACCAGATCTGACCCTTGCCTTCCGAGCTGCAGCGGGTCGCGCGCGGTCTGGTCGACTGCTTCGACGAGATCCCGCGGGTCGTCGAGCAGCTCCAGCGCACCGCCGCGCGCTGCCGGGAGAACGCACAGGTCGCGCTGATCGCGTCCCGCGGCCAGGCGACCGTCGCGGCACAACAGCTCGACGCGGCCGCGCGGGCCTGCGAGACGGCCGCTCATTTCTTGTCGATGACGCCACCGAAGGCCCGCGGATGGGCCGAGGGACTCCTCGGTACGTCGGGTCCGTCGACGAACCGTCCCTCGTCGGACTCGGCGAAGCGCAACAAGGCGACGGGCGGATCCGTCGACATCGACCACAAGGGGCGGACCAAACGCCTCAGCTTCGACTACGACGACGTGGAAGTTGCCGAGGACAACGAGCCGCCCGTCGTCACGGTCGCCCGCGAGGCCTTCGAGAAGTTCCGCAAGGACCACGAGAAGGACGCCGAGGACGAGGACCGCGACGACAAGCGCCTGTTGGAACTCGAGATCACCGTCGCAGAAACCGGCGACCTCGAGTTCGAGGAGCGCGACGAGAAGGAAGACCAGAAGCGCAACGAACGCCTGTCCCGCGACTTCGAGCTCGAGGTAGACCGCAAGGATTCCGAGGAATTCGAGCTCGAGGAACCCGACGAGAAGGAAGACGAGAAGCGGGCGGAGCGGTTGTCGCGTGACTTCGAGATCGGGGTGGAGCGGGAGGACTCGGAGGAGTCCGAGGCCGAGGAGCGGGACGAGAAGGCGGAGGAGGAGCGCGCGGAGCGGTTGCAGCGGGACTTCGAGATCGGGGTAGATCTGGCCGAGGCGGTCAAGGCATGGCGCGATTCCATGGCCGAGTCCGACGACCAGCAGTGGGACCACGCGACACTCACCATCACCGCGGACCACCTGGAAGCCACCTTCGACTACCCCGACGCCCTCCCCGTGCCGCGTGTCGTCACCGTCGAACTCCCCGACCTCAACCACACCCCACCCGAGGACACTCCCGAACCGGACCCGATGGAGGTCCCAGGCCCGCAGGCCGACCTGCCCAAGGACCGACGTACCGACTGACCGCGATCGGCAGGTCGACAGGAGGTGTCGGGAGTGGGGGTAGTGCACCTGAGCGTGATGTGGGTTTTGTGTACAGCGTCTCAGGGTGCTCTACCTGTCGACCTGCCGTCAGATCACGGTCTGTGAGAAAAATCTGGGGAAGTTGCGTCATGAAGTGGTGCGGCGTTCGTCACCCCTGTGAACCCATCCCCACAGGGAAGTGGAAGTGATTGCCGTGAAGGGTTGTCTTGCGAGGTCGCTGATGGGAACCGGCTCGACTGGGCGTCGGGTGCTTTGAGATGGGCGACGATGGTGATCCGGGCCCGGCCGCGGTCCGGGTGGAGCGTCGTCGGGTGCGGGTCTGGTTCGGGGACCACGTGGTCGCCGACTACCGGGCCGAGGCGGAGGTGGCCGACCGGTACGCCGAGGCCATGTCGCGCAGATTCGCCGGGCTGCGGGTGACGAGTGACCCGATCCCGGACCACGATCCAGGACCACAGCGGAGGCTGCCGGGGGAGCGGCTGTGGGAGGTAGCCCCGAAATGAGCTCCCGGCGCTTCCGGTTGATCCGTCATCAGGACGTCTCCGGTGTGAGCGGCACCGGACCCGTCGCCGAGGGGGTCCAGTTCGCCGACGGGGCGGTCGCGCTCCGCTGGTACGGCGACTATCCGACCACGACCGTCTGGGACAGCGTCGAGTCAGTCGTCGCCATCCACGGCCACGGCGGAGCGACCGTGATCGAGTGGCTGGATCCGGAAGCGGGTCCCGATCCCGATCTCAGGCTGCCGCCCCGCGAGACCCTCACCGCCAGGCCCTGGCCGGATCTGCATTCCGCGCCCGAGCCTCAGGACCCCGATCCACTGCACTCCGATCGCGACCTCGGGCCGCAGGGCGCTGCGCCGCCGTCGACCTGGTCGTCGTACCGCGTCTTCCGTTGAGCTGCTGAGAACCACCTGATCCGCCGGTGCCGGCTACCCCTCCAAGCACCGGCAACCCTCGGTACGGCGTACGCCCGGGCGAGCCGGTGTACGCCGTACCGGGGCCCTCAGCGGTAGTCCATCAGGGCCACCTGGTCGAGGTTGTAGAACGTGCCGGGCCCGTCGCACAGTTCCATCATCTTGGCCGAGAACTCGGACGTGTCGGTGCGCTGCGAGTTCGCCATCGCCTCCTCGTAGGAGTCGAACTCGATGATCGCGAAGTAGCGTCCCGGCACGTCCCGGTCGGCGCAGGTGATGCCCCGCGCCGGCGAGGCGCCGTCGGCGTCGGCGGCGCGTTTCGCGGCGAAGTCTTCCATCAGTGCCGCGATCTCGTCCGGTTTCGACGTCCGGTACTCGATGATCTGAACGAAACCAGCCATCACTTCCCCCTGTGGTTCACAGACACTCACCCCTGGGTGTCCTACTGGTTCGACACTGCTCCCGGATCGCCTGCCTGGCAAGGGTCGGACGGTTACGGTGACCTGACGGGGGCAGCGGATCACTGGCCGTCGATTCTGCCCTCGGCAAAGGTCTCTGGGTTTTGTCGGTCCGGCCTGATTGGCTTGCCCACATGGAGATTCTGATCCTCGGTGGGACGGCATGGCTGGGTCGTGAGATCGCGGCGCAGGCGGTCGCGCGCGGGCATTCGGTGACCTGTGTGGCCCGCGGCGAGAGCGGCGCGATCGCGGACGGTGCCACGCTGGTCGCGACCGATCGCAGCCGCCCGGATGCGTACGACGCGGTGCCGGAGCGCGACTGGGACGCGGTGTTCGAGGTCTCGTGGCAGCCGGGCTTCGTGAAGGGTGCGCTCGCAACGTTCGGCGCCCGCGCGAAGCACTGGACGTACGTGTCGTCCTGCAACGCGTACGCGAAGTACGACACGCCCGGCGCCGACGAGTCCGCGGAGTTGCGGGAGCCGACCGAGCTGGATGTCGTCGAGCAGGAGTTGTACGGCGAAGCCAAGGTGGCCTGCGAGCTCGCCTCGCGAGAGGTGGTGGGGGACCGCCTGGTGATCGCCCGCGCCGGCCTGATCGGTGGGCCGGGGGACCGCAGCGATCGGGCGGGTGCCTGGGTCGCGCGGGCGGCGCGTGCCCCCGAGGAGCCGATGCTGGTGCCCGACACGCCCGAGTTGGCGACCGCGGTTATCGACGTGCGGGATCTCGCGAGCTGGCTGCTGGACAACGCGACGCAGGGCCGGACGGGGACGTTCGACACCTTCGGTCCGGTGGTGCCGTTCGGGGAGTGGATCGAGTTGGTGCGCGACGTCGGCGGTCATACCGGGCCGGTGGTGCTCGCGCCGCAGAAGTGGCTGGAGGACAGCAAGGTCGAGCAGTACATGGGGCCGGAGTCGCTGGCGATGTGGATCACCGAGCCGGGGTACGAGGGCTGGTCGTCCCGCAGCGGTGCGGCGGCGGCCGCGGCCGGGTTGACGCAGCGGTCGCGGCGCGAGTTCGTGGTGGACGCGCTGGCGTGGGAGCGGGAACTCGGTGTGGAGCGCGAACGTCGCGCCGGCCTGAGCGCGGCGAAGGAGAAGGAGTTGATCGAGGCGCTGCAGGCGTAGAGAGTTGGCCCATGCGGCTGCTGCTGATCTCGGACACTCATCTGCCGGTGCGGGCGAAGAAGCTGCCCGCGCCGGTCTGGGATGCGGTCGAGCGTGCCGACGTGGTCATCCATGCGGGCGATTGGGTGAGCGTCGGACTGCTGGACGAGCTGGAGAGCCGCGCGGCGCGACTGATCGGGTGCTGGGGCAACAATGACGGCCCCGAGTTGCGATCGCGGTTGCCGGAGGTCGCGCGGGTGACGCTGGACGGGTTGTCGGTCGCCGTCGTCCACGAGACCGGGTCGGCGAAGGGACGTGAACAGCGGTGCGAGGCGGCGTACCCGGGGGTGGATCTGCTCGTGTTCGGGCACAGTCACATCCCGTGGGACACCACGAGTCCGGGTGGGTTGCGGCTACTGAACCCGGGCTCGCCGACGGACCGCAGACGGCAGCCGTACTGCACGTACCAGACCGCCACGATCACCGCGGGCCGTCTCGAAGAAGTTGCCCTACACAACCTTTAGGGTCACGAGTCGGTCCGGGCAGGCGGTATCAACGCCGTACCACCGAGTTACGGCGTACCCCGCTGCCCGGCCGATCGTCGCCGGGTCAGGCGTTGGCTGCTTCCTTGACCCGGTCCTTGAGGCGATCGCGGACCTCTTCCGGCGTGTACGCACGGCGCTTCCGCTCACCGCGCGCGACCACGACACCCGTCGCAGCAACGCCGACGAGACCCGCAAGCCCTACCACCTTCCATACCTTCATGCGGTCTAACCTAGCGATGTGACCAGCCGGATTTCACTGGATGACGCTACGGAACTGACACGAACAGGTGACATTTGGCTGTTTCGCGGTGCGAGTGCGGCGGATCGCGCGATCCAGCTGACCACGAACAGCCCGGTCAACCACGTCGGGATGGCGATCGTCATCGAGGACCTGCCACCGCTGATGTGGCACGCCGAACTCGGCCGTTCGCTGCCCGACGTCTGGACCGGGAAGCACCATCGCGGCGTGCAATTGCATGACCTGCGGGACGCGGTGCTGGTGTGGGGCCGCAAGTACGGGCAGCAGGCGTGGCTGCGGCAGCTCGACCACCCGGTCACGCGCGCGATGGAAGACGCCGTGCTGCAGACCGTGGCACGGCTGGACGGTACGCCGTTCCCGTCGACGGCCCGACTCGCGTCGCGCTGGGTGCGCGGCCGGGTGCCGGCGTTCCGGAAGGGTTCCCGGGAGCTCGAACTCGAGTCGGCGTACTGCGCTGAAGTGGTGGCCGTGACGTACGAGGCGATGGGGCTGCTGCGGGGGCGCCGGCCGAACTGGTACGACCCGGGACGGTTCTGGAGCGGCGACGAACTGCAGCTCGCGCACGGTGCGAAACTCGGCGCCGAGATCGCTGTCGACCTGCCGGATTCCTGACCGATTGGCGATGCCGCTCGGGCGATGATTGTTGAGGCGACGAAAACTGTCGGCGGCGTGTGATTGGGTTGTTCCAGTCGGTCATCGAGCCGGAGGAGGCCCGTGATGTATGCGGTCATCGACACCGAGACGACCGGCCTGTTGCCGAGCCATCGGCATCGGGTCATCGAGATCGCGGTGGTGCTGCTGGACGCGCGCGGGCAGGTCGAGCGCGAGTGGGTGACGTTGCTGAATCCCCAGCGCGATCTGGGTCCGCAACACATTCACGGCATCCTCACCGCCGACGTGCTCGCGGCGCCGGAGTTCGGTGACATCGCGCGGCAGTTGGGGGAGTTGCTCGCCGGCCGGATGGTTGTCGGGCACAACGTCGAATTCGACCTCGGGTTCCTGCGGGCGGAGTTCGCGCGGCTCGGCGTGACGGTCCCGCTGATCACCGAGCGGTCGATGTGCACGATGGCGCTGGCCGGCTACCTGTTCCCGGGTGCGAAACGAACGCTGGGCGCGTGTTGCGCGGCCGCCGGGATCTCGATCGAAGGCTGGCACTCCGCGCTGGCCGACACCCGAGCGACCGCCGAGCTGTTTTCCTTGTATTTGGGCGCTTTCGCGGCGCCGCCGCCGTGGCAGTGGGCCTACGAAGAGGTGCGGCGGATGCCGTGGCCTGACCTGCCGGGGACGGATGTCGCGCCGACCGTGCGACCGGTGCACGCCGGCGGACGCCATGGCTGGATGAGTCGGCTCGTCGACCAGTTGCCCCGCGTCCCGGAGCCCCCGCAAGCCGACTCGTATCTCGTTCTGCTCGACACGATCCTCGCCAACCGCGAGATCACTGCCGCCGACGCCGACCAACTGGTGCAGGTGGCAACCGGCCTCGGCCTGACCCGCCCGCAGGTCGACCATCTTCATCGGTACTACGTTTCCGCCCTGGCCACCGCGTCGTGGAGCGATGGAGCGATCACGCCGGACCAGCGCAGCGATCTGGACCGAGTCGCGGTCATGCTCGGGCATCGCGCCGCGGACGTCGATGATGCGCTGACGCGGGCGAGCGGCGGACGGTACGTCGTACCCGATCGTCCTGGTGCGCGGGGGTTTCCGCCGGGGAGCACGCTGGTGTTCACCGGTGACATGGTCGAGCCGCGGGAGACTTGGTGGGACCGGGCGGTCGCCGCGGGTTTCATGCCGCAGGAGGCGGTGCGCCCCGACACGACCTTCGTGGTCGCCGCGGACGTCGACAGCCTGTCGGTCAAGGCACGGGCGGCGCGCGAGTTCGACGTACCGATCATCTCCACCGACGACTTCCGTCGCCTGCTCCCACCAGCGAACGCAAAGCCGGTTAACCCAGGGTGCAGGTTAGGGGGTTAGGTCGGCCGGGGTGAGGAGGGCGTGGAGGGTTAGGCCGGCTTCGGTGAGGGGAGCGGGGGTTTCGGGGCTGCGGTTGATGACGCAGAGGGCGTCGGTGATGGTGGCGCCCAGGGCGCGGAGTTCGTTGGTCGAGAGGACGATCTGGCCGCCGGTGGTGACGACGTCCTCGACGATCGTGACGCGGCGGCCGGTGATTTCGGCGCCCTCCGCGAGGCGGCAAGTGCCGTAGGTCTTCGCCTCTTTGCGGACGAACGCGCACGGGAGGCCGGTGTGGCGGCCCAGTGCGGTCACGACCGGGATGCCGCCCATCTCCAGACCGGCCAGGACCTCGGTGCCGTCCGGGATGAGCGGGACCATGGCCGCGGTCAGTTCGTCGAGGAGCGCCGGGTCGGCCTCGAAGCGGTACTTGTCGAAGTACTCCGTCGTCGTCTGGCCCGATCGCAGGACGAACTCACCGGTCAGATGCGCGGTCGCGTACACACGCCGCCCCAAGTCTGCAAGATCCACGCCCGGAACCCTATCTCCCCGCCCTCGCGAGTGCATGCCCCGCGAGTTGGAGGGTTGCCCCCTGAGAATCCTGAGGGGGCAACCCACCAACTCCGGGGGCAACCCGGGGGAGGGTCAGTCGCCTTCGGGGAGGGGTTCTATTTCGAAGCGGAGTTGTTTGCCGGAGCGGATGCGTTCGATGGCGGCGAGGCAGGCGGGGTCGCTCATCTGGACGCCGATCTCGGCGAGTTTGTGGCGCAGGACGCGGGCGGCGTCCTCGGCGGACCGGGCGCTGGACTCGTTGATCGCCTCGATGGTGGTGGCGGTGAGTCGTTCGCGGATGTCCGGGTGGGCCTGGTGGATCTCGTGCGTGATGCGGAACTCGGTCATCGCGACTCGCTCTCCTTGTCCCCCGCGGGCCGGTTGTGCGGAGCCGAGGTTCCGGCTCAGGGGAGATAGCCTAGGGCGCGTCCCGGGAGGTCACGCCAGGACTCGCTGCACGAAACTTTCCAGGCGGGTCGCGAGGCGTTCCGCGCGGACCTCCGGGGTGGCGGTCTCGCCCTGCGGTACGTCGAGTTCCTTCAGCCCGCGGATGTACAGCGAGCACGCCAGATCGGCGCAGATGTACATCCCGACCGTGTTCCCGTTGCGGCCGGCCGAACCCGCCCGGCGGGCGGCGAACAGGGCGACGTCGCTGATGTGGTGGGCGGTGTTGCACAGGTCGCACAGCCCCGCGAACCGGCGGGCGGCGCCCGAGGTCTGGGTGCTGACCGCGATCCCGGTCACGCCGGTGTCGCGGCGTACCACCAGGTAGCCGCGGTTCGGAGCCTTGGCGTCGCGCCAGCCGAGGAAGTCGAGCGACTCCCAGGGCAGTTCGGGGAAGCGGCCCGGCAGCGCCAGCGCCTTGACCTGGCTCTTGGACGAGTTGACGAACGAGCGCCTGATGTCCTCGGCGCTGAGCGGTTCCACGACGGTCCCTCCGATCTTCGACCACCCATCAGACCGGCTGCGGCGCCGCGGCGCAACCCGTTAACTCCGTTGCTGCGGGCAACGGCTAGCAGACGGCCAAGGGCCAACGGTCAGCTGTCGGCGTACCCGGTCGTCCGGTGCTCGTCGTGGTGGCGCAGGTCGACGCCGAAGTCGACCGAGGCCTTGAGGCGGAGCAGCAGCGAGACGACCTCGGGGCAGTCGGCGGGGTCGTCCGAGCTGAGGGTCAGGTCGGTGCCGCCGGCGGCGCCGGCGGTGAGTCTGAAGGTCAGCGTCCGGCCGAAGTACCGCAGTTGGTAGAGCTCGTCCTGGATGGCCCGCTCGATCCAGCTCTGGTCGGTGCGGCCGTCGCCGAGCCGGAACGAGATCACACCATCGGTCTCCGGCGCCGCGGTGGCCCAGAACCGCTCGCGGCCGTGCCAGGTACTGACGGCCCGGTAGACGTCGCTCGGTCCCGACTTGCAGAACACCTTCCGCTGCACTCCACACCTCTCCTGACACCGGATACCGGTCACGCCCGGTCCATTGTCCGTCGACACAGGGTCCAGGGGCCGGACACGCCGAGTAGGGGGTGGACTTCTGAGCGAGAAGGGTGAACTCTTTACTGTGCAAAGTTCAACTAGTCTTTCGGAAGGATCCGCGATGTCCAACGAGTACGCCGCCCTGAGCGGTGACTACACCCTCGACGCCTCTCACACCCGGATCGGCTTCAGTGCCCGGCACGCGATGGTGACCAAGGTCCGTGGCGCGTTCGACGAGTTCGAGGGCTCGTTCCACATCGACGGCGAGAACCCGGCGAACTCGTCGGGGAAGGTGACGATCCAGGCCAAGAGCATCAACACCCGCAACGGCCAGCGCGACGAGCACCTGCGCAGCAACGACTTCCTCGCGATGGACGAGCACCCGGAGATCACCTTCGTGTCGACCGCGATCAAGCAGAGCGGCGACGCCGAGTTCGTGGTGTCCGGCGACCTGACCATCCGCGGCGTCACCAAGCCGGTCGATGTCGAGTTCGAGTACACCGGCACCGCGACCGACCCGTTCGGCAACCAGCGGCTCGGCATCGAGGGCTCGGTCGTGATCAACCGCAAGGACTTCGGTGTCAGCTGGAACGCGGCGCTCGAGGGCGGCGGCGTGCTGGTCAGCGACAAGATCACGCTGGAGCTCGAGGTCTCGGCGATCAAGAACGCCTGAGGCTTCATCAGTAACCAGCTGGGGCTGTCTCAAGAACAGCTGACGTTCGTGGGTGCGGCCGGGGTCCGGTCGCACCCACGAACGCGTTCAGGGATTCAGGCGTGCCGGGTGGTCTGCTGCAGCAGGGACTCGACCGCCTGGCGCAGTTCGGTGTCGTGGTGCGGTCCGGACCAGACGACGATCCGGCCCTTGTCGCCGAGCTTCGTGCTGATCAGGTCGCGCGCCGGCGCCGGGTCGCCCTGGTTGAGCAGTACGACGAGCCGCCGGCCGTCCCGTTGCAGTCGGTCGAGGAGTGGCGGCAGCGTCGAGCCGCGGAACAGCCCGGGATCGCTCTTCACCTTGGTCTCGATCATCACGCCGCGGCCGCGCACGACGAGCAGGTAGTCGGCGCGGTCCCGGGTGAACTCGCGGTCGTGGTAGATCCGCGCCTTCGGCCACAGGCGTTGCAGTGCCGCGTCGACATCGGCGTCGTACTGCGCCGCGAGGCGACTGACCCGGGAACTCGTACCGCGTGGCCGGAAGGACTCCGGCGTACGACGGCCGCCGAGCCACTCCGGCAGCCAACGCCGGATCTGCGTGTCGATCATCGGTGGACCCCCAGACCTGTTCGGCACTCGGTCGAGAGTGTGCCCGGGGTGGTGCGCGGGAATCCGGTGGGCACGCAATCGTGATCCCACCGCCACAAACTTGTCAGCAGGCGTTGTCAGCAGGCGTTGGGGGTGGTGGTGCCGCCGTCGACGATCCAGCGGGACTGCTGGGGCAGGACGCGCATCTGGTCGAGCCAGCGCGTCGGGGTGGTGTTCGGCAGGACGCCGCGGCCGCGGGCGTTCACCGTGCGGGCCGCGGAGGTGTCGTAGCAGGCGCTGACGATGACGCCGTTCGCCGCGAGGGTGCGCTTGGCCCAGAGCACCTTGGTGACCCCGGTGTTGTGCAGCTTCCGGGTCCGGAAGTACTTCGCCTGGGTGCTGATCGCCTGGAACATCGCGGGCGTCATCACCGGCTCGAGCTGCTCGATCTTGCCGCCGCCGCTGCGCATCATCACGTCGAGCGCGACCCGGTAGGCGTAGTACGCGTTCAGCACCGGGTCGTCCGAGCCGGTGTCCGCGGCCGCTTCGTCGGTTGTGGCGGTCGAGGTCGCCTTGTGGGCGGCGGGCGCCGCGGCGGCGACGTCGGTGCCGCTGGTGCCACAGCCGGGGAGCAGCAAAACCGGGAGCAGCGTGGCGGTCACGGCCAGGTTTCGCATCCGCATGATGATCGAGTACCTCCTGTTGGGCGCGGGTTCCCCGTGGGTGCCAACAGCGAGCCGTGCAGGCTGTCCGGCACTGACCGTGTAACGTCAGCAAACGCTCCGTGGTCACTGTGACCTGGATCACGCCCGACCCCCTACTGGAGTACTGGTCCGCGGTTGGCTCCGCGGCTGGATGTCCCGGCCGCGCCTGATTCCTACTCTCGATCTCAGGACTTGAGACTGAGGAGAGACGATGACGGACACGCTCACCCGCCCCGGGGCGGACCGAAGCCCGCAGGCACGGATCGGCCGGCTGGCCAGGTCGCTGGCGTACGACGCTCTGCTCGCGCCGGTCGGCGTACTGACGATCGGGGACGCGGTCCTCCGCGATCCACGCACCGCCGGCCGGCGCTGGCACCGCCTGGCGAACCAGCGAGTCGCGAACGGGCGAGTGGTGGGCCGGCGGCAGGGGACCGACAGCCTCGCCGCAATGGAGGAGCGCCCGGCGAGCCGTGCCCGTGTCCTCGGCTACGGAGTGATCAGCGCACTCATGGGCCTGGCGAGTTTGTTCGTGATGTTCCTCGTCGTGCTGTGCGTGGTGCGCGGGCCGTTCTGGGGCTTCGTCGAGCACGGTCCGGTCCAGCCAGGCACCTGGGGCGGCCCAACCCGAGCAGGCGCATGGACGGTGCACGGCCTGATCGCCGTACCGTGCGTCGTCGTCTTCCTCTTCGCGCTGCGAGGCATCGCGGCGTTGCAGTCGCAGCTCGTCCGGCCGCTCTACGGAGCGACCTCGCGCTGGTGGGTGCTCCCGGCAACCATAGTGTTGGCGGCCGGTGCCCTGGTGTTCTTCTGGGCCTGGCTTCACCAGGTGTGAGTAAGGTCCAACCGTGACGGGTGAAGCGAACGGGTGGCCCCGCGGGCGGTGGGCCTGGGCGGCGGCGCTCGGCGTCGCGACGCTGCTCGTGCTGACCGTCATGGATCTCGCGCAGCACTACGACGTACAACTCGGGGCTGTGCTGGCGCTGGCGATCGCTCGAGCGCTGGCCCTGAGTCTGGCGTGGCTGCGGCCTCGCGCGGCGGTGGTCGTCTCGTTGGCCACCACCGCCGTCACTGCTGCGCTGACCACACCGGTGAGCTCGAGCGAACCCTGGCCGTGGGGTACGACGGCCGCGTTCGGCCACGCGTTCGTCGTCGCGATCGCGGGCGCTCGCGGGCTCGGTAGGCGGGAGCAGGTCGCGTGGTGGGTGGCGACGCAGGCTCTGGGCGTGGTCGCCACCGCGCTGGCGCCGGACCGTGGCAGTTGGCGCGGTCTGATCACGATGGCGGTGCTGTCTGCGGTCGCTGTGGTGGTTGGCGATCTGATCCACACGCGCCGCGACACGAACCGCCGGCTGGCCGAGCAGGAGACGATCAGCAAGGCGGAGCGTGCTGAGCGAGAGCGTCTGCAGGAGCGGGCCCGGATCGCTCGCGAGCTGCATGACGTGGTGGCGCACCACTTGTCCGTCGTGGTGGTCCGAGCAGACAGTGCGCCGCACCGGCTGTCCGGCGTACCGGATGACGTACGGGCGGAGTTCACGGGGATCGCTGATGAGGCGCGGGCGTCGTTGACGGAGATGCGTCGGGTACTGCGCCTGCTGCGTGAGCCGGTCGACCAGCCGCCGATCGGACCGCAGCCTGGGTTGGCGCAGCTGACAGAGCTCGTGGAGAGCACGCGACGCGCAGGTGCGGACGTACGACTCGTTGGTGACGTGCCGACGGGGTTCGACCAGGCGGTGGAGCTGACGGCGTACCGCGTGGTGCAGGAAGGGCTCAGCAACGCGGTGCGGCACGCTTCGCATGCTGTCGTGGAAGTGCGCGTGCAGCACAGCGCGGGACGGTTGGAGGTCACCGTGCAGAACGGTCTGCCGCCGCGGGCCGTCGTACCGGCGCCTGGGAGTGGGCAGGGGCTGGTCGGGATGCGCGAGCGGGTGGCACTCGTCGACGGGACGGTGAGCGCCGGACCGACCCCCGAAGGCGGTTATCTGGTGCAGGCGTTCATTCCGGTCGTGAAGGAGGCGGTGCGTGGCGATCACGGTCATGGTGGTTGACGACCAGGAGATGGTGCGGGCCGGGTTCGGTGCGCTGCTCGACGCGCAGCCGGACCTGGAGGTGGTCGGTCAGGCCGGCGACGGTGCCGAGGCGGTCGAGTTGGCGACCGCGCTGAAGCCGGACGTGATCCTGATGGACGTTCGGATGCCGGTTCTCGACGGTCTCGCGGCGACTCGGCGCATCCTCGCCGGCTCCACTCCTGGTGAGCCGCCGCGGGTCGTGATGCTGACGACGTTCGACCTCGACGACTACGTGTACGCCGCGCTGCGTGCCGGTGCGAGCGGGTTCCTGCTCAAGCACTCGACACCCGACGAATTGGCTGCCGCCGTACGGGTCGTGGCCGCCGGTGATGCACTGCTGGCCCCGTCCGTGACCCGTCGTCTGGTGGAGGATTTCGCTCGCGCGCAACCCGTCGTACCGCTCGCGCCGGCCCGGCTGACGCCGCGAGAGACCGACGTACTGCGGTTGGTCGCGCGCGGACTGTCGAACCGGCAGATCGCCGACGAGCTGGTGCTGGCGGAACAGACCGTGAAGACGCATGTCAGCAACATCCTGACCAAGCTGGACCTGCGGGACCGTGCCCAGGCGGTGGTCTACGCCTACGAGTCGGGCGTGGTCGTACCGGGTCCGCGGCACTGAGGAGGGTGAGTCGATGGACGTCCTGGAGCGGGTACGCCGGTTGTGCCTGGCGATGCCCGAAGCAACCGAGCGGCCGAGCCACGGTGAGCCGACCTGGTTCGTCCGCGACAAGAAGACGTTCGTGATGTACGCCGACCATCACCACGACGACCGTCTCGGCGTCTGGATGGCGGCGCCACCGGGTGTCCAGGAGTCACTGGTCGCGACGGATCCGGAGCACTTCTACCGGCCGCCGTACGTCGGTCATCGCGGCTGGCTCGGTGTCTACCTGGACGTCGACGTGGACTGGGAGCACTTCGAGGACCTGGTCGAGAACGCGTTCCGCCAGGTCGCGCCGAAGACCCTGATCGCGCGTCTGGACGAGGTCTAGTTCGCTCGGCGGCGGGCGTCCTCGACGTACGGGAGTGGGTTGCCGGAGGCTCGCGCCCCGGAGGCGAGCCAGGCCGCGAGTCCCTCCGGGGACCGCCGGTGGAGCTCGTCGAGGTACTGCTGTCGCTGGACGACGACGGAGAGCCGTTCGATCGCCGACGGCGCGGCCTCCAGCAAGCGGAAGCTCCGGCGCCAGGCCCAGCACAACGCCTGGTCGTCGAGGGCATCGAGTTCTCGCGCCGGACGGGACGGGGCGTCGGCGCCAGGTGCCGCCGTGTAGGTGCCCGTGTGATTGGGGGGCAGCGGCATCGGCGGTGGTGGAGCGGGAGGGGCCTTCGTCCTCGGCCGCCTCCTCGGGAGCTTCGAGGTGAGGGCCGGTGTGGTGATCGCGAGAAGCCCCACGATCAGCACGCCGGTGAAGCCGAAGACCGCGATCAGCCCCATGGCAGCCGGCGCGACCAGCGCGGTGGCGAACGTGACCCGGGCGATCCGGCGGAACTCGCCGCTCCCCTCGGTCTTTGCCACCGACGCCGCGATGACACCCGCCGCCATCCCGATCACGACCACGCTGATGGCAGTGCCGCCGATTCCCCAGCTGCCGATCGCGCAGATCAGTCCGGCGATGGTGGTCAGGTACAGGCAGTACAGCCGGACACTTTGCAGTGTGCCGACGTAGGAGGACCGGGCCTCTGGCCCATCGGCGTCGGATGATCGCCACGTCTCGCTCACGTTCTCAGTCCTTTACCCCGGGGTCCCGATAGCGCCGCCGCGGTCGCCAGCATGCCCACGCGGGCCCGGCCGCGCCTCCTCCGTCCGGGGTGAAACTCGCTCTGGCGGGATCGCCGACGCGGAGTACAGTCGAAGTGCTGCCGCTGCACAGGGACAGTTCGGGGGAACAGTCCGTTGGCCGAGCAAGAGTCAGAAGGCTTGAGATCATGGTTGACCACCATGCTGACCACCGTGGCGGCGATCGCCGACCCGACCCCTCCCGCGATCCGTTCATCGACAGTCTCCGGACGGCCACGCTCCGGGACGAAGCAACCGTAGTGCTGGCCGGCTATCACCACCTCGACATCGAGGAGGCGGGCCTGCTCCTGCTCGTGCTGGCCGACTGCCTGGGCTGCTCGGTCGACGCCTTGTCGGCAGAACTGGTACGCGCGGGTGCCACCCGCGATCTCGCCAGCCTCGGTCGCAGGCTCGCCGACTGACTCCGGTACGCCGTCCTGAGTAGTCCGCACGGGGTGAGGTGTTCCGGCCGCGGCCGGAGGCATCGTGAGGGCGAGAGCGCACGCCCGATCAGGAGGACAGACCCGTGGCATCCGACATCAAAGCTCCCGTCGACCTGTACATCGCCGCTTACATGGACGCGGACGCGGCGCGTCAGGACTGGGACGCGATCAAACAAGCCGCGTCGGACGACGTGATCAAGGTCGACGGCCTGGTTCTCGTCAGCCGCGCCGCCGACGGCAAGATCCACGTGGACGACGACTTCCACACCGCCCGGAAGGGTGCGGCCTGGGGCGCGGTCGGCGGCGCGGTCATCGGTCTGATCTTCCCGCCCAGCCTGCTGGCGGGCGCGCTGGTCGGCGCGGGCGCCGGGCTCGGCATCGGCGGCCTCAAGTCGCACCACGAGCGGAAAGAGATCAAGGCCGACGTCGAGGACACGCTGCCGCCCGACAGCTCAGGCATCGTGGCGCTGTTCGAGGAAGTGTGGGTCAAGGACGTCGACAAGGCGCTGGCGCACGCCACCAAGGTGACCAAGCAAGAGGTCGACGCGGACAGCGCGTCGGAGGTCAAGAACGCCACCGCGAAGTAGCCGTGCAGCCGACGGGGGACACCATGCCACGCCTCGGCGTACGCCGATCGGTCGCCAGCGCACTGGTCACCCTTGCCCTGCTCGTCGTACTGGTCGCCTGCTCGGGCAACTCGACGTCCGGTCAGTCGACTCCGTCGGGGAACGCCTCGGCGCCGGCGACGGGGAGTACTTCGGAGGCCTGCACGACCGCGCAGGCCCTGAAGTCCTCGCTGGACGACCTCTCGAACGTGAAGCCGGCGCAGGACGGCCTGACCGCGCTGAACGCCGCGCTGTCTGCGGTGAAGAACAACCTGGCCGTTGCGAGCGCCGCCATGTCGGCCGCCCTGCAGCCGGCCATCGAAGGCGTCAAGACGGCGTTCATGGCGTTGGAGACGGCCGCGAGCGGAGTGACCGCGGACACGCTCAAACAGAAGGCGCCGCAGATCACCGCGGCGCTCAGACAGCTCGGCACCGCGACGTCGTCGTTCGCGACGACATTGACCCAGAGCTGCAAGGGCCAGGGCTGATCGACCATCGCTCCGGCGGGCTCATCCGCGCGGGGTGAGGCGTAGTTGTGCCTTCCGGAACAAGCTTTCAGATGCGTGCCGCCGAATCCGCGGCGGCCGATGAGAGGAGTACCACGATGGCCGCGAAAGAGAGCAGTCCGGTCATGACCGGTACGGTCGTGTTCGCCGGCTGCCTGATGCTGGTGATCGGGCTGATCAACATCTTCGAGGGATTCATCGCCCTGTTCTCCGATGAGCGTCTGGTGCTGACGCGGAACCACCTGGTCGTTGTGGACACCACCGGTTGGGGATGGGTTCTGCTGATCTCCGGGCTGCTCCTGATGGGCGTCGGCGCCGGCCTGCTGGTGGCGCAGACGTGGGCGCGGATCACTGCCATCATCCTGGTCGGCCTGCACGCAGTGATCCAGGTCGCCTGGATCGGCGCGTACCCGGTGTGGGCGTTGCTGATGATCGCGCTGGACGTCTTCATCCTGTTCGCGCTGACCGCGCGGTGGTCGGGCGTCCGCGAGCAGCTCGGGGACACGGGTGAGGCTCCGTGGGACGGCCAGCAGATGGCCGATGCGACACCGCCGCAGCGGACCACGCCTCCGCTCCAGCGCTGAGTGCGCCGGCGTCGGTGGGTGAGTTGTGAGACAGCGGCTCGCGGCGGTGGTCGCGTTGCTGGTGGGGGCGGCGACGCTGGTGCTCGGCGTCGTCGTCTCGGTGCGCGAGTTCCCTCGCGGCCTGGTGTTGCTGGGGTGTGCGGTCATCGCCGCGCTCGCTGCGTGGTACGGCGTACTTCATCGTGGAGTCGTCCGTATCGTCGGGCTGGCGGTGGCCGCCGCGGCAGTGATCGCCGCGGTGATCATCCTGATCGTCCGTGGTTCGTTCGGCGCTGATCTCCTGGTCGTGGTGGGCCTGCTGATCACTCTGGCGGCGACCCGCGCAAGTTTCGCCTCGCACATGGATCTTCCGTCGGCTCCCGCACCGAAGCGGGCGGTGCTGTTCTTCAACCCGCTCTCGGGTGGCGGCAAGGCGCAGAAGTTCGAACTCGCCAAGGAGGCGCGGGCCCGGGGGATCGAGCCGATCGAGCTGAAGCGCGGCGACGATCTGGAGACCCTGGTCCGGGGCGCGGTCGAGCGGGGTGCCGACGCGCTCGCGATGGCCGGCGGGGACGGTTCGCAGGCGATCGTGGCCGCGATCGCAGCAGAACGCTCACTGCCGTACGCCTGCATACCGGCCGGCACCCGGAACCACTTCGCGCTCGACCTCGGGGTCGACCGTGACGACGTCGTCGGGGCGCTGGACGCCTTCGTCGACGGTGGTGAGCGGCTGGTCGATCTCGCCGACGTCAACGGCCGGGTTTTCGTCAACAACGTGTCGCTCGGCCTGTATGCCGAAGCCGTGCAGCGGACCGGGTACCGCGAGGCGAAACTGCGCACGATCCTGGACACCGTGCCCGATGCCCTCGGTGCCGGCGGCAGCGATCTCGATCTGCGCTGGGACGGGCCGGGCGGCGACGAACACCGCGGGGGCGCCGCGGTACTGATCTCCAATAACCGCTACCGCCTCGGTCGCGCCGTCGGTTCGGGCACTCGCCCGCGGATCGACGACGGTCTGCTCGGCATCACCGTCGTGGGCGCGCCGGCCGACGGCGAGGACCGTCAGCTGCGTCCGATGCGTGAGTGGACGGCGAAGACCTTCGAGGTCGACGCGGATCGCCCCTTGCCGGCGGGCATCGACGGGGAGGCGCTCGTCCTCGACGCGCCGCTGCGGTTCACCACCAGGCCCGGCGTACTGCGGGTTCGGATCGCGCATCAGCATCCGGGCTCGTCGCCGTCGGCGATGGCTCCCGAGGGCTTCCGTGACGGCCTGGCCGCGTTGGTCCGGATCGCTCTCGGCCGCGAGGCTCACGCCGTACCTTCGATCCCTGGGAGGCACTGATGGATCTGATCGAGATCCACGAGAAGGAGCCGATGAGCCGCGAGGCCGCGGCCGCTCGCCTGCACGCGATCGCCGACACGCTCACCAGGGAGAACGACGTCGAGTTCGACCAGGGCGGCCTGGTGGTCCGGGTGCACGTTCCCGACGAGGTGTTCCTCAAGCTCGAGTACGAGCTCGGGGACGACGGGAGCGAGCTCGAGGTCGAGCTGACCTGGTGACGCGCATCCGTCGGGCGACGCAGCGGCTCACGGAGTACGACCGCGCGCTGTACCGAGCGGTCGCCCACCTCTCCACGCCCGCGCTCGACGAACCGCTGCGGCGAGTGTCCGATTTCGCCAACTTCTCCAAGCCCTGGTTCCTGGTGTCGGGCGGGCTCGCGCTGTTCGGCGGGCCGTCGGGACGCCGTGCCGCGGTCGCCGGGCTGTCGGCGATCGGAGCCGTGTCGTTGGTGGTGAATCAGCCGCTCAAGAAGACCGGCGGTGAACGTACGCGGCCGGATCGGCGCGGGCTCGGGGTGCCCGCGCAACGATGGGTGCGGATGCCGGAGTCGGGGTCCTTTCCGTCCGGGCACTCCGCCTCCGCAGTCGCCTTCGCGGTCGCGGTCGGGCACGTCGTACCGGCGTTGCGGCCGCCGCTGCGGATCGCGGCGGCCGTGGTCGCGTTCTCCCGGGTGTACACCGGGGTGCACTACCCGAGTGATGTTCTGGTCGGCGCGACGCTCGGAGCCGCCTGCGGTCGCCTTGCCGGTCTGGTGGCCACTCCGCGCAGGCCGGGCCGGCGCAGGCGCTAGGCCGTCACGGCCGGCTGCGCGTTCCGTCGTGGCCAGTACGTACGGCGGTTGAGCGCGCGGATGAAGAACTCGCCCAACTGGAAGCGTGCGTCGGTGGCGGTGGGGACGGACCCGGGGCGCCCGAACGTCACGTCCTCGATCGTCAGCCGGGAACCGCGGCTGAACGCGTCGTGGTAGCCGATGAGCCGCCCGTCGGCGCGCAGATAGGTCTTGCCGTTGGTGTGCCAGTCGAGACGCAGCTCCACGAAGTGCGTACTGGCGTTCGGCAGCTGGCCGAGGTCGTGGTATTTGCGGTGCACCTGGACCCGGACCAAGGCCTGATAGGTGGTCAGCGGCTCGAGACTCAGTTCGACCGCGTTCCCGAGCCGAAGGATCGGTACGGACGAACTCACCGCCAGCCCGGGGCGTTCGAACCGCAAGCGGCAGCTGACCCCGACGACCTCCGTCAGCGGAGTGTCGAGGACGTAGTGGAGACTGCGGCCCGGTGCGATCAGCACGATGCCGGCGGACGGCTCCAGGACCAGCGAGTTCGGCGCCAAGCGTCCTGGTAAACCGTGCAGGGTCTCGACCTGATGGTCCGGAAACTCGTGCAGCAACACCGATCGCCACATGGCGATCCCCCCTTGTCCGACGTACCCGGCGCCCGGAGACCGATCACGGCTCCGGGCGTGAGGGCAGCAGTCCCAGCTCCCAGGCGCGCCGGACGGCCTCGTTCCGGCGGGATGCGCTCAGTTTGCGCAGGATGCTGCGTACATGGCTCCGCACCGTGTTCACCGAGACGTACATGGTGCGCGCGATCTCTTCGGTGGTCAGCAGTTCGGCGAGGTACTCGAGCACCTCGTGCTCCTTGCTGGTCAGCGAGGCGGTGACCACCAGCTCGGACCGTGGGACACCCCAACGACTGGCGGCACGGTCGCGTCCGTCCGAGGTATTCGGCACCCGGAGCCACGGGTGCTGCCGGAGCAGATCGCTGCTCGGTTGCAGGAGGTTGCGCAGTGGCGGGGGTGCCTCCGCGAACGGGCGACGGAGCTGTTCAGGAGCGGCCAGTCTGAGCGCGCGCTCCAGGTAGAGACCACTGCGGGTGGTGTCGCCGCTGCGCAGCGACTCGGCGGCCTGGACCAACCAGCCGTCCACCTGGGTCTCCAACGGGACAGCGCGGTCCGTGAACGCCGGTGCCGGCGTCGGCGGCTGCTCGCCGGCCTCGGCCGTGGCGCACTGCAGCACCAGGAGGGACCCCGTCTGGTCGCGCCCCTGGGACTGCTCGATGACCGAGATGGCCTCACGCGGCTGGTGCTGCGCGACGAGCATCTTCGCCTCGTCGACGACCATCGCCTGGCTGAGCCAACCGCCCTGCGCGCCGTACCGCGTTCCGGCCGCGCGCAGCTCGGCAGCGGCAAGGTCGATGTCGCCGTTGGCCCGCAGCAACCGGGCGCGTACCAGCGCGAGCGCGGCAGCGAGTACGCGTGAGTCGTGGGTCGGCGCCGCGTCGGCAGCACGCTGGACGAGCTCCTCGGCGCTCGGCAGATTGCCCCGCGCGGTCTGCACCCAGGCGTCGGCCACGATCGCGGACTGTGGCACCTCGGTCACCGATTCCGTCACGGACTCCGCCAGGGCGGTCGCGTGCGAGACGACCTCGGCTGCTCGCCGCAGATGTCCCCAGACCGCCTCCACCAGAGCTGCCATCCCGAGCAGGTCGGCCAGGGTCTCGTGCGCGGCGGCCGCTTCCGCGATCGCGATCCCGTCGGTGAAGGCCGCGAGGGCGGCCGGGAAGTCGCCACGCTCCAGCAGCACCCGGCCCTTCCCACTGGCGACCAGGAGCCGCGGTTCCGGGTGTGTGACGGCCGAGTCCCAGGACGCCGCGCGCAGATCCGCCTCCGCGTTCAGTACGGCGCTCAACCCCGTGTCGGTGTCCTCGTCCAAGCTCCCGCAGACTGCCTGCAGGACACTGATCGCCAGTTGCGTCGCCCGGCTTCGCGACGACACCTGAGCGTCCAGCCGATCCCTGGCCTGGTCGAGCTTCGACCGCGCCTGGTCGACGTCGAACGTCGCCAGCGCCCGGGCAGCCCGGACGACCGAGGCCTCGGAGTCGTCCAGGTCGTCAGGGAACCCGGCGAACAACGACGACAGTTGCCGGCGCCGGCGTCCGACGAGCAGATCGGCGACGTCGAGGTCCTCCACCAGGTACCGCGCCGCGCTCCGCCAGTCACCGGCAGCGATCGCGTGGTGGATCGCGTCCACCGGCCGATCGTTGGCGGCGTACCAGCCTGCGGCCGAGTGGTGCAGGGCCTGGACGGCGGCAGGACGCTCGTACAGCAGCTGGGCGCGCAGGAACTCGCGGAACAACGGCTGGTAGGTGTAGCTGTCGACGGTGTCCGGAACCGGCTGGATGAACGAGTTGCCGTGCGACAGCATCTCCAGCGACCGTGGGCTGCACGGACGACCGGTCAGCGCCTCGGCCAACCCCGGCTTGACCTCGTCGACGACGCTGGTCCGGAGCAGGAACTCGCGTAGCTCCGGAGGCTGCGTCTCGAGCACCTCGGTCATCAGGTACGCCGCGACGTTCCCCGTGTCGCCGCGGAACTCGCGGATGACCCGCTCCGCATCGGTCTTCCCGGCCAGGTTCATCGCTGCGAACATCAGTCCGGCCGGCCATCCGTTGGTCCGGGCATGCAGGTCCGCGACCTCCGACGTACTGAGGTCGACATGGTGCCCGCGCATCAGCTCGGCCGCCTCGTCCAGCGTGAAGGCCAGGTCGTCGGCGCGGATCTCGGCGATGGTGCCCGCCAGCCGGTACAGGTGCAGCGGCAACGGCGGATCGGTGCGCGTCACCAGGATCACCCGGACGCGCCCGGAGTTCCCCCGGATCAGGCGATGCAGGCTGGTCCCGAACTCCGGCGTCATCGTCGACGCGCCGCAGTCCACCACCAGCACGAGTACGTCGCGTCCGCGTCCGCGCAGGGCGTCGCGGACCGTGTCCAGTACGACGGCCGGCTGGTCACCGCCGGCGTCCAGCGCGATCCGCCGTACCACGGCCGGACCCTGGTAGAGCGCGGTCCACGCGCTCAGCACCATGGTCTTCCCGAAGCCCGCGGGCGCGCTGACCAGCGTGAGCGACGTCTCGACCCCGACGCTCACGCGTTCGACCAGACGCGGCCGCGGCACCGTCCCCGGTGGCATCACCCAGTGCTTCGCGGTGTTCCTGAGGTGATCCTCGAACGGTGCTGCTGCTCGACTGGTGCTGGTGTTCCCCGCCCCTGACTGCTGATCGCTCGGCATTGCCCCCTCCTGCAATGCGCGGCCTTCGCCTACCGCTGGCAGAGCGGTGTCCGGCGAGGCCACACTCTTCGACGAAAACACGGCAGGTCTGGTAAAACCAGCGTTCTCCGCCCGATTGCCGGACATTCGGAGACGGCCCGCGGCCGATTTCCCCAAGCTGCGAAGGCAGTTCACCCCGCAGGGATGACGCCGCCGATCCCGAGCTTTGCGAGCGTCGAACGGACACGTTGGGAACGGAGTGGGGCGATGGCCGACGCGACGTACGAGATCCGCGTGGCGGGCGCCGTACCCGATCAGGACCTTCAGGACATGGGCGCGGAGACACTGGCGGTCGACCAGGTCAACACCGTCGTGTACGGCATCCCCGACCAGTCCGCGCTCTACGGTCTGCTGGCGCGACTGCGGGCCCTGGGCATCGAGGTGATCGAGGTACGCCGGGTGCTCGACGCGCCCTCGTCGTCGACGGAACGGATCGATATCGATCCGGAGAGGGAAGACGATGAAACCACGTGAGTGTCGCGGCCCGTCGTACCAGGTGGTCGTGCAAGGGGATCTGCGGCCGGCCGTGCTCGCGTTCTGCGCCGGCCCGTTCGCCGAGCACGAGACCTTCGGAGCGATCCGGCTGCGGGTCCGTGAGGGGCAGGGCATCGCCGATCTCGTCGCGATGCTGCAGTCCGCCGGCCTGATGATCCTGAGCATCCGGCAGCTCACCCCGGCCGACGCCGCGGCGCCCGCCGTCCTGCCCGGCTGATTTCAGCGCGTGAGTTCATCCGACTGACTTCATCCGACGTGGGGGATGGCGCCGTCACCGCAGCGCGGCAGGCTGACGGCGTACAGGGGTCGCCGGGATCCTGGTGGAGGGACGGAAACCATGTCAGACGTAGAGGTTCATGGCCCCATCGACTACGTGCTCCTCGAGTTCACCGGCAACAAGTTGACCGGTCGGGCGGCCGAGGAAGTCGTCAGCCTCGTCGAACGCGGCATCGTCCAGGTGTACGACGTGATGCTGGTCGGTAAGAACTCCGACGGCACCGTCTACGGCGTGGACCTGGCCGAAGCGACCGGTGAGGCAGGCAGCTTCGCGGCTCTCGGCGGCGCCCGGTCCGGGATCCTCGCCGACGACGACCTCGCCGAGGCGGCGAACGCGATGCGGCCCGGCACGCTGGCGGCGCTGATCGTCTACGAGAACACCTGGGCGATCCCGTTCATCGCGGCGGCGCTGGAGTCCGGCGGCGAGCTGGTCGCCGGCGGCCGGATTCCCGCCGAGGACGTGATGGAAGCACTCGACGCCCTGGAAAGCATGGAATCGACGAGTTGAGGAGCCTGACATGCCGGGACTGTTGCGAGGAATAGCAAGGACCGCCGCCGTCGCGGGCACCGCGTCGGTTGTCGCGGGTCGCGTTCGGCGGCATCAGGACCAGAAGTTCGCCCAGCAGGACGCCGATGCGGCGGCGGACGACCCGCAGTACGCACAGCAGCCCGCGCCGGTGGCGCCTCCGGAGGCGCCGGCTGACGCCACTGCGGACCGGTTGGACCAGCTCAAGCAACTGGGTGAACTGAAGTCGTCCGGCGTGCTCACCGATGCCGAGTTCGAGGCGCAAAAAGCCAAGATCCTCGCCGGCTGACCTGGCGCCCGCGCCATGACCGAGGAGACGAGTCAGGGGTCGGCCGGGCGGACGGCCAGTCCGAAGCTGGCCGTCCTGCTGGCGATGGCGATGTTCGTGCTCGTCGTCGACACCTCACTGATGAACGTCTCGATCTCGTCGGTGGTCCGCGACCTCGACACGACGGTCAGCGGCGTGCAATCGGCCATCGCGCTCGAGGCGCTGGTGTCCGCGGCGTTCATCCTGATCGGCAGCAAGGTCGGTGACCTGATCGGGCGCAAACGCGCGTACGTGCTCGGGCTGCTCGGGTACGCCGTCGGCGCGATCGCGATGACCCTGGCGCAGAGCCTGACCGCGATCATCGTCTTCTGGGCGTTCGTCGGCGGCCTCGGCGCGTCCATGCTGCTGCCCGCGATGCAGTCGCTGATCCACGGGAACTTCGAGGGAGCGGCCCAGGTCAAGGCGTACGCCGTGGTCGGGGCCGCTGCCGCGCTGGCGGCCGCGGTCGGACCGCTGCTCGGCGGCTTCATCACGACGTACCTGTCCTGGCGGATCGGTTTCCTGCTCGAGGTCGTGGTGATCGCGGTCGTGCTGGCCGGCCAGGGGCTGGTGCACGACGTGCCGTACACCGGATCCCGGCAGGTGGACGTGGTCGGCGCCATCTTGTCCGTGCTGGGTATGGGCGGCATCGTGCTGGGCATCCTGGTCTGGCAGGAAGGCGGGGAGTACGTCGGCCTGACCATCGCCGTCGGCGCGCTGGCGATGGCGGCGTTCGTCTGGTGGCTGGTACGGCGCAAGCGGCAGGGCAAGGCGACGCTGCTCGACCCGGGGCTGTTCAAGTCCGTCGTCTACCGGCTCGGGCTGTCCGGTCAGACGCTCCAGCAGATCGCGCTGGGCGGCACGATGATCGCGTTGCCGATCTATCTGCAGATGGTCCTCGAGTACAACGCGATGCAGGCCGGCCTGTCCCTCGCGCCGCTGTCGCTGAGCATGTTCGGGATGGCAATCCTGGCCGAGCGCCGAGCGGGACGACGGCGCCCGAGCAGCATCATCCGCGCCGGCTTCGCATTGTTGCTCGTGGGGCTCGCGCTGCTGATCCCGATCGTGCCGCGGGTGCACTCCGGCTGGGCGCTGATCGCGCCGCTGATCATCGCGGGATCCGGGTTGGGTCTGCTGGTGTCGCAGCTCAACAACTACACGCTCGGGCCGATCTCGGAGGAACGTGTGAGCGAAGCGGCCGGCGTCAACTCGGCCGCCGGCTCGTTCGGGCTGTCGTTCGGGCTGGCGTTCACCGGCGCCATCATGCTGGCCACGCTGTCCTTCACCTTCACCGCCAAGTCGGATGCGAGCACGGTGCTGAGCCCGGACGAGCAGACCCAGGTCGCCCAGGCACTGGAGGACGACGCGCAGGTGATGAGCAACACCGATCTCGAGAAGGTGCTCGACGGACAGCCGCCGCAGACCCAGGACGAGATCATCCGGATCAACACGACCGCGCGGCCGATCGCCCTTCAGGTCGCGCTGGGCATCCCGGTGCTCGCCGGACTCGCGGGTCTGATCACTTCGTTACGGATGGCGCGCCAGCAGGATCCGAGGAAGGTACAGGTTCCACCGGGCGGCTGAGACCATCGCACGCGCCCCTGCCGGACGGTTCATCCAGCGGGGGTGATGTTGCCTGGTCGCTCCCGGTGTTTGCTGAGGGCCCCTGGATCGGAGTCTGCACGGGCCCGGATCGACCATACGGAAGGGAAGGGCAGCATGTCCCCACGGAGCACGACGGTGACGACCCGCAAATCCACAACCGCCGTGAAGAAGGCCGCGCCCCGGCCGCGAGCGACGCGCGCCGATGCCGGCCTGACATCAGCGGTACGCCGGTTGGCGCCGGCCGACCGCGCCCGGCTGGGACTCGCGGCCCGCGTGGCGCTGGCGCCGCGTGATCAGGGTGAGCTGGTGCTGCCACCGGATCGTCCGGACCCGGTCGCGCTGCTCGAGGAGCAGGCCGCGATCCGCGTGCCCGAGCTCGTGCCGGTGCGGCACGGCCGGATGATGGTGTCACCGTTCACGTTCTTCCGGGGCAACGCCCTCGGGATGGCGGTCGACCTCGGCGCGGCACCGGTCTCCGGCCTCGCCGCCCAGCTGTGCGGTGACGCGCACCTGTCGAACTTCGGGCTGTTCGGATCTCCCGAACGCCGGATGCTGTTCGACGTCAACGACTTCGACGAGACGTACCAGGGGCCGTGGGAATGGGACGTCAAACGGCTCGTCGCGAGCATCTCGGTGGCCGGCCGCGGGAACGGCTTCTCGCGCAAGGAGCGCAAGGCGAACGTCCTGGAGACGGTACGCCGATACCGCGACGCCTGCGCCGAGTTCGGGACGATGCGCGCCCTCGACGTGTGGTACGCCCGCGCCGACGTCGCGGAACTCGAGGACACGCTGCGCACCAAGATGTCCCGGAGCCGGCGTAAGAACGTCGACCGGACGCTGCTGAAGGCCCGGGGGAGCGGCAGCATGAAGGCCTTCGGGAAGCTCACCGAGATGACCGAGGACGGGGTCCGGATCAAGGCCGACCCGCCGTTGGTGATGCCGATCGCCGACCTGCTGCCGGACGCCGGCCGCGAGGAGCTCGAGGCCCAGTTCAAGAACCTGCTCGCGCTCTACCGCCGGTCGCTCCCGAACGAGCGGCGGGTGCTGCTCGACCAGTTCGAGTTCGTCGACCTGGCCCGCAAGGTCGTCGGCGTGGGCAGCGTGGGCACCCGGTGCTGGATCGTACTGATGCGCGGCCGGGACGACGGCGATCCGCTCTTCCTGCAGGTCAAGGAGGCCGGCCCGTCGGTGCTGAAGGCGAACGTGCCGAGCGCGCTCAAGCCGCGGTCCGCGCCCCGCAACGAGGGCGAGCGCGTGGTGGTGGGGCAGCGCCTGATGCAGGCGGCCAGTGACATCTTCCTCGGTTGGCAACGGGTCGAGGGGATCGATGGTCAGACCCGCGACTTCTACGTCCGGCAGCTGCGGGACATGAAGGGCTCGGCGGTGGTGGAGAAGTTGGACCCGCCCACGATGACGCTGTACGGCCAGCTCTGCGGCTGGACGCTGGCCCGGGCGCACGCGCGCAGCGGTGACCGGATCGCGCTGGCGACGTACCTGAACAGCAATGACGACTTCCCGAACGCGATGGTGGAGTACGCCGAGGCGTACGCCGACCAGAACGAACGCGACTACGAGGCGTTCCTGGCGGCCATCAAGAGCGGTCGCCTCGAGGCCGAGCCCGGGCTCTGAAACTGGGCTCTGAAACCGGTACCCCGCCCGCCTGGTCAGGCGGGCGGGGTCGGTTGTCAGTCGGGCGTCAGGCAGCGTCAGCGGGCGGGTCGGCAGGGGGTCCGCCGGCCGGGGCCGGGGGACGCCCGATGAACTCGATCACGGCGATGACGAACACCACGATGATCGCGGTGACGATCACGACGGCCGCGGTCGGCTGCGACCAGAGCGTCAGGACCAGCGCGCCGGCAACCACGCTGAGGACCAGCAGCAGCCGCTTGTGCGCGTAGGTCCAGCTTCCGACGCGGCCCGTGCTGAGTCCCGCGGACTCCGACCGGTTCCGCAGGTATCCGATGCCGTTGCCGAGCCCGGCGCGGGTTCGTACCGCGGTGACCGACGGGCCGGTGAAGAAGGCCGCGGCCGCGACGATCAGCGCGAGCGCTCCGACGGCCCGCAGGCCGTAGCGCAGGAACCGGACCAATGTGTCGAAGATGGCGCCGCCGGCGTCCCGGGAGATCACATCCGTCGGTAGGGCATTGAGATAGAAGATGCGCGCAAGTGTCAGGCCGACACCCAGCAATAGCATCGCCGCGGCGAATCCCAGCGCGCCCCAGAGCAGCGCCCGGCGATGGCTCTTGGCGACGTACACCCCGATGGCGAGCAGGAGCAGGGAGATGATCGGCAGCCAGACGCCGAGGTTGTTCAGCAGCCGGTAGAAGCCCTGGGCCTTGGTGACGCTGTCGGACTTGACCAGCACGATCGACTTGTTCACCACCGGGATCTTGTCGGCCAGGCTGAAGCCGTTCGCGACCAGTCGCTGCTTCACCTGGGCGATGATCGGCGCCAGATTGAGCGTGACGGTGTCGTTCTGCGCGCTGAGCGCGCCGCCTTGCTTGCCTTCGAGCATGTTCACCAGCGAGGCGTGCGCGGTCTCGTTCGCCTGCCGCCACACGGTCGCGAACTCCGGGCTGGCGACGAAGCTCGAGACCTGGCCCTGGATGAAGCCCTGGATACCGCTGACGAGCGGTCCGTTGAGCGCCTGCAGGCTGGAGGTGACCCGCGGCGGCAGGCCCTGCCGGGAGATCGCGTTCAGCGCGTCGTTGGTGATCCCCTGGATGTCGACGGCGTTGAAGATCTCGCGGGTGACGGCGTCCGAGATCGTCTTCTGGACCGCGGGATCGTCGGCCAGCGGCGCGACGGTCGCGAGGTACCTGTTGGTGTCCGAGACCTGCCTGCTCGCCCAGACGGCCGTGACCGACAAGGGCGCGAGCAGGCAGGCCAGCGTAATGAGTACGGCGGCCACGACGGTCCGCCAGGCGCCCCGGCGGCTCGCCCGATCGCGAGTCGCCGGCTGCTCGGCGGTGGCCAGTTCGGATTCGAGTTGGGCCACTCGCTCGCGCAGCCGGGCTACCTCGTCGCGTTCACTCACCGCCGGTCCTCCTCCGCTGTGGGTGACAGGTCAGGCCGCCAGCGCCTTGGCCTTCAGGGTGTCGAACTCGGCCTGCGAGATCTTTCCCTTCTCGAGCAGTGCACTGGCCTGGGCGATCTGGTCGGCCGGGCTGGCCGACGACGACGCGACCTGCTTGATGTAGTCCTCCTGTTGCTGCACGGCATCGGCGTGACTGCGCATGGTCCGGTCCGCCATCCCCTTGCCGCGGACGATGACGTAGACGAGCGACGTGAGCAGCGGGATGAACAGCAGCAGGACCAGCCAGATGGCTTTGACCCATCCTGACGTCCCGGAATCGCGGAACAGGTCCACGATGATCGAGAACAGCACCATCAGGTACGCGACGAACGCGAAGCTGATGATGATGAACCACACAATGTCCCAGAAACTCATTGCGAGCGTCCTTTCTCGGAGCGCGGAACACGTGTATCAACCGTGGTGTCCGAATCCCGGAGCGTCCTCACCTCTACCGGATGATCTTCTGGCCGCCGACCCGGACGATCATGAGGTCTTAGCGCGGGGTGGCGGCCGGAAGGGGCTGGCGATGGACCGGGAGCTGTTCGGGTCGAGCTGGAAGATGATGGTGCTCCGCGGGGCGATCGCGATCGTCTTCGGCATCCTGGCGATCGCCTGGCCGATCGAGACCGCGCTCGCGCTGATGCTGCTGTGGGGCTTCTGGGCGCTGTTCGAAGGCGTCAGCCTGATCGCGCAGGCGTTCCGGTCGAGCACGGAGGGAAGCCGGCCACTGCGCGCGGTGCTGGGGCTGATCGCGCTGGTCGTGGGGCTGCTGGCGATCTTCCACCCGGGCGTGACGGCGAAGACGCTGACCTGGCTCGTGGGTCTCTGGCTGATCATCCGCGGCGTGTTCGAGGTGTTCACTGCGTTCAGCAGCTACCGGCTCACGCCCCGCTGGCTGATCCTGCTGGGCGCCGCACTGTCGATCCTGCTGGGCGTGTTCTTCGTCGCCAACCCGGGCGGCGGCGTCGTCGGGATCGCGGTCTGGCTCGGTCTGATCGCGCTCTGCTGGGGCTTCGTCTTCGTCGTCACCGGCTTCCTGCTGCGTCGCAACCCCACGCCGGCGGCCCCGGCCAGCCCGGCGCCGGCCTAGGACCGTTCGGCGCCACCGTCTGTTGTGGTTGCATGTGGTCATGCACCCACGCGCAGGCCAGCCCGCACAGCCCGAGGACCTCGTCGACGTCGACGCCCTGCTGAAGGCGTACGACGACATCACTCCGGACGTGCGGAACCCCGCCCAGAAGGTCGTCTTCGGTACGTCGGGACACCGCGGCTCGAGTCTCGACGGCGCGTTCAACGAGGCGCACATCCTGGCGATCACGCAGGCCATCTGCGAGTATCGCGCCGGACAGGGGACGACGGGCCCGCTGCTCGTCGGCAGGGACAGCCACGGTCTGTCCGAGCCGGCCTGGCGCACCGTCCTCGAGGTGCTGGCCGGGAACGACGTACAAACGCTGGTGGACAGCGGCGACCGGCTCACGCCGACCCCGGCCGTCTCGCACGCGATCCTGCGGCTCAACCGGGGCGCCGGCGCGGACGCCGACGGCATCGTGATCACGCCGTCGCACAACCCGCCGCGCGACGGCGGCATCAAGTACAACCCACCACACGGTGGTCCGGCCGACTCTGACGCGACCAGCTGGATCGCGAACCGCGCCAACGACCTGATCGTCGCCGGCAACCGCGAGGTACGCCGGAAGCCGTTCGAACAGGCCCGTCAGCACGCGGGGGACTACGACTTCGTCGGCCACTACGTCGACGACCTGCCGTCGGTGCTGAACCTTGACGTGATCCGCTCGGCCGGCGTGCGGATCGGCGCGGACCCGCTCGGCGGCGCAAGCGTCGACTACTGGGCCGCGATCGCCGAGCGGCACGGGCTCGACCTGACCGTGGTGAACCCGCGGATCGACCCGGCCTGGTCGTTCATGACGCTCGACCACGACGGCAAGATCCGGATGGACTGCTCCTCGCCGTACGCGATGGCGTCGCTGGTCGCGCAGCGGGACCGGTACGACGTGGCGACCGGCAACGACGCGGACGCGGACCGGCACGGCATCGTCACTCCGGACGCCGGACTGATGAACCCGAACCACTACCTGGCCGTCGCGATCTCCTACCTGTTCAGCAACCGCCAGTGGGGTCCTGACGTCGCGGTCGGCAAGACGCTGGTGTCGTCGTCGCTGATCGACCGGGTGGTCGCGGACCTCGGGCGTCGGCTCTGGGAGGTGCCGGTCGGGTTCAAGTGGTTCGTGCCCGGGCTGGTCGACGGCTCCGTCGGCTTCGGTGGTGAGGAGTCGGCCGGTGCGAGCTTCCTGCGCTTCGACGGCACGGTCTGGACCACGGACAAGGACGGCATCCTGCTGGCGTTGCTGGCGAGTGAGATCACAGCGGTGACGGGGGAGACGCCGTCGCTGGCGCACGCCAAGTTGGTAGAGCGGTTCGGCGCCTCGGCGTACTCGCGGGTGGACGCGCTGGCCACGCGCGAGGAGAAGGCGAAGCTCGCCGCCCTGTCCGCGGATGCGGTCACCGCGACCGAGCTGGCCGGTGAGCCGATCGTCGACCGGCTGACGAAGGCGCCGGGCAACGGCGCCGCGATCGGTGGGCTGAAGGTCACCACGGAGTCGGCGTGGTTCGCCGCGCGACCGTCCGGAACCGAGGACCTCTACAAGATCTACGGCGAGTCGTTCAAGGGGGCCGCGCACCTGGAGCAGGTGTTCGCCCAGGCCCGCGACGTCGTGTCCGAGGCCCTCGCCTAACGCACGAACGCGTCGAGCAACCGGTCCAGATCCGCGGCGGGATCGCTCGTCAGCCCGCTGTGGATCGGGCCGGGGTGGACGACGGTACTGCGTGGCGCGGCCAGCCACCGGAACCGTTCACTGATCGTGGTGGCGGCCGCCGGTCCGCCGGCCGGATCGCCCGCGCAGATCGCCCGGATCTGGTCGAGGGACGCGCACACCACGTCCACGTCGACCGCCGGGTCGAGCGCCCGGAGCCGGGCCGGGTCGACGTCCCACCCGGCCGCGAGGAAGTCGAGCGCGCGGCAGTAGAGCACCGCGCCGACGTTGATGAACTCACCGCGCTGGATACGCGGCGCGGCGCGCAGGATGACGTAGTCGAACGGCGCCGTCATTTGGCACCTCCAGGCATCCACGCGGGCCGGTTGTCCAGACGCGCCAGCAGATGACCGAGGTACCGGTCGCGGTCGCCCTCTTCGATCCATTCGTCCGGCACGAGCCCGATCACTTCCTTCAGCAACTCCGGCGTGATCGCGGCGGCCAGCTCGGCGTCGACCGCGGGAACACCGGGGGCCGCGACCGAGAAGACGTGGTCGGACGCGTCGTACGGGAGGCCGGCGAACTTCTCCGCGGGCATCCAGGAGTGGTGGAAGTACAGCGCGGCGCCGTGGTCGATCAGCCACAGGTTCTTGTGCCAGACCAGCAGGTTGGTGTTCCGCCACGACCGGTCGACGTTGGCGACGAACGCGTCCAGCCAGAGGATCCGCGCCATGCCCTCGTCACCGGGGTTGCCGGCCGAACCGTCGTACCCGAAGGAGCCCGGGAGGAAGTCGACGGCCAGGTTCAGGCCGGCGCTGCGGATCAGCAGCTCCTGGATCTCGAAGTCCGGCTCGGACCGGCCGATCGCCGGGTCCAGCTCGATCAGCTTCAGCTCCGGCACCCGCAGGCCGAGGCGGCGGAACAACTCGCCGACGATCACCTCGGCGACGAGGGCCTTCGGCCCCTGGCCGGCGCCGTGGAACTTGATCACGTACGTGCCCAGGTCGTTGCCCTCGACAACACCAGGCAACGACCCACCCTCACGCAGCGGCAGCACGTACCGGGTCGCGGTGACAACAGGCAGACTCACGCCGCAGAGCTTAATGCGCGGACCTCCAGGCCATCACAATCACCCACCCGGCCGGTGCGCACGCGGCAGACCGGCCGGGCGAGCGGATTGTGATGGCCTGGCGGTCCTCAGCCGCGGAGGAAGTCTTCGAGGCCGTGGAGGTCGTCGGTGTTGAGGTAGTCGACGCCGGCGTCGGTGAGTTCACGCCAGAGCGCCTCGCGGGCCGCGCCGGGGGTGTCCGGGGTGGCCCAGAAGCGGACCTTGTAGCCGGCGTGGTGGGCGGTGGTGACGATGTCGTGCAGCTTGGTCTTCTCGGCCGCCGGCATCGGGCCGACGCCCTGCCAGGTGAAGGCGTTCGTCCAGTTGTCGCTGACGAGCGGCATCAGCGACGCCGGCATCCCGGACTGCAGGTCGGCGAGGCGTCCGTCGTACCCGGCGTAGCGGATCTTCTGCGCCTTCAGGACGTCGAGCGGGCGGTTGCCGCTGATCACCGAGGTGACGGCACCCTTGTGCACCCGTCCGTCGACGAAGGCGGTGCTGATCCCGCGGTACTTCGCGAGCGCCTTGTCGAGCGCGGCGTACGTCGAGGGTCCGTCGCTCTTGATGTCGATCAGCAGCTGGAAGTCCCGCCCGTGCTGGTACACCTGCCCGTGGTTCTCGCGGACCCGGTCGGCGAGCGGCTTCAGGTACAGGCTTTCCAGCGTGCGGCCGGGTTCGGCGTCGGCGAGATCGTGGGCGACGCGGAGTTCACCGTCGACCAGCCAGACGTCCGCCTCGACACTGTTGAACCCACGGTCCAGCGCGTCCTGCAGCGGGCGGCGGTGGTCGTAGTCGTTGTGCGCGTGCGCGGACGGCAGCGCCCGGACCGCCGGAGCGTCGTACGCCTTCGGGAGCCGGAACCCGTTGGCGCGGACGACGTCGCGGACCCGGTCCGGGTAGTCGCTGATGATGCCGTCGACACCCTGGTCGACGAACCACTGGAGGGTCGCCGGGTCGTCGACGGTCCACGGAATCACCTTCAGACCGGCGTCGTGGGCGGCCTTCACGGTGTCCTTCGTGAAGTACGGGCGGAACGCCGGGTCGCTGATCTTCCCGCCCTGCGGGAACCCGTCGACCGGTGAGATCGCCGAGGCGCCGAACGACTTCACGGCCTTGATCGGGTCGCCGCCGAAGTCGTCGATGTCGATGCCGCCGAGCCACGGCGACTTGCCCGGCTTGCCGACCTGCAGGAAGTCGTAGTTGTCCAGGGCGACCAGCGGCAGCTCCGGCATCACCTGGCGCATCCGCATCAGCGAGCCCCAGTCGAAGCTCTGGATCGTGACCTGCTTGGCGATCTTCGCCTTGCGGATCTCGCTCGCGACGACCTGGACGAACTGCTCGCGCGGCGCGGTCTCGGACGGCGCGCCGGCCTCGACCTTGGTCTCCACGTTCAGCTTCACGTCGTTCGCGTGGTAGCGGTGCACGAGCGCGAAGACGTCCTTGAGTTCGGGCATCCGGGCGCCCGGGTCGGGCTGCTGCTGCGGGAAGTTCGAGAGCGGCTGCGAACCGCAGTCGAGCTGCTTGACCTGCTTGAGCGACAGCGTGTTGATGAACTTGCCGACGTACGGGTACTCCGGGTCGCCCGCGGTGTACGGCGCGGTGTCGCGGCACTTCTTGCCGTCGACCTTGCGGTCGTGGGTGACCACGGCGTACCCGTCCTGGGTGATCTGGACGTCGAGTTCGAGCGTGCTGACGCCGAGCTGCAGACCGTGTGAGAACGACGCGATCGTGCTCTCGACCGTGAGCCCGAGGCCACCGCGGTGGCCCTGGATGTCGAAGGTGCCGCGAGCAGCGGCGGCCGGGGCGGCCGGAAGCAGCAGTCCGGCGATCAGCGCGCACGGGAGCAGTGCGCGGGGAAGGCGGCGCATGAGGGGTTCCTTCCGGAGGGGTGGTGGGCGGACGCCCCCGAGGCTGGCTGCCGCAGGAGTACCCACGTCCTCGTGAAGGTAACCGACAAGCGGCCCACTGGTGACCAGACAACTACGGTGCGGAGGTGATCCGCCGTACCGACTGGCTCTCGGCCGTGATCGCGCCGTTCTTGAACGCCTTGTCCAGCGTGCCTTCGGTACGCCGGGTCAACGTGAGGTCGACGGGACAGGTGGTCGTCTGCTTGGTGCCAGGTGAGGGTGTGCCCGCGACGGGTTTGATGGAGCCGATCGGGATACTGGCCGACGTACGCCCGGGCTCCAGCTGCAGGCTGCCGTCCTGGATGCACCCTCCGGTCCAGGTGAGGATCGTGGGTGTCTCCGACGGTTGGCTCTCGAAGCGCACCGGGATCGCCGCGCGGCGCGAGTACGTCGTGGCCGCGAGCGGGGCGACCAGACGGACTCGCTCGGGAAGTTTGACGGTGGACTGCGGTGCCGCGTCGTCGTTGCTGCCACGGGTCAGGTCGAACGTGATCTCGGTGCCCGGATCGACCACTCCGTCGAGCTGACCGGTGTACTCCGTGACTCCGGCCGCACGGTGATGCTTGAGGCCCGCGTCCTTCCCGCCACCGGAGGCCTTGATCGACTCCTTGTCACCGAGCTCGACGAACGTCAGAGTCCCGACGCGGAACGAGGCACTTACCTTCGCGGCTTCGGTGGACTCGGGCAGCGTGACCACGTAGGTGGCCGTCATTCCACTGGTGCGGATGTCCTTGGACTCGACCGTGGAGCACCCGGCGAGGACGAGCAGCACTGCGAGGGCGGCAATCCGTTTCACGAGCAGCGAAGCTAGCAGCGCGTGGGGTTAGTGCTCCTGCGTAGAACTACTCGTACTGCAGTGCCTCCAACGGGTTGAGTCGTGCCGCACGGCGAGCCGGCCAGATCGCGGCGAAGATTCCGACGACCACCGAGAGGACCGCGAAGATCACCAGTTGCCCGACCGGGACGGTGAACGCGATCTCCTCCAGCCGGGAGGCCAGCAGCGCGGCGAGCACCATGCCCAGGACGATCCCGATCACCGCGCCGATCAGCGCCGTGATCACGCTCTCCTGCCGGATCATCCGTTTCACCTGGCCCCTGGTCAGGCCGATCGCGCGCAGCATGCCGAGCTCGCGGGTCCGCTCGAAGACGGTCAGCACCAGTGTGTTCACGATGCCGAACAGGCTGACCAGGACCGACAACGCGAGCAGGACGTACAGCACGTTCAGCAGGCTCCTGATGCTGTCCGTCTGGGCCTTCTTGAACTCCGCGATCGTCACGGCCTTGGCGTTCGGGAACGAACCCAAGGCATCGTTCAGCGTGGCCGTGTTGGCCGCCGTGACCCCGCCCTGCATCTTCAGGAAGGTGTAGATGTTCTGCGGCTGCGGGTTCACGGCGTCGAAGGTGGCCGTCGCGATCGTCACGTTCCCGAACGGCGATCCGCCCGCGGGCGGCTTGAAGATGCCGCGCACGGTGAACGGGACCGTCTTGCCGGTCACCATCTTCAGGCTGATGGGCGAACCCAGGCTGAGCGAGTGCGCCTTGGCGTAAGCGGAGTCGACGATCGCGCCGTCCGGCACCAGCGCCGACAGCGACGCCTGGGAGCCGGCCTGCCAGTCGAAGTTCAGCAACCCGGATGCGTCCTGGTCGACGGCCGTGATTTGGATGGTCTTGTCGAAGGCATGGGCCTCACCACCGCGGACACTCGTCAGCTGTTGGACCCCCGGCACCCTCGCTGCCGTGGCGGCGACCGTCGGCGGTAAGGGGCTGAAGTTGTTCTGCGCGGTGATCGCGTAGTCCGAGGTGGAGATCCGGTCGACGGCGTCCTCGAACGGCTTGATCAGGCCGGCCCCGAGCATGGCCACCAGCGTGACCAGGGCGAGCCCGATCATCAGGGCCGCCGCGGTCGACGCGGTCCGGTGCGGATCACGCCGGCTGTTCTGTCCGCCGATCCCGACCGCCGGCCGGTCCGGGAGGACGCGGGGGAACTCGGGATGCTTGCCGAACAGCCGCCGGATCGCCCAGAACGGTACCAGGATGATCGGCCAGATCAGCGCCGTGAGGACGACGACCGACCAGCGCGCGACGGGATCCGCGACGGCCGCCAGCGGACGGACCAGCCGCGAGGAGAACGCGGCGATCCCGATGAACAGCAACAGGACCCCGGCTCCGAGCAGGATGAGCAGCGTGCGCGTCTTCAACCCGTTGGCGAACAGACCGACGACCACCAGCGCGATGCCGACGGCGGCGAGCAGCGCGGCACCCAGCGGACGGTACCGGTGGAACCGTCCGGGCGCGATCGACGCGCCTTCGCGGACCGCGGCGATCGGGGGTACACGGGTCGCCCGCCAGGCCGGCCGCAGGCTGGCGAGGATCGTCACCACGACGCCGACCACCAGCGCGACCAC
Source organism: Kribbella sp. NPDC043289 (assembly GCF_056436705.1). Taxonomy (NCBI): domain Bacteria; kingdom Bacillati; phylum Actinomycetota; class Actinomycetes; order Propionibacteriales; family Kribbellaceae; genus Kribbella; species Kribbella sp. NPDC043289. The sequence goes on from NZ_JBWKCB010000001.1 coordinate 164,664, forward strand.
GATCGTCCGGGTCTTGAAGACCAGCCCGTTGTTGGGCAGCGTGAAGCCGATCGAGTCGAACAGGTTGAACAGCCCGGTCGCGATCGCGAGCCCGAGGAACAGCCCGACGACGGCCGACAGCAGTCCGGTGACGAACGCCTCGAGGACGACGGACCCGAGGATCTGCCGGCGGGAGGCGCCGAGGGTCCGGAGCGTCGCGAACTCGCGGGTGCGCTGCGCGATCGTGATCGACAACGAGTTCGCGATCACGAACGACCCGACGAACAGCGCGATCGCGCCGAACACGAGCAGGAACGTCTGCAGGAAGTTCAGGAAGCTCGTGGTGTCCGAGGCGTCGTTGGCCGCCTGTTGCTCGGCGGTCCGGACCTGGGTCCCCGGCGGCAGGACCTGCTGGACGGCGTTGACGAGCTCCTGGTCGCTGGTGCCGTTCTTGGCGGCGAGCAGGATCTGGTCGAGCTTGCCCGTTTTGTCGAACAGTCGCTGCGCGGTCCCGAGGTCGAACCCGGCCAGCGTCGCGCCGCCGATCGACGACACCGCTCCGAACTCGACCAGCCCGGAGATCCGCATCCGCTGTTCCGCGCCACGCGCCTGTACGCCGATTGCGTCGCCCGAGTGGAATCCCTTCTTCTGGGCGGTCTGGGTGTCGATCACCACCTCGCCGGGATGCGGCCAGGACCCGTTGATCAGCGTCAGCGAGTTGAACTGCGGCAGCGCGGGATCGACGCTGAAGCCGAGGTTCGGCGCGCCGCCGAAGACGATCGCCTTGCCGTCCTTACCGATCAGTTGCGCCTCACCGCTGACCCCACCACCGGCCGCCCCGACCTGGGGCAGGTCGCGGACCTTCGGCAACAGGGTGTCGGAGAACGACGGCGCGGCGGATCCGTTCTGCCCCGCCTCGAACGCGGTCTTGCCGGTGATCGCGGCGTCGGTGTTCTTGTAGTTCTGGGTGAAGATCGAGTGGAACGCGGACGTGATCGAGTCCGTCAGGACGTAGGTTCCCGAGATCAGCGAGACCCCGAGCACGACGCCGATCGCGGTCAGCGCGGTGCGGAGTTTGCGCGCCAGCAGGCCCTGCAGGGCGAAGCGGATCACTGCAGGTCCAGCGTGTCGATGATCTGCAGGATCTCGTGCTGGTCGGAGCGTCCGGTCTCCTTCACGATCTCGCCGTCGGCCAGGTACAGGACCCGGTCGGCCATCGCGGCCGCGCGGGCGTCGTGGGTGACCATCACCGTGGTCTGCCCGTACTTCTCCACCGAGGACCGCATCAGCGTGAGGATCTCGCCGCTGGTCCGGGAGTCGAGGTTGCCGGTCGGTTCGTCGGCGAAGATCACGGTCGGCCGCGACACCAGGGCGCGCGCGATCGCGACCCGTTGCTGCTGGCCGCCGGACAGTTCTGCCGGGCGGTGCCCGAGGCGGTCGGTGAGGCCGACCCGTTCGACGAGGTCGTCGAAGTACTCCGGATCCGGTTTCTCGCCGGCGATGGTCAGCGGCAGCACGATGTTGTCCCGCGCACTGAGCATCGGGAGCAGGTTGAAGAACTGGAAGATGAAGCCGATGTGCTGCCGGCGGAGCTTGGTCAGCGCGTCGTCACCGAGGGTCGTGATCTCGGTACCGTCGATCCGCACCGAGCCCGAGGTCGGGCGGTCCAGGCCGGCGAGGATGTGCATCAGCGTGGACTTGCCCGAGCCGGACGGTCCCATCACCGCGGTGAGCTGTCCGGGTTCGATCTGCACGCTCACGCCGCGCAGCGCCCGGACGGCGGTGTCCCCCTCGCCGTACACGCGGACGATGTCGGCCGCGCGGACGACTTCGGTCGGCCGCGCGGAATCAGTTGTCTGCCCATTTACGGAGACCATGCGCCCTCCCCGGCGGATCAGCGGCCCCCCGGCCGATCGGTCACCTCTTTCGAGTGTGCGCCTCCTCGGCGATCAGATCTACCCACCCCCCCCGCGGGCGGCGACCGAACGGCGCGTTGACCCGGCGGGCATACTCCGACGCGGTCCGTGAACGGGACTGCAGCGCATGGGTTCGCCGTTGCCGCAGGCAACCCAGACGTGGTTGCTACTGGCAACAGTTGCCTGGGGAAGAGTGACGGCGTCGGACCGGGAAGCGCCTCACGGCGCGTGGCCGCTCGTAGCGGCTTATTTTGGGACCCGGGGCTTGCACCGGCCCGACACCTCGAACAGTGTAGCGGGTGCTCAAACCCCTTGTCCTGTTGAGATCTCGGGCTCCGAGACGGCGATCACGCGCTATAACACCAGGACGCGTCGGGCGCAACTACCAGAGCTGTCCGGCGCGTTCGGCGCGGGCCGCGGTCTCCAGCTGGTCAGCGGTCTCGACCAGTTTCGAGGCGGACAGGACCTGGTCGTGCCCGTCGTCGGCCAGGTGCGCGCGCCCGGTCGCCACGATCCGCGCGAACGCCGCCGCCCGGTCCAGGGTGATCGCGAAGTCACCGGTCGCGACACCGCGCAGTACGGCGTCCACCATCTCGCGGACCTCGGTCGGGCCGGGGGGCTCGGCGACACCGGCGACGACGGCGTGGACTTCGGCGTACTTGCGGCCGGTGGCGAACTCGCGGGAGACGGCCTCGGCGTTCGAGTGCACCCAGGAGCGCAGGACGTAGAGCCGCCAGAGCGCGCCCGGCAGGGAGTCGGCGGGGGAGTCGGACCAGAGCTCGGCGAGCTCGTCGAGACCGTACTCGTCGGCCAGTTTGACCACCCGGGCGTGCACCTCGGAGTCCTCGGACTTCCGCACGCCGCGGACCAGCAGTTCGGCGGTCCGGTGGGCGGCCTCGGTCACGGTCGCCGGGTCGGCCGCACCGGGCAGCGACTCGAACAACTTGTTGCCGGGCAGGATCGGCCGACGCGGATTGGGGGAGGTCACGGCCTCCATGGTGCCTGACGCGGCGAACGTCCGCATGCCGACGCGACAGGCAGCCCCGAAATGCGCCGGCGAGGGTGCGAAATGAGCGACGTGACGAAGCTGAGCGCATACTGGTGTCCTGATGGAGTCTTCTCGCGCGACGACGCGTCGTCACCTGCCCACGAGTCCTTTCACCGCCCGGACCGCAGCCCCGATCAAGACATTCGAGACTGGTGACCGGGTATCCCACGACAGGGAGGGCATCGGCCGCATCAGCGCTGTCGAGGGCACTCGCGCGGTGGTGGTCGACCTGGGAGGCGGCCGGCTGCTACGCGTCATGTCGCCGTTCGACAAACTGCATACGCTCTGACCGGCTGAGGTCAGTACGCTCGACCCATGGCGGGTGCGGGGAAACCGAATAGCAAGCTGGCCAAGAACGTCGTCAAGTACGGCGTGCGGTACGGGCCGCTGGTCATCGAGGCGGTCCGGCACGGGCGGGAGCCGGCGCAGCAGGCGGTGCAGGCCGCGTGGGCGAAGCGGTCCGCGCGGCGCAAGGCGGTCGAACATGCTCTCACCGTGCGCGACGGTTCCTTGCTGAAGGTGATCAAGGACGGCGCGGCGATCTTCTTCGTGTTCTCCGGGGACGCGATCGTGACGACGTACCCGCCGGTGCCGCAGAGCAGCTATCCCGAGTTGCTCCGGCACGCCGACCTGGACCAGCGGGTGACCGCGGTGGTGCTGGCCGCGCGGAAGGTGAAGATCACACCGCACCTGCCGAAGGTCCGCCGGAAACGTTGACGCGGGCGTAACATCCCGGACCCGGCGGAGCAACAGGCCGGACGGAGAGTAGAAGGACGTTTCCACGAGGGAGGGCGTCCGCATGCTCTGGAAGATCAGGACCGAACTCGCCGACCGGCCCGGTGCCCTGGCCGAACTCGCTGCACGGTGTGGTGCGGACGACATCAACATCCTCCACCTGGAGGTCTTCACCGCCGAGACCGGCGCGATCGACGAGCTGGTCGTCTCCACCGGGGTCGGCTGGACCGCTGACGATCTGGCGGCCCTGGTCGCGGAAGCCGGATGCGTCGGTACGACGGTGCGCCCGTGCCAGGCCGACGTACTGAACGATGCCCCGACGCGGTACCTGCGCGCCGTACTGCGGCTGATCGACGACCCGGTGTCGGTGGACGACGAACTCGGGAACCTGCAGGGGTTCGAGGAGTACACGCCCGCCGAATGGGCCCGCGCCGATGTGCTGGTGGAGATCGCCGGGCGGCTGTCCGAGCGCTTCGAGGCGCCGGCGGGGCCGCGGCCCGGGAGCGGCGTGCCCGTGCTGCGGACGGCGACCGTCGAGGACGCCGACGCCGTCGTGGCGATGCACGAGCGGTGCTCGTACGAGAGCCGCACCCGCCGGTACCACGTCCCGATGCCGAAACTCACCGCCCGGACCGCGCGGCACCTGTCCGCGCCGGCCGGTGGCGTCTCGATCGTCGCCTGCCTCGACGGCGCGGTGATCGGGATGGCGACCGCGGCGCCGTGGGAGGAGCTCGGGAGCACGACGATGGAGGTCGCGGTCCTGGTCGAGGACGGCTGGCAGGGGCAGGGTCTCGGACTGCGGCTGCTGCGCCAGGTGGTCGACTCCGCCCGTACGCTCGGCGCCGACCGGGTGGTCTGCATGGTGCAGCCGGAGAACCACGCGATGCTCCGGACCCTCGAGCGGTTGCGGATGCGGTCCAGGGTGGTGCGGGACGGCGACAGTCTGATGGTGAGTGTCGCACTGTCCGACCGGAGCCTGTCATATGCGATGGATCGGCCGTCCGTGCAATATCGTCGTACCCGTGCCACCCCTTCCCACCGGTCGGAACCCACACGGTCTGCTGGTCAACCTGCCCGCGAGCACGCGCTCGCCGCTCTTTCAGCTCTTCAGCCGATTTCTGGTCGCGCTGGGACTGCTGACCGTGATGGTGCTGATCGTGGTGGTCGACCGTGACGGGTACCGGGACAGCTACGACGGCAAAGTCGACCTGATCGACAGCATCTACTACGCAACCGTCACGCTCACCACGACCGGGTACGGCGACATCACGCCGGTGACGCCCGCTGCCCGGCTGGTGAACGCCTTCATCGTGACTCCGCTGCGGATCGCGTTCCTGGTGGTTCTGGTCGGTACGACACTGGAAGTGCTGGCCAACGAGGGTCGCCGGATCATGCGCGACACGCGCTGGAGGAAACGGATGAAGGACCACACCATCGTCGTCGGCTACGGAACCAAGGGCCGGTCCGCGGTGCAGACGCTGCTCAGCAACGGGGTGAAGCGGGACAGCATCGTGGTGATCGACCCGCGGGCGCAGGCGATCGGTGATGCCGGCAACGACCAGATGGCCGCGTTCCACGGTGACGCGACCAACCGGACGGTACTGCGGCGCGCCGAGGTGATGACCGCGCGCGAGGTGATCGTGACCACCGACCGGGACGACTCGGCGGTGCTGGTCACGCTCGCGGTCCGGCAACTGAACTCGAGCGCGCACATCGTGGTCGCGGTCCGCGAGGAGGACAACGTGCCGCTGCTGCGGCAGAGCGGCGCCGACGCCGTCGTCACCTCGTCCGAGGCGGTCGGCCGGTTGCTCGGCCTGTCCGCGGTCAGCCCGAACCTCGGTGAGGTGATGGAGGACTTGCTGACGTACGGCGAGGGTCTCGAGGTCGCCGAGCGGCCGGTGCTCGGGCGCGAGGTCGGCAAGCCGCCGTCCGCCGTACCGGACCGGGTGGTGTCGGTCGTCCGCGACGGCAAGGTGCACCGGTACTACGACTCGAACGTGTCGGTGCTGGCGGCCGGGGACAAGCTGATCGTGGTCCGGCCGGCCAAGGAGACGCCGTGGGCCGAGCGCCCGGGCGCCGAGGAAGACGACGAGTAGTTCGTCACACCGTAGATAACAGCTTGGCCATCCGGCCGTCCTGAGGTTGACCGCTGGCCGACGGCGCCTTACTGTCTCGCTTGTAAACGATTACAAGAACGATTACAGGAGGTCGGCGTGAGTCGTCCGACGATCGCCGGGGTGGCCCGGGCGGCCGGTGTCTCGGTGGCGTCGGTGTCGCGCGTGCTGAACGGCCTGCCGGCCACCGACGAGATGGCTGAGCGCGTCCAGCGGGCGGTTGCCGAGCTCGGGTACGTGCCGGACGCGCGGGCCCGGTCGCTGAAGGTCGGGCGGACGTTCCAGCTGACGCTGGCGGTCGCGGACGTCGGCAACCCGGTGTACGTGACGATGATGCGGGCGGTCGAGGAGGTCGTTGCGGCAGCCGGGTACCGGTTGGTGGTCACCACCACCGGGCCGGACGTGGTGGACGAGGTCGCGCTGGTGCGGGGGATGGCGCGCGGGTACGCCGACGGTCTGCTGATCAGCCCGCTGCGCGTCGACGAGGACCTGGTGAAGTCGATCCGCGAGTGCGAGGTCCCGGTGGTCGTCGCCGGTAGCGTGCCCGCGAAGGCCGGTGTCGACACGGTTCGCGCCAACTCGCCGAAGGGCATGTTGCTCGCCGTCGACCACCTGCTGTCCTGCGGCCGCAAGCGCATCGCTTTCCTGAACGGCCCCGCCGACACTGTCCCCGGAGCCGCCCGGTCCAAGGGCTTCACCGAGGCGCTCAAGGCTCACGACCTGCAGGCCGTCGCGGTCGCCGAAGCGGCCGACTTCACCTTCGCAGCCGGCCGCGCCGCAGCCGCCGACCTGCTCGCCACCGGCGGGTTCGACGCGGTGGTCTGTGCGAACGATCTGCTCGCCGTCGGGTTGATGCACGAGCTCGCGGCGGCCGGACTCGACGTACCGGCTGATGTGGCCGTGGTGGGGATGGACGACAGCGAGCTGGCCGAGCAGAGCTTCCCGCCGTTGACGAGTGTGAACCTGGGGTCGGCGGAGCGCGGGCGGCGTGCTGCCGAGTTGTTGCTGGCCCGCATCGAGGACAACGACCGGACGCCCCGGCGCATCGTCGTACAACCCTCCTTGAGCATCCGGAGGTCAACCCCGTGACCGCGACCCTGACCGCGCCGACCGAGCTGAAGAAGAAGCCCGGTGGGAAGCCGAAGCAGAACCGCGAGGCGATCTTCCTCTTCCTGCCCGCACTGCTTCCGGTACTGATCCTCAGCGTCTACCCGCTGATCCGCGGGATCGCGCTCGGCTTCACCGACGCCCGCGCCGGTCTGCACGTCCAGACGAACTTCGTCGGCTTCGACAACTTCAGCAAACTCCTGCACAACAACCTGTTCTGGGACTCGTTCCGGATCGGCGTGATCTGGACGCTGTCGGTGACGATCCTGCAGTTCGTCGCCGCCCTCGGCCTCGCGCTGCTGCTGAACGCGGACCTGAAGTTCCGCGGTGTCGCCCGCACCCTCGCGCTGATCCCGTGGGCGATGCCCCCGGTGGTGGTCGCGATCATGTGGCGGCTGCTGCTGCACCCGACCAACGGCCCGGTCAACGAGATCCTGCAGAAGCTGCACCTCACCGACCACCCGATCAACTTCCTCGGCGACTTCAGTACGGCGCTCCCGGCGGTGATCGTGGTCGGGATCTGGGTCGGGATGCCGATGACGACCGTCACCCTGCTCGCCGGCCTGCAAGGGATCGACCGAACGCTGTACGAAGCGGCCGCCGTCGACGGCGCGGGCGCGTGGAGCCAGTTCTGGTACATCACGCTCCCGCAGCTGAAGACCGTGATCGTGGCGATCACCAGCCTGGACATGATCTGGAACTTCAACTCGTTCGGCCTGGTCTACGTGCTCACCGCGGGCGGTCCGGGCGGCAAGACGATGCTGCCGATGCTGTTCGCCTACAACGAGGCCTTCCGGTACGGGAACTTCGGGATGGCCGCCGCGATGGGTGACGTGATGGTGGTCATCATCATCGTGTTCCTCTTCTTCTATCTGCGGAACCGGCTGAGGAGCGAGGCATGAGAACGCGTCCGGCCACCCGCTTCCTGCAGTACGTCGCCGTCATCTGCTACCTCGTCTTCCTCGGCTTCCCGCTGCTCTGGCTGATCTCCAGCTCGCTGAAGTCGCCGCAGGAGTTCGCCAGCATCTCGCCGAGCCTGCTGCCGAAGCACTTCGACCTGTCCAACTACACCGACGCGATGAACGAGCAGGGCCTGGTCCGGGGTCTCGGCAACAGCCTGCAGATCTCGATCTACAGCACGATCCTGGTGCTGATCGTCGCCTTGCCGGTGTCGTACGCGCTGGCCCGGTTCCGCAGCCGGCTGCGCCCGTTGACCAACGGCTGGATCCTGGTCAGCCAGGTGTTCCCGGTGATCCTGATCGTGATCCCGCTGTTCATGATCCTGCGGCCGCTGCACCTGACGAACACGATCCCCGGTGTGGTGATCGTGTACATGGTCTGGTCACTGCCGTTCGCGCTCTGGATGCTGCAGGGGTACGTCGCCGCGGTGCCGCGCGAGCTGGAAGAGGCAGCGTCCGTGGACGGTGCCAGTCGGTTGCGGACGATCGTCTCGATCGTGATGCCGCTGCTCCGGCCCGGCCTGATCGCGACCGCGATGTTCACCTTCATCTCGGCGTGGAACGAGTTCTTCTTCGCCCTGGTGCTCCTGCAGGATCCACAGCTCAAAACACTTCCGCTGGTACTCGCCCGCTTCGTCGGTGCCGAGGGCCAGGTGCAGTTCGGCCCGCTCGCCGCTGCGTCTGTTCTGGCGACCGTGCCAAGTCTCGTGTTCTTCGCCTTCCTCCAACGCCGGTTGACCTCCGGTTTGTTGAGCGGCGCAGTCAAGGGTTAGGAGAAGTAATGAAGAAGGTAGTGACCGCGCTGCTCGCGGCAAGCGCCCTGGTGACGCTTGCGGCCTGCGGTGGTAACAGCAACGACAGTTCGGGATCGAGTGATCCGAACGAGAAGGTGACGCTGAAGTTCCAGAGTCTCGCCTTCCAGAAGACGACGGTCGCCGCGACGAAGAAGATCGTCGCCGACTGGAACGCCGCGAACCCGAACATCCAGGTCGAGTACGTCCAGGGCAGCTGGGACTCGGTGCACGACCAGCTCGTCACCCAGTTCCAGGGCGGGACCGCGCCGGACGTGATCCAGGACGAGTCCGCCGACATCACCGGGTTCGTCAACCAGGGGTACCTCGCGGACCTCTCGCCGTACCTGAGCCAGGGGACCAAGGACGCCGTCTCGCAGGGTGTCTGGGACACGGTCTCCAAGGACGGCAAGGTGTACGCCGCCCCGACCCTGCTGCAGTCGTACGTCGTGTTCGCGAACTCGGCGCTGCTCAAGCAGGCCGGCGTGACCGCGGCCGGTGACTCGCTGAGCTGGGACGACCTGGCCGCGAACGCGAAGAAGCTCACCGCCGGCGGCAAGTACGGTCTCGGCTGGGGCCTGAAGAGCCCGACCGCGACGATGCTCAACCTCGGCCTGAACTTCGACGCGAAGTTCTTCGACGGCAGCGGCCAGGACGCGAAGGCGACCGTCGGCGATGCCGAGCTCGAGGTGCCGAAGCGGATCCACGCGATGGCCTACGACGACAAGTCGATCGACCCGACCTCGCTGACGCAGAGCGGTTCCGACGTCCTGCCCGGGTTCTACGCCGGTAAGTACGGGATGATCGTGGCCGGTAACTACGTCGCGCAGCAGATCGCCGAAGAGGCGCCGAAGGGCTTCCAGTGGGAGGTGCTGCCGCCGCTGAAGGGGACCAGCAGCAAGCAGGCCGCGAACCCGCAGACGCTGTCGGTGCCGGCCGAGGGCAAGCACGTCGAGCAGTCGGCGAAGTTCATCGACTACTTCATGAAGGCCGAGAACCTGGCCGCGGTCGGTCAGGGCGACTGGCTGATCCCGACCACCCAGGCGGCCCGGGACGCGATCCAGACGGCGACCGGCGGCAAGAACGGCTGGCAGCAGATCCTTGCCAGCGGCACCGAGCTGACCAAGGCGCCGTTCCAGAGTGTGGAGAACTACCCGAAGTGGAAGGACCAGATCGCGACGCCGGCGTTCCAGGAGTTCCTGGCGAACAAGACCGACGCCGCGGCACTGGGGAAGAAATTGAGCGACGGATGGGGCCAGGTCAACAGCTGATGCCTGCACAAGCCAACACCACGTTGGAGCAGAAGGCACGAGGAGTCCTCGTCGGTTCCGCGGTCGGTGACGCGATCGGTGGAGCCGTCGAGGGCTGGACGCCGGAGGCGATCCGGGAACGGCACGGTGGCTGGGTGACCGGCATCGTCGGTCCGTGGTACGAGGACTGGCGGACGGCGCGCCCGATCGCGCCGTACCACAAGGGCGACGGCCACATCACCGACGACACCTTGATGACGCACGCACTGGTCGAGGTGTACGACGAGCGCCGGGCCCACCTGGACGCCTATGCGGTCGCCGAGTCGCTGGTGCCGAAGATGCTGAACGGGACCCGCTGGGTCCCGGAGCTCGAGGCGGACGCGCTGCTGCTGCAGCGCGTCTTCCTCGCCGAGAAATGGCTGGTCGCCCGGCTGCACTACGGGCACGTCGATCCGCGCGAGGCCGGCGTCGGCAACATCGTCAACTGCGGTGCGGCGATGTACATGGCGCCGGTCGGGATCGCCAACGCGGGCGACCCCGAGGGCGCGTACGCCGAGGCGCTCGATGTCGCCGGCGCGCACCAGTCGAGCTACGGGCGGGAGGCGGCCGGCGTGTTCGCGGCCGCCGTCGCCGCCGCGATGATCCCCGGCGCGACGCCCGCGTCGGCGGTCGGTGCCGCGCTCGGTCTGGCCAAGGACGGCACGCGGAGGGCCGTCGAGGCGGTGGCCGAGGCAGCTGACGGCGTCACCGACTGGGAGCAGGCGATTCCTGTTCTGCGCAAGGCGATCGAGCCCTACGACACCGTCGGTCCGAACTACCGTGAGCTGTCGATGGACGCCCGCCGTCCGAGCCGTACCAAGGCGATCGAGGAGCTCCCGGTGGCGCTCGGTTTCGTGCTGGTCTCCGAGGGAGATGTACGCCGGGCCGTCCTGGGCGGCACGAACTACGGTCGCGACGCGGACTCGATCGCGTCGATGGCGGGTGCGATCACCGGTGCGTTGAGCGGCCGGGACGGCGTACCGGAGGACTGGGCCGCGGACATCGCCGAGGCGAGCAAGACCGACCTCGACGAGCCGGGTCGGGTGATGGCTTCGGTGGTGCGGGACATCCGGGCGGCCGACGCCGAGCGGTGGGCCCGGCGGGCGGCCGCGTTGGACGCGCTGGTCTGAATGTCAGTTGCTGTAGGCCTCGAGTTCGACGATGCGGGAGTACCCGTGGTCGTTGGAGTCGCGGATGACGAGCTGGACGGCGTCGACCGGGCGCGGTGCGAAGGTCAGGGTCACCCGGCCCTGCACGTTGCCGCGGACCTCGGCGACCGTCGTCCAGTTGCCGTCGACAAGGACCTGGGCGTCGAAGTCGCGGATGCCCATCACGGCTGCCGGGTAGGTGGTCGAGTCCAGGGTCTGCAGGACGATGCGCCCGACGGTCGTCGGTTGGACGAAGTCGACGCCGTACGTGTCGGGGAAGACGCCCTTGGTGTTGTCGTGCCAACCGCTGGCACCCCATTGCGCGGAGTCCGCGTTGCCGTCGACACCACCGCACAGGCGCATGTTGCCGTTGGTGGAGGACGCGACGGCCTGTTCACCGAGCAGGACGTTGTCGCGCGCGGGGACGGGTTTGATGACGACCGGGACCTTCAGGTGGTCGCGACCGACGCTGAGGTCGACGGAGTGGGTCGCGGGTGCGGTGCCGCGCGGGACGGTGATCTCGAGCGGCGCCTTCACCAGCTGGCCGACCGGCAGATAGCTGGAGAACTGGTGCCTGGACAGCGTCAGTGCGGCGTCGCCGGAGACGCGCATGTCGGCGACCGTGGCCTTGCGGCCGGTGTTGGTCATCCCGACGGCGAGCTTGCCGGACGGGAAGCAGGGCAGCGGGACGACCTCGACCGGTTGCGGGGCAGCGCTGATCTCGATGGGGTTGCTGTTGTTGCTGGCAGCAACGAGAGTGGCGGGGGCGAGCAGGAGCAGCAGGGCGGCGCGTTTCATCAGCGGGTCCGTTCAGGCCAGGTGGGTTCCGGGACGGCCGTCCTCGACGACCAGGGTGGCGCGGGTGGACGCCGTACCGCCGGGTGTGGTGACGCGGTCGACGATGCGGAACTCGGAGGTCCAGTGCGTACTGTCGAGGCGGCAGCTGAGGTAGCCGCGCTGGACGTTCTGGAACTTGACGTGCGGGTTCTCGGCGAGCAGTGCGCGCCCGGTCGCGTCGGCGTCGACGCCGTCCTTGCCGGACGAGATCGACGTGGTGACGAACTCGGTGCCGACCGCGGGCGTGGACGGATCGGCGAAGTCGACGCGCAGGTCGGAGGCGACGCTGCGGTGCAGGTCTCCGGTCAGTACGACGAAGTTCCGCACGTCCCGGTCGCGGACCCCGGACAGGACGCGGTCGCGCGAGGCGGCGTATCCGTTCCAGGTGTCCATCGGGAGCTCGAGCTCCGGCCCGGTCTTGCGGTCGAGCTGGGCCATCGCGACCTGCTGGGCGACCACGCTCCAGCGGCTGGTCGACTTGCCGAGCGTGTCCAGCAGCCAGCGTTCCTGTGCGGCGCCGGTGATGGTGCGGGCCGGGTCGGTCGACACAGCGTCCGGCGGCAGCCAGCCACCGGTGCTGGTCTGGTCGTCGCGGAACTGCCGCGTGTCCAGGACGCTCAGGTCGGCGGTGCGGCCGTAGCGCAGGTGCCGGTGCAAGCGGATCGACGGGCCGTCGGGGGACTGGTCGAGACGCAGCGGCATGTGCTCCCAGTACGCGCGGAATCCGTTCGCGCGACGGACCAGGAACTCGTCGTACGGCAGGCCGTCCTCGGACACGTACCCGGCCCAGTTGCCCTCGACCTCATGGTCGTCGAGGGTGACGATCCACGGCGCCGCCGCGTGCGCGGCCTGAAGGTCGGGGTCGGTCTTGTGCAGGGCGTAGCGGGCCCGGTACTCGTCGAGAGTGAAGATCTCGCCGGCGAAGTCCACCGGGACGGCCTGGTTACGGACGCCCGCGGTCGGACCGACGCCGACCTCGTAGATGTAGTCGCCGAGGAACAGCACGACGTCGTGGTCCCGGCGTACGACGTCCTGGTACGCGGTGTAGAAGCCGTCGTAGAAGGCCTGGCAGGACGCGACCGCCATCGTCACCGCGGGCTCGTCGGACGGCGCCGGCGCGGTCCGCGTCCGACCGGTCGGACTGATCTGGCCGGCGGCGCGGAAGCGGTAGAAGTAGTGCCGCCACGGGCGCAGGCCCCGGACGTCGACGTGCACGGTGTGCGCGTACTCCGGCCGGGCGTGCGCCGTACCGCGTCGTACCACCGTGCGGAACGCAGCGTCCTCGGCGACCTCCCACTCGACGTCCACCGCGCGGTCGTCCATCCCGCCGAACGGTTCGAGTGGTCCGGGAGCGAGCCGGGTCCAGATCACCACGGCGTCGGGGAGCGGGTCGCCCGAGGCGACCCCGAGCGTGAACAGCGGCCTGCTGTCGGTGCGGTGCGGTATTCCTACTGCATCGGCGAGGTCGGGGAGGTTTCCAGTCAGAGCGAGCGCGGCGGCGGCGCCGGTGGCGGTCAGCAGACCGCGGCGGGTGACCATGGCCGGAAGTATCGGCCCGCGCCGACGCAACGATCCAGGTGTGTGTTTCGCCTGGCGCAACAGGGGAAGGAAGAGCCTCGATGAGATTGACCTGGGTGCAGCCGGAGGACCTCCTCCCGCACCAACTGGTCCAAGCGCGTTCCGAGGGGGTCGACGTCACCGACGTCCAGGCCCGCTGGCTGGCCGCCGGTGGTACGACGGACGCGCCGGTGTCCGGTGCCTCGGGCGAGCCGGCGACGCCTGCCTTGCGGGCGTTGGCTCGCGAGCTGCTCGACGTACTCGATGCCCGGACGGCGCGGTGGACCGAGCCGGAGATCCCGGAACTGCCCTCGCTGGGTGCGCCGGTCGACCTCGAGACCCGGACCCTGAACGCGTGGCTCGGCCGCGCCGCCGGGTGCCTGCTCGGCAAGCCGGTGGAGAAGATCCCGCGCGAAGGCATCCGGGAGATCCTGACCAGCTCCGGTCAGTGGCCGTTGGCGCAGTACATCACCGCGATCGGCGTACCGGACGACGTGCAGCGGCGGTGGCCGTGGAACCGGCGGTCGAAGCCGACCAGCCTGCGCGAGGTCATCGACGGCATGCCCGAGGACGACGACATCAACTTCGCGATCCTCGCACTGCTGATGCTCGAGCGGTACGGGCGTGGGCTCAGCACCGAGGACGTGGCGCAGAGCTGGCTGAGTGACCTGCCCGCCGGCCGGGTGTTCACCGCCGAGCGTGTTGCCTACCGCAACCTTCTGGAAGGCGTCGAGCCGGCCCGCGCGGCCGTCGTCGGGAACCCGTTCCGTGAGTGGATCGGCGCCCAGATCCGCACCGACGTTTACGGCTGGACCCACCCGGGGGACCTGACGGCGGCCGCTCGGCTCGCCTTGGTCGACGCCCGGCTCAGTCACACCGGTGCCGGCGTCGACGGTGCCCTGTGGGTGGCCGCGATGTCGGCCGCGGCGCTCGTCCTCGACGATCCGGTGAAGGCCGCGATCGCCGGTCTGGACGTGGTCGGCCAGGGCGCGATCACCCGCGCGGTCCGTTTCGGGCTGACGCTCGCCGACGCCGAGCTCGACGAGGCCCTCGACGCGCTGCACGCGGAGTACGGCGACCTGCACTGGGTGCACGCGGTGAACAACACCGCCCTGGCCGCTTACGCGCTGACCGCGCCGGACTTCGGCACCGCGGTCGGTCGCGCGGTGATGGGTGGCTGGGACACCGACTCGGTCGGCGCCACGGTGGGAGCTGTGTTTGGCGCGACGCGCGGGGTTCCGGCAGAGTGGTCCACACCACTTGACAACCGGGTGGCCACCAGCCTCCCGGGGATGAACCAGATCGCGATCGGCGAGCTGGCGCGGCGGACTGTGGAGGTGGCCAGGGGTGGCGTCTGAGGTTGTGGTCGTGGGGAGCGCGAATGTGGACCTGGTGCTTCCGGTCCAGCGCATCCCGCGGCCGGGGGAAACAGTGCTGTCGGGTCTGATGACCCGTGGTCCCGGTGGCAAGGGCGCCAACCAGGCGGTCGCGTCGGCGCGGGCCGGTGCCCGGACGGCGATGGTCGTCGCCCTCGGCGCGGACGACGGCGGCGCCCTGCTGCGCGCCGCGCTCGAGGACTCCGGCGTGGACCTGTCGCTGGCGACGACCGGCGACGCCCCGACCGGTACCGCGATCATCACGGTCGAGGACAGCGGTGAGAACTCGATCGTGGTCGCTCCCGGCGCGAACGGTGCGCTGACACTGTCGGCCGACGCACTGGCTGCGGTTCGGAGCGCGCGCCTGGTGCTCGCCCAGTTGGAGATCCCGTTCCCGACCGTGCGGTCGGCGGCCGCGGCGTCGGGGTACTTCATCCTCAACGCGGCGCCGGCGGCCCAGCTGTCCGACGAACTGCTCGCCGAGGTCGACCTGCTCGTGGTGAACGAGACCGAGGCCGAGGCGATCGCCGGGCCCGACCGGTCGGCGCTGCTGAAGAAGGTGCCGGCCGCGATCGTCACGCTCGGCGGCGACGGCGCGGTGATCCTGACCCGGCACGCGGAGGAGATCGCGGTCCCCGGCGTCCCCGTGGACGTCGTCGACACGACCGCAGCCGGTGACACCTTCTGCGGTGTGCTGGCGGCAGCTTTGGCTACCCAATTGACTGCGGCGTCAGCTAACGACTCGATCACGGCAGGCGACCTGACGAACGCGGTCCGACGCGCTAACGTTGCTGCTTCATTGAGTGTTCAGGTGGCGGGGGCGATTCCCTCGGTGCCGCACGGGGATGCAATCGACGCGCGTTATGCGGAGGTATACCTGTGAACCCGCTCGAACCGCGGCCCATCGACCTACCCGCCCGGGTGGATCTGGGGGCCGGGGCCGACTTGTCCTTCCTGGACGACGCCAAGATCCTCGGTGCGCCGGAGGACCCGGCCGAACTGCCGCGGTGGCGTGCCAAGCTCGCCGAGTGGCGCTTCGGCGCCTTCGAACGCACGCGGTACGACGGCTCGCACTACGACGAACCGGGCCGCGCATGGACGCAGACGGCGTACTCCGTGGCGCTGGTCTGGCTGTGGGACGACCTGCTGTACGACGTCGCGACCGGGAAGTTCACGCCGGACAAGTTCGTCCAGCACGGTGTCGACGAGTTCGGCGGGCACGACGCGATCGTGTTGTGGCACGCGTACCCGGTGATCGGGATCGACGACCGGAACCAGTTCGACTTCTACCGTGACGTCCCCGGCCTGCGCGCGCTGATCGACGACCTGCACCGGCTCGGTCTGAAGGTGTTCTTCGACTACAACCCGTGGGACGTCGGCACCCGCCGCGCGGCCCGCTCGGACGCGGACGAGTTCGCCGCCCTGGTCAGCGACTACGCCGTCGACGGCGTCTTCCTGGACACCCTGAAGGAAGGCGACCCGGCCTTCACCCGGGCGATCCGGCAGGCGAACCCGGCGATCGCCCTCGAAGGCGAGTCGCGGTTGCCGATGGCAAGGATCGGGGACCACGCGCTGTCCTGGGCGCAGTGGTTCGCCGACACCGACGCGCCCGGTGTCCTGCGGGCGCACCTGTTCGAGCGCCGGCACATGATGCACCACACCCGCCGGTGGAACCGCGACCACAGCGACGAGCTGCAGTCGGCCTGGGTGAACGGCGTCGGCATGCTGATCTGGGAGTCGGTGTTCTCGGCGTGGGTCGGCTGGAACGCCCGCGACCGTGCGACGCTGCGCCGGATGGTCGCCGCCCAGCGCGCGTTCGCGCCGGTGCTGATCAACGGCGACTGGATCCAGCTGACGCCCGAGATCCCGGAGAAGGCGCGTGAGCACGGTGTGTACGGGTCGCGCTTCGACCTGGCCGACATCACCTTCTGGACGCTGATCAACCGCGACGAGGAGGACTTCGACGGCATTGTGCTGCGCTCCGAGGACCAGGTCGGCGACTGGTACGACGTGACCACGGGCGTGCCGATCACCGCGGACGACGAGGGCGTCCACCTGGTCGTCCCCGGCCGTGGCGTGGCCGGCATCGTCCGGGTCGGCGCGACCGCCGGCGCCTCGTGCCGGGCGACGGCCCGCCGGCTGGGCACGATGCCGCGGCCGCATGTCGACGAGTCCGCGTTCCCGATGCGGCCGGCCGAGCGGGTCTCGGTGACAGCAGTGTCCGGACCCGCCGAGATCGGCGCGACCGTCGTCGTACCGGCGGGGGAGCGGACGCTGACCGTGAAGCACCGGCGGCGCGAGACCGGGTTGTACGACACCGCGCCGTACGTCGAGGAGTGGAAGCCGCTGCCGCCTCGCCTGCACGACATCCAGACGGTGACGCGGGAGGTGTCGCTGCCGGAGGTCTCGGTCGCGATCACCGAGGTGACGAATGCGGAGTACGCGGCGTTCCTGGCCGCGACGGACTACCGGCCGCTGGTGACGAACCGGTTCCTGAAGCACTGGGTGGACGGCGCGCCCGCGGCCGGCACCGAGGACCAGCCGGTGACGTACGTCGACCTGCCGGACGCGCGGGCCTACGCCGCCTGGCGTGGTGGCCGGCTGCCCACCGAGGACGAGTGGCAGGTCGCGGCTGGGGTCGATGGGTTCCGTCGGTTGGAACCGCTCGTGTGGAACCTCACCGAGAGCGAGCACCGCGACGGCCGCAGCCGGTTCTGCATCCTCAAGGGCGGCTCGCACTACGTCGCCGAGGGCTCCGACTGGTACGCCGACGGCGGGCCGCAGGAGCCGGAGGTCAGCTTCAAACTGGTGCTCACCGGTGGCGGTCTCGACCGCTCGGCAAGCATCGGCTTCAGGTGCGCAGGATGAGACCTGCAGCCCTTGACGGTGTGAAGGTGCTCGAGGCGGCGACGCTCTTCGCGGGACCGCTGGCGGCGACCTTCCTCGGTGACTTCGGCGCCGACGTGACGAAGATCGAGCACCCGTCCCGCCCGGACGCCGCGCGCACGCACGGCGCCTCCAAGGACGGGGTCGGGCTCTGGTTCAAGACCCTCGGCCGGAACAAGCGGCTCGCGACGCTGGACCTGTCCCGCGGGCGCGACGTGTTCCTGGACCTGGTCAAGCAGAACGATGTGCTGGTCGAGAACTTCCGGCCCGGCACGTTGGAGCGCTGGGGACTCGGGCCGGACGTGCTGCTCGAGGCGAGCCCGCGGCTGGTGATCGCGCGGGTGACGGCGTTCGGGCAGGTCGGGCCGTGGTCGCGGCGTCCCGGGTTCGGGTCGCTAGCCGAGGCGATGAGCGGGTTCGCGGCGGTCACCGGTGAGCCGGACGGCCCGCCGACGCTGCCGCCGTTCGGTCTCGCCGACGGGATCACCGCGCTCGCGACGGCGTACGCCGTGCTGGTGGCGTTGCGCGAGCGGGACCGGTCCGGGTCGGGCCAGGTGATCGACATGGCGATCATCGAGCCGATCCTGATGATGCTCGGTGGCGGAATCACGGCGTACCAGCAGACCGGGTACGTGCAGCCGCGGCTCGGGAACCGGTCGTCGAACAACGCCCCGCGGAACGTGTACCGGACGCTTGACGGCCGGTGGGTGGCGGTGTCGACGAGTTCGCAGAGCATCGCCGAGCGGGTGGTGACGCTGGTCGGCCGCGCCGATCTGGTCGCGGAGCCGTGGTTCGCGACCGGGCGGGAGCGGGCCGAGCACGCCGACGAACTCGACGACGCGGTCGGGTCGTGGATCGCGGAGCGGTCGCTGGAGCTCGTGATGGCGGAGTTCGAGAAGGCCGAGGCCGCGGTCGGTCCGGTGCACGACATCCGCGGGATCGTCGGCGATCCGCAGTACGCCGCGCTCGGGACGATCGTGAGCGTCGACGACGACGAACTCGGCGGACCGGTCGAGATGCAGAATGTGTTGTTCCGGCTGTCCGAGTCGCCGGGGTCGATCAAGTGGGCCGGACGGCCGCACGGCGCGAACACCGACGAGGTGCTCGCGGAGATCGGCGTGACTCCGGACCAGCTCGCGGCGCTGCGTGCCGCGGGTGTGGTGTAGAAGCTTTCGCCTGGAGGGGGCCTCGAAAGTGCTGACGGCACTGTATGTTCCGGCCAACCGGCCGGACCGGTTCGCGAAGGCTGTTGCCGCGGGCCCTGATCTGGTGGTGTTCGACCTGGAGGACGCGGTCCCGGTCGCGGACAAGGCGGATGCCCGCGGCTGGGCGGTCGCCTGGCTCGCGGCGAACGTGAACGGCCGGGTGGAGATCCGGGTGAACGCCTTGACCTCGCCCTGGATCGAGGACGACCTGGCCGCGATCTCCGCCGTACCAGCGGTGCGGATCCGGGTGCCGAAGGTGGAGAGCGCGGACGACGTCCGGGCGGTGCTGGACAAGGTGCCGTCGGCAAGGATCACCGCGCTGATCGAGTCGCCGCTCGGGGTCGAGCGGGCGTTCGAGATCGCCACCGCGGACCCGCGGGTGGTCGCGATCGGGCTCGGCGAGGCGGACCTGTCCAGCGCGCTCGGCGTGGACGGTCCGGCGGGGCTCGGCTGGGCCCGTGGCCGGCTGGTCTCGGCGTCCCGGGCGGCCGGGCTGGGCGCGCCGATGATGTCGGTGTTCCCGCACGTGCAGGACGTCGACGGACTCCGCCGTACGTCGGAGGAGGGCCGCGGCCTCGGGTTCGTCGGCCGGACGGCGATCCATCCGCGGCAGTTGCCGACGATCGTCGAGGCGTTCACGCCGTCCGCGGACCAGGTGGCCGCGGCGGAGGCGCTGCTGGCGGCGGTCGACGAGGCCGGCGTCGCCGACGGGGGAGTGATCGTGCTGCCGGACGGCCGGATGGTCGACCCGGCGATGGTCGGGCGCGCCCGCGAGCTCAGCACCCTGATGCGGGAGATCGAGTCCCGGTCACGTTAGGCTCGAAGCATGCTGCCGCGCAGTGTTGATGCCGTGGTGATCGGTTCGGGGCCGAACGGTCTGGTGAGCGCGATCACGCTCGCCGACGCGGGCTGGGACGTCCTGGTGCTGGAGGCCGCCGATACGTTTGGCGGGGCCGTCCGGTCGACCGAGGACGGCGGCTGGACGAGCGATCGTTTCAGTTCGAACTACCCGCTGGGTGTCGCGTCACCGGTGATCCGCGCGCTGGAGCTGGAGAAGTTCGGCCTGAAGTGGGCGCACGCACCGCTGCCGCTGGTGCACCTGCTCGACGAGGACGGCGCCGCAGCCGCGATCCACCCGGACCCCGAGGACACCGCGAAGTCGCTCGGCGCCGAGCACCCGGGCGACGGTGACGCGTGGCTGCGGCTGTACCAGCAGTACGTGTCGGTGCGCGAGCCGTTGCTGAACGCGCTGCTCACCACCTGGCCGCCGGTTGTTCCGGGGGTGAAGCTGGCCCGCAAGCTCGGGTCGGTCGGTGAGCTGATGCGCTTCGCGCGGTTCATGGCGATGCCGATGCACCGGATGGGTCAGGAGCTGTTCGCCGGCCAGCACGGTCCCGCGATCATCGCCGGGAACGCCCTGCACGCGGATGCGCCGTTGTCGGGCAGCGTCAGCGGGACGATGGGCTGGCTGCTCGCGATGATGGCCCAGGACGTCGGCTACCCGGTCGCAACCGGTGGCTCGTCCGCGTTCTCCGGAGCGATGGTGCGCCGTGCCGAGCGGGCCGGCGCGTTGCTGGTCTCGGGCATGCCGGTGACCCGCGTCGACGTTTCGGCGGGCCGCGTGACCGCCGTACAGACGGCGTCGGGGGAGACGGTCGCGGTCGAGCGAGCGGTCGTCGCGGACACGTCCGCACCGGTGCTGTACGGCGAGTTGTTGCCCGAGGCACTGATCCCGGCAGGGCTGCGGCGCGATCTGGACGAGCGGTTCGAATGGGACTACCCGACGGTCAAGCTGAACTTCCGGCTCAGCGGCCCGATCCCGTGGAAGGCGGTCGAGGCGCGGTCGGCGGGCGTCGTCCACCTCGGTGGGACCGCCGATGAGCTCGTGCACCTGTCGGCCGATCTGGACACCGGGCGGGTGCCGTCGCAGCCGTTCATGCTGATCGGGCAGACGACGAAGGCGGATCCGTCGCGATCGCCGGAAGGCACCGAGGCGGTCTGGGCGTACGCGCACCTGCCGCGCGGTATCGCCGACGACGCGTCGGCGGAGAAGCTGGCCGGCCGGATGGAGCGGACGATCGAGCGGTTCGCGCCCGGGTTCGGCGACCTGGTCGTCGGCCGCGACCTGCAGCGGCCGTCGACGCTGGAGTCGGGGAACGCTGCCCTCGGGTACGGCGCGCTCGGTGGCGGCACGATGCAGCTGCACCAGCAGTTGGTGTTCCGGCCGACGATCGGGCTGGGCAGCGCGCGAACGTTCGTCGACGGCCTGTACCTCGGCAGTTCCGCGATTCACCCCGGCGGTGGCGTGCACGGCGCCTGCGGACACCTGGCGGCGCGGACCGCCTTGCGCGACGCGTCAGTGATCGGCCCGATCACCCGCCGGATCCCGACCGCAGCCCTCCGACACCTGCAGCGGTGAAACTCGACGAGGCTGCCTGCAGGGCCCGGGTGGCAGCCGCGCGGGTCGGACGGCTGGCGACGGTCGGGGAGGATCTGCGACCGCACCTCGTGCCGGTGACGTACGCCGTTCACGGTGACGAGCTGTTCATCGCGATCGACCAGAAGCCGAAGACGACGACCGCTCTGCAGCGACTGCGGAACATCGAGGCGAACGAGCGGGTCGCGGTGCTGGTCGACGAGTACGAGGAGGACTGGACGCACCTGTGGTGGGTCCGCGTGGACGGGGTCGCGCGCGTGGCGGTTGAGCACGCCGCAGCGGTCGACCTGCTGGTGGCGAAGTACCCGCAGTACGACGGGGATCCGCCGCGCGGGCCCGTGATCGTGGTTCGGGTGGAGCGGTGGTCGGGGTGGGCTTACCGGTGATCGGCAGTTCGACAGGAGGTGTCGGCTCGGCACGCCTGCGTTCACGCTCAGCGACCCGGCCGATCGGGTTCAGTGGACGTATACGTCCTGTCGAAATGCCGATTGTTCGGCGCGTAGGCTCGGCGGGGTGAACGTCGAGGAGGTACTGCGCGAGCTCGCGCCGCAGGTGCTGGGGTTTCTGGTGCGGCGGCACGGGCAGTTCGATCTGTGTGAGGACGCCGTGCAGGAGGCGTTGCTCGCGGCGGCGACGCAGTGGCCGATGGACGGTGTACCGGCGAACCCGCGCGGGTGGCTGATCACGGTCGCGACGCGGCGGCTGACCGACGCGTTCCGCAGCGAGAACGCGCGCCGGCGCCGGGAGGACAACGTCGCGGCGATGGCCGGGCCGGAGGAATTGGTTGCCCCGGGCTCCGATATCGGCGAGGCGCCGGACACCGACGACACGTTGACGTTGCTCTTCCTGTGTTGCCATCCGGCCGTCACGCCGGCCTCGCAGGTCGCGTTGACGTTGCGTGCGGTCGGCGGTCTGAGTACCGCGGAGATCGCCCGGGCCTTCATGGTGCCCGAGGCAACGATGGCGCCGCGGATCAGCCGGGCGAAGAAGAGCATCAAGGCGGCCGGCAGCCGGTTCGAGATGCCGCCCGAGTCCGAGCAGGCCGAGCGGCTCCGCGTCGTACTGCAGGTGCTGTACCTGATCTTCAACGAGGGCTACACCGCGAGCTCGGGGGAGGAGTTGCAGCGCGTCGAGCTGACGGCGGAAGCGATCCGGCTGGCGCGGATGTTGCGCGCGGCGCTGCCCGGCGACGGCGAGGTCGCGGGTCTGCTGGCGTTGATGTTGCTGACCGACTCGCGGCGCGCGGCGCGGACGACCGCCGACGGCGGGCTGGTGCCGATCGACGAGCAGGACCGCGCGTTGTGGGATCGCGCGCAGATCACCGAGGGCGCCGACCTGACTTTAGAGACGCTGAAGCAGGGCGCGGTCGGGCCGTACCAGTTGCAGGCCGCGATCGCCGCGGTGCACGCCGAGGCACCGAGCGCGGACGAGACCGACTGGCGGCAGATCTACTCGCTGTACCTGCTGCTCGAGCGCCTCGCCCCGAACCCGATGGTGACGCTCAACCGCGCGATCGCACTCGCCCAGCTCGAAGGTCCGCAGGCGGGTCTGGACCTGCTCGCGACCATCGAGGACGACAAGAACATCACCGAGACCCACCGCCTGGACGCCGTCCGCGCCCACCTCTACGAACGAGCAGGCGATCCGGCCAAGGCTCAGGAGCATTACCTTGCGGCGGCCCGCCGTACGACGAGCCTCCCGGAGCAGCGCTACCTACAGGCGAAGGCCGACGCGATCACCCGGTACTGACCTTTCGTCCGGTCTCGTGTGACTCGATGGCTGCGTACGCGAGTTGCAGCGCTCGCCGTCCCGCGCGGGCGTGCACCGGGGGCTGCTCGCCGGCGCGGAGAGCGTCCAGCAGGGCGTCGACGTGCCGGTCGAAGGTACCTGCGAAGTTGCGGGCTTCGTCGTCGAAGTACGTCGAGTGCCAGCGCTGCTCGACCGGATCGCCGGCCCTGCTGAACGTCAGCGCGCGGACCGTGTCGTGGATGACGAGCCGGCCTGCGGTCCCGTTGATCTCGATGCGCTGCGTGTCGGGATAGGCGTACGACGAGTCGTAGGTCCCGAGCATCGTTCCGACCGCGCGGTTCTCGAAATCGAGCGCGAGAGCGACCGTGCTGAAGGCGCCGTACGTCTTGTCGGTCATGTGCGCGGAGACCGCGGTGATCGGGCCGGCCAGGTGCTCCAGCATGTCGAACCCGTGGCACTGCGTCTCGATCAGACCCGCGTGCGGCGATCCGCCACGGTTCGCCTCGCCACCGAACCGCCAGGTCGCGAAGACGAGATCGCCCAGCTCACCGGCGTCGATCAGCGCCTTCGCCCGCTGGACCGGTTCGGCGTACCGGTGGTTGAAGTTGATCGCGAAGAACTGATCGCCTGCCGCGCTGAGGAGCGTGTCGGCCTCGGCGAGGTCGAAGACGAGCGGCTTCTCCACCAGCAGCGGTACGCCGGTCCGGACCAGCTTGAGCGTGACGTCGTAGTGGTCCTCGTTCGGCAGACACACCGTGATCAGGTCGGGGCGCTCCCGTTCCAGCATCAGATCGAGATCCGTGTACGGCGTGGCGCCGTACCGCTCGGCCCGCTGCCGGGTCTTCTCGGGGGTGCGGCCGAAGACCGCGCGGAGGTCGGTGTCGGGGCGACGGGAGAAGATGCGCGCGTGGTGCTCACCCCAACCGCCCGCGCCGACGACCGCGACCTTCACTGGGACTGTCACTGGGCGCCCTCTTGTGTGATGACGACCTTGCCCGTCTCGCCGGCCATGAACAGGCGGAACGCGTCGCTGATCTCCTCGACCGGGAAACGGTGGCTGATGACCCGCGAGATGAGGTCCTGGTGCTCGGAGAGGATCGCGAGGTTGCCCGGCATCTCGTCGTACCGGAAGTACTCGCTGCCGAGGACGGCGTGCTCGGGGCTGATCAGGTCGTCGGAGGCGTTCAGCGTCACGCCCTCGCCGTGGCCGACGCAGATCAGCGCGCCGCGTTTGCTGATGATGTCGAGGGCGGCGCGGCGCGCGGACCCCTTGCCGGAGGCGTCGAACGCGATGTCCGGGTTACCGGCTGCGGAGATGTCGTCGGCGAGCAGCGGGATCGCACCGAACGTCTCGGCGAAGTCAAGGCGCCAGCGGGAGACGTCGGAGATGTAGACCGGTACGTCGGCGCCGTACTTCAGCTTGCTCATCACGGTCAGGCCGAGGCCGATCGGGCCGGCGCCGGCGATGTACACGCTTTCGACGTCCTGGCGGACGAGCGCCGCGCGACCGAGGGCGTGCGTGCTGGTGCCCATCACGTCGAGCAGCATCGTTGCGTTGCCGATCTCGATGTCGTCGGTGACGGGGAAGAAGTTGGACTCGTGGACGAGTTCGTACGGGCCGTAGCCGCCGTCGTGGCTGAAACCCATGTCGGCGCGCTTCGCGAAGCACTGGTTGGTGGCGCCGTAGGTGCAGCTGCGGCACTCGCCGCAGTAGTCCATCAGGAAGACGGCGCCTCGGGTGCCGACGGGGGTGCTGGTGCCTGCACCTGCTTGGAGCACCGTGCCGGCGGCCTCGTGGCCGGGGACGACGGACGAGCCGTCGAAGTACTGATGGCGATCGGTGCCGCAGAGGGCGTTGGCCTGGACGGAGAGCAGGAGCTGACCCGGTCCGGGATCGGTGTACTCGTGATCCGCGAACTCGATGTTTCCGGCTCCGGTGAACCTGGGGGCGAGAGCGGTACGTGTCATGCCGCCGAAATTTACTACGTAGCAAATCTGCGCCACAAGAGGTCGGCGCGAGCAGGTTTCAGCGGGTGCTGCTCTCCCGGATCCGGAGTTCGTAGCCGGCCATCCGGTGCTGCGGCACGTGGTCCTCGTCGAGCTGCTCCTCGAGCAGGTCGAGTGCGTTGACCGCGATCTCACCGAGCAGCGGAGCGACCGTGCTCAGCGTCGGCGTGGACAGACCCGACTCGACGATGTCATCGAACCCGACGACCGACACATCACCCGGTACGTCGATCTTGGCGCGCTGCAGCGCCCTGAGCGCTCCGAGGGCGGCCGAGTCGTTCATCGCGAAGATGCCGTCCGGCTGCATGTCCTTGAAGGTCCGCGTGACGGCCTCGGCGGCCGCGGCAGTCGTCCAGTCGCAGTCGACCAGCAGCGCCTCGGTGATTCCGCGCTTCTTGAGTGCGGCCTGGTAGCCCTGGCGGCGGAGCTGGTACGAGCGCTTCGGTCCGTGGTTTGCGCCGAGCAGGAGGATGCGCTGGCGGCCGGTGTCGAGCAGGTGGTTGACCGCGGCCTGCGCCGCCTCGCGGTTCTTGATCCCGACGTGGTCGATCGCGCTGCCCGGCTCCCGGTCCCCGACCAGGACGACCGGGCGGGTACTGCGCTGATCGGTGCGGCCGAGCGATACCGCGCTCATGATCACGCCGTCGGTGAGGATCTCGCCGCCGCCGCGGAGCAGTTCCAGTTCGGTCTCGCGGCGACCGCCGGTGGTCTCGACGAGGACCGTCGTACCGCGGTCGCGGGCGGCGGCGACGATTGCTTCCGCGAGGTCGGCGAAGTACCGCTCGCGGAAGGTCGGGACGGCCAGCGTGACGGTGCCCGTGCGGCCGGTGCGCAGGCGGCGGGCGGCGGTGTTCGGGCGGTATCCGAGGGCGTCGAGGCTGGCCTGGACGCGGGCGCGGGTCGCGGGGGAGACGTGCACGTAGTTGTTCACCACGTTCGAGACGGTCCGCTGTGACACGCCCGCGTGGCGCGCCACGTCGGACATGCTGACCGCCACCACCGCACCCTCCCTCTGCCGAGATGCGTCAGGTTACAACGGGCGGGGCGTGACCTGAGTTGTAACTTCGGTTTACAGTAGCCGCATGAGCCTTGACGAGCGGACGCGGGGGCGGCGGGACGCGATCGGCGTCGGAGTCGCCTTCCTGAACCGGCTGGCGCGGTCGCGGGCGATCGACCGCCTCGGACTGCGCAAGCCCACCGAGCGAGCGGTGTTCGAGGCAACGAAGACCGGGTTCCGGGCGGCGGGAGCGCTCTCCCGGCGGTTCACGGCGGGTTCGAAGCAAGCGGCGCCCTCCCGGTTGCCCGCGGCCCGCGCCACCGGGCGGTTCGATCTGACGCCGACCGAGGACCAGCAGATGATGGTCGATGTCGTCCGGTCCTTCGCGTCCGATGTACTGCGGCCGGCCGCGTCCGCCGCCGATGTGGTGTGCGCGACCGACGGCAAGGTGCTCGAGTCGTCCGCCGAGCTCGGGCTGAGTCTGATCGAGGTGCCGGAGGAACTTGGCGGCATCGTGACCGAGCGGTCCGAGATGACCGGCGTACTGGTCGCCGAGGCGCTCGCGCACGGCGACATGGGCCAGGCCGTCGCATGCCTGGCGCCGTCGGCGGTGAGTACGGCGATTTCGTTGTGGGGTGACGAGACGCAGCAGGCGACGTACCTGCCGGCCTTCACGGGGTCGTCGGTCCCGGCGGCCGCGCTGGCGCTGCTCGAGCCGCGCGCGTTGTTCGACCCGTTCGAGTTGCGGACGAAGTGCACGGGCGGGTTGCTGAACGGCGTGAAGTCGCTCGTACCGCGGGCCGCCGACGCGGAGCTGTTCGTGATCGGTGCGCAGACCGACGCGGGGCCGCGCCTGTTCGTGGTGGAGCCGGACCACCCCGGCGTCACGATCGAGGCCGAGCCGTCGATGGGGTTGCGGGCGGCGTCGCTCAGCCGGATGATCCTGACCGACGTACCGGCGGTTCCGTTGGGGACGGTCGAGGACTACACCGAGTGCGTTCGGTTGTCGCGGCTCGGGTGGTGCGCGCTGGCCCTGGGTACGGCGCGGGCGGTGCTCGATTACGTCACGCCGTACGTGAACGAGCGGACGGCGTTCGGCGAGCCGATCAGTCATCGACAGTCGGTGGCGTTCATGGTCGCGAACATCGGGATCGAACTCGAGGGCATGAAGCTGGTGACGTACCGGGCCGGATCGCGTGCCTCGCAAGGGCTCCCGTTCGCTCGTGAGGTGGCGCTGGCGCGGCGGCTGTGCACCGAGAAAGGCATGCAGATCGGGACTGACGGCGTACAACTGCTCGGCGGGCACGGGTTCGTGAAGGAGCATCCGGTGGAACGGTGGTACCGCGACCTGCGGGCGATCGGCGTGATGGAAGGTGCGGTGCTGGTCTGATGATCAACCTGGAGACGCCCCGGAAGTTCCGCGCCTTCGTCAACCAGGCGCATCAGGTCGCCGCCGAGATGCTGCGGCCGAACTCGCGGCGCTACGACCTCGCCGAGCACGAGTATCCGGTCGAGCTGGACATGCTCGCCGCGATGGTCGACGGATTAGGGGCCTCAGGCACCGGTTCCGGCGCGGGCGCGTCCGGGGTACGGCGTACCGCTGCCGCCGAGGACGGAGTCGTCAACGGTTCCAACATGTCCTCGGTGCTGTCGATCATGGAGATGTGCTGGGGCGACGTCGGGCTGTTGCTCTCGATGCCGCGCCAGGGCCTCGGCAACTCGGCGATCGCTTCGGTGGCGTCGGACGAGCAGCTGCAGCGCTTCGACGGTGTCTGGGCTGCGATGGCGATCACCGAACCCGACTGCGGCTCGGACTCCGCCGGCATCCAGACCACCGCACGGCTCGACGGCGACGCGTACGTCCTCAACGGCGAGAAGATCTTCGTCACCGCCGGCGGCCGCTGCGACGCCGTCGTCGTCTGGGCAACCCTGGACAAGACCCTCGGCCGCGCCGCGATCAAGTCCTTCGTGGTCATGAAGGACACGCCGGGCATGACCGTGGAGCGCTTGGAGCACAAGCTCGGCATCCGCGCCTCGGACACCGCCACGCTCCGCTTCGACAACTGCCGCGTCCCCCGCGATAACCTCCTCGGATCGCCCGAGGTCGATGCGGACAAGGGGTTCGCGGGGGTCATGCAGACCTTCGACAACACCCGCCCCCTGGTCGCCGCCATGGCCGTCGGGTGCGCCCGCGCATCGTTGGAGGTGACGCGAGACCTGCTGGCCGAGGCAGGTGTCGAGATCGACTACGACCGCCCCGTCCACCAGCAGCCCGCGGCCGCCGCGACGTACCTCGCGATGGAAGCCGACTGGGAAGCCGCCCACCTCCTCACCCTCCAAGCCGCCTGGATGGCCGACAACGGCCACCCCAACTCCCTCCAAGCCTCCATGGCCAAGGCGAAGGCAGGCCGCACCGCCAACGACATAACCCTCCGCTGCGTAGAACTAACCGGCTCCCTCGGCTACTCCGAACACGAACTCCTCGAGAAGTGGTCCCGAGACAGCAAAATCCTCGACATCTTCGAAGGCACCCAACAGATCCAACAGCTGATCGTGGCGCGGCGCCTGCTCGGTAAGACCTCGGCCGAGCTGAAATAGCCTTGTTTATAACGGCTTCCGGCTTGCCCTGACTTGCTCTCAGAGCAAGCCGGGACCTCGATCGATGTCATCGAAGTCCGAGCTCCGATCGGCCCTGCTCCGTGACTGCTCCGTCAGCCGCAGGGCAAGTCGCTCCAGCCGACGATCAACTGCGTGCCGCGCACGGTCGTAGGAGCTTCCAGACGAGCTCGTCATGTAGACGCGCCGTGAGGTGCCGGCCGTCTGTCCAGCTGAAGATCAGGTCATGCGACTGTAGGTAGCCGTCGAGCCGCTCCCACGGCAGCGAGATGGTGGTGGTTCCGAACCGCTCGATGTGGCTCCTGACGGCGCTTGCGAGCACGGGTGCCATCGGAACGAAGCGCTCTTTGTCATTCTTGGGGAGCGCGAAGACGAACTTCTTGCCAAGGCGCTTCACCTGGCGACGGACTCTGATGAGCATCAGGCTGAAGTCGAAATCGTCAACCGAGAGTCCGAACATCTCGCCCTGTCGCAAGCCGGCTGCCGATCCGATCGTCGGAAGCAGCCTGAACCGCTCAGGGTGAGCCTCGACGATGCGCTCCACCGTTTCGTCCGGCCAGGCAACAACTTTGGCGAGCCGCCTACTCGGCTTCCTGACGATCTTCGACTGACCCGGATTGCGCTTGATCAGCTCGTCCGCCACGGCGAGTTCAAGACAGCCGTTGAGCACCAAGAACGCGCTCCTGGCCGTCGACGGGCCATAGGCACCCATGAGATCGGTCAACCAGACTGCGACCTCCGACGGCAGGATGCTCTTGACCATCCGCCGCCCGAACACCGGCGCGACGTGAAGCCGCCACTTCGACTCGTACAGAATCTCGCTCGCAGGGTCTACCCTCCGCGACTTGATCCACCGCGGCCAGATTTCCGCGAGTCGCACCTTGCCGGCGTTCGGATCGAGGTAGTCCCCACGATCCCGATCGGTCTCCTGCCCATTGGCGTACCGGAGCGCTGCGGTCTTCGTATCGAAGGCCTTCGACCTCTCTGCTCCATGAGGATCGGTCCAAACCGCCAACCACCGCTTCCCGCGGCCCCACCGCTTCTCGTTCCGCTCCCGCTTCACCGCGCCGTCAGGCAGCGTCACCGGCCGAGTCCACTGATCCTTCGCAAACGTCACGCCCAACCTCCGGCTCAGAACTACAGCCGTGCTCAACGCATGAGCAGACGAGACTTTGCGCGCGTAGCGCGGCTGGGAACTCGCCAGTGCTGAGCATGGAAGCGACCAGGTCGGGGTCAGCGATCGGGCTGTGGCGCGCCACGTCACGGCTCGAGCAGACCGGCGCGTATGGCGTAGCGGGTGAGGTCGAGGCGGTCGCGGAGTCCGAGCTTCTGGAGCATGTTCGAGCGGTGGCGCTCGACGGTCTTGACGCTGATCGTCAGGAGCTCAGCGATCTCCTTCGACGAGTTGCCCTCCGCAACCAGTTTGAGCACCTCTTCCTCGCGTGCTGTGAGGATCTGCTGGGGCACGTCGACGCCCTGACGGACGCGGTCCAGGTAGCTGCGCACCAACGCGGTCACGGCGCCGGCGTAGAGGAACGGCTCCCCGCGCATCGTTGCCCGGCAGGCTTCCACCAGGTCGCGGTCGAGGACTGATTTCAGGACGTACCCCGATGCGCCGGCCTTCAGTGCTTGGAAGAAGTACTGCTCGTTGTCGTACATCGTCAGCATCAGCACCCGCAGGTCGGGGCGTGCGACGGACAGCTCACGGGCAGCCTGGAGCCCGGTCATCCGCGGCATCGCGATGTCGAGGATCGCCAGGTCGACCGGTTGACTGCGGGCGAGCGACACGGCCTCACTGCCGTCAGATGCCTCCGCGACGACTTCCAGATCGGGCTCGCGGTCAAGTATCAGCCGGATCCCACGGCGTACCAGCGCGTGATCGTCAGCGAGAAGAATCTTGGTGGGCTGCATCTCAGGCTTCACTTCCTTGCACGGGCACTGTCAGGCTGACCTCTGTTCCGCCGTTCGGCGCAGCGGCGAGCTCGAGGGACGCTCCGATCAGAAGGGCACGTTCGCGCATCCCGCGGAGGCCGGCGCCTTCGTGCGCCAGGCCGATCCCGCGCCCGTCGTCCTTGACCCGCAGTACCACGGCGTCCTCGTGGCCGGTGAGGTACAGATCGATGCGTTCGGCACCGGCATGCCTGGCGACGTTCGTCATGCTCTCCTGCGCGACCCGGTAGAGGACCAACTCGGTCTGCTCGTCGAGCCTCGGAAGGCCGGCTTCGAAGTGCCGGCGGATGAGCAGACCAGTGTGGTCTGACAGTTCGGTCGTAAGGGCCGTGAGTGCGCTGACCAGTCCGAGATCTTCGAGTACGCCGGGCCTCAGACGGTGGGCGAGTCGGCGTACCTCATCCAGGCTGGATCGGGTGGTCTCCTGAGCCTGTGCGAGTTCGACACGCAGAGCATGATCGACTGACAGGTCCGCCGCGCGCTTGAGGTCGAGGAGCACGGCGGTGAGGCTCTGGCCGACCTCGTCATGAAGCTCCCGGGCGATCCGCCGACGTTCGGACTCCTGCGCCGACAGGGCTCGGGCAGCGCTGGTGGCTCGCTCGCGCTCCAGTCGCTCGATCATGGCGTTGAACGCGCGGAGCAGGTTGGGTACTCCGCCGTGGCCGCTCACGGAGAGGCGCTGACCGGGGCGGAGAAGGTCCACGGTTGACATCTGACGGGTCAGCCGCGCGAGCGGGGCGAGCCCGATCCGCAGTAGCGCCGCGTTCGCGACGAGCATGACCGCCAGGCCACCGATCAGAACGCCGGCCTCGGTGAGCAGAACCGGTACAGAAACCGTTACGGGCGCCAACAGGAGCAACGCGGTCGCCGCTCCGAGCACGATGGCGTTCAGCGCGAAGATCCGCCAGAACAACGACACCGCCAGGATCCCTTCTTCTTGACCAACAGCCTCCACTATCTCGCGAGTCCGTCGAGTCTGCTGCCCACGCCGTCAGGATGCTCCCTTGCCGCCAGGATGTCGATCGGTGCTGACACCCATCTGAGGACCAGAGGCAAAGATGGGTGCTGGTCCCGATGGGAAATGCGAGCGCCAGTGGCGATGGTGGAGGCATGAACCCACCACGGACGATCTCCAGCAGCGGCGGTTCGGCCGGTCAGCCCGGCCTGGCGCGCAAGCACGAGATCCTGCAGAGGCTGCAGCACGAGCGAAACACCCGTCTCGCCCAGGTGACAGCCATGGAATCGGACAAGCCCAACGCGAACAAGGACCTGGTGACCGTACAGACCACGGCGATCCGGAAGGTCCTGGCCGAGATCGATGCAGCCGTGGCTCGCGTGCACGACGGTACGTATGGCGTTTGTCACCGCTGCGAGGGGCGAATCCCGGTTGGACGGCTGGAGATCTTGCCCTACGTGCGTTACTGCGTGCGCTGTCAGCAGCTGGCACTCTGACATCGGCGAATCATCGAGGAGTCGAGCCCATGACGATCGATGCGGCCACCGTCATCAATGCCGGACTGTCTCGGCAGGAGTTGGCGACCCTGCGAGTGAACCTACTCGAGCAGCGAGCCTTCCGCCGGGAACAGCTGAGCGCCATCCGCCGGTCGGCCCGGCCGAAGCAGTCGAGCGGTGGTCGGGGATCGGCGCTGGTCGAGGTGCAGGACCAACTTACTGTCGCGGCGCGGCTAGTCCTGGCGGACGTCGAAGCCGCTCTCGACCGGATGGATACCGGCCACTACGGCCGGTGCCACGGATGTCGCAGTACCGTTGAGGTGCAACGGCTGCGGATCTGCCCACAGTGCCTGTACTGCGGCGAATGTCACCGACTGCGGGAATCCGGTCGGTGACTTCGTTGCCCGCCGTCGTTCGGTCGCGGCGGCTGAACGACTTGACCGCACGGACTACCGCGGGCATTGCCATCGATGTGGGCAGCGCACGGACCAGGGCTTGGACGCCGGAGCACGGTGTGGTAGTCGATGCGCCCACGGTGGCCCGCGGTCCGACGAGGAAGCCGGTGCACCGAGGCAAGATCATCGACGCGGATGCGATGGCAGACGTTCTCGGTAACCTTGTCTGTCCTCGAGCGCGTGGACGCGGGCGTCCTACTGTTGTGGCGACGATCCCGGTTGCCTGCGACGAGGTTGACCGCCTCGAACTCCTCTCCGTACTGGAAGTCCTCGACCCCGAAA
Source organism: Kribbella sp. NPDC043289 (assembly GCF_056436705.1). Lineage (NCBI taxonomy): Bacteria > Bacillati > Actinomycetota > Actinomycetes > Propionibacteriales > Kribbellaceae > Kribbella > Kribbella sp. NPDC043289. Next base: position 197,556 of record NZ_JBWKCB010000001.1, read on the forward strand.
CCGTAATGACGATCACCAGCGTCAAGGCCGCCGCGCTGGGAGCCCGTGCCGACCTGGCGCGGCCGCTCCTGGTCGTGGACGTGGGCGCCGAGCTGACTGAGATCGCTCTGTTGGCGAGCGGTGCTTTGAGTAGCGCTCGCAGTACGGCGCTGGGTGTCAGCGACCTAGGACGTAACCTTCCGGCCTCGCAGCTCATCCAAGAAGTGGCGGAGTCGATCATCGACCTCATGCGTGGAGACGACGGTCCGCAAATGGTCGACGCGCTTGATCGAGGCATACTCTTGACCGGCGGCGGTGCACTCCGTCCGGAAATCACCCTCAAACTATCGACACAGCTGGGTGCGACCGTCCAGCCCGCGCCCGCCCCACACCTGGCGGCGCTTCGTGGCGCCGGAGCCGTCCTCCAGTCCGCCCGCCGACACCCAGGTGCTGTGTGACTCGGAGCAGCCGTCGCCCGGGTCGGCGGTGCGGGGTGATAGCAGGGGCCGGCGCCAAGGTACGGCGGGGAACTCCTGGCGGCCCCGTCGGGACAGACGAGGCGCGCGCTCACACGGGAACGCGCGCGAACCTGCCAGTTTGCCGGTCGGCACCGACCGCCGGCGCCAGTTGGTGCTCCGAGCTCAGTAGACCGTCGTCGAACGCGGTTGTCCGGGGACGTTGGACGGGAGCGCGGGTCGTCGGGGGATCTCCGCTTGTCGTTTTCCGACACCGTGTCGGTGGTGTTGTACCAGTGGACCCAGTCGGCGGTGATGGCCTCGAGGTTGCTGAGGCCGTGGAGTTGCAGGGTCTCGGCGAAGTGCAGCGAGGTGTACTGGGCGAGTTCAACCGGTCGATGCAACACCGGGCTGTTGAAGTGAGCGTATCCGGCGTCTGAGTGGTGAATCGCCTTGTTTTGCGGGGCATTCACAGGGTTGCCTTGTCTGGCGCGGAAGGCGGCGGCCTGGGCGATGGCGCGTTCGACGAACGTGGTGTGCTTGCTGGTGGAGCATTCCCAGCCGACGATCCGCCCGGCGAAGGCGTCGATGACGAAGGCCGTGTAGGCGAACGTGCCGGCGGCCAGGCGTACGTAGGTGAAGTCCGCGACCAGGAGCCGGTTCGGTGCCTGGGCGGCGAACTGCCGGTTGACCAGGTCCGGTGCCCGGGTCGCGGCCGGGTCCGCGATGGTGGTGCGGACCTTCTTGGCCCTGGTCGCACCACGCCAGCCGTTGGTGCACATCAGCCGCTCGATGGTGCAGCGCGCGACCTGGATGCCTTGCCGTTGCAGGTGGGCCCACATCTTCAGCGACCCGTACGGCGACTCCGGCGGGCGCCGGCCGTCGGGGCCGGGTTCGTAGTACCCGGCCAGCAACTCGGTGACCGTGGTGTCCCACAAGGCCCGTTTCGACGGCGCCCGGGTGGCCCAGGCGTAGTAGGTTCTCGGGGCGATCGTGCTGCCGTGCGCGGACAGCGCACGGCAGATCGGAGCGACCCCGAGCCGAGTCTTGTGCTCGGCGATGAACCGGCAGATCACCGCTGTCGCGGGTCGCTCTCCCGCGCGAAGAAACTTGTCGCCGCCTTCAAGATCTCGACCGCCTTGATCGCCGCCCACTCAGAGTCATAGTCATCAACATGATCGAGGACCAGACGAACCGCCTTCGCGCGGGTCTGCTCGTCGTACTTGCTCGGCATGAATGCCACCTTCCCAACGAAGGAGGTGTGCATCAAACCCGGGGTGGTTCAGTGGTGTGGCCGTTGTTGCCCGAGGTGCGGGGCGCCTGTGGTTGACAGTTCGGGATAGCTCAGTGATTATTGAGGCAATGAACGTTGAGCGTACGTCACTGGTGGAGCGGGCTCGGGCGTACGCGGCGCTCGGGGATGCGGCGCGGTTGGCGATTGTGGATGCGCTGGGGGTGGGGGATGCGGCGCCGGGGGAGTTGGGGGCGATTCTGGAGATGCCGACCAATTTGGTGGCTCACCACCTGAAGGTGCTGGAGGACGCCGGGTTGGTGGTGCGGGGTAGGTCGGAGGGGGATCACCGGCGTACGTACGTGCGGCTGGTGCCGGAGATGTTGGCGAAGATCGCGAGTCCCTCGTTGAGCCAGGTGCCGCGGGTGGTGTTCGTGTGTACGCACAACTCGGCGCGGTCGCAGTTGGCGGCGGCGATCTGGGCGCGGCGGAGTCATGTGCCGGCGGTGTCGGCGGGGACGCGGCCTGCGGAGCGGGTGCATCCGCGAGCGGTGAAGGTGGCGCGGCGGCGTGGCTTGGATCCAGATGGCTGGCGGACGGCTCAGGTGAGCGACGTGGTCCGGCCGGAGGATCTGGTGATCGCCGTGTGCGACATCGCGTACGAGCATCTGCCGGCTGACGCCAGGCCGCGGGTGCATTGGTCGGTGCCGGATCCGGCGCCGGTGGACACGGATGCGGCATTCGAGGCCGCGTACGACGAGATCGCCGGCCGTATCGATCGCTTGGTGCCACTGGTGTCAGAACAGAAGGGGAGGGGCGCATGACCGAGGTTGCCGGGTATCACCGTGAAGACCTGTCCATCGATCAGCAGCTCGCGTTGCGTACGGCGGCATCGCGATTGGGCGAGCAGTTCGCCGGGATCTTCGGGCCGGTGACGATCGAACGTTTCCTGCACTCCAGCTACGACCAGTTCGCCACCGGGAGCACGGTGCCGAACTTCCTGCCGCTGCTGGCGGAGCGCTTCGCGCGGCAACGTCTCAGCGCGCTCGCGCGCGTTGAGGGACATCACGATGATGGGAAGCCGGTCGTACTGTTTCTGTGCGTCCACAACGCCGGCCGCAGTCAGATGGCGCTGGGGTTCTTCGAGCGGCTGGCGGGCGATCGTGCGATCGCCTGGTCGGGTGGCTCTGAGCCGGGTATCGAGGTGAAACCCGCCGCGGTCGCGTCGATGGCCGAGCGGGGGATCGATATCTCGACCGAGTACCCGAAGCCGTGGACCGATGAGGTGGTTCGGGCCGCGGACGTGGTGATCACGATGGGGTGCGGTGACGCCTGTCCGATCTTTCCGGGCAAGCGGTACGAGGACTGGGTCCTTGACGACCCGGCCGGCCTGGATGTCGCCGACGTGCGTCCGATTCGCGACGAGATCGAGCGTCGGGTTCGTGTGCTGCTCGACGAGCTCGCCGTACCGGCTGCTGGTGGGCGCGCGTGACCACGGTTCCCTTGTGGCGGCGGGTGCTTGCCGAAGGCATCGGTACCGGGCTGCTGGTGACGGTCGTCATCGGTTCCGGCATCGCGGCTGCGGCGCTGTCACCGAACGATGTCGGGCTGCAGTTGCTGGAGAACGCCTTCGCCACCGCACTCGGACTCGCCGTACTGATCCTGATGGTCGGACCCGTGTCCGGCGCACACTTCAATCCGGTGGTCTCGGCGGTCGATTGGTGGCTCGGCCGGAGCAGCGGCAGCGGATTGACCGCGCGTGATCTCGGCGCCTATGTTCCGGCGCAGGTGGTCGGTGCGGTGATCGGTGCCATCCTGGCGAATCTCATGTACGGCGAAGCGGCGGTGTCGTGGTCGACGAAGGACCGCAGCGCCGGGCATCTGTGGCTGGGTGAGGTCGTTGCGACGGGCGGGTTGGTCGTGCTGATCTTCGCGCTCGCATCGGCGGGGCGGGCCGCGTTGGCTCCGGCCGCGGTCGGCGCGTACATCGGATCGGCGTACTGGTTCACCTCTTCGACCTCGTTCGCCAACCCGGCGGTCACGATCGGGCGCGCTTTCAGCAATACCTTTGCCGGGATCGCGCCCGCGTCGTTGCCGGGCTTCATGATCGCGCAGCTCGTCGGTGCCGCTGTCGGAGTGGGTCTGCTGGCGCTGCTGTACCCGCGAGCCGGACGGGCCGCGGACGAAGTTGTCACACCTCATGTCGACACCACTGCGAGTACTGGAGCATCGAAGTGAGCAAGCCAAGTGTCCTGTTCGTCTGTGTCCACAACGCCGGCCGGTCTCAGATGGCTGCCGGGTGGTTGCGGCAGTTGGCGGGTGATTCGGTCGAGGTCCGGTCGGCCGGTTCGGAGCCGCGCGACCAGATCAACCCGGTCGCGATCGAGGCGATGCACGAGATCGGCATCGACATCACCGGGGCGGTTCCGCAGCTGTTGGAGACCGAGGCCGTTCGTGAGAGCGACGTCATCGTGACCATGGGCTGCGGCGACGCCTGTCCGATCTTCCCGGGCAAGCGGTACGAGGACTGGGAGCTCACCGACCCGGCTGGTCAGCCGATCGAGGTCGTCCGCCAGGTCCGTGACGAGATCCGCAGCCGGGTGGAGAAGCTCGTCGGCGAACTGCAGGTTGGTCCTGCCTGATCACAGGTGCGCGACGAGCTCGCGGGCGGTCCGGCCGGCGCCGATGAGCGTAGCGGAGGCAGGCCCTGTCCAGTCGCCGTACCCGATGAGGTGCAGACGGGGTTCCTTGATGGCGTGGGTGGCGTTGGTCGGGATGAGTCCGTCGGGTCCGCGCAGGCCGAGCGGGGCGAGATGCCCGAGGGCCGGCCTGAAACCGGTGCACCAGATGATCACGTCGTACGACGACTCGCGGCCGTCCGGCCAGCGGACTCCGTGATCGACCAGGCGGCGGAACGGACCGCGAGCCTGCAGTACTCCGCGACTCCGGGCCTCGCGGACGCTCGCGACCATGACGATGTCACCCAGCCCGGCGACTCCGCCGTCGTCGGGTTCGCCGGCCTCGCGGGCCTGGTGCCGTTTGGTGGCGATCTCGAACAGCGCCCGGCCGTCGACCTCGTCGGGCAGGAATCGAGGCGGTCGCAGGGTGGACCAGGTGGCGTCGGCGACGGTCGAGACCTCGGCGAGGATCTGTGCGGCCGAGTTGCCACCTCCGACGATCAGCACCCGCTGACCGGCGAAGTCGGACGCGCGGCGGTAACCGGCGGTGTGCAGTTGCCTGCCGGCAAAGGAGCCCGGGTACGCCGGAACGAACGGCCGGCTCCAGGTTCCGGTCGCGGAGACGACGTGTTCTGCGGACCAATCGCCGTCTCCGGTCTTCACGAGCAGCCGCCCGTCGTCGCCTCGTCGTACTGCGTTGACCTGCGTGTCTCGCCGTACGACGAGGTCGTAGCGCTGCTCGTAGCGGGTGAGGTAGTCGACGACGTGCGCGGCCAACGGGTAACCGCGGTCGCCGGTCCAGGGCGGCATCATCCAGCCTGGCAGTGAGGAGTACTGGGTCGGAGAGAACGTCCGCAACGTCGGCCACATCCGCGCCCAGGCGCCGCCCGGCTGCTCGGCGCTGTCGAGGATCACGAAGTCCTGGCCCGGGACGAGCCCGGCGCGACGCAGGTAGAACCCGGTGGCCAGACCCGCCTGGCCACCGCCGACGATCACTACCCGCACGTCGTTCAGTTGACGGTCGCGGGCGCCGGGACGGCCAGCAGCGTCGAGAGCCAGGTCAGGCGCTCGGGCAGGGGCCAGTAGTAGACCCAGGTGCCGCGGCGCTCGCAGTCGACCAGGCCGGCCTCGCGCAGCACCTTCAGGTGATGCGAGATGGTCGGGCCGGAGACGTCGAACTGCGGGGTGATGTCACAGACGCAGACTTCCTCGCCGGCCGAGGTGATCATCGACAACAGGCGCAGCCGGATCGGGTCGCCGAGCGCCTTGAACACCGCCGCACCCTCGGTCGCGCCGGCACTGTCGAGTGCGGCATCCATGATCGGCGTGCAACAGCCACTCGAGGCCCCGATGACGACGTCCTGTTTTGACATACGTCTATCTTGACTTATGTCTAATCAGGAGGCAAGGTGGGTGTCGCTGATTAGATGAACGTCAACTCAGCCCTCAGGGCTTCGCAGAGTTTTGGAGACAAGCAATGAGCGTTGGATCGAAGGATCTGCCGGTCGTCGTGATCGGGGCGGGGCCGGTCGGCCTCGCGGCCGCGGCTCACCTCGCCGACCGTGGCCTGGACTTCGTCGTCCTCGAGTCCGGCCCGAGCGTGGCCGCGGCGATCGAGGAGTGGCGGCACGTCAAGCTGTTCAGCCCTTGGCGCTACGACATCGACGGTGCCGCGCGCCGTCTGCTGGAGCGGACCGAGTGGATCGAGCCGGACCTGGACCAGCTGCCGAGCGGTGGCGACCTGATCGACTCCTACCTCGCACCGTTGGCCAAGGAGTTGTCGGACCGCATCCGGTACGGCGCCGAGGTGACCGCGGTGACCAGGGTGGGATTCGACCGGATCCGTACGACGGGCCGCGAGGACGCGCCCTTCCTGGTCCGGCTGGCAGGCGGCGACGAGCTGCTCGCCGCGGCCGTGATCGACGCGGCTGGTACCTGGCGGCGTCCGAACGTCCTAGGCGGTTCCGGCATTCCCGCCCGCGGCGAGGCGGAGGTCGCGGACGCGATCTCGTCTGCGCTGCCGGATGTTCTCGTGAGGGACCGTGAGCGTTTCGCGGGTCGGCGTACGGCGGTTGTCGGTGCGGGTCACTCGGCTGCGACGACGCTGTTGGAGCTAGGTGATCTGGTCGCTCAGGAGCCTGGCACCGAGGTGTTGTGGGTGGTGCGCGGTGCGGACCAGGCCCGGACCTACGGCGGCGGTGATGCCGACGAACTCCCCGCGCGCGGCGCGCTGGGCAGCCGCCTGAAGGCGTTGGTGCAGTCCGGCCGGGTGGAGCTGGTGAGCAGCTTCCGGATCGAGTCGATCGCCCGTACGGCGGACGGCCGGGTCGAGCTGGCCGCGGGGGAGCGCCGGGTGGTGGCCGACACGATCGTCAACTCGACCGGCTTCCGGCCGGACCACGACATCGTCGGCGAGCTGCGCCTCGACCTGGACCCGATCCTCGGTTCCACACGGGCGCTGGCTCCGCTGATCGACCCGAACCAGCACTCCTGTGGCACGGTCCCGCCGCACGGCGTCGACGAGCTGCAACATCCGGAGCCCGGCTATTACGCCGTCGGTGCGAAGTCGTACGGACGGGCGCCGACGTTCCTGCTGGCTACCGGCTACGAGCAGGCTCGATCGGTGGTGGCTGCGTTGGCCGGTGACTGGGACGCGGCCCGCGACGTACAGCTGAACCTGCCAGAAACCGGCGTGTGTTCGTCGAACCTCGCTTATGGCGACTCTGCCGATGAGTCCGCGGGTGGTTGCTGCGGCCCGGCTCCGCAGGCTGTCACGATCGGTGCGCCTGCCGGGCGTGGTCTGGCCACCGGTATCAGCGGCGGGCTGCTGACCGTGGTCGACGCGAAGCCTGCCACCCAGTCGGGCTGCTGCAACTGATGTCGCTCAGTTCAGGTCTGGCGGCTCGAATGGTCGCCGCCAGGCCTGGACCACGGCGGCTGGTGAGAGCCCTCGCCGTCACACAGACCGTCGGGTACGGCGTTCTGTACTACGCCTTCAGCGTGATCCTCGGACCGATGAGCCGGGACCTGGACATCTCGAACGCCATGGCCGCCGGTGCGTTGACCACCGCCGTCCTGGTGTCGGGCCTACTGTCCATCCCAGTCGGCCGATGGCTCGACGCCCGCGGCGGTCATGCGCTGATGACGGTCGGCTCGGCCCTGGGCGCGACGGCCGTGCTGGCCTGGTCGCAGGTGCAGACCGCGACACAGTTGTACGCCGTGTTCGTACTGATCGGTGTCGCCTCGTCGATGGTGCTCTACGAGCCGGCGTTCGCCGTGGTCGTCGCCGTCACCGAGCCGGCTCGGCGTGCGAAGGCGCTGCTCGGTATCACGTTGGTCGCGGGATTCGCGAGTTCGATCTTCATCCCGCTGACCGGCCAGCTGGTGGCTCGGCTCGAGTGGCGGTCCTCGCTGCTTGTGCTGGCGGTTCTGCTTGCGGTCATCACGGTGCCGCTGCATGGCCTGGCGTTGCGGCATGCGGGGCCGGCAGGTGAGCGAGTGGGGCGGCGCCAACGCCCGTCACCGCGGCGGGCGCTCCGCGATCCGGCCTTCTGGTTGCTGGCAGCAACGTTTGTGCTGCAGGGTGCCGCGCTGGCGGTGATCGCCGTACACCTGGTGCTGTATCTGACCAGCCTCGGCCACTCGGCCGCGTTGGCCGCGACGCTTGCCGGGTTGCTCGGGATCTTGTCGGTCACCGGGCGGATCGTCAGCACGCTGTCCACCCGATGGTTGCCGATGACGACCATCGCTGGGGCGATCTTCATCGTTCAGGGGACGGCACTGTCGTTGCTGCCGGTGGTCGGGCGGCAGCTGACGGGGGCGATCGTGTGCCTGGTGCTGTTCGGTCTCGGCTTCGGGATCGCCTCGATCGCGACACCCGCGATCCTGCTCGACCGGTACGGCGCCACCGGCTACGGCACCATCGCGGGAACGCTGGCCGCACCGGTTCTCGTTGCCAGAGCTTCGGCGCCGCTCGGCGGAGCCGTGATCGCCGCAGCTGTCGGCTACGCGCGCCTCGTCGTACTGGTCGCGTCGGCATGTGTGCTCGCAGGCCTGCTGCTGTTGGCAGCTGCCCGCCTGCCTACTGCTCGGTCGGCATCTCGTTCGTGAAGGATGACGGCGGCAACGCGTCGTGGTGTCTGGAGAAGTCCGCGTCCCCCAGGCGGGGACTGAGGTGGCATCCGACGCCCTGGTCACCCGGCCCGCTTGTGCGCGGTGGTTCCGAGCGGGACGTACGTCGGTTCGGCGAGCAGGGCGTGATGCGTGTGGACGCAGTCACCGGCGGCCCACGCATCAGGTAGGTTGGTGCGCATCCTGCGGTCGACGACGATCGCGCCGTGGCCGTTCACCTCGACGCCGGCCGACGCGGCCAGTGAGCTCGACGGGGTGACCCCGCTTACGACCAGTCCGCAGTCCGCAGTCCGCTTGCCGTCGTCGGCGACGACCGCGAGCCGATCGCCGCCGCGAACGACCTCGGTGACCGTCGTACCGCAGGTCACTTCGACACCGCACTCGGGAGGTGGGACGCAGGAATCACTCCCAGGTGATTGGCTGCGAGCGCGGCGGCGATCAGGATGAGCAGGCCGGCCGGCATCGACTGCAACGACATGTGCGTTTTACACCCGGTGGGCATCGGCGACAGACAGACCACCGCATGCCGGGACGGCGCTTGTAGCGTCGGCCAGGTGCTCGGCGAGATCTGTGGCAGGTAGGGCAAGCTGGGCTCGTGCTGATCGCCGCCCTTCCGTTTCTGTTCGCCGCTGCGGCTGCGTACTGTCTCGCCGTACTGTCGGCCGTGGCGGGGTTCGGCGGCGGGGTGTTACTGCTGCCGGTGTTCACGGCGCTGTTCGGCCTCAAGGCCGCCGTACCGATGCTGACAGTCGCCCAACTGACGAGCAACGGGGCTCGGGCCTGGCTCAATCGCGGGCACCTGCGCTGGCGCTTGATCGGATGGTTCGCCCTGGGTGCGGTCCCGCTGGCTGCCGGCGGTGGTCTGTTGCTGTCTCACGCGCCGCTGACTCCGCTGAAGCGGGTGCTGGGAGCGTTTCTGATCATCGTGGTGGTCTGGCGCCGGTTCACGCCGACAACAGCCAAGCCGTCCGATCCCGCGTTCGCGGCTGTCGGCGCCGCTTCGGGCCTCGGGTCGGCGCTCCTGGGGTCGGTCGGTCCGCTAACCGCGCCCTTCTTCCTGGCGTACGGGCTGACCCGCGCCGCCTACATCGGAACCGAGGCGTGCAGCGCACTGATCATGCATCTCACCAAGTTGGCTGCGTATGGAACCGGCGACCTCCTCACCCGCCGGGTTTTGCTGTACGGCCTGGCGCTCACGCCGGCAACCTTGCTCGGAGCATGGACCGGCAAACACCTCGTCGGAAAGATGAGCGACCGCGTGTTCGTCGTACTCGTCGAAGCCGGCCTCCTCGTCGCCGGCGTACTCTTTCTCGTCGGCCTCTAAAACCCCAATCCACGCTCGTCCGTAAAAGTTGCTGGAAGCAACTAAATGCTCCGTCCCTGCTCCGTGAGTCGCTGGCAAACCATGATCACCGCTGATCACCGACGAGCGAGAAAGCCGCAGGTCAGGTGCACTCAGTGGACCGGCAAGCACGCAAACGAGTTCCGGCAGGCTTGGGCGCAGTGCCAGAAGAACATCGGCCATCGAGACCGACCTGGCGAATGCGGCCACCGCAGTCCAGAAGAACCGCCAGGCCAGCACGATCGCCACCGGCGGTCAGTGACCAACGCACCCTCTCTGGGCCGGCCGGGGCGCCCAGCCTCGGTCGGCCATCAGCCACCCTTCGGAGATCAATCCCGACAAGTCTGTCTCTTCGAGTGTCACCGCGCCACGCAGCCGGTCGCCGGCGGGCCGGGTACGTCGACTGCACCGTCTCGGCCGAGGTAGCGAACCGACCGCGCATCGAGGCAGTAGGTCACCTTCGCGTCCTGTGCCGTGTCGGCGTCTACAGACAGGAGTTGGACGACAACTGGTCCGGTCTGGCCGATGTTGTCGGTCGCCAGCGGCGTGTAGGGGGAATCGGGGAGCACGCTGCGCGCGTAGACAGGATCAATGACCCAAGGGTGCGACCAGTGCCGAAACTGCGCATTGATGAACTCGGAGAAGGCCGCCAGGACTTGCTCCTGACGGGGAGCCAGCGTTCCGCCGGTCGGCCGGATCTCCACAGTCACAGCCGTGGGGATCAACGCAGTCGACTTGGGCGACGGGGTGGTCGAACTTGCCGGCTGCTGCGTCGCAGGATGATCTGCGCCGGACGAGGTGCATCCAGCGACCGCCAAGATTGTCGACCCTGTTACAGCCGCCATGATTGTGAAAGAGGAGGCCGTCCTCATCGTGTTGGGGTCCCCTGACTCGTCACTGGTTCAGTCCTGGTGGGTGCGTTGACATAGTTCCGGAACGCCTCGGGCCCGTTCTTCACCCTCTCGGCGAATGTGTAGTAATTGCCGAAAGAAGTGGTGTAGTCCCTGAGATAGCTGTCACCCGCGGCGTGGACGGCCCAGGTCTGACGCGCCTCCCGTTGATTCGAGGTCAAGCGTGCGAGTTCCTTCAAGTGGAGTCCGCCGCTCGCGTGACGCTCCAGTAGCTCGGGTTTCAGGCTGGCCGCGACCTTGCCGGTTGGATCAACACGCAGGCGGGCGGCGACGAGATCGTACGCGGCTTGGTTACGAGCGACGTCCACACCCGTGGCGTCCTGGATCGTGTCAATAGTCGTGGGCAGCACCTTCTCCGGCTCCGGAGTGGTGATGATGCCGTCGTTCATGATCCAGGACAGTACTCAGTCGGCTTCAGCTCTGGCCTCGACATCCTCGAGTCCGCTGGGCCGGCCGGCGCGCGTCCACCGCAAATAGAGAGCGCCGGCGATCAGAACCGTGCTCAGTAGCGAGAGGATCGGCCAGCCACGGGTGAGATTGACGGCTAGCGTGAACGCAACCGCGACCGCAGCCGTCGCGTTGACGATCGCGAGAGCGGGCTTGCGCTCGGCTCGGGCGAAGTGCGTCATGGCGACCAGGCCAACCAGGAAGCTGACGAAGACGGCGACCGCATAGAACAGGACGAGTTCCTGTTCCTGCCCGGCCGCAGCCACGATGATCAGGCCTGCGGCCACGAGATAGACCACCACCGAGAAATATGGCGTGTGGTGCTGGTTGGTTCGTCCCAGCCAGGCGGGTAGGACGCCGGGCTGCTGCTTGCTGCCGGCAAGGGCTTTGAGCAGGCCGGGACCGGCCTGGAATGACGAGCTGGCGGCGGCGAGCAACAGCAGAGAACTGGTGAGCTGGAAGGCGGCGTACAACCAGCCAGGCCCAGTTGATGCGTGGGCGATGTCGGCGATCTGCGTGGAGTCGTTTGCGGGTATGCCGATGTGCAGCCGTCCGGCCAGCGCGGTCAGTGCGAGAGTCAGGCCACCGACGATCACGACCAACAGGGCGAGCGTGCCTCGCCCGAAGCGCCGTCGAGCGGTGTTGTCGAGCTGGCCGAGCTGCGCGATGGCGGTTGAGGGCGCTTCCACGCCGGTCGCCAAGGCCATCGCCACCGGAAATGCGAGTAGTACGGCCAGCGTCGCCGAGTGCGCGCCGGGGTGCGGGGTCGCCGGGGCGTGCCCCATGGAGTGTGGGGCAGCGAAGCCCATCACCAGCACAGCCAGTGCGACGAGGACGAACAAGGCGGTCATCAGGGCGAACAGGAGCCGTCCGCCGTGCCCGAACCAGGTCAGCCCGGCCACCACCACCAGCAGGAGCAAGGCGAAGACGATGCGCCATGGAGCCAAGGCCGGTGCCAGCGCGATGACGGCGCTGGCCGCGGCCGAGATGGAGATACCGATGGTCAGCACGAAGTCGACGACCAGCGCGCCGATCGGCAGGAAGGTCCATCGGGGCCCGAACGCACGGCCCGCCGCCGCGGCGGCGCCCCCGCCCCGCGGGAAGCGCGCGACGAGTTGCCAGTAGTTGGCCGTCACCACCGTCACCAGTGCGACGACCAGGATCATCGTCGGCAGCAGGCGCGACAAGTCACCATGCAGTGCCCGCAGCGCCGCTTCGATGGCGTAAGCCACAGAGGAGACCGGGTCGGCGATCACTGCGAATGCGAAAGCGAAGAACAGCACCCAGCGGGGTGGCACTTTACGTACCGGCACCTCGGCTGCGGCAGTAGCGGACGTCGGCGGTTTGGGCATCACAAGATCCTGACACTCGGCATGGATGTGCATCTCGCCGACCAGACTTCCCGGCACACCAACAGGACACGCTACACCCCCCGCACGACCCGCCGGCACCCACTACTTGCGCAAGGATTGAACGGGTGTTTAGGCTTTGAACGTGCGTTCAAAGGACGACCCCGTCGGCCCGGCTGAGGGTGCTGGGCGGGGCACGACTGCGCGGATTCGGGATGCGGCGATCCGGCGGTACGGGCGGGACGGGTTCACGGTGGGGCTGCGGGCGGTTGCGGCGGATGCCGGTGTGACCGCTGGGCTGGTGGTGCATCACTTCGGGTCGAAAGACGGGCTGCGGAAGGCCTGTGACGAGTACGTGCTGGGTGTCATCCGCTCGGCGAAGCTCAAGGCGGCGACAGATGGTCCGGCGGCCGCTATCGCGCAGTTGGCCGAGGTGGAGGCGTACGCGCCGATGGCGTTGTACTCGTTGCGGAGCCTGCAGGCCGGCGGTGAGCTTGCGGGCGAATTCATGGAGCAGATGTATCGCGACGCTCAGGAGTACCTGGAGGCCGGCGTCGCGAGTGGGCTGATCCGACCGAGCCGGGACCCGGCTGCCCGCGCGCGGTACCTGGCGTCCCAGGCGATGGGGTCGTTGCTGTTGTGGCTCTCCCTGCATCCCGGTTTCCGCGAGATCGACGACTTCCGCAAGGAGTTGCGGCAGATCTCGAACGAGATCACGTTGCCCGCGCTGGAGATCTTCTCTGAGGGATTGTTCACCGACCGCAAGATGCTCGACGAGTACCTGATGTACGTCTGCGATCCGCCGGCCGGCGACGCGAAGCCGTAAGCCGACCACGCGCCTCCGTGTGCTGTTTCCAGTACGACATCACGCCGGGATCATCCCGGATTATCTCGAAGAGGTTCAGCGATGACTGCTGCCTGTGAAAATGCTCTGACGATCCAGCAACTGCACAAGTCCTTCGGCCAGGTGACGGCGCTCGACGGTCTCGATCTGACCGTCGGGACAGGCCAGGTGGCCGGCTTCCTCGGCCCGAACGGCGCCGGCAAATCCACCACGATCAGAATCGTTCTCGGCCTCCTGGGCGCGGACTCCGGGCACGTCGAGGCGCTCGGAATGCACCCATGGCACGACGCCGTGGAACTGCACCGGCGTCTCGCCTACGTCCCAGGTGACGTGAGCCTGTGGCCGAACCTGACCGGGGGTGAGGCGATCGACTTGCTGACGCGGCTGCGCGGCGGTGCCTCGAAGACCCGCAAGGCCGAGCTGTTGGAGCGTTTCGAACTTGACCCGACGAAGAAGGGCCGCACCTACAGTAAGGGCAACCGGCAGAAGGTTGCCCTGGTCGCTGCGCTCGCAGCCGATGTCGACCTGCTGGTGCTGGACGAGCCGACGTCGGGACTCGATCCGCTCATGGAGACGGTCTTCCAGGAATGCATTGCGGAGGCGAAGGCCGCCGGCCGATCCGTCCTGTTGTCGAGCCACATCCTCGCGGAGGTGGAGAAGCTGTGTGACACGGTGACGATCATCCGCGCCGGTCGCGCGGTGCAGTCCGGCACACTGGCCGAGTTGCGGCACCTCACCAGGACGACGATCACGGCGTCGCTCGACGGTGGCTCTGCACGGTTGGCCGCAGTTCCGGGTGTGTATGACCTGCGGACCGATGGCGGCGTCGTCACGTTCGACGTCGACCATGACGAGCTCGCATCCGTAGTACAGGTGCTCGGCGGTCTCGGTGTACGGAGTCTGACGAGCGCTCCGCCTTCGCTGGAGCAACTGTTCCTCCGCCAGTACGGCGACGAACTGGTCGGAGCGGAATCATGAGGCGGTTCACCGCGACCGCTGATCTGACCAGGTTCGCGCTGCGCCGCGACCGGGTGAAGCTGCCGGTCTGGGTCGGTGGGATTGGGCTCGGCATGCTGTACGCCGTCAGCGCACTGCCGACCGTGTACTCGACGCCGGAGCAGCGGCAGGTCCGCGCACGCCTGATGGACTCGCCCGCAGCGACGATGATGTCAGGCCCGGGCTACGGTCTGGACGACTACACGCTCGGCGCGATGATCACGAACGAGATGGTGCTGTGGCTCGCCGTACCGACCGCGATGATGAGCATCTTCCTGGTCGTACGACACACTCGAGCCGAAGAGGAGACAGGCCGGGCCGAGCTGGTCCGATCGGCAGTGGTCGGGCGGTACGCCGCTCCGCTAGCGGCATTGATCGTCGCCGTGATCGCGAACGTCGGCGTCGCGCTGTTGACCGCACTGGCGATGATGAGCGGCGGCTTGTCCGCCGCGGACTCCTTCGCGGTAGGCCTGGGACTGGGGCTGACCGGCTTGGTGTTCGCCGCCGTCGCAACCATGACGGCTCAACTGACAGCGCATGCGCGATCGGCGTCGAGTCTGGCGATGGCGGTCGTCGGTGCGGCCTTCCTTCTCCGTGCTATAGGCGATTCGGCACAGCGTGGCGGCAATTGGTTGTCCTGGCTGTCGCCGCTGGCGTGGACGCAACAGATGCGCCCGTTCGTGGAACTGCGTTGGTGGCCGCTCCTCCTGTCGGCGGGCGTGGTGCTTGCTGCGGTGGCAGCCGCGTACGCCTTGTCCGGGCGGAGAGACGTGGGGGCGGGGCTGCTGCCTGCACGGCTGGGCAGGGCTGATGCTGCGCCGTCGTTGTCGACCCCGTTCGGACTGGCCGCTCGCCAGCAGCGCACCAGTGTCATCGGCTGGAGCGTTGGCTTGTTCGTCTTCGCGCTGGCCAGCGGCTCGTTGAGCGACTCGGTGACGAAGGCTGTCGAGGAGAACCCTGATCTGGGCGTGATGTTCGCCGCGAACGGACAGCAGCCGACGGACGGATTCTTCGCCGCGATGGCGCTGTTCTTCTCACTGACGATCGCGGCCTTCGCCGTGACGTCCGTACTGCGCTTGAAGTCCGAGGAGCGCTCCGGTCACACCGAGGCCGCGCTGGCGACCGCCGTTGCCCGCCGTCGCTGGATCATGGCGTGGCTGGGCTTCACGGTACTGGCCTCCGCCGTCCTGCTCGTGATCAGTGGGCTGGGCGTCGGACTGGGCGCGGCGACCGGCGCGGAGGGCCCGAGTGTGATCGGTGACGTGACGGTCGCGATGCTCGCTTACCTGCCAGGGATACTGGTGGTCGTCGGGGTCGCCGCCGTGTTGTTCGCCGTACGGCCCGCGGCGGCCACGTGGGCCTGGCTGGTGGTCGCGTACGCGTTCTTCTTCGGGATGTTCGGGCCACTGCTCGACCTGCCGGACGTCTTCGTGAAGCTCTCGCCCTTCGGTCACACCACCGCGATGCCCGTGTCCGGTATCGGCGTACTCCCGCTGATCGTGCTGACCGCGATCGCGGCCCTCCTGACTGTTGCCGGAAGCATGAACTTCGAGCGGCGGGACCTCGACCTGTCCTGAGGTCGGAGTGTTGGTGTCGGATCACAATGCTCGGCGGCTTGTTGGGACTGTGCCGACGGCTCGTTTACGGTCGTGATCGGTCCGGTCGCTGTCCCCGTGGCGGCCGGGCCGTTGTCACGGCACAGACAGGTCGGCGTGTTCGAAGGAGCGGGCGACCAGGATGTCGGTCGACGAGTGGGCGACGATCGATACGACGATGGTCAGAGCGACCAGATGGAAGACCTGGTCAGCCGCCGGGATGCCTGACTCGAGGACGAGCAGGCCGTAGACGACCGACGCGAAGCCCTTCGGCCCGAACCACATTGCGGCGAGTTGCTCGCGGGCGCCCAAGCCGGAACGCAGGAAGGACAGGGCGAGGGCGGCCGGGCGGGCGACGAGCAGTGCGACGAGCGCGAAAACCCAACCCTGCCAGCTGATCTCGCCCAGAAACTCCACCGAGATCAGCGCGCCGAAGACGAGCAGCGCGGCGAGTTTGAGGCCTTCGGCAATCAATTCACCGGACTGTTCGAACGCGGTGCGCTGTGCCGGACCGAACGTGGCGACGGTGATACCGGCCGCGAAGGCAGCCAGGAACAGGTTGCCATGCAGGGTCATGGCCAGCGCCAGCACGAGCAGGCCGATCGCCATCGCGTTCAGTGGTTCGTACTTCGTCGACGCCGCGAACAGTCGCGTGCGCTCCAGCCGGATGGCGATCCACGGTACCGCGACGCCGATGATGATCCCGACGCCCAGCTCCAGCGCGAGCTCACCGAGGTGGAGGCTGTCGTGGTGGGCTGCGACTGCGAGGAAGACCATCACGAAGGGGAGCGCGAGGCCGTCGTTCACGCCCGATTCCACGTTGAGCAGGTGCCGCAGCCGGGCCGGCACCTTCTCGTTACCGACCAGGGCCGAGGCGAAAACCGGGTCGGTGGGGGCCAGGATCGCGCCGATCAACAGGGCGGCCGGCCAGTCGAGACCGACGATGAAATGCGCGGCGAGCGCCGTGATCACAAGCGTCAGAGGCAGGCCCCAGCCGAGCGCGCGACCAGGCAATCGCCAGGCCGAGCGCAGGTCGGTCCAGCCCACGCGCATGCCATCGGTGAACAGCACGGCGAACAGCGCCAGCTCGGCCAGGACGGACACCACCGGCGAGCCCGGCTCCAGGTGGAGGACGCCGGTGGTTTCCGGACCGAGAACGAAGCCGGCGACGAGGAACAGCACCGCGGTTGACAGGATCGTCCGGTGCGCGAGGCTGGAAACCAGAACCGCGAGCAGCAGGACCGCGGCGAAGCTCATCAGCAACATCAGGACCCTCCCTCAGGCCAGGACGAAGTAGCGCAGCCAGAGGTACGGCGCTGCGACGAGGATCGTGACGGCGGTCATCGCCACACCCTTGCGGGTGAACTCCCAGAAGCTGATCGGATGGTCGGCGCGCAACGCGATGCCGATCACGACGACGTTGGCGCTGGCGCCGATCGCCGTCGCGTTGCCGCCGAAGTCCGCGCCGGCGGCAAGTGCCCACCACAACGCGTGCGCATGCGCGGGGTCGGTCATGGTCTTGGTCAGGTCGTAGACGATCGGGCTCATGGTGGCGACGTACGGGATGTTGTCGACGATGCCCGACAGCAGGGCCGATACCACGAGGATCAGCAGCACCGCGAGCAGTGGCTTGCCGCCGGTCGCGTCCCCGACCAGGTCGGCGAGCTCGGCGATGACGCCGGTTTTGACGAGTGCGCCTACCATCACGAACAACCCGGCGAAGAACAGCAACGTCTGCCACTCGACGCTGCCCATGTAGTCCTTCGTCGGGACGCGCGAGATGAGTACGAGGACCCCCGCACCGAGTAATGCCACGACAGCGGGCTCGAGATGGAACAGGGCGTGGCCGATGAAGCCGGTGAAGACCGCGAGCAGCACCACTCCGCACTTGATCAGCAGTTGGGTGTCGTGGATCGCTTCGCGTTCGTTCAGCCGCAGGACGTCCTCGACCTTGTCGGGGTCGGCGTCGAACGCGCCCTTGAACAGTCTGGGCAGCACGAGCGTGAATGCCACCAGTTCGATGACCACCAGCGGCGTCATGTGAATCAGGAAGTCGTTGAACGTCAGGCCCGAGCGGCTCGCGATGATGATGTTCGGCGGGTCACCGATCAGCGTCGCGGCGCCGCCGATGTTCGATGCCATCACCTCGGCGACCAGGAACGGTACGGGTTTGACGCCGAGCCGGTCGCAGACCAGCAGGGTGACCGGGGCGATCAGCAGGACGGTGGTGACGTTGTCGAGGAAGGCCGACGCGGTCGCGGTGATCAGCGTCAGCAGGATCATCACCCGCAGCGGCGATCCCTTCGCGCGCTTCGCAGCCCAGATCGCGACGTACTCGAAGACACCGGTACGGCGGAGGATGCCGACGATGATCATCATCCCGAGCAGCAGGAACACGACGTTCCAGTCGATCCCGGTGTCTTCGGAGTAGAACGCGTGGCCGGTGTCGGTCACGCCGAGCGCGAACAGCAGACCCGCGCCGCCCAGCGCTGCGATGAGCTTGTGCGTCCACTCGGTCGCGATCAGCACGTACGCGACCACGAAGACCGCCACGGCGATCACGGTCACGCGATCACCGACTTGGAGCTCAGTTCGTTGCGCTGACCGTTTCCAGGAGCCGGGAGGCGGTGATCGCGCCGATGATCTTGTTGTCCTTCATGACCGCGACCAGCGGTGAGCGGAGCCGGGCCATGATCGCGGCCACCTCGATCACCGTGTCGTCGTATTCCACCACCGGCAGCTCGACCGGCTCGGACGGCAGCAGCTTGCGGACCGTGACGGCCGCCAGCTTCTTCGCGGTCTCGTCGGCGAGCGTCTCGTCCATGACCCGGGCCAGCGAGGGGTCGTCCTGCACGTACGTCGGCACGAGGCAACGGACAACCTGCGAGGCCGGCAGGACCGAATGCGGCTTGCCCTTCTCGTCCCCGACGATCAGGCCCGGGAGACGCCGGGACGCCAGCTGCTCCAGAGCCTCCTGAGCGGTGGTGTCGAGGCTGACCACCGGGTAGTCCTCGGCCATCTGCTCTGCATGCACACTGGCAGGATACGCCGGAGCCGGGCCGGGAACCTGACTTGCCGCACGTCAGCGCCACGCCGCCTCCAGGGTCGTCGACCAGCCCGCACCCCGGTCGGAGACGGGCACTGCCGACCAGACTTCCCGGCGCACCGGGCCCAAGCCTCCCTCATGGGCCGGTGCGAGCGCAAACGATCCGAACGCTCCGCAGCGACGAGTTGCCTGTCCTGACGGCGGTGCGGTTGCTTCTCGTGGCTGCGGTGGCCGTTGTCAGCGGCAAGTGTTTCGCAGCGCTTGCGCGATGCCAGGTCTGGACCGATGGCCACCTGCCCAAGGTCGCACTCCGCGTCAGCCAGGGCGGACTGTGGCTCGCGGGTCTCACGTCGTACGACTGGACGACAGTCCAGCGGATCCGGCTCAGCCTGGTGACGGAGTGCGGTTGCGCTGCTGCTCGCGGTGCGGTTCAGGTGGTGGTACGGCGAGTCGTTCTGGTGCTCGGTGAGCCTGGGCGTGTTCCACGCGCTCATCACAAAAGCGGTGTTGCTGCTGCGCTCCGCCGACGCAACACATGCCGAACCCTTGAACGCCTTGGCGCCACCCCGGGCCGGCGACTGATCGGGGTGAGCTCACCGGTGCGGGCCGCTGATCCCTTGACCGAAGCTGTTCATGTGTTTAGTGTGCTGAACATGAGTTCAGTCATGGATGACGGTGATCTGACTGGCAAGGCGAACATCCGAAACGCCGCGCTGCGGCTTTTCGCCGAGCGTGGGCACGATGCCGTCACGATGCGGGAGATCGCCTCCGCGGCGGGCGTTTCGCCGGCCCTCGTCGTCCATCACTTCGGCAGCAAGGAAGGGTTGCGGGCCGCCGTGGACGAGTATGCCGGGAGGGCCTTCGACTCGTTGTTCGCGATGGACGAGGGGGACCTGGTCGACGCGATGACCGGCGACAACTGGACGTCGGTTGCGGAGATGTTCGCTCGTGCGTTCCCGCCGGGTTCGCCGTTGCCGGCGTACCTGGGTCGTCTGTTGCTCACCAACGATCCGGCGGGTGCGGCGTTGTTCGGACGCTGGTTCGCGCAGACGTGCCAACTGATGGACACCATGGCCGATCTCGGTGCCACCCGGCCGGGTGAGGATCCGGCGGTTCGTGCGGCGTTTCTGCTGGCCAACGATCTGGCGGTACTGCTGCTGCGCAATCACGTCGCCGCCGCGATCGGGGTCGACCCGCTCACCCCGGAGGGGATGTCCCGCTGGGCCAGAGAGGTGGCCGCCATCTACCAGGACGGCGTGTTCCTGGCTGTACCTGAGAAGGAGAAGTCGTGAGCGACGTCATCATGGTCCGCGAACTGACCAAGACCTTCGGGAAAGTGCGCGCTCTCGACGGCCTGAACCTGACTGTTCGGCCGGGGGAGGTGCATGGCTTCCTCGGTCCGAACGGGGCGGGCAAGTCGACGACCATCCGGATCCTGCTCGGCCTGATCCGGGCCACCAGCGGCCACGTCGAACTGTTCGGCGCCGATCCTTGGCGAGCAGCTGCCGGTCTTCATGAGCGCCTTGCGTACGTCGCCGGGGATGTCGCGCTGTGGCCCGGTCTGACCGGGGGTCAGTGCCTCGACGTGATCGGTACGACCTACGGCGGCGTCGACCTGAAGCGCCGCGAACAGTTGATCGAGCGCTTCGAACTCGATCCGACGAAGCGGATCCGCGACTACTCCAAAGGCAACCGGCAGAAGGTCGCCCTGGTGGCCGCACTGTCTGCGGAGGCTGAACTGCTCGTCCTCGACGAACCCACGGCCGGGCTGGATCCGCTGATGGAGCAGGCCTTCCAGCAGTGTGTGCGCGAGCGGAGAGCGGCCGACGTGACCGTGTTGTTGTCCAGTCACATCCTCGGTGAGGTCGAGGCGCTGGCCGACCGAGTCAGCATCGTCCGGCGCGGGCGTACGGTCACCACCGGCAGTCTCGCGGACCTGCGACGTCACACCCGTACGGCGGTCCATGCGGTCACTGGCGCTCAACCCGACGGACTGGCCAGCGCTGCCGGGGTCGCCGACTGCGTCTCGGAGCGAGTGGCCGAACAGACCGACACCCGGTTCACGATCGACGCGGATCACCTGGACGAGGCGATCGGCCTGCTGCACGCCGCGCGCATCCACACGTTGACCGTCACGCCGCCGAGTCTGGACGCACTGTTCCTGCGCAATTATGCGGACACGGTGGAGGCCGGCGAGAAGCTCGCCGGGGCAGCGCAATGAACGTCGCCGGCCGACCGGCCCGTCGCGGCGGCCTGGGCGTGATGACTGCGATCGTCTGGCGTACACGCCGGCGAAGCATCCTGGTGTGGGTGATCGCCTTGGCGGCCGGCATGGTCGCGACGGCCGCGGCGGTCGCGGGCATGTACGACACTCCGGCCAAGATCCATACCTACGCCGCGGCGGTCACCGCGGGCAGCGCACTGGCCGCGATCAACGGGCACGTCGAGGGCATCGACAGCCTGGGCGGCGTCATCCAGGACGAGTTCGGGTTCCTGGCGTCCTTCCTGCTGCCGCTGCTGGGTATCGGGCTGGTCGTCGGCTCGACGCGGCGTGAGGAGGAGTCCGGCCGGTTGGAGACCACGCTCGGTGGCCGGATCGCGCGCTACCAGCCCACGCTCGCAGCGCTCGGGCTCGCGACCGGCGGGATCCTGGCGACGGCGATGCTGTTCGCGGGCGGACTCGTTCTCGCGGGAGTGCAGGAGTCCAGGGCGATCCTGTACGGCGCGGCGCTCGGCGGACTGGCCTTCGTGTTCGCAGGCTTCGCCGCACTGGTGGCGCAGCTCGTACTGCATTCGCGTGGGGTCTATCTCTGGAGCTTGATCGTGCTGGCCGTCGCGTATGTGCTCCGGGGCATCGGTGACGTGACCAAGAGTTGGTTGACCTGGTTGTCTCCGCTGGGGTGGGCGGAGAAGACGGCGCCGTTCGGAGTCCAGCGGTGGTGGGCGCTCGCGATTCCACTGCTCGTCGGGGTCGTACTCGGCGGCTCGGCGGTGTGGCTGGCAGCCGGACGCGACCTCGGTAGCGCCCTGCTGCGGGAAGGTGCCGGGCCTGCCCGGGCGACCTGGCTGCGGCGGCCGGCCGGTCTCGCGATCTGGATCCACCGCCCGGCGGCGCTGGGCTGGCTGGCCGGCGGCGTCCTGCTGGCCGCGATGATGGGCTCCCTGGCCAACCAGTTGCTCGGAGCAATGGCCGGGAATCCCGCGTTGGCCGAGTCCATGGGCGTCCAAGGCGGCCGCCACCTCGACGGTCTGATCGCGGCGACTCAGCTGTACCTGGCCGTCCTCGCCGGCGGGTACGTGATCCAGGCCGTCGGGACACTCCGTGCCGAAGAAGCTGACGGACGCCTGGAGACGCGTCTCGCCGGCACACTGTCCAGGATCCGCTGGCTGACCGTCCACGCCGCCGTCGTCGCAGCCGGACTCGTACTCATCGTCGTCGTTGGGTCCTGCATGCTCGCGTTCACGACTGCCTGGTCCGTTGGGGACACCCACGATATCGGCGCGTTCATCACGGCCGGCCTCGACTATCTGCCGGCCGAACTCGTCCTCGCAGGTCTCGCACTGTTCCTGTTCGGATCATGGCCCCGCCGCTTCGGGCTCGCCTGGGCGGCGTACGCCGTCGTCACCTTCATCGCCTTCCTGGGGCCGGGACTCAAGCTCTCGCAGTGGGTGCTCGACATCGCACCGACGGCCCACGTCGGAAACCCTCCGCTCGGCACGATCGACGCCGGCGGTATGTCCGCGCTGACCATCGTGGCCGCGGCACTTCTGTACCTCGGCTTCATCACCTTCAATCGCCGCGACATGCCCCAGGCCTAGTCCGGGCGCAGAGCGTCGCGTAGTAGAGCGCGGGCTGAACTGCGCATCAGAGCGGCGGCTGCGGAACGGGAGAGGCCGGCAATATCGGTGAGGGCTTCGATACCGGTGGCGGTCGATGCTCCACAGGCCAATTCACCGGCAGCCGCGGCCACGTGGAGTCATCGGATCGTAAAGAGCGTGACCGGGCGATCTCAAAGCGCGGTGGAGAAGGTTGGAGGGGTCTCGAACGGAAGGATGTTGATGGCGGAGCGTGTCCACAGTCTGTCGACGTGCAGGATTCCGCTGTCCGCGCTGACGCACTACTACCGGCGGAACCTGACCGGCGACGCTGCGCCCAGTCGTGGAGCGCAGATCGCCGGGCGCCGGCGTACCGTCTGTGTGACCTTCGACGGCATGCGGGCGGAAACAGTCGTGACGGTAGCTGAGTTCGCTGCGCACGTTGCCTATCTGGAGCCGGAGACCGGAATCGGCCTGCTCGTGGCGCCCCGACCTGACACGGATGTGGCAGCTCCTGATGACTGGTTCATCGAGGTCGCCTGGCCCTGTGTCTGCATGTGAGTGCCGACCTCCGGCACGAGCGGTTTCTGGCTGCCCAGGCTGGCCGCGTTTCCCCGTAGCGGCCGGTCCGGGTCTTCTGGATGTGCTCAGCTGTCGTGCAGCAGGAACTTCGGCGGTTCGCCGTACAGGATGGCGTCGGAGGCGAGCCAGGCAGCCGTTGCCGCGGGATGGCGGTGTTCGATCTCGGCCAGTAGGTACCGCCGAGCCTCGGCGGCCGTGTCGGTGTGGTCGGCTTCTTCGGTGCGCAACGCCTTGAGAAGCTCCGCCGCGGTTGCGCACCAGACCTTGTAGAGCTCCGCGTCCGTCCAGTCCGACAGTACGCCGTATTTCGACGGGTCGGCCTGAGGCCGCCTGGGGCGTCCTCGCATCAGCGACCGGGTCGCCGCAGCGAGCCTCGAGCGAATCGTACGGCGAGATCCCATCTTCCGCTCCACTGCTCCCGCCTGTGCCTGAGACCGCTCCCACGATGTTCTCGCCATCTGTCTAGCCCGGCCGGCGTGTTCGGTCCCGCTGCCGGCGCCGAACGTCATCTGATCTCAAAGTCACCGCAGTGTCGTCGCCAACTCAGGCCAGGGGCGAGACGGTTGGAGTTAGTAGGGCTAACTGTTGCATAATGCAATTCATGTCCGCCGATATGTTGACCGTTGCCCGTGGTGCGTCGTACCGAGCCGGCCTGCGCCAGTCGTTGCGGGTCGAGAACTCGGGGCTGCTGGTGCTGGTGCTGGCGCTGGTGGTGGGTGCTGGTGCGGCGGGCTTCGCGGTGTTGTTCCGTTGGTTGATCACGACCTTCACGACACTCGCGACCGGGCACGCCGATTACGCGGCGTCACCGGGTGCGGCGCATCCTGGGTTGCTCGGGCTGGGGCGTTGGTTTCTGCTGGTTGTACCGGTGCTGGCCGGGCTGCTGTATGGGCCGTTGGTGCACTTCTTCGCGCGGGAGGCGCGTGGGCACGGTGTGCCGGAGGTGATGTATGCGGTGAGCCGAAACGGCGCCCGGATCCCGCCTCAGGTGGCGGCGGTGAAGGCGCTGGCCTCGGCGTTGTGTATTGGCGGCGGGGGATCGGTGGGCCGGGAAGGACCGATCGTGCAGATCGGTTCGGCGCTCGGGTCGACGATCGGTCGGCTGGTGCGGGTGCCGGAGCCGCGGTTGCGGGTGCTGGTCGCGTGTGGTGCGGCGGGCGGGATCGCGGCGACCTTCAACGCGCCGCTGGCGGGCGTGTTCTTCGCGATGGAGCTGATCCTGGCCGATTTCACCGCGCAGTCGTTCGGGATGGTGGTCATCGCCGCGGTCACGTCGGCTGCGATCGGCCGGGCGGTGCTGGGTGACGTGCCGTTCCTTGCCCTGCCGCAGTTCCACCTCGACCACGTCGCGCAGTACGGGCTCTTCGCAGTCCTCGGACTCGTCGCCGGAGTGGTCGGCGTGATCTTCACGCGGGTGCTCTATCAGATCGAGGACATCTGCGATGCGCTGTGGCGCGGTCCGGAATGGCTGCGGCCGGCGGTCGGTGGTGTGCTGCTGGGGTTGCTGCTGATCGCCTTGCCCGAGATGTACGGCGTGGGCTACCCGGTGCTGGGGCACGCGATCGTGGGTGTGTACGGCGTGGCGTTCCTGCTGCTGCTGGCGGTGGGGAAGATGGTCGCCACCAGCCTGACGATCGGGATCGGCGGGTCGGGCGGTGTGTTCGCGCCGAGCCTGTTCGTCGGCGCCATGGTCGGGTCGGCTTTCGGTGCGGTGGCGCACCAGGCGCTGCCGGGGACGGCGGGGGCCGCCGGCGCGTACGGGTTGATCGGGATGGGTGCGGTCTTCGCGGGGGCGGCGCGGGCTCCGATCACCGCGGTGGTGATCATGTTCGAGCTGACCGGCGAGTACTCGATCATCCTGCCGCTGATGACCGCGATCGTGCTGGCCACCGGCGTCAGCCATCTGCTGTCGGGCGACACGATCTACACGTTGAAGCTGCGCCGTCGGGGTGTCGACCTCGGCCGCTCCGAGACTATCTCCGCGGCGCCGCGGATCGTGGTCGCCGACGTGATGACCGACGTACCCGACGCTGTCCGCGGCGACAGCCCGCTGCGGGACGTCGCGGCAGTACTGGCGCGTTCGGTGTCCGGTGTGCTGCCCGTTGTCGACGACGGCGGTGAGTACGTCGGCATCGTGACGGCACGCGTGGTCGCCGAGGCGCTGGCCGACGGGCGCCACGACACCGCGCCGGCGTCGCTGGTACTCGAACTGCCGATCGTGGTCACCCCCGACGATCACCTCGACCAGGCGATAGAGGCGCTCGACGGTAGTGGATGTGCCGCTGTTCCGGTTCTCCAGGACCGGCGGATCGCCGGGTGGATCAGCTACCGTGTCGCGCTGGCGAGGATACGAACAAGACCGGTCACGAAGACGATCGAGGTGCAGCCATGACACGGCGGATTCCTCGCGGACTCGCGCGGTCGCCGATCCCGGTGTTCCGGGCCGGGTTCGGTTTCGTGTTCGGGCGGCGGCTGATGATGCTGGAGCACGTCGGACGGAGCAGCGGGTTGCGGCGGTACGTCGTACTCGAGGTGCTGGAACGCGATGCGCACGGGCTGGTGATCGTGTCCGGGTACGGCCGCGACTCGCAGTGGTACCGCAACGTCCTGGCGCATCCAGGGGTGCGGGTGTGGACCGGATTTCGACGTGGAGCGCAGGCGACCGGTGAACCGGTACCCGCCGATGAGGTCCCGGTGCGGCTGGAGCGGTATCGCGAGCACCATCGGCGAGCGGCGAAGGCGCTCGGGCGGACCCTTGAGCTACCGGATCTCGCGGGTGACGGCCCGGTGCCCGCAGATGTCGGGTCGAGGTTGCCGCTGGTGCGGATCGAGTTCGGAACCCGGTGAGCCGATCGATTAGCCTCTGCAAGGATCAGCCAGAACGAGTCATGGAGGTGGATCCGTGACCGGTGCAGCCAACCGGGCGGCCGACGCTGCGTCCCATGCTGCGTCCGAAGAGACAGTCGACGAGGTGGTGGCCGCTGTCCTGACCGCGTCACGCGTGCTGGTCGGTGTCTCGGCCAGGTCGCTGGCTCAGGTCGAGGAGTCGGTGACGCTGACCCAGTTCCGTACCCTCGTCGTCCTCGACGGTCACGGACCGAGCCGGCTCAACCTGCTGGCGGAACGGCTCGACGTCACTGCGTCGACCGCGCTGCGTATGGTCGACCGGCTGATCGCGGCCGGTCTGGTCGACCGCCGGGAGAACGTGCAGGACCGCCGTGAGGTCGTCATCGACCTGACCGCCGAGGGGCGGAAGCTGGTACGCAAGGTCACCAGGAAACGCCGGACGGAGATCGAGCGAATCGTGCTCGGGATGCCCGTCGGCCGACGGCGAGAGCTGGTCCGGGCGCTGCTGTCGTTCGCGGGTGCCGCAGACGAGCCGGCCGTCGTTGCGGAGGCCGCGAGCCGCCTCGGCTGGTAACTCCGTTGGTCCGTCACCGCGCGCGCAGCGATGCATAGTCGGCTGCCCTCAACGGATCGGTCGTCAGCGCGCCGTCGGCGAGCAGTGCCTCGACGGGCACGCCGTCTCTGGAGAACGTGACCTCGTCGACGGACGGCAACGCGGTTGCAGAGAGCACGATCTGACCGACTGCCAGGACGTTCTCGGCTGCCGAGCGTCCCTCTGTGTCCCCGGAAAGTTCGAGGACGACCTGGGTACCCTGGATCTTGGCGATCGAAAGCGTGAGGCCGGGCGGCAAGGCGGTGGTGATGCCGTTGGCTTGTTCGGTCTTCGTCGGACCGGCGATCAGGTCGTCGATCACGGTCGACAGGCGATCGGCCGGTGTCCCAGCCGGCACATCTCGCCGGATGCTGACCAGCTGGTCGTTGCGGACGAAGTTGACCTGCAGCGGGAACTTGCGGGTCGTTGCGGTTGGCTGTGGCAACGGGGCCTGTCCGCTGTCGCGTAGCTGCGACGGGACAGATCCGGGCTCAATGGGCTCGGGCCCCGACTGGACGGGAACGCCGCAGGCCGCAAGTGTCAGGATCGCTGTGAGCAAGCCGGCGACCGCTTGCGACACGGCTCTCATGATGTCGCCTCCGGCAGCGGCTGAGCCTCGGGGAGTCGTACGACGAACCGGGCCCCGCCTCCGGGCGCGGCGGAGCACCACACGGCTCCGCCCTGGGCGGCCGCGGTTTCCGCGACCAGCGCCAGACCGAGGCCCGTGCCCGACGAGGAACGGCGTTGGGTAGCACCGGTGGCGAAACGCTCGAAGACGCGCTCGCGATCGTCGGGCCGGATTCCGGCACCGGAGTCGTCGACCAGGATCAGTACGTCGCTGTCGGCTCGGGTGACCTGCACGCTAGTGAGGCCGCCGCCGTGAGTTGCCGCGTTCTCGAAGAGATTGCGGAACAGACGGCTGAGGCGTGGTTTGTCCGCGGCCACGAAGACTTGCCCAGCCCCGTCCAGGGCCGATGGATTGCCGCCGACCTCGCCGAGTACCTGTCGCAGCAGTTCGTCGAGATCGACGAGGGTGGTCGGCCGGCGGTCGAGGCCGGCGTCGGCGCGGGCGAGCTCCAGGAGGTCGTCGAGCAGGCGCCGGAAGCGTTGCAGATCAGCCGTTACCAGGTCGAGGACCCGTTGCGAGCGTTCGGACAGTTCGTCGCGTCGCGCGTTCAACAGGTCGACGCTTCCGACCAGCGTCGTCAACGGCGACCGAAGCTCATGACTCACATCCGCCGCCAGCCGTGCATCCCGATTGATCCGCTGCTGCAACGTGTCGACCATGCTGTTGAACGAACCAACGATCGTCGCGAGCTCCGGATCGTCCGTCGCCGACAGCCGATCGTCCAGCTCACCACCCGCGATCGACGCGGCCGTCACCGCCACCCGATTCAGCGGCGTCACCACCGACCGGCTGGCCCACGCACCCAGCACCGCACCGGCAGTCGTGGCCAGCAACGCACCGCCGATCAGGATGCTGGAGAGCAACCGCAGCGTTCCGTCCAGCTCCGTCAACGGCGCGATCTCGTAGAAGCCCGCATCCACTGACGGCACCGGTACGCCGATCACAATCGCCGGGCCGTCGCTGTTCCGGAACCGTTGCACGGCTGCCTGTCCGTTCCCGACCTGCTGCCGTACACCGGCCGGTACGACGTCCCGTCCCTGATCGAGCGCCGACGCGTACCACTGCCCGCGCCACTGCAGGATGATTGTGTGCCCCGCCGGCGTACCGGACGCGGTCAGGATGTCCGACACGTCAGCGCCCGCGCTCTCCAGCCGGCGCTGGACGAAGATTGCGTCTTCGAACGCCTGATGCCGTACGACGCGCTCGCGCTGCGCGAGCAGGTACCCGCGCGCCAGCAGGTACGTACTCGTCGCGAACACCGCCGACACCAGCAACGCCATCAACCCGAAGGCGAGCGTCAACCGGCGGCGCAACCCGAGCCTCATCGGGGATCCAGCCGGTAACCCATCCCGCGGACCGTGACAACGATCTGCGGCTTGCCCGGGTCGCGCTCGATCTTCGTGCGCAGCCTCCGGATGTGGACGTCGACGATTCGCTCGTCACCGTAGTACCCGTGCTCCCAGACCGACTCCAGCAGCGACGGCCGGCTGAGCACCCGCCCGGTCGGCTGCGCGAGCTCAGCCAGCAGCCGGTACTCCGTGACGGTCAGCGGGACATCCTTCCCTTCGAGTACGGCGGCACCGCGCGCGGTGGACAGCACCAGGTAGTGCTCCGGGTCCCGGTCGAGCACGATGTCCGGCTCGACCGCGTCCGTACTCGTCCGCAGCCGGCGGCGCAACGCCCGCAGCCGCGCGGTGATCTCCTTCACCTGGAAGGGTTTCGTGACATAGTCGTCCGCGCCCGCCTCCAGGCCGGCGACGATGTCGTGCGTGTCGGAACGCGCGCTCACGATGACGATCGGGATGTCGCTGATCCGCCGTACCTCCCGGATGCAGGTGTACCCGTCGACCTCGCCGAGCATCAGGTCGACCATCATCAGATCCGGCAGCTCGGCCCGGGCCAGTTCGAGCGCGGTGGACGTGTCGGCGGCCTCGGCGACCCGGTACCCCTCGTCCTCCAGGGCCAGCCGCAGCACGGTACGGATACGGTCGTCGTCCTCGACGACCAGGACCAGCATCGGCATCATCCCATCTTGGCAACCCCGCCGCCGGGTCGTGACCTCGGGGTCGCTCAAGTCATCCG
This sequence comes from Kribbella sp. NPDC043289, assembly GCF_056436705.1. Lineage (NCBI taxonomy): Bacteria > Bacillati > Actinomycetota > Actinomycetes > Propionibacteriales > Kribbellaceae > Kribbella > Kribbella sp. NPDC043289. Next base: position 227,107 of record NZ_JBWKCB010000001.1, read on the forward strand.
ATCGTAAAGAACCGTGGCGGCCGTGCGTGGTCCGTCATCCGATCGTCAACTGCGCGCAGCTCCGATCTCAAACTCGGGGCACCACAGTGGTAAGAGCACCCTTGCAGCCGGCACGAAGGACCCCGATGACCGACACAGCTCACAGCCCACATCCGCAGCGGGCGATCGTGACGCTGTCCGACACAGAGCTGGCCGGTGGGCCGGCGTCGCTTCGCTGGCGCTTGCGTGATCTGGTGATGGACGGGGTATGCCTGGTGATCGTGGACGTGTCCGATGCCGACCAGATCTCCTCGACAGTGCTGGCCGCGTTGCTCGACACGCATCGCGTGTGCCGCCGACGTGGCGGCGGCGTGGTGATCCGGCACGCGAGCAAGAAGATGGGCGACGTCCTGCGTCGTACCGGCCTCGACCGAGTGTTCGACGTCGAAGCCGCCTGATCAACACGCTCCGTTTGACCAAGAACAGCTGAGGACATGAACCCGCCCGACAACGAACAGGCCGCGCCGCGGTACGTCGACGTCACAATCGTCGAGTTCGCGGCCCACACCGCCTACCTCGACCCCCTGACCGGGATCGGATATCTGCTGACACCACGCCCCGGGACCGATGTCGCTGCGTTGGCGGACCCATTGGTCGAAGCCGCCTGGTCGGAGCGGCTGCACGATCTCGAACGACCGGTGCACCTGTCGCTGCACAGCGCCGATCGCGAACGTGCTCTCGCCCAGCTCGGAGAGCAAGGCTGGGCGCTGCTGTACGACGAGGAGGGCCGCGTCGAGATCGCCGGCAGGACGGCAGTTGGACGCCAGGCCCTGTGCATCTACGGTCAGCCGACGGCTGAGAATCCGACACTCGAAGCACTCGACTGCGCGATCATCGCCCTCGACATCGCCGCCGACATCGATTTCGAAGCGCATCTGGACTGAGTCGACGCGACGTATCTGGCGCACTGGCAGGCATCTCCGTGGTGCGTGAAGCACCTCGCCGATGACCGACCGGATGCCGGCGACGGCGTCCCCCCACCAGTCAACCGTCACCGGCACCCGAGTCTGCACGACCGGCTGGGCCAGGCCATGATCGGAGTGGCTGCGAAGTTGATTCGAGCAGGACACCACCTGCTCGAATGCCGTCCGGACCATGGCCTTCGCAGGCGATCCGCTCCGGCCGGATAGGGATGCTCCCCGGCCCGAGACATCACCCGCCTCCACTCGGTGGTGCTGCACAGACTGTAATCCGGTGCGGCACCGGAGTCGTCGGCCAGCAGTTGACCGTCATGAACTCTCAAACTGTGCTCAACACATGAGTGCAGTGTATGGCTGGCAGGTGATCAGTATCGGCGTGATGGAAGCCTTCCGGGGCCCTGTGGAGGAACCCGGCGACCGTGGCGATCCGGTCGTGCCCGTCGAGTTCGAGGAAGTCGGTCCCGGTGGCGAACGACGTAGCCGGGTTGGTGCTCCGCGAACTGGTTGCGGAAGTCGATCAGCTCGCCGACACCGTGCAGAACGCCGATCGGTGCGTGGTACCTGACCTGCTCGGCGAAGTCTGCGTCGGCAGTGGCGTTCCAGAAGTCGACGTACCGGCCGACTGCGGTCAGGTCGGTCTTGTCCGTCATGCCCTGGCTCCGCGGATCGATCATGATGATGTGTACCTGAGGTGGGATCTGCAGTGTTCGCGAGCGAATTCGGAGGCTGATCTGTATGTCGCGCTTTGACGACGTGCCCGACCATCCCGGTGAGCCGCATCGCGGGGGTCTGGCCGGCCGGTTGAACTGGCTACGGGCTGGGGTCCTGGGTGCGAACGACGGCATTGTCTCGACGGCCGGTCTGGTGGTCGGCGTCGCCGGAGCGACGACGTCGACCGCCGCAATCCTGACAGCAGCCGTTGCGGGCGTGACGGCGGGCGCGGTGTCGATGGCGCTCGGCGAGTACGTCTCCGTGAGCAGTCAGCGGGACACCGAACGGTCGCTGCTGGCCAAGGAACGGGCCGAGTTGACCGCCTCACCCAACGATGAGTTGGCCGAGCTGACCGCTATCTACAGGAGTAAAGGTCTGCGCCCCGAGACAGCGGCGTTGGTCGCGGCCGAGCTGACCGAAAAGGACGCTTTGGCGGCGCATGCTGAGGCGGAGCTTGGTATCGATCCGGATGAGCTGAGCAATCCGTGGCACGCGGCCGGAGCCTCCGCTCTGGCGTTCACAGCCGGGGCTCTGCTACCCGTCATCGCGATCCTGCTCCCACCACCTGGTATCCGGGTCCCGGTGACCTTCGGCGTCGTCCTGCTGGCACTCGCTGGAACCGGTGCCTTGAGCGCGCATCTGGGTGAGTCACGCAAGACCCGTGCAGTGATTCGCTTGCTGGTGGGCGGTGCGCTCGCGATGGTGGTCACGTTCGGCCTGGGCCAACTCGTCGGCTCCACCGGCCTCTAGGCCCACGGCGACGGCGGTTCCGAGTGAGGTGAGGCCGGTACGGGTTGTCAGGCGAGTTTGGAGAATCGATGTCAGACCGGCCGGTTAGGCTTGGCGCCATGGCTGAGTCGCTGTACCGGAACAGCAGTGGCAATCAGTGGGTTTACGGCGGACTCTCCATCGTGGCGCTCGCGCTCATTGGCGGTGGTGCTCTGCTCGCTCAGCCGGTGCTTCTCGTGACCGGTGTTGTAGCGCTTCCGGTGGCGATCTACTTCTTCGCCCAGGCGCGCTACGGGAATGTCATGGTGACTCGTCAAAACCTGACCATCGGCAAGCACACTCTCGCGCTGCGTGAGCTGGATCGGTCGTTCGGTGCACACCCGGCGGAGGCGGTGCTGAGCAAGGTTCAGCTGGACAGGCTCAACACGCAGACCGCGAGCGATGTGGTCGGGGACACCGGTGTCCGTATCGTCGGCGGCGCGTGGGGGCGGCTGGGCCGCGGGATGCGGTGGGTCGTGATCCGCCGCAGCGGCTCTCCTGACCTCCTGGCCGTTCCGGCGAGGCAGCAGGAGCATCTCCTCGCGGCCCTCAACACAGCCCTGGCATAACTGTCGTGGAGGAAGCTCGCGAACTGCTGGAGGCGCAACGGCGACAAGCGCTCCGCCGGCTGGCGAGCCTGACGGGAGACTTTCACGAGGTGGTCGCCGCCTCACGAGACTCCAACGCCGACGACGAACACGACCCCGAGGGCGCCACGATCGCCTTCGAGAGATCCCAGGTCACGTCGCTCGTGCAAGAGGTTCAGCAGCAGCTGGCGGAGATCGACGCAGCGTTCGACCGACTATCAGTCGGCACCTATGGCACGTGCGAACACTGCGCGCAACCCATCTCCCCAGCCCGCCTGCAAGCCAGACCCGCAGCCCGCACCTGCATCACCTGCGCCCAGCTCAGAAGCACGTGAAGTGAGCGCCCGGCGGCCTGCAGAAGGTTCCCGGCTTCGAGCGCTCGCAGTTGGCTGTGATCGTGCCTACGGGTGGGTGTCCGTGATTTTGATGACTTCGTCGAGGCGGTCGAGGGCGGCTTGCAGGTCGTCGACCTTGGCTTGGATGCGGTCGCGCTCGGCGTGCAGCATGGCTCGCTGTTCGGTGTCGGTGTGGCCGGAGTCCCAGCAGGGAAGGAGTTCTGCGATCCGCTGGCTGGTCAGACCGGCGGCGTACATCTGCTGGAAGAAGCGCACCAGCGTGACGGCGTCCTGCCGGTACAGGCGTTGGCCGGAAGGGCTGCGCTCCGGGGTGAGCAGGCCTTGCTGTTCGTAGTAGCGCACGGCGCGCACCGAGACGCCGGCGCCCCGAGCCACCTCGCCTATCCGGATCAGCTGCTCGGCGGTGGTCGCCGTGGTGGTCAACCGTGACTCCTCTCACTTCGGTGCGTGCGATGAATACTTGCCTCTGACGTCAACGTCAGGTCTTAGCGTAGCGGACATGGACATCGACAACTCAGTTGCTCTCGTCACCGGAGCCAACCGCGGCCTCGGTCGCGCCTTCGCCCAGCGCCTGCTCGAACGGGGCGCCCGCAAGGTCTATGCCACGGCCCGCCGGCCGGAAACCGTCGACCTGCCCGGGGTCGAGGTACTGGCCCTCGACATCGCACGCCCGGCATCGGTGAAGGCCGCGGCCGATGCTGCCCGTGACGTCTCGCTGCTCGTGAACAACGCGGGGATCCAGACGGGGACCGATCTGCTGACCGGCTCGCTGGACGCGGTGCGGCACGAGCTGGAAACCAACCTGTTCGGCCACCTGGGGATGATCCGCGAGTTCGCGCCGGGTCTGGCCAGGAACGGCGGGGGAGCGATCGTGAACATCCTTTCCGCCATGTCGTGGTTCGGTACGAAAGGCGCCAACGCCTACCACGTGACCAAGGCGGCCGCTTGGGCCATGACCAATGGTGTCCGCCTGGAGTTGGCCGAGCAGGGAACGCTGGTGACGGCGGTCCACCTCGGTCTCGCCGACACCGACATGTCCGCGGGCTGGTCCGTGGCCAAGCTGGCACCGTCGCAACTGGTCGATGCTGCACTCGACGGTGTGGAGGCGGGTTCGGCAGAGGTACTCGCGGATCAGTGGAGCCGGGACGTGAAGTCCCGGCTACCGCTGACGCCGGAAGAGTTCACCACGGCAATGGACCGCGCCCTGGCGACACTGACGGGAGCCTGAAACCCTTTAGACCCAAGCGGAGCGGAGACGCTCGTGTTCGTCCGCGGTTACTGGCAGTACGACGCCGTGGCAGGGGTCTTTCGGGAGTTGGTGATTCTGGGACGGAACCCATCGGCCGCCGGCCAGGTCGGTGGTTTCGAAGGGGACGTAACGACGTTCGGGGGTGAACTCGTCGATCCAGAGGTACCACTTGTCCTCGGTGTTCGACTTGTACACCAGCGGTCCTTCGCCCCGGATGACACTTCCGAGACCGATGCCTTCGGCCAGTGGCTTCCAGTCGAAGGCCGTCAGCGAGGGTGACGTCTCCGAGAAGATCGACTTGCCGTACGGCGCCTCGCCGCTGCGGCTGCGTTCGTCCTTGAGGAATCGGTAGTACACGCCGTTGTGATCGATCACTGTGGTGTCGATCGTCTGCCAGCCACGGTCGATCCAGACGCGCGGTTCGGAGAACTCGCGGAAGTCGCGGGTGGTCGCGTACATGATCCGGTTGTAGCTGTCACCGGCGTGTTCGGGGTTGTCGTACAGCGTCGACGACCAGTGGACGAGGTAGGCATTCTGTTCGGGGTCCCAGACGGCCTCGGGCGCCCAGGTGTTGCCGGCCTCCGGCGGTGCGACCTCGACGAGTCGTCCGTGATCCCAGTTCACCAGATCCGGCGACTCCCAGATCATGATCGAGCGGCTGCCCCGGCGCTGATGGCGGTCCCAGTCCAGGCTGGAGTAGAGACGCAGGTCGGTGGCGACCAGGTAGAACCGGTCACCGGCTGGAGCCCGGACGATGTGCGGGTCGCGAACGCCACGTTCGCCGAGCGTCGAGTACAGCACCGGCCTGCCTGCGTTGAGGTCGATGAAGCGCAGGGGGTCGTTGCCGTCGCTCAAGGCGAAGTGGATCTGCTCACCGTCGGCGGATTCGCGTTTGAAGTGTGCGTACAGGTAACCCGCGTAGTTCGAGCTCATCTGGGCAGAGTCATCCTTCGGTGTCGGTCGCGGCCGGCCGGCTGAGCAGGAAGTCCTCGACGGTGAAGAGGTGCGCGGACATCCGGGTGCGGGCGCGGTCGGGGTCGTGGGTGGTGAGGGCCGCGAGGATGGACAGGTGCTCGCGGTGTGCGGTGTCGTCGGCGCCGGGCTGGGCGATGGAGCGGCGGAGCCGGTCGCGCATCGTGCGTCCGCCGAGGGCGTGGATGAGGGCCGCGAGCACCGGGTTGCCCGAGGCGTCGGCGATGATGCGGTGGAAGGCGATGTCGTTCTCGATCACCGCCTCGTGATCGGGGTCGGGCAGCGCGAGTTCGCTCTCGTTGCGTCCTAGTAGGTCCTCGGCGGCGGCCAGCTTGTCGACGGTGATGTCGCGCGCCGCCAGCGCGGCGGCCTCCGTCTCCAGCATGCGTCGTACGGCGTGCACGTGATGGGTTCCGTTGACGTCCTGGAGGTCCACGACGAACCCCATCGGGGCGAGCAGCAGGGACGGATCGAGGGTGGTGACGTAGGTACCGTCACCCTGGCGGGTCTCGAGGACGCCCATCATCGACAGCGCCCGGACGCCTTCGCGGAGCGGGTTGCGGGACACGCCGAGGGCGGCGGCGAGGTCCCTCTCGATCGGGAGCCGGTCACCGGGCCGGAGACGTCCGTCGATGATCATCTGCCGGATGCCCTGTACGACGACGTCGGTCTGCGAGACGCCGGGCGTGCGAGGCTGCGCGGCCGGCTTGTGCGGGCTCGCAGTCATGATTCCCGGGCCGCCCGTGAGACCCGGAAACCGCCGCCGGGAAGCCTGATGATGGTCATCTCGGCACTGTAGCCGGGCGGTGAAGTCGTGAGCATCGGGGTTATTCCAGGCGGAGGACGCGTGCCGCGGGTTCGGGTGTGTTGGCGGTGACCGTCAGAACGTCATCGTCGTTCCAGGCGTACGACCAGCCGCCGAGATCGGACGGGAAGTGTGGTGTGAGCCTCGAGCGGGGAATCGGGACGGTGATGGTGGACGGCCCGGGGGAGCGGTGCCAAAGCGTCAGGTAGGACACGTCAGGACCGTTGAGAGCGAGTGCGATCCACTCGTCGGTCCACGTCGGCAGACCGAGCGGCCAGGCAGGCACGAGTGACGGCAGATCAGCGAGTACGGCGCGATGAGCGGTGAGGGCGCCGCGTACGAGATCGAGCTCTCCCGGCGTCATGTGGTTCAGGTGACCCGAGAGGTACAGCCGGCCCGGGATGCCGTTGACCAGGGCGAGAACGAACTCCTCGCGGGTGCTGCCGGTGATCGGGTAGGCCCAGTGACCGGACTGCTCGGGAAGCACCGCGGCGGGTGCGGCGGCGGTGATGGGTGCGTAGAGCAACGGATGTTCCTGGTCCGAGGTCGACTGCAGGTGCAGTCGGGACAGCATGGCATAGTCCATCCGCATCGCGCCGGAGGCGCAATTCTCGATCAGCAGCTCCGGATGGCGTTCCTGGAGGCCGTCCAGCCAGTCCAGCAGGGCACGGTTGTGCTCCAGGAGTCCCTGGCCCAGCGACGTACCGTCCTTGTCCGTTCCCGGTCCCGTCATCGTGTTGTTGTCGAACTTGAAGAAGCCGATGCCGAAATCGCCGACCAACCGGTCGACAGTCGTGTCGAGGTGCTTGCGAGCGATGAGGCTGCGCAGGTCGAGCAGGTGGCGACCCTTTTCGGCGATGCGTCGACCGTGCCGGGTGAGGAACGCCTCGTCGGGTAGTTCCTGGGCGATCGGTGATCGGACGCCGATGACCTCGGGTTCCAGCCAGAGCCCGGGCACCATGCGCCGGCGGTGGATCCGGTCGATCACCTCGGCGAGTCCGTTCGGGAACCGGGTGGCCGAGGGCTGCCATGCGCCGACGGCGTTCCACCAGTCGCCGTCGGCGTACCAGCCGGCGTCGATGCAGAAGTAGTCCGCGCCGACCTCCGCGGCGGCGTCGATCAGCGGCAGCAGCCTGTCGGTCGTCGGATCACCCTGCAGGGTGTTCATGTAGTCGTTGAAGACGACCGGCAGCCGGTCGTCGACCGGCCGCTTGGTCCGGATCGCCCGGCGCTGCCGGGTGAGCGCCGCGAAGACGCTGTCGACATCGGTCCCGGCGACAAGCGAGACCGGCACCGACGTGAACGGTGTGTCAGCGGTGACCTCGACGCTCCACTGGTGTTCGAGGTCGGTCGGTCCGCTCAGGAACAGGTAGCCGCCTCGCGCGGTCTCACCGAGCTCGTAGTGCCATGGGCCGTTGTGCTCGATCTGCCAGCCCAGTGCGTACGGCGTACTCCGGTCGACCAGGATGCCGACGGGCAAGGCTTCTCCCGTGGACCACGAGTTCGTACTGGTCACCGCGTAGCGGCTGTTGGCGACATGGTGGTGGGGGGCCCGGACGATGTCGGCCAGCACGTCCCGGAGCGCGCGTTTCGACCAACGGTTCTCTGCCATCCAGCTGCTGACGGCCGAGTACAGGTCGGCGTCGACGGACGCGAGACCGACCACGAGTGACGACAGGCTGGTGAGCTCCAGCGAACCCGGCCCGATCATCGAGGCTTCGGTCCACGCGCGGACGCCCGCCCGTGCTTCGAAGACACTGGTGACGCGAAGTCCCGTTGCCGGCTCCTCCTGGACGACGCGCAGCGTAGGGCCCGTCTCCTCGTGCCCGACGTACCGGAGCTGCCCACCGAGCACCGTGCCGACGTGACGATTGCTCGAATGGCCGTGCCCTACAGCCGTGACTTCGACCAGGGGCTGGCTCGGATCAGCTCCGGCCGGGGCGCCGGCGGTCAGGCGGACGGGCCCGTCGTCGAGGACGAAGGTCAGGGCGAGGTCGGGTGTGGTCCAGTGCAGCAGGTTGGTCATAGGTCCTCAGTTTCTCGTACGCCGGCCCAGTAGCTGCCGTCCGGAAAGCTGTAGGTCTCGATCGACTCCCGATACATCTCGGCGCTGTAGCCCGGGTCGGTCGGCAGTACGTACGCGCCGTTGCGTACGACGCACGGGTCGACGAAGTGTTCGTGGAGATGATCGACGTACTCCGTGACCCGGCCGTCGAGTGAACCCGAGACGGCGATGTAGTCGAAGATCGCGAGGTGCTGGACGAGTTCGCACAGTCCGACACCGCCGGCGTGCGGGCAGACCGGGACGTCGAACCAGGCTGCCAACAGGTAGACGGCGAGTACTTCGTTGACGCTGCCGAGCCGGGCCGCGTCGAGCTGGCAGTAGTCGAGTGCGCCGGCCTGGAACATCTGCTTGAACAGCACCCGGTTCATGCCGTGCTCGCCGGAGGCGACCCCGATCGGCGCGACGGCCTTCCGGATCGCGGCGTGGCCGAGGATGTCGTCGGGGCTGGTCGGTTCCTCGATCCACAACGGGTTGAACTCGGCCAGTGCCTTGACCCACTCGATCGCGTCCGGCACGTCCCACACCTGGTTCGCGTCGATCATCAGGTGGCCGTCCGGTCCGAGGACCTCGCGTGCGATGCCGCACCGGCGGACGTCGTCGTTCAGATCGGCGCCGACCTTGAGTTTCACGTGCTTGTAGCCGGCGGCAACGGCCTCTTCGCACAGCCTGCGCAGCTTGGCGTCGGAGTACCCGAGCCAGCCGGCCGAGGTGGTGTAGCACGGGTAGCCGCTGCTCTCGAGTTCGTGTATCCGTTGCTGTCGGCCACTTTCCTTGCCGGCCAGCAAGGTGATCGCCTGCTCGCGGGTGAGAGCGTCCGTGAGGTAGCGCAGGTCCGCGGCGTCCACCAACTGCTCCGGCGACATCTCGGCCAGCAAACGCCACAACGGTACGCCGGCTCGACGGGCCGCGAGGTCCCACACGGCGTTCATCACCGCGGCGAGCGCGAGGTGTACGACGCCCTTGTCCGGGCCGAGCCACCGCAGCTGGCTGTCGGCCTGCAGCTCCCGGTAGACCGCGCCCAGGTCACCGCACAGCACGTCGACGTCACGCCCGATCAGAGGTTCGGCGCGCTGCCGCGCGGCCGCGACGCACAGGTCGTTGCCGCGCCCGATCGTGAACGTGAACCCGTACCCGGACACCGCCTCGTCACCGGTGCTGCCTGTCTCGTCGGTGTCGTCGGTGTGCAGCACGACGTACGCCGCGGAGTAGTCGCCGTCCTTGTTCATCGCGTCGGACCCGTCCTGGGTGAGCGACGTAGGGAACCGGACATCGACGACCTCGACCGAGGTGATGCGTGGCATGGCGGCCTCACTGTCAGAAATAGATGGGATCTTTTCTCAATTTCGACGGGTTTCAGTATGGACCACCTGCGGCGACGGCGCTACGATCCCAAAAATTCGTGGGATTAATCCTCGTCTTCTCGACGGAGGCTGAGCAATGAGCTACCTGGTGAGCTCTGATCGGTCCGGTCAGCAACGGCTCTGGTACGACCGGCCGGCGGCGACCTGGCTGGAGGCGTTGCCACTGGGCAACGGCCGGATCGGCGCGATGTGCTTCGGAGGTACCGCGACCGATCGCATCGCGCTCAACGACGAGACGCTGTGGTCGGGAGGCCCGGAGACCGCGCGACTGTTGTCGGCTCCGATCGGGGCGACCGGTGCGGACGCCGTGCAAGCGGTCCGCGATGCGTTGTGGGCGGGCGACATCCGGCGCGCACACGAACTCGCGCGCGGCTTTCACTCGGGCTACTCGCAGGCATACCTGCCGCTCGGGGACCTCTTGCTCGAGACACGCGTCGGCGGGTCCGCACCGACGGACCAGGCCGTGGCGGCATACCGCCGAGCGCTCGATCTCGACTCGGCGGTGGCGACGACGCAGTACGAGATCGGCGGAGTGCGTGTTGTCCAGGAGGTATTCGTCAGCGCACCCGGCACTGTGCTCGTCCTGCGGCTGACCGCGTCCGCGCCGGCTCTTGCTCTCACCTGCCGGCTCTCGTCACAACTCGTGTCGCGCGGGCATGAGATCGAGGAAGGCCTCGGACTGCTCCTGCAGGCGCCCGCGGACGTGGCGCCTCCACACCACGACGTTCCAGAGCCGGTTCGGTACTCCGACGGCGCCGATCGTGGGATGACGGCGGCGATCGCACTGCGAACGATCACCGACGGCGTGGTCCGGTCGACCGACTCCCGGCTGGCCGTCGACGACGCGACCGAGATCGTCCTGGTGCTGTCCACCGCCACCGGGTACGACGGACCGTCGACAACACCGACCCGCACGGCCACCGAATGCCTGGCCCGGGCGGACACCGCGGTCACGACCGCCCTGCGCCGAGGGTTCGCGGACCTCTTGGACGATCATCTGCAGGACCATCGACGGCTCTTTCGCCGTTCGTCGCTGGAGCTCGTGGGGCTGTCCGAGGAGTCGCGGCAGCCGACCGATGTGCGCGTGACCGGATCGGTCGACGCCGACGATCCCGCACTGGCTGCCCTGGCGTACAACTACGGCCGCTACCTGATGATCGCGAGCTCACGACCGGGCGGCCTGCCGACGAATCTGCAGGGCATCTGGAACGACATCCTCCGGCCGCCGTGGAGCTCGAACTTCACCGTGAACATCAACACCGAGATGAACTACTGGCCGGCCGAGACGACGAACCTGTCGGAGTGCCACGAACCGCTGCTCAGGTTTATCGATCATCTTGCCGAGGCGGGTCGCAGTACCGCCTGGCAACGGTACGGACGCGGTGGCTGGACCGCGCACCACAACGCGGACGCCTGGTGCTGGGCCAACCCGGTCGAGGGCGATCCCCGCTGGTCGAACTGGCCGATGGCCGGCGCATGGCTTGCCCGGCATCTGTGGGACCACTACGAGTTCACCGGCGACCTCGCGTTCCTCGGGGAGTCGTGGCGCACCTTGCGCGGTGCCGCCGAGTTCTGCCTCGACTGGCTGGTCGAGCTGCCGGACGGCGCTCTCGGTACGGCGCCGTCGACCTCGCCGGAGAACGACTACATCGCCGCGGACGGGCTGCCCGCGTCGGTGACGGTCTCGTCGACGATGGACCTGGCGCTGATCTCGGATCTCTTCGACAAGGTGGAACGAGCCGCGTCATTGCTGGAGGTGTTCGATCCACTGGTCACGGAGATCGCGGCCGCGTGCAAGCGGCTGCCGGCACCGTCGATCGGCGCGCGGGGCCAGCTGCAGGAATGGGCCGCGGACCTGCAGGAAGAGGACCCGCACCACCGGCACATGTCGCACCTGGTCGGCGTACATCCCGGTGACACGATCACGCCCGGTACCACCCCGGCGCTGGCAGCAGCGGCCCTGCGCACGCTCGACCTGCGCGGTGACGAGGCGACCGGCTGGTCCCTGGCCTGGAAGATCTGCCTACGCGCGCGGCTTCACGACGCGGTGGGCGCACACCGGCTGATCAGGGCGTTCCTCCGGCCCGCGGAGGACCGGGCGACCGGACGTGTGGGAAGCGGCGCAGGCGTGTATCCGAACCTGTTCTGCGCGCATCCGCCGTTCCAGATCGACGGCAACTTCGGTGCGACCGCCGGTATCGCCGAGATGTTGTTGCAGAGCCACAACGGCGACATCGCGCTGCTCCCGGCCTTGCCTCCCGCGTGGACCAGCGGTCGGGTGACCGGTCTGCGAGCTCGCGGCGGTGTGGCCGTCGACATCGCGTGGACGCCGAACGGGATCGAAGCGGTCCTGACCGCGGATCGCGACCAGGAACGAACCGTCCGGTTCGGCGACGACCGGACACGGGTCCAGTTGACCGCGGGGATCGGTCATCGGCTGAGCACGGCATGACCACGGCACCCAAGAAGGAGGTTCGATGGCAACCCTGACCACGGTCCGGCCACCGGCCGGTGAGACGCCCGCACGACGTACGCGGCGACGGCGGCGCGAGCGCCCGGGCATCGAAGGACTGCGCCGCAGCCTGCGACGGCACTGGACCCTGTACCTGTTGATGGTCGTGCCGCTGATCTGGTTCGCGGTGTTCAAGTACATCCCGATGTCGAACGCCGTCCTGGCGTTCAAGAGCTACAACGTGGTCAAGGGCATCTGGGGGAGCCCCTGGGTGGGCTGGCAGAACTTCGATCTGTTCTTCCACAACCCGGTGTTCTGGACCCTGGTGAAGAACACCTTCGTCTTGTCGGTCTACACCGTCGCCGCGAGTTTCCCGCTCGCGATCGTCCTCGCGCTGGCGCTGAACGAGATCCGCAACGGGCTGTTCAAGCGGACCGTGCAGCTGGTGACGTACGCGCCGTACTTCATCTCCACGGTCGTGGTCGTCTCGATGACCATCCTGGTGCTGTCACCGCGGCTGGGGATCGTGAACGAGGGCCTCGGTTTCTTCGGGGTGCCAGGGGTCGACTTCCTCGGCAACCCGGATTACTTCCGGCACATCTATGTGTGGTCGGACGTCTGGCAGACCACCGGGTACTCCGCGGTGATCTACCTGGCCGCGCTGGCCGGGATCGATCCGGCGTTGCACGAGGCCGCGCGGGTGGACGGTGCGAGCCGGCTCCAGCGGATCCGGCACGTCGACCTGCCAGGCATCCTGCCGACCGCGGTGATCATCCTGGTGCTTGCTGTCGGCAACATCATGGCGATCGGGTTCGAGAAGGCGTTCCTGCTGCAGAATCCGCTGAACCTGAGCGAGTCCGAGATCATCGCGACCTACGTGTACAAGACCGGCCTGCTGAACGCCGACTTCAGTGGGGCGACGGCGGTGGGCCTGTTCAACTCGGTGATCAACCTGGCCCTGCTCCTGATCGTCAACGCCATCGCCAAGCGGATCACCGGGAACGGACTGTGGTCATGACGACGCTCACCGAACAACGCCCGGCGACCGGAAAGAAGGACGAGCGCCGCGATGCCCGGGAGCGCCGGATCCGCGAACCGCGTACCGACCGGATCTTCCTGTTCTGCGTGTACCTGCTGCTGGGCGTCTTCCTGCTCGTGGTGTTGTTGCCGTTGCTGTACATCGTGGCGAGTTCGTTCAGCAGTCCGGAGGCGGTGTCGTCCGGGCGGGTGCTGTTCTGGCCGGTCGACTTCTCGCTCCGTGGGTACCACGCCGTCTTCGCGAACCCGCAGATCATCCAGGGGTACCTGAACTCGCTCTTCTACACCGTCGCCGGCACGATCGTCAGTGTCACGATGACGATCGCGATCGCCTACCCGCTGTCGCGTCGTACGCTGGTCGGCCGGAACGTCGTGATGACGCTGATCCTGTTCACGATGCTGTTCACCGGCGGCCTCGTGCCGACCTACCTCGTGGTCCAGTCCGTCGGTCTGCTCGACACCCGCTGGGCGCTGATCATCCCGCAGGCGATCGGTGTCTGGCAGGTGATCATCGCCCGGACGTACTTCCGGACCGCGATCCCGGACGAGCTCGTCGAGGCGTCCCAGCTGGACGGCTGCGGCGACCTCCGGTTCCTCTGGTCGGTGGTGATCCCACTGGCCAAGCCGATGATCGCGGTGGTCGCGCTGATGTACGCGATCATGCAATGGAACTCGTACTTCGACGCGCTGATCTACCTGAAGAATCCGGACCTGTTCCCGCTGCAGCTCGTGCTGCGCAACATCCTGATCCTGAACACGACCGGTGGTGGCGCCGTCGACGCGTCCGTCGTCATCCAGCGTCAGCAGCTCGCCGACCTGCTCAAGTACTCGCTGATCGTGGTGGCGAGTGTGCCGGTGCTGCTGATCTACCCGTTCGTCGCCCGCTATTTCACCAAGGGAATCCTGATCGGCGCCGTCAAGGGCTGATCCCCGGTACCGCTCTGCCTTGTCCCAATCTCTGTGAGGAAGCCATGTCCGTAAAGCTCAGTAGGCGGAGGCGTGCCGCGATCGTCGGCACCAGCCTCCTCGCACTCGCCCTCGCGGCCTGTTCCGGAGGCAGCTCCAACGATCCCAGTAGCAAGCCGTTGCCGACCATCAGCGGCAACCCCGCGGTCACCCTGAGCGTGTTCTCGCCGCAGTCGGCCGACTGGAACCTCGCGACGAACGACTTCACCAAGCTCATCCAGCAGAAGTTCAACCTCACGATCAAGTGGCAGACCACCACGTTCGACGGTGGTCCGGCCAAGGAGAAGCGGCAGATCTCGCTCGCCAGCGGTGACTACCCGGATCTGTACCTGCTGATCCCGTGGGTCGACCAGTTCACCCAGGCCGACCTGCTCAAGCTGTCGAACCAAGGCGTCGTCGTGCCGCTCAACCAGCTGATCGACCAGTACGCGCCGAACATCAAGAAGGCGCTGGACGCGACGCCTGAGTGGAAGGCGATGGCCACTGCGCCGGACGGCAAGATCTACGGCATGCCGCAGTGGGTGGACTGCTTCCACTGTTCGTACCAGGACAAGCTCTGGATGAACTCGGCCTGGCTGAAGAAGCTGGGGCTGCAGCAACCGAAGACCACCGACGACATGCGCAAGGTCCTCGAAGCCTTCAAGACCCAGGACCCCAACGGCAACGGGAAGGCCGACGAGATCCCGCTCAGCGCCTCCGTCGGGAACTCCCTCATCCCGTACTTCATGAACGCCTTCATCTACGACCCGCAGGGCACCAGCGGCAACAACAGCTCGACGCTGGTGCTGAAGGACGGCAAGGTCGACCTCCAGGCGAACAAGGACGGCTGGCGCGAAGGCCTGCGGTACATCAACTCGCTGTACAAGGAAGGCCTGATCGACAAGGGCGCGTTCACCCAGAACGGGGATGCGCTCTTGCAGCAGGGCAACCACACCGGCTCGGTCATCCTCGGTTCCGCGACCGTGCTGCACTCGGGTCAGTTCGTCAACATCGGATCGGCAGACGGCCGGGACAAGCAGTACGACGTGGTACCGCCACTGACGGGGCCCCAGGGCGCGAACTACACGGGCTACAACTTCCCGAGCGTGCCGGGCGCCACCTTCGTGCTGACGAACAAGGCGACGCCCGAGCAGCAGATCGCCGCGATCAAGCTGCTGGACTACATCTTCACCGACGAAGGCCAGATCAACGGCCAGTTCGGGCTGGAAGGCAAGGGCTGGACCAAGCCGGGCCCCGGCGACGTCGCGCTCGACAAGTCGCTGAAGCCGGTGTTCAAGCAGATCCCGCAGAAGCCCGGCACGCCACCCCGGAACACAGCTTGGCAGGCGCTCGCGCAGTACAACAACACTGCTCATTTCCGGAACTCCGAAGCCATCGGCACCGACATCCACTCCCAGCCGGGGTACGAGCGCAAACTGTTCGAGGCGACCAAGCTGTACGCCGGCCACGAGGACAAGGCTCAGATCTATCCGTTCTGGAAGGTGTGGATCGATCCGGCCCAGGCCACCGAGGTCGCGACGCTGCAGACCAACATCGAGAACTACGTGCAGCAGAACGCGCTCCAGTTCATCACCGGTTCGAAGAACCTAGACACCGACTGGGACAGCTACGTCAAGGGCTTGGACAGCCTCGGCCTGAAGCGTTACCTGGAGATCCAGCAGACCGCGTACGACAAAGTCCCGAACAAGTAGATGAGGAGTGACCTGTGCCGTTCGACGCATCTTTTGATTCCCTGGCCACGTTCGAATGCCCTGACTGGTTCCGGGACGCGAAACTCGGCATCTGGTCGCACTGGGGTCCGCAGTCGGTGCCGCGGTACGGCGACTGGTACGCGCGCAACATGTACCGGGAGGGCAGTGACCAGTACCGCTACCACCTGCGGACCTACGGGGATCCGTCGGAGTTCGGGTACGACGACGTCGTACCGCTGTGGAAGGCCGAGAGGTTCGATCCGCACGCCTTGATGGAGCAGTTCGTCGCAGCGGGTGCACGGTATTTCGTGGCACAGGCCGTGCACCACGACAACTTCTTCAACTATGACTCGACCGTGAACGCCTGGAACTCCGTGAAGGTCGGTCCGGGCAAGGACATCGTCGGGCTCTGGAAGGCCGCGGCCGACGATGGCGGGCTGCCGTTCGGCATCACCGAGCATCTCGGCGCCTCGTTCACCTGGATGAAGGCCACCGAGGGCGATGTTGTGCCGGATCCCTGGTACACCGACGATCCCACCTTTCATGAGTACTGGCTCGAGTCCGTGACCGAGATGATCGATCGGTACGAGCCCGACCTGCTGTACTCCGACGGGCCCTTGCCGTTCGGCGAGCAGACGTACGAGCCGGGTCTGCGCGCGGTCGCCCATCTCTACAACACCAACCCGCGGGCCGTGTACCAGCAGAAAGACCGGCGCCCCGAGGTGAGCGCCGTCGGGATCATGGACATCGAACGGAGCCAGACCCCGGGGATCCACCCATCGCCCTGGCAGACCGACACCTCGGTCGGGGACTGGTTCTACAACGTCCGGGACGTCTACAAGACCGCCGGCCACGTGATCGAGATGCTCGTCGACATCGTGTCCAAGAACGGCAACCTGCTCCTCAACGTGCCGCAATTGCCGGACGGCACCCTCGACGCCGAGTGCACCGACATGCTCGAGGAGCTGGGTGCTTGGACCGCGCTGTGCGGCGAGGGAATCTACGGCACGCGACCGTTCCGGGTGTTCGGTGAGGGAGCGTCCAACGTGCTGATCAAGGGCTTCACCGAGGACCGGGTGCCGTGGACGAGTTCCGACTTCCGTTTCACCCGCCGGGACAACACGGTGTACGCGTTCCAACTCGCCTGGCCCTCGGACGGCCGCGCCGTGATCCGCAGCTTCGTGGACGACCGGGTGACCGGAGTACGGCTGCTCGGGCACGGCCCGGTCGAGTTCCAGCAGGCCGAGGGCATTCTGGTCGTCCGGCTGCCCGAGACTGCTCCGGTCGCCGTCGCGAACTGCCTGGCCGTCGAACTGCAAGCCGGCTGACCGCGAGTTGACCCGCCCTGCGAATTGCGAGCCGGCAGGGCGGGCCGATCCGGCTTACCGCGCTACCGGAGGCGGGCCGGCGGAGTCGCGGATGATCACATGGGTACCGATCACGGTGTGCTGATTCAGCGCGTGCCGCTCACGGTTCAGGGCATACCGTACGGCGGTCCGCCCGAGCTCCTCGTAGTCCACGTGGACCGTCGTGAGCTCGGGCGTGACGTCTCTGGCCAGTGGGATGTCGTCGTACCCGACGACCGAGACGTCCTCGGGCACCCGGAGGCCGGCTTCGCGGAGAGCGACGAGCACGCCGCTGGCCACGACGTCGGTCGCAGCAAAGATCGCGGTGAACTTCCGGTCGCGGGCAAGGAGCTCGCGAGTCGCCTGGTATCCGGACTCGCGGTCGAAGGTGACCGCGCGGGTGCGGTGCGGCGTCGTGGACAGGCGGTGTGCCTCGTGCGCGCGCTCGAACCCGCGGAGCCGTCCGTCGATGGTGATGTGGCTCGTGACGCCGCCGCCCAGGAAGGCGATGTCGCGATGACCCAGTGAGATCAGGTAGCTGGTCACCGCGTAGGCGCCGCCTTCGTTGTCGTACTCGACCACTGTCGCGGGGACATCGGAACCGAGCGGTGGACGTCCGCAGAGCACCAGGCGGGACCCGGACTTGTCCAAGGCACGGGCAGCCTGCGCCATCCGCTCCACGTAGCTTCGGCTGTCGCTGCCGCCGCCGACCAGAACCACCGCCTCGGCCTGCTGCTCGCGCATCAGCTCGATGATCTCCAGCTCGCGGTCCGGATCGCCGTGACTCGTGCAGACCAGGCACAGCCGGCCCTCCGCGGTCGCCTGCTGTTCCACGCCTTGACCGACGTAGGCGAACGCAGGACCGACCAGGTCGTGGACGATGAACGCCACCGTCTTGGTGCCCCCGCCGACCAACGCCCGCGCCTGGGCGTTGATGACGTAGTCGAGCTCGCGGACGGCCTTCATCACCCGCGCGCGAGTCGCCGCCGACACCGGGTAGTTGCCGGCCAGCACCCGGGACACCGTGGTGGCGGAAACCCCCGACGAGGCGGCGACGTCCTTGACCGTCGGACGCTCGCCAGAGGTCGGCTGTCGTGCCACCCACGGCCCCTTTCGGAGAGAACAGGAACAGGTCAACCCTAGGCTAGGCGACGCGGTCCAGATCGGAGGCCACGATCGCGTGTGCGAACGGCCGGCCGTCGAGGAAACGCTCTAGCTCGTCGATCACGCAATCGCCCATCCGTGCCAGTTCGTTGCCGTGCGAGCCGGCGATGTGCGGTGTCAGGAAGGTGTTGGGCAGCTCCCAGAGCGCGGAGCCGGTGGGTAGCGGCTCGGGTTCGGTCACGTCGAGTACGGCGTACAGCCGACCGGCTGCGAGCTGCCCGATCAGCGCGTCGGTGTCGACGAGGCTGCCACGTGCGGTGTTGATCAGGGTCGCCCCGTCCCGCATCAGCGCGAGCTGTTCGGCCCCGACGAGCCGATCGGTCCGCGGATTCGCAGGAGCATGCACACTGACGACGTCGCTGGTGCGCAACAACGTGTCCAGATCGACCAGATGTACGCCGAGCTCGGCAGCAGTGGCGGCATCGACGTACGGGTCGGACAAGCACACCTCGAGATCGAACAGACGGAGCAGTTCGATGACGCGGCGGCCGATCCGGGAGGCGCCGATCACTCCGACCGTACGACCGTAGTTCCCGATTCCGCTCTGTACTTCGGCCAGGGTGAAGTGTCTGGTCGCGTGGTACTGGTCGCGGAGCCGGAACACGTTCTTGCCGGCGAACAGGATCGCCGCGACGGCGTACTCGGCCACAGGTACTGCGTTCGCCTCGGCGGCCGAGGTGATCGCCAGGCCGCGTTCCCAGCAGGCCGGAGACAGGAGCGACTTGACCGAGCCGGCGGTGTGCAGGACCGCCCGCAGCCGGGGTGCCGCGTCGAGGACTGCCTCGGTGATCGGTGCGCAACCCCATCCGGTGATCAGGAACTCGGTCGAGGCCAGGGCGGCCATCACCTCGGCGGTGTCGAACCGCTCGGCGATGACGGTCTGATCGATCCGCACGAGCTGCTGCAGCCGGTGCATCGCCCGTGCTGGGTACAGATCCGGCAGGTGGTGTGTGCCGAGGGCGAAAAGTGCCGCGGGGCGGTCAGCCACGGGCTCCTCCGTTCATGAGTGGAAGCTATTTCAGGCTGCCCAGCGTGATGCCGGAGCGCCAGTACCGCTGCATCGCCAGCATCAGGGCGACGATCGGGATAAGCGAGACGATGGCCCCGACGATGACGAGCCCGGTCAGGTCGACCGACTGGTCGACCTTGATGTTGAGCCAGGAGTACAGGCCGAGCATGATGGTCCACTTCTGTTCGCCGCGCAGGAACACCAGCGGCCCGAAGAACGAGTTCCAGGAGCCGACGAAGCCGAGCAGGAAGATGGTCGCCGACCCGGTCGTCATCAGCCGCGCTCCGATCGTGAAGAAGGCGCGGTACTCGCCGGCTCCGTCGACCCGGGCCGCCTCGAGCAGCTCCGGCGGGACCGCGCCCTCGGCGTACACCTTGGCCAGATAGACCGAGAAAGCGCTGAAGAAGTGCGGCACGATGATCGCCCAGGGCGTGTCGACCAGGTGCAACCGGGTGTAGAGCAGGAACGAAGGGATGGTCAGCAGTGCGCCCGGGATCAGGAACGAGGCGATGATGCAGCCCATCAGGATTCCGCGGCCACGGAACCGGTACATGGCCAGGGCGTACCCGCAGGCCACGCAGATGACAGTCATGCCGAGCGTCCCGGCGACGCCGTACAGGAGAGTGTTCGCCATCCAGCGCAGGAAGATGCTGTCGTGGTAAGTGAACAGGTCCCGGGTGTTGTCGAGGAGGTGGAAGTCGGCGAACCACAGGCCGTTGGTCGTGTAGAGGTCGCGCTGGTCCTTGGTTGCGGAGACGATGAGGAACCAGACCGGTGCGATCGAGTAGATCAGGAAGAGGACGAGGCCGGTCCAGACCAGGATCCTCGACAGCTTGGACGGGTGGTGACCGGCCGGGAGGTCGTCGTCCGGCCGGTGTCTGCGGGCGGTGGTTGTGGTCATGCGGGAGCCTTGTTCGTGAGTTTGTAGAAGGTCGCCGAGATCAGACCGACCACGAGCGCGAGGACGATGGACAGCGCGGCGGCGTAGTTGAAGTCACCGACCGCGAAGGCCTGGTTGTAGATGGTCATGATCGGGGTGAAGTCCTTGGTCACGGTCTCCGGAGTCATCGAGCGGAACAGCAACGGTTCGCTGAAGATCTGGAGGGTTCCGATGATGCCGAGAACGCTGACCAGCACCAGGGAGCGCCGCACGTACGGCACTTTGATCGACCACGCGATCCGCCATTCGGACGCGCCGTCGACCCGGGCGCTGTCGAAGATGTCGCGCGGCACGGCCTGCAGGGCGCCGTACACGATCAGCATGTTGAAGCCGATGCTGCCCCACGCCATCAGGTTGCCGACCGACACCCAGATCAGCCCGCTGCTGTAGAAGTTCGCGTCGATGCCGAACAGCTTGAAGAACGGTGTGAGCGGACCGACGGCGGGGCTGTAGAGGTAGATCCAGATCAGGGTGGCGACGATGCCCGGGCTCATGTACGGCACGAGCATCGCGATCCGGAGCTTTCCGGCGACCCGGCGGCGGACCGAGTCGAGCAACAGCGCCAGCGCGAGGCTGGTGGCCTGGATCAGCGGGATGACCACGATCGCGAACAGCGCGACCCGCCACAGGCTGCCCCAGAACTTCACGTCGTGCAGGGCGCGGTCGAAGTTCTCGAACCCGCTGAAGCTGACGGTTTTGACGCCGAAGCCGAGGCCCGAGCTCTTTGCGGTGTAGAGGCTCTTGCTCAGCGCCATGATCACCGGGACAACGGTGAAGACGACGAACCCGGCGAAGAACGGCGCAGTGAACGACGCGCCTTTGAGCGCCACGGTACGGCGCCAGCGGCCGCCGGAGGAACGGATGTCCCCGGCCCGGTCGGCAGGTGACGCGGTCGACGGCTTCGGTTTCAGATCCAGGGACATCCGTACTCCTCGAATTCTGTCGTCGATGTCAGTTCGCGACGCTGATGCCCTTGGCCTTCAGGTCGTCGACGGTGAACTTCTGCATGTTCTCGAGGAGCTGGCGGAAGGTGATCTTCTTCGTGACGGCCTGGGCCCACTGGTCCTGCAGTTCCTTGAAGACAGCGGTGTAGTTGGGCCCGACCAGCCAGTTGTCCACCCCGGACGCGGAGGCCTTGTTGATCACGGTTTGTGCCTCCGGGCGGTGGCTGCCGAACAGCTTCCGCGGTACGGCGGCGTCGATCCACGGCGACGGGTCGGGCATCGCACCCGGCCAGGCGTAGGCGCCTGTCGACTTGTCGTAGGTGGCGTCGATCCCGTCCTTGGTCGTGTTCATCCAGATCCCGACCTCGCTCGCTTCCTTGGGGTGTTCACATCCCTTCGGCACGAGCAGTGCGTTGCCGTGCGCGGGAGTCGTGAACTTCGTGGCACCGGCGAACTGTGGAAGGTCGATCGGCTCCCAGTCGCCGATGGTCTTCTTGAAGTGCAGCTCGTAGTTGGTCAGCTGCCAGGTAGAGGTCGGCAACGAGACCATCTTGCCTTCGTCGAAGTACGCGATCAGGGCAGGCCGGTCCTGGTAGGTCTGGTTGGCGACGAGCCCGTTGTCCACCAGCTGCTGGAGAATGTTGGCCGCGGCAACGGATTCGGGCGACAGGAAGTCGACCTTCCAGGCGTCGTCCCGCACTGAGTACCAGGTCCCGCCAGCCTGGACGATCAGGTTGACCAGCGTGCTCGGGTCCTCACCGGCCAGGTTCATCACCTGGACGCCGTGTGGCTTGAGAGCTTTACCGGCGGCGATCACGTCGTCCCAGGTCTTCGGCACCGGTACGCCGTACTTGTCGTAGGCCGCGCGGTTGATCATCATGAACGTCGGTCCGGTGCCGAGCGGGATGCCGTAGTACTTGTCCTGGACCTTGGCGCCGGTGAGCGCGGTGACCTTGAACTTGGTCTCCGCGGGTTTCACGTAGTCGGTCACGTCGGTGAGCAGGCCTTCCGAAAGCAGGGCCGGTACGTCACCGAAGTTCTGCGACAGGCAGGGAATCGCGCTGCCTGCCGCGAGGGCGTTGCGCAGACCGGTGGCGGTGGTCGGAAGGTCTGCCTGCTTGACGAGCTTGACCTTGATGTCGCTGTGGGTGGCGTTGAACTTGTCCACCACCGGCTGGACGTCCGACCAGGCCCAGTACTCGATCTCGACCGGGCCGGCGGCTGCCTTGTTGGCGGTATCGCTGCTACAGGCGGCCGTGGTGGCGGCCAGGCACAGGGCGAGACCGGCCAGCACGGCGCGACGGCTGTTTCTGGGCATGCGTGTATCTCCGGGGGAGCTAGGGGATGTGTGGGCTGGTGGCGGCCGCCATAGTTAACGATTTCTATGAAAGCTAGGAGAAGAACTTGTTGCCGTCAAGGCTCTGCGCTCTTGCCGTGGCCCTGAGGTGATGCCTAGCGTAGAAATCGTTAACTACGACGCTGACCCAGCGGCTCTCGGTGCGGCGCGTCGAGCGTCACCCGCAGTTCTCCTGTCCCCGCCTCAGGAAAGAAGGTGCTGTCTGTGTATCCGACTCCTGCCGCTGGTCGCGGCCGTGTCCGGCGACTCGGCGCGTTCAGCGCAGCCCTCGTGCTCGTCACCGGACTCCTCTTCGCAGTGGCCCGGCCGGCCGCCGCCCGCGAGCTGGACGGGTGTGCGCTGTCGTTCCACTCCACGGTCAGCCCGCAGGGGTTCGTGCATCCCGGCGTCGCGCTGACCCAGCCGGTCCTCGAGAACGCCCGCGCGCAGCTCGCCGCGGGCGCCGAGCCGTGGACCTCGTCGTTCCGGGCGATGCAGCAGTCGTCCGCGGCCGGAACTGTCGTCACGTCGTCCAACCGGAGCAGTACGGACCCGGCCAAACCCGCGTCCGACGCGTTCAACAGCCAAGGCTTCAACGGCCGGTTCATTGCCGACGGTCTGAAGTCCTACACGCAGGCTGTCCTCTTCGTGCTGACCGGCGACGAGATCTACCGCAAGAACGCGCTCGACATCATCCGCATCTGGGAGCAGATGGACCCGGCGAAGTACGAGTACTTCACCGACTCGCACATCCATACCGGAGTCCCGCTCAACCGGATGGTGTCGGCCGCCGAACTGCTGCGCTACACCTCGTGCGCCGACGAGGCCTACCCATGGACCGACGCGGACACACAGTCGTTCACCCACAACCTTGTCGTCCCGGTCATCGAGACGTTCCAGAACGACAACAACCACTTCATGAACCAGCACAACTATCCGCTGATGGGCGCGATGGCCGGCGCGATCTTCATGGACGACACCGCCCTGTACCGGCGATCGGTCGAATGGTTCACCGTGAACGCCACGGCGAAGGACCAGGGCTTCAACGGCTCGGTCGCGCGGCTGTTCCGCTGGGTCGACCACGACGACAAAACCGGCGAACCGATCAAGGACCCACACGTCCAGCATGCCGAGATGGGCCGTGACCAGGCCCACGGCGGCGGCGACCTGACCAACGCCGTGATCATCGCCCGGATGCTGCTGGCGCAGGGCACGAAGGTCGACCCCGTGGCCGGTACCGTCTCCGGCGCGGCGAACGCAGTCGGCCCGTACGAGTTCCTCAACAACCGGATCCTCGGCGCCGCCGACTACTTCTGGCGCTTCATGCTCGGCTACGACACCTCATGGACCCCGATGGCGTACGCGATCTCGCCGGACGGCACGATCCGCGACACCTACAACCACATCGCGGACGGCTACCGAGGCCGGTACGTCACCGCGAGCTTCTGGGAGATCTACTACTACTACAAGTTCACGCTCGGCAAGGACGTCCAGGCGATGGCGCCGTACTACGCGGAGGCCTATGCCAAGCGTCCCGGGCCGTTGTACTCGCGCGGCGGAGTGGTCGGAAACTACTGGGACGGCGTCGACGGCGGCGGCGACTCATGGTTGTTCGCGCCTGCCGCGGCGGCGGGGGAGTCGACCCGGCCGCTGGGCAGTAACCCCAACCGCTACGAGGTCGAGGACCGCTACACCCACCTGGCAGGCGAGGTCACGACCGGCGACGGCTACGTACGGATGGCCCCCGGCTCGAAGATCGCCTACCTCAACGGCGCGACGGACCGTCCGAAACTCGGCTTCCTGGTCCGCACCAACGGTGCCGCGGTGATGCACCTGCACACGGCCAGGAACGGCCGCACCCTGAAACAGGACTATCCCGTGGACGTGCCGAACACCGGCGGCAAATGGCGGTACGTCACGACCGACGGACCGATGGACGACATCCTCTTCATCGCGGTCGACGGCGCTACCGTCGACCTCGATCGCATCAACATCAATGCCGCGGCCGAGCTCACCGGGCCGGTCTTCCCCGGCACCGCGGCGGACCGCGCCATCGGCTGGCTGGGTGCGCAGGCAAAGATCGACCTCGCCGCGACGGCCGCAGAAGGTACGACGTACGCCGCGACCGGGCTTCCCCCGGGCGCCGTGCTCGACCCGGCCACCGGTCTCCTCACCTGGAGGCCGACCCGGGCCGGCTCCTGGACCGTCACGGTCGCCGCCGACGACGGCACCAGCATGGCGGCCCGCCGCATCACCCTCACCGCGGCCGGTGACCGTACGAGCGCCCTGGTCTTCGCGAGGAACGGGTACAGCCCGCGGACGGCGTACGAGTCTGCGACCAAGGACGCGTACGATGACGCCGTCGCGGCCGCGAACAACCTGTGCAGGAAGGGATCCGACGCCGAGTGCCAGAGCGCGTTGGCCGCCGTCGTGGGGGCGGTCGACGGACTGCGTGCACTCTCGCCGAAGATGGCTCTGGACGGCAGCCTCGACTATCCGGGCCTCGTCGCTTCTTCCACCACCGGTGACCGGATCGTCAACATGGTCGACGGTGACGAACAGACCGGCACCGTCTATCCCCAGGCCGTGAATCTGTCGCACACCTTCGACTTCGGCCCGGACTATCGCGTGTCCGCGACGAAGTTCGGTTTCCAGAGCAACATCTTCGCCGACCGGCTCGCGAACTCGGCCGTGTTCGGTTCCAACGACGGAGTCACCTGGACTCGTCTCACCCCCGGGGTGACCGCGTTCACCCAGGACTACAACACCCTCGACGTCGCCACGGATCTTCAGGACGCCGAGTTCCGGTACCTGAAGGTCCAGATGATCAAGCAGTTGCCGGACGTCCTGTACGGGATCGTGCGTGGTGTGTTCGAGATGACCGAGTTCCACATCTATGGCGAACGGCACGAGATCGGCAACCTGGTGAAGGCGACCTCGATCACGTCCGCTCAGGCCATCGCCGGCAAGATCATGACCGGCGACACCGTCGACGTCGCAGTCACCGCGAAGAAGCCGCTCCAACAGGTGACGGTCACCGTCCAGGGCCTGCCGGCGAAAGCGACCTCGGCAGACGGAATCAACTGGAAGGCCTCGGCCAAGCTGGACAACGTTGCGACCGGCACCATCCAGGTCGCCGTCGACTCCGTCGATGCGAACGGCAAGGCGGGCCCGACGGCGTACGGAACGACCGACGGATCGAAGCTCTACATCGCCGGCGACCCGGCACACTTCATCGACGTTGCCAAGGTGGCGACCGTGACCGCCTCCGACAAGCAGTGGCCGGGCACCGGACTGGGCGCTGACAAGGTCGGCTACCTGCTCTTCGACCGCAATCCCGAGACGTACGGCGATCTGAACAGCGGATCAGGCGCGTACTACCTCCTCGATTTCGGTGCACACGCGACCGTACGCCCCGAGGAGGTGCTGCTCCTGCCGCGGGCCAGCCACCCGCAGCGCGCCAACGGAACGGTCGTCCAGGGGTCGAACGACGGCCAGACCTGGACCGACCTCACCAAGTCGCTCACCGGAGCGTTGGCGAACACCTGGAGCGACCAACCCTCCTCGGGTGACAACCACTTCCGGTACCTGCGCATCTACAACGCCACGAGTTGGTTCGGCGACCTCTCCGAGGTCGAGCTCTACGGCGACCTCAAGACCGACGCATAGTTCGCAAACCTCCCAACGACCGCCAGGGCGAGCGTCTGCCACCGCGCAGGCGCTCATCCGCTCCTCACGCGTCAAGATCTGACCGGGCCCGACCTGTGTGGTCGTGCGCGCGGTGGGTTGACCGGGCCTGTGCTGCCACGGACGATGAACTCGACCGGTGGAAGCTCTGCTGTCGGCGGTTGCTTTCCTTCGACGAGAGCGACCAGGGTCTGCGCGGCGGCTGTTCCCCAGGCCACGACGTTCTGCCGGACAGTAGTCAGGGGCGGGACGGCATACGGCGCGAGTGGTATGTCGTCGAACCCGACCACGGACAGGTCGTCCGGAACGCGGAGACCACGGTCGGCCGCGACGGAGATGCCGGCGATGGCCATCAGGTCGTTGCCGTAGACGATCGCGGTCGGTGGCTGGCGGAGATCGAGGAGTTCGTGTGTCGCACGAGCGCCGGAGGCACCGGTGAAGTCGGCGGTGACGACGGTTCCGATCGGCAGGCCGAGCTCTTCGAGGGCACTCTGCCAGGCGCGGCGCCGCGCCTCGGTGTGGACGTAGCCGGCGGTGCCCATGACGTGCGCGATGTGCTGGTGCCCGAGTGAGTGCAGATGGTGTACGGCGCGCCGTACACCAGCGTCGTCGTTCATCCCGATCGTGGTGCCGTCGCCCGGGTCCGTCCCTTCCGGGGCAACGATGACGGTGGTCAGTCCGAGGTCGCGGAGCTCGTCGGGCCGGGTGTCGTGAATGCGAAGGTCGGTGAGGAACACGCCATCGGCCCGCGACTCACGGGCGAACCGCTGATATGCGGCGCGTTCGGACTGCTCGTCGCCGACCACCTGCAGGACCAGCGAGTACTCGCGCGCCGCGAGCCCGATCTCGATGCCTGCCAGGAACTTGGGGAAGAACGGGTCGGTGCTGAGGAGTTCGGGGTCGCGGCGGATGACCAGCCCGACGGCTTGGGCGCGGTTGCGAGACAGCGCGCGGGCCCGCGCGCTCGGCTGCCAACCGAGCGCCGCGGCTGCGCGGAGGACTCGGTCCCGTGAGGTCGCGCTGACGCCGGGACGTCCGTTGACCACGAAGGACACCGTGCTCTTGGAGACCCCGGCTCGTGCCGCCACGTCGCCGATCGTCGCCCGCTTGGACGGGCTGGACTCGGCTCCTGCGCCGGACGGGGGGTATGGCTCCGCTGTGCTCACCTCGCAAGGATAGTCGTTGTAAACCGGTTTTATAGCGACGTTTGGCCGCAGGCGCGGCCCGTGTCTGCCGTACGGCAGCCTCTTGACCGCTCTCATTCAAACCGGTTTAATCCCGATGACGACGAGCGGGCCACAGTCCTCGCCGGGGCCTGCGTACTCACAGTTCCGGCCGTCGTCCTGTTCGTCCTGTTCCAGCGGCACTTCACGTCCGCGAACCTCGGCTCGGCCGTCAAGGGCTGAGTCACCGTCCCGCACGAACCTCGACTCCGAAAGCCAGGTCATGACGCAGATCTCCGGTGTACCGACCGTTCCGTACCGGTTGCGAAGGATCGGCACGATCATGAGTCCCGAGCCTGGCGACCCGCTCGAGGCCGAGGGCGTGCTCAACCCCGGCACGGCCTGGGGGAGCGATGGTCAGCTCTACCTGTATCCGCGTCTCGTCGCGCAGGGAAACGTGTCACGCATCGGCCGCGCGCGGGTGGTGATCGCGGATGGCGAGCCGGTGGGGGTCGAGCGGCTCGGCGTCGTCCTGGCCCCCGACGAAGGCTGGGAACACGGTCGGCAGAACGCCGGCGTCGAGGACCCCCGGATCACCTTCGTCGAACCGCTCGGGATCCACGTCATGACCTATGTGGCGTACGGTCCGCTCGGCCCGCGCCCGGCGATCGCGGTGTCGCGAGACACGGTCGGCTGGCAGCGCCTCGGCCCGATCCGGTTCGGCTACCAGCCCGAACTGGACACCGACCTCAACCTGTTCGCGAACAAGGACATCACGCTCTTCCCCGAGGCTGTTCCAGGCCCCGACGGCAGACCCGCGCTCGCTCTGCTGCATCGTCCGATGTGGGACCTCGACTGGCTGCGTCCGGGCGCGGGCGCTCCGACGCCGGCCGGGATCACGGACGCGAGGCCGTCGATCTGGATCGGGTACGTCGACCTCGAGCAGGCGATGCGTGACCTCAATACGTTGACCTCCGTGCACGGGTCGGAGCTGATCGCCGCGCCCGAGATGCCCTTCGAGGAGTCGAAGATCGGCGCCGGACCGCCGCCCCTGCGGGTACCCGAGGGCTGGCTCGTCCTGCACCACGGCGTGACCGGAGCGAACGTCAAGGGCTTCGAGCTCGCGCACGGCGCGCGGTACACGGCCGGCGGAATGCTGCTCGACCCGGCCGACCCGCGGCGGGTTCTCGCCCGGACACCGGAACCGCTCCTCGTCCCCGAGACCGCGGAGGAGTTGCAGGGCACGCTGGGCAACGTCGTCTTCCCGACAGCGGTCGAGAAGATCGGCGATCGGTACTTCGTCTTCTACGGCATGGCCGACTCCCGGATCGGCGTCGCCGAACTCACGCACTGTCAGAAAGGGAGCTGGACATGAGACGCATCAGATTCCTGATCGCCGTGATGCTGAGCATCGTGGTCGCCGGCAGCGGGCTGGTCGCGGTGCCTTCGGCATCAGCCGATCCCGGGAAGAAGGACGTCGAGACGATCGTCGCGCGCCTGCGGCAGTACTACCTGGACCAGGGCGACGAGATCAAGATCGCCAACGGGATCTACCTCGGCCGGATGTCCGAGGCGGTGCACTACGCGGATTCCCTGGCGGCGGACGGTTCGTGGTCCGATGTCGACTACACCGACACGACGAGCTCGGCGAACGGTGCGGTCTGGTCGGCGTACATCGCTCTGTACCGGATGCTCGCCATGGCCCAGGCCTACCGCGATCCCACCGCGAGCGGCTACCAGAACCCGGCGCTCCTCAGCGCGCTCGAGAAGGCCCTGAAGTACTGGGACGCGGCCGACCCGACGAACAAGAACTGGTGGGAGACCGAGATCGGCGAGTCCATCGCCATGGGCAGGATCTCAATCTTCGTCGGTGACGTGCTCAGCCAGGACGCGCTGGATGTCGCCTTGCGGCACAACACCGGCAAGCTGGATCCTGTCGGCGCCAACGGGGCCTGGCGGACCACCAACTACTTGTTCGAGGCCCTTGCCACCAACAACGCCGCGAACATCAGAGCCGGCTTCGACACCATGGTCCAAACGGTCGTCGTCGACAACTCCGGTGCGACCCACGAGGCAGTTCAGCCCGACGCAAGCTTCTGGGCGCACGGCGCGCAGCTGTACAGCGAGGGCTACGGGATGATTCTGTTCGTCAACGTCGCGCTGTGGGCCGACGCCGCCCGCGGCACCGGCTTCGCTTTCAGCCGGGACAACCTGGACACGATCGCCAACTACATCGTCAACGGCACCCGGTGGATGATTCGCGGAGAGATCGGGATGCTCTACCTGGGCTACCGGCCACCGAAGACCATCGACGGAGTGACGAGCCAGAGCTCGGAGTTCATCGAGCCGCTGACCAAGATGATCCGCACCGACCCGCTGTACGCGAGCGCGTACCGCGGCCTGCTGGACAGCATCTACGGAAAGACCCGGTCGAACGGACTGGTGGGGGACAAGTACTTCTGGCGCTCCGAGTTCTCGTCCCACCTCCGTGACGGCTACGGGATCTTCACCCGGCTGAACTCCAGCCGAACCGTCGGCAGCGAGTACCGGTCCACCTTCCGTCCCGAGGTCGGGAACGAGATCGTCTGGAACAGTGCCGGTGCGACGGCGATCCAGGTCAACAACCACGAATACTCCGACCTCGGGCCTGCCTTCGACTGGTTCCACTATCCGGGCGTGACCGCGCCGTACGTCAAGGAGCAGACTCGTGGCTCGACGGGGAACGGCGGAGCCTTCACCGGCGGTGTCTCCGACGGCACGTACGGCGCGAGCGTGTACAGCCTCGATCGCGCGGCCACGAAGGGAAACAAGAGCTATTACTACTTCGACGACGAGATGGTCGCCCTCGGGTCCGGTATCACCTCCACGTCCGATGCGGCCATCCACACGACCGTGAATCAAGCGGCAGCGAAGCCGAACGCTTCGGTGGACGGCGAGCCGGTGCCGGCCGGGCCGGACTCCGTGGCAGTCGACCATCCGTCGTGGGCCTACAACGACGAGGTCGGGTACGTCTTCCCGAGCGGGCAACCGGTGCGTGTCTCGAACAAGGCCCAGAGCGGTAACTGGCTCGACCAGGACCCGGTGAGCCGGGACGCCTTCACCCTGTACGTCGATCACGGGGTCAAGCCGCACGACGCCGGCTACGAGTACGTCGTACTGCCGGGGAAGAATCCGGACCAGGTCAAGGCGTACGCGGCCGCTCCGGCGATCAAGGTGCTGCGCAACGACACCGACGTTCAGGCTGTCCAGCACCCGGGCCTGCACCGGACCATGGCGACCTTCTACCGGCCCGGGCGGCTCGACCTGGGGCAAGGACGAACCCTCGAGGTGAGCCGGCCGAGCATCGTGATGCTCGACGAATCGGGTGCCACCCCTGTGGTCAGTGTCGCGAACCCCAGCCAGCCAGGGCTTGTCGTACGCGTAACCCTGAACGACAGGACCACGTCTGCCGACGGCAGCTTCGCTCTCGGCTCCGGCCCGAACCTCGGCCGAACCCTGACCGCAGCACTGGTGCGGCGCACGCCAGGCGAGAATTCCGACTACAGCGCGAGCACCTCGGCCCCGGACGGGCAGGCTGCGTTCGCCGGCGACCAGGACGAGTCGACCGCCTGGCACTCGGCGGAGGACGGGTCGGCCTGGCTCAGCAAGGAACTCGAATCCGGGTCGTTCCTCACCGGCGTATCGATTGCCTGGGGCGACGACGCCGCGCGGCGCTACCTGCTGCAGACCTCGTCCGACGGTACGACGTGGGCCGACCAACGGTTCGTCCGGGACGGAACCGGCGGACGCGTCACTCTGGAGATCGCGCCGACGCCTGCGAACTATGTCCGGCTGCTGATGATCGACAGCACCACCGGCCGCGGGTACGCCGTCAGGGAATTCGGCACGCAGACGAGCGTCAACCGCGCCCTGGGCGCGGCGGTCACTGCCTCCGGTTCGTCGGGCGGGACCGCTGGGAACGTCACCGACGGAAGCATGGAAACGCGGTGGAGCGCGACCTCCTCCGACACCGCGTGGATACAGGTCGATCTCGGATCGGTGCAACGGATCCGTACGGTCAGGCTGTGGTGGGAAGCGTCATACGCCAAGCAGTACACGGTCCAGGTGTCCGGCGACGGGCGGACCTGGCGGGACGCGTTCGCCACGAGCGGTGCGGGCTCCGATGGCGGGACCGATGTGGTCAAGGTCGACGAGACCGCGCGGTACGTCCGGGTGCAGTCGCGTCAGCGCAGCACCAGCCAATACGGGATCTCGCTGTGGGAACTGG
Organism: Kribbella sp. NPDC043289; assembly: GCF_056436705.1. NCBI lineage: Bacteria > Bacillati > Actinomycetota > Actinomycetes > Propionibacteriales > Kribbellaceae > Kribbella > Kribbella sp. NPDC043289. The sequence goes on from NZ_JBWKCB010000001.1 coordinate 258,943, forward strand.
AGGTGTTCGGCGACGATCGGATCACCGACGCGTCGCCCGCATCGGGCGGCCGTGAGAACCTCGCCCTGCACCGGCCGGTCAGCGCCGACTCGACGTACAACGTGACACTGGCCGCGGCGAACGCGAACGACGGAAACGCGACCACGCGGTGGGCATCGCAGCGGCAGGCAGCGCCGTACACCACCGAGCGATGGCTGCAGGTCGATCTCGAAAAGACCCAGCCGGTCAACCAGGTCGTCGTGTCGTGGGAGGCGGCGACCTCGAACGACTACCGCGTCGAGGGCTCGGTCGACGGTCAGAACTGGACCGTGCTGGCCCATGTGCAGAAGACGTCCGGCGAGCTCCGGAACGTCGTCGACTTCGGGCAATCGGTGGCCCGCTTCGTTCGCATCGCCGGCCTGCCGGCCACGCAGTACGGGCTGTCGATCTTCGAGCTCGAGGTGTACGGCGGCTACACCCTGCGCTGCGGTGCGACGCCGTACAGGGTCGACCCGAACCGGAAGACCGTTGTCACGGGCACCCTTTCGCCCCGCGATCCCGACGACGAGGTCGGTGTCGCCTCCCTGGACAAGAACGTGGTCTCGATCTCCGGCACCCCGCACCTGGACGCCGACGGCCGAATCGACGTCGACCTCAGCACGGGACGATCGGGATCGACCTCGCTCCTGTTCACTCACGCCAAGGGCGACGAGTACGTCCTGTGCCCGGTGTCGTTCACGGTTGCAACGACGAAGCTCGAGCATCTGGTCAAGCGTGCGAACACGTTGGACAGCGAGAGCTACACGCCGTCCAGTTGGCGACCGCTGCTCCCGGCACTGGAGGCGGCCAAGGCCGCGCTGCGGTCGCCCGACCTGACGCAGCCGAAGGCTGACCGCGCCGCTGCTGTGCTCGCGCACGCAATTGCCGCCCTCAGCAACCCGCCACGATGATGTCCTAGGTGTCTCGACAGCCTCCCTTGCGGCGAAACTCTCTCAAGGCATCACCAAAATCTCTGCTCGCGAGGTTAGACATTGCGAGCCGAGATGTGTAATGTTCCGTGTGTCGACAGAGAAGAACAGCGAAGCTGACGTGGACAGCTACCGTTCTGTCCAACCGTGATTGTGCAGTAGGTAAGACGGCGGACTCCGCCGGGCCGATCAGTGAAGGGGCCCGGGTTTCCGCCAGGATCCAGTCAGAGTCATTGGAGCCGGCGGTCGGAAAGGGTTCCAGGCTTGGCGGGTGGAAGTAGTTGTTGCAGTCCGCAGGTTGTAGTTCGCAGTTTTCGGTAATCGCAGTTGCTGTTTGTAGTCGAAGTAGCAGTAGGTAGTTGTGTTCGAGAGAGAAGGGAAGGGGATTACACCGTCGGATCGCCCGCCAGTGCCAGTAGTTCGCCGGGCGGGTGCCGTAGTTCCATCGGATGGGAAGGTGGTCTTCGGTTACGTATTCAGCGATCCCCGTAGTGGCGGCCTTCATGTGGCGCGCTGCGGCAGAGTAAGACCGGCTTCACGGCCGGTAGATGGTGACAATCCAACAACCCCTGGGCCCCGATGCTTCGGCATCGGGGCCCTTCGGCATGGAGGTTCGATGACCCCAGACCGGCACACGGAAACACTGAGGAGACCACTGATGAGTTCGCCCCCGGCCGGCCCGGCCAACTTCGACGATGAGGATTACCCCGCTTTCACGATGGGGCGGGCCGCGGAGATGCTCGGCACCACCCCGGGGTTCCTGCGAAGCCTGGACGAGGCGAAACTGATCACCCCGCAACGCTCCGAGGGCGGCCACCGCCGCTACTCCCGCTACCAGCTGCGGCTCGCGGCCCGGGCTCGCGAGCTCGTCGACCAGGGCACCGCCCTGGAGGCCGCGTGCCGGATCATCATCTTGGAAGACCAGCTCGCCGAAGCACTACGGATCAACGAACAACTGAAGAACCAGAACACCAGCGGCGACTAGGCTCTCCTTCGCGATGGTCTGCTGCTGGTTGGTCGCCTTCATCGATCCCACCTCATCGACAACTCGTCTTACGTCACCGGGCCTGGCACGGGATCGGTGACGTGGTCCCCCAGGGGTCAGGCGTCGATCTGCTTTCGATCGCTACTGTCTGCTGCGCTGATGGCGATCTCGCGCCTTGGCCTTCTCTGCGATCGGGATCTTCAGCGTCAGTACGCCGGACTCGTAGCCGGCCTCGATCCGGTCGGCATCCAGGGTGTCGCCCAAGTACAACTGCCACGGGTCGGTGCGCATCAACATCGTCCTACACCTCCTGAAAGCCCGGCTGTCCAACAGTCGTGTCAACACGCACTTCCCTTATAGCATGTCAACGGAATGATGACTGTAGGCAAAGTCAGCGAAGCGCTGACATGAGGGAGGGGGTGCTGCTGGGGACAAGCACGATCCGACCGAAGACGCTCCCATGGTCGATCTGCTGGTGTGCCTCCGCGGCTCGGTCGAGCGGGAGGACGTCGTGGACGACCGGCGTGAGGCCGTTGCGAGTCGCTGCATCGAATTGCGCTGACCGGACCGCGTCTCGCGCCGCTACGGGAACCGTCGCGAGACTGAATGTCGCGAACGAGCGCGATTGCTGGAACGCACGGACGAGTGACATCCCGAAGTCGTTCGGCGGGAAGCCGGCCACCGCGCCCACCAGGACCAGGCGACCGTTCGGGGCGAGGCGTTCGAGGAACATGGGCAGTTCCGGACCGCCGACGATGTCGACGATCACGTCGTACGTCGTTGGCGCCCCCGGCTGCCCGACGCCACTGCGGTCAAGGACGTGTGTGGCACCCAGTTCGCGCAGACGCCGGCCGCGTTCACGGGAGGAGGTGGTGACCGCGACGATGCTCGCGCCGGCGTCAGCGGCGAGCTCGACCGCGGCGATACCGATGCTCCCGGCGGCGCCGCGTACGAGCACACGCTCGCCGGGGGCGAAGTGGGCGTGTGCGAGCGCGAAATGCGCGACGGTTCCAGCGCTCCCGAGTGTCACCGCGTCGATGACCGACAGCCCGTCGGGTAGTTCGATGGTGTCCTCGACGCGCGCCACTGCTTGCTCGGCATAGCCGCCTTCGGTGCCGGTGAAGGCCCAGGCTCGTCGACCGACCCACGCCGGATCGACGCCGGTACCCGTGGCGAGCACCACCCCGGCGACCTCGCTCCCCAGGATGAGGCCCTCGGAGAAGGCGGATCCCAGCGTCCCGCGGCGGATGACCGCGTCCACGCCACCCACGCCGATCGCCTCCGTGCGGATCAGGATCTGGTCAGCGGCGGGGGTTGGGGCCGGAACGTCGACCACCTTCAGACCGCTCGGGGCCCCGAACTTCTGGACCGTCACAGCTCGCACCGTCGTCTCCTTCGCGTCATCTCGTCGCGGTACGATTCGGACGTTAGTGGACGCCCCCGTCCACATGGAGGAAGTGAGACGGATGGGATCACCACTGCCTCAACTCCGCGCCGACGCGCGGGAGAACCGAGACCGCATCCTCGCCGCCGCACGTTCTCTCTTCGCCGAGGCCGGTCTCGACGTGGGCATGCGCGAGATCGCCCGCCGGGCAGAGGTCGGACCGGCCACGTTGTACCGGAGGTTTCCGACGAAGCAGGTCTTGGTCGACGAGGCGTTCGCACAGGAACTCGAGGCCTGCCGCCGGATCGTTGTCGACGGATGTTCCGATCCCGACGCCTGGCGCGGATTCGTCTCCGTCGTACGGGGTCTCACCGTGCTCAACGTGCAGAACAGGGGCTTCGTCGACGCGTTCACGGCAACCGATGCCGTCAAGAGCAAGATCACCGAGCACCGTCGTGAGCTTCTACGGATGCTCGCGGGTCTTGGTCGTCGTGCGCAGCTCGCCGGTGCCTTGCGAGCTGATTTCACCATCGACGACCTCGTACTCATCCTCCAGGCAGGGCGAGGCTTGTTCTCAGTGCGCACCGGAGAAGGCGCCGCCCACCGGCTCGCGGCGATCGTGCTCGACGGTCTCCGCGCCCCGACGAGCAACGCCAGCTGAACCTCGGATCTTCGGTCTACAGGTGGTCTGTGTAGAAGGCGACGAGCCGGTTGGCGGCGGCGTCGACGTACTTGGGTTCGTCGTACATCTCGTAGTGGCCGGCGCCCTCGATGACCATGAGGTCGACCGGGTTGGGTGCCAGGTTCCAGAGCTGCATGCCGGACTCGTAGGAGCCGGTGTTGCCGATGCGTCCGGCGAGGACGACCTGGAGCGGCTGGGTCATGAGCTGGTCGACCAGGTGATACGCGTCGTAACCGAGAAGCAGTGAGTCGCCACGGGAGAGGCGGCGGTTCGTCGAGTGTTCGTTCCGGCCCCGCTCGGTGCGGTAGTAGGTGATCGCCTGGGTCGTGTCGATGTCGGTCAGGCCGGCCGCCGCGGCGTCCTCCAGGGTGTCGGGCAGCCAGTTCGCGCGGGTCAGCTCGCCGGTGCGCGTCTCCTCGATGCGTGCTTCGGCCATGCTGTCGAGCGCTGCCGCCGGGCCGTCCGGTTGGAAGCTGCGGAACGACGTACCCATGTTGCCGGGGACAACCGTGCCGACCGCCTTGATGCGGTGGTCGGTGCGGGCGGTGTGTACTGCGTAGCCTCCGCCGGCGCAGATGCCGAGCACGCCGATGCGGGCAGGGTCGATGCCGGGGATGGTGCTGAGGGCGTCGATGGCGTAGGAGATGTCCTCGCCACGGCGGTACGGGTCTTCGAGGTCGCGGGGCTCTCCGCCGCTCTGGCCCTGATGGGCCGGGTCGAACACGAGCGCCGCGATGCCCCGGGCGGCCAACCGGGACGCGTAGTTGGCGCCGATCTGCTCCTTCACGCTGCTGCCTGGCGTGGAGAGTACGACGGCGCGCAGCGGCACGGCATCGTCGATGTCGTCGGGTCGGTGGAGATCGGCCGCGAGCTCTATCGGCCCGCGGGGGATCGTCATGTGCTCCAGCATTTTGTTGCACCCTTCACAGAGGATCTGTTCGAGATCCAGCTAGTTCGAGATTATTGGTAGTACAGTATCGAACTAGTGCAAGTCCTTGCCATCTCGAGAGGAGCTCGCGTGCCCGTTGACGCCGCACAGCTGTGGACGCTGAACCATCGCCTGCTGACCGTCGTACTGGACGCCTGCAGCGCCGAGTTGGCCGAGCTCGGGCTGGAAGCGAAGGAGTTCTTCGTGCTCGCCGAGGTCGCTGCCTCGCCGTACCCGGCCGAGCTGGCGGCGAAATTGGTGATCCCGAAGGCGAGCGTGACGGCCTATGTGCGGAACCTCGTCACCAAGGGGTTCATGCGACGTGAGATCGACGACGCGGACCTGCGACGGCACCGGCTCGTGCTCACCGACGAAGGTGAGGCCGCGAGGACGCGCTCCTTCGCAGCGCTGGCGAAGGCGTTCGACCGCAGGCTGGCGAATATCACTCCGCGCGACCGCGATGAGCTGCAACGGATTCTCCTGGCACTGCTCGATCCGGCAGCGGACACCTGATGACGAGCCACCACCCGCCGCAGACCCGGCCGTGGACCGCGCCGGAGCTGGACCGGCTCGCTGCGTCCTGCTACATGGTCGGGCTGCGTAGCCATTCATGGCGTTCAGCGCATCGCCGGGCGGTGACGAGGACGTTTGCGATGGCGGGCGACAGATCGTTCGTGGGCCACAGTATGGAGAGTTCCGACATGATCGTCGGCTCAACGAGGTCGCGAACAGTCACGCGGGTGCTGGCGTTCGCGGCGTGCTCGGCGAACGATGCAGGGGCCAGGCCGACCTCGCGTCCGCTGGAGAGCCGGGCGAGCATGGCGTTCACGGGCGGGTCCTCGAACGCGCAGATCTCGGGTGCGAAGCCCGCGTCGTGGAACACGGCGACGATGCTGTCGTAGTAGGCCGGGGCGAGCCGGCGGGGAAAGAGCAGCAATGTCTCGTCGTGGAGGGCCTTCACCGGGATGGTCGGTGCGGCAGCGAGGCGGTGCCGGCTGCTGAGGAGTGCGGCGACGGGCTCTTCGCGGAGGATCTCGCCGCCGACGCCGTCGAGGGGTTGTGGTGAGAGTGCGAGGCCGATGTCCAGGTCGCCGGCGCAGAGCCGTTCGGGGATCTCGGCGCTGAAGATCTCTCGGGCGTCGATCGTGAAGTCGGGGTGGTCTTCCTGAAGTGCATCCAGGAGCGCGGTGATGGTGCCGAAGTTCGCGACCGGGGTGTAGCCCAACCGGATCGTCGTCGCGATCCCTGATCCGGCCAGCCGGGTGCGCTGTACCGCCTGCTCCAGTGCTGCCAGCGCCTTCGGCGCCTCGTGAGCGAGTGTCCGGCCTGCGGCGGTGAGCTGCACCCGGCGGCTCGAACGCGCGAAGAGTGGGGTTCCGAGGGCATCCTCGAGTTTGCGGATCTGGTGACTCAGGGACGGCTGGGAGATGTAGAGGCGCAGAGCGGCGCGGCCGAAGTGGAGTTCTTCGGCGACGGCGATGAAGTACCGCAGGACGCGGGGGCTGATATCGATAGTCAGAGCCTATCGTCGAGCGTCCGGACAAGTCTTGGACGCTCGCTGGATGGACGTCGTAGCGTCGTCTCACGCCCCGGGACAGGCTCCGGCCTGCCCGTCGACGGCTCGCCGGATCAGCCGGCGGATACCCGCCGACATGGCGCTGGCCAAGAGATCAGGAGCGGAGGTGATGTGAATGCGCGTATTCATCGTCGGAATCAGCGGCGCCATTGGTGACCTTCTCGCCGGCAAGCTGCACGACTACGGTGTCGTGGTCCGCGGGCTCGTGCGTCGCGCGGACCAGCAGGCCGATCTTCGGTCGAAGGGGGTCGAGGCCACAGTCGGCAGCCTGGGCGCGATGTCGGTCGAAGAACTGGCCCGGGCCTTCGAGGGCTCTGACGTCATCGTGTACACCGCAGGATCCAACGGCGGGGCGCGTGAGATCACCGACGCGATCGACGGTGACGGGGTCCTGACCGCCCTGAAGGCGGCCGAACAGGCAGATGTCAGACGATTCGCGCTGGTGTCGGTCTTCCCTGAATCGTGGCGTGAGCGCGACCTAGGCGAAGAGGTCGAGCACTACTTCTCGGTCAAGAAGGCTGCGGACGTGGCGGTCACGCGCAGCGGGCTCGACTGGTTGATCCTGAGACCCTCCCTCCTGCTGGACGACCCCGGAGTCGGCACGGTCTCGCTGGGTCCCGCGGAAGTGCACGACGACGTCACCCGAGAGGACGTCGCGGACACGCTGGCCCAGCTGCTCTGCGAGCCCCGGATCTCGCGCCAGATCCTCGAGCTGAATCGCGGTAGGACGCCAATCGACGAGGCCGTCGCAGCCAACGTCCGGAACGTGTGAGCGGTCCGTCTGTTCCAACCACATGTCAACTTGCAGCAAGCAACCAGCAGTAGCTGGTCGGCCACGAGAGGAAGAGATCATGGGCTACATCGCCGTCGGTGCAGAGAACAGCACCCCGATCGAGTTGTACTACGAGGACCAAGGGTCGGGTCAGCCGGTCGTCCTGATCCACGGGTATCCGCTGAACGGGCACAGCTGGGAGCGTCAGACGCGCGAGCTGCTTGCCGCGGGGTATCGGGTGATCACGTACGACCGTCGTGGTTTCGGCCAGTCCTCGAAGGTTGCCTCCGGCTATGACTACGACACGCTCGCCGCAGATCTGAACACGGTCCTCGAAACCCTGGACCTCCGTGATGTCGTGCTGGTCGGCTTCTCGATGGGTACCGGGGAACTGGCCCGTTACGTGGCACGGTACGGCCACGAGCGGGTGGCGAGGCTCGCCTTCCTCGCGTCGCTGGAACCGTTCCTCGTCGCCCGGGACGACAATCCCGAAGGCGTGCCGCAGAAGGTCTTCGACGGCATCGCGGCAGCGGCGAAGGGGGACCGGTACGCCTGGTTCACGCAGTTCTTCGCGGACTTCTACAACCTGGACGAGAACCTTGGCTCGCGCATCAGCAAGGCGGTCGTCACCGGCAGCTGGAATGTCGCGATCAGCAGCGCCCCGGTGGCTGCGTACGCCGTTGTCCCGTCCTGGATCGAAGACTTCCGCGGTGACATCGAGGCGGTGCGCGCCAGTGGCAAGCCGACGCTGATTCTGCACGGCACCAAGGACAACATCCTTCCCATCGATGCCACCGGACGCCGCTTCCACGCCGCGTTCCCCGAGGCAGAGTACGTCGAGATCGAGGGCGCCCCGCACGGCCTCCTCTGGACCCACGCGGACGAGGTCAACTCCGCACTGAGCGCTTTTCTCTCGTAGCCGAGTCCGATCCTGTCCCGGCCGACGCGTCAGACGTTCTGAGAAAGTCTCAGGGCGTCGGACCGTCGTAGCTCATCCAGAAGTCGATGGCGGCTGCTCGCGGGCGGGATGTCATGCCGCTGTCGGCGCTGAGTTCCATCACGCGCTCAGGGGCACGACCCACCGTGGACCAGGCCGGCAGACCTGGCCCGTTCGGATTCCCGGTGGCGACGAAGTTGAGCCAGTAGCCGCGCATCTGGTCGCGCAGCCGGTAGTCGTCCTGGTCGTAGGCGGCGTCGCCGTCCTTACCCAGATTGTCGTAGGCGTACATGACTTCTGCGCCGTGATAGGCGCCGTATTTCTCCAGGCCCTTGTCTGGCGGGGTGTGCGCGAAGAAGTACAGGTATGCGGGAGCCTGGCCGGTCTGCGTCTGCAGGTGTGCCCAGCGGTGCATCGCCCGCGTCATGACCTGGTCGGTCTGAGACTGCAGGAGCGAGTTGAGGACCTGCTCCTTCGTCGTACCGGGGTACAGGTCGAGGAACTGCCGGGCGTTGGCGCCGTATTTCTCCTGCACCGACGCGTGGTAGGCGTCCACGTCCGTGTTCGGCGGGGCGGCCAGCGCAAGGGAGCTCTCGTCCGCATTGCTGCCGACGAGCAGGGGTACGTCGAGCTGGTCGCCGTCCGCGTAGACCCGTGCGGGTGACCGGTCCAGCACGTGTCCGTCGACGGACGGTCGCCACTGCCGGCCGACCGCGTCGGCCGCGTCCGTGATCCGGTCGGCCGGCATGGCGCGCATCTCGTCGACGGTCGCACCGCCCAGCTCCTGGGCGAGTTGCCGGCCGGCGTCGTCGGCCACGGCCCTGGTGTCGGCCTGGTCGCCGTTCGCGGTGTTCCCGGTGGTGCCCATGCATGCCCCGCTGGCGCCGATGATGCCGTCCACCAGTCCGTCGGCGAGCGGTGTCGCACCCAGGATGCAGACGCTCTCCCCGCCCGCGGACTCGCCGGCGATCGTGACGCGGCCGGGGTCGCCACCGAAGGCGGCGACGTTCTGCCGGATCCAGTCCAGGGCGGCGATCTGGTCCAGGATCCCGTAGTTGCCTGAGGCGCCGTACGCGGACTCGGTGGCCAGCTCCGGGTGGGAGAGGAAGCCCAGCACGCCCAGCCGGTAATTGATCGTGACCACGATGACCTCACCGCTGGAGGCCAGTGCCTCGCCATCGTAGAGCGGCAGCGCGCCTGAACCCGTGGCGAAGCCGCCACCCGGGATGTACACCAGCACCGGCAGCCTGTCCGGGATGGGTTCCGTACCGCGCCAGATGTTGAGGTAGAGGCTGTCCTCGCTGACCGGGTACGGGTTCAGGAGCGTGTTCTCCAGCGGCACGTCGACCACCTGCGACAGAGCGCGCGTGACGAACGTCGAGGTGCCCTGTACGGGTGCAGCGGAGAATCGGTCCGCGACCAGCACCTCGGTCCGCGGCACGGGCGGCTGCGGCGCCCTCCACCGCAAGCCTCCCACGGGTGGCTGGGCGTACGGGATGCCCGCGAAGATCTCGACCGTGTCGGCGTCGTTGCGGACACCGATCACCGGTCCTTCCCGCGTCGCAACACGTTCGGAGGGCTGAGGATTGTCCCCGCCGGCGTGGCGTACCTGTGGCACGGGGCCCGCCAGCACCGCGGCACCCCACACCACGGCCGCCGCGACGAGCCACCCACCCACTCGGAGAACGACGCCGCGCCTGAACCACCATCGCGCGGTCAACACGAACGCTGCGACCAGCACGGCGACCAGGCTCCAGCCCCACCACGGGCTGCGGTTGAGCCACAGGAGCACGGCGGCGAGGACCGCCACGAGAACCAACGGCGCCCACGACCACACCGAACGCCAGAGCGCCTTCCGCCGGGGCGTCGCCGTCCGCCGCTCGCCCGGACGGGTGGTGTTCGGGGCGTCTTCCTCGGCAGCGTGGCGGGGATTCATCCGGTCTCGATCGCGGTGAGCAGGCCGGTCGCGGCCAGGGTGAGCAGGGTTGCCCACAGCACGATCGCGATCACCTGCCAGAGAATGACCCAGCCCTTGTTCACGCCCGAGGCGACCAGCGTTGCGGCGGTGAGGTGCGTCGGCAGCGCCAAGGGACCCAGAAGGCTGGCACCGGGAACGCCGAACCGGACCAGCCAACGGCGCAGGCGCTTGTGGCGCTTGGACTGCTTCGCGGCGCGCTCGCCGGCTTGCGTCTGCTCGTCCGTCGCGAGTGCTGGAACGCCGGTCGGAGAGGCCTTGGCGGTACTGCGGCGGGTGCGGCGCGCGACGGTCGCCGCGCGAACCCGGGAGCTGAGCAGGACGACAAGCACAACGGCGATGATGTTGCCCGCCGCACCCGACACCCCGGCGACCAGCGGGTGGATGCCCGCAAAGACGCCGAGCGCCGCCGATCCCTCGCCTTCGATGTACGGGATCGCGCCGGCGAGTGCGACGATCACGGGCTGGACGAGCTCCGGAACCTCAGCGACAAGGTCCTGGAACCACTCGTAGGCGCCGCTGCTAGGCACCGGCACCGGCACCGTCGGTGGCGGGTGTCGCCAGTAGCTGCAGCTCCCAGGCGAGCGCGATCCCACTCGCGCCACCGTGCTCATGGAGAATCGGCCCGAGTTGGTTGGCTGTTGACTCGCGAGCCCAGTCGCGCTGCCATTCGCCGGACACGGCCATCCAGGTGATGGGTACTGCGCCGGCCTGTTCCATGCGTCGCACCGCCATATCGTGCGCTTCGGTGGTCACTCCGCCGCTGGCATCGGTGACGACGAAGACGTCGTACCCCTCATCCAGCGCCTGGATGGCGGGCATGGCCACGCAGATCTCCGTCCAGAGCCCGGCAAGGATCAGCTTCTTGCGCCCCGTCTTCTCCACGACCTCGACGACGCGACGGTCTTCCCAGGTGTTGATGGACGTGCGGTTGATCGGCTTCTGGTCGGGGAGGACGTCCTGGAGGCCCTTGATGAGGTGGCCGCCACGTTCTTCGATCACCGTCGTCAGCACCGTGGGGACATCGAACACTTTCGCGAGCTTGGCCAGGCCGACGACGTTGTTGACGATCATGGTTGGTTCGTGGCTGTTGAGATTGGCGAACTGGAAGGGCTGGTGATCGATGAGCAGCAGGACGCTCTCCTCGGGGGTGAGCAGTGCTTCGAGTCCGGCTTTTGCGGTGCGCGTCAAGATGCTTCCTTCTGCGTGGTGGGTCGAACGGTGGATGATTGGAGTCAGAGTTGTTCGGGTGGTGCGATCCGGTAGACGAATTCGCCGAGCCCCGACTGCGCGATGGCGAGGAGTAGTCCCGCCAGGCCTTCCTGAGTGGCGGCCATGCTGAGGTCGCCGATGCGGATCGCCTCGTAACCCGCATCGAGACTCAGCTGGCTGACGAGGACTTGGGCTTCGTCGTCGCCGGACCACAGGTTGCTCGGCCGTACGCGGGCGTCGGCGATCTGCCCGTACAGAGAAGCGAAGTTGGTACTGAAGGCCTTTGCCGTCGGCCCGCCCGTGACCGACTTGACGTATTCCGCGTTGGACGTGAAGCCGGCCGGAGCTTGGGCACCGCCATAGAGGTTCGTTGCGTCGAGCACCGTCTTCCCCTCCAGCCCCGCGACGGATGCCAAAGCCGGCTCCACGGCCGGACCCGGTACCGCGAGCAGCACGGCCTCCGCGGCTCCGGCGTCCCCGCCTCCACGCCCCAGCCGCGTCACCTGGTGCCCGGCACGTTCCCACAGGTCGGCCAGCCCGCCACCGATGTTGCCTCGTCCGACCACCGTGATGTTCATGCTGTGCTCCTTGCCAGGCTGAAGTACGACGAATGCCGCGCAGGCCGGAGCCTGTCCCGTGGCGTGAACGACGCTACGACGCCTATCCAGTAAGCGTCCAAGACTTGTCCGGCCGCGCGACGATAGGCTCTGACTATCGATAGAGAGCAGAATCATGAGCGCCCATTGGTGCGGCGTGCTCGCTCGCGGAGCCAGACGAACACGACCACCGCCACGTTCACGACGGCAAGAACGGTCAGCGTGGGTCCACCACCCGCACCTGCGCTGCGATCGACGACAAGAGCGCCGCCCCCGGCCATCAGCACGTTCACCGTCGTCGTGACGAGATTGTTCGCGATGTGGAATCCCATAGCGGCCTCGAGCCCGCGACTGATCAATCCCATCAGGGCCGTGCAGACGGAGAGGAATACGTAGTACCCGATGAGCCAGGGATCACCGGCGCCATGCAGAAGGGCGAACGAGAGGCTCGAGACTACGAGCCCGGCGATGATCGCCGGTCGCACAGCGCGGAACCACGAACCAGCCGCGGGCAGTACCGCGCCCCGGAACATGAGCTCCTCGCCGGCGGACTGTAGGGGAGTGGTGAGAAGTACGACCACCAGCATCGCCACGGTGGTGCCGCTGATACTGAATCCGACCCAGCCCGGAGCGTCGGGTGCCACGACTGCCACTACAGCGGTAGCGGCCCCCACAAGCACGGCAGAGGCCGCGAAGGAGGTCAGAAGACGCCGCTGATCGAAGCGCCGAGGCGAGCTGAGGACGCGCCGCCACGGCACTCTCGCGAACCATGAGACGAGTACCAGGGCAAGCAATGCCGTCAGGCCGGTGCTGATGTTTGCGGCCAACAGCTTGAGCGGAGTGAGCGTCGACTCGAGGGGATCGTCGTCGCCTTCGAAGAGGCCGGCTACCAGATAGAGGCCGAGCTGGAGTACGAGCAGTGTCACCGGAATCGCGACGATGACGATCAGCGACTTCCACCACGCCAGCCGAATGTGCGTACCGAAGGGACGCGTGTCATCCAGTGCACGTGCCGTTGTCCTGGGGGCAACGGCTCCTGATGCACTGGGGTTGGTCTGCGAGTTCATGGGGGCGTCAATCTCTTTCCTGGATACCTGTTGCTCCATCGGATGGCGGCAGTCAGAACCATGTGGCGACAACACAGGCAACCCCGCCGCGGCTGACCATCGCAGCCGGGTCGGGCGGAGTGTGCGCCCGACCCGGCCGCCGAGGCCGTACGTCGTTCTGCTGTCAGTCGGTCACCAGCTCGGCCTTCGGTGGCTCGACTGCGGTGAGGCCCCCGTCCACGGGGATGACGGCGCCGTTGATGTATGAGCCGCCGGGGCTGGCGAGGAAGGCGATCACCTCGGCGATGTCCTCGGGCTGGGCGACGCGGCGCAGCGGGATGAGGGGGTTGTACCTGTCGAGGTACTCGGCCGGAGCGCTGGTGTACACCGGACCGGGCGCCACCGCGTTGACGCGCACACCGGCCGGGCCGAACTCGGCGGCCCAGGCCCGGGTCAGGGAGTTCACAGCGCCCTTTGTGGCGGCGTACACCGCGTTGTAGAAGTCCCCGAGCGTGGCGGCCCCGCTGCTGACGTTGATCACGCTGCCGCTGCCTCGCTCGGCCATCTTGGAGGCCAGCGTGGCGGTCAGTACGTAGACCGCTCGCAGGTTGCCGTCGAGCATCGCGTCGTACTGCTCAGGGGTGATGCTGAGGCTGGGGCCGAAGCTGGCCGCCGCGGCGTTGTTCACCAGCACGTCTACCTCGCCTGCGTCCTGGGCCAGCCGAGTCACGTCCTCCGGGCTGGTCAGGTCCGCGACGACGAAGCGCGCCGTACCGCCGTCGGACCGGATCTCTTGGACCACCTCGGCGCCGCGTTCGGCGTCGCGGCCGGTCACGACCACGTTTGCGCCTCGCGCGGCCAAGGCGATCGCCGTGGCCCGGCCGATGCCGGATGTGGAACCGGTGATCAGGGCTGTCTTGCCGGTCAACTCGCTCATATCGAACTCCTTTGTCTGGATGGTGCTGTCAGCAACCAACTCAGTCAGCTCAAAATTCCGTACCGATCGGTCGGTGCAGAATGGCGATCGCAATTGTGGATCGATCGGTACGCAATTGGTAAGCTCGATCGCATGGAGAACAGAGGGAGCGCGCCGGTCGGCCGGCCCCGGGGATTTGAAGCCGACGAGGCTCTGGAGAAGGCGATGACGGTCTTCTGGCGGAACGGCTACGAGGGCGCGAGCCTGCCCGAGCTGACCAGCGCCATGGGGATCAGTCGCACCAGCATGTACGCGGCCTTCGGTAACAAGGAGGAACTGTTCCGCAAGGCGCTGCTGCGGTACGCCGACGGCCCGGCGTCGTACGGCGTCGAGGCGGTGGCCGAGCCGACTGCCCAGCAGGTGGCGACGGCCTTCCTGTGCGGTGCCGTGCGCAGCGCCACCTTGCCGGGCTACCCGACCGGGTGTCTCAGCCTGCGGGCCTCCCTGATCGGAGGCGAGGACGGGCAGGCGATCCGCGAACTGCTGGCCGCCTGGCGTGACGAGACCAGCGCCCTGCTGACGAAGCGCTTCCGGCGGGCCGTCAGCGACGGCGATCTGCCCGCGAAGACCGACCCGGCGCTGTTGGCGAGGTATGTCATGACGATCGGCAACGGCGTCGCGGTGCAGGCTGCCGGCGGCGCCGCGCGCGCCGACCTGCAGTTGATCGTCGACGCCGTCCTGCAGAACTGGCCGCCCCTTCTCACTCGGGCGCCGAAGAAGCGGTGACCGCCGCACGGCGGTCGGATCGCTGTGCTGCATGCTCGGAGGCACTGCCTGCTGGTCAGGTCAGAAGGCGGCACAGGCTGGCGCCGCCGAGAAGCTCCGACGGAACCGCCGTGGGAGGGTGTTTCGGTTAGGGCTGTGGAAGGTGGCGGGTGTCGATGAGTTCTTGTGCGACGTCGCGTAGCTTGCGATTGGCGTGCTGGGAGTAGCGCTTGAGTACTTCGAAGGCGCGGCCGTCGTCGAGGTCGTAGCGTTCCATCAAGATGCCCATGGCCTGTCCGACCAGTTTGCGGGCGTCCACCGCGGTCGCCAGGTTTTCTTCGCGGCGTGCGGTCGCGACGGCGATTGAGGCGTGACGGGCCAGGATCTCGGCGACGGCCTGATCCTCGGTGCCGAACCCGTTCGGGGTCGCGCTGTAAAGGCTCAGTACGCCGACCGTTGAAGCGCTGAGGGTCAACGGCAGGTTCAGCACGCTGCGCACGCCGAGGTCGGCCACCAGGAGAGCCCAGTCGGGCCAGCGGTGATCGGTCTGGGTGTCGTTGACCAGCACCGGGACGTGGTCGCGCATACAGGTCGTCATCGGGCCGGCGGTCTGGTCGGCTTCGGCCGGGTGGTCGAGCTGGAAGCGGTAGATCTTGGTGACCGCCGGGTCGGTCACGGCCGGGATCTCCGGCCCCGCCGCAGTCTGGAGAGCGACGCCGGCGAACTCGCATCCCAAGGCGTGCAGCGCGAACTCCACGACTGTCGCGACGGTCTCCTCTACGCCGGCGGCCGCGTGCATTTCGAGTGCCAGGCACGCGAACGCTGATGTGACGCCGCCGATCGGGCCTATTTCAATCTCGTAGCCGGTGCCGGGCCGCCGTTCGGTGCGATCCATGCGTCCATCCTTCCCTGGCTGTGGCCAGCGGTCTGCCCATGCTGGGGCGGCCGGTGGCGTCACAAGGTGGGTCCGTCTCATCGGACGTGGGGTTCCCAGTGCACGGGGCCGACCCAGACCGGCGAGGGGTCCTGCGGCGGGTCCGGGAGCAACACGGCGGGTGCTGACATGGGGCCCGATGGCCGTGGCGCAGCCGCCACGACTCTGGGTGCCGGCTCAGCTCGGACGCGATCGTAGGCGGCACGGCGGATCGGGTCGCGCAAGGTGGCGTACGCGCTCAGGAGTTCTTGCAGGCGCTCGTCGGCCTCGTCCTCGGACTTTGCTGACGCTGCGGGCTCTGCTGATGTGGCCGCTGTCCGCGTGTCGGGGTGCAGTTGCCGGACCAGGGTGCGGAAAGCATGATCGAGGTCCTCGTCGGACGCCTCGGTGGCGACTCCGAGGATCGCGTAGGGGTCGGTGAGCGGTGCGGTCATGGCTGGCTGAATTCTCATGAAGGCGTGAAATGTCGATCAGTCGTCGTTCAGGGCGTCGATCAGGTGTGGAACACGCCGGGGGACTGGCATCGATCAGTAGGACGGTTGACCGGGGTGATGCGGCGGCCCGCGCCGAGAGTTGTCGTCCTGGGAAGACAGCCGGGCGGGACACTGGTGCCGTCGTCGGCTCATGGGTGTTACTGGCGGGCGGCCGCATCACCGGGTCGGGAACGGTGTCCGGAACGGTGTGTCCGAACTGTGTCAAAGGGTTGGTTGTCGGTCCTGTCTCACTCCTTTCCGGTCCATCCAGGTTCCAGATCCGGGCGTCACTGCATCAGCCGAGGGGTCAACCGCGATCGCGCGGAGGGCTACGACCCCGTCCGACCGGACGTCGCGCCGGACCACGGCAGGCGAGGGAGTGCGGGAGGCGCGGCCACCACGGCTGCGGCGGTGCCCCCCATGCCCTCGCGGACGGAGTCGGAATGTCCGGCGGCGGTTCGCACGGCGAGTCCCAGCTGGCGGCGATCAGTGCGTCGAACTCCGCCCGAACCAGGTCGTTGTCGCTGAGCGCGAGGTCGAGGAAGATGTCGGCCTCGGCGACCGCCTGTTCCGTCTCCGGCATCGATCTCACCCCCTTGACAAGACCCTGCACGCTGCCGCTCCGGACTCGGTGTGTCGGTCAGGCGTCGATCTGTTTGCGGTCGCCGTCGGACGCCGTGACTGCGATCTTGCGCGGCTTGGCCCGTTCGGCGATCGGGATCTTCAACGTCAGTACGCCGGCCTCGTAGCCCGCCTCGATCCGGTCCGCGTCCAGGGTGTCGCCCAGGAACAACTGCCGGGAGAACACGCCGAGCGGACGCTCGGCGACCTGCATCTCGGCGCCGTCGGCAAGCTCGACCGGGCGACGCTCCGCCTTGACCGTCAGCACGTTGCGCTCGACGTCCAGGTCGATCGCGTCCGGCGAAATACCGGGAAGGTCGAACGCCACCACGTACTGGTAGCCGTCGCGGTAGGCGTCCATCGGCATCGACGTCGGATGTGACCACGTGCCCGGGGCCTGGCTCCCGAAGACCTGCTGAGCCAGCCGGTCGAACTCCCGGAACGGATCTGTGCGCATCAACATCGTCCTGCACCTCCTGAATCCTTGATTGTCGGTGGTGTCAACACGCACCTCTGATATAACATGTCATCAAGGCGATGACAAGTACCTCCGTCATCAAAAAGCTGACGCAATCGATTCTGCGAGAGGTAGGTGACGAATGGCAGACGACCCCCATCACCCGGCCACCGCCCGGGTTGGGGTCCCGGGTGCGGCTGAGATCACGCAGACCGCTGCGTGGACCGCCTTCACCACAGTCGACCAAACAGTCCGGCAGCTCGCGTCTCAGGTCGGGGACCAGGAACTGACCACGCACGGGGGGTCGGGGATGGTCGGTGAAGCGGTGAGTTCGGCGGATGTGCTTGCCGCGCTGTCCGGGCTTCGAGCCCTGCAGGATCAGCTGGCTGCCTGGGAGCCGGTGCTCATCGGCGCGGCTCGAGACCGTGGCACCAGTTGGGCAGCGATCGCTCCTGCGCTCGGCCTGGCCAGCCGCCAGGCTGCCGAGCGGCGCTATCTGCGACTCAAGCCGCACGCGGCGGACCCCGAAGGGATGACGGGAGAACAGCGGGTTCAGGCAGCCCGTGACCGGCGCGCCGGTGACCGCGCGGTCACGCGGTGGGCTCGGGACAACGCGTCCAGGCTGCGTCGGCTCGCGGCGCAGATCACCGCGCTGGACGATCTCGACCCCGGCACCCAGGACACCGTCGAGCAGCTCCTGCTAGCCCTCGGCGACAGCGACACCGCAACCTTGCTCGCACCCCTGGCAGAAGCCGGCGCCAGCCTCGAGGACAGCCACCCGAAGCTGGCTGAACAGGTCTCCGACATCAACCTTGCCACCGACCAGCTACGCACCCGGCCCACGAGCAAGCCGCAATAGCAGCACGCAACGGCAATATGACCACGCACTGGTGTCGCCGCCGAGGGCCGCGGGTACCGGGTGTTCTTCTGGTCGGTGTCCCGCTGGCCACAAAGCGAGGTGGCCGGCCATGGAGCTGCCGTACCTGCTCGAGGTGATGAACGAGGTCTCGGCATCACTGAGCTTCCCGATGGACCTCGACGAGACCCTGGAAGTGATTACCGCCGGCGCCGCCGAAGCTGTGCCGAACATCGACTTCGCCAGCATCTCGATCACTGGCAAAGACGGCAGGATCGAGACCCTCGCCCCCACCGACGAACTGGCGCAGCGAGCCGACGACCTGCAGTACGAACTCGGCGAAGGGCCATGCCTGGACGCCGTGTTCGACCGCCCCGTCGTCCAGGTCGACGACATCGCCACCGATCTGCGCTGGCCGACGTACGGTCCTCGCGCCGCGAAGGAAATCGGGATCGGGTCCCAGCTGGCGTTCCAGTTCCGCGCCGATCCGCACGGCCGCGGCGGAGTCAATCTCTACTCCGTCCATCCCCACGCGCTGACCGCAGAGTCACGCCAGCTCGGCGCGATGTTCGCCAACCTGGCCGCGGTCGCACTGGGTTGGAGCCGCGCGAACACGCTCGCCGAAGAACTCGTGACCCGGACCGACATTGGCGAGGCCATCGGCATCGTCATGGAGCGCTACCGCCTCGACCCCGACCGCGCATTCAGCTTCATCGTACGAACCTCCCAAACCAGCAACACGAAACTGCACGACGTCGCAGCCGGCATCATCGAGGACACAACCCGAAGAGCCGAGTAGACCCAGGGCGTACCCGCAGCGAGGGCCGCTCCTCCTATGTGTCCTGCCATCGCTGCCTTGGACTGCCGCAAGGGGGAGCCGGCAGACCCAGCCGACCAGGCTCAAAACCCGCCAGGCCAGGGCTGAGCCAAGCCAGAGCTGACCCTAGGTCGCTGAGACCGGTCGGTTGGTCGGCGACTGCATCCACCACCGCGGACTGGGCGAGGCGACGAAGCGCTGCTCGGTCACTGCTCCATGGGGACGCTGACAAACGTCGATCAGCGCCAGGTGTTGATGAGCAGTAAACCCCAGGTCAGAGGCCAGATCGGCGAGTTTTCGCCGCGCGCCGCGCTCAGCACCTGCAAGACCCTCGACCTCCGGCACCACGTCGGTCAGGTCGTACAGCTGGAAGCGCTGCTCCTGGGCAGGGGTCGGCGTGACAACCTTCCGGGCGGCTGCGTCACGCAGTACACGCACTTGAGCGCTGAACTCGGCGTACGAGGCGTCTGAATCGTCAACGGTCAGCGGCAGACCAGGAAGCATCGCCTGCGTCACCTGGTGGGTGCCGACCTGCAGTGGAGTGGCTGCGGCGATCCGGGCGATCGTCGCGAGTACGGCTGACCGCGTTGTGCCCAAGCCCTCGTTGTGACGTGCTGCCCAGCCGGCCCAGTCCGCCAGGGCCGCGGCGTCGGCGGGTGCGCATATCCGCCTGCTGTGTAATTGAACGACGCGGGAAGCCTAGGTACGACGGACCGCCCGGCACATCGGCACGCAGACCGAACCTCCGACGCCGACCTCTGTCCTTCGGCAGAGACTCCGATCAGCCGGCGGACAGAAGCTGGCACTCGCCTGGCCTGGTCGACCTGCGGAGAAACCGGGATGACCTCTCGATGCGGCAACTCGGCAGTTCCGAGTCCGACCAATCATCCTCCTGATAGTTGCGTCGGGCACCTTTGTGTGGCGGGTGGCCTGGTAGCCCGAGGGCCGCGATCAGCAGGCTGACACCTGGGACGGTGCCCAACTGGCGGGTCATGCTGACGACCGAACTACCGCAGTCCACAGGGCGCCAGCCGAGTGCCGCGAGCGTCCCGTAAGCAAACCGCCGCGCGATGCGCCGATCGCGAAGATCGGTACGGCGAGCGGTCCCGCCCCGAAGGTGGCGGCGAACAGAAGGTTGGCCCGGTCGGCCCAGCCGAAGCTTCGTACCCGGAGAAGTTCAGGCGGCCGCATTGGTGATGATTGCCTGCGGCCGTACAAGACGAACCCCAAGAGCGCGAGACCGGCGGCGCTGACGGCCACGGTGCTTGCCTAGCCCAGTCCGGTCCGCGTACCAGTGCGAGCGAGAGTGCCGCCACGCCGGTGCCGGAGGACCGGCGGACCTCCGCCGCCGTATCGGCCTCGAAGTCGGTCTTGATTATGGCCGAGGGGGTTCTCGCGGAGGGATCCGATCGCGCTGTGGTGGCCAGGGTGATCCAGCAGGCGGTCGAAGCCGATGTATCCGACATCAGGTATGCCGTCGGTCGCCTGGCGGAGCAGATCCTCGAGCTCAACCGCAGTTTCCGGACCGCGAGGCCGGCCGGCCGCCCCCGGGAACGGAGGATTAATTTGGCTATTGACAGAATAAAAGGCGCCTTCTAGGTTCGGCTGCACTGCGAATCGACTTGAAGGGATGCCGCCATGACCTCATCACTCCCGATCGGCCGGCGACGGGTTCTGCAGCTGGGAGCCGTTGCTGGTGTGTCCCTCGCGGCGACGTCGAAGACGGCCGCGCTCGCCGCCCCGGCGGACGCGCCGCAGGTCGAGGTCACCGATCTCGGTCCGGGGGTCACGAACTTCTCGCTGGCGGCGGGGATCCCGGTCGGTGACCGGGTGTACGTCGCGTCGCGGAACATCGACCCGATGCGGATCGTCGGCTACGACCTGACCACCGACAAGGTCACCAGCGTGACCGCGGGGCCCGGGATCAGCACGCAGTTGCTCGCCGCCGATCCCGAGGGGCGGTACCTGTACGCCGCCGTCGACGAGCGTGGCATGGGACAGCCGGGCTTCCTCCGGGTCGATCTGTCGAAGCCGGACGCGCCCAAGGAGGACCTCGCATCGATCCCCGGCCTCTCGCCGTACGCGATCGCGATGGCCCCGGACGGTGTGCTCTACTTCGGCGGCCTCGAGAAGAACCCGGCCCTGCGGAGGTACGACCCGGCGACCGGTGAGCTCACGACCATCGCCGGGCCGGATCCGAACGTGCCGATGATTCGCAGCCTGTTCGCCACCGAGGATCGGTTGTACGTCGGCACCGGCGCATCGCTCGGGGTGACACCGACGAGCACCCAGGCCGGTCTGTTCGTCATGGATCGGGCAACGAACCAGTACGCGTCGATCCTGCCGCAGGAGTTCGTCGGTGCCGTCGAGGTCCGCGACGTCGCGATCGACGGAGACAGCCTGTACGCCTCCTCGACCACGGCCGCCGGCGCGGCGGTCGCGGTGATGGACGTGGCGAACCCGGGGGAGTACCGCCTGCTGCAGAGTGACCGGCCGTTCCTGCGGCTGCCCCGTGTGCTCGGGAACAAGGTCTACTTCAACGGCGGCGCTCTGATCGAGCTGTCGCTGGACGCCGGTCTCTTCCGTGAGATCACGGTTCCGGACGCGGACTTCGGTGAGATCTGGGGGCTGTGGATCCGTGACGGCAAGGTGATGGTCGTGTCGGCGTTCGGCCTGGTCTTCGAGGTCGATCCGGCCGACGGTGCGACGAAGATCCACGACCTGATCGCGGGTGGCGCGCCGACCGGACCACAACTGGCGATGTCGGTGCACGCCGACCTGAACGGTGTGTACGTCGGCGGCACGAACTCGGTGATGTACCACGACCTGCGCAGCGAGACGCAGACCCGGATCCTGGCGCAGAGCGAGGCGAAGGACATCCTGATCCGCGACCGGACGGCGTACTTCGCGCAGTACAACGCGATCGGCGTCCTGGCCTACGACCCGCGCACGGACGGCGAGTGGCCGCGGCGGGTCGCGCCGTTCCCACCGGCACAGAACCGGCCGCACCAGATCGTCTGGGACGACCGGCACAAGGTGGCGCTGATCGGCCTGCAGTCCGATACCGAGGGCGGCGGATCGCTGCTGACGTTCGACCCCGCGACCTCGCGCACCACGGAGGCGATCAGTCCCATCGACAGTACGCAGATGGTGCGCGCGGTAGCGGTCCACGACGGCATCGCCTATCTCGGCGGCCAGAACGTCGGGAACACCGGCGGAACTGTGGTCGCGTGGGATCCCGTACGGCGTAAGGAACTGTGGCGCCTCACGCCGCAGGCCATACCGACCGGGGTCACCGGGCTCGCGGTGCTCGGCGGGCGTCTCTACGTCATGTGCCACCGCGGAGACTTCTTCGTGCTGGATCTGGCTACCCGACGGATTCTGCACTCTTCGAACCACCGAGCCGCGGTGCCCAGCTATGGG
This sequence comes from Kribbella sp. NPDC043289, assembly GCF_056436705.1. Classification (NCBI taxonomy): domain Bacteria; kingdom Bacillati; phylum Actinomycetota; class Actinomycetes; order Propionibacteriales; family Kribbellaceae; genus Kribbella; species Kribbella sp. NPDC043289. The sequence goes on from NZ_JBWKCB010000001.1 coordinate 281,245, forward strand.
ACGCTGCTGGTCAGCCGCGGGCGCGTCTACGCGACCTCGAGCAGCACCTTCTTCCGGTTCGACCCGAAGACGTTCGCACGGACCGACCTGGTCACCCTCGACGCGGAGTGGTACGGGATCCCGCGGTCGGCGGTCGACACCCGCGGAAGGTTCTACGCGATCCGCGGCCGCAACCTCGTCCGCGTCCGGATCGACAATTGAGAGGACCTGAACGATGACCAACGCTTCACGAGTCAGCCGCCGTACCATGCTCACGACCGTCGCCGGTACGGCGATAGCGCACCGGCTGGGCCGCCCACACCGGCACGACGGCACCGTCGTGTTCAGCGACGGGTTCGAGACCGGGACGTTCGACGCCTGGGACGCGCAGTCGGTGGCCGGCAACGGCAGCCAGGCCGTGGTGCCGTCGCCGACCGATGCGAACGACCTGGTCGCCCGCTTCACACTTCCCAACGACGGTGTGTCGTTCCGGTCGGAACTCGGCGAGCACCAGTTCGACTGGGGACGCTACGTCTACGAGTTTTCGATCTTCGTGCCGGCCGACTGGGTGATCTTCGAGCGCGGCTCGATCCTTGCGCAGTGGCACGGATACCCGCTTCCTGATGGCAGCAGTACGTACCCGCCGCTGGCGCTGAACGCCTATCAGGATCTGTGGCGTCTCGATCTGTCGAGGCTGACCAGCCCGACGACCGCGACGAAGCAGTTCTTTACGCTCGGCTCGCTGACCGACTCGTTCGGCCGCTGGACGAACTGGGTCTTCGATATCACGTGGTCGACCCCGGACAGCGACGGGATACTCGTCATCACCCGCGACGGCACGCAGGTCCTGCGGGAGACCGGCGCCAACAACTACCACCAGCAGTGGTCGCCACATTTCCAGACCGGGATCTACCGCTCCGAGTGGCGCCCGGGCAACACCTGGCCGACCGGTGGCCCGGACGTCAATGTGTACCACCGCGACATCGTGGTGACGCAGTACTGATCAGGCCGGGCTGCCCGCGGTCGTGAACAAGCTGGCCAGTGATGCGTGGGCAGCCCCGGTGGCGATCGCCTCGGGCGAGGCCGGTACGACGTGCAGTTGCGGCGCCGGGGTGTAGTGGTGGACGTACTCCTGCCGGACGGTCGCGGTGGCCAGCGTGTCGAGCCCGAGGCCCGTGACCTCGTCGGTGCAGGCGAGGACGATCGACTCCGGGCCGATGATCTTGGCGAGGTTGGCGACGCCGGCGCCCAGCCGTACCGCGGCGTCCGCGACGACCACGGACTGCTCGGTGTCGCCGTCCGACAGCCGCCGGGTGATACCCCAGCTGCTCGCGTACGCCTCCAGGCAATCGGTCGCACCACAATGGCAGGACCGCTGCTCCGGGCTACCCGTCGCGCGGATGTGCGCGAAACTTCCCGCCGTACCCTCGAACCCGCGATGCATGCGTCCGCCGACCACCACGGACACACCGAGGCTGGTGCCGACGTTGAACACCAGGAGGTCGCGCCCTCGCTGCTCCCGGCCGAACAGCAGCATGCCCTGCGCGAGGCAGTTCACGTAGTTGTCGACGACCACGGGAAGCCCTGTCGTGCGCTCGATCCAGGGGCCGAGGGCAACATCTTCCCAACCGAGCGCGCCGCTGTGCCGGACGGTCCCGGCGGCGCTGTCGACCACCCCCGAGACGGCGAGGCCGGCGCCGAGCAGCTCGGCGCCCTGCCGCCCGTGGCCGAGCGACGTGATCATGTGTTCGACCGCGTCGTCGACCCTGGAGGGCGTCGTGTCCGGCAGCTCGACGTGCTCGGTACGGACGACCGCTCCGCGCAGGTCGACCAGCACTCCGAACAGGTGGTCGCGGGCGATGTGCAGTCCGGCCGCGAAGACTCGGTCGGCGCCGAGCTCCAGCTGCCGGGCCGGTCGTCCCCGGGCGCCCTGGACGGTGTCGCTCTCGGTGAGGTAGCCGGACTCGACGAGCCGGCCGACGATACCGGTCACGGTTGCCGGACTGAGCCCGGTCTGAGTGGCGACCGCGGCCCGGGAGACCGGCGCCTCGGCGCGTACCACGTCGAGCACCAGTGCCTCGTTGATCTCCCGGATGAGCGTCTTGCTGCCGGGCCGCGGCGCCGGTGCGGGCCGCTTGCCGACCCTCGACTGATCCACCTACGACTCCCGTCTCGCGTTGCCGACTTTCCGTGAGTCTAGCAGGGTTATTTTCCATGTTGACAGAAATAATCGATCGGTCCTCTGAGGCGCCGCGATCGGACCTGTCGGAGGCCGTCCGGTGTCATGAAAGATTAATTCAGTCATTGACAGAATTATCGAACTGTTCGTACCTTGGCGCTCATGAGCCACCACATCGTGCTGAGCGTTCCCGCTGCCGAACTGGGCGCGTTCTTCCCGCAGCCGACCCGGGCAGCGCTCGAAGGGCTGGGCCCGGTCGCTGTGTGGGATCCGGGTCGGTTGCAGGACCGGGTGAGCCTGGGCACCGCTCTGGCTGACGCCGAGGTCCTGATCACCGGCTGGGGATTCCCCCGGCTGGATCGTCAGGTCCTGGCGCTGGCGCCGCGTCTCGGATTCGTCATGCACTCCGCGGCCTCGGTGCGCTGGCTCGTCGGCGACGCGTTCTGGGACGCAGGCATCCCGATCTCACAGGCCGGTGCCGCGATGGCGCCGGCCGTCGCCGAACTGTCGCTGACGCTCACGCTGGCCTTGCTCCGGCGCACCCATCGCGTCGACCATGCGCTACGGTCCGGCGTCGACTGGCACACGGCTCGGCAGATCGAGCGCGCCCGGGAGCTTGCCGGTGCGGGGATCGGCGTCATCGGGGCGTCGCGGACCGGTCGGGCCTACATCGCGGCGTGTCAGGCGCTCGGTGCGGACGTTCGGGTCTACGACCCGTACCTGCCGCCGGACGACGGCCTCACGCGGCTCGGTACCGGACTGGGAGAGCTGCTCGCCGGCAGCGAGGTCATCGCGATTCATGCACCCGCGACTGCCGAGACCAACGGGCTGATCGGCGCCGGCGAACTCGCGCTGATCCGGGACGGCGGGCTCTTCGTGAATACGGCACGCTCGGCGATCGTCGACCAGGAGGCGCTGTACGCCGAGGCCGCCTCCGGACGGATCGACGTGGCCCTCGACGTGTTCGACACCGAACCGCTGCAGATCGCCGACCGCTGGCGGTCGTTGCCGAACGTTCTGCTGACTCCGCATCTCGCGGGCGCGACGACACAGTCCCGGGCCCGGGCCGGGTGGATCGTCGTCGACGAGATCAGCCGCTTCCTGGGCGGCGATGCGCTCGAGCACGCGGTGACGCGCCACGACCTCACTCGGATGGGCTGATCTGCAATGGCGAAGAACATCCTGCTGCTGCACTGTCACGACCTCGGCCGGTTCCTCGGTACGTACGGCGTACCGACGGTCCGCACGCCGCACCTGGACGCCCTCGCGGCTGGTTCCGCGGTCTTCGAGGAAGCGTTCGCGGCCGCTCCGACGTGTAGCCCCGCGCGGGCCTCGCTGTTCACGGGGACCTATCCGCAGACGCACGGTGTGCTCGGGCTGACGCACGAGCCGTTCAGCTGGGACCTGCGCGATCCGGCCGCACACCTGGCCCACCGGCTCCGTGCGGCCGGGTACCGCACCGAGTTGGTCGGAGTGCACCACGAGTCGCGGGTCCTTGCCGACGGCATCGTTGCGGAGCGGCTCGGGTTCGATCGGGTCCGCACCGGCGGCGATCGCGATGTCGTCGTCCAGCGAACGCTTGCCGCGCTCGACGACGCGGCTGCGGAGGACAGGCCGTTCTACCTCCAGGTCGGTTTCCACGAACCACACCGGACGCCGTCCGCGCGGGATCGGCCCGGAGTGATGGGGTTCCTCGGCGATGCGGTCCGGCCGGACGACTCGCTGGGTCACACGGTCCCGCCGTACCTGTCCGACGATGCCGGCGCCCGCGAGGAGATCGCCGAGCTGCAAGGGGCGGTGCGGCACGTGGACGAGGGAGTCGGACAGATCCTCTCGCATCTCCGGAAGCTCGGGATGGACGACGAGACGATCGTCGTGTTCACCACCGACCACGGGGTGGCGCTGCCGCGAGCGAAGTGCACGCTGTACGACCCGGGCCTCGGCGTGGCGCTCATGATCCGGGTGCCGGATCGCCCGGCCTGGCAGGGGAGCCGGATCCCGGGGATGGTCAGCCATCTGGATGTTCTGCCGACCTTGTGCGAGCTGACCGGACACGCCCGGCCCGACGCCGTCGAGGGCGTCAGCCTGACCGGACTGGTCGAACGCGGCACGCCGGCGCGTGAATATTGCTTCGGGCAACAGAACTACCACACGTACCACGATCCGAAGCGGTCCGTGCGGACGGCGACCCACAAGCTGGTCGTGAACTTCGGCAACAACCCGAGAGTGATGGATCCGACCCAGTCGTGGACGCACCGCAGTCGTCCGGTGGACCTCGTGGACCCGACCATCGGCAGCAGTCGCGCCTTCGAGTTGTACGACCTGTCGGCTGATCCTGACGAATTGCACGATCGCGCCGACGACCCGGCGTACGCGGGGGTGTTCGCGCGGCTCGCAACCGCTTTGCTGCGCTGGATGTGCCGGACGGGCGACCCGCTCTGGATCGCGGAACCACCGCAGCGCCGGCACCAACTCGTACTGCAGGCACTCGAACGGGCTGGCCGCGGAGCATCGCCGGATCCGATCGAGTTGCCGGACCGACAGAGAAGAGAGACAGCATGAACCTCCGACTCAGGTGCGCCGCCGTACTGACCGCCGTCGCGCTCGCTCTGACGGCCTGCTCGGGTGCGCCGGAGCAGGGCGGCAAGGCAAAGGTGACCTTGTGGATGTACCCGGTCGTCAAGGACGAAGCGGCAAGCAAGAAATTCTGGCAGCAGACCGGGCAGGCGTTCGAGAAGGCGCATCCGGACGTCGACCTGTCGATCGAGATGCAGACCTTCGACAAGCGTGACGCGCAGGTCTCGGCCGCCCTGGCCGCGGGTTCCGGGCCGGATATCGTCCTGGTCACTCCCGACCAGGTCGCGACCTATCAGAGCATCCACGGCCTGCTTCCGGTCGACGACGCGATCAAGCAGGCGCGCGCGGCGTTCTTCCCGGCGACGCTGACCGCGGCGACGTTCGACGGCAAGTTGTACGGTGTCCCGCTGTTCCAGAACGTGAACACGACCGCGTACAACACCAAGGTCTTCAAGGACGCTGGCCTGGCGTTGCCCAAGACCTGGGACGATGTTCTGGCTGCCGCCCCGGTGCTCGCGAAGAAGGGCATCGCGGTAACGGACTACGCGGGTTCCACCGAGCAGACGCTCAACCTGACCTTCTACCCGTTGCTGTGGCAGGCCGGAGGCCGGATCTTCAGCCCGGACGGCAAGGACATCGCCTTCGACTCCGAGCAGGGCGTCGCGGCACTCAAGTTCCTGGTCGACCTGAAGAAGCTCGGCGGACTCCCGGCGGACGCCGTGACAGCCGGACCGAAGGTCGAAGGCGAGCCGATTGCCGCGGGCAAGGTCGGCATGCGGATGTCGGCCTCGCTGGCAGATCTCAAGCAGCTTCGCGCGGCGCTCGGCAAGCAGGCCGTGACGTTGGGGGAGCCGCTCAAGGGCGCGGTCCAGGCGACATACGGAAATCCGGGCCTGCTCGCGCTCACGTCGATCAACAAGAAGCAGAACCGCCAGGCGGCGTACGACGTACTCGCGTTCCTCAGCTCCCCGCAGACGCAGCAGGGCCTGAACGGGCTCGCCGGCAACTTCCCGACCCGGACCGACGTTCCCGCACCGGGCAGTGGACCCGACTACGCCGCGATGGCTGAGGCTCTGAAGTCCGCGAATCCTGGTGAACCGTCGCCCGCGGCCCGCCAGGTGATGGCCGCGCTGGCGCCGAAGATCCAGGCGGCTCTGCGTGGTGACCTGACCCCGCAGCAGGCGCTTGACCAGGCGGCCAAGGAAGCCCGTGGCATCCTGCAGCGGTCCGCGCCGCGCTGATCAGACCTTCCCGAGTCGAGAGGCCTCACCATGTTCATGCACGCCCGGTCGCGGCCGGACCCCACCGCCGCGACCCAACGACGCCGTGAGGCGCTGTCCGGGTTCCTGTTCGTCCTGCCGACCCTGGTCATCTTCGCGCTGTTCAAGTTCCTGCCGATCGCGGGTGCCGGTGCGATGAGCCTGACCGACTACCGGCTGAACGGCGACGTGACGTTCCTCGGTGCGGACAACTACCGTCGCCTGTTCTCCGATCCGAACTTCTGGCAGAGCCTGCGGGTGACGGTCCTGTACGTCTGCCTGTTCGTGCCGATGATCCTGGTGGTCGCGCTGGCCGGGGCGGTGCTGCTTGACAAGGTGGTCCGGTACTCCGGGGTGTTTCGATCCCTGCTGTTCGTCCCGTACCTGTGCTCGTTCGTGATGGCCGGCATCGTCTGGTCCTGGATCTTCTCGTCCGACGGGCCACTGAACGCCGCGCTCTCGGGGGCCGGCTTCGGTCGCGTGCCGTTCGTGTCCGGGCCGCAGTTGCTCGTGCTCGCGGCGCTGGCCGTCGTGTCGGTGTGGAAGGGATTCGGCTACTCGATGCTGATCTTCCTGGCCGGTCTGAAGGCGCAGCCGGCAGAGGTCCACGAGTCGGCACGGATCGACGGGGCGTCCAGTTGGCGGGCGTTCTGGAACATCACGCTGCCGCTGCTCCGGCCTGTGACCCTGTTCGTCCTGGTGATCGAGACGATCGTTGGCTTCCAGGTGTTCGACACCATCTTCGTGATCACCGCCGGTGGCCCGAACCAGGCCAGCCACAGCCTCATCTATCTGCTGTACGACGAGGGGTTCAAGTTCCTCGACTTCGGGTACGCCGCGGCCGTCGGTGTGGTGCTGTTCTTCGTCGTCCTGGTGCTGTCGCTCGTACAGCAGCGTTTCGTGGAAGGAAGGGCGAATCGATGAGCCGCAGTCACCGGCAGCTCGCACCGATGCTCGTGCTCGGCACGATTTCCGTGCTGACGGTCGCGCCCTTGGTGGCGATGGTGGTCCTGGCGCTCTCTCCGGCCGACGCACCGACGATCCCGTACGCCGTCCCACGTGCGCTGACGTTCGACAACATCGCCCGGGTGTTTCAGGCCGGCGCCTTCGCACACTGGCTGCTGAACTCGCTGGTCTACTCGATCGTTTCGGTGCTGATCGTCCTGTTGACGGCGTCGATGGCAGCCTACGCATTGGCCCGGAAACGCTTTCCCGGCCGCACCGTGTTGCTCTGGGCAATCATCGCGACGCTGATGGTGCCGATGCAGGCGACGCTGATCCCGTTGTTCGTCATGGTGGCCCGGGTCGGCGGTGTGAACACGCTTTGGGGACTGATCCTGCCCACACTCGCGAACGCCCAGGCGGTGTTCCTGATCCGGCAGTTCGTCCGCGAACTCCCTCAGGAGTACTTCGATGCCGTTCGCATGGACGGCGCGGGGGAGTGGAGGACCTTCACGACCCTCGTCCTGCCGCTGGTCCGGCCGGTCCTCGCGACACTGGCGATCTTCGTCTTCCTCTGGCACTGGAACGATCTGCTCTGGCCGTTGGTCGTCGGGCAGTCGGACCAGGCCCGGACCCTCACCGTCGGATTGGCGACGCTGAACACTGAGACCGCGTCGACTGCAAATGTGATGGCCGCGACGCTCGTGAGCTTCGTACCGTGTCTGATCGTGTTCGCCGTCCTGCAACGCCAGATCATCGCCGGCATCACAGCGGGAGGAGTCAAGGGATGACGACGGTGCGTTTCGGCCTGATCGGCGTCGACTCGCCGCACGCGCCGGCCTTCACCCGTCTGTTCCAGGACGGTGTGGTCGCCGGCAGCGAGATCACCTGCGCTTGGCGGGGCGTCGCCTCGCCGGACTTCCCGCTCTCGCGCGACCGGATCGACGACCTGGCCGCAGAGGTCGCGGCACTCGGCGTCGAGTTCGTCGCGACACCGGAGGCGGTGGCCGAGCGGTGCGACGCCCTCCTGATCGTCGCATCCGACGGGCGGACCCATCCGGCGTACTTCGAGCGGCTGGTGCCGTTCGGCAAACCGACGTACGTCGACACGCGCTTCGCGCCGACGGTCCGGGAGGCGCGGCGGATGCTGGAGACGGCGCGCAGGCACGGTTGCCTCACCCTCGCCGGATCGCCCAAGCGGTTCGCCCGTTCCTTCCGAGCCGTGCTCGGCGGCGACATACAGCACATCGATCTGACAGGACCGTTGCCCACCCAGCCCGGACACCCGTTCCTTGCGTGGTACGGCGTACACCTGGTCGACCTCGCCGTTGCCGCGCTCGGTCCCGGATGCGCATCGGTCGATGCCACGGCGGACGTCATCACCTTGGCCTGGGCCGACGGCCGGACCGCCGCGCTGGCCGAAAATGCCGAGGTAGCCACTCACGGGACAGTGACACAGCAAGGCACGGCGAAGGACTTCCACATCGAACCAGCACCGGCGATGCTGTCCGGCCTGCTGGAATCACTCGTCAGCGCCTGCCGGACCGGCCGGCCGAACGTACCGGAATCCGAAATCCTCGACACCGTGGCGATCATCGATGCTGCCCACCGCAGCCGAACCGCAGGCAGGCCGGTCGAGGTTGCCCGCGGCCCAGTTCGATGAGTATCGCAGGCCCTTATCCGTCACGGGGTTGAGCTCTGTGGATCGTCGCTGTCGAAGCGGACAAGCGGCAGTGACGTGAAGCCGAGCGGTACCGCTCCGACGAGGCAGGTCGCGCCTCCGATGATCGCGCTGAGCTCAAGGCTGGTCGGTGACGCGATCGCCCCGGCGCGGAAGTCACTGAACGCGTCACCGGAGCTTCGCACCGAATCGTCGATGAGCTACTGACGCTGCTGGGCGACAACCTCAAGCCGCACTTGGCCGTGAAGCGCGCGATGCACAATTTGCTGCGTCTCACTGCCCGGGTTGACAGCGGCCAGCCCAAGTCGGTCTGCTCCGTCACTGCTCCGTGGGACGCTGACAAACGCCGATCAGCGCCAGGTGCTGATGAGCAGTAAAACTCCAGGTCAGAGACCAGATCGGCGAGTTCTCGCCCCCCGCGGCGCAGTCAGCATCAGCAAGATCCTCGACATCTTCGAAGGCACCCAACAAATCCAACAACTGATCGCCGCGCGTCGGCTGTTGGGGCAGGACCTCTGCTGAGCTGAAATAGCCCTCTTTGCAGGAGATCCACGCGACTACTGGTGTCCTCGGTCTCGATTTTCTTGATGTCCGACAGGTCCGCGCCTGAGAACCGGCACCGACGGGTCCGCCTCGAAAGGTGCGGTGCGAGGTCTTCAGTCGATGGCGTTACCGGCGTATCACGGCAAGTAGCACGGAACGCTCGTCGACGCTTAGGCCGGCGAGTTTTGCTGTCAGGGAGGGAGTAGAACGATGAGCCCAGGACGAGGAAGGCGTCGAGGCTGGGGCCTGGCGACGGTCGCCGCGGCAGCGGTGGCGATCACTGGGGCCGTGACACCGGTCGCGTCGAACGCGACCGGCACCACGCCGGCCGCCGACGCCAATCCGACGGCGTGTGCCAACCGGGTCAACAACACGCCGCAGAAGCTCGTCGAGTGCGTCACCAAGGCCGATCTGTGGGCCCACATGGTCAAGTTCCAGCAGATCGCGGACGCCAATCCGGGCGCGGACGGTCACCCGTCCCGCAACTCGGGGGAGCCCGGCTACAAGGCCTCGGCCGACTACGTGGCCGCCGTCATGAAGGCGGCGGGGTACAACGTGAGGTTGCAGGAATACAAGTTCCACTACTTCAGCTTCGTCGGGACCCCGATTCTGCGGGTGGCTGCGCCGACCCCGCACTCGTACGGGATCGGTACGGACTTCAACCCCGGGCAGGTCGCCGGATCGGCCACCGCGCACCTGCAGCCGGCCAAGGGCATCATCGTGCCCGCGACGCCCACGCCCAGCTCGGCCAGCGGCTGCACGGCCGCCGACTTCGCCGGTTTCGTACCGGGCAACATCGCGTTGATCCAGCGCGGCACCTGTACCTTCGCCCAGAAGGTCGCGAACGCCGAGGCCGCCGGCGCGTCCGCCGCGATCATTTTCAACGAGGGCAACCCCGGGCGTACGTCGCTGTTCTCGGGCAGCCTGGCCGGGACCGAGCACATCCCGGTGATCTTCACGTCGTACGACGTCGGCACCCAGTTGCTCGCGCAGTACGTCCCGGGTGCCGCACCGGTGCTGACCGTCGACGTCCGCGCGATCGACGACCCGAACCGCTCGGACTGGAACGTGATCGCGGACTCCAAGGGCGGTGACCCGAACAACGTCCTCGTCGTCGACGCGCACCTGGACGCCATCTACGGGGCCGGGATGCTCGACAACGCTTCGGGCTCGGCCACCATCCTCGACATCGCCCAGCAGCTGAAGAACACCAGCACCAGGAACAAGCTGCGGTTCATCTGGTTCGGCGGCGAGGAGCTCGGCCTGCTCGGCTCGCAGTACTACGTCGACAACCTGTCCGCCGGCGAGCTCGCCAAGATCAAGTTCGACCTCGACGCCGACGTCACGGCGACGCCGAACTACGTGGCCGGCGTCCTCGACCCGAAGGACGGCGTGATGCTGTTCGGCCGCGGCCCGGGTACGCCGATGCCGCCGAGCATCTGGGCGCCGTCCGCGATCGGGCGCGACTACGGGATCAGCTACCTGAACTCGATCGGGAAGAACCACATCCTGTTCTCGGCCGACGGTACGGACGCGTTCATGTTCCAGCAGGCCGGGATCCCGGCGAGTGGCGTGCTCACCGGTCAGGACTGCTGCAAGCTCGCGTCGGACGTCGCGCTGTTCGGCGGCTACGAGGGCAACTTCGAGGGCACCGTGCCGGGCGATGACGGGGGCTGCGTGGACAACCCGTTCCGCTGGTGCGACAACCTCAGCAACAACGACCCCGAGGTCCTGACCTGGATGTCGAAGACCTTCGCGAACATGGTCGGGCAGATGGCGTACGACACGCGGGTGTTCACCGCCGGCAAGCCAGGCACCGGGCACGCCAAGTTGGGTGGGCCGCCGCCGATCGCGGCGCCGAAGAACGCGGTCGCCGGCTGATCAGCTGCTCCGAGCGATCGACGGCAGTTCGGCGATCCTTGCGTACGACGGATCGCCGAACTGTCCGCCGGGCGATACCTAGCCCACGTCGCCGTACGCGTTGATTTCGGCGGTTTCCTGGGGGGTCAGCTCGCGGGGCACCTCGCCGTGGTCGAGTTTCGATCGCTGTACTCGGTGCCGGATGTCGTCGACGATCTCCGGGTTCGCGAGGGTGGACACGTCGCCGACGTCGGAGAAGTTGGAGATGCCGGCGATCACCCGGCGCATGATCTTCCCGGACCTCGTCTTCGGCATGTCGGACACGATCCAGACGTGCTTCGGCCGGGCGATCTTGCCGATCTCGCGGTCGATGGCCGCGGCCACCTTGCCCTCGATCTCCTCGCTGGGCTCGAGACCGGGCTTGAGGGCGACGTACATCTCCACCACCCGGCCCCGGTCCGCGTCGACCACCGGGACCGCGGCGGCCTCGGCGACCTCGTCGACGGTCAGGCAGGCGGACTCCAGCTCCTTCGTACCCAGCCGGTGCCCGGCGACGTTGATCACGTCGTCGACGCGGCCGAGGATCCGGAAGTACCCGTCGTCGGCCTGCACCGCGCCGTCGCCGGCGAAGTACGGCCAGTCGTGCCAGTCCTTGCTCTCCGGATTCCGGCAGTACTTGCGGTAGTAGGTGTCGACGAAACGTTCGGGCTGGCCCCAGATTCCCTGGAACACCCCCGGCCACGGATTCCGGATGCAGATGTTGCCGGCCCGCCCGGTGCCGGCCTCGACCGTGTTGCCCTCCTCGTCGTAGATCACCGGGAAGATCCCCAGCGCTCCCGGCCCGCAGCTACCCGGTTTCATTGGCTGCAGTGCCGGCAAGGTACTACCGAGGAAGCCGCCGGTCTCGGTCTGCCACCAGGTGTCCACGACCGCTGCCTCGCCCTTGCCGACGGTCTGGTGGTACCAGCGCCAGACCTCGGGCTCGATCGGCTCGCCGACCGTTGTCATGTGCTTGAAGTGATAGTCGTACTTCGCGGGTTCGTCCGGGCCGAGCTTGCGCAGCATGCGGATCGTGGTCGGCGCGGTGTGGAAGATGTTGACCTTCAGCCGCTCCGCGATCCGCCAGCAGCGCCCGGCATCCGGGTACGTCGGCGCGCCCTCGTACAGCACGCTCGTCGTACCGAGCGACAGCGGTCCGTACACGATGTACGAATGGCCGGTGATCCATCCGATGTCGGCGCAGCACCAATAGGTGTCCTCGGGGTGGATGTCCTGGTAGTACTTCGACGTACCGGCCACGTAGGACAAATAGCCACCGGTGGAGTGCTCGCAGCCTTTCGGCCTGCCGGTGGTGCCACTGGTGTACATCAGGAACAGTGGCGCCTCGGCCGGCATCGGCACGGGCGGCACCATCGTGCCGCGGTAATCGGCGAGGACGTCGTCGACGAAGACGTCCCGGCCGTCGACCATCGGCGTGTCCGAGCTGTACTTGCCGGGGTAGCGCCGGAAGACGAGCACCCGGTCGACCTGTTGGCCCAGGCGGGTCGCCTCGGCCACCGCCTCGTCGGCCTTGACCTTGTGGTCGATCAGCTGCCCGCCGCGGTGGTACGCGTCCATGGTCACCAGGATCCGGCTGCCGGAGTCGGCGATCCGTCCGCCGCACGCGGTGCCACTGAACCCGCCGAAGACCTCCGAATGGACCACGCCCAGCCGGGCGCAGGCCAGCATCGCGACCGGCAGCTCCGACACCATCGGCAGGTGGAACGTGACCCGGTCGCCGGGCTTCAGCCCGCAGTAGTCGCGCAGCAGCGCCGCGAACTCGTTGACCCGCTGGTAGAGCTCCTGGTACGTGACGACGTTCGTGGGCTCGTCCTCAGGCTCGGGAACCCAGATCAGCGCCGCCTTGTTCCGGTCGGCCGCCAGATGCCGGTCGACGCAGTTGTAACAGGCGTTCAGCCGGCCACCGACGAACCACTTCCAGAAGGGTGGATTGCTGGTGTCCAGAAGGGTGTGCCAATACGTGTCCCAGCTGAGCAACTCGGCGTACTCGGTAAAACACTCGGGAAAACGGTCCTCGCCGAAACGGTCGAGAATGGCCGGGTCGGAGGCGTTCGCCTGGCCGATGAATTTCGGCGACGGCGAGAAATACGCCTCCTCCCGCCAGTGCACTGCGATCTGTGCCTCGGAAAGGGGAACCTCGTTGTCGGTGGTCATGTGCCTCAACCTCCCGGAGGATGAGTGAAAACGGCGGAAGGGACCTCGGCGCGAACCCTCTCGCGCCGAAGCTCCCTTCGTGCACTCAGCGATGCGGTGCCGGCGACAACGGGAACACCGGCATCACGGTCCGCTTCCAGGTGAAGTTGGTGACCCCGGCGAACGATGCGTACCAGGCGACGACCGCGGTCACCAGACCGATCCAGCCGCCCACCTTCGTCATCGTCGGCTGGGTCCCGAGCGCCCCGATCGTCAGGAACAGGAACGTCAGCGTCAGGAACACGAAGACGGCCAGTACCGCGGCGTTCACCCGAGCCGCGGCCACTGTCATGTAGGCCGTGAAAATCGTCCAGGCCAGCAGGAACAGCCCGGTCGCCTTCAACACGTCCGGCCCGAGGCCGGGCGCGATGAACTTCACGTACGCGGCGAACGACAGCCAGAACGCGCCGAACGAGCTGAACGCCAGCGCGCCGAACGTGTTGCCCTTCCGGAACTCCCACATGCCGGCCAAGAGCTGGGCCAGCCCGCCGTAGAACAGGGCGAGCGGCAGCACCACGGCTTCCAGCGTCGTGTTGCTGATCAGGTTGGCGTTGAACACGCTGAGTACGAAGGTCGTCATCGCGAACCCAGCCAGGCCGAGCGGGGCCGGGTCAGCGATCAACGCACCTGCATCGACTTGCGCCGGGGCGGGGGCCGCGGCTTCGACAGCCGTCGTACCCTGCGCTTGAACTGCGGCACCTTTCTCCAAGTCTGCCATCACAACTCCTCATGCGGATAACCAGCTACGCGCGCCATCCATGAGTGACGTACTTTTCAGCGTAGTCCGATACCGCGAGAATTGACCCGTCCAGCAGAAGTGATCAAACAGGTGTGGAGCGTGCACAGCGCGTGCACCAGTTCGCGGGTGTCGGCGACTTCCCCGCGCAGTACCGGCAGTAATAGCGGCGCGCCCACCAAATGACCGTCAGTGCCGGTACGGCGGCGGTCAGTACCAGTCCGGTGACGAAACACCCGGGGATGGCGTACAGGTCGCCGAGGGTCACCAGGAGAACTCCGAGCATGACCGCGAAGGAGAGTGCGAGGACTGCGCTCAGGGATGCAGGCCCTCCGAGCTGCATCCGGGTGAGACGGTGATCCAGCCTCGGGTCCTCCGCCTTCAGCGCGCGTTCCAGCACGCCCAGTTTCTGCTGTTCGTCATCGCTCAGTTTCACTGCGTCTCCTTCGCTGCTCGGCTTGTCGAGCCCCTCCAGCTCGCTCGCCGACCAGGCAGAAGGACGAGCCACACGATGCCGCCACGTTAACGCCAGTTCCAACGACCAGGAACAGCCACAAGTGCCCTCATCGCCCTGTGGCTCAGCACACTTGTGGCAGGTGATTGCTAAAGTAGCAACGTGAAGCCCGCGCAGCCGAACCAGTCGCTGATCGACGGACTGGCCTGTCTGCAGGCGTTGGCGTCGCAGGCGAGACCAGTCGGTTCGCGGGAGCTGGGTCGGGAGCTCGGTCTGGAGCCGACGCGGGTGAACCGGCTGCTGAAGACGCTGGCGCATCTCGGGCTGGCGCAGCAGGACGATAAGCGGAAGTACTCGCCGGGGCCCGGGATCCATGTCCTGGCCGCGCAGAGTCTCCGGGCGTCCGGTCTGCTCACCGCTGCGTTGGGCCCGCTCGAGGCGTTGTTCGGGCTGGGGCACCAGGTCGCGATGGGTGTCCTGTGGCGGGACCAGGTCGCGTACTTGTACCACGCGACGCCCGGCTCGGATCCGCATGAGGGCATCGGCCGCGAGCCGTTGTTCCCGGCGCACCATTCAGGTCTCGGGCAGGCGCTGCTCGCCACTCGCACCGACGACGAGGTGCGGGAGTTGTACGCCGGCACTCGGCACGCGGAGGACGTCGTACTCGACGGGCCGGACGGTCTGCTGTCCGATCTTGCCTTGGTCCGGAAGCAGGGATACGCGCTGACGCGGACCGGGGAGACCGGATCGACCGGCTATCGCACGATCGGCCTGGTGCTGTCCGAGACCGCGGGAACGGCGATCGGTCTGGCCGGTTCGTTCGGCGACCGTTCGGTGCCGCGCCTGGTCAGCGCCCTCGAGGGAACCGCCGCGGTCATCACGGAGGCCGGCGACCGCCGCCTCCCCAGCTCTTCCTGACCCACCCGTCACGGCCGCCGCACCTCACCGGCGGCTGCTTCGGCCTGTCTGGCGCGACCTCTAGGCAGCTCCATTTTGTGGTGCTAACTTAGCACCACTCTGGTGCTATCAAAGCATCAAAACCGAGTGGAGGTGCTCTCCGATGGTGACCGTCGAGGCTGTGAACACCCAGGCCGGGGACGATCGGGCGAGCGCTTCCCGCGGCGCGCTCGGCCGCTGGGCGCAGCTCGTCCGGGACCGCTCACTCCTCGCGATGGCGGCACCGGCCGTCGTACTCCTGCTGCTGTTCACGTACCTGCCGCTGATCGGCAACATCGTCGCGTTCTTCGACTTCGTGCCGTACCTACCGTGGTCGGAGTCGCCGTGGGTCGGCCTGGACAACTTCGTCACGTTGCTGTCCGACTCCGCGTTCTGGAACGCGACGCTGAACACCTTGCAGATCAACGGATTGCAGCTGCTGTTCTCGTTCCCTGTCCCGTTGTTGCTCGCGCTCCTGCTGCACAGTCTGGTCTCGACCTGGATTCGTGGGTTCGTCCAATCAGTGATGTATCTACCGCACTTCCTGTCCTGGGTGATCGTGGTCGCGATGTTCCAGCAGGTGTTCGGGGGGACGGGCGCGGTCGCCGGTGCGCTGCGCTCGCTGAGCGGCGAGTCGGTCAACGTGATGAACAACCCCGCGACGTTCAAGCTGCTGATCGTCTCGCAGAACATCTGGAAGGACGCGGGCTGGGGAACGATCCTGTTCCTCGCGGCGCTGACCGCGATCGACCAGGCTCTCTACGAGTCGGCCGCGGTCGACGGGGCAGGTGGCTGGCGAAGGTTCTGGCACATCACGCTTCCCGGCATCCGTCCGATCATCGTGCTGCTGGTGATCCTCCAGCTCGGTCAGTGCCTGACCGTCGGGTTCGAGCAGATCCTCCTGCAGCGCGACAACGTCGGCGCCGATACCGCCGAAGTACTGGACACCTACGTCTACTTCCACGGTGTCGTCGACGGCGACTGGAGTATCGGTGTCGCGGCCGGATTGTTGAAGGGTCTCGTCGGTCTGTTGCTGATCCTGGCCGCCAACAAGGCCGCGCATGCGCTCGGCGAGCAGGGGGTGTACTCCCGTGAGCACTGAATCAGCCGTCGGCCGGTCAACGGGCCGCCCGATCTGGGCCGGCAAACCACCCGCGGTCGTGCTTGTCCTGAAAGCGCTCGCGCTGGTCGCGATCGTTGCTGTGGTCATCTTTCCGTTCCTGATCGTGATCTCGACGAGTCTCGCGAGTCAGGAGCAGATCGACGCAGGCGGCGGCTATGTCCTGTGGCCGACCGATCCGACCCTGGACGCGTTCCGCCAGGTCCTCGCCGGGGCCGCGGTTACCCGCGCGGTCCTGGTCAGTGCCGGCGTCACCATCGTCGGTACGGCGCTCTCGCTCGGCGCGACCGTCCTGGCCGCCTATGCGTTGTCGCGACCGCGGATGGTGCTCCAGCGTCCGCTGCTGTCGCTGGTGCTGCTGACCTTCCTGTTCAGCCCGGGCATCATCCCGACGTACCTGGTGGTGAAGCAGTTCGGGCTGCTCGACAACTACGCGGCGCTGATCCTGCCGAGTGCGATCAGTGCGTTCAACATCGTGATCATGCGCGGGTTCTTCTCGACGATCCCTCGCGAACTGCTCGACAGTGCGTCCGTCGACGGCGCCGGGCACTGGCGGATGCTGACCCGCATCGTCCTCCCGTTGTCCCGGGCGGTCATCGCCGTGGTCGGCCTGTTCTACGCGGTCGGCTACTGGAACGCGTTCTTCAGCGCGCTCCTGTATCTCAACGACTCGGGGAAGTGGCCGTTGCAGCTCGTGCTGCGGACCTATGTTCTGCAAGGCACCCCGATGGCTCAACAGACCGCGGGTGCGGCCGCTGATGTCCTGCCCCCGGCACAGTCGTTGCAAATGGCCGTCGTACTGATCGCGATCATCCCCGTCGTCCTCGTCTATCCCTTCCTGCAGAAGCACTTCCGGACCGGTGTCCTGACCGGCGCCATCAAGGGCTGAACGCTCCCCGTCACGTTCGCGCCACGTTCGCGCCACGTTCGCGTCACTTCCGCGTCACAGAGAGGTCCTGTCATGTCCGATTCCGTCCTGCCGTCGGCGCCCGCCCTGAGCCGCCGCCGACTCCTCGCCGGCGCCGCCGGGCTCGCCGCGGTCGTCGGTGTCCCCGCGCTGTCCGGTTGCTCGAATGCCAAGTCCACCGCTGGTGCCAGCGCTCAGGGTGCCGGTGCGACGTTGCCGGTCCAGGTGCCGTTCGCTGGTACCAAGCCTGATCTCGCGGGCGATCAGTCGAAGGGCATCAACGCGGCGTACTTCGGCTACCCGACGGCGGCCGAACAGGTGCAGACCGTGCACCGCGCGGTCGGCACCGGGGGACCGATGACCGCCTTCGTCATCACCTACAGCCCGCCGCCGCCCGCGTTCGCCGGGAACGCGTACTGGAAGGCAGTCAACCAGGCGCTCAACGTCGAGCTCAAACCTACGCTCGTGCCGCAGGACTTCGGAACCAAGCTCGCCGCGGTGCTGGCCAGTAACGACATTCCGGACATCGTCACGATGAACGTCCCGGACTTCACCTCGCTCAAGCGGGCCGAGACAGTGGCGCAGGCCAGGTTCGCGGACCTGAGCGAGTACCTGTCGGGCGACGCGGTGAAGGACTATCCGAACCTTGCCCGACTGCCGCAGAACGCATGGAAGCCCTGTGTGGTCAAGGGAAAACTGCTCGCCACGCCGACGCTGCGGATCCCGACCGGCAGCGTGGTCTACACCCGGCGGGACCTGATCGAGAAGCTCGGTGGCAACCCCGAGCCGACGAGCGCGGCCGAGTTCGAGCAGCTCTGCGCGGCGATCACGGATCCGGCCAAGAAGCGGTACGCGCTCGCGAACTCCGGCGGCTGGATGTCGAGCGCCCTGATCTACCCGATGTTCGGCGTGCCCAACAACTGGCGACGTACCGCGGACGGCACGCTGACGAAGGACTGGGAGACGCCGGAGTGGAAGGAAGCGATCGCCTACACGGCCAAGCTGTGGAAGAAGGGCTACTTCCAGCCGGACAGTACGTCGAGCAGCTACGACGCCTCGCCCGACTTCGCCAGCGGCAGCCTGCTGATGAACAGCGACTCGTTCGTTCGCTACACGGTCCGGACGACGTCCACCCTGACGCCGGGGATCCTGCCGACGTTCAGCGCGGACGGCAAGGCCGGCCAGATCTTCGAGGGGCCGATCACCGACTTCGTGACGTTCGTCAAGAAGGGCTCGGCCGACCGGGTGAAGGAGACGCTGCGGGTGCTCGACTGGTTGTCCGCGCCGTTCGGCAGCAAGGAGAACTTCCTCCGCTCGTACGGCGTCGACGGTACCGACTACGCGCTCAAGAACGGGCTACCAACGCTGACCGACCAAGGCGCCGCGGAGACCTACAGCCTCAGCCTGCGCTTCCTGGCCGGCGGCCCCGACGTCTTGTATGCCGTTAACGGCAACACCGACATCGTCAAACAGATGCACGCGTACCAGACCGCGAACTCGGGACACCGGATCACCGACCCGACCGCCGGACTGATCTCCGAGACGGCGCTCACCACCACCGCGCTGAGCAGCGCGGTCACCGACACGATCACGGACGTGGTCGTCGGCCGCAAGCAGATGTCCGCGCTCGACGAGGCCGTCGCGAAATGGAAGAAGGGCGGCGGCGACAAGTCGAGGGCGGAGTACCAGGAAGCCCTCGCGTCCCGCTGATGTCCACCGATCACCAGGAAAGGCAGTCAATGAGTAACGCACTCCCTGTGGGAGCGATCAGCGGCGTGGTCCCACGCCTCGCCGTCAAAGCCGACCATGTACCCCGCTCCGAGACCGGGATCGGGGCGCTGATGCCCTGGGCCGACCGGCTCTGGTTCGTCACGTACGTCGCGCACACCGACAAGACCGGTGGTGGCACCGGACTGTTCACGATCGACGACGACTTCCAGCTCACCAAGCATCCGGCCAGTGTGGTCGGCACGTATGCGAACAGGCTGGTGCACAAGGAGTCCGACCAGCTGTTCATCGGACCGCACGCGATCGATGTGCACGGCAACGTCCGGACCATCGACGCGCTCGTGGGCGTGCGGCTGACCGCCACCTGCCGGCACCTCACCGACGAGGCCGGCAAGGTGTACTTCGTCGGCATGGAAGGGGAGTTCTTCGAGGTCGACGTACAGACTCTCGAGGCGAAGCAGTTGTACGACCTGTGCCTCGAGCTCGGTGTGAGCGGGTACGCGCACTTCAAGGACGCCTACACCCGGCACGGCCGCGTGGTCGTGGTGAACAACTCGTACTACGAGGAGGACTTCCCGACCGGCGAGAGCGAGGGCCGGCTCGCCGAGTGGGACGGTACGACGTGGCGCATCCTCGCGAAGACGCAGTTCAACACCGTCAGTAGTGCGAACGGCATGGGGCCGGCCTTGTACGCCGTCGGTCAGGACCGGGCGTCGGCGTTGTTCCACGTGTTCCTGCCCGAGACCGGGTGGAAGGTGTACCGGCTGCCGAAGTCGACGCACACTCAGGACCACGCCTTCACCACCGAGTGGCCGCGGATCCGCGAGGTCGAATCCGAGCGGTTGCTGATGGACGCGAGTGGCATGTTCTACGAGTTGCCGTCGCTGACGTATGCGAACTCGGTCTGGGGCATCCGGCCGATCGCCTCGCATCTGCGGATCGTCGGCGACTTCTGCTCCTGGAACGGTCTGCTGGTGATGGCCGGCGACCAGACCACCCCGATCGGCGACTCGAACCCGGTTGCCGGACAGCCGCAGGCGAACCTGTGGTTCGGCAAGACCGACGACCTGTGGCAGTGGGGCAAGCCGCAGGGTTGGGGTGGCCCGTGGTGGGAGACCGCCGTGGAGGCCGACGTACCGTCGGATCCGTATCTGATGACCGGTTTCGAGCACAAGTGCCTGCACCTGACGCACGACTCCGGCAAGCCCGTCGAGTTCACCCTCGAGGTCGATTTCCAGGGCACCGGGAAGTGGCGGCAGTACACGACGATCACCGTCGGGCCGAGCGGCTACGAGGCCTTCGTCTTCCCGACCGGATTCAGCGCGCACTGGATCCGTGTCGTCCCGTCCGCATCGTGTGAAGCCACCGCGCAGCTCGTCTACACCTGACGTACCCCGGGTGTGCGCCGGTCGGCGCACACCCGGGAGAGGTCAGCTATAGACGTGGTGGTTTCCGCCCGTCAGGCGGTATTCGGTGGGGGAGAGTGTGGTGGCGGCTCGGAAGCGGCGGGAGAAGTACAGCGGGTCGCGGTAGCCGACGCGTACGGCGATCTCCGCGATCGGGAGGTTTGTCACCAGCAGCAACTGTCCCGCGAGGTCGATGCGTTGCTGCTGTACGTGCAGCATGAGGCTGGTGCCGAGTTGCGCGCGGGCCAGGTGCGCCAGCCGGGTCGCGGACATGTCGGCGATCCTGGCCAGTGACTGAACGGTGTGCGGCTGATCGAGATGCTCCGCGACGTGTTCGACCACTGCCAGAAGTCGTGCGTCCAGCGCGAGCCGGTCCGGGTTCTGCGTGTCGCACCACAGCAGTGCCTCCTCGACGGCGTTCATCGCGAACTGCGAGCTCAACCGCAGTCCGTTGCGCGCTGCCGCGGTCGCGCGATCGAGACTCTGTACGACGCGGTCGCGCACTGCCTGATTGACGCGGAGTTGCCGGAACCCTGGCAGCGGCGACGGCCAGTCCAGCAGCGGTAGCCAGTCCGGGCGTGGGTCGAGGTGTGCCCACCGCAAAGACCACCGCCGGGCCTCGGGATCAGTGCCGTAGTCGTGCGGGGTGTACGGCTCGACCAGGGTGATCTCGCCCGGCCCCGTACCCAGGTCCTGCCCGTCCGTCAGGCGGAGGCGTCCGCGCCCGGCAGTGGTGACCAGGAGAAGCCAGTCGGTCGTCCCGCTGGCACGCACCGTCCGGTAGGTGTCGTTGCCGTCCAGTTGCCCGGCGACCGCTCGGACGTTCGAGGACGCGATCTGTACGACGCCCGCAGCCGTGGCTGAGCGTGACTTGTCCATGACAGGATTGTCCATGGGAACGAGTGTTTGTGCACTGTCGTCGGTGGTCCGTGATCGGCCATGCTCTGCTCGTGACAGCCACTCATCACGAACTCGCAGTACCTGCCGACGATCCGGTCGCCCTGCGGCAGCGGTATGCCCGCGACGGCGTTCTGCAGGTCAACAACGTCCTCGCATCCGAGGAGATCGACGAGATCCGCACGGCGTTCATGCATCAAGTGCAGGGGGACCGGGAGGCGCTCGGGGCGGTCGGGGAAGTTGCCGAGGGCGACATTCTTGCCCGCTACCCGCGCTTCATGCAGCCGCATCGCCGGCCGGATCTGCTGGTCGGGCAGATCGCCCGGCGACTGATCATCGATCCGCGAATCCTCGACGTGGTCACCGCACTGATCGGCCCGGCGTACGGCGCCCAGTCCATGTTCTACTTCAAGCCGCCGACGGCGCGGGGCCAGGCGATGCACCAGGACAACTACTTCCTGCGCTCGCATCCGGAGACCTGCCTGGCCGCCTGGATCGCGGTGGATCGCTGTGACGCCGCGAACGGTGGCCTTGCCGTCGTGCCGGGCAGCCACGCGATGGAGGTGGTCTGCCCGGAGGTCGCTGACGCCGAGGAGTCGTTCACCCGGGGGCTGGTTCGGCCGCCCGCGGGGATGACCGCCGTACAGACCGATATGCAGCCTGGAGACGTGCTGTTCTTCCACGGCAGTGCGGTCCACGGGTCGCTTCCGAACACCACCACCGGTCGCTTCCGCCGGTCGCTGATCTTTCACTACGTCCCACAGGCGAGCACCGAGATCTCCAAGGGCTACATGCCGCTGATCACCCCCGACGGACAGGAGATCCGGATCGGTGAGGCACACGGCGGTGGGCCGTGCGGCGACGGTTTCGAAGGCGCGATGCACTAGCCGCAGGCGACTCGAGAATCCCTCGGGCAGGAGAGCGAACGCCCCGACGCAGCTCAGAATCGAAGGGAAGAGTACATGGCGGCATTGACTCGACGGAGGCTCCTGACGGGTGCCGCCGGCCTCGGGGCGCTGGTCGGCGCGGGAGGCCTGTCAGGGTGCGGATCGCGGACGTCGATCTCGTCCGACCCGAACGAACTCGTGCTCTGGTACTGGAACCGGTCCGCCGATCCGGCACAGCTTCGAACGGCCGCCGGACAGATCCCGGGAACCGACGGCAAGCGGCTGCGCGCCGACATCATCGGCCAGGACTTCGACACCAAGTTGCGGACGAGCCTCGCGGGTAATGCCTACATCCCGGACGTCACGTTCATCAACTCCAATGTCTCGCTGTACTTCCCCGACGAGGAATTGTTCCTGGACCTGAACGAGCTGGGAGCCCAGAAGTACAAGGACTTGTACTTCGACTGGAAGTGGCGCCTCGGACTCACACCGACCAACCGGTTCTGCTTCTTCCCCGGTCCGTGCGGTCCGACCGGTCTCTACTACCGGAAGGACATCTTCGACAAGGCCGGGATCGCGTCCGACCCGGCGGCCGTCAGCGCACAGATCAAGACCTGGGACGGCTACCTCGAGCTCGGGCAGAAGCTGAAGAAGAACGTCGGTTCCTTCCTGAACGTCACCGGCTCCGTCATCTTCAGCCAGTACATCAATGCCAGCGCCGAGCGGTACTTCGACACGGCCGGGAAGCCGCTGTACGTGCAGCCGGACAGCACCGTTCGCAAGGCCTGGGACACTGCGGTCAAGGCGATCAAGGCGGGAATCACCGGTAACCAGCAGATCAGCGCCGATCAGAACGCTGCCTGGACGACCGGTAAGACCGCAGGCCACATCGAGGGCAACTGGTGGACGCAGATCCTCACCGAGATCGCACCGCTGACCAAGGGAAAGTGGCGGTTGGCGACGCCGCCGGTGCGGGCCGGTAACAGCGGCGGGTCGTTCGTCTGCCTGCCGCGCACCTGCAAAGACCCCGAGGCCGCGTTCAAGTTCATCACCTGGCTGAACAGCCCGGAGAACCAGGCCAGTGCGTTCACGACCATGCAGCTCTTCCCGGCGGCAAAGACGTCTGCCGATCTCGGGGTCATGAAGGACAACTCGAACTTCTTCGGGGACCAGGACACGCTCACGTTCTTCTCGAGGTCCGCCGAGGCAGTTCCCACCGCCTTCATCAGTACCTACGAGGCCCAGGCTCAGTACTTCAGTACCGAGATCGTCAACGTGGAGAGTGCGGGCAAGGATCCCGACCACGCCTGGAACGACGCCGTACAGCAGACCAACAAGATGCTGCGCAAGCGGGGTGTCGACGTATGACGACCGACACCACCGTCGCGCCGGCCGGTGTGACCGCCGCAACGGGAACGACGAGCCTGCGGCCCAATCCGTTCAAGAAGTTCTGGCCGCAGTACGTCGCGGTCGCACCGTTCTACCTCCTCTTCCTGGTCTTCGGACTCTTCCCGCTGCTGTTCTCGGTCTATCTGTCGTTCACCGACTGGGACGGAACGGGGAAGATCAAGTTCGTCGGTCTGACCCAGTACAAGTACCTGATCAGCGACGACCGGTTCTGGAACGCGGTGGGGAACACCTTCGCGATCTGGTTCATCTCCACGGTCCCGACCCTGTTCCTGGCGCTGGTGATCGCGTTCCTGCTGCATCAGAACATCCGGTTCAAGGGTGTCTACCGGGTCGCCTTCTTCATTCCGAACGTCACCAGCATGGTCGCGATGGCGATCGTGTTCGGGTCGGTCTTCTCCGACAGCTTCGGCCTGATCAACTCCGCCCTGACCGCGCTGCACCTCGACCAGATCTCCTGGTTGTCGGATCCGTGGGGCGTCAAGGTCACCATCGCGGTGATGGTGATCTGGAGGTACACCGGCTACAACGCGATCATCTATCTGGCCGGCCTGCAGGCGATCCCCACCGAGCTGTACGAATCGGCGCGCGTCGACGGCGCGCGGATGTGGCAGATCTTCGCGCACATCACAGTGCCGATGCTTCGCCCGGTGATCCTGTTCACGGTGATCACCTCCACCATCGGAGGTCTGAGTCTGTTCACCGAACCACAGGTGTTGCTCGGTGACACCGGCGGTCCGGGCGAAGCCGGCATGACGATCGTGCTGTATCAGTACAACCAGGCCTTCACCCAGTTCGACTTCGGGTACGGCTCGGCGATCGCGTGGGCCTTGTTCATCATCGCTGCGGTGTTTGCCGCCATCAACTGGCGGCTGGTCAGCGAACGTGAGGTCGACGGGCAAAAGATGTTCCGGAGCCGCCGCCAGCGCAAGGGGGCCGTCAAGTGACCACGATCTTCGCCAGGGGAGCCCGGCTGGGCGATCCGACCGAGAAGGCCACCAGCAGCGGGGTTCGGCGGGGAGGGATCGTCGGCCGACTGGTCACCCACGCCTGCATCGTGGTCGGCGTTCTGCTGTCACTCTTCCCGTTCTACTGGCTGCTGATGATGTCGACCCACACCACGGCCGAGATCTTCGGCTATCCGCCGAAGCTGTGGATCGGTGACAGCTTCCGGCAGAACGTCCGTGGCGTGGTCGACAACGTCGATCTGCTGCAGTCCCTGTTGATCACGTTCGTGATCTCTGCCGCGGTGGCAGTGCTGGTGATGTTCTTCGACTCGCTGGCGGCTTACGCCTTCGCGAAGTACGACTTCCCGGGCAAGAACCCCTTGTTCTTGGTGCTTCTCGCCACCTTTCTGGTGCCTGGCAGCCTGTCGTTGGTGCCGAGCTTCGTGCTGATGAGTTGGCTCGGCTGGATCGGCGGCTTCCAGGCACTGATCGTCCCCGGGGCGGCGAACGCGTTCGGCATTTTCCTGCTCCGGCAGTTCGCGCAGACGTCGATCCCGAACGAACTGATCGACGCCGCCCGCGTCGACGGCGCCGGCTTCTTCCGCACGTGGCGAAGCATCGGCGTCCCGATGATGCGGGGCGGTATCGCGTTCCTGGGCATCTTCACCTTCATCGGCACCTGGAACGACTACGTCTGGCCGTTGATCGTCCTGGTCAATCCGCAGCGGCAGACCCTGCAGGTCGCGTTGTCGACGCTGAACTCGGTCTACCAGATCAATTACGGCATGGTGATGGCCGGCGCGGTGATCAGCGTCGTACCACTGATCGGCATCTTCATCATCGGCTCCCGGCATTTCATTGCAAACATCGCAGCGGGCGCACTCAAAGGCTGAACGTCGGGCGGGGAGCCCGAACAGCTCTCCGTGGGTGGCCTGGCCAGGGTCGGGCTGAACGGTTGACAGCGCCTCCGAGGTGGATCATGGTGAGATTCGCGAAAGCGCTTTCGCTCATCTGTCTACACGTGTAGAGATCCAGGCTGTGAATCCGACGAGAGGATCGACGATGCTTGATTCGGTGCGGAGGGCCGTGGCGGCGGTTGCCGTCGGGCTGCTCACCGCGACGCTGTTGATATCACCAGCCAGTGCTGCGACTGATCCGGGGATCGTGTTCAGCGACCCGGTGTCCGCCGACGGGATCACCGCGTGGCCTGGTGACCCGGACAAGACGCCGGCGCACGCAGCGTCGAGCAGGCTGGGTGTGCCGTGCTGGCAGACCAGTAACGATCTCAAGGACCAGTACGTCTATCTGAACGTCGACGCGGCCCGGATCCCGGCCGGGGCCACGGACGCCGTACTCACCGTGAACTACTTCGACGCGCCGGGCCAGCAACTCAGTGCGCAGTACGACGGTGTCGGCGCGGCGTTCACCCCGCTGCCGTGGTTCTCGTTCCCCGGCACCGGTGGCTGGTCGACCACCCAGTTCCGGATGTCCAACATCAACTTCCAGAACCGCGCGAACGGGGCCGACATCCGGCTGATGGCGAATGCGCCTGGTGGTGTCATCAGTTCGGTCTGCATCAGCTCGGTCAGTCTCTCCTTCGCCGACACCACGGGCATCACCGTGACCAACCAGAGTCTGGTGTTCCAGCAGGGCTCGGGCACCGTGAACCTCACATCGACCGCGTCGTCGGTCGCGTGGAACATCACCGACGACCAGTACCTGCCGGTTGCCTCGGGCAACACTACGAACGGGACCATCAGTACCGCATCCCTCGGCCCCGGCTTCTACAACCTCCGCCTGACCGCGGGCTCGACGGTCGTGGGTACGACGCTTGCGGTCATCCCGCCGTTGCCGTCCGGAATCCAGTCCCCGACCGGCAAGTGGGGTGTGAACACCCACATGGCCCACTACTACGACCTCACCGGTGCACTGATCCGTACGCTGGCGCTCGCCGGCTTCTCGCACATCCGGGAGAGCCTGGAGTGGCGAAGCGTCGAGTCCGGCTCACCGGGCAACTATGCGGTCCCGGCGCAGTACGACGCGATGATGGCAGACGCGAAAGCGAACGGTCTGACTCCGCTGCTCGGGACCGGTTACAGGAACCCGCTCTATGACGGCGGCCACACGCCGAGCACTCCGGAAGGCCTGGCGGCTTTCGGTAGGTACCAGAGCTGGTGGCTGACGCATTTCTCGGGCACGACGAACGACATCGGGACCTACAACGAGTACTACCAGCCCGGATTCAACGACAGCGCGTGCGGCATCACCGGCGCCTGCTTCGTCCAGCTGATGAAGGCGGCGTACGAGCAGACACACGCCGGCAACCCGAACGCGAACGTCCTGGCCGATGTCGGCCCCAACAAGGGCGACACGTCGTTCCGCGACCAGGTCCTCGCCCAGGGCGGACTCTCCTACGTGGACACGATCGACGCCCACGTCTACACCTTCGGCGGTCCGGAGGGTGATCTGGACACCCAGATCCAGAGCCTGCGTACCGCGGCCGACGCACATGGCGGCGCCGGCAAGCCGATCTGGGTCAGCGAGGAGGGCTATCCGACCGCGCCGAGCTTCGGTGGATCGATGCTCGGCCAGGCGCGCATGTCGATCCGCAACGACGCGCTGTTGCTCGCGAACAACGTCGCCCAGTTCTACTGGTACGACGCACTCAACGACGGCACGAATCTGGACGACAAGGAGTCCACGTTCGGCCTGCTCCAGGCGCCTGCGGGACCGATCGCAGGAATGGCGCCGAAGCCGGCCCTGGTCGCGAAGGCCACGACGATCCGCGCCCTCAGCGGCCTGACCTACAGCGGCAGCGACAACCTCACCGCGCCGCTGTACTCGCAGCGCTTCGGTTCCGGTACGTCGACCACTCGCGTGCTGTGGTCGACCGGCACCGGCACGTCCGCGGTCAACCTGAGTACGACGAGCCCGCTGCAGGTGACCGATATGTACGGCCATCGGACCACTCTGACACCGACCAACGGTGTGGTCACGATGACCGTCGACCAGGATCCGGTGTTCGTGAAGGGGGCCGCGACCGGCGTCACCGTCACCACCGCCCCGCAGGTCAAGGTCGCCGCCGCGGACCCGTCCAACTCGCAGGAGCCGACGGCGGTCACGGTCACCCTCAAGGGCACGCCGTACAACCTTGGAACGCGCGCGGTGACAGTCGGCGGTCAGACCAAATCGGTGGTGGTGACGCCAGGCAAGGACACCACGATCACCCTGCAGGTGCCGGCCACTGACACCCTCGGCCCGCGGCACGTGGTTGCCACGGTGTCCCGCGCCGGGAGACCTACCGCCCGCTTGGTTGCCTGGACCAGCGTCGAACAGGCGACCAAGATCCGTGTCGTCCCACAGATCACGCAGGTCGCACCGTTGCAGGGTGGGCTCGGTATCGAACTCACCAACACCAGAGCGAAAACCGCCGCGACCGTTCAGGACCTGACGTGGACAATCGCGGGTCAGAAGGGCAACGCCGGCAGCGGACAGTCGATCGCGCCCGGGCAGAAGGCAACGATCGCGATCCCGGTGACCGGGCTTCAGGCCTGGAAGTCCTATGCCTACACCGTTGACGTCACGACGTCCGACGGCAACAAGGTCACCGCCAAGGGCACCACTGCCTTCGATCCGATCGTGCCATCGGCAACAACTCCGCAGAGCTCGATCAACCTGGCGACCGATGCCAGTTGGCTTGCGTTCAGCCGGCCGTGGGGTGGCGCCGCCGATCTCTCCGGCACAGCCAATTTCCAGTACGACGCCACTGGCTTGACCATCAACGCCGATGTCACCGACGACGTGTTCTCGCAGACCGAGATCGCCCCGAACCTGTGGCGTGGCGACAGCCTGCAGTTCGCGATCAGCAACGGGCTGCCTGGGGAGAACGCGAAAGCTACTGAGATCGGGGCTGCGCTGTTGCCGGCCGGTCCCACGGTGTACACGTTCGGTACGGCGGACGGCAGTCCGACCGGCGCCACGCCAGGTGCCACTGCCGACATCACCCGCGCCGATGGCGTCACGTCGTACCGGATCAAGGTTCCGTGGACGGCGCTCGGATTCGAGGCGCAGCCGACCGGTGCGGTGGCGATTTCCCTTGCGCTGAACGAGAACGACGGCGCTGGACGCGTCGGAGCGATGCAGTGGGCGAGTGGCATCGAGACCGGCAAGACCACGACCCTGTACCTGCCGGGAACGTTCACCAATTAGTACGCGGTCCCGCGGGGCGACACTGCCCCGCGGGACGACCGATGGAGGGCGGATGTGACTGAACTGGCGAAGGTAGCGGTAGGCGCGCACTTGACTTACCCGCACGCCAACGGGTTTCACGCGGGTGGCGATCGACTGGCGACCGTGCGCTGGGATCCCGAGCGGCTCGCGTTCGGGATCGCGAGTGTGCCGTGGCGGGACCCGCGGAGCCACGACGTACGCGAGATCTGTACGGTGCTCGGCCAGCACGACGGCGAGGGAACCGTCTGGTTCGACGTCGCGCGGTCAGCCGAGCGGCTGGTTGGGGTCTGGGCGAACGCTCTGCACCTCGTTGATCTCGCTGATGAGGCCAGCACACCTGAGACCGTGTACCGCGCGCCGTACGGATGTACCCTGCAGGCCCTCGTCAGCATCAATGCCGCGGGTGATCGAGCGCTCATCTCGGAGGAGTGGCCGGGATCGTTCCGGTTGCTCGAGGTCGATCTCGCGACGGGTGCTGTCGAGGAACTGCATGACCGCAGGTGGTGGGCGAATCATGCGCACTACTGCCCTGCCGACGAAGGGTGGATCGGTTTCTCGCAC
The DNA here is from genome assembly GCF_056436705.1 of Kribbella sp. NPDC043289. Lineage (NCBI taxonomy): Bacteria > Bacillati > Actinomycetota > Actinomycetes > Propionibacteriales > Kribbellaceae > Kribbella > Kribbella sp. NPDC043289. Next base: position 310,734 of record NZ_JBWKCB010000001.1, read on the forward strand.
GAAGGGACGGCAGACTCTGTTCCGGATCGGGTCTGGGCGCGGCACGGGACGGAGCTGCCCGCAGGTGGCTGTGTGCTCACGCAACCTGAGGACCTGTTTTTCGGACATGAGCGTTGGGCGCACCACGCGGTCGGCGCGGTCGTCGTTGCCTATGGCATCAGTCCGGGCGAGCGACGAGGGCTGTACTGGACCTCGCCTGACGAACCCGCGGGACGGCTGCTCTCGCGCGGCGACCGATTCTGGCACTGCGATATCAGCCGGGACGGGACGCTGGCCGTCGTCGACACGACCGGCCCGGCCGATCAGCCGGGGACAGGGTGGGACGGTGGAAACACTTCCGACGTACTGCTGGTCGATCTCCGTGACGGTCGCACGACGCCGCTCGCCCGCACACTCGCGACTCGCCATCCGGCCCACCCGCACCCGATCTTCGCGCCGGATGGATCAGCAGTCCTCTTCAACAACCTGGACCCCGACGGCACGGTCTCCATCAGCCGGGTCGACATTTGAGCCCGTCCGGAAATATTGTCCGCTGATCGAGCAACGCAGTCCAAGGACTGGTGTGATTCCGGTCGGTACCGTCCGTGGAATGGAAGCTGGGCAGAGAAACGGGATCGGTCGGAGGGCGCTTCTCAAAGCCACGTCGATCGCGGCGGGCGGGATTGTCTTGGGGGCGTCGAGCGCGGCCGAGGCTGCTGGGATCCCCAGTAAGCGTCTGGTGCCGATGAATGACCGGAATATCCGGTTCCAGGGTCGCTGGCAGGAGCAGGCGAACGGGGACATCTACGGGTATTACCAGAGTGGGCTGGAACTGGACTTCACCGGGACGGCTATTTCGCTGACGCTCGAAGGTGCTTGCCGGCTGCTGTACCGGGTGGATGGTGGCGCGGTTCAGCGAAACATCACGGACACCGCGACGGAGACGACCGATGGTCCGCATCCGACCGTCGCCGCTCACGACAAGGTCGCCATCAACTTGGCGACGTCGATTCAGCAGTACTTGCCGGCGCGGCACTGACCTCCAGGGCGATTCGTGGAGGTTGTCCGTCTTCCCACGCGCGGGACCATTCGGTGGCGAACTCGAGGTCGGGGACGCGGCCTTGTCGCAGTACGACGGTCTTCGAACCAAGCAGCCGGCGTGCGGGGACCTGTCTGAGGTCGGCGACGACCTCCGCGAAGCGGTGGCCGGCGGGTTTGACGTGGTTGTCGATGTCGAGGAGCCCGAGGCCGTACTCGAGGTCCGCGAACCCGCCGTACTCGGGGCGGATGTCGTGCGAGGCCCACCAGGACAGGGCGGTGACGCCAGGGGCCGACACGGCGTGGCGGAGCAGTCGTTCGGTGGCGTCCTCGACACTGACGCCGGTGACCCACTCGGGGGCCACGCCGATCTCCTGCACCCAGATCGGTCTCGGTGTCGCCTGGTGTGCGGCGGCGACGTGGGCGAGGTACGAGCCGATCGACCAGGCGAGGTCGTTGTCCTCACCGAAGTGGCCGAGGAAGCCGCTGAAGTACGGCCAGGCGTGGACTGTGGTGATGTCCGGCTCGTTGGCGAGCAGCGCCGGACTGAAACCGGTCTGCGACGTGGTCCATGGCTGGTGGTCTGCTCCGAGCACGACCGGCAGCCCGGGCGCGGCAGAGTGCGCAGCGGCGATCAGCGTTCGCGCCCAGGCGTCCAGGTCTGCCGTGGTGATCGTCTCGGTCTCGAACCCGACCAGCATGTTCGGCTCGTTTCCGAGATCGATGCCGGCGCCCGCCGGGTGCTCACCAACCAGCTCGGTGATCGCGGTGATCAAGGTACTGGCGCCTGTGACCGCCACAGGGTCGGTGAAGAGGTTCTTCCCGGTGAGCCACGGCGGACGGAACACCCACCCGGAGAGGAAGCCGTTGAGCACCGTGACCCAGACATCGAGACCGACTTCCTCCGCACGATCCAGCAGGATGGACAGCCGGGACATGGCGGTCGCCGAGACCGTGGTCGGGAACGGCTGGAAGACCGGCCAGATGCACTGGATGCGGACGTGATCGCAGCCGAGCCCGGCGATCGCGGCGAGGTCCTCGGCGATCGAACGCTCGTCGAAGTCGAGCCACGCATTCCACCACTGCTGCCGCGGTACGTAGTTGACGCCAAAGGCCGTGCGGTCCAGGTCGATCATCATCCAGTCTCTCTGATAGGCGGTCATTGGGACTCCTCGGGGTTGCCGGGTTTCCACGCGAGGACCTGGCCGCGCTCGGTGAGTCTGGCCCGCAAGGTTGGGATGTCGATGTCTTGTACGTCGGTTCGCGCCCGGAGTGATTGCACGGCGGCGACGGCCGCGGACTCGGCCAGCACACAGAACACGGGCTCCATCCGCGTCGCGGCGTACCCGATGTGGGTGGCGGAGAGGCAGACCGGGATCAGCAGGTTGCCGCAGTCGGTGGGCTTCGGCGTGATGGCCCGGTAGGGGATCGGATAGGGACGGCCGGTTCCGAGATGGCCGCCGATGAACATGTCGCCCTCGGTCGCCACGCCGACCTGCCCGGTGGCGGGGTCGCGGTGTGCGATTCGTCGTACCGGATAGACGTCGACTCCGAACAACGCCAGTCCGATGCTGTCGGCTGGTTCGGCCAGGTTGGCGACGTCTGCATGGGTGACGGTGTATTCGCCGTCGAGCCGGCGTGAAACCCGGACGTACAGCTGCGGTGGCCACCCGTCGGTGTCGGGGAAGACACTCGCGTCCATTCCGTACGCCGCGGTCTCGGCGCGGAAGTCCGCGGGTACGGCGGGATCCGTCGACAGGAAGTGGTGGAGGCCGCGCAGGTAGTCGATGTGGTCACGCCAGACTCGCGAACGGGTGTCCCAATCGCCGTCCTGGTACTCGCGACTCACACCGACCGGGGCGTTGGTGATCAGGGAGCCCCGCTGGTAGTTGTACTCACCCGAGTTGAGCCAGCCGGGGAAGATCCCGCGGAGCGCGTCGAGGTCGGCGCCGAGGTGGGTGACGTACCGCCGTACCAGCTCGTAGTCAGCAGGCGAGTAGTCGTCGGGCGGAGTGATCTCCTTGCGCGACGCGGCGTCGGTCGTCACATAGAAACGGAAGTTGTAGGCCTGGGCGTACTCGTCCGCCGCGCCGCGAGGGCGGCCATGATCCGCGTCGAGCAGGGGCAGCAGACCGCTGGTGCTGTCTCCGGGGACGACGTATGGATCGATCGACGTCCAGTTGGTCACCGGCTGGACACCTGCGATTTCTTCGCCGAACTCGTCCCGCGACTCGCGCCCGATGCTGTAGGGGACCCCGGCCAACGCCATGAGGTCACCTTCGTACGACGCGTCGATGAAAACCTCCGCCCGTACGTCGATGTCCGGCACCGACCCGCCGGCCGGCAGTGGGACACCCCACTCGTCGGGAGTCGAGGTCTCCAGGTGCACCGCCGTGATGCGGTGACCTTCGCGGGTGACGGAGCGGACGCGGCGCTCGAAGTACACCTCGATCCCCGCATCGGCGATCCATTGATGGAAGGCACGCAGTACGTCGTGCGGGTGCTCGCCGAAGCCGAAGACAGCGTCCTTCGTCAGGCCGCCGACCGCGGCCGGAATCGGGCAGTCCTGCCGGGGTTTGATCCCCGCGCTGAGCATCCCGCCGAGCCATCGGCCCGGCTCGATCATGACGACGGACGCACCTTCCTGATGCGCGGTCATCGCCGCGACACAGCCCGCGGGGGTGCCGCCATACACACAGACATCGACCATGCCATGCACTCTGCCGCGGTGCCTGCGTCGCGTGGGATAGCCAATCTGAACGTCTGCATGTACTTTCTTGCCGTACCGACGCTGGACGGTTACCTACACTGCTCGCTCATCATTGCGTGCCATTGCCGGATGCGCCTTCGCTCCGGTTGACGGTTTGTTGGACGAAGTTGAACGGCACTGATCGCGCCGGCGTCGGTCAGTCGACGACCTGCGCGTTGAAGCGGGCGCCACTCACCGGAAGCGCCGGCTGGGCTTCGGCGGAGCTGTGGTACCGCGCCTCGCCGGTCCGGGCCCGGTTGCGGTAGGCGGACGGGCTGAGGCCGTAAGCGTTCTTGAACCGACGGGCGAAGTACCCCGCGTCCTCCCAACCGACGCGGGCGCCGATCTGAGCGACCGGTTCGTCGGTCTGCACCAGAATCCGGGCGGCCGCCTGCGCTCGCAGCCGATTGAGGTACGCGATCGGGGGAGCGCCGAGCTCGCGCTGGAACAGGCGGACGAGGTGGGTCCGTTCGGTGGTGGTGGCGGCGGCGAGCTGTGCCAGCGTCCAGGACCGGCCGGGATCGTCGTCCATCAGCTGGGCGGCGCGGGACACCGCCGGGTGCGGCGGGGCGATCGACCGGCGATGGATCGCCTGCTCTGGCGACCAGGAGCGGTTCAGGATGTCGAGATAGATCAGCAGGTGGCCGACGAGCTCGATGCGGGAACGCCGTCCGTGGGTCGTGTTGCTGATGCTGTGCAGCTCGGCGATCGCGAGGCTCATGTCGTACCGGCCCAGCTCGACGCGTTGTGGCAACGGGAGGCTCGCTTTGTGCACGGTCTGCATCAGCGGCAGCTCGGCGTCCAGGAACGACAGCGTCCCGTCGATCAGCTCGGGCGCGACGAAGCTGTCGAAGACCACGAGGTCCTCGCACTGCGCGTACCCGTGCCACTGGCTCGGCGGTACGACGATGACGCTACCGGGCCCGATCGGGTGGTCGCCGTCGGCCGCGATGTGGACTCCGCGGCCCTGGGTGACGAGTGCGATCTCGAAGAAGTCGTGGTCGTGCGCCGCGACGTCCGCCGGCATCCGATGCCGGTCCGCCCACACCGGGAGGCCGTCCGGATTGAACACGGCGGCTCGCTCGTAGCGAGGCTTGTTGCGGCTGCTGGCCACTTTTGTCCTACTTTCCCTCAATCTGACCGAAGGCGCGCCGACTTGGCCGTCAATAACATCACATCGTCAGCAACTCTGACAGAGCACGAGATCCGCTGATTCCCGACGAGGAGTGCACCTATGTCCCAACGCGACGTCGCGATCGCGGCGTACTACTTCCCCAACTTCCACGTTGACCCGCGCAACGAACAGTGGCACGGCGAAGGGTGGACCGAATGGGAGCTGGTGAAGCGCGCCGAGTCCCGGTTCGAGGGGCATCTGCAGCCGCGCGTTCCGCTGGACGGCTACCTGGACGAGGCGGATCCGGAGGTGATGGCGGGCAAGATCGCGATGGCGACCGAGCACGGTGTCGACGCGTTCCTCTTCGACTGGTACTGGTACAGCGGCCGCCCGTACCTCGAGCGCCCGCTCGAGGCGGCGTTCATGCCGAACGCGGCGGCGTACGACATGAAGTTCGCCGTCATGTGGGCCAACCATCACTGGAGCAACATCCATCCGTGGAAGTCCGCCACGCCGGCGACCCACCTGGAGTCCGGCACTGTCGACGCTGAGCAGTTCGAAGCAGCCACCGACTACATCATCGAGCGGTACTTCGGGCATCCGGCGTACCTGCGGATCGACGGCGCCCCGTACCTGTCGATCTACGAGCTGGCGACCCTCATCGACGGGCTCGGCGGCGTCGACGAGGCCAAGGCCGCGCTCGACGGTCTGCGCGAACGTGCCGCGCGGGCGGGGTTCCCCGACATCCACCTGAACGCCGTCATCCGGGAGCGGCAAGTGCTTCCGGCCGACGGCATCGCGTTCGACGGCCCGACCTTGATCAGCCGCCTCGGCTTCGACAGCGTCACGTCGTACGTCTGGGTGCACCACCACCCGATGCCGACCCTGCTCACGCCGTACGCCGACATGCGCGAGCAGGCCGCGGACGGTTGGAAGCGGTACGCCGCCGAGTACGACCAGCCGTACTACCCGAACATCACGGTCGGCTGGGACTCGTCACCGCGCACTGTGCAGTCCGACAAGCTCAACCCCGCGTTCGGCTACCCGCACACGAACATCATCTCCGACGCGACGCCGGAGGAGTTCGGCCGCGCGCTGGAACAGGTTCGCGCATTCGTTGACGAGACCAACGTTCCGCTCGTCACCATCAACGCGTGGAACGAGTGGACCGAGGGCAGCTACTTGGAGCCGGACACCCTGCATCGCCACGGACACCTCGAGCAGATTCGCCGGGTCTTCGGAGCCAAGGGCTGATGGCTCGAGAGCTGTTGCCGTACACCGGCTGATCCCGCCGGCACACCGCGCTCGACACCCTGGTGAAGACATGGCGCAGCAGCGGCGGCGACCTGATGCGCAAGGAGTACGAAGAACGGCTGCAGAACCGGCAGCACGGGAGCCGACGTGTGGGACGTCGACTCGATCCGGCCAGACGTCGCTCGCCGCGGCCGCCGGGAGGCGGTAGGTCGGTTGTCCGGCCGGACAGGACCTTGGGCCCTGGGGTGGGCGGGACCGTGGGGTCACGATGAAGGTGTGTGCACCGTTCGGGTGGCCGGGAGGGGGTTCCGGTGAGTACGCTGCTGGATCGTCTGCACCGCTTCCGCCCTGTGGGCACACCAGGAGGCGCCGGGCCGGTCGGCGTACCGGTCGATGGTCGCGGTGGGGTTCCGGCCGAGCTCGTCGCGGTGTTCGAGGCGCTCGACGGTGTGATCGCCGAGTGCGACGAACTGCGTACACGCGTGACACAACGAGCGGCTGAGACGGTCGTCGCCGCGCAGGTCGACGCTGCCGGACTGGTGGCAGACGCGCGGGCCCGGGCGGTCGGCGAGCAGGCGGAGGCCGCCGCTGCGGTGACAGCCCGTGGCGACGCCGCAGTGGAGCAAACGCTGGCTACGGCGACAGCGGAAGTCACTCGTCTCAGGGTCAGTGCGAGGCAGCGGATGGACGGGCTGGTGGACCTTGTGCTGGATCGGCTTCGGGCTGAGGCTGGAGCCGACCTGTGAGCGCGGGCTGGGTGGCGGCGACCGTTCGGGTGAAGGCCATGGCCCGCCGCCGCGTCGGGGCGGGCGCGGCCCGCGAGCTCGCACTCGCCCCTGGCCTCGCTGACGCCCTCGGGCGGCTCAGCGGTACGGCGTACGCCCGGGCGGCCCGGCCCGGAACGAGCCTGGCGGACGCCGAGTGGCTCGTCGAGGCCGCGGAGTTGTGGCAGTTGCGGGTGCTGTCCGGCTGGCTTCCCAGCTCGGCGGTCGGCCTGGCCCGGGTACTCGCCGGCCGGTACGAGCTGGCCAACATCGTCACGCACGCTCGGGCGTTGGCCGAGCCTGGGCCGCGCAGGATGTACTACGAGCTCGGCAGCCTGGCCATGTCCTGGCCGAGAATCGGGGCGACGACGTCAGGACCGGGCCTTCGCGCTGCTCTGGCGGCCTCGCCGTGGGGCGATCCCGGCGACGCGTCCCCGGAGGCCCTGCACGACGTCCTGTTGCTGCGCTGGCTACGCATGGTCGCGACCGAGGCCCCGGCCGCGGTCGAGTGGGCGACAGGTGCGGCGGTCCTCCTGGTCGCCAAGCAAATGCTGGCGACAACTAGCGGGCCGACCGGCCGGATGGTAGCGGCGGCGGCTCCGCTGATCGGCTCGGACTGGGTGCGGGCACGATCCGTGGACAGCCTCCGAGCTGCGGTTCCGGTGGCAGGTCGGTGGATCCTCGACGGGGTCGGCGAACCGGCCGGTCTCTGGCGGGCCGAAGCCGGTCTGACCGCCCGGATCGAGTCGGACGGCTTCCGCCTCCTACGGCACGGGACGCCTGGGACGGACCCGTTCGTCGGGGCCGTGGCGGTCCTGGCCGTCGACGGCTGGCGGGTGCGAGTCGCGCTCGGTGACGCGTCGAACGGCACCGGTCCGGGGGAGGTGCTCGGTGTCGTGGCGTGACGCCGTCCGTCCGGTACGGATGCAGCGGATCGCGATGGTCGTACAGATCGAGCATCTGCGCGAGTTGCTCGACCGCCTGAGCTCGACCGGCGTCGTCGAGCTGGATCCGGTTCCCTCCGACATCGAGACCGCCGTCGTCGCGGACCGCCGGCCTGAGTGGTCGGCACGTGAACTGGAACTGCGGCGGCGCTCCGCACAGGCGGTCGATCACGGACCGGTGACAGCGCTACTGGGCTGGGCTCCCGCGGCGGCACTGCCGCAGGTGAGTCAGGTCCTGGCGCCCGTCGGCGGCGCCGCCGTACCACTTCCGTCGCCCCCCGGCGTCCAGCCGCCGACGTTGCTGCGGCAGCAGGGCCGCGGGCAGTCGTTCGAGGTGCTCGTGCGGACCTACACCACGGTCCCGTACGCCGATGTCGACCCGGCGCTGGTGGCCGGACTCGCCTACGTGGTGATGTTCGGGATGATGTTCGGCGACGTCGGTCACGGCCTGCTCCTGCTCCTCGGTGCCGCGATCCTCCGCAGCGGCCGCTTCGCCCGGCTCGCCAAGGTCCGGCCGGCCTGGCCGTTCGTGGCCGGCGCCGGTGCCGCCAGCATCTTCTTCGGTGTGCTGTACGGCGAGATGTTCGGACCGACCGGGTTGGTACCGGTCGTCTGGCTGTCTCCGGTCGACGACATCGTCCCGCTGCTGCTGACCGCGATCGGAGTCGGCGCGATCCTGCTGGCCGGCGCGTACGCGCTGGGCATCGTCAACCGCTTCCGCGAAGGCGGATGGGGTTTCGCGCTCTACGCCCGGACCGGGATCGCCGGAGCATTGCTCTTTCTCGCCTTGGGTGGCGTGGTCGGCGGTGTCTACTTCGACAACGCCGGGGTGCTGATCGGGGCCGTTGTGATCGCGGTCGCCGGCCTGGCGCTCACCTTCATCGGACTCCTGACCGCCGCGGGCGGTGGCGGCGCTGGTGTCGCGCAGGCCGCGGTGGAACTGTTCGACGTCGTCGTCCGGCTCAGCTCGAACGTCGTCTCCTTCGCCCGGCTGGCCGCGTTCGGCCTCACGCACGCGGCGCTCGGCGCGATCGTCTGGGCAGGATCCGTGGCGTTGTGGCAGACCGGCTCTGCGTCGGGACGCGTCGGCGCGGGTCTCGTGCTGGTCGTGGGCACCGGCGTCGCGTTCGCGCTGGAGGCGCTGGTGGCCGGCATACAGGCTCTTCGACTCGAGTACTACGAACTGTTCTCCCGCGTCTTCGACGTGGACGGGCGTCCGTTCCGGCCGTGGCGATTGCCCGCGGACGATCTGGAGGTGACATCGTGAGGGAGTTCCTTCGGCGGCATCCCCGGGCGGCGATCCTGCTGGCCGTGCTGAACGTCGCGCTGCTGAGCGTGGCTGTCGCCGTGCTGATCGCCATTGTGACCGCCGACGGGGGCTTCGCGGCCGGTCGGCCCGCGGCGACGGCCGCCGCCACCCAGGCTGCCGCGACCAACGGGTCCGCGTTGATCGGTGCGTCGATCGCGATGGCCGGATCGGCCATCGGGGCAGGGGTCGCGGTCGCCTACACCGGTGCCGCCGCACTGGCCGCGATGAGCGAACGGCCGGAGCTGTTCGGTCGCGCGATGGTCGTGGTCGGCCTGGCCGAGGGGATCGCGATCTATGGGCTGATCGTCGCCATCATCCTGGTGGGGCAGGCGCGATGACCCGGGTCGGGGTGCTGGGCGAGCCGGTGCGCACGGCGGGCTACGGTCTGGCGGGCGCACGGTTGCTGCCGGCAACTACGGAGGCCGAGGTACGGCGGCTGTGGCACGAGCTGCCCGCGGAGATCGGCATCGTCCTGCTCACTCCCGCCGCGGCGGAGGCCTTGGACCCAGGTTCGCTGGAGTCTGCGACCGTGCTCACGGTGGTGCTGCCGTCGTGAGCCGGTTGCCGCCGCCTGCTGACACGGCGCTCGAACCGGTGCGGCGAGGGTTGCTGTTGACGGCGCGCGCCGATGCAGCCACCGTGGCGCGTGATGCGGACTTGCAGCGAGACGCGTTGCTCGACGAAGCACGTCGTACGGCCGATGAGCTCGTCGCTGCCGCCCGCAGAGCGGGGGAGGACGACGCGACGGCGGTCCTCGCGACGCGGATGAGGCAGCGCCGGCGGGAGGCGCGGCAGGCGGTGCTGTCGGTGCAGCGTGAACTGTACGACGAGCTGCGCCGCCGGTGCCGGGCGGCCGCGGCGGCGCTGGTCGATCACCCCGAGTACGACGTACTCCGTCGGCGACTGGCCAACCGGGCCCGGACCCAGCTCGGCCCGGCCGCCACGGTCGGCGAGGCGTCTGCGGGAGGGGTGCTGGCGTCGGCGAGGTCCGAGCGACTCGACCTGAGCCTGCCGACGCTGGCCGATCGCGCACTGAACCGATCCGGGGCGGAGATGGCCGACCTGTGGACGCCCTGACGGCAACCGGCCGGATCCGCCGGGTCAACGGTCCACTGGTCGAGGCGAACGACGTACCGGGGGCCTCGATGTACGAGGTGCTCGAGCTCGGCGAACGCCGGATCCCGGCCGAGGTGGTGGCGATCGACGGTGCGACGGTCACCCTGCAGGCCTTCGAGTACACCGGCGGCCTGACGGTCGGTGACGTGGTTCGCCGGACCGAGCGCCCCTTGTCGGCGCGCCTCGGGCCGGGCCTGCTCGGGCGGGTCTTCGACGGACTGCTGCGTCCGCTGTCGACTGCTCCGACATGGTTGTCGCCACAGACCCTTGAGCCGGACGCCTCGGCGGCCGACGGCTGGCACTTCGAGCCTGCTGCGGAGCCGGGGTGCGCGCTCGGACCGGGCGCCGTGTTCGGTGTGGTGAGCGGGGCGGGTGCGGTTGAACATCGCGTCCTGGTGCCACCCGGGGTGCGTGGCGAACTGCGGTTCGTCGCGGCGGCGGGCAAGGTCCGCAACGACGACGCGGTTGCCCGCGTCGGCGACGTCGAGGTCGGATTGTTCGAGCAGTGGCCGGTTCGGCAGGCCAGGCCGTTCGCGGCCCGCGAGGAGACGCTGGTCCCGTTGCACACCGGTCAGCGGGTACTGGATCTGATGTTCCCGATCGGTGCGGGGTCGGCCACCGCCGTGCCGGGCGGCTTCGGCACCGGCAAGACCGTGCTCCTCCAGCAAATCACGAAGTGGTGCGACGCCGACGTGATCGTTTATGTGGGCTGTGGTGAGCGAGGCAACGAGATGGCCGACGTGCTCGGTGAGTTGGCCGAGCTCGCCGATCCCCGCACCGGCGGCCGCATGATCGACCGCACAGTGATTCTCGCGAACACCTCCAACATGCCGATGATGGCGCGCGAGGCGAGTGTCTTCACTGCGATCACCGTCGCGGAGTACTACCGGGACATGGGCTATCACGTCGTCGTGGTGGCCGATTCGACGTCGCGGTGGGCGGAGGCGCTGCGGGAGTTCGCCTCGCGCACGGGGGCGTTGCCTGCCGAGGAGGGCTATCCGGCCGATCTGTCGTCGTCGCTTGCCGCCTTCTACGAGCGGGCAGGCCGGGTGCATACCGAGGGTGGCCTGGTCGCGGCGGTCACGGTGGTCGGTGCGGTTTCCCCGCCCGGCGGGGACCTGACGGAACCGGTCACGACCGCGACTCAGCGCTTCGTCCGCGGTGTCTGGTCGCTGGACCGTGATCTTGCCTACTCCCGGCACTACCCCGCCGTCAGTTGGTCGGCGTCGTACTCCCACGACGCCGCCGCCGTGGGTGCGTGGCAGGCCGGTCATGGCAACCAGGGCTGGACTTCGCGACGAGCCCGGGCGATGCAGGTCCTGGCCGAGGCCGCGCGACTCGCCGAACTCGCTGAGATCGTCGGTACCAGGACACTGCCCGGGCGGGAACGGATGACGATCCTCGGCGGCCGGCTGCTCAGAGACGCTGTCCTGGCCCAGAGTGCGCTGAGCCCGATCGATGCGAGTTGTTCGGCCGACCGTGGATCCGCCTTGCTGCAATGCGTTCTCGACGTCATCGACCGTTGTATGACGTTGATCGACCGCGGAGTGGCCGCGGCCGAACTGGAGGAGTTCGACTGGGGGCCACTGATCCGGGCGCGCGAGGAAGCACCGGCGCCGGCTGACCTGGACGGTCGCCGGACGGCGCTGATGGCCGCGTTGGAGGCGTTGGCATGAGCGCGCAGGTCGAGTACGGCGCGGTTCGGTCGCTGCACGGATCGCTGCTGGTGGTGAGTGGGGTCCGTGGTGTGGGGTGGGACGAGTCCGCCGTGGTCAGGATCGATGACGGTGTCGACAACGGCACCGAGCGGCACGGTGTGGTCCTGGAGATCGCTGACGATCTCGCCGTACTGCAGGTGCTGGAAGGGACGGTCGGTCTGCGTCCGGGTGCGGTCCGGGTCCGTTTCAGCGGCAGCCCCTTCCGGATTCCGCTCGGGCAGGGCTGGCTCGGCCGGACCTGCGACGGCCGGGGCGAACCGCTCGACGGAGGGCCTCCGATCCTCGGCGCGGCACTGGCCGCGGTGAACGGGTGGCCGCTCAATCCGGTCGAGCGCGAATCACCGCGGGAACCCGTGCTCACGGGGGTGTCCGGCATCGATGCGCTGACCACGGTCGTTCGCGGGCAGAAGCTGCCGATCTTCTCCGTGCCGGGACTGCCACACCTCGAGCTCGCGACGCAGGTCGCGGCCCAGGCCGCGGTCGGGGGCGATCCGTTCGTGGTGGTCTTCGCAGCGATGGGGCTGCCGCACGCCGACATCGACTTCGTCCGTGCGGCACTGGAGGAGCGGGCGGCCGCGGGTGAGCTCGTCATGGTGCTGAACAGTGCGAACGACCCGGTGATCGAGCGACTGCTGACGCCACGGATCGCACTCACCGTCGCCGAGCATCTGGCCTTCGTCGAAGGCAGCCATGTCCTGGTCGTCATGTGTGACATGACCAGCTACTGCGAAGCGGTCCGCGAGGTCGCGGCAGCACGCCAGGAGATCCCTGCCCGGCGGGCGTACCCGGGGTATCTGTACAGCGATCTGGCGTCGTTGTACGAGCGGTGCGGCCGGATCCGCGGGCGACCTGGATCCGTGACGATCATGCCGGTGCTCACGATGCCGGCCGGCGACATCACGCATCCGGTGCCGGATCTGACCGGGTACATCACGGAGGGCCAGGTGGTACTGGCGGCGGATCTGAATGCCCGCGGTCTGTACCCGCCGCTCGACGTACTGGGCTCGTTGTCCCGCCTGATGCGCCACGGTGCCGGCCCCGGACGGACCCGGGACGATCACCTCGAGATCGCCGCCCAGGCGATCGCGGCGCTGGCCCGAGCCCGGCAGGCCGCCGAACTGGCGGATCTGATCGGTGCCGGTGCGCTGAGCGACACCGATCGCGGATACCTCGCCTATGCGACGGCGCTGGAGGATTCGTTGCTCCGGCAGCGCCCGAACGAGTCTCGTGGGCTCGACGACACGCTGGATCGGCTCTGGCGCGCGGTCTCCGTACTGCCTCGTCGTGAGCTGACCATGGTGTCCGGCGCGATGCTGGCCGAGCACCTTCCGGATGGCGCGGGATGACCGGACCGACGACGGGACGTGCCGGCCGGCTGGCCCTGACGGGCCGGCTCGCGACAGCCCGGCGGGCGGTCGAGCTGCTGGACCGCAAGCAGCGCGCTCTGGCGGGCGAGTGCGAGCGGCTCGAACTGGCCGCCGGACGAGCCGGAGAAGCCTTCGAGCAGGCAGATCAGGTGGCGACGATGTGGCTGCGCCGCAGCAGTTCTCTGGACGGTCAGCGGGCATTGCTCGACTCGGGACCGGGAGCAACTACTGAGGTCGTCGTCGGGTACGACGTGACCATGGGCGTGCGGCATCCGACCAGCGCGGAGGTCGAGTTCGGGCCCGAGCCTGCAGTGGTAGGAGGTTCAGCCCTGGTCTTCGCCATGCGAGCGCACCGTACGGCGCTCGCCGCGGCGGTCCGGCTCGCGGCCGCCCGACGCGCCGTCGCGCTGGTGGCGGCCGAACTGGCGCTCACCCGCCAGCAACAGCGAGCCCTCCAACTGCGCTGGATCCCGAAGCTCGAACGGCGCCTGGCAGAGCTGGCGCAGCGCCTCGACGAGTCGGAGCGCGAGGAGAACGTGCGGCTTCGTTGGGCGGCTCGTCACAGCGGGGGTTCGGAGGACTCATGAAGCACCGGTCCCAGCGGCGGGTCGCCTGTGGACGGCCGGATCACCGCGGTGATCGTGGGTCAGCGGCGGCTGGTGCGGTCGTTCATGTACGTACGGGCCGACGCAGTCGTAGGGCGGCACCCGATGGCAGATTGGTCATGCCGGAGGCGAAGGCTGTATCGCAGTGAACGCTGTGCGTGAGTGTGATGATTCGTGACAACCGTCCGGAGGTCCTGGGCGTCATCTGGGCGTCGCGGGTTTGATTGCGTGTCGGAGTGGGGGTGGCCGCGATGGGGCAGGGTGTGGAGCCGACCGGTCAGCGCGGCGCGCCCGGGATCGGGGGAGCTGCGCGTCACTCGCATCGGGCTCGGACTACGACCCGGGCGATGGGCGAGACACTGCTGGCCGCGTTGGTGCCCGGTCTGGGCTTCGTCATCGGTGGCCGGCGGCGGCTCGGTGCGTTGGTGATGGCGTTGGCGGCCGGGCTGGTTGGGTTTGGTGCGTACGTCGTGTTCGTCCGGCGTGATCTGGTGCTGGAGTGGGCGGTTGATCCGAATCGGTTGCTGGTGGCAACCGGTGTCGTCCTGGCGCTCGCTGTCGGGTGGATCTGGGTTGTCGTGGCCTCGCACAAGCTCTTGCGGCCACTGTCGTCTTCGGTGCCGAAGCGGTTGGTCGGGTCGGCGTTCGTCGGGTTGATCTGTTTCGCGATCGGCGTACCGTCGACGCTCGCGGTACAGACCGTGATGGCGCAGCGCGATCTGGTGGGCAGCGTGTTCCAGTCCGAAGGCAGTTCGAGGTCGGCGACCCGGCCGGCGGTGAACACCAAGGATCCGTGGGCGGACACGCCGCGGCTGAACATCCTGCTGCTCGGCGCCGACAACGGCGCGGGCCGGACCGGGACCCGCACCGACACCGTGATGGTTGCCTCGATCGACACCCACACCGGCGCCACGAAGCTGATCTCGCTGAGCCGGAACTGGATGCGGATGCCGTTCCCGAAGAGCTCGCCACTGCACCGGAAGTACCCCGACGGGTTCTGGGACCCGAACCTGGGCGATGTCGAGCAGCCGCAGTACTACCTCGACGCGATGTACGACACGATTCCGAAGCAGTACCCAGGTCTTCTCGGTCAGACCGACAACGAGGGCGCGGACGCGGTCAAGCTGGCTGCTGGCGCGGCGCTCGGGCTGGACGTCCAGTACTACATGCAGGTGAACCTGGCCGGCTTCCAGCGGATCGTCGACGCGGTCGGCGGGATCACGGTGAACGTGAACTACCCGGTGCCGATCGGCGGCGAGTACGGGATCGGGCCGGGCGCGAACGCGCCGAAGAAGCCGTCGGGTTACATCGAGCCGGGAGCGAACCAGCACCTCGACGGCTACCACGCGCTGTGGTTCGCTCGCGGTCGGTACGGGCTCGACGACGCGTCCCGGCAGGAGCGGCAGCGCTGCACGGTCCGCGCGCTGGTGAGCAGCGTGAGCCCGGGGACCCTCGTGACGCAGTACCAGCAGATTGCTGCGGCGAGCCGGCAGATGTTGCGCACCGACATACCGCAGGAGTTGCTGCCGGCGTTCGTTCAGCTGGCTCTCAAGGTGAAGTCCGCGGGTGTGTCGACCGTGAACCTGGACCCGAACAAGAACTTCCCGACCGGCCGGAACCCTGACTACGCGGCGATCCGCAAGCTCATCCAGCAGGCGATCACCCCGCACACCGCCAGGAAGCCGTCACGGGCGAACCCGGCTGTGACCCCGCACACAGCGCAGAACCTCGACGACGCGTGTGCCTACCATCCGGGGAACAGGCGCTCGTAGCCGCCGTGATCCGGGTGACTACCGCGCTGTTGGCGTGCTGCCTCCGGTCGGGCAGGTCACGATCGAGAACGGGTCGCCGAGCCGTCAGGGCACGCGGTGGCCCGCGGTGCGGAAGAGTTCGTACCACTCCAAGCGGGTGAGCGGGACGTCGGAGCCCTGTGCGGCGCCGGCGACGCGCTCGGGGGTCGTGGTGCCGAGGACGACCTGCATCTGGGCCGGGTGCCGCGTGATCCAGGCGGTGGCGATCGCGATCGGCGGTACGTCGTACTGCTCGGCGAGGCGATCGATCACGGCGTTCAGCTCCGGGTACTCCGGGGAGTCGAGGAACGGGCCGGTGAAGAAACCGGCCTGGAACGGGGACCACGCCTGCACCGTGATGCGGTTGATGCGGCAGTAGTCGAGGACACCGCCGCCGTCCACCACGACGGCCTGGTCGAGGCCGGCCATGTTCGCGGCGACGCCCTGCGCGACGATCGGAGCGTGCGTGACGGACAGCTGCAGTTGGTTGGCCACGAGCGGCTGCCGTACGGCGGTCTTCAGCAGCTCGATTTGCAGCGGCGTGTGGTTGGAAACCCCGAAGGCGCGGACCTTTCCGGCCGCCTCCAGGTCGTCGAAGGCGCGCGCGACCTCGGCGGGCTCGACGAGCGCATCGGGACGGTGGATCAGGAGTACGTCGAGGTAGTCGGTGTTCAGCGCCCGCAACGAGTCGTCGACGGAGCCGACGATGTGCTCGTAGGAGGAGTCGTACCCGGCGTCCGGGACGATGCCTGCCTTGGTCTGGAGCGTGATCTCGGCGCGCTCGGACGCCGTCAGCTTGAGCGCCTCCGCGAACCGCTGCTCGGCGCCGTGCAGCCCAGGACCGTACACGGCGGCGTGGTCGAAGAAGTCGATGCCGGCGTCGCGCGCGGTCCGCACGAGGGTACGGATCTCGTCGTCGGTCTTGCTCCCGATCCGCATCAGCCCGAGGGTCACGTTCGGGACGGCGAGGTCGGTGGCGCCGAGAGGCACAGTCTTCATCGAGGGTCCTTACCAGGTCGGGTACCGATGACGGAGCGAGCCTACGTGCCCACCACCGGAGCCCCGGCCGGGTGGTCACTTCCAGGTGTCGGTGATCGGTGCCGCGTTCGCCGCGGCGCCGGCGTGCGGCAGGCCGTACATGTCCTCGACGGTGCGCAGGACGCGGAAGTGGTCGATCCGTTCGTCGTAGCTGCCCGGCTTGACCTGCTGGCCGTCGACGATCGTCGCGATCCGGTTGCCGCTGGAGTTGTCGTCGTCCTCATCGAACGTGGTGATCAGCAGACTGTTGTGCGTCGCGGCCCACTGGACGTACCCGTCGAGGTGGCTCTTGAGCCAGCCGTCGCCGGTCTCGGTGGAGCAGTCGTGCATGTCGTTGCACAGGTTGGGGATGACCCACGACACCGTCGGTAGGTGGCTGTAGTCCGTCGGGAAGTCGCTGAACGGTTTGCTGTCCGCCGCGGGCACGTTCGTGAAGTTGACCCACGGCACGTGCTTGCGCGCGTAACGCCCCGACGTACACACCGTCGACCCCGCGGACGGCAGGTCCTCCGAGTACCCCGCGAACGTGCGGCCCTGGGCGATCAGCTCGGCGCCTTCGTTGTCGGTCGAGAAGTCGTGCGGGCAGGAGTCGTCGGTGACACCCTGGTTCGCGCCGGAGAACAGATCCAGGTAGTTCGGCTGGCTCGGGTGCTCGATCGCGTACGAGTTGGTGAAGCTCGCTCCGCTCGACGCGAGCTGGTTGAAGTACGGCGCCTTGCTGTTGCCGAGGATCGATTCGGCGCCCGTGTTCTCGAACAGGACGATCACGACATGTTCGGGCCGCGGCACAGTTCGGGCCGCACCACCGGATGACGGTGCACTGGGCGGGGCACTCGATGGTGCGGTCGACGGAGCACTCGATGGTGCGCCTGACGGGGTACAGGCAGTGACGATCGCGGCGACTGCGATTGCGGGACCGAGGATGCGCACCGGACAGCAGCTCTCAGGTGCGGGCTTCGACGGTGGTGAGGAAGGTGGTGAGTTCGGCGAGGTACCGCGGGCGGTTGTCGCGGCGTACCGAGTGACCGGCTCCGGCGATCTGCACCGCACGGAACTCGCCGGCCGCGGCTCGCGCGCAGTCGTCGGCGTACTCCGGGGAGATGAGGCCGCCGCGCTCGGTGTCACCGTGGATCAGCAGCACTGGGCAGGTGATCGCGGCCAGCAGCTCGCTCAGCGGGACTGGTTGCTGGAACGTGAGGTCGAACAGGTGCGGGTTGACCTGTGCCTTCGACACGGCCCACGGCTCGAGCTCGTCATCGGGCCAGTCGGGGTCGTCGGCCCGTCCGCGCGCGACACGTGCTTGAAGGTCGAGGGCCCGGAGCCCGGCGAGCCAGTCCGGCTCGGGCCACGGTTCGTCCTGATGGTTGCCCGGGGCCCCGGTCGGCGGATCCTCCAGTACGACGGCGCGCACCAGCTCCGGCCTCGACGCGGCCAGGTACGCGGCCGCCATCGCCCCCATCGAATGCCCGACCACGACAACGTCTCCGTCGCCGGGCTGGCTCGACAGGACGAGAGCGGCGTCGTCACGGTGCGCGGTATAGCGCACAGGCTCCTCAGGAAGCCCGGACTCACCGTGCCCACGCGCGTCGATCGCGAGCGTCCGCACCCCCGGCAGTGCGCGGATCACCGGCCCCCAACACTCCGCCGAGTCCGAGAACCCATGCAGAAAGGCGACGTCCGCCGCCGCCTCATCGGTCCGGTACCAGGCCAGATGCCCCGTTCTCCCTCGCATGCCACCCATGGTTTCATCCGCCGCACCCCCGGAGGAAGTCATTGCGGGACCGCTCGGGGGCTGTTGCGTTGGCGGGTGGAGATGAAGTGGATGGCTGTGGCGAGGAGGCAGAGCCAGGTGAGGGCGAGGGTCCAGCCGGCGAGTACGTCGGTGGCCCAGTGGTAGCCGAGGTACACGCGGCTGAGGCCCATCGCGATGCTCAGGACGACGGCGAGCGCCGTACCGGCGATCTTGAGGGCTCGGGAGGCGGCTGAGTACCAGAGCAGGCCGGCGAGCAGTAGGAAGAAGGTCGTGCCGCTGAGCGTGTGGCCGGACGGGAAGGAGAAGCCGGTGTTGACGGTGCCGATCACCATGCTCGAATCGGGTCGGTGACGGCCGATCAGGAGTTTGATGATCGTGGTGAGGAGCGCGGCGCCGCTCATGCCGACGAGGAGGATGATCGAGGATCGCCAGCGGTGGGTCAGGAGTCTCAGCAGGCCGGCGACGATCACGGTGATCGCGGTGAGGACCGGTACTCCGCCGAAGAAGGTGATTGTCTGGGCGAGTTTGCTCAGTCCCGCGGTGCGGTGCGCGACGAAGTCCTGGGTCAGGTGCGGGTCGAAGGCAGCGAGTCCGTCACCTTCGACGACAGCGTCCGCCTGGACGACGAATCCGATCGCCCCGAGGAGGGCCACCAGCAGACCGAGCACCACACTTCGTGACAGCGGCCACAAGGCCTTCGGCTCGGCGGAACGTGGCGGTGATTGCGGTTCCAGAGGGATCAGCCGCCGTCGGGATCGATGCGGTAGCCCATGCCGCGAACGGTCTGGATCGCGTTCCGTTCGAACGGCGCGTCCAGTTTGAGCCGGAGGTACCGGATGTAGACCTCGACGACGTTCGGGTCGCCGTCGAACGCGGGGTCCCAGACGTTCTCCAGGATCTCGCCCTTGCTGACCGTCTCGCCGCGGTGCCGCATCAGGTACGCGAGCAGGCCGTACTCGCGGCGGGTGAGGACGATCTCCTGGCCGGCCCGCTCGACCCGGCGCCGAACCGGGTCCAGGCTCAGATCGCCGGCGCTCATCACGACCGGCCGCTCGGGCGCTCCACGGCGGATCAGGGCCCGCAGCCGGGCGACGAGGATCATGAAGCTGAACGGCTTGGTCAGGTAGTCGTCGGCGCCGAGGTCGAAGGCGTCGGTCTGGTCGTAGTCGCCGTCCTTCGCGGTCAGCATCAGGACCGGGGTCCAGACGCCGCGTTCGCGGATCTGCTCGAGCACTTTGTAGCCGTTGAGCTTGGGCAGCATGATGTCGAGCACGATGACGTCGTACGGGTGTTCGGTCGCGGCCCACACGCCGTCCACGCCGTTGTGGACGACCTCGACCACGAAGCCGTCCTCGGTGAGCCCATGCCGGACCGTCTCGGCCAGGGGGATCTCGTCCTCGACTATCAGTACCCGCATGTTTCCAGTGTCCGACCCCTCAGCTGAGAGCAACCTGAGTCGGCCCGCGTGACTCAGCTTTCTCTCAGAGTAGCTCCGGACCGCGTTCTCAGGGGAGTGGCAGCATCACCGTCGCCGTGGTGCCGCCGTCGTCGGCCGGGCTCAGGGTCACGGTGCCGTTGTGGGCCTTGATGATCTCCCGGACGATCGCGAGGCCGAGGCCGGAGCCCCCGCTGGCCCGGGCGCGGCTCGTGTCCAGGCGGACGAACCGCTCGAAGACCCGTTGCCGGTCCCTCTCCGGGATGCCGTCGCCGTCGTCCTGGATCGTGAGCAGGGCGTGACCGTCCTGTGCCGTCGTACTGAGCCGGACCGTGCTGTGCGCGGCCGTCGCGGCGTTCTCGACGAGGTTGCGGATCAGCTGGCTCAGTCGCAGGGGATCGCCGAACACCCGGACCGGGTGTACGTCGCCCACGACCTTCATCTGGTTGCTCTCGCGGAGCCGCAGGATCTCCATGTCCACCAGATCGTCGAGGTCGACCTCGGTGCGATGCATCGGCAGGGCGGCGTCGTCGGCCTTCGCGAGCAGGAGCAGGTTCTCGACGAGGCGCCGCATGCGCTCGGCCTCGCCTTTCATCAGGTGGTGCAACTCCTGCCAGGTCTGTCCGCGGGCGGAGGCCTCGATGACGTCGAGGCCGGCGGCGATGGTCGCGAGCGGAGACCTGAGCTCGTGGCTGGCGTCGGCCACGAAAGCACGCTGGGTGGCTTGTCCGGTTTGCAGGCGGTCCAGCATCTCGTTCATCGTCGCGGCGAGGCGCGCGATCTCGTCATCGGTCTGCGGCACGGGCACCCGTTCGGTCAGGTCGCTGGACTCGATGCCCTGCACCCGCCTCCGGATCCGTTCCACCGGCCTGAGCGCCTGCCCGGTGAGCAGCCAACTCGCCGTACCGACCACGAGCAACAGCACCGGAAACCCGATCAGCAGGTACTGCGTGACGGTCGCGAGCGTCGATCGCTGCGTGGCCACGGATGACGCGACCACGACCGAGTACGTCTGACCGCCGTACTGGACGCCGCGCGCGACGATCAGGTAGTCGTGATCGTCATCGAGCAGTCGCATCTCGCCGACCTCGGCCCGCTGCACGGTGTTCGCGGCGGGTTTCAGGTGCGTCAGCGGCGCCGACTCCGCCCGCGCGGACGAGGCGGCGACCACCTTCCCCGAACTGTCCAGCACTTGCACGATCTGACTCGCTCTGGTCGTCTTGGCGAGATCGGTACCGAGGTTCTCGACGCCCTCGTCACTCACCTGGGCAGCGACGTCGGCCGCGCGCCCGTCGGCCGCGTCGGACACCGCGGAGATGAGACCTCGCTGCAGCAGGAACAACAGGAGAGCGGCGCCGACGGCCATCGCCACCGCGACGACCAGAACCGCGGCCGCGGTTGATCTGCTCCGCACGCTCGCGCGGTTCAGTCTGGAGATCGCGCTACGCAGTCCTGACAACTGGAGCTCCCTGTCCTCTGCTCGTTGGCTCCTCCGTCCCGGCCATCGTCGCAAGGGACAGCGGTGCAGAGGCGGACGCTGCATCAAGTGTCGCGTCCGGAGCCTGAGGGCCGCCTGAGAGGCCGTCCCGGGATAGTTGCTGTCGGCACCGGGAAGGATCGTGGTGGCTCAGCACACTCTCAGCCGGCAGTACCTAGCGTCGACAGCATGATCGCCGACAGTCCCAGCACGCAGTCGCTGTCCGGTTGGGGTCGAACGCTCCGCCGGACGGCCGAGGTCCGAAGACCGGCCCTCGAATCCGGGCTGGTCGACGTGGTGCTGTCCGAGCCCAGGATCACCGTGCGCGGCGCGGGCAAGAGCTACGGTGACGCGGCGTTGCCGGGGGAGGTCGCCGATGACGGAGTCGTGCTGGACCTCACCGGTCTGGACCGAATCAGTGCGTTCGATGAGCGGAACGGCATCGTCGTCGTCGAGGCCGGTGTCCTGCTGAAGGACCTGATCGACCAGACGCTCCCGTTGGGCTGGAAACTGCCGGTGGTCCCCGGAACCGAGCGCGTCACGGTCGGCGGCGCGATCGCCAGCGACGTCCATGGGAAGAACCATCCGGGAGCAGGGTCGTTCGGACACCATGTCCTGTGGATCAACGTACTGCTCTCCGACGGCAGTGCGGTTCGGATGTCGGCCGGCCAGGATGCCGACGGTTTCTGGGCCACGGTCGGCGGTATGGGCCTGACCGGGGTCATCCTGCGTGCCGCGATCCAGTTGCAGCGCGTGGATACCGGCTGGATGGTCAGGAACCGCGTCCGGACCCACTCGCTGGACGAGACCGTCGAGGTGATGCGTACGGCGGCCGCGCGGCAGGAGCTCGATCCGGATCGGCACGTGATCGCCTGGCTCGACGCGAACGCGCGGGGCAGCAGAGCCGGGCGGGGGATCGTCGACGAGTACTACGACGCCTCGACACTCGATCTACCTGGTGTGGTCGCGCCGTTCCCCGAGACTCGGGTGACCAGTACGCGCGAACTCCGATCGTTGCCAGGACCGGGGGTCGTTTCCGCTGCGACCATCGCCACGGCGTCCGCCGCGCGCTGGCACTTGACCAGGTCGGCCAACTCACAGCTCGTCGCCAGGCGTACGGCGCTCTGCCCGCTCGATCGTGCCGACGCGTGGCCTGCGGCGTTCGGGCGCCGCGGCATGGTCCAGTACCAACTCGCCGTACCGCCGGATGAAGTCGGGGTGCTCCACGAGGTGCTTGCCTTCTTCAGCACTCATGGGATGACGCCGGCGCTGGCGACCTTGAAGAACCTCGGGTTCGGTACGGCGGGGCCGCTGACGTTCCCGATTCCGGGCTGGACGCTGGCCGTCGATCTGCCGGCTCGGTGGTTGCACGACGCCGGCGCGTTGCATCCGATCGACAAGGTAGTGGCCGGTGCCGGTGGTCGGGTCTACCTGGCAAAGGACGCGGTCACCGATGCCGAGTTGATTCCCGTGATGTACCCGCGGCTCCCGGACTGGCAGCGCACTCGAAGCCAACTGGACCCGGCTGGGGTCTGGACGTCCGGGCTCGCCGAGCGACTGAAGCTGCTGTCATGACCGGTTCGGTGCTCCTTGTGGGTGGATCGTCCGAGATCGGGATGGCCGTGCTACTCCGATTGCTCGGACCGGCGCCGCGCCGGGTGATCCTGGCCGGTCGGCCCAGCGGAGAGCTCTGGAACAACGCCGAGAAGCTCCGCGATGCGGGGTACTCCGTGACGACGGCAGAGTACGACGCCGGGCTCGACTCCGCGGAGATCGACGGCATGCTCGAGCACGCGTGTGCGGAGCATCCGCTCGAACTCGCGATCGTCGCCGTGGGGTCGATGTCCACGAAGTCGTTCGCGGAGGGCGTGATCGTGAACGGCTTTGCGGTAGCGCTCCTGCTCCGCGCATTGGTACAGCGCAAGCCTCAGCAGATCGTGCTGTTGTCCTCGGCGGCCGCGGTGCGTCCGCGGCAGTCGATCGCGGAGTACTCGATCGGCAAACAGTTGGCGGACTCAACGGCAGTCCTGCTGGCGCGACAGGCCGCGGAGACCGGCGTACAGCTGCTCGTCGTCCGGCCCGGCTTCGTCACGACCCGGATGACCGCCGACCTCGCGAAGCCCCCACTCGCAACGGATTCCGAGCATGTGGCTCGTCGGGTCGCCGCGGCCTTGGACGGTCGCAAGACGATCATCTGGGTGCCGCGCCCGATGGGCTTCGTCGTACGGGCGTTGGCTCTGGTACCGCGACGGCTGCTGCCCGTTGCCTGGCGGTGACTTTCTCCGTGTCCTCTCAGGACGGCCTCGATCTACTGGGGTCATGAAGCAGAACGCTCGGAGGCGCAGGCGGCGGGTGCGGAAACGGTGGATCGCACTAGCCGTCTGTCTGCTGATGGTCGTTCCCGTGGTGTCGTACGTGCGGGCGTTGCTGTACCCCGGAAACGCCAGCTTCTCGGTCCGGACGGTGGAGTGGTTCCGCGATCATGGCGGCGGGGTGGTGATCGACACCATCGAGACCTGGAAGTACTCCCACCAGCAACCGTCGGCGACCGGAGCGCCGATCGACACCACCACCCCGGAGACCACCTCATCGCCAAGGCCCGGCCGGCCGGCTGTTCACGCGAGTACGGCCGCTCTGCCCGTGGTTCGGCTGCTGCCGAAGCCGTTCGCGCACGAGGGGACCTGGGCGGTAGCGCGGCAATCACGGTCCGGCGTGCCCGTGGTGTGGACGACCTGGTTCCGGCCCGATCCCGGGCACTTGCCGGTCACGGCGGCAGCGGCCTTGTTGCCGCGGGGGACCTATCACCTGCACCTGATGCCGGGGACGCGGGAGCCGGTCGTCGGAATGGCGTCCAAGGAGGGGTACTCCGTTCCGCCCGCCGACCGTTCCGCGTTGGTGGCGACGTTCAACGCCGGTTTCAAGATGAAGGATTCGCACGGCGGATGGTGGACGAACCAGGAGCCGGCGGTGCCGCTGGTCGACGGTCGCGCGTCCGTGGTGATCATGCGCGACGGTTCGGCGCGCATCGGTACCTGGAACCAGACCGTGGGGATGACCAAGGATGTGGTGGCGGTCCGGCAGAACCTCGATCCGGTCATCGTCGACCACCAGATCGTTCCCGGCCTGACGGTGAATGCGAACGGGCGCTGGGGAACGGTGCGCAGCCAGTTCCAGTACACCTGGCGGTCCGGGCTCGGGACTGATGCCCACGGCAACTTGATCTACGTCGCCGGCAACAAGCTGACCCTCGCGACGCTGGCCGCCGCCATGGAGCAGGCGGGCATCGTGCAAGGTATGGAGCTCGACATCCATTCGGCGATGGTCAGCTTCGACATCGAGCAGCCCGGGGCGAACGGTGCCGTGACCGGGCAACGGCTGCTGCATTCGATGAACTCGCCGACGGATCGCTACCTGGTTGCCGACCAGCGCGACTTCTTCTATGTGACTGCGTCATGACCGACCTGCAGACCCGCACCTCGGTCGTGCGGCACGAATCCACCGCAAGGGCGTTGCTGCGATTGAGCCGGCCGCAGCAGTGGCACAAGGCGGTGATGGTGTTCGCGGCACCAGCGGCCGCAGGCGCCCTGACGTCTCCTGTCGTGCTGCTGGAGGCTGCCCTCGCCGCGGTGGGGTTCGTGTTGCTGGCGGCGGCGATCTACGCCTTCAACGACATCCGGGACGCGCCCGACGACCGGCGGCATCCGCGCAAGCGCTTGCGGCCGATCGCGTCCGGTTCGCTGAGTCCGACGATGGCCGTGGTGTTCGGCGTGACCGCTGCGCTGCTCGGGCTCGCGATCGAAAGCAGCCTGGGATTGTCGACGTTCGCGCTCGCCGCGGCGTACCTCGCCTCTCAGGTGTTGTACGTCCTCGGGCTGAAACATGTCGCGGTGGTCGACCTGATGATCGTCGCCCTCGGCTTCGTCCTCCGCGCGGCGGCCGGCGGGACGGCGACGGGGATCCCGGTATCGCATTGGTTCCTGCTGGTGTCGTTGTTCGGTGCGATGTTCCTGGTGACTGGAAAGCGGAAGGCCGAGCATGTGTCGGCCACCAATGCGGTGAGCAGGCCGGTACTGGCTGCTTACCCAGCGTCATGGCTCGACCAGGTGATGACCGTGGCCTTGCTCGGTACGGCGTTGTCGTACGGGATGTGGGCCTTCCAGTACCTCGGTCACGACGTACTCCGCGAACTTCTGGCGATCTCGTTCGTCCCGTTCCTTACCGGATTGCTGCGCTACGGGCTCCTGGTCTCGACCGGCCGTGGGGAAGAACCCGAGCACGAGATCTTCCACGACCGCGTGCTGTTGATCGCGGGCCTCACCTGGGCAGCGCTGCTGGCCATTGGGATCTATAGCGGCTGACACGCCATTTCTCTCAGGTCCCGCTCAGGAGAGCGTCGGTACGGTCCTGTCGACACCCGCACCGACCGAGGAGAGCAGTTGACGCACGGCGTGACGATCTGGGACTCGCTGGTCCTGGGGGTGGTCGAGGGGCTGACGGAGTTTCTGCCCGTGTCGAGCACCGGCCACCTGACCATCGTGTCCAAGATGCTCGGACTGTCGATCGACGATCCGGCGGTGACCGGCTACACCGCCGTGATCCAGGTCGGGGCGATCGCTGCCGTCGTCCTGTACTTCTGGAGTGACATCCGGCGGATCGTGGTTGCCTGGGTCCGAGGCCTGGCCAACCGGGACGAGCGGACCGACTTCGACTACAAGATGGGCTGGTACGTGATCGTCGGCTCGGTGCCGATCGGTGTCGTCGGCTTTCTCGCGAAGGACATCATCTCGGGTCCGCTGCGGAGTCTGTGGTGGGTCGCGGCAGGCCTGATCGTCTGGTCCCTCGTGATGGTCCTGGCCGAACGGTTCGGGAAGCGGACCCGTCCGTTGACCCGGATCCGGATGCTCGACTCGGTGGTGATGGGCGTGGTGCAGTGCGTGGCGCTGATTCCCGGGGTGTCGCGGTCCGGCGCGACGATCTCGGCCGGTCTGTTTCTCGATCTGGATCGCGTGGCGGCGACCCGGATCGCCTTCCTGCTCGGCATCCCGGCGCTGGTCGGGGCCGGTCTGTACGAGCTGAAGGACGCCCTGAGCGGTGGCACCGGGGCAGCGGCCCTGGTCATCGGGACGGTCGTGAGCTTCGCGGTCGCGTACGCGTCGGTCGCCTGGTTGTTGCGCTTCGTCGCCAAGCACTCGATCGAGGTGTTCGCGTTCTATCGTGTCCTGCTGGGTACCGCGCTGTTGGTGGTCCTGACCAGTGGCGTGGTCTCGGCCACGTAGTACGACATGAGAGCGTCGGAACGCTGTTGGGCGGTGCTGCTCGGGGCACTGGGGTTCTTGGCGCTGAGTCTGGCTCTTCCGTCGAACGCGACCGCGGCGCCGCCGGCCGACCCCCAGGTGATCGTGCTCGGCGTGGGCGGGCTCGAGTGGTCCGACGTCTCGGCTTCCGCGACGCCGAATCTGTGGCGTCTGGTCGGGCAGTCCGCGGTCGGGGCCGTATCCGTGCGTACGGCGGACGTGACCAGCTGTCCCGCCGATGCCTGGCTGACGCTCAACACCGGCGTACGGATGGTTGCGCCGCGGACGAATGGAATCTGTCCCGATCCCGCTGAGTTGGTGTCGTCGCAGGGGAGTACCAGCGTCTCCCGATGGTCCGAGATCGGGAGGCTAGGCGCCGATTCGTCGTACAACCCGGAGCTCGGTCTGTTGGCGGCCGGGGCCGCGCACCGCGGTTGCGCGAACGCGGTCGGTCCTGGAGCCGGCCTCGCGCTCGCCGACGCCCAAGGTCACGTGGCGCGCTATGCCCCGCGACTCGACAGTGCCGATCTGAGCGCGTGTCCGTTGACCGTGGCCGACCTCGGGAGTCTTCCGCAGGGCCAGGGGCGTCGCGAGGCCCTGAGCGCGATGGACGCCGAGATCGGCAAGGTAACCAGCGCGCACCCGCACGCCGAGGTTGTTCTGGTTGGCATGGCCAACGAGTCGACACCGCACCTGCAGACGTTGTTGGTGCACGGCGGCGGCTTCCCAGCGGGCTGGATCGAGGCGAATTCGACCAGGCAGCGCGGGCTCGCGCAGCTGACCGACGTCACCCCGACGATCCTCGCAGGGCTGGGCGTCGACGCGCCGCCTCGAGCCGTCGGTTCGGTACTGCGGACCTCGCCCGGTGCACCGCGTGATCCGCAGGCGCTGGTCCGTGAGCTGAGCCAGTTCGACCGCGCCGCACAGACCATCGACGGCAACATCGTCGCGTTCTACTGGTTTGTGGCCGTCGGCGCTTTGGTCGCCAGCGCGCTGTTGATTGCATTCCGCCGGCCGCAGTGGCTGCTGCTCGTCGCCGCCTCGTTGCCAGTGGCATCCTTCTTGGCGAACCTGACCCAGTGGTGGCGGTTCTCCCGGGCGGGCATCGGTCTGTGGGCGAGCGCCATCGGGTGGGCGGTGGCGATCGGGACTCTGGCTCGGTTCGGTCCGTGGCGGCGACATCGCCTCGGGTCGGCAGGGTTCGTGGCAGCAGTCACGGCCGTGGTTCTGGCGGTGGACATTGTGACCGGGTCTCGTCTTCAGCTGTCGAGTCTCTGGGGCTTGTCACCGCTGGACGCGGGCCGGTTCTACGGGTTCGGAAACGTCGCGTTCGCAGTCTTCGCGGTGAGCGTGCTGATCGCCGGCACGTGGATCGCCAGTCTGCTGATCGGCCACGGGCGCCGTCGATGGGCCGTGGCGGCCGTCGCGGGGATCGGTGCCGCGAGTGTGGTGGTCGACGGGTGGCCGTCGTACGGCGCCGACTTCGGGGGAGTGCTCGCGCTGGTCCCTGGCTTCGCGGTCCTGATCGCGGCGGTCGCGCAGATCCGGCTCCGAACCCGGTGGGTCCTGGTCACCGCCGGAGTCGCAATCGCGGCGGTCGTGGGGATCGCGCTCGCCGACTGGTCCCGGCCCGCCGGGAGCCGGACGCACCTGGGCCAGTTCGTCCAGCAGGTCATCGACGGAAGCGCCGGCAGCACGGTGCGGCGCAAGCTCGATGCCAACGCGCAGTCGTTCATCGACCGACCCTGGATCGCCGTTCTCGTCGCTGTGATCGTGCTGGTCACGGTCGCACTGGTGACCCGGCCGCAGCGATTCCGAGCGCTGCGCGCCGACGCGGCCTTCGCCGCCGAACCGTTACTCCGGCCGTGCATCGTGGCATGTCTGGTCACCGCGGTCGTGGGTCTGATCGTCAACGACTCCGGCGTCATCATCCTTGGTGTCTGCTGTGCGGTCGCGGTCCCGCTGCTCGTCGACGCCTTGGCCTTCAGCGATCATGGCCTGACGATCGAGCCAGTACGTCCCGATCGTCAACCGCGCCGCGGCGCGGCCTGAGCGAGTTCTGGTCGGTCTCGCTCAGGCCGTCAGAGGTCAGCCGAGGGTTTTCAGGAGGGCGTCGATCGCCTGCTTCTCGGCCGCGGGGCTCTTGGTCTCGCGGACTGAGGTGAACAGGGCGTCGTTCTCGTTGTCGATGAAGGCCCAGGCATTCTTGTCGAGCGGTTCGAGCTTGTCCTGGTCGTCGTCCCAGGCCTTCTCGTAGGCGTTCACGGCGCCGTTCAACGCGCCCTGATCGTTCTTCGCGAGATCGGTCCGCATGCTACGGACCAGTGCCTGGTAGCGAGCGACGTCGGCCTTCGGGAAGTGCGCGACGGCCTGCGCCGACGTCAGGTGGATCTTCGCGCCCGGGTTCGGGCCCTCGTTCTCGGCGGCCGCGTTCGCGTGCGGCTGGGCGGACGCCCAGTTGAGCAGGACCGCGGCCGCGACGGCGGAGGCGAGCATGACGCCGGCCATCGGCCACTCGCGTCCCGGCCGGTGGTACTTCGCGCTCTGGTCCCGGTGCTGATGGCCCTCGATCACGTCGGACTTGGTCAGCGTCAGATAGACGACAGTCGCCAGAATGGCCGCCAGAAAGATGATGCTGGTCACCAGCGTCCCCAGTCCCAGGCCCTTGTCCGGGACCTTCGGCGAGGCGAGCCAGTCACCGAGGTTGGCTCCGAGCGGGCGAGTGAGGATGTACGCGACCCAGAACGCCAGTACCGGGTTCGCGCCGAATCGCCAGCAGCTGACGACGATCGCGATCAGGGCGAGCGGCAGCAGGACGGACACACCCGGGCTCCACCCGGTCAGTTCGAGCGTCCAGTCGCCGGCCGCCGTACCGAGAGCGAACGTGACCAGGACGGCCAGCCAGTAGAAGGCCTCACGGGGCCGGGTGACGATGCTGTGGATCGACAGCGTGCGCTCACGGGCCCACCAGATGCCGAACACGACCGCGAGTCCGATGCTGAACACCGTGGTGCTGATCCACAGCGGTACGCCGAGTTGGTCAGTCAGGATGTCCGTGTACAGCGTGCCGGTCACGCTGACGACCACGACTGTCAGCCAGTATGCGGCCGGCTGATAGCGCGACCGGGTCATCTGCCAGATCAGGACCGTGGCGAACACCACGGTGAAGATCACTGCGGTGGCGATGAGTCCCACGCCGAGCTGCATGTTGATCCAGTCGGCGAAGCTCTCACCCACGGTGGTGCAGAGGATCTTGATCAGCCAGAACCAGATGGTGACCTCGGGCACCTTGTTCAGCAGCACGCGAGGCGCCGCCGTACGGGATGCAGTTTCTGTAGTCATGCGGGCCAGACTTGCCTATTCCACCTGCACACAACCTGACTACGAATCGGTCAGGTGCGCGGCAGTCGGACCTCGACGTGACCGTTGCCTTCCGCAAGCGCCCGTACGCCGATCCCGGTCGCCATCGCGATCCGCCGTACGACGGCCAGCCCCAATCCGTGCCCGCTCGTCGCGCTGTGGCCGGGCGTGAACGCACGCTCGACGTCCTCCGGATCGAAGCCCGGCCCGTCGTCGAGGACATGCACGAGGACGTCGGCTCCGGCTGTCTCGACGACCAGCGACACCTTGGTACCGGCGTGCCGCGTGGCATTGTCGAGCAGCGGGGCGAGCACGGACAGCACGACCTCTGCGGGTACGGCGACCTCGACATCCGTCGGCCCGTCGACTTCGACGCCCGTCGACTTGTCGGCCGGTATGGCGCGACTCTCGACGGCTTGGCGGATCACCGGACGCAATCTGCAGGAGGAATCACGGCGGCTCCGTGTGCGGGCGGCATCGAGGATCGTGCTCACCGCCGTCGCGAGGCGATCGGATTCGGTGAGGACGACCTGTGGATCGACCTGTGTTCCCGAGATCTCCGCGAGCTGAGCCTCGCCACGCAGTACCGTCACCGGCGTGCGCAGCTCGTGGGCGATCTCGTCGGTCAGCCGGCGCTCGTCGGCGATCGTCGCGGACACGCGGTCGAGCAGCCGATCGAACGTCTGGGCCAGCTCACCGAACTCGTCGCGCGGCGGTCCGAGGCCGAACCGCCGGTCCGGATCGTGGTCGCCCCATTCGTCCGCCAGCGCCGACATCTGGTGGACGACACGTAACGCGCGGCTCACCCCGACGTACGCCACGACGCCGGCGAGGACGATGACGAGCGCACCGAGGATCAGGGACATCACCAGGTTGCGCTGCTCGGACTTCTCGAACGGTGCGAGGTCGACCATGACCACCACGGTGACCTTGTGTCCGGGGACCGCCAGCGGTTCGGCGTACAGGAGGTAGTGGCCCGTCGGCAGGAAGTCGTTGCGGCCGGTCAGTCCCAGCCGCTCAACCGCATCTGCGACGGTCGGGTGCAGCTCGCCGTCGATCAGACGGCCGTCGGAGAAGACCCAGGCGACGGTGTCGAAGGCGTCTCCCGCGCCCTCGACCAGGGTGATCTTTCCGTTGCCTGATTCAACGGTCGCCGCGACGGCGTCGGCCCGGGTCCGAGCGAGCGTACGCGTGTCGGTCTCGGTCGCCCGCGAGGCGAGCACATGGCTGAGAACGATCAGTACGGCGACAACGAGCGTCGCCGTGAGCACCGCCAGCGAGACGATCCGCGCCCGGAAGCCGGTCAGTCCCATCGGTAGCCGACCCCACGCACAGTGCCGACCCGCTCAGCCACCCCGAGGCGGTCCAGTTTCACCCGCAACCTGCGGAGGTAGGAGTCGAGTGTGTTCTCACTGACCTGAGCCCCGTGCGGCCAGCCCGCCGCGACCAGCGAGTGCCGGCGAACGACCTCACCGGGCACGGAGATGAGCCGCCCGAGCAGCCGGAACTCGGTCGGCGTCAGCGACTCGCCGGCATGCCCCCGCCGTACCTCGTGACTCGTCGGATCGAGCACCACCTCATCCGCCGCGACCGCAACCGTGGTCCGCTTCAGCAGCGCGCGGACGCGGACCAGGAGCTCCGGGATGTCGAACGGCTTGGTCAGGTAGTCGTCCGCCCCGGCCTCGAACCCACTGACCTTGTGATGAGTACCGCCCAGGGCCGTCAGCATCAGAACCGGCGCATCAACGCCGCGCGCCCGCAACGCGAGGCACACGTCCCGCCCGTCGGCGTCCGGCAGCCCGATATCGAGGATCACAACCTGCGGCTCCGGCACGAGCCGGCCAAGCATTTCCCCAGCCGTCGCCGAAGCAACCACCTGGTGCCCATCCCGCCGCAAGGCCCGACTCAACAGCCCACGCAGCGCCAAATCATCCTCACACACAGCAACCCTAGGCATCGAAGCACCGTACCCACCCCCACCTGAGAACCATCTGAGCCGAAGACCGTCGCCCGCGGCTCTCAGATCGCCCGCCCAGCCCGCCGAGTCGTGGCGAAAGGCGGACACCCGCGCCGTCGAGTCGTGGGTTCTGGTCGGTGTTTCGGTGCCAGGGGCCACGACTCGGCGGGTGTACGTCGGCTTGGGGTGCACGGCTCGCGAGGGGATGTCGTACCGGACCGGCAGCGCTCGAGCGAGCCGACCGGCTCGACGTGGCCGTGAACACGGAGGAGGGCCGTCGCGTTCACGTTGTCGTACTCCGAAGCGGGGATCGGCGCATTCTTCTGGAGGTGCATGGGGTAGGTCGCTTGGTGGTTGCGCGGAGCCGAGTCGCTCGAGCGCGTCCTGATGTAAGCGTTTGAGCGAGGGGCCGTGTCTGGTTTGATGGTGGGGTGTTGCGGAGTTGGAAGTTTGCGGTGGGGTTCTTGGTGATGGGGCTGGTTTTCGGCGGCTGGTCTTGGACAGGCGGGTCGCGGGGTGTGGCCGTGGTGGAGCTCGTGGTGTGCGTGCTGCTCGGGCTGCTGTTTTCGCCGGTGGCGTTTCCGCGGTCGGTGAGTGTGGCGGAGGCGGGGCGGGCGGGGAAGCCGATCGTCTACTGGCGGCCGGGGTGTCAGTTTTGTTTGCGGCTGCGGTTCGCCTTGCTCGGCTCGGCCGGCGGAGCTTCGTGGGTGAACATCTGGTCCGACCCGGAGGCGGCCGCGGCGGTGCGGGCGGTGGCGGACGGGAACGAGACGGTGCCGACCGTCGTGGTCGGTGGCGAGAGCCGGGTGAACCCAGCGCCGCGCTGGGTGCGTGACCAGCTGCACTAGAAGCGGAACGGAAGCCTGGGCGAGACGATGAAGAACAGTTGCACGACCGCGAGCGCGATGATGGCGGCCGGTGGGTTGAGCAGCGAGATCGACGCGGCCAGCGCGTAAAGAGTCTGGGCGACCACGAGCCGACGCCGGATCAGGAGCACGGACTCGGACCGCTCCGCGAGGCCGGCCCGCATGACGTGGACGACCTGCCAGCCGAGCGTGACCCCGAGACCGAGCAGATTCGCCCAGTAGACGCCCACGGCCAGCGCCAGGTGAACGTGTGAGGACAGTACGGACGCCGAGAACGGCAGCGTCGACACGAAGAAGAGGAACGCCAGCACGGACCACGCCAGCGTTCGGTCGGAGCGCTCGCACACGTTCAGCAGCGTGTGCTCCGCCAGCCAGAACGTGCCGAGCATGGTGAAGCTCAGCAGGTACGCCGCGAACTGCGGCCCGAGCGCCTGCAGCTCAGTCCAGAGACCGCTGTTGGTCGTCGCCTCGGTGCCTTCGGGTAGGCGTACGTCCAGGACCAACAGGGTCATCGCCACGGCGAAGACACCGTCAGCCAGCGTCCGCAGCCGTTCGGCGTCGCGCCCGGACAGTTGGTTGTAGCTGGTCCCCACGTCCACCATGCCCATAGTGTGCACGCCGAGAAGTACCACCGAGCGCGCACTCAGCGACCGAGTTCGCGCCCGGCGCCCGGGGTCCGTCGAACAGGGGGATCAGGCGGCGGAGTTCGTCATCGGAGACGGTGCGTCCGTAGTCGGCGAGTTGGAAGGTCTCCGCATGCTGTACGGCGTTCGCGCGCGCCTCACCGTAGTACTTCGCGAGTGAAAGCGGCTTGAAAGTGGGAGCGGGCAGGCTCAGCAGCCACGGATCGAGGAGGTGCCGATGGGACGATTCCTGGAGATGCTGCTCGCCTTCACCCGCTCCTGGCTGTCACCCACCGGCCCGCTCCACGAGCCGGATCCAGCTGCTGAGGAAGAACCCCACGACTCTCCACCGACCGCCGATCAGCCCGAGCGCAGCGAGTGACCAGCGGTGCGGGGTTCCTCGTTGCCGACGCGGATCTGGCACGCCACCCGCGGCGCACTTCATCAGCTGAACCAAGCTGACAACGTCTGCGGCCTCCCACCGCGCCGGTCCTGTCCGGATCCCGCGAGGACTCGATCGCCCTAGTGCACCCCGGGCCCCTCGGCGGCGCCGATGGCGGGCGCGCGGTCGGCGGAGACGGGATGGCCGAAGAGGTCGCGGCCGCCGTTGGACGGGATGACCGTGCCGGCGCCGAGGGCGGGTGAGCCCGCGCGCAGGCGGTAGCCGGCGAGGTCGGCGATCCCGGTCGCGGCACCCGGCCCGGCGAGCAGCGGATCAGCGGTCGAGCCGCCCGGGTTCGCGAACGTGCCGCCGATGTTGACGAGCAGGTTGTACGACGGGCGGACCGACGTACCGGGCTGGAGACGCATCGCTGCGGAGCCTGCGCCTTGTTTGACGACGATGTTGTTGTCGAAGCGGACGTTGTGTGGTGCCGTCGTGTTCTCGTTGATCACCGTCATCGAGTGACCCGCACCGACGTAGATCGTGTTGTTGTAGACGTGTGCGCTTTGGAGCGGGCCGGAGCACATCTCGACTCCGCGGTACGAGTCGTTCTGGCTGACGTTGTAGCGGACCACGGCGTTGGCGACCCGGCCGGCGGCGTTGCAGAGCAGCAGGAAGCCGCCCGCGTTGTCGTGGCTGTAGTTGTACTCGAACACGGTGCCGTCCGTGCCCTGGTCGACGTCGAACGCCATCCCGTCGCGCGTGGTCTCACCGCCCGACACTTCGTTGTGGCGGAACGTCGTACCGTCGGAGTTCCACGGCCACATGCCGGCGTTGTAGCCGGTCGACCGGCGCTGGAAGCCGTCGATCCGGTTGCCTTCCACGAGCGCGTCCTTGGCGGTCAGGACCACGATGCCGTCACCGCCGACATCCCGTACGTCGTTGCCGCGAACAACGATCCGCGTGTTCGGGGTCCACGGTTTGGTGAACGGCGCCACGGAACCGACCACGGCCCGCTGCTCCCACTGCGACGG
Organism: Kribbella sp. NPDC043289; assembly: GCF_056436705.1. NCBI lineage: Bacteria > Bacillati > Actinomycetota > Actinomycetes > Propionibacteriales > Kribbellaceae > Kribbella > Kribbella sp. NPDC043289. The sequence goes on from NZ_JBWKCB010000001.1 coordinate 345,700, forward strand.
CACCAACCGGATGCCGCCCCGGTTGACGCCGGCGACGTGGTTATTGGTGACGGCGACGTCGTCGAAGTTGCTCTCGCGCACGTCGCCGACGACCGAGAACAGGATCCCGTCGCTGCCGCCGGTGCTCTTCGTGTCGTCGCCCCAGATGTCGTGGACGAAGAGGTTGTCGATCACGTAGTGCCGGCCCTGGCCGTAGTCCTCCAGCAGGACGTGGACGCCGCGCCGGTTGCTGCCGGGGTTGGCCGCGTTCGTGACCTCCAGGTCGCGCACCTCGATCTGCTGCGTGTTCCGCAACAGGACGGCGTCCGGGGCTCCGTTCCCGTCGATGACCGGCCGCGCCTGGCCGGCTCCGTACGCGCCGATCCGCACCGGGGCGCCGGCCACACCCGCGCCGGACGGAGCAAGGGTGCCGACGCACCGCGAACCACGTTTGAACAGCAGGGCTTGTCCAGCGTGCAGTTGTACGGCGTTCGCGGCGGCGAGCGTGGTGAGCGGCCGGGCCGCCGTACCGTCTCCGGAACCGCTGCCGGAGCAGTCCACGTGGATGACACCGGTGCCGTTATCGGCCGACGCCGGCGCCGACGGAACTGCGAACGACAGGCAGCCGACCGCGGCGACCGCGGACAGCAGACGGGTTCTGGAGAACATAGGGCGGCTCCGATCGCGATGCGCACTGCTGCGCACGAATAATCAGTATCGAACACAATTAGGCACCCCTGACAGAGTGTCAACGGTTCGCCCAGACTTTTCTTCGGAGTCTTGGCGTAATACCGGGAACGGCCGGCGACAAAAGAGCAAGGACGTCGTGCCGCGGTCGTGTGACGGTGCGGACTGGCTGTCGGAGCTGTGGTTGAAGTGGCGGCGGGCGGTGCCGGATCGTCTGTTGGAGTGATGCCGCCTGTTCTTAGCGGCCGATGGCTTGGGCGGGGCCTAGGCCTAGGGTCTTGCGGGCGGTGTCGAGGAGTTCTTCGCGGGCGCCGCGTCGGCGGAGGCGGAGTTGTTGCCACTCTTCCTCCGACGGTAGGCCGTTCGATGCGAACACGGCGCTCGACACCTGATGGCCGGCCTCGTGCAGGCGCTCGGCGGCGAGTACGACGTCGCTCGGTGCGAGCAACCGCAGCCTGGTGAGCGCGTCAATCTCGGTACGTCGCGCGATCTCGCTCTCGTGACGATGCTCAGCGAGATCGTCACGCCGCGAACGAGCGTCGTACACGCGCTGCCCCGGGCCCGAGAAGCTCGCGTCGAGAAAGGTCACCAGGGTGTCGGTCATCGCTTCGCGACGCCACCGGCGTTCCTCCCGACGGCCGCCGACGAACAGCGAAAGCCCGGACAGGACAGCGGCGATACAAGCCGCGGTGGCGGCAATCAAGTCAGGCATGAGCACCTTGCACTGGGGGTCATCGGGGCGGGCACCAGCTTGGACCAAGCGTTTACAGCGGGATGGTGTAAAGGATGAAACTGCGGTTAGGCACCGAGTGCGTGGACCTCGTCGTTGCGCTCGAACCTGAGCCACGCCTCGTCGAAGAACGCGTCCGGCATCGTCCGGCCGTAGAACTCGTTGTAGCCGGCAAACAACGTCTGCCAGGCGGCGCGATCGGAGGGTCCCAGACGGTCGATGGTGAGCACCGGGACACTCTATGTCCCGCGCTAGTCGAGGTAGCCGGTCTCGGGGTTGATGCCGGAGAGGAAGGCGCGGACCGCCTGCTCGTGGTCGGCCTGCGTCCGGAGGTGCTGCTGCGGGCCTGATTCGCTGAAGCCGTAGCCGGGGTTCGGGCCGGAGACCCAGTCGTAGTCGTAGGTACCGGGGTGGTCCTGGCGTACCGAGACCTCGAAGAGCTCACCGTCGACCCGGAGCCTTTCTGTATACATATGCATCTCCCAGAGATCGTCAGTAGGCGGAGGTGTTGCGCGGCTGAAGGTTAGGTGACCAGGCCAGCTTCTACCTCACCCCGGCCACCCGCGCCGCCGAAGCCATCGCTCGCCGCACTCCTCGCACCTAGGTTTTCCATCGCGGCACCAGGTCTTGACAAGCTTGCGCAAGTTGCCGCAATCTTGGGGAAACCTTGGCGCAACCTTTGGGAGCCTTCGTGAACCCCACCCTGACCGACGTGGCGCAGCGTGCCGGTGTGTCGCTGTCCACCGCGTCCCGGGCGTTCAGTGACCCGGACCGGATCGGCCGGGACACCCTGCGCCGGATCGTCACGGCCGCCGAGGAGATCGGGTACGTCGCCTCGGCAGGCCGCCGCTCGCGCTCCGCCGGCTTCCCGACCCGGTCGGCCACGGTCGCGATGATCGTGCCGGACATCGGCAACCCGGTGTTCGCGAGCTTCGTGAAGGCGGCCCAGGCGCACGGCTGGAACCGGCGGCAGACCATCGTGCTGACCGACACCGACGGCAGCCCGGACCGCGAGCGGGAGATCATCGGCGAGCTCCAGGAGCGGGTCGACGGGTTCATCGTCTGCTCGCCGCGACTGCCCGCGCACGACATCGTCGAGCTGATCGGCGACACCCCGCTGGTGCTGGTGAACCGCACGAGCGACGAGACGAACAGCGTCGTACCGGATTCGGCCGACGGGCTGCGGCAGGCGGTGGAGTACCTGCGCGTCCTCGGGCACGAGCATGTCGCCTACGCGCAGGGGTCGCCGCTGTCGTGGTCGAACCAGAACCGCGTCGGCGCGATCAAGGACCTCGCCGAGCAGTCCGACATCGAGCTCGACCTGATCGGCTGGCAGGCGGAAACCGTCGCCGGTGGTCAGGCCGCGGCGGCGAGTGTCGTCGCGTCCGGTGCGACCGCGGTGATCGCGCACAACGACCTGATGGCGTTGGGCATCATGGCCGGCGCCGTCGCACTCGGCGTCGAGGTGCCCGGCGACCTGAGCGTGATCGGCATCGACGACACGCCGCTCGCGGAGGTCGCCCGACCGACCTTGACGAGCATCCAGGTGCCGATGTCGCGCGCCGGCGTGGTGAGTGTCGACATGCTGCACCAGCGGCTGAGCGCCGATCCCGGGGACCAGCCCGCGGAATCACGGGTCGTCACGTTGCCGACCCAGTTGGTGGTCCGGCAGAGCACTGGCCCGGTGGCCGGTTGGTCGCCCGCGCGCCGGGGGAGCGAAGCATGAGAATCGTCGTCACGGACCCGAACCTGCTCCCGCTCCGCGAAGAGTTCGAGGCGCTCCTGCCCGCGTCCACCGAGGCTGTCTGGTTGCCCGACGACCTCCTGAGCGCGCTGCGAACCGCTGACGTGCTCGTCGGTCCGGCGTTCACACAGGAGATGGCCGACGCCGCGCCCGGCCTGCGACTCGTGCAGGTCGCGGGCGCCGGGACGGATCGGATCAAGGCGTCCGGAGTCCCGGTCGCGAACACGTACCACCACGAGGACTCGATTGCGGAGTACATCGTCTGGGCCTTGATCGGTCTGCGTCGCGAGCTTCCCCAAGCAGACCAGGCGCTCCGGCAGGGACAGTGGCGCTCGCCCGTCTACGACCGCGGGCTCGAGCAGCCACAGACGTTGCAGGGGGCATCGATCGGCTTCCTCGGGTTCGGTCACATCGGTCGCGCGACGTGGCGAGTGCTGCGAGCGTTCGGGGCGCGGGCGCAGGTGGTGACCGCGAGCGGCAAGGCCGACGCGGACGACCTCAACTGGGCCGGCGACACGACGCGACTTCCCCGTCTGCTGGAGGAGTCCGACGCGCTCGTCGTCTCCGCGCCGCTCACCGAGTCCACCCGCGGCATCATCGGTACGCCGGAGCTGCAGCTGCTCGGGAATCACGCCGTACTGATCAACGTCGCCCGTGGGCCGCTCGTGCAGGAGGACGCGTTGTACGACGCTCTGCGCGACAAGGTGATCCACGGCGCGGCCCTCGACGTCTGGTACTCCTACCCGTCGGACGGCGACCGCGGCGCGCCCGCGAACCGTCCGTTCGGTGAACTCGACAACGTCCTGCTGACGCCGCACCTGTCCGGGATCACCCGGCAGACCTTCCGCGGCCGCGTCCACGACATCGCCGCGAACGTCAACGCCCTTGCCGACGGCAAGCAACTGCGTAACGTCGTCCAACTCTGAAGGCACGCACATGAGCGATCGCATCATCGCCGCCGAGGTGATCCTGACCAGCCCCGGCCGCAACTACGTCACCCTCAAGATCCAGACCGCCGACGGCGTCGTCGGGTACGGCGACGCCACGGTGAACGGCCGTGAGCTCGCCGCGGCGAGTTACCTGCGCGACCACGTCGTCCCGCTGCTGATCGGACTCGATCCGGCGCGGATCGAGGACACCTGGCAGTACCTGTACCGCGGGGCGTACTGGCGCCGCGGACCGATCACGATGGCCGCGATCAGCGCCGTCGACCTCGCGCTGTGGGACATCAAGGGCAAGGCCGCGGGCATGCCCGTGTACCAGTTGCTCGGTGGCGCGGTGCGCAACGGAGTCCTCGCCTACACGCACGCTTCCGCGTGGGAGCTTCCGCAGTTGCTCGACGAGGTGGACGCGCGCCGGGCCGACGGATTCCGAGCGGTGCGCGCGCAGTCCGGCGTACCAGGGCTGGAGACCGTGTACGGCGTGCATCGGGAGGCCAGCGGTTACGAGCCGGCGAAGCGTGGTGCGTCTCCTGTGGTCGAGTCGTGGGACACCGACGCGTACCTGCGCCACGTTCCCGCCGTACTCGCGGCTGTTCGCGAGCACGTCGGTCCCGAGCTGGCGTTGCTGCACGACGCGCATCACCGGCTGACGCCGCAACAGGCCGCGCGGCTCGGCAAGGCACTGGAACCCGCGGACCTGTTCTGGCTCGAGGACGTCACGCCCGCCGAGAACCAGGCGGCCCTGCGTCTCGTCCGGCAGCACACGACGACGCCGCTGGCCATCGGTGAGGTCTTCAACTCGATCTACGACTGCAAGGACCTGATCACCGAGCAGCTGATCGACTACATCCGGGTCGCCGTCGCCCACGCGGGCGGGATCAGTCACCTGCGCAGGATCTTCGCGCTCGCCGACGTGTACCAGGTGAAGGCCGCGCCGCACGGGCCGTCCGACGTCTCGCCGGTGTCGTTCGCCGCGAGCGTCCACCTCGGGCTCTCGACGCCCAACTTCGGGATCCAGGAATACATGGGGTACGACGCGCTCGCGCACGAGGTCTTCCCGCACGCGTGGTCCTTTGCCGACGGGTACCTGCACCCGGGGGAGGCGCCCGGACTCGGCGTCGAGGTGGACGAAGCACTCGCCGCGAAGTTCCCGTACGAACCTGCCTACCTGCCCGTCGCGCGTCGCCTCGACGGCAGCGTGACCGACTGGTGACCGCGATGAACCGCACCACGGTCCCCGCACACCTGCTCAGCAGCAGGCCGACGAGCTCGGGCATCGTGCATCTCGGCCTGGGCAACTTCCACCGCGCACACCAGGCGGTCTACACGGCGCAGGCCGGTGACGGGTGGGGGATCCTCGGCGTCGCGAGCCGCTCGGCGGCCGTTGCGGACGCGATGAACGCCCAGGACGGCCTGTACTCCGTTCTGGAGCTGTCGCCCGCGGGATCGTCGATCTCGGTCCCCGGCGTGCACACCGGCGCGATCGTTGCCGCTGACAACCCGGACGCGGTCGTCGACGCCATCGCGGACGAGGAGACCCGGATCGTCTCGATGACGGTGACCGAGCACGGCTACTGCCTGGACCCGAGCACGCATCGCCTCGCACTCGACCACCCGGGGATCGCGGCCGATCTCGCCGGCGCCACCCCGACGACCGTGATCGGCCAGATCGCGCGCGCCCTGGAGCACCGGGCCCGGACGCACGGGGCGCCGATCACCGTCCTGAACTGCGACAACATGCAGTCGAACGGTACGCAGACCCGCGGTCTCATCCTGGAGTTCCTGCAGGCGGCGCGCTCCGGCGCGATCGACTGGGTCGCGGAGAACGTCGGCTTCCCGAACTCGATGGTCGATCGCATCGTCCCCGCGACCACGGACGCCTACCGAGAGACGGCGTACCAGCTGCTCGGGGTGCGCGACCGGAGTCCGGTGCCGGCCGAGCCGTTCACGATGTGGGTGATGGAGGACCGGTTCACCGCCGGACGCCCGGCCTGGGAACGCGCCGGCGCGACCTTCTCCGACGAGGTCGAGGCCTACGAGCTGGTCAAGCTCCGGCTGCTGAACGGCACCCATTCCCTGATCGCGTACCTCGGTGCGCTCGACGGACGCGCGACGATCCCGGAGGCCCGGGGCGTCGACTTCATCGAGTCCGCCGCCCGCTCGGTGCTCGAGGACGAGTACCTGCCGACGATCACCCTGCCGCGCGACCTCGACGTCGAGTCGTACGTCGCCTCGCTGTTCGATCGTTGGTCGAACCACGCACTTGGTCACCGGACCCAGCAGGTCGGCACGGACGGCTCGGTGAAACTGCCGCAGCGTGTTCCCGAGCCCGCCCTGCAGTTGCTGGGTCAAGGTGTGATGCCGGAGCACCTGGCTCTCACCGTGGCCGCCTGGATGTGTTGCGTCGTACCCCTGCCCGGTTTCGATCCCGGTCCGCACGCGCGGGCGATGGTCGATCCGGCCCGTGAGCGGCTCGGGGCGCTCGCGGCGCGGTCCCGTAGTACGGAGGATCTGGTCCGGTCGGTGATCGGCCAGGTGTTCTCCACCGAACTTGCCGAGAGCAACGAGTTTGCCCGGCGCGTCACCGACTATGTCGCCGTCGTCACCCGCGACGGCGTCCGCGCCGCGGCCCGCGAGGCCGCGCGCTCCCGAACGTCCCGGCCGCAGGCCTCGCCAGCTGCCTGAGACCCCTGAAGGATCCGCCATGGAAACGATCCACCCCGCCCAGCCCGAACCCTCGAAACAGGAGGTCCGCCGGGCCGCGTTCGCCGGCCTGATCGGCACCGCTCTCGAACAGTACGACTTCGTCATCTACGGGACCGCCTCGGCGCTGGTCTTCAGCCATCTGTTCTTCCCGAACATCTCGGCGACGGCCGGTCTGCTCGCCAGCTTCAGCGCCTACGCGGTCGGGTTCTGCGCCCGCCCGCTCGGCGGCTTCTTCTTCTCCCGGTACGGCGACCGGCTCGGGCGCAAGTGGATCCTGGTGGCCACGCTGACCCTGATGGGCGTCGCGACGATGGCGATCGGCGTCCTGCCGACGTACGAATCGGTGGGCGTGTGGGCGCCGATCCTGCTCGTGCTGAGCCGGTTCCTGCAGGGCTTCGGCGCGGGGGCCGAGCAGTCCGGCGGCGCCACGCTGCTGACCGAGACCGCGGCCCGCGGCAAACGCGGCCGGCTCGCGGCGCTCGTGATGACCGGTGCGGCTGCCGGTACGGCGCTCGGCGCGGGAGCATGGGCACTGGTGCAGTTGCTGCCCGAGGATCAGTTGCTGTCGTGGGGTTGGCGGGTCGTGTTCCTGAGTAGCGCGTTCGTCACGATCGCGGCGTACATCCTGCGGCGCCGGTTGAAGGAGACGCCGGTGTTCGCGGAGATCAAGGCCGAGCGGGCCGCCGCTGCCGCGCCGGTGCGTGAGGTGTTCCGGAACGGCAAGAAGGCCGTCGCGCTGGTGACGCTGATGACGGTCGGGTTGAGCGTCCAGTCGTACACGTACCAGGTGTTCATGGCGTCGTACCTCAAGAGCACGGTGAAGATCGACGCGCAGACGGTGCCGGAGATCCTGCTGGTCGGCGCGATCTTCGGCGGCATCGGCGCGGTCGTCCTCGGGTACCTGTCTGACCTGTTCGGACGGCGCAGCGTGTTCCTCGCGATCGCCGGGTTGCTGCTGGTGCTGCCGGTCCCGACGTTCGTTGCCTTGAGCACCGGGAATCTCGCGATCATCTACGTCGCGATGATCATCGGGTTCGTGTTCGCCTGCCAGGGCGGGGTCGCGGTGACGATGAGCTACTTCCCGGAGCTGTTCGGCAGCCGGTACCGGTACGCCGGTGTCACGCTCGGCCGTGAGTTCGCCGCCGTACTGGGTGGTGGGTTCGCGCCGCTGATCGCCGTCGCCCTGATGGGTGAGTTCGACTCCTGGGTGCCGGTCGCGATCTACATGACCCTGGCGATGGCGATCACGTTCGGCGCCGCGCTGTTCGCGCCGGAGACCAAGGACCGCGACCTGCTCGCCCCCGAGAACGCCACCGACGGCGCGCTGGTGACGCGCACGTCGACGGCCACCGCTACGGCCTGACCCGTTGACCACCGATCCGAGGAGCGTCATGAAGGCGATCGTCATCCAGGGCAAGCTCGACCTCGTCGAGCTGGACGTCCCCACCCCCGAGCCGGCGGCCGGCCAGGTCCGCCTCCGGATGGCGTACGGCGGCATCTGCGGATCGGACCTGCACTACTACCACGAGGGTGCCAACGGCTCGTTCGTCGTCCGCGAGCCGTTGGTCCCGGGCCACGAGCTGTCCGGCACTGTCGACCTCGACCCGTCCGGCGACCTGGCACCAGGCACCCCGGTCACCATCCACCCCGCCACCTTCGGTACGCCGGAACGCGGGATCGAGGACCGGCCGCACCTGTGGCCGAACGGCGCGTACCTCGGCAGCGCCTCCACCTGGCCGCACACCCAGGGCGGGATGTGCGAGTTCGTTGTCGTGAGCAAGGACATGGTCCGGGTACTGCCCGCGTCGCTGCCGCTACGCCGCGCCGCGCTGGCCGAACCGCTGGCCGTCGCTCTGCATGCCCTCGAGATCGCCGGCGGGGTCGTGGGCAAGAGTGTGCTGGTGTCCGGCTCGGGCGCGATCGGACTCCTGGCCGCCGCTGCTGCGCTCGCGGCGGGCGCGACCGAGGTGGTCACGACCGACGTACTCCCGGGTCCGTTGCAACGCGCCAGGGAGCTCGACGTCCACGGCACGCTGCAGGTCGGGACCGACGAGATCCCGTCGATGGCCTTCGACGTGGTCCTCGAATGCACCGCGGTTCCGGTGGCGATCACCGCAGCCCTCGAGGCCGCGCGCCGCGGCGGCACCGTCGTCCTGGTCGGCATCCCGGCCGACGAACCACGCCCGGTGAACCTCGCTCCGGTGGTATCCCGCGAACTCCAGGTCCGCGGCACGCTCCGCTTCAACGACGAGATCGACCACGCGATCACCCTGCTCGACCAGAACCCCCACCTCGAACAGATCGTCACGCACGAGTACCCAGCCGCAGAGGCGGTAGAAGCCTTCGCCACCGCCACCAACTCCAACACCTCAGGCAAGGTCCTCCTCACCCTCTGGCCCTGAGCCCGGAGTTCTCACCCGATCTGAGGTGGCTGGCCGGCGCGTTGTCGATTGAGGGACAGCTGGGACGAGGCTGCTGTGGGGGAGTTGGTCGAGGAGTCGAGCGGGCGTCCAGGCGGCGCCTGGCCGGCCATCATGGAGTGGAGGTGCGCGACCTCCGGAGGTACGGCGCTTTCGGCCGCGATCTCGCGCAGGGTCGTCAACGCCTCCGCCGCAGTAGGGCGGTCGCCCGGATCCTTGGCGGTCATGTCAGCGACCAGTTGGTCGAGCTTCGGGGGCACGGTGTCGAGAACCTCCGCCAGCCGAGGCACCCGAGCGTCGATCTGCGCCCACCGGTCGTTCGCGTTCTCGAACACGAGCCGACCCGTCGCTGCTTCGTGCAGGATCAGCCCGGCCGCGTAGACGTCCACCGCGGGGTCCGGGACCGGTCGCACGAAGTTCGGGCGGCGGTTGAGCAGGGCGCCGTGAGCATCCGCTGACTCGGGAGCGGCGTACCCCCAGGTGCCCACCGTGTGCTCCACCTCCGGGTCGCCGCGCCGCGCCGTACTGCCGAAGTCGATGAGACGGATCTGCCCGTCGTCGGCGATCATCACGTTCTCGGGTTTGACGTCGCGATGCACCAGGTCGGCCGCGTGGATGGTTCGCAGCGCGTCGGTGAGCTGGATCCCGACCTCGGCCACGCGGCGGGCATCCATCGCGCCGTCGGCGTGCATGCGGTCGTCCATCGTCCGCCCCGGGACCAGCTCGGTCGCGAGGTACGGCGTGAACTCGGTGCCGGACGCATCGACGTCGAACGCACGCAGGAGGTTCTGGTGCTCGAACCGTGAGGCCGTCTCGAACTCACCGGCGAACCGCTTCAGGATGTACGGAAGGTACTCCGCGCGAATCGGCATCTTGAGCGCGACATCGGTGCCCCTGGTCAGGTCCCTCGCCGACCAGATGGTGCTCGCTGCGCCCTCACCGATCCTCCTCGAGAGCTCGTAACGACTCGGCAGTACAGGTGCGTACTCCGGCACCAGAAACTCTGCGATGATCGCGACCCTTCAGATTCGACCGCCTACTGAGCCGGCAGATTAGCCTCCCAACAGTCCATCCGACGTTTGTTACTGTGATGCCTCGACAGATCTGAGGGAGAACAGACGTGGTGGGTGACGACGACATCTCCGGGTGAGTCCCGAGGTGACAGGCCGCTGGCTCTTGAGCCGTGGCCTTTTCGTCGTTTCGTCTTCCTGTCTTTCCGCTGAGCGGCGCCGTTGCGCGCTCGGCGTCTCATCTTGGGGTTTCTGCATGTCTGTCTCTTTACAGGCCTTCGACCTGGTTCGTACGTTCGGTGCGCGGCGGGTGCTCGACGGCGTATCACTGACCGCCCAACCCGGGCATCGGATCGGTCTGATCGGCGAGAACGGGGTGGGGAAGACCACCCTGCTGCGGCTGCTGGCCGGTCGGGACGAGCCGGATGGCGGCACCGTCGTACGGCCGGCACAGCTGGGGTTTCTCGAACAGGAGTTGCCGTTCGACCCTGCGCAGACGGTGGCCGACGTACTCGATGATGCTCTTCGGGAGGCGCGTCACGATCTCGCTGAGCTCGATCGGTTGTCCGCGGCGCTGGCCGACAGACCGGATGATGCGGAGTTGCTGACGCAGTACGGCGATTTGCTGGAGCAAGCCCATGACCGGCAGGCCTGGGATGCGGATCGACGTGCCGCAATCGTGCTGGCGGGGATCGGGTTGGGGGAGCTGCCGCACGATCGGGCGCTGGGGACGTTGTCCGGTGGCGAGCGCGGGCGGCTGGCGCTGGCCGCACTTCTCGTACGCCGGCCCGCCGCGTTGCTGCTGGACGAACCGACCAATCATCTTGACGATGCGGCTGCCGGGTTCGTCGAGGAACAGCTGCGGGGCATGCAAGGTGTCGTGGTGGTGTCGAGTCACGACCGCGCGTTCCTCGACGCGGTGTGCACCGACATCGTCGACCTTGACCCGGCGGTGGACGGCCCGGTGCGGTACGGCGGCAACTACACGGCGTACCAAGACCAGAAGCGGGCCGAACGCGATCGCTGGCGACGGCGGTACGACGAGGAACAGGCCGAGCTGGATCGGCTCCGAGTCGCGCTGGTCGAGACCGTGTACGACGTCGCGCCCGGCCGGCTGAAGCGCGACAACGAGAAGATGGGCTTCGGTCACACCACGGGGCGGGTTCAGAACCAGATCTCACGCCGGGTCCGCAGCGCCGCGGCCCGCCTGGAGGTGCTGGAACGCGACCAGGTCCCCGAACCGCCCACCCCGCTCCACTTCCATGGGTCCCTCACCACACCGGCCGCCGAAGGAATCGAACCGCTGGTGTCCTTGCGCGACATCGACGTTCCGGGTCGGCTCGCGCTGCCTCGCCTCGATCTGCGGCTCGGTGACCACTTGCTCATCTCGGGGCCCAACGGTGCCGGCAAGTCCACGCTGCTCGCCGTGCTCGCCGGCCACTTGGAGCCTACGGGCGTGGTACGTCGACGGCCCGGGCTCACGGTCGGTCTGCTGGCCCAGGACACCGTGTTCGAGCACGCGGATCGCAGCGCCCGCGAGACCTACGACCTCGCACTGGGGGAGGAGCGGGCCGAGGCGATTCCGCTGAGCAGTCTCGATCTGCTCGCTCCGCGAGACCAAGAGACGCCGGTGGGGCGCTTGTCAGTAGGCCAACGCCGCCGGCTCGCGCTGGCTCTGCTGATCGCCGATCCACCCGAGCTGCTCCTCCTCGACGAGCCGACGAACCACCTCTCCCCGGCCCTCGCCGGCGAACTGGAACTCGCCCTCGGCACCACACCCGGCACCACCGTCCTCGCCACCCACGACCGCTGGCTCCGAAACCGTTGGCCCCACCCACAGCTGCGCCTCTGAGAGCGTTATCCGACGAGGGCGGAGCCGAAGACCCAGTCGGAGGTCTGGGCGATGAAGTCGATCGGAAAGCCCGGCGTGAAGTCAGTGGCTGCTTCCAGACGGGTGATCGCTTCTGGTGGGAGAGTGAGGTCGGCGGCGGCGAGGTTCTCGCCGAGTTGCTTGGTGGTGCGCGCGCCGACGATCGGGTGAACCCGCGGGGAGCGACTCATCGTCCAGGCGATCGCCACTTGTGAAGGGGTTGTGCCGAGCTCGTCGGCGACTTCTTGGACGACCTGGGCGACGGCGTGATCCTTGGCTGACAGGGATTCCGCCGACAGACGGCCCTCGGCGGCCGGCGTCGCGCGGGTGTACTTGCCGGACAGGACACCGCCGCCCAGCGGGCTCCACGCGGTGACTCCGAGATCGAGGGCCTCGGCCATCGGCAGGAGCTCGCGTTCGATGTCGCGTTGCAGCAGGCTGTACGGGACCTGCAGTCCGATGAACGGACTCCACCCGTGCCATTGGGCCAACGTGTTGGCGCGTGCCACCACCCACGCGGGTGCGTCCGAGATTCCGACGTACAGAACCTTTCCGGCCTGTACGGCGTCGTCGAGTGCTCGCATCGTTTCCTCGAGCGGTGTGTGCTGGTCCCACATGTGCACCCAGTACACGTCGACGTAATCGGTGCGCATGCGGCGCAGGCTTGTCTCCAGGGATGCGCGCAGGTTCTTTCGGTGGTTCCCGGCGGCGTTGGGGTCGGCACGGTCGCGGGAGACGGTGTACTTCGTTCCGAGGACGAGCGACTCGCGGCAGCCGTCGAGCAGTTCGCCGAGGAACTCCTCGCTGGAACCGGCGCGGTAGTTGATCGCGGTGTCGATCATGTTGCCGCCCGCCTCGGCGTACAGGTCCAGCATCTTCCGGCACTCCGGCAGCGGCGCGCCGACCCCGCCCTGCTCGCCGAACGTCATCGCGCCGAGGACCAACTCGGAAACCCGGAGCCCACTCGCCCCCAAGGTGCGGTACTTCATGCCGTCGTCGATCCGGCGAAGAGTTCGGCGGCGCGGTCGGCGAGTTCCCCGGCAGGTACGTCGCGCAGGTGCTGATCGACTGCCCAGCGGTGACCGGACGGGTCGAGGAACTGGCCGGTGCGGTCACCCCAGAAAGCGTCGTGCAGCGGCTGGAAGATCGTCGCGCCGGCCTGCAGTGCGCGTGTCCAGGCGAGGTCGGCGTCGGCGACCTGGAGGTGGAATGCGGCGGGCGTGCCGCCGAGCGCGGCGGGGGTGCGCATGCCCTGGTCGGGCATCTCGCCGGCCACGGCGAGGATCGTCTTGCCGACCCGGAGTTCCACGGTCAGCGTGCGGCCATCGGGAAGCGTGAGGCGGCTGGTCTCCCGGGCGCCCAACGCTTCGGCGTACCAGGAAGCGGCCTGGTCCGGGTCGTTGACGACCAGATGAATCGCGATCTCAGTCACGAGCCGACCATACACACTGTATGGTCAGCACGTCCATACACAGTGTCCGGACACTTATGATGGGTGCCATGCCAGCCAAACGCACTGTGCGCGACGCCCGTCGATCAGCGGTGGCTCCGGCTTCCGCGGAACTGCGGGAGCGGATCCTGTCCGGGACGCGCGAGTTGCTCCGGGATCACCGGTTCGACGCGCTCAGCGTGGCCGACATCCTGACGGCCGCCGGTGTGTCCCGGGCCAGCTTCTACTTCTACTTCCCGAGCAAGCAGGCCGTGCTCGCCGACCTGGTGCGCGATGCGGTCACGCAGGGGCAGCGGGCGGCGCGCCCGTGGATCGACCGGGAACAGGATCCGGTCGACGCGCTGCGGTCGGGCGTGGCCGATGGTGCCCGGCTGTGGCTCGACAACGCCGGCGTACTGATGGCCATCGTCGAGAGCTGGGGATCCGACGAGGGACTGCGGGAGCTGTGGCTCGAGCAGATGAACCTGTTCACCGACGCCGCCACCGCGCGGATCGAATCCGACCCGCAGGCGCGCGAACGACTCGGCTCGACGGAGGCGCGCGCCGTCGCCGCCTCGCTGACCTGGATGGGGGAGCGGCTCTACTACCTCGCCGCGGCCAAGGTCCCGCCGTTCGACGACGAGGAAGTCCTCATCGACACCCTCACCACCGCCTGGACCTCGATCCTGTACGGCGATGCGCCGCGGCCACCGGCCTGACAGCTCGCGAATTCAGTCGAGCGGGGTGTTGGGCAGGCAGCCGCAGGAGGTGCGGTGCATGACCATCGGCTCCAACGCGGGTGTCCGCGATGCCCGTTGCGGGAGGGTGTCGGTGGTGGTGTGGGGAGTTGTGCTGGTCGTTCTGGGTGGGTAGTGCTCCCCGGTCGTGCAGGGGCGGCCTCGGCGGGGTCAGCTAGCGCTGCTTCTGGCGGACGTCGAGGCTGAGGCTGATGGTGAACGCGGCCAGGATCAAAACGGCACCGATCAAGGTGATCGCGGTGTCGCCGAGGGATGTGGCCAGGAGGATCACGGTCAGTACGGCGAGCACGGTGACGACGGCGGCAGCGATCTTCCAGTCGTCGCCGATGATGAAGTCGTACCAGAACTGCCCGAACGCTTTGAGGTACTTCACGGTGCGACCTCCACGGTGACGGCTGCGGCTGGTTTGCGGAGCGCGGCGATAAAGATCCGGCTGAGCAGCAGCCAGGCGGCGAGCAGCACCAGGATCATCAGGTCGTGGCCCGGCCAGGCGAGGCTCTCGTGACCGGTCCGGAAGATGCCGATGCCCTCGACGGCCCAGTACGTCCCGAAGGACGCGAGCAGCAGACCCACGCCGTACTTGAGCAGGTTCTCGTTGATCATCGACAGCGGGCGGCGGAGCGCGACGGCGATACCGAGGACGACGACGACCGCGGCGAGTGCGCCGGCCGCGGCGACCGGGATGTTGTTCGCGTTCAGGCCGAAGGTCAGCACGATGAACACGACCTCCATGCCTTCGAGGAAGACGCCCTTGAACGAGACCATGAAGCCGAACAGGTCGAGGCCGCCCTTGGTGTCACCGGCGGCCTTGGCCGCTTCGACCTCCTCGCGGTAGATCGCGTCCTCGTCGTGGACGGCCTTGCGGCCGGACGATCTGAGGATCGCCTTGCGCAGCCACTGCAGGCCGAAGATCAGCAGCAGGCTGCCGATCGCGAGCTGCAGCGCCGATTCCGGCAGCCACGTGGTCAGCGCGTAGCCGGCCGCGAGCGTCACGACGGCGAGGACGCCGAGTGCCGCGAAAGTGCCGGCCAGCGCGGACCGCCAGCCGCGCGTGTACCCCATCGCCATCACGATCGTGGTGGCTTCCACCATCTCCACGAAACAGGCGACGAAGGTCGCGATGATCAAGCCCCAGGTTGCCGCGTCCATCCGCTACTCCCAGTCTGCTGAAACAGATGCTGCATGAAACAGTAGTTACATCGGCAGGCGGGCGTCAATGGGCCAGGCCCCGGCGGTGCAGAATGTCAGGCCTGGCCTTCGGTGCGTTCGTACACGTCGGCCTCGAACTCCTCGAGCAGCCGCTCACAGTCGGCGACCTTGCTCCGGGCGAGATCCTTGCCGTCGGCGTCCATCCAGTCGCGCCCCTCCACCTTGGCGAGCCAGCGGCGGAGCTTCTCCAGGTCCTGGCGGATCTCCTCGGCTTCCTCGAAGGTGTAGTTCTCCCGGAAGCGCTCGAACTCGATCTCCTTGACGAACTTGGTGTCGCACTCCTCGACGATCTCGGCGTACTCCTTGGCCGACTGGGTCCGGAAGCCGTCGACGAACTGCTCCCGGACGTCGTCCTCGACGTCGGTCAGGGTGAGGAAGACACTCGACCCGCCGAGCTCGGTGACGCGGTCGCGGACCTTGTCCATCCCGGCGCGCAGGTCCTCGAGGTCCGGCAGCACGCAGACCGCCTGCTGCACGTAGAAACCGCCGAGCCGCTTCAGGTCCCGCCAGACGGCGACCCGGGCCCGGGAGGACTCGCTGGGCACCTTGTAGATGAGCAGCAGCCAGCTCTCCGGCTTCCGGGTCTTCGTACGTCGGGTCGTCGCCATGTCGCACAGGCTATCCGCTGACCCCGTGACGCCCTGAAAAGCAGAGTCCTCTGAAGGCGGGGCCCTATGACAAGCCGGTGCCGACGGCCAGACCGATCGCGAAGGTGACCGCGGCGGACAGGCTGCCGAGCAGCAGTTGGCGGCCACCGCCGTACCAGAACGGGCGGGCGGTGATCTTGCCGACGATGCCTCCGGTGACGACGAGGCCCAGTGCGCTGAGCAGGAGCGCGGGCAGCACGCTGCCGGCCCCGAAGACGAACGGGATCAGCGGAATCACCGCACCGATGGCGAAGGCCGCGAAGGAGGAACCCGCGGCGGTCCACGGGGACGGCAGGTCGTTGGGGTCGACGCCAAGCTCTTCGCGGACGTGGACGTCGAGCGCGACCTTCGGGTTGGTCGTCAGCTCGTGCGCGACCTCGGCGGCCAGCTCCGGACGGAGACCCTTGGCCTCGTACATCAGCGCGAGCTCGCGTTCCTCTTCTTTCGGGTGGATCTCCAGTTCGCGCTGCTCCACGGCGATCTCGGCCTTGATCAGCTCGGACTGGGACGACACCGAGGTGAACTCGCCGGACGCCATCGAGCATGCGCCGGCGACCAGACCGGCGAGTCCGGTGACGATCACGACCTTGCCGGTCGCCCCGCCGCCGACCACGCCGGCGACCAGAGCGAAGTTCGAGACCAGGCCGTCCATCACGCCGAACGTCGCCGGCCGCAGCCAGCCGCCGGTGACGTCGCGATGTGAGTGGTGCAGCTCGGGGACCGGCTGCTCCGCGATTTCCGCCGTCATCAAGAACGTCCTTCCGAAGGTGAGGTGAGGCTTGCCGCAGTGAGGTTTGTGTAACCTCAGTTCTAGCGAAGCATCTGTTACATAACTCTATTCGTTATGTCTGATCGAGGCAAGCAGCCAGTCGGTGCACGGCGTCGGCCATCGCGTGCCACGGATCGGGCTCGGCGACAGGTGCGTCCGAGCCGAATTCGAGAGAATCTCGGCGCCCTCTACCGTGCCGCCTCGAATGGCTCGAAGCCATCCACTGACTCACTCTCGCCACCCACTCGCCCATCGCCGATCTGAACGCCAAGGCCGACGAACTCCTGCCCGAGGCTCACACGCTGTCAGGCCGGCGACTCCTCGTTGCCGGGACGGTGCGCGGTGAGAAAACGGCACTGTGCACCGGGGCGATCGCGGAGCATGATGTTGGGTGTGGAGTCGGCCGATCGGACCCAGGCATCTCACGCGGAGGAAGGGCTGTCCGCGGTGACCGGGGAGAAGACGGCCGCGGACCTGTTCTCACGCCTGGCCACGGAGTTGCACGACTCCGGGGGCGTCTGCGAGACGGTGCAGGCGGTGGTCGAGTTCGCGCTGCTGGCTCTCGGGTGCTCGCATGCAGGCGTGGCCCTGGCGACCAAGGGGTCACCAGAGGTGCCGGCGACGACCGACCCGGTGGTGGAGGAGATCTACCGGTGGCAGATGGTCCGTGGAGTCGGCCCGCTGGTGGAGTCGATACGCGAGCGCCGGACGATTCTGGTCCGTGACACGGCCGCCGAGACCCGGTGGCCGGCCTGGTGTGCCAAGGTGCTTTCCCTTGGTGTGCACAGCGTTCTGGACATCCCGTTGACAACGGCTTCGGGCACGGTCGGCGTGCTCGGGCTGTACAGCGCGAGCGCGGATGCGTTCGACGCCGACGACGAGGCGATCGCGCAGATCCTCGCCAGGCATGCGTCAGTCGCGGTCGCGAGCGCGCGGACCGAGGAGAACCTCGCGCGTGCGGTCGACAGCCGGAGGCTGGTCGGTGAAGCGATGGGGATCCTGATGGAGCGGTACGGCGTGGACGGGGATCGGGCGTTCGCGATCCTCCGGAGGTATTCCCAGGTCACCAACACCAAGCTGCGTGAGGTCGCCGCGCAGCTCATCGACACCCGCCGGTTGCCGCCGCACCCCTAGCGACCAAGGAACGCTGGCGGTAGGTGCTCAGGCTCCGGAGTCGGATTCGCTGGCAGGGAGTTCCTCGAGGGCGGCCCTGATCCCGGCCAGCGCCTCGCTGAGTTCCGCGTCGACGGCCTCGTCGTGGTTGGTTCGCACGCGCACCGTGAGCTTCGACTCGTTGTCGGCGACGAAGTCGACGGTCAGCTCACCGGCGTACTCGTGCGCACCCTCGGCACCCCACCGGAGCACCCGGTCCTCGTCGATGACGTCGATCCACCCGGCCTCGTGCCCGACCCCAGTGGTCGTGACGTCGACCTCTTCGTGCACTGGTTGATGCGGTAGCCGAAGCTCCAGGCCCTGGGCCTCGACCGGGCGCGGCCTGGTCCGGCGCATCGCGGTCATCCAGGGCAGGTAGTCGGGAAGGTGGTCCAGATCGGCGAGCCGGTCGAACACCACGTTCGGCGCGACGTCGATCCTCGTCCAGGCTTCGTGGTCACCCATGAGAATGCTCCCTCCGAAGGCGCAGTTCAGGCAGGACCTCGATGCGGCAGAGGTTCATCAAGTCAACGATGCGCCCCAACACGCGGAACGTACACCTCACCGGCTGATTGGCCAGGGCGGTGGCGGGTACCGGACGGACGGTGAAGGGAGGCGACGATGCCTGCGGGAGCGAATCGGAAGCGTGAGCGGCAGTACGAGCACATCAAGGCCGGCCTCGAGGACCGTGGCCGGAGCGCGGACGTTGCCGAGGAGATCGCGGCACGGACCGTGAACAAGGAGCGCGCCCGGTCCGGCGAGGCGACGCAGACGAGCCGGAGTTCGACCGACGACATCTCCTCCAGCCGGCGCGGTGGGTTGCGTTCGCACAGCGGGTCCGGGGGCCGGACCAAGGCGCAGCTCTACAACGAGGCCAAGGACAAGCACGTCAAGGGCCGCTCGAAGATGACGAAGGCCGAACTGGCGAGGGCCGTCGGACGGTAGTCCGCGGCGACCCGGCAAGGGTAGATGTGGTGAGTGGAACCGTGAGTGAGACTCATCCGTCGGCGGTGGCGATCGGTCGGTTGGCGACCGAACTGCAGGATGCCGACGGGGCGGAGCAGACCGTCGAAGCGGTGGTGCGGTCCGCGGTGCGGATCGTTGGGTGCACCTACGCCTCGATCGTGCTGACCGACGGCCGGCAGAGCCTTGACCTCACGGCGTTGTCCGACCCGAAACTGGCGGCGCTGCACCAGGACCAGGTCGACCTCGGCGAGGGTCCGCTGATCACCGCGGCGCGGGAGGGCGAGGAGCTGGTCGTTCCGGACGTGCTGATCGAGACCCGCTGGTCGCACGACTGGACGAACAAGGCGCTCTCGGCCGGGATCCGCAGCGTCGTCCACGTGCCGCTGATGGCCGGGAACAGTCCGTCGGCGGTGCTGAGCCTGTTCAGCGACAAGCCGAACGGGTTCGACGTCGACGACGTCGCGATCGCGCACGTCCTGGCCAGTCACGCGGCCGCGGCGATCGCGGCCGCGTGGGACGAGTCCGACTCGGTCATGGCGGTCGACGCCCGCGAGCTGATCGGCCAGGCGATCGGCATCCTGATGGAGCGGTACCACCTGGACGACGGCCGCGCTTTCGAAGTACTCCGGCGGTACTCGCAGGACTCCGACCGCACGCTCCGCGACGTGGCGCACGAGCTCACGGACTCCCACAACTCACCCGGGGACGACACCGGCTCGAACCCCGACGGAGCCTCACCGGACTCGTGAGATGCTGGCCGCGCGGCGGCATCCCAGACGGCGAGGGGGAGTATGAGCAAGCGGCGCGTGACGTCGACCGACGTCGCGAAGGCGACAGGAGTGTCCCGGTCGTCGGTGTCGCTGGTGCTCAACGGCCGCGGAGACGGGATGGTCGACGCGGAGAAGCAGGCTCGGATCCGGGCGGTCGCCCGTGAGCTGGGCTACGTGCCGAACGCCTCGGCCGTGAACCTGCGCCGGCAACGGACCGCGACCATCGGGCTCGTCACCGATGCGATCGCGAGCGCCCCGTTCGCCGGGCCGCTGTTGTCGGCGGCCAGCGACCTGGCGCTCGAGGCCGGCTACATGATCCTCACCATCGACACCTGGCAGCACCCCGACTACGTGGACGGCGCGATGACGACGCTGCGCGCCCGCGATGTCGACGGATTGATCTACGCCGAGGCCGGACTGCGGCAACTGGACGCACTCGACGCGCCGCCGGGCTTGCCACTGGTCCTGGCGAACGCCTTCGTCGCGGACGACTCGCTGCCGGCGTTCGTCCCCGACGACGAGGCCGGCGGCCGGGCAGCGGCCGAGCTCGCGATCGACGCCGGCCACCGGCGGATCGCCTTCATCACCGGCGACCCGGGGTCGCCCGCCACCGAGCGACGGGTCCGGGGCTTCACCGCGGCGATGAACGCGGCCGGCCTGCCGGTGGACGGCACCGTCGTCCAGGCCAGCTACAGCGTCGGCACGAACCACGCCGCCGCCCTCGAGCTGCTGCGTCGGCCGGACCGCCCGACCACGATCCTGGCCGCCAACGACCGCGGCGCGATCGGCGTCATCCTGGCCGCCGCGTCGCTCGGCCTGTCGGTGCCGAGCGACCTGTCGGTGATCGGGTACGACGACGAGCAGATCCTCGCCGCCGACGTACCGCCGGGGATCACGACGATCGCCCTGCCGCACCGCGAGATGGGGCGGCGCGCCACCGCGGACCTGCTGGCCCGCCTCGCCGGTGAGCCCCGCCCGTCCGGCGGCACCGAGAAGATCCCGTGCCTGCCCGTCGTCCGCGGCACGCTCGCGGAACCTCCACCCAGCTGAGCCGACCGAGCATTGACACAGTCGAGCTAACACCTGTTAGGTAGACGCGACCTAACTCCTGTTAGGTGCTTCGACGCAGCGAGAGTTGGTGCCGGAACGGATGACCGATTGGGCAGCACTGACCAGGTCACCCGGCGAACGCCGGAGCCGGTCGATCAACGCCGAGAACCCGACCGGCGCACCGGGCCAGGCAGCGACCGCCGCGTCGGCGCTAGGGCCGTCCCGGAAAGGCCGGCCGGCGATCGATCTCGAGTCCGGGGCGACCGCGACGCTCGCCGACATCAGCGGTCCCGGCGTGATCGGGCACATCTGGATGACGGTCCCGGACAAGACCGCGGCCGGCCCGTGGGTACTGCGTGATCTCGTCCTGCGGATGTGGTGGGACGACGAGGAGCACCCGGCGGTCGAAGTACCGCTCGGAGATTTCTTCTGCAACGGCTTCGGCCAGCGCGCACTCGTCACCTCCGAACCCATCGTGGTCGCACCGACCGGCGGACTGAACTGCTACTTCCCGATGCCGTTCCGACGGCACGCGCGGATCGAGCTGACGAGCGAGCACCCCGGCCCGGTCGGCGGGATCTACTACCAGATCGACTACACGGTCGGCGACGAGCTGCCTGAGGACACCGCGTTGTTCCACGCGTCCTGGCGACGCAGCAACGCCTCGACCGAGCTCGGTCAGGATCACGTCATCCTCGACGGCGTCACCGGCAGAGGCACGTACGTCGGCACGTACATCGGGCTGACCGCGCTCGAGCGGTTCTGGTGGGGTGAGGGCGAGGTCAAGTTCTACATCGACGCCGACGACGAGTACCCGACGCAGTGCAGCACGGGTCTCGAGGATTACGCCGGCGGGGCCTGGGCGTTCCAGGACGCGCTGCGTGCCGACCCACCACCGGTGCCCTTGACCTTCAGCGCGCCGTACTGCGGGTATCCGTTCTACTCGGCGCAGGACACCACCGGGCACTCGCCGTTCGTCGCGGACACGCTGCAGTCGCACGGGATGTACCGCTGGCACCTGCCCGACCCGGTGCTCTTCCACGAGCGGCTGAAGGTCACGCTGCAACAGATCGGTGCGTGGGACCACGGGCACTTCGAACGCAGCGACGACATCTGCAGCGTCGCCTACTGGTACCAGGTGCCGGGTGGCGACAACGAACCCGTCCCGCTGCCGGCCCGCGAGTACCGCCGCCCCCGTTAGAAAGGCCTCCTGTGACCGACTACCTCGAGCCCAACCGTGGCCAGTTCCACTTCAGCCCGCGACGCGGCTGGATGAACGACCCGAACGGCCTGCTGTACTACCGCGGGACGTATCACCTCTTCTTCCAGCACGCTCCGGACAGTCTCGTCTGGGACACGATGCACTGGGGTCACGCGACCAGTCCCGACCTGGTGCACTGGGAGCAGCAGCCGATCGCGCTCGACCCGAAGCGTCATCCGGGCGACCTGTGGTCCGGCGGTGGCGTGGTCGACGTACACAACACGTCCGGGCTCAAAGATGGCGAGCACGATCCGCTCCTGGTCTTCAGCGGGACGCAGGGTGTGCGGATGTTCTTCAGTCTCGACGGTGGCCGGACGTTCACGGCGTACGACGAAGGTCGCGTGATCGCGCAGCCGAGTGGCCGCGAGAGCCGCGATCCGAAGGTCGTACGGCACGAGGCGAGCGATGCGTGGGTGATGGCGGTCTGGTCGGACAACGACGGCAACGGCGTGGACTTCTTCGTCTCCAAGGATCTGCGGCAGTGGGAGCGGACCGGGCGGTACGTCGCGGACTGGTTCTTCGAATGCCCTGACGTCACGGTGATGCGGTTGGACGACACGGAGTACTGGGTACTGCGGGACGCCCGCGGCTCGTACGTCGTCGGCGACTTCGACGGTCGCGACTTCCGCACGGACTGGACGGAGCCCCGCACGATCTCGGCGAATCCAGGCAGCGCGGGCAGTGACTACTACGCGGCCCAGTCGTTCGACAACCTGCCCGACGGGCGGGTCGTGACGTTGGCCTGGCAGGGGCAGAACCGCGGCTCGGTGTGGACCGGGAACGCCAGCTTCCCGGTCGAGCAGCGGTTGGTCGCGACCGCTGACGGTCCACGGATCTTCAGTACGCCGGTCGACGAGATCGAATCGCTGCGCACGGCGGCGATCGCTGTGGAGCCGCAGGTCCTGGCCGGCGGCAGCACCATGCTCGTCGCCGGCACCGCGACCAGTTACGAGCTGGAGGCAACGTTCGATCTGGCGGGGACGATGGCCGGCACGTTCGCGTTCCGGCTGCGGACCGGACCGGACGGCACAGCGGTCCGCGAGGCTCGGTACGACGTGGCCGCCGGACAACTGGACGGCGTACCACTGCCACCGGCGGAGGACGGGACCGTCACCCTCCGCCTGCTCGTGGATCGCGGCCAGCTGGCGGTTTTCGCGGGCGGCGGCGCGTACTACGCCTGCTACAACGTCGACTTCGACACCGCGACCGGCGACGCCGTCGAACTGACCACCACCGAGCCCCTGAATTTGCAGTCCCTCACCCTCCACCACCTCGCCTCCATCTGGCCAACAAGACAACAATGACCCGATGACAATCCTGGACAAGTTCTCGCTGGCTGGACGTACGGCGCTGGTGACCGGCGGATATCGAGGGCTCGGGCGAGCCTTCGCCGCCGGTCTGGCGGAGGCCGGCGCCGATGTGGTGATCGGCGCCCGGGACGTCGCGGCGAGTCGCGAGGCAGCGAACGCGCTGGCCGCGGCGACCGGGCGCACCGTGGTCGGTGTCGGCCTTGACGTCAACGACCGGGAGTCCGGTCAGGCCGCGATCGACGCGGCGCTGGACGCGACCGGCCGGTTCGACATCCTGGTCAACAATGCCGGCGCCTGTTTCCACCGGCCGGCGCTCGACGTGCCGGACGACGAGTGGGACAGCGTGTTCGCGACCAACGTCGACGGCCTGTGGAAGCTCAGCCAGCAGGCCGCCCGGCACTTCAGCACCGTCGGCGGCGGCACGATCGTGAACATCGGGTCGATCTCGGCGCAGATCGTGAACCGGCCGCAGTGGCAGCCGGCGTACAACGCGTCCAAGGCGGCGGTGCACCAGTTGACCAAGTCGCTGGCCGCCGAGTGGGCGCCGTTGAACATCCGGGTGAACGCGGTCGCCCCCGGCAGACCGAGATGGCGCCGGTGGACGAGCCGCGGTTCAAGGCCCGGTGGATCGACGACGCGCCGATGCAGCGGTACGCCGTACCGGAGGAGATCGCGCCGACCGTCGTCTTCCTCGCCTCCGACGCCTCCAGCTTCATGACCGGCTCGGTGCTCGTGATCGACGGCGGCTACACGCTGCACTAGCTGGCTGCACTAGCTATCCGTGATGCGGACGAGGTTGCGGGCTCGCATGGTGTAGAGGCGGCCGGACTCGTCGTTGGTGATGTGCGGGCCGCTGTACCAGGCGCCGTTGATGCCGGCGACGACGGTGCTGACGGCGAAGGTCTTCGGGTCGATGCGGAAGACGGTGGTGTCGGATGCGCCGTACACAACCCCGCGATTGGTCACGACAGCCGCGAAGCCGTTGCTGACCGAGCGAACGTCCGCGCGATGGATCACCTTGCGCGTGGGGAGGTCGACGACGAACAGGCCGCCCGCGCGGGAGAGCCCGTAGAGATGGCGGCCGCGGGTGGCGAGAGCGGCGACGCCGGCGGTCTGTTGCGGGTCGAGGCGCCAGAGCTCCCGGCCCGCAACGGGGTCGAAGGCAACGATCGTGCTGCGCGGTCCGGCGCCGCCGCCGTTGTCACCACCGAGGTACGCCACGCCGTCCCGTGTCGCGACCGCGCGGACGCATTGCGCGGCGTCGATCGGGTTGACGAAGCACTGGGTCCGCTCGGTACGACGGTCGTACGTCCAGAACGAGCCGCCGCCTTCGGTGTCCGCCTGAACGCCGACGAGGACCAGCCCGTTCACGGCATCCCAGGCCACGTCGAGAGGGCGATCCTGGGCGGCAGGGAAGGCAGCGGTACGACGGATCGGTGCGCCGTCGCGCGGGTCGTACCGCCAGATTCCTTCCGAGCTGTACTGCCCGGTGAAGAGGACGTGATCGACAACGACGGCGTCCTTGGCCTCGCCCGGTGCGCGCAGGTTGAGGACGTCACCGTTGCGCAGGGTGTGCCGCGCGATCGTGCCGGTACCACCGACGTACACGTAGCCGCCGCCCGCGGCGATACCCATCACGGTCTGCGGAGACAGCGGGGCGCCGGCCTCGGCGAGCTCGACGACAGTCGACGTCTTGGCTTGCGGGTCGATCTCGGCCAGGAAACCGAACGCTGACGTCACGACGACGGTTCCGTTGCGGGCGTCGACACCCCAGATCTCGCCGAGCGCCGGCCCGTCGAACTCGACCGGGCTGATCGTGTTGGCGGTCGTGTCGTACGCCAGCAGGCTCGACTCGTTGGCGAAGTACACGTTGGTGCCGACGGCGGCGAACTTCTTGGCGGTCTTGCCGATGGAGGTCGCGACCGAGTACGACGACACGTCGGCGAGGTCGAGGAGCGCGACCTTCGACGGTTCGAGGCCGCCCGCGGTGCCGACGACGAGTTGGTCTCCGAGGACCGCCAGCTCGCGCACACTCGGGTCGCGCTGAAGCTCCGGCGGCGTGATGAGCGTGAAGGTTCTGGCTGATCGGTCGTATGCGAAGAGCGACGCCCGGCTCGCGCTTCCGCCGCCGCTGAGCGTGCTGCCTGCACCGAAGAAGACGGTGGAGTCCGTGGCTGCGACGGCGAGTGCGGTGGTCGAGTTCGCGTCCGGGATGCCCAAGTTGCTGACGGTTCCGGTCGCGGGGTCGTACTGCCACAGTGCCGGAGCCGTCGCGCCTGCGCTGCCCACGGCGTACACGACACCATCGGGCGCCACGGCGAGATCCCGTACGTCGCGGTCCTCGATCCGGCCGACTGCCTCGGCCGGTTTGTCGAGTGAGCGGGTGTCCCAGCGGTACAGGTTCGCTTGGCTGGCGGACTTCTGCAGTACTCCGGCGTACAGATAGGGGCCGGAGGGGTCGGCGGCGAGGGCCTGGATGGAGTAGCCGGTGCCGAGTGCGGTCTGCCCGATGACCTTTCCGGTGGGCAGGTGGACGGCGATGATCGTGGCCGGCTCCAGGTTGCGCGAACCGACGTACACGATGTCGCCGATCGTCACCCCGCTCATCAACGCGAACTGCACCACGGCAGGACCGAGATCCAGCACCTCGGGACCCGAGGCGTTCGCGGTTGTCGTCGCGCTGACACCAACGGCGGCAGCCAGTCCGGCCTGCAGCACGAGCCGCCGACCGATCAGGGGATTGGGCATGAGTGTCTCCTCAGTGCAGGGGGAGTTCGAGGTGGGCGGCTGTTCGGCGCGGGGTTCGCGGGGTGCCGTTCAGGGTGACGGTTTGGGCCCAGGGGGCGTCGATGGCGAGGGTTGCGCCGGGTGCTTCGGCTGTCTCGACGGTCACGGTGCGGTTCGGTCGGTCCAGGAGGACCGCTGTGGGGCCCAGGCGTCGGTCGGCACTCAGGACGGCGCGGCCGGTTGTGCCGACCTTGGTCCACTGGTCCGCGAGTACGCGGGTCAGGCCGGCCGCGTTCTCGACGTACCCGAAGGAGGCGTCGAACGTGGACCCGGTCGTGCTTGTCGCACTGGCGAGCCAGACGAAGGCGGTCCGGCCGGAGAGATCGAGTCGGAGCAGTCGGGGGTCTGCCGTGACGGTTGTCGCCGTCGCGGACCGGGGGAGACCGGGGAGGACCGGCAGCAACAGGGTCGCCAGCCGGACCGGCCCACCTGTGCGCAGGGTGTAGCTCGCGTACTTGGTCGGCTGCACCTCGTAGAACCGCGCCGAGTAGTAACCATCCTTGATCTCCGAGCGCAGGCCGTCCTTGATCAGCGGCGCGATCACCAGGTTGGTCCCGGACGCGAACGCCGTACGCGTGCTGCCGTCCGCACCCAGGACAGGCATCGCATCGGGCAGGAGATGCCAGTTCTGCGCGTAGTCGTGCACCTTGGAGTCGGCCGGGTCGAGGGCGTCACTCACGATCCAGAAACCGTCGGATTCACCGCCGATCCTGACGATCGTGCGGGTGTGGCGGACCCCAGGCGTGGCGTCGGTCCAGCCGGTCGAGACCGTCGCCCAAGAACCATCGAGCGGAGTGTCGATAGCGCCCGCGGCGGTCGGATCCTGTACGGCGCCGTCGATGGTCACTGTGGTGTTGGCCTGCGTGGTCAGGCGCAACCAGTTCGACTTGGCGTCGTCGCTGTAGGTGAAGGCACCCATCGCCGGCAACAGCGGGCGGTCGTGGACGTAGAGCTGCAGTGCGAGTTCGTCGGGATGTTGGTGCGGCCCACGATCAAGATTCATCCGCAGGTACGACGCGTCGCGCGTCCAGCCGGTGCGCTGGACGATCACCCGGGTGTCCGGATAGACCACGCTGCTGTGGTCGGGCGCCGTACCCGAGGTTCCGAGTGCGGCGACGTAGCGGAGCTGGTCGTCGTCGAAGTAGTCGGCGAGGCTCTTCAGGGACCCGGTGAAGTTGTCGTTGCTGCTGTCGCCGTAGTTCGGTCCGGTGCCGTCCGGGTACAGCCCGTCGGCGGCGTACCAGGCCGCGCGCCGCAGGTCGGCGCCTGGCGTGAAGGCGATCCCGGTGGCCTTGCAGAAGTTGCCAACAGCAAGGAAGGTTCCCATCGTCACGTACGTGTAGCTGTACGTCGCCTCGCGGTACCCACCGTCCGGGTACAGCGACGCGGCCAGCTGCTCGCCCAGCACCCGCTGCGCATCGGCGATCCATCCGGCACTGCCCGCCAGCTCCGGGAAGTACCCCGCGACGTAGATCAGCGCGGCCATGAACGAGAAGGCGTGGTTCGGCGTGTCGGACGTCGACGTACGCAGGAACTCCTGCCCGCGGACCAGCGTCTTGAGTACTGCGGTATTGGTCGCCGCATCGAGCGACGGGCTCGTCCGGAGCACCTCGTAGGCGTAGACCCAGTGTTGGGAACGAATACCGGCGTCGAGATTGCGCGGGTAACTGCCGGCACCGGCAGGCGACGTGGTGGCGTCGGCGTCGGCGATGAAGTCCCGGATCTGGCGGATCATGGTCTGGGCGAGAGCCTCGTCGTGAGTGCTCGCGTAGGCGTCCGCCATTGGCCCGGCCCAGTAGAACCGGGGGAGTTGGTAGTACCACTCCTTGTCGGTGTGCGCCGGCCACGTCCAGTCGAACCCGCCCGGATCGCCCTGGTACGACAACGTGTTCTGGATCGTGTTGTTCCAGGTCCGCGTGGTCTCGTCGAAGGTCTCCTTGTCCTCGAAGACCATCACGCCCGTCCCCGCGATCGTGCTGCTCCCGGTGAGCCGGAGCTCGGCAGACTTCGGCGTACCGGTCACGGCGCGCAGGTCGAACGAGAGATAAGCCTTGCGCGTCGCATCTCTGTACGGGCCGGTGCCACTATCGGCGACCACCAGTTGCGTCTCGGCACCATGCGCAGTACCGGCGCCCGCCCCAGCCGCGATGTACGTGCTTGCGGCCGCGGGTACGTCGATCGCGCCCGCGTCGGTGGTCACTCGCAGCGTGGGTGCCCCGGCCGCGGCATGCCGGCTCGCGATGGTGGCGATCGCCGACGACTTGGTCCGAGCCATCAGGAGGAAGCCGATGCTGCCGGTCGCCAGATCAGCGGTGACGAGGTCGCTCACGTCGACCGTCACGGTTGTCGAAGCGGTGTCGAGGGTGAGCGTCGAGTGGTACAGCTCGCCTTTGCCGAGTGACCAGATGTTGTCGGCGATGAGCGGCAGGCGCTTGGTGGGGTAGAAGCCGTTGGTGCTGTAGCCGGCCGTGGTGCGGGCGGGCCGGTTCCGGTAGTACTTCAGCAGTGCGGTCGCGGCGTCGTCGTACCGACCTGCCTTGGCGGCGGCAGCGACGTCGGCCAGTGGGTAGTCGGCGTAGTTGAGCTGCGGGGCCGTGGTCCAGCGTTGCTCGGCCGCACTCCAGACGCCGAAGAACGCGCCGTCGCCTAGCGGCGGAACGGTGGCCGCCGATGCCGGTCGCGGGCTCCACGACGTCAGGGCTCCGCTCGCGAGGGAGAGGGCGGCGCCTGCGAGGAGTGTTCGTCTGCTGACCGTCATCGCATCTCCTGTCGTTCCCAAGTGATATCGAAAGGATCATGTGATATCGATTCGAGTGGGTCAAGAGGGCGTTCACGGTGAGATTCGCCGTCAAAGTGATATCATTTCGCGCAAGGAGGGGTGATTGATGCAGGCTGCGGAGCGACACCAGGCGATCCTCGAGCGGGTTGAGGCCCGCGGGTCGATGAAGGTCCAGGAGTTGGCCGACGAGCTCGGGGTCGCTGCCGTG
Organism: Kribbella sp. NPDC043289; assembly: GCF_056436705.1. NCBI lineage: Bacteria > Bacillati > Actinomycetota > Actinomycetes > Propionibacteriales > Kribbellaceae > Kribbella > Kribbella sp. NPDC043289. The sequence continues at coordinate 374,882 of NZ_JBWKCB010000001.1, forward strand.
ACGGTGCGGGTCGACGTCCGCGAACTGGCGCGCCGCGGGCTCGTCGAGCGGGTGCACGGCGGGGTCACCTGGCCGCTCGGAGAGTCCGCGAGGCCAACGCCGGAACGGGCCGAGGCGCGGGCAGGGAAGCGCTACGGCATCGGCATGGTCGTGCCGCATCCGTCGTACTACTACCCCGAGGTGATCAGTGGGGCGCGACAGGCGGCGGACGAACTCGGCGTACAACTCACCCTGACGGTTTCGGGCAACGACCAGGCCGAGGAGCGTGCGCAGGCCGAGCAGTTGCTTGCCTCCGGCACCGACGGACTGGTGCTGACGACGACCTTGGATCCCCGGACGTCGGCCGAGACCGAATCCTGGCTGCGGTCCCTCCCGGTGCCGGTGGTCCTGGCCGAGCGCCGGGTCGGTCTGGACACGGGAACGGTGGAGCACGTCGCGACCGACCACGAGCACGGCGCCCACCTCGCCGTACGGCATCTGGCCGATCTCGGCTATCGGCGGATCGGGCTGCTGCACTTCGACACGGTGACGGCGCCGATGTTGCGGGCCGGGTACGAGTGGAGCCTGGCCGGGCTCGGCCTGGAGCGGTCGGCGCCCGAGATCTCGATGGGGGAGAACGCGGCTCCGCAGCAGGACGCCGTCAGTCGGCAGTTGGTCGACGCGGTTCGCGCGGGGAAGGTGGACGCGATCCTCGTCCACAACGACTCGCTGGCGCTGCCGCTGGTCGGTCGACTGAAGGCGGCCGGCGTAGCAGTGCCGGGGGACCTCGCGGTGGTCGCGTACGACGATCAGCTCGCCGCCCTCTGCGATCCACCACTGACCGCGGTCGCGCCGCCGCGCGCGGCCGTCGGCGCCGAAGCGCTCCGCCTGCTGGTCGCTCGCCTGGACGACCCGACCCGCCCGTTGCACCGGCTGCTGCTCCAGCCCGACCTGCGGATCCGCCGGTCGGACGCCTGACCCGGCGAGTTCTAGCGTTAAAACTTCTCCACGCGCTGAGCCCTTGACGGCTCGCTCGTGAGCGTCGTAGCGTCTGGCTACAGTTTTTAACGTTAATATCTGACGGAGATTCGCTGATGGTTCCGGAGTCGCAGCACGCCAGCCGCGGTCCCGCTCCGCACGGGCACGTGACGCTCGTGCAGGTGGCACAGCGGGCCGGGGTGTCGGCGCAGTCGGTGTCGAACGCGCTGAACAACCCCGACCGGGTCGCGCCCGAGACCCGGAAGCGGATCCTGGCCGCGGTCGCCGAGCTGGGCTACGAGCCCAACCTCTCGGCCCGCGCGCTGCGCAACCGCAGCTCGTCGCTGATCGCGTTCAAGATGCGGCCGTCCCGACCGGACAAGGCCTCACTGCTGATGGACGACTTCCTCTACGTGCTGAACGCGGCCGCGGTCCAGGCCGGCTACCACCTGATCCTGTGTCACGCCGAGGACGGGCCGGCCGGCGAGATCAAGGCGTACCGGGACCTGTTGAAGAAGACGTCGATCGACGCGTTCATCCTCGCCGAGACGCACCACAACGACGACCGGGTCGCCGCGCTGCGGTCCTGGGGTGTGCCGTTCGCGTCGTTCGGCCGGTCCTGGGACGGCGACGACAGCGTCGCGTGGGTCGACGTCGACGGCCGGGCCGGTACCCGCGCCGCGACCGACCACGTGGCGGCGCAGGGACATCGACGGATCGGCCACATCGGCTGGGTCGCCGGGTCCGAGCTCGGCCAGGACCGCCGGGAAGGCTGGCTCGACGCCTGCCGCGAGCGCGGACTGGAGACCGATCTGCAGGCCGCCGTGGTGGACTCACTCGAGGCCGGCTGCCAGGCCGCGCACCGAATGCTCGACGCGTCCCGACCCGCCACGGCACTGGTCTGCGGATCCGACACCCTCGCCCTCGGAGTGATGCGAGCCCTGCACGAACGGGGACTGCGTCCGGGAGCCGATGTCGCGATCACGGGGTACGACGACTCGCCGACCGCGGCCCTGGTGAGCCCCGGACTGACCACGTTGCGCCAGCCGATCGACGAGGTCGGCCGGCAACTGATCCAGGCCGTCGACAGCCTGATGGCGGGCGATCCCCGCGAGCCCCAGCACGTCCTACTGGAACCGGAGCTTGTCGTCCGCGGAAGCAGTCTCCGAGGACCCCGCGAACCGTAGTACCGACTTTTCCTGACGCGCGCCCGAGCCTGTGTTTTGCGGGGTTTCGGCGTGCGTTCACTGTGCCAACCCGCCTGAAGGGACATCAGATGAGAGCCGGACCCAGACTGCTCGCGGCGATCGCCGCCGGGGCACTCGTGACGACCGCGGTGATCTCCGCGTCGCCAGCCCCGGCGGCAGCTCCGCCGGCCGACCCGTTCGTGGTGAACACCGAGAACCTCCCGAGCGGCCGCACGGTCGCCGGCGCCATGGACCTGACCACGTACGGCGACCTCGACTGGGTGCACGTCACCGGATCGGGCGTCGAACGGAAGGCCGCGACACCGGCGATCACCGTCGACGACCTCAACCCCGCTGGTGGGCGAACCGAGCTGAATGACAGCCCAGTGTCGTTCGACTGGTCGGACGGAACTTCCACCCCGTCGGCCAAGGGCGTCACTACGGGTGGTGTCTTCAACTACGACACCACGACCGTGGGCGACACGACGGCCCACGACGCCGGCTACCGGATCACGGTCGCGCCGTCGGACTCGCCACGACGCCTGGTGTTCGTGGGTGGGATCTGGCAGGCCACCGGCTCACTGACCGTCGCAGCAACCGACGGCAGCGGTACGGCGTACTCCGCAAAGCTCACCGCCAGCGGTACGGCGGCGGTGAAGCGCTACACAGTCACCATCCGCCCGGGCGAAGGCGTCGTGGTCACGGCCAAGTTCGCGTCGAAACTCCAGGCGGCCGGCAACCTCTCGTTGGCTGCCGCCGCACTGTCGCAGATCAAGCCGGCGACCGATGCCAGCCTGGCCGCGACCGCTCCGCCGGTGTCGATGAACCTCACGACCGATGGACCGGACGACTGGCTGCACCTCGACGGCGCGACGGTGAACCGGCGCGCGGGTGTGCCCGACTCGACGCCCCGGCTCGCGGTCGCGAACCGCCAGGCCGGAGGCACGATCGGCGCGCAGAACGACAACCCGGTGAGCTATTCGTGGACGAATGGCACCCCGACCGCATCCCAGCCGGGCACGCGCCACGGCGGGATCTTCTTCGCCGACGGAGCGAGCCAGAACGCCGACCTGACCGACCCGTACGGCTACGACCTGTCGGTCCCGGCTGCGGCGGACGGCCAGACGGTGCGGTTCGTCTCCGGAGCCTGGCGCGCGACCGCGAACGTCTCGGTCTACCTCAACGGCGCGACCACCCCGACGTTCGTGAGCACGGATCTGGTCAGCACCGACGCCTCGGTCACCAGGCTCTTCGAGCTCACGCTCGGCGCCGGTGACTCTGCCCGGGTCAGCGCCCAGCTGCTCCGCAAGACGAATGCCTCCGGCAACGTTACGCTCGCGGGTGTGACACAAGCAGGTACGTCGGCGGATGGGTACCGCCGCCTCATCCAGGATCTGCTGCCGCAAGCGAGCGCAGCGGATGTGGGCGGCGCGATCGAGTCCGCGCAGAAGCAGTTGGACAGCGAGATCGCGGCGGCCAAGGCGACGCTCGCGGACGGCTCGGCACAGCGTGACGGGCTGCGGCTGGCGTATCAGTTGCTGAAGGCGGCGTACGACGAAGCGGTGTCCTCGGCGGCGCACGCGGAGTACACCAATGTGACGAATCCCGGGCTGACGTCCTCCTTCGGTTGGGAGGGCGATCTGAATGCGCCGATCGCGTTCATCGACGGTAGTTACCGGTTGCGCAGCCGGGGCGATGTGATGGTCGACTTCGGCGTACCGAACATTCCGGGGAAGATCAAGTGGTCGAATGCCGAGGGGTATCTGCCGGCGTTCATCAGTGAGTACGCCAAGGACGGGCTGGCGATCAAGGTCGAGAACTTCGCCGACCTGGTGGTTGTCGGCGGCAACCGGTTCGAGGTCGCGTACTCGCGGATGACGGTCACGAACACGACCTCCGCGGTGGCTCGGCTGCCGAAGGTCTCGAACCTGCTGACACCGTTGACCAACGGCACCGTCACGACGGTCGATCCCGGCCGGACCGTGGTGCGCGACTATGCGGTCGCCGCCGACCGCTTCGACGGCACGTACGACTGGCCGTCGGCGACTCAGCTGCAGCAGCTGGGTGGTTTCGACAAGCACTACGCCCACATGAAGCAGTACTGGAACACGCGGCTGTCAGCGATCGCGAACATCACCGACCTGCCCGACAAGCGGCTGATCAATGCGTACAAGGCGGGGTACATCTACACGCTGATCATCCGCGACGACATCAACGGCGAGAAGCAGTTGCACGTCGGTGAGAACGGGTACGACGAGATGTTCGACCACGACACGATCGGCATCGTGTCGACCCTGCTCACGATCGGCGACTTCACCTACGCCAAGGACTACCTGTCCACGCTGCCGGCCCAGCTGCAGTACGACGACGCGAAGTGGAAGTACAGCTGGCCGTACGCCCTGTACCTGCAGCGCACCGGCGACAAGGACTTCCTGCGCAGCCGGTTCGAGACGATCAAGAAGAACACCCACACCATCGAGACCGACCGGATCGACGGCGGCACGGGGATCATCAAACAGACCGACGCGATCGACTCGCACGGCTACTGGACGATCGACAACTGGTCCGCGCTCACTGGTCTGACCACCTACCGCTACATCGCCACGGCCCTCGGCGAGACCGCGGAGGCGGCCTGGGCGCAGGCGGAGTACGACGATCTGCTGCGCGTCGCGACCGCTCGCATCGACCAGACGATGCAGCAGTACGGACTCGACTACATCCCGATCTCGATGGTCGAGCCGAACGAGACCGGGCCGCGGAAGGACCCGCGGGACGCGAACTGGGCCTCGATGTTCCTGTTCGGACGCTGGGCCTGGGACGGGTACCTGTTCGGGGCCGAGCAGACCGGGACGATGATCGACAAGATCGACGACACGTACACGCACGGGTTCGACCGCCGTAAGGACATCTCGGACACCATCTACAACTTCGGTGGCTATCCGCACGGGTACTTCTCGAGCGCCTACAACGCTGGGTACGGCAGCTCCGCGCTGCGTGGTGAGCAGTACCGCGACCTGGGCATCAAGGCGTACCAGTTCATGATCGACAAGTCGCAGAGCGGACCGTTCGGCTGGTGGGAGGGCATCGACTACCCGAGTACGACCTCGCCGTGGAACATCGACCACGCGCGCGGCGGCGGTGGCTCGAACCAGCACATGTGGGGTCAGTCGACCGCGACCAAGGTGCTGTTCGACTCGCTGATTGCGGAGCGCTCGGACCGCACCGTGATCATCGGGCGCGGGATCCCGAACGAGTGGATCCGTACCCACCAGAAGGTCGCGCTCGACCGGTACCCGGTCGCCAACGGCGGTCGCATCGGCTACACGTTGACGACCGCGGGCAAGAGCGTGGTGATCGAGCTGACCGGCGCCGTCTCCGACGTCGCGGGCTTCAGCATCGAGCTGCCGGCGCTCAGGGACAACATCGCCAACGTCTCGGTCAAGGGCGCCACCGTGAACCAGTCGGCTGGCACCGTTCGTCTGCCCGCCGGTACCAAGCGGGTGACGCTGACCTTGCGGCACACCATGTAGCCAGACCTCCCAGCTGGCGGCGGGCGCCCCCGCCGCCAGTTGGGTCAGGCCTCCGGAGGCGGCTCCGGGGCCTCGATCGTCGCTTTGAAGCGGTAGAGGTCGGCGACGACCATCCGGTGCAGGATGCCGGTCTTCTCGGCGAAGTTCTCCACCAGCCCCTGGGCGTCGAGCTGCAGCTCGATGGTGATCGTGGTGTCGCCGTTGGCGAGCGGTTCGAAGGTGACCGAGCCGCCGATCATCGGCCCCGGGTCGCAGGTCCACGCGATCCGCTGTCCCGGCTGCTGCTCGACCAGCGTCGCGTCGAACTCCCGGACGAACCCGCCGACCGAGGTCACCCAGTGCGAGTGGATCCCGTCGAACTCCTGGACGTCGTCCACGCTGTCCATGTACTGCGGGAACGACGCGATGTCGTTCCACTGGCCGTACGCCCGGGCGATCGGTACCTCTACGTCAACTGATTCGGTGATGCGTTCCATCGTCGAAACCTCCGGCTCGGTGTCGTCACGGTTGGTGCGGATCAGGTGACGCCTTGTGCACTGGGTAGCCTGGTCGTTTGCCATCCAAACGTGTGGATTGCCGACAGAACTGCGTGGGTACGGGGAACGGATGCTGATTGCGGAGCGGTACCGGTTGGGCGCGTCCCTCGGACGTGGCGGGATGGGAGAGGTCTTCCGTGCCACGGACGAGGCGCTCGGTCGTGAGGTCGCGCTGAAACTGATGCTGCGGTCGAACGACGACGCCTCGGCCACGGGGCGGTTCCAGCGCGAGGCGCGGGCCGCCGCCCGGCTCAGCGATCCGCACATCGTGGCGGTGTACGACTTCGGGCAGTACGACGACAACTTCTACCTCGTGATGGAACTCGTCGAGGGGCGTTCGGTCGCCGGCGAGCTGGCCGCTGACGGTCCGCTGTCGTGGGAGCGTTCGGTCGCCATCGTCGAGCAGGCGGCGGCCGGGCTCGAGGCGGCGCACGCGCAGAACGTCGTCCATCGCGACATCAAGCCCAGCAACCTGCTCGTCTCGGCGGACGGCATCATCAAGGTCGCCGACTTCGGGATCGCGCACATCGCCGGCTCGGAAACGAACGAGCTGACGGCCACCGGCCAAATCATGGGCAGCCCGCACTACCTGTCGCCGGAGCGAGCCCGAGGTCTGCGGGCCGGCCCCGAGTCCGACGTCTACGCGCTGGGTTGTGTGCTGTACCAGCTCGTCACCGGACGTCCGCCGTTCATGGGCGACCACCCGACCGCGGTGCTCTATCAGCACGTCGACACCGACCCGGTGCGTCCGAGCGAGTTGCGTGCCGAGTTGGCGGGTCCGTTCGAGGGCGTGCTGATGCGGATGCTCGCCAAGGATCCGGCAGACCGGCCGACGGCCGCACAGCTCACCGCACTGCCCGCTGCGGCGGAATGGTTTCCCACCGCCGCACTGGCCGGCGCGCCGCCGAAAACCCCTGCCATCGGTACGCCGGCCGTCGAGCCGACCGCGCCGCTTCTCGCGAACTCCGCGAAATCCGCGAACTCCGCGAAATCCCGCAAGCCGCTGATGGTCGCCGCCATCGCGGTACTCGTGCTGGCCGGCGCTATCACCACAGGCGTCGTACTGCACAACACCGGGAACAACCTGCCTCCGACCGTCGACGTCGGCCCCACGCCCAGCTCCAGTGCCGGTACGCCGTCCACGCCGCCGACGACCGCACCGACCAAGGGCGGCGAGGTGAGCGAGGCGGCCCGACGTACGTCGACCACGTCCTCGAACACGCCGACGACGCCGAGCACCACCCCGAGTTCGCCGACCCCGAGCAGCCCGACGACCACGTCAGCGACGCCGTCGACCACCCCGTCGAGCACGCCGACGCCGACCCCCACTCCGACCAAGACGTCGTCCTCGGCCACGCCGTCGTCCACTCCGACGTCGTCGAGCCCGAAGCCGTCGTCGACTCCGACGAGCTCCAACACCCCGCCCCCGTCGGCCACCCCGACGCCGTAGACCTCCAACACTCCGCCTCCACGCCGACGCCGTAGACCTGGGGAATTCAGGAGTCCCAGATCGGGCCGAGGGCCGGGATTCCCAGGCGTTCCAGGCCGTGGACCACGGACCAGGTGAGTTTGCGGTTGGACACGCAGATCACCGCCTCCGCGCCGGCGGCGGCGTACGCCGAGTAGGCCAGCTTCACCATGTCGGGTTTGCCGTGGGCGTCGGTGTCCCAGATCAGCGCGTCGGGTTGGGCGGCGTGGATCTCGTCGACGAGTTCCTGGCCGTAGGTCTTCACCGGGTCGCGGGTGACCCAGACCAGTTTGTGCGGGATCCGGGAGGCCAGGATGTGCGCGAGGACCGGACCGATGCCGCTGCCGGTCACGACGTACACCACGTGCCGGAAGACCATGCCGTAGTTGGCCATGCCGGCGGTCGCGACGCCGCGGACCCAGATGTGGGTCGGCGGGTTGTCGATGAAGTCGCCGGTCCAGTCGCCGGCGCGGGACACCGCCATCCGGAATCCCGCCGTACCGGGCGTGGGGATGACGGCGAAGCTGTGCCATTGCCGCAGCGGATGCCGAGAGATCGATCGGGACGAGCCGGCCATCGGTGTGCCGCGACCGGTCCGTACCAGCGCGACGTGCGACGACGGGCGGATGATCCGGACCGGGATCCGGCGGAGCAGCATCCAGGGCAGCATCGAGCTGACCGTGGTCAGCGCGAGCACCCAGACGGCCGGCGTACCCGCGAGTGCCGCGGGCAAGCTTTCGGTACTGCGGCGCTCGTCGGCGAGCAGGATCGCGCCGATCCAGAACAACGCCGAGAGCGACCAGCCGCCGAAGCGGTGCACCCGCTCGAAGCGGTCGTGGCGTGTGGTTCGCGCGCTCGGGCGAGAGGTCATCACGATCGCGAGGAGCAGTAGTGCCTGCACGACGTACACCAAGAGGAGTGCCACGCCGGTCTTGCCGATCGCCAGGACGGTGAGCCCGAGGAACCAGACGGTGCCGCAGATCGCGCCGCCGATGTGCAGGCCGCCCAGGTGGTAGCCCTTCGCCAGCGCCCAGCGGAGTCGCAAGGGCCAGGACTTCGGCACCCGCATCACCAGGCGCGACGCCGGGAATGGGAGATAGCGATCTTCGGCGCCAGGTAGTCCATCGAGAGGCGAGGTCATGCCACAGCCCAGGGCCAGGGACGAGCAGTCCATGCGAGCCGATCCCGCGAAGCGCAAGAAGTTCGCTCGCCTCCGCGAACACACCGGTTTTGAACACGTGGTGGCACTGAGCCGCGCGTACCTCGACGCCGCGGTCCGAGACGCCCAGACTTCCGAGAAGGAGTACTGGTCCTTGTCCTGTCTGCCGGGAACGCGCAAGGAACGGCTGGCGGCGATCACCATGAAAAGCATGGAAGTCCTGGTCGTGGGCGATGTCGGCGAGGACATCCCGGAGGCCTTCGTGGTGGTGAGCTTGGATCACCTGGTGCGGGAGCACGGCTCGGCGGCCGCGGCGGAGGCGGCGTACCAGGAGCTGGACTTCGATCCGTCGGACTACCGCGACGCGGGGGACGATCAGGTTCGGGTGTACGGGTGGGCTCCGGAGCTTGCGGAGTATCTGGCGAGTGCGTCGCTGGGGACGGCGGCACAGGAGCTTGCCGGACGCTTGATGGGAGCAGGGAAGACGATGCAGTGGTTCGGGCACAACTACCAGCTGGCTGACCAGGTACTGGGTCGCGCTACGAAGGACGACGAGTGAACTGCGTCCGCAAGGTACTAGCCATGGTGGGGGCGCTGTCGCTGCTCGGTTTCGCGGTTCAGCCGGCTGTTGCGGTGCCTTCGGGGGAGCGGGACGTGGTTGTCCAGTTGTTCGAGTGGAACTGGAAGTCGGTGGGGCGGGAATGTGGGGAGGTGCTGGGGCCGAAGGGGTACGGGGCGGTGCAGGTCTCACCGCCGCAGGAGCATGTGGTGCTTCCGGGGGCGGGGTATCCGTGGTGGCAGGACTACCAACCGGTCAGTTACAAGCTGGACCAGACCCGCCGCGGCTCCCGGGCCGACTTCGTTGCGATGGTCAACAGTTGCCACGCGGCCGGCGTGAAGGTCTACGCCGACGCAGTGATCAACCACATGACGGGAGGGTCCGGTACCGGGAGCGCGGGCTCGGCGTACAGCCATTACGACTACCCGGGCACCTACCAGGTCCAGGACTTCCACCACTGCGGCCGCAACGGGAACGACGACATCGTCAACTACAACGACCGGTACGAGGTGCAGAACTGCGAGCTCGTCGATCTCGCGGACCTGGCGACCGAGACCGACTACGTGCGCGGGCGCATCGCGGCGTACCTGAACGACCTGCTGTCGGTCGGTGTCGACGGGTTCCGCCTGGACGCGTCCAAGCACATGCCGGCCGCGGACATCGCGGCGATCAAAGCCCGGCTCGCGCGTCCGGCGTACCTGTACCAGGAGGTCATCTACGGCGCCGGCGAACCGATCACCCCCGACGAGTACGTCGGCAACGGCGACGTCCTCGAGTTCCGGTACGGGAAGGACCTGGCGAAGATCTTCAACACCGAACGGCTTGCGTACCTGAAGACGTTCGCGGAACCCCTGCCCTCTGACGATGCGGTCGTCTTCACCGACAATCACGACACCCAGCGCGGCAGTGGGGTCCTGACGTACCGGGACAACGGGCGGTACGCGCCGGCCAATGCCTTCATGCTGGCCTGGACGTACGGCAAGGGCCTGATCGCGGACGCGACCAAGGCGCTGAAGGGCTGACCCGATGTCCACCGTTGTGACCCGCGAGCCGGACACCGTGGTGCCGGCTCGCCCGGCACCACCTGCGCGGCGCCGTACCACAGACGGCCGCTGGGGTGGGCTGTTCCTCACCCCGTGGCTGCTCGGGCTGGTGCTGCTGACCCTCGGCCCGATGGCGGCCTCGCTGTACTTCTCGTTCACCGACTTCGGCCTGCTCGGCAGCCCGCACTGGGTGGGCGGTCAGAACTACTCCGAGCTGCTCACCGACGACCCGACGTACCTGCAGTCGATCAAGGTCACCCTCGTGTACGTCGGGCTGTCGGTGCCGCTGAAACTCGCGATCGCGCTGCTGGTCGCGATGGTGCTGAACACCAAGCTCCGCGGTCTGTCCTTCTACCGGGCGGTGTTCTACCTGCCGTCGTTGCTCGGGGCAAGCGTCGCGGTGGCGATCATGTGGCGGCAGCTGTTCACCGGCGACGGCGTCGTCAAGTTCCTCGCCGTCTTCGGGATCGACGCCCCGAGCTGGGTGTCGAACCCGGACTACTCGATCTACACGCTGGTCGCACTCGCCGCCTGGCAATTCGGTACGCCGATGCTGATCTTCCTCGCCGGTCTGCAGCAGATCCCGCGGACGCTGCTCGAAGCGGCGAGCGTCGACGGTGCCGGGACCGTCAGCCGGTTCTTCCGGGTCACGCTGCCGCTGCTGACACCGATCCTGTTCTTCAACCTCGTGATGCAGGTGATCGGCGCGTTCCAGACCTTCTCGCAGGCGTACGTCGTCGGCGACGGGCAAGGCGGTCCGGCCGAGTCGACGCTGGTCTACAGCCTGTACCTGTACAAGGCGGCGTTCGTCGAATTCAAGATGGGCTACGCCTCCGCGATCGCCTGGGTCTTCCTCGTCGGCATCGCCGGGATCACCGCGGTCAACTTCCTCTTCTCACGGTATTGGGTCTTCTATGACGACGAGCACTAAACGGTTCACCGCGGTCCGCCACATCGTGCTGCTGGTGGGCGTGGTGGTGATGCTCTACCCAGTCGCCTGGATGCTGAGCAGCTCGGTGAAGCCGGCCGGGGACATCTTCACCACCAGCTCGCTGATCCCGCGGTCCTGGGACCTGTCGAACTACGCGACCGGCTGGGCCGGAGCGGGGAACTCGTTCGGCGCCGCGATCGTGAACTCGTTCGGCGTCGCGGTGGTGTGCGTCGTGGGCAACGTGCTGTCCTGCTCGATGGCGGCGTACGCGTTCGCCCGGTTGCGGTTCCGGTTCCGTGGTGCGGCGATGGCGGTGATGCTCGGGACGATCATGCTGCCGCACCAGGTGCTGCTGATCCCGCAGTACTACCTGTTCTTCCGGGCCGGGTGGGTGAACACGTTCCTGCCGTTGACGGTGCCGAAGTTCCTCGCGGTGGACGCGTTCTTCATCTTCTTGATGGTCCAGTTCATCCGCGGCCTGCCGCGCGAACTCGACGAGGCCGCGGTGATCGACGGCTGCGGACCCGCGCGCATCTACTGGCACATCATCCTGCCGTTACTCCGGCCCGCGATGGTGACGACCGCGATCCTCACCTTCGTCTGGACCTACGACGACTTCTTCGGCCAGCTGATCTACCTCACCGACCCCGCCACCCAAACCGTCCCGGTCGCCCTCAGCGGCTTCCAAGACAACATGGGCGGCAACTCCCTCTGGGGCCCGATGTTCGCAATGTCCGTGATCGCCCTGATCCCCGTCGTCGTCATCTTCCTGATCTTCCAAAAACGCATAGTAGAAGGAGTAGCCACCACCGGCCTCAAAGGCTGACTGTCGCGGGTAGATTCGGGTGATGGCGGACTACCAGGTCGAGGTGTACTACCACCAGTTCCTGCTGGTTCCGTTCGACACCTTTCCGGTGCTCGCTCCGGCGACGGCGGGGCCGGTGCTGGCACTCGATCCGCAGGTGCCGTCCGCCGTCATCGTCCGTACGGGGTGTGCGAACGGCCCGGTCAACGTGAGCGTTCGAATCGCCGCCGAGCCGCTGACGGATCTGACAGCTGCCGTCGAGGGATGGGAAGTCGGCGAGCAGCTGGTGATGCCGGTGGAGGGCGAGCTCTACCTCGCGCCGCTCGACGGAACGAGCCCGGCGTACGTCGTCTACACCCCGTCGGTTCCGGGCCCGCACCTGATCCGCGTCCTGGCCCGAGGTCGCACCACGCACTACGACGCGGTCGTGTGGGAGCCCACCGAGGACTACGACATCACCATCACCCCTGTCACCACAGCCCCCACCCGCGAATCAGCCGGCCACGACGGCCTGTACTGAACCTGACGCCCAACCACTCGCGACGGTGCTGGTGCCTCTCCAGCAACCTGACACGGGCTGAGCCGGCGCGGGGCCGGATCTCTGGCACTCACCAAGTCGATCGATCCCGGTCTCCCCACGCTCAGCCGACGGTCGGCGGGCGCGGCTCGGCGAGGTTAGTGAGTGCTGGAGGTCCGCCTTCAGGTGGTGCTGTCGAGGAGGGAGAGGGTTGCGGCGGCGGCTGCGGTGGGGTCGGCGGCTTCGATGGCGGCGGCTAGGGCTTCGTGCCAGTTGTCGCCGCCGCTGGTGAAGACCTGGAGGCATTGGTCGTCGCGGACGCTCTCGGTGAGGGCTCGGGCGAAGCTGGTGTAGAGCTCGATCAGGACCGGGTTGTGTGAGGCGCGCGCGACGCACAGGTGGAACTCGACGTCGTTCGCGACGAACGCCGCCTCGTCGCCCGCGGTGCCGGCCGTGGCGCGGTCCTGGAGTGCCGCGTTCAGCGCCTTGATGTCGGACTTGGTACGCCGGGACGCGGCCAGGCCGGCCGCGACGATGTCGAGACCGCGCCGTACCTCGACGACGTGGTTGTGGTCGGCGGTCACCAGCCGCCGACGGATCGCGACATCGGTGGCGTCCCGCGCGGTGACGTACGTGCCGTCGCCCTGCCGCGTGGCCACCAGCCCCGCCTGGACCAGACCACGGACGGCCTCGCGCACGGACGCCCGGCTGACGCCGAGTTGCGCGACCAGTTCGGTCTCCGACGGAATGCGCTCACCGACTGCCCACCGACCCTCGGTGATCTCATCGCGGAGCTGGGATCCGACGGACTCGACCAGAGAAACCCGCTCGACTTTCTTCATCGCATCGCTTCCTTAAACGTCAGATGACTGGTAATCCTATCACCAGGCAACACCGAGATCCCGGCTCGGCTCCGACGAACACCTCGCCAAGGAGGTCGGTCCGATGCACAGCTCAGAATCCCCGCACCAGCTTGCCGCCCGTCCGGTTCGCCCCGCCGACGAACCACCGCTCGCCGAACCAACGTTCACCGAACTGCCGCCCGCAGATCCAGGGTCAGTGGTCGGCCGGGTCCTCGACGCGATCCCGTTCAACCGCGCCCACCGGCTGATCCTGCTGATGGTCCTGCTCGGCGCGTTCTTCGACGTGATGGAGGAGAACTCGCTCGGCGCCGTCGGCCCGGCGCTGAAGTCGGTCTGGAACATCTCCACCCCGGAGCTCGCGTTCCTGCAGACCGTGACGATCGGCGCGATGATCATCGGCAAGGTGGTCACCGGCGCGCTCGGCGATCACAAGGGCCGGCGGTTCGCGCTCGGGTTCAACCTGGCCATCTACTGCCTGGGCGCGCTGATCTGCGCGCTCGCCCCGAGCTACGCGGTGCTGGCGCTCGGCCGGTTCATCGTCGGGATCGGCCTCGGCGGTGAGATCGCCGCCGGTATGACGATCCTCAGCGAACTGGTCTCGACCAAGTACCGCGGTGCGGTCGTCGCTTCGCTGAACATCGGCGCCGGCGGCTTCGGCAACGTGGTGTCGTTCGGGTTCGCGGCCGTCGTCCTCGGCCCACTGGGGAACTTCTTCGGCGGCCCGGACAACAGCTGGCGGTGGATGTTCGGCCTCCTCGTCCTGCCCGCGCTGCTGGTGCTCGTGTACCGGCGCTTCCTCCCCGAGACACCGCGCTTCCTGGCCTCCCGCGGCCGCATCGACGAAGCGAACGGCGTACTGACCCGCCTGGCCTCGGGTCGGTTGAAGGACACCGACGGCCCGATCACGCCGTACATCGAGACCGTGGGTGTCGCCCCGAAGGTCGAGAAGGTGCGGTTGTCGGAGGTGTTCCGCGGCGTTCTGCTCCGCCGTACGGCGGCTCTCGCGGTGGTCTCGTGGATGACGTTCGGGGCGCAGGTGACGGTGCTGGTGCTGATGCCGACAATCCTCGTCGAGCAGGGGTACACGATCACCAAGAGCCTCACGTTCACGATGGTGATGAACCTGGGCAGCCTGTTCGGTGCCGCCGCGGCGACCTGGGCGGCGCTGAAGCTTCCGCGCCGCCTGGTGATCACCGTCGGCGCCGGTGCCGCGTGTCTCGGCGCTCTCGCGTTCGGCTTCCTGGCGACCACGCCCGCGCTGGTCCTGATCCTCGGCGCAACCTTCCAGTTCTTCGTGCTCCTGCTGAACAGCACGATCTTCGCGTGGGCCCCGGAGCTCTACCCGACCCGGGTTCGCGCGTTCGGCACCGCGATGGTGGCGGTCCAGGGCAATGTCGCCGGGGCGTTCGTCCCGATCGGCGCCGGACTGCTGCTCGACCACGCCGGTGTGGTCGCGGTGTTCGTCCTGATCGCCGTCATGTACTCCGTGATGGCGGTCGCGAGCCGGTTCGCGCCGGAGACGCACGGCCGCTCGCTCGAGGACATCAACTCCGACACGATGCAAGGAGTCTCATCATGACCCGTCTGCATGTCAGCGCCACGTCGCACTGGCCGAACTACCTCCCGGAGTACGTCGCCCGCGAGCTCGGGTACTACGAGGACGAGGGCCTCGAGTTCTCGCGGTCGGCGCCCGACGACTGGACGCAGGTACTGCGCGACCTCGAGGACGGCACCGCCGACGTCGTACTCGGTGGACTCTGGGTGCCGGCGATGTACCACGGTCGCGGCCGTGAGTACCGCGCCTTCGCGCAGCTGAACACGCGGAACCCGAAGGCGCTGGTGACCCGGGAGAAGGTCGCCGACTTCGGCTGGAAGGATCTCGAGGGCAAGATCGTCGTCGCGCCGGGGGCCGGCGGAACCGCGCCGTACGTGCACACGGCTGGGTTGATGCGTCAGGCCGGTGTCGACATGTCGAAGGTCCGCTGGGTGCGCGACCTGTCCGGGTCGATGCTCACCGAACTGTTCCTCGGCGGGATGGGGGACGCGCTCGTCACCGACCTGGTGAACGCCGCGTTCCTGGAGCACCGCAACGAGGCGTTCGTTGCCGTCCGCCACGATCGGGCCGGCGGGCTGATGCCGAACAGCGTGTACTACACAACCGACGCCGTACTGGCGCGCGAGGACAAGCTCGTCGAGCGATTCTACCGCGCGCTGCAACGGTCGTACGACTGGCTGAAGGCGCATGAGGCTGCCGAGTTGTCCGACCTGCTCGCCCGCGAGTGGCCGTCGCTGGACACCGGTGTACTCATTGGTGTGGTCGACGATCTGCGCGCCAGCGGGATCTGGGAGGACCTGCGGATCAGCGAGGAAGGGTACGGCGAGTGGATGCGGATCCTCGCCGAGGACGGATTGCTCGACGAGGCACCGGCGTACGACGACCTGGTCGCGACGGTGGAGGCATGAGCGTGGGCCGACCGATCCTCGCACTGAGTCGGGCGGAGATCGCGAAGACGCTCGAGATGCCGGCCGTGATCGAGGCCGTCGAGCAGGCGCACGCGGCGTTGAGTACCGGCGGCGCCGCGCAGGCCGAGCGCTCGACCGTCGAGGTCCCCGGCGGTACGACGCTCCTCGTGCCGATGACCGCCGCGATCGAGTCGCAGTCCGTCGCGGGCATCAAGCTCCTCACCGACACGCCCGCGAACGCGGCCCGGTCGCTCCCGGTGCAGCAGTCGACCGTGCTGCTCGTGGATCCCGAGACCGGGTCCTGCGAGGCGATCCTGGACGGGCCCGCGCTGACGCTGTTCCGGACCGCCGCGGCGTCCGCGGTCGCGACGCGGCACCTGGCGCGCGGCGGGTCCCGGACACTCGGGCTGGTCGGCGCGGGCGCGCAGGCGCGGGCACACCTGGACGCGTTGACCTGTGTCCTGACGATCGACCGCGTCGTCGTCTGGAGCCGGACGAAGGAACGGGTCGAGGCGTTCGCGGCGTACGCA
This sequence comes from Kribbella sp. NPDC043289, assembly GCF_056436705.1. Lineage (NCBI taxonomy): Bacteria > Bacillati > Actinomycetota > Actinomycetes > Propionibacteriales > Kribbellaceae > Kribbella > Kribbella sp. NPDC043289. The sequence continues at coordinate 391,430 of NZ_JBWKCB010000001.1, forward strand.
CGGGAACGGGTCGCCGAGGTTTTCGTTGCCTCGGGCCCCGAAGAGGTGGTGCGCGCGGCCGACGTGCTCTGCACGCTGACCCCGTCGCGCGAGCCCGTGGTACGGGGGGAGTGGTTCCGGCCCGGCCTGCACGTCAACGCGGTCGGCGCCCCGCCGCGGCCGGACTACCGCGAGATCGACAGCGCCGGCATCGCCCGCAGTCATGTCGTGGTCGACAGCTACGACGTCGTACGGCGGGAGTCGGGCGACGTCCTCGTCCCGCTCGCCGAGGGCGTGATCACGGCGGAGCACTTCGTCACCGAGCTCGGTGACGTGGTGGCTGGCGTCCGGCCGGGCCGGCGTACCGAGGAGGAGATCACGCTGTTCGACTCGGTCGGGCTCGGGCTGCAGGACATGGCGGCCGCGCGGCTCGCGGTCGACGCGGCCCGGCGTACCGGACTCGGCGTGGAGCTCCGGCTCAATTGAGAACCGCCCCCAGAAGACGTGTGACCCGCCGCTCGCCGGGATCGAGCCGGCGGGTCACACCCTGACGAAGGAGTGACAACCGATGCGCATCCTGATCGCGAACGTCAACACCATGACTTCGATGACCGAGACGATCCGTACCCAGGCCGCCGCGTTCGCGTCCGAGGAGACCGAGGTGATCGGGCTGACCCCGGACTTCGGGGCCGAGTCGGTCGAGGGAAACTTCGAGAGCTACCTGGCCGCGGTGGGGGTGATGGACGCGGTCGTTCGGTACGACGGGCCGTACGACGCTGTGATCCAGGCCGGGTACGGCGAACACGGGCGCGAAGGCCTGCAGGAGTTGCTCGACGTACCGGTCGTGGACATTACCGAGGCGGCGGCGCAGGTCGCGATGCTGATCGGCCGGAGCTACTCGGTCGTGACAACGCTGGATCGTGCGGTGCCGCAGATCGAGGACCGGCTGCTGCTGGCCGGGTTGGCGGACCGTTGCGCGTCCGTGCGCGCGAGCGGGCTCGCCGTACTCGAACTGGAGGAGGATCCGGAGCGCGCCGTCGATGCGATCGTCGAGCAAGCAGTCAAAGCGGTCACCGAGGACCGCGCCGAGGTGATCTGCTTGGGCTGCGGGGGAATGGCGGGACTCGACCGCAAGGTTGCCGAGGCGACCGGCGTACCGGTGGTGGACGGCGTCGCCGCGGCCGTCGTGCTCGCGGAGTCGCTGGTGCGGCTCGGTCTGTCCACCAGCAAGATCCGGACGTACGCCGCTCCGCGCCCGAAACGCGTCACCGGCTGGCCGCTGGGTCGATGATCCCGCTCAGTCGGGGACGAAGAAGTCCATGTCCTGCCAGAGCGTGTCGACGTGCGAGATCGCGGTCCGGCTGCGCTGTGGCTCGATCGCGATCAATGCCGCGGCCAGCCCGTAGGCGAGGCTGGTCGCGACGGTCATCGACCGGAAGTTGGAGATGCCTTCGGCCGGGATGATCAGCACGTGGTCGGCATGATCGGCCGCGGGGGAGTGCCGCGTGTCGGTGACGGCGCAGGTGGTGGCGCCGACCTGCTGGGCGAACCGCAGCGCGGCCACGGTCTGCTTGTAGTGCTGCCAGAAGCTGAACGCGACCACACAGTCGTCGCTCGTCAGCCGGGCCAGCGCGTTGGTCAGGTGCGGGCCGCCGCGGTCCTCGAGGCTGATGTCGTACCCGCGGCTGGCCGCCATCATCGTCAGGCCTTGCGCGGGGAGCGCGTGCGTCCCGGTCGCGACCACGAGCGTCCGGGGCGCCGCGTGGATCGCCTCTACGACCGCGGCGCCTGCCTCGAAGTCGAAGGAGTGCAGGCAGGACTGCAGGTTCTCGGTGTCCCGGGCGAACGCGGTCGCCAGGACGCCGGCGTGCCCGGTCGTGGGTGCGTCGGCGTCGACGTCGTACCGCCGAACGACGTACACCGAACGGAACTCCGCCTGGAACTGCGGCCAGCCCGCGTACCCGAGGGACTGGGCGAAGCGGACCACCGTCGCGCCGTTCACCTCGGCGCGCTCGGCGACCTCGGCGGCGGTCGCGTACGACGAGAAGCTCGGTTGGGTGGCCACGACATGGCGGACCCGTTCGGCCTTCGGCCCGAGGCGGGTACCGCCAGCCTGGGCGTCGAGCCATTCCGCCACCGTGTGGACCTGGTCAGTCATCACCCCATTGTGCCGGATGCAAGAAATAATGCACCATCCCTTGCATGCACGATTTCATGCATCTACTGTCCTGAGTCATCCATCCCCTCCCTGGCAAGCCGAGCTTTGCCTGAGCATGGAAGAAGGAGGCTCCGATGACCGTGGAAATCCCTGCTGCCGGCCGGACTCTGCTGGATCGTCTCGAACGGCTCCCACTGTCCCGCCCGCACTTCGTCCTGCTGTTGATGGGCGGTCTCGGGATCGCGTTCGACGGTATGGACGGCTCACTGGTCTCGTACCTGCTGCCGGCCGTCAAACCGCTGTGGCACCTGGCGCCGTGGCAGATCGGCCTGATCGGCAGTTCACTGTTGATCGGCATCCTGATCGGCGCGCTGAGTGCCGGCATCGTCGGCGACGCGATCGGCCGCCGCAAGGTGATGATGTACGCGCTCGCGCTGTACTGCGTCGCCACGCTCATCGCGGCGTTCGCGCCCTCCTGGGAGATCTTCTTCAGCGCTCGCATCGTGGCCGGTATCGGCGTCGGCGCCGAGGCCGCGATCATCCCCGCGTTCATCGCCGAGTTCATCCCGGCCCGCTCGCGCGGTCTGCTGGTCGGTGCCGTGGCCGGGTTCTTCTCCGCCGGGTACGTCGCGTCCGCGCTGCTCGGCCGGCTGTTCGTTCCGACCTTCGACCACGGGTGGCGGATCGCGCAGGTCGTGACCGCGCTGCCGGTACTGATGCTGCTGTGGTGGCGCCGCAGTCTGCCCGAGTCGCCACGCTGGCTGATCCAGCAGGGCCGGTACGCCGAAGCAGGCGTGGTCGTTGACGCCTTGGAGGACGCCGTCCGCGCTGCCGGGAAGGACGTGCCGCCGGTGTCCGCGCCGTCGGTCGAGACCACGGTGTCGGTGCCGCGCAGTCCGAAGCCCGGGGCGGGCCTGGTGCTGATGTGGCAGAACGGCCTGGCTCGTCGTACGGCGGTGTTGTGGTTGCTGTGGATCTCGATCACGTTCGCGTTCTTCGGCTTCTTCACCTGGATCCCGTCGCTGCTCGTCGAGCGGGACCTGACCATCTCCAAGAGCCTCACGTACGCGCTGCTGATCACGCTGGCGCAGATCCCGGGGTACTACTCGGGCGCGTATCTCAACGAGCGGCTCGACCGGAAGTGGACGATCGCGTCGTACCTGACCGCCGGCGCGATCTCGGCGTTCCTGCTCGCGAACGCCTCGAACAACGGCCAGCTGCTCGCCTGCGGCATCCTGCTCTCGTTCTTCATGAACGGCACGTACGCCGGTCTGTACGCCTACACGCCCGAGGTGTACCCGACCGCGATCCGCGCCACCGGGATGGGGACCGCGTCCGCGGTCGGTCGGCTCGGCGGGATCAGCGCACCGATCCTGATCGGCGTCCTGTTCACCTCGATCGGCTTCCTCGGGGTGTTCTCGATGATCGCCGCGGCGCTGCTGCTCGGTGCGGTCGCCATCCTCACGCTGGGACTGTCGACCCGCGGACGCAGGCTCGAGGAGCTGGACCCGGAGCAATCGGTTGCACACCCGAGCGCGGCGGTGCTTCCGGAACGCGGTGCGGCGGCGGCGAACTGACATGGACACAGTCTTTGTGAATGCGGCCGTCCTCGATGTTCTTGAGGGTGTTCTCGTCGAGGATCAAGAGGTTGCCGTACGCAACGGACGGATCGCCGAGGTCGGGACCGGCGTACAAAGGACCGGGCGGGTGATCGATGTTCGCGGGCGGACGCTGATGCCCGGGCTGATCGACTCGCATGTGCACGTGACCCAGGCCAGCGCGAGCTTCGCCGAGATGACGTCCTGGCCGGCGTCGTACGCGACCGTCCGATCCACGCACGTACTGAAGGACATGCTGCTGCGCGGGTTCACCACCGTGCGGGACCTGGGCGGCGCCGAGGCCGGGCTCGCCCGGGCGCTCCGCGAAGGGCTCATCGAGGGACCGCGGCTGTTGTACGGCGGTCCGATCCTGGCGCCGACCGGCGGGCACGTGCTCACCCGGATCTGCGACGGTCCGACCGAGCTCCGGCGGGCGATCCGCGAGCAGATGGCGCAGGGCGCGCACCACATCAAGCTCACGCTCAGCGGCGGTGTCGTGTCGTCGATGGCGCTCGACGCGCTGGCCTTCTCGGAGGAAGAGATCCGGGTCGCGGTCGAGGAGGCCGGGTTCGGCCACGGGTACGTCGCCGGGCACGCGTACTCCGCCGCCTCGGTGAACCGGGCGCTGCGCTACGGCGTACGGACGATCGAGCACGGGAACCTGATCGACCAGGAGAGTGTCGACCTGTTCCTGGAGCTCGACGCGTTCCTGGTGCCGACGCTGGCGACGTTCGACGCGCTGCGGCGCAGTGGAGCCGAGCACCTGACCGCCGAGGGCAAAGGCAAGCTCGACAACATCCTCGAGCTCGGGTTGCAGGCGCTGGAGCTTGCCGATCGCGCCGGCGTCGCGATCGGGTACGGAACCGACCTGCACGGGGAACTGCACGCGCACCAGCTCGACGAGTTCACGTTGCGGGCCGAAGTACAGAAACCTGCCGACATCGTTCGGTCCGCGACCGTCGTCGGCGCGGAGATCGCTGGACTGGTCGGTGAAGTGGGAGAGATCCGGGACGGTGCGTGGGCCGACCTGCTCGTGGTGGACGGGAATCCGCTGGAAGACATCGCCGTACTGACCGATCCGGACCGGCGGCTGCGCCTCATCATGCAGGGCGGCCGGATCGTGAAGGACACCCTGGACTAGGAGACTCCCGATGTGCCGTGATCATGACGAGGTCGAACCGCTGCCGAGCTCGATCAGCCGGCGCGGTGTGATCGGCGGGGCGATGGCGCTCGCCGGCGCCGGACTCGCCGCTGTTGGTCTGCCGGCCTCCGAGGCTGAGGCGGTGGGTCTGCACGCGGTTGCAGCGGGGACGTCGCGGCCGTTGGGGGAGCCGCCGGTTCCGCAGGCGGTCGTGGTCGAGAACGGGATCGTGCTCGATCCGCTCACCGGGCGGGTTGTCGAGGACGCCGTCGTGGTGCTGGACCGCGGGAAGGTGGTGGCGGTCGGCAACCGTTCGCAGACCCGGGCGGCGGTTGCCGAGGTCAACGGCCGGGCGCGGGTGATCGACGTCGAGGGCCGCTGGGTGCTGCCCGGGCTGATCGACGTCCACGTGCACGAGAATGCGGTCGCCGACGCCCGCGCGGCCCTGGCCCGTGGCGCGACGACAGTCCGCAGCGGTACTTCGGACTTCTACCAGGACATCGGTCTGCGCGCATTAGGACCGTGGGCGCCGGGCGTCGTACCGCGGATGAAGGCTTCCGGCACGTTCGTCACACCGGATCTCGGCAACACGATCCTCGGCGACCCCGCGCTGGCTCCGCTGGCCGGTGGCGTTCGTACTCCGGAGGAACTGCGGTACCTGACGTCGGTCAATCTCGAGCGCGGCGTCGACTGGGTGAAGACGCGGGTCAACGAGCGGGCCGGCGTACCTGAGCAGGATCCGCTCACACAGGTGTACGACTACGAACAGATCCGGGCGATCGTCACCGAGGCGCGCAAGCGCGGGGTCGGGGTGATGTGCCACAGCTACAGCGAACAGGCGATCGACGACGCCGTCCGGGCCGGGATCAAGACCCTTGAGCACGGCGTGTTCGTCGGCGAGCGGACGCTGACGCGGATGGCGCGGCAGGGGACGCATTTCACGCCCACGATGTCCGCGATCGGCGGCATGCGGGACTCGTCGAACCCGATCCTGAAGCAGCGCGGCGAGCAGTACTTCCCCGTTCTTCAAGCTGGGGTACGCCGGGCCGCCGAACTGGGTGTCACCGTGGTGGCCGGCACGGACTCGTTCGGGCTCGACGTCGACCCAATCGGTGGCGAGGTCCGGTTGCTGCACGAGGCGGGTCTGAGTGCGCTCGATGCGATCCGCGCGGCGACGACGAGCGCGGCGCGACTGCTCGGGCTCGAGGGCTCCGTCGGCCGGTTGGTCCGCGGGTACGCGGCCGACCTGATCGCTGTTGACGGCAACCCACTCGACGACCCCGGCGCCCTCGAACACCTCCACCTGGTGATCGCCGGCGGCGCCGTCGTCAACTGACCGGACCGCCACCACTCACCAACCTCGCGGATCGTCTGCTGCGCACGCTCAGCCGGCGGTCGGGCGGACCGATCTGGGCGGTTGATGAGTGCTGCAGGTCCGCGGTCAGCCGGCACGGGAGCGGCGCGGTCGGCGGGTGAGCGAGCGCGGGTTAGCGGGTGACGCGGTCTACTCGGTGGCCGGTGCGGTCGAAGAGGTGGATGCGGGAGGTGTCCAGGGCGAGGTGGATGCGGGTGCCGCGGCGTAGGTCGGCGTCTTGGGGGACCTCGATGACCAGGTCGGCGCGGCGGTGCGTCGGCGGTGGTTCGAGCGGGGGTTCGGTCGGGGAGCCGAGACCGATGCGGGACCGGAGTCTGGTCAGCAGCGAGGACGGGTGAGTGGGCGACGTACCGTCGTGGTCGGGTAAGGCGTGCAGGGGTTGCGCGCGGCCGACGCGGTCGGGGTCGACGGCCTCGATCCCGCACTCGACGAACGCGATCGACTGCTGGCCGTGGAACTCGAACGCGCGCAGCGTCCCGGCCAGCGGGTTCGGGACGTCCTCGTCGGTGATCAGCCGGAACGCGTTCGAGCGGGCCCCGACGATCACCTGGGCGCCCTCGTGGTGGCGCAGGATCAGGGACCGGCGATCGGTCGGCGACAGGGCGACCGACTGCGCGCCGAAGTCGAGGGCGACCCGGTGGTGGGAAGTCACCCGGACGGTCGCGTTCAGCAGATTGATCCGCGGCGTCCCGAGGAACCCGGCGACGAACGCGGTCGCGGGATCGTTGTAGACCTGGGCCGGCGTCCCGACGTCCTCGATCCGGCCGTCGCGCATCACCGCGATCCGGTCGGCCAGCGTCAGCGCCTCGACCTGGTCATGGGTGACGTAGAGCGTGGTCACGTTCAGGTCCCGGGTCATCGCGCCGATCTCCTGGCGGAGTTCGGTCCGCATCGTCGCGTCCAGGTTCGACAGCGGTTCGTCGAGCAGGAACACCTCCGGGCGCCGGACCAGCGCGCGGCCGATCGCGACCCGCTGCCGCTGCCCGCCGGACAGCGTCTGCGGCATCCGGTCGAGCACCGAGGAGATGCTCAGGATCTGCGCCAGGCCGTGCGCCGTCGAGCTCGCCGCGGTGTCGTTCTGCCCCGCGATCTGCAGCGGGAACATGATGTTCTCCCGGACGGTCCGGTTCGGGTACAGGGCGCCGGTCTGGAAGACCATCGCCACCCCGCGCTCCCGCGGCGCCAGCCGGGTCCCGTTCGTCCGGCCGAACCACACCTCGCCCGCGGTCACCCGCTCCAGCCCGGCGATCATCCGCAGCAGCGTGGTCTTCCCGCACCCGGACGGCCCGAGCAGCACCATGAACTCGCCGTCGCCGATCTCCAGCGTCAGCTCGTCCACGGCCAGGTGCTCACCCTCGAACACCTTGGACACCGCGTCGAGCCGGATCGCCGTCATGTACGCCTTATACGGGAAGATCCGGTTCACCGGCAAGAAGTGAGCATCCTTGCAACAGGCAAGGTTGACGACTTGACTGTTGCCGCAAGCAATGAGCGCGCCGTTACGCCGCCTGCGCGGGACGGCGGACCGTGCCGTTGACAACGATGGTCGCGACCTCGCCGATGCCGCCGTTCGGAGTGCGGGTCAGCTGCACGAGGTCGGCTCGGGCGCCGACCTCCAGACGGCCGCGATCGGTCAGGCCGAGCAGGTCGGCGGGTGTTGTCGTGGCCATCGTGACAGCGGTCTCCAACGGCAGACCGCCCGGGCCGGTGGACCAGCGGAGGCAGTCGAGGAGCGAGGCGCCGCTTCCCGCGAGGTACGGCGTACCGTGCAGGCGGAGGCTGCCGTCGGGGGAGACGGTGACCGCGCCGCCGACCGCGGTTCGGTAGTCGCCCGGAGCGCATCCGGCGAGCGCGGCGGCGTCGCTGGTGAGGACGCAGCGGGCGGCGCCCTTCGCGCGGACGAGAGCGGCGAAGGTGTCCGCCGGCAGATGGTGTCCGTCGGCGATGAGGAAGGCGGTGAGCTTGTCTTCGGTCAGCTGTGCCCAGATCGGGTTGTGGTGCCGATCGATCTGCGCGGGCAGACCGTTGCCCAGGTGAGTGGACAGCCGCCCACCGGCCGCCGCGAACGCGTGGATGTCATGGGCGGACGCCAGCGAATGCCCGACCGACACCACCACCCCGCGCGCTGTCAGGTGGGCCGTGAAGTCGATGGCGCCGGCGCGTTCGGGGGCAATGGTCATGATCGCGATCGCGCCGTCGGCGGCGGTCTGCCAACGGTCGAACTCGGCGGGATCGGGATCCCGGATGACGGCTGGGTCGTGGGCGCCGCGGGCCCCCTCGGCCGACGAGATGTAAGGGCCTTCGAGATGCAGTCCCGGAGCGCCGTACGCGACCGCGGGATCGGCGGCGCGGGCGGCGGCCGCGCGAGTGACGAGGGCCGTGGTGGTGGCGTCGTCGGCCGAGATGATCGTCGGGAAGACCGTGGTGACGCCCTGCTGCCAGAGGGTCCGGACGAGAGCGGACAACTCCTCGGCCGGGCGGGTCGGGTCGTTGACGTCCAGACCGGCGTACCCGTTGAGCTGGAGGTCGACGAGGCCGGGGATCAGCAGCAGGTCCGGAGCGGACGGGTGGTCGGTGATCTCCTCGATGCCGGCAGGGGAGTAGCGCACCCGCACGCCGCGGCCGGTGACGGTCCGGCCTTCCACGATGTTGCTCAGGACCTCGCTCATGACCGGACCTCGCTCAGCACAGGGGCCTCCTCGGGTTGTTCGGGACAACACAACTGCATCTTGGGACTCGCGGCAAGACATGCTAGTTTGCTGCAAACGTTTGTAGTCAACGACACCACCAAATCCGTCCCGAGGAGTGCACCGTGCTCGACACCCGGACCCAGATCGACGATCTCCAGCTCGCAGTCTTCGCCGCCACCGCGGACATGGCCGCCGCGGCCGCGGCCGGCACCGCCCAGGTGCTCACCCAGGCGGTCGCCGAGCGCGGCGCGGCGCGCGTCGTGATCGCCACCGGAAACTCGCAGCTCGCCTTCGTCACCGCCCTCGCCGGGTACGACGTCCCGTGGGCGAACGTCACCGTCTTCCACATGGACGAGTACGTCGGCATCGACGCGAACCACCCGGCGTCGTTCCGGCGCTGGATCCGGGAGCGGATCGCGGAACCGTTCGGCCCGGCGCGGGTCGAGTACATCGACGGCGAGGCGGCGGACGTCGAGGCCGAATGCCGGCGGTACGAGGAACTGCTGCGCGCGGCCCCGATCGACCTGACCTGCATGGGGATCGGCGAGAACGGCCACCTCGCCTTCAACGAACCCGGCCAGGCCGACTTCGACGACCAGCGCTGGGTCCGGCAGATCACGCTCACGCCGGAATCGCTGCACCAGCAGGTCGGCGAGGGCCACTTCCCGGACGTGGACGCGGTCCCGCCGACGGCGATCTCGCTGACCGTTCCCGCGCTGCTCAGCGCGCGCGTGGTGCAGGTCGTCGCACCCGAGCAGCGCAAGGCGGCCGCCGTACGCAACACCCTCACACGCCCGATCGACACGAGCTGCCCGTCCACGATCCTCCGCCGTACCTCGAACGCCACGCTCTACCTGGACGCCGACTCCGCCGGCGACTCCCACGACCTCCTCCCCGCGAGCGCCTGACCGCCCCCCAAGCCGAGGGTTATCCCCTCGGCTTGGGGGTTCTTCGCTGGTCTACGAGCGAAGAACCCCTAACCCGCAGGGTTAACCCCTCGCGCGCGGACGGGCGGTGGGGCGGTGGCCAGGAAGGTCCTGCCTTAGGTGAGGTTGAGGAGGGTGGGGAGGTTGATGGGGTGGTGGGTGGTGATGGATTGGGTGAGGGCGTCGCCCATGGCTACGGCGTACGCCGCTTCGGTGCTCGTGGCCATCAGGCCGAGTTCGGTCGACTCGGGGGTCGGGCCGATGAACAGGTCGTGGCGCATCAGTGGGTCCGCGCCGCCGTGGCCGCCTGACTCGGGGGCGACCTCGATGACGCGGCTCGGGCCGAAGAGCTCGGCGACCGTGATCTGGTCGGAGTCGGGCAGTGCGGTGCCGTCGACGGTGCGGCCGTGGCGGAGTTCGATGGATCCGTGGGTGCCGCCAATGCTGACCCGGTAGCCCTCCCAGGTGCTGGAGAAGTCGACCGAGTACGTCAGGTTCGCGCCGCCGGGGTAGCGGGCGATCGCGCTGTACGTGTCCTCGATGTCGATCTCCGCGTCGTACAGATACAGCGGCCGCGACGCCGGATACTGCCCCGGGTAGTGCAGCCCGAAGAGGCCGGCGCGGGCCGTGTCGTCGTCGGTCGGGAAGACGCCGGATCCCTGTTGTGCAACGAAGTACGGGTCGTCCGTACGCCGTTCGCTCCGGTGTGGGCTGGAGGGGCCGTAGTAGTTCAGAGCGCCGTACCCGAAGATCTCCTCTGGGGCGGAGCCGATCCACCAGTTCAGCAGGTCGAAGTGGTGTGACGACTTGTGCACCTGCAGCCCGCCGGACAGCGCGCGCTGCCGGTTCCAGCGCAGGAAGTAGCTCGCGCCGTGCCGCAGGTCGACGTGGTAGTCCATCACGACGCGGGTGATCCGGCCGACGGCGCCGCTCAGGATGAGTCGCTTCACCTCGCGGTGCGCGGCCGGGTAGCGGAAGTTGTGGCTGACCTGGACGGTCCCGGCCGACTCTCGCTCGGCGGCGAGCACCTCGCGGGCGGCCGCGGCCGTGCTGACCATCGGCTTCTCGGTGATCACGTCGACGTCGCGCCGCAACGCGCCGACGATGTACTCCGCGTGCGTGTGGTCCGGCGAGGTGACGATCACCGCGTCCGGGCCGACGCGCGCGAGCATCTCGTCGTACTCCGGCTGCGGGTAGAACGGGATCGGCGCGCGCCCGAGTCGCTCCAGCGCCCGGTTGAACTCGGCGACCCGGTCCGCGTCGGTGTCGACGATCGCGACCACCTCGGCGTACCCGGACAGGTCGTCCTCGTCGCTGCCGTACCCGAACCCGCCGTCGGCGGTTCGGTCGGTCAGTCCGAGGATCGGCAGGACGAAACTGGCCAGACCGCGGGCGGACAGGCCGCAGACGGCGTACCGGCGGATCGAGGACATCGGGGCTCCTTCAGTGGTCGAGCAGCCGGCAGCACGCGCTGCCGGCCGCGAACAGGCCAAGACTCTCGAACAGGGTCCGAGCCATCACCCGGTGGCCGCGGCCGCCGGGGTGGGTCGGGTCGGCCATCCATTCGGTCGGCGCCCAGCCGGACCCGGCCGCGGTCCAGTGCGCGAAGTGGTCGACGAGCAGCACGTCGCGGCGGGCGGCGACGGTTCGGATCGTGTCGGCGTACGCCGGGAGGTGGTCGCCGAGGTTGTAGCGACAAGTCCGCAGTCCGGCGGTCGGCGTCTGCGCCACGACGATCGCGCCGGTCTCCAGCACCGTGGTGAGCAAGGTGTCGTAGACCTGCTCGAACGCGGCCACACCGTCCGGACCGGCCTTCGCGTCGTTGGTGCCGACCCCGATCAGGACGACGTCGGGGGACAGGTCGAGCGCCGCCGGCAGCCGACCGAGCGTGTCGGGGGTGGTCGCACCGGAGACGGCCCAGCGGACAAACGAGTCGCCGTACCGCGTGAGCTCGTAGCGGACCCGTTCCTCGAGCAGCTGCACGTAGTCGCGCTCGGCGCCGGTCCAGTGCGCGCCCTGAGCGATGCTGTCGCCGATCGTCGTCCAACGGATCGGCTCGCCCGACTGGAGTGCAGCTGCGACCCCGGCCGTACCAGTGCTGTTCGCCATGGCCGACACGATAGCAAGATTCTCTGCCATTGCGACAAACGTTTGCAGTCCGTATCGTCCAGCGCACCCCCTCCCCGTTGCAGAGGAGCCGCCCGATGCGCAACGACCCTCGCCTGACCCGCCGCGGTCTACTGGCCGGAACAGCCGCGACCGCTCTCCTGACCGCAGGTACGACGGCGTACGCCGCGCCGTCCCGCAGCACCGCCCTGACCCTCCCGAACCCACCCGCCGGCGGACTCTCCCGCGGGCAGGTCTTCGACAACCAGATCCCGGACCGCCCGGTGTACGCCGGGCTGGTCTGGTTCGTCTGGGGAGCGTCGAGCCTGGCCCAACCGACTGGCGCGGTGCCGTCGGCGTACATGCCGGCCTTCCGCGACTTCGACAAGACGCACACGCTGGCGTGGTACGAGGCGAACCACCCGGACTGGATCGCGTACAAGGCCGACGGTTCGACGGTCGCCTGGGAGTTCGGCAACACGACGTACGTCCCGATCGACTTCCAGAACCCCGCTGTCCGGACGTTCTACTGGGACTCGTTCGTGCAGCCGAAGATCGACGCCGGCTACCCGATCATTGCCTTCGACAACGTCCTGACCTTCAACGGCTACGGGAACGCCGGGCACAAGAACGGCACCCTGTTCGTCCAGCAGTACACCGGCGACCGGGTCGACGACGCCTGGGCCGCCGCGGTCCTGGACTGGATGTCGTACCTGTCCCAACGGCTGCACGCCGCCGGGGTCGGGATGGCCGCGAACATCACCTGGAACGCCTCGGTGAAGCTCGCCGACATGCTCGAGGCGGTCGGCCTGGTCGACGTGTACGTCGACGAGCAGGGGTTCACCGTCCATCGGCCGGAGAACTACGGCGACGCGGCCTGGCTGAACAAGTACAACTTCACCCGCCAGATCGCTGCGCAAACGTTGCACCTGGCGATCAACCAGACCACCGAGGAAACGCTCGCGACCGCGACCCCGGCGCAGATCGACTGGGCGGTCGCGAACTACCTGCTCTATCGCGAGCAGAAGAGCATGCTGACGATCTGCGGCGTCGGCGAGTACCACGTCTTCGTCGATTGCCCGCAGTTGCACACGGACATCGGTACGCCGTCGGCGGCGCCGGTGCTCGACGCGTCCGGCGCGTACACCCGCCGCTACCAGCGCGGCCTGACGCTGGTGAATCCCTCATCGACCGCCACCGCGGTGGTCACGCTGCCGTCCGGAACCTGGACCGATCTGCACGGCACCAGGGTCTCCGGTCAGCTCTCGCTCCCGCCCAACTCGGGCAGCGTGCTGTCGAACTAGTTTCCTGAGAGGAACGTGCATGAAACTCCGCCGAACGTCCTCGGTCGCGCTCGTCGTCGCGGCCGGCCTGGGACTGCTCACACCGAGCGCGCAAGCCACCGGCCCCGACCAAGCCGGTGGCACCTGCCAGCCGCCGCAGACCACTGTCCCGCTGCCGGTCACGCGCGATCACGGCGTACTGCAAGGGCAGGTGTTCGACCGTCAGGTGACCGATCCGTCCGTGTATGCGGGCCGGGTCGGCTTCGTCTGGGGTGCCTTGAAGGCGGCCCAGCCCGACGGCGTGCTGTCCAGTTCGTACGTCACCGCGTTCCGCAACGCGCCGGCGCGGCAGTACACGCCCGAGTGGTTCAAGACGAACCACCCGGACTGGATCGAGTACACCGCCGACCGCACCACGCCCGCGTGGGAGTTCAACAACCAGGTCTACACACCGATCGACATCGCCAACCCCGCGGTCCGGCAGTGGTACGTCGAGACGCTGCTCGACCCCGCGATCGCGGCCGGCTTCAAGGTCATCGCGGTCGACAACATCGGCGTCCGGAACGACTTCAAGGTGAGCGGTCATTACGACGCCGACGGGAACTGGGTACAGCAGTTCGGGACCGACCCGAAGGACCCGGCGTGGGTCGCGGACGTGCTCGACTGGCTGCGGTACCTGCGCGACTACCTGCACTCCCGCGGTGTCGCGGTCGCGTTCAACCTGACGTTCAACGGCAGCCTGCACGACGAGTTCCAGGACAAGTCACCGGAGTACATCGCGGCGCTCGACCAGATGATCGACATCTCCGACATCTGGCTGAACGAGCAGGGCTTCACCGTGCACCGCGTCGAGAACGTCACCGATGACGAGTGGCAGCTGATGTTCGACCTGCTGCGCCGGCACCGCTGCAAGCCGGCCGTGATCGTGAACAAGCTGCCCACCGACTACTGGTACGAGTCCTCGCCCGAGCAACGGCAGTGGGTCGTCGCGAACTACTTCCTGTACCGCGAGGCGCCGACGATGCTGGAGAGCACGGGCCGCAAGGACTATGCGGGGTTCAACGAGATCCCGGAGATGGAAGCCGATCTCGGTCCGGCGATCACACCGCCGGTACGTCGTGGCCCGGTGCTGTGGACGCGGCTGTACCGCGACGGGATGGCCGTGGTGAACCCGTCGTCGACGCAGTCCGCCCCACTCGTGCTCCCCGCTGGGACGTGGACCGATGTCCACGGGGTGCAGTACTCCGGGCAGATCGCCGTACCGGCCAACACCGGCCTGGTGCTCAAGAAGAGTTAGTTGCTGACCTGGCGGTCGGCCGGCGCGACGCCGGTCGACCCCCGGATCACCAGCCGGGTCTCCAGCTTGACGGTGGTCGGCGCGCTGAAGTCTTCGCCTTCGCGGAGCTGGTCCAGGAGGAGGTCCACGGCCGCCGAGCCCAGCTCCGCCGCGGGGACGTGGATGGACGTCAGCATCGGGTGGGTGACCGTCGACAAGGGGCTGTCGTCGATCCCGATCACGCTGATCTCCCGGCCGACCTGCATGCCGCGCTCGGTGAGCCTCGACATCACGCCGAGCGCGATCAGGTCGTCGTACGCGATGGCGGCCGCGACGTCGGCGGATTGCAGGAGGTCGGCGGCCCGCATCCCGGCCTGGATCTGCGGCTCGAACGGGCCGAGCTCACGCAGCTCCACATCGTTCGCCGCGCAGGCGGCCGCGAGGGCGTCGCGGCGTTGCTGGTTCGACCACGAGCGGCGCGGGCCGGCCAGGTAGCAGATCCGTTGGTGGCCGAGGGAGACCAGGTGTTCGACCGCTTCCTGCATGCCCTCGGACTCGTCGATCACGACACTGCCGGCGCCCTCGACCTCACGGTTCACGAAGACCACGGGCAGTTGCTGCGCGAGCCGGGTCAGCTCGGCCGGCGCGGTTCGCGGCGAGGCCAGGATCAGTCCGTCCACCTGGCGGCTCAGTCCGCGCGCGAGCTCGAGCTCGTCGGCCACGTGCTCATCGGTGTCGGCGATCAGGACGGCGTACCGCTTGTCGCGGGCGCGGGCCTGCACGGACTTGATGATCGGGGGGAAGAACGGGTTCGCGATGTCCGGGACGACCAGACCGACCGTGTCGGTCCGGCCGGACACCAGTGAGCGGCCGGCTCGGCTCGGCGCGTACCCGAGCTGCCGGGCCACCCGTTCGATGCGGGTCCGGGTCTCGGCGTTGACCTTCTCCGGATCGGTGAGCGCCCGCGACACGGTCGAGGTCGACACGTTGCAGGCCGCGGCCACCTCCGCCAGCGTGACAGCCAATGCAGCTCCCGAGGTCGTCGTGGATCGTCAAGGCATCGTAGCGCAAACGATTGCCGTGATCGTTGACCCTGATTGTACCCACTTCGACGGGATTCCACTGCAAACCGTTGACTCTTGCTGCAAACGTTGGCAGTCTCATCTCACCCCGGCCGGTCCGGCCGCGGATCGAAGGGAGATCCCGTGCGCTCCAGCAAGAAAATGACAGCGATCGTGACCGGTCTGGTCCTGCTGTCCGGACTGACGGCCTGTTCGGGGGGAGGCGGTTCAGCCGCCTCGGCCGCCGGCGCCGCACCGCTGACGGTCGCCGCGTACTCGCAGCCGACCCTGCAGCCGAACTTCAACCCGTTCTCGGTGAACGCGCTGCGTGGCACCACCGGGCTGATCTACGAGCAACTGTTCGACTTCAACACCGCGCACCAGAACGAGTTCATGCCGAGCCTCGTCACGAGGTACACCTGGGCATCGGGTGGGAAGGCGATCGACCTGACGCTGGACAACCGGGCGAAGTGGTCCGACGGCAGTGCGCTGACCGCGGACGACGTGATCTTCACCTTCGACTACCTGAAGCAGCACGAGTTGCTGGCGCTGCCGGTCGACAAGGTGACCAAGACCGCCGACGGCGTCCACCTGACCTTCACGAAGCCGGCGTACGCCGCCCTTCAGGACCTCGGTCGCACGGTGATCGTGCCGAAGAAGGTGTGGGCGTCCAAGGACCCGGACACCGACACGAACCTGAAGCCGATGGGCAGCGGCCCGTACTCGCTCGGCCAGGTGACCGGGCAGCAGGCGACCTTCAAGGCCCGCTCGGACTACTGGAAGCAGCAGGTCCCGGTGCCGCAGATCACCTACGTCACCACGAGCAGCACCAACCTCCTGACCCAGCAGCTGGTCCGCCACGAGATCGACCTGGCGTACGCCGGGATTCCTGACGTGAAGAACCAGTTCGTGCAGCGCAACCAGGCGCAGAACAACCTGTGGCCGATCTACGCCAGCATGAAACCGCTGATGCTGAACCTGAAACGCAAGCCGTTCGACAACGTGCACGTCCGCAAGGGACTGGCGCTCGCGCTCGACCGGCAGGCGGTCACCGACGCGTACAACCCGGGTGTCTATCAGCCGGTCGGCCCGACCGGTCTCTACCAGGGCACCTGGTCGTCGTGGATCGATCCGGCCGACCGGGATCCGCTGAAGCGCGATCAGCCGGCCGCGCTGGCCGAGCTCGCGAAGGCCGGCTACACGCAACAGGGCGGCAAGCTGATCGGTGCTGACGGCAAGCAGTTGAAGCTGCGGATCCTCACTGTCAGCGCGTTCGCGGACGGTATGGCGTACTCGCAGGAGCTGGCCGGACAGCTCGCCGCCCTCGGCATCGACGCGGCGGTGAACGGCGTACCGTCGGCGGCCTACACCGGTGACGAGGACAAGCGGGACTTCGACGCGATCTACGGTGACGCGTTCACCTTCGGCACGAACCCGTACACGTTCTACAACAAGATGTTGTCGAAGAAGTCGAAGACGAACGTGGTCGGCTGGGACGACCCGGCGACCGAGTCCGCGCTGGGTGCCCTCGCGCAGGCCGCGCCGGACGCGCAACTGGCCGCGTCCAAGCCGCTGCAGCAGATCATGCTGACCCAGGTCCCGGTGATCCCGGTCGCCGTGAAAGGTACGCCGTACATGTACAACACCGAGCACTGGACCGGCTGGCCGAGTGCCGAGAACCCGTACACCACGCCGGATCCCGGTGCCATCAGTGGTGTGTTCGCGGCCAAGCTGTTCCTCTCGCTGAAGCCGGCATGACGCGATTCCTGGGTACGCCGTTCGCGCAGCGGATCGGGTTCTACCTGGTGGCCGCCTGGTCCGCTGTCACGATCAACTTCGTCCTCCCGAGGCTGATGCCGGGTGATCCGGCGTCGGCGATCCTGTTCAAGATGTCCGAGCTGGGACCGGTGTCGGAGCAGCAGGAGGAACTGGTGCACCGGCTGTTCGGCGGCGCGCGCGGTCAGTCCTGGTGGCACGAGTACGTCAGCTACCTGAACGGGATCCTGCACCTGGACTTCGGCCGGTCGATCTCGTTCTACCCGGCGACCGTCTCGTCGGTGGTGCGCTCCGGGTTCCTGTGGACGCTGCTGCTGGTCGGCAGCGCGACGGTGATCGCGTTCGTGGTCGGCACCAGTCTCGGCATCGTGGCCGGCTGGCGCCCGGGCCGCGCGATCGACTCGGTCGGCAGCCTGGTCTCGATCTTCCTGCACTCGGTGCCGTACTTCTGGGTGGCGCTGATCCTCGCCTACGTGTTCTCGTTCACGCTCGGCTGGTTCCCGCTGTCCGGTGGTGCCGACCTCGGCCTGGTGCCCGGGTTCACGCCGGACTTCCTGAACAGCGCGGTCCGGCACGCGATGTTGCCGGCCGCAACGATCGTGCTGACGTCGGTGAGTGGCTGGATGATCCACATGCGCAACATGATGGCGTCGGTGGTGAACGAGGACTACGTGCTGCTCGCGCAGGCGAAGGGCCTGCCCGGTCACCGGGTGGTGTTCTCGTACGCCGCGCGGAACGCCGTACTGCCGAGCATCAGTGGGTTCGCGGTCTCGATCGGGATGGTGGTCGGCGGGTCGCTGCTGACCGAGATGGTGTTCAACTATCCCGGTCTCGGCAGCCTGCTCAACCAGGCGATCGTGAACGTCGACTACCCGCTGATGCAGGGGCTGTTCCTGATCATCTCGCTGACCGTGCTGGCGGCGAACTTCGTGGTCGACTCGGTCTACGTGCTGATCGATCCGCGCACCCGGGAGGTGTCGTGATGAGGCGACTGTTGACCAGCGGCGACCGGAAGGTGACCGTCGGGTTGGTCGTGCTGGCGCTGATGTTGCTGATCGCACTGGTCGGACCAGTGTTCGTCAGCGCGGTGCTCGGCCAGTCGCCGACCAAACTCCACGCCGGCCCACCGATGGCCGCACCGTCCGGTGACCACTGGCTGGGTACGACGTCCTCCGGCGTCGACGTGTTCGCGCAGTTCATCACCGGGACCCGGGTCTCGGTGTTCGTCGGTCTGGTCGGCGGGACGATCTCGACGTTCCTCGCCGTCCTGTTCGGGCTGGTCAGCGGGTACCACACCGGCAAGGCAGGAGCCGCGCTGACCGGGTTCGTCAACATCTTCCTGGTGATCCCGGGGCTCCCGCTGCTGCTCCTGATCGCCAGCTACACCCGCGGCCGAGGCGGTTGGCCGGCGGTCGCGTTGATCATCGGTCTGACCAGTTGGGCCGGTGGCGCGCGGGTCAAGCGGGCGCAGACGTTGTCGCTGCGCAACCGGGACTTCGTCGCGGCCGCGCGGTACAGCGGGGACAAGCAGTCGCGGGTGCTGTTCCTCGAGGTCGTGCCGCATCTGGCTCCGGTGATCGCGTCGACGTTCCTGTTCGCGGTGGTGGGTTCGATCGCGGCGGAGGCGGGGCTGGACTTCATCGGCGCCGGCAACACGAACACGGTGAGCTGGGGCACGATGCTCTACTGGGCGCAGTCGCAAGGCGCGTTGCAGACCGGCGCGTGGTGGTGGTTCCTGCCGCCGGGTCTCGGCATCGCCCTGGTCGGTACGGCGGCCGGGCTGGTGAACTTCGGTATCGACGAGCTCTCGGACCCAAGGCGGCGTACGTCGCGGATGTCTGGGCGCCCGAAACGGCGGAAGGTCAGCCGCACAGCCAGCAGGACGGGGGCCGCGGCATGACGTTGCTTGAGGTACGGGACCTGGTGGTCGAGTACGGGACGGATCCCGCGGTGCGGGCCGTCGACGGGGTGTCGTTCGACGTCGGGCGCGGCGAGATCTTCGGCGTACTCGGGGAGAGTGGGAGCGGGAAGACCACGTTGATGACCGCGATTACCCGGCTGCAGCGACCGCCGGCCCGGATCGCCCGCGGGACGGTGACGTACCGGCCGGTGGAGGGCGAACCGGTCGAGCTGGTCAGCTGCGGACCGCGGCAACTGCGCGAGCTTCGGTGGGAACGGGTCGCCGTGGTGTTCCAGAGTGCGATGAGTTCGCTGAACCCGGTGATGCGGGTCGGCACGCAGTTCGCCGATGCGATCCGCGCACATCGGCCGATGAAGCGGTCGGACGCGTGGGAGCGGGCCGCGGAGCTCTTGGAGCTGGTCGGCATCCCGCGCGACCGGGTGCGCAGCTACCCGCACGAGCTGTCCGGTGGGATGCGGCAGCGGGCCGCGATCGCGTTGTCGCTCGCGTGCCGGCCCGACCTGGTCGTGATGGACGAGCCGACCACGGCGGTCGACGTGGTGATGCAGCGGCAGATCCTCGACAACCTCAAGGAGCTGCAGGCAACCTTCGGCTTCTCGGTCCTGTTCGTCACCCACGACCTGTCCCTGCTCGTCGAACTCGCCGACCGGATCATGGTGATGTACGCCGGTCGCGCGGTGGAGATCGCCTCGGCAGGGGACATCTATCGCAACCCGCAGCACCCGTACACGCAAGGACTGCGGGACTCGTTCCCGTCGCTGCACGGCCCGCGCCGGGCGTTGCGTGGAATCGGTGGCGCGCCGCCGGACCTGCGGCGGTTGCCGGCCGGGTGTGCGTTCGAACCGCGCTGCCCGCAGGCCGTGGACGACTGCCGGGACACCCTTCCGCTGCTGCTCGACCGCGACGGTGCCCAGGCGGCCTGTCTGCTGCTGGACGATCAGTCGGACCATCAGCGGGATCGTGAGCTGGACCGTCAGGAGGTGCGCCATGCTGGAGGCCGTTGAGATCACCAAGCGGATGGCTCTGCACGGGCGGCGGCGCGGGGAGTGGTTCACGGCCGTCGACTCGGCGTCGTTGAAACTCGAGCCTGGCAAGGTCGTCGCGCTGGTCGGCGAGAGCGGTTCGGGGAAGAGCACGCTGGCCCGGATCCTGACGCTCGGGGACGAGCCGTCCGGCGGGACGGTCCGATTGGCCGGCAAGGACGTCAGCCGGCGTCGGCGGGCGGACCGGCAGGCGCACTTCGGTCAGGTGCAGCTGATCATGCAGGACCCGTTCGCCTCGCTGAACCAGCTGCACCGGGTGCGCTACATCCTGAGTCGGCCGTTGCGGAACTTCGGGACCGCCAACGACGGCGACCTGACCGGCCGGATCATCGAGCTGCTCGAACGGGTCAACCTGACGCCGGGGGAGCAGTACATCGACAAGTACCCGCACGAGCTGTCCGGTGGCCAGCGGCAACGAGTCGCGATCGCCCGCGCGCTGGCGGCCGACCCGACGGTGCTGATCGGCGACGAGCCGGTCTCGATGCTGGACGTGTCGATCCGCCTCGACGTACTGCGGCTGTTCGCCGACCTGTGCGCGCGGGATGGGCTGGCGATGCTCTACATCACGCACGACATCGCAAGTGCGCGGTACTTCGCGGACGAGATCAACGTGATCTACGCGGCGCGGATGGTCGAAGGCGGGCCGGCCGAGGAGGTCACGCAGCGGCCGCGGCACCCGTATACGCAGCTGCTGCTGGAGTCCTCGCCGGATCCGGATCGCGAAGGTGCGCGCAGTACGTTGCCGATCGTCGACGCGTCGAACGAGCCGATCGACCGGGAGCAGGAGCTGGCCGGGTGCCCGTTCGCGGCCCGGTGCCCGCACGCGATGCCGGTGTGCACCGAGCGACCACCACCGTCGACCACCTCCGCCGACGGCCACTGGTCCCGCTGCTGGCTCGACCAACCGGTCTGACCAGTACACCTCCCGACCTGTCCACCGGTCTGACCAGTGCACCTACCCACCTCTTGCGCTGGACTGTTCGAGGATCCAGCCGTTGCCGTCGGGGTCCGCGAAGGAGGCGAAGCGGTGGTGGAAGACGCCGCTCGTGCCGTGTGAGACCTCGCTGATCGCGACCCCGCGGCAGGCGAACTCGGCGCGCGCGGCCGCGACGTCGTCCACCACCAGATGCAGACCCTGGCAGGAACCGGGGAGTGCACTGGTCAGACCAGTGCCGATCACGATCGAGCACGCCGAGCCGGGCGGGGTCAGCTGCACCACGCGCAGCTCCCGGCCGTTCGCGTCGTCCCGGTCGAGCCGGAACCCGAGCGCCCGGTAGAAGTGCCGCGACCGGTCCACGTCCGACACCGGTACGACGATGACTTCGAGCTTGCTGTCCATCGCTCCAGCGTCGGTACTGCGCTCCGCGCTCGCACCCGTGGAACACCCTGGTCACCGTCTGTTGTTAGCTGAGGCGCCGGACGGGGTAATGGTTGAAGGTGACTCGGTCAGTGATCGTGGTTGGGTTCGTGAGCGGCGCGCTCGTCGCGCTGACGGCGTGCGGGAGTTCCGGCGCGGCCGGCTCCGGCGCCACCGTGACCGCAACCACCACCGTGACGGCCTCGCAGAACACGGCCCCACCCAGCAGCGCCCCACCGAGCACCGCGCCGCCAACGACGGCACCGCCACAGACGGCGCAACCAACGACCGCGCCGCAGAGCACCGCGCCGTCCGTCCCCGCGCGGCCGTCCGCGCAGGCGGGCGTCGTACCGAACGTGGTCGGGTTGAACCACCAGCTGGCGCAGGACACCATGCAGGCGGCCGGGTTCTACTACCTGACCGAACAGGACGCCACCGGCCAAGGCCGGCTCCTGATCAACGACCGGAACTGGGTCGTCGTCGCCCAGGAACCAGCCGGTGGAACGCGCGCCGCGCCCGACACCAAGATCGTCCTCAAGTCGAAGAAGATCGGCGAGTAGCTCAGGGCGCTTCCGAGCCGCGCTCCTGTTCCTGCATGACCAGGTCTGAATGGTCCGACAGCCGGTTCCGCGCGGAGAGCTGCCGGGCGATCCGCTGGTTGCCGCGCAGCCGGTCCGCGTTGCGGTCCAGGAACCACCAGTACCCCGCGGTGAACGGGCAGGCGTCGTCGCCGACGCGGACCTTCGGGTTGTACCGGCAGTCGCCGCAGAAGTCCGACGTAGTTTCCTTCTGGCCGAAGTTAATTCCCGTCGAGTGGTTGACAGCGCCGTCGCACCCAATTAACTTCAGCTGGAAATAAAGCCGTCGAAACCGACAAGGTGGGACGTGTGAGCGACCGTCTGAACGTGCTGGTCGTCATGGCTGACGAGCAGAGCTGGAACACTTTGGGCTGTACCGGAAACCCCGCGGCGCGGACGCCGAATCTCGATGCGCTGGCGGCGGAGTCGACCGTCTTCGACGCCTGCTACACGCCGTTCCCGTTGTGTTGTCCGGCGCGCACGAGCCTGTGGACCGGCCTGATGCCGCGGCACCACGGCGTACTGGGGAACTGGCGGCCGATCGAGCCGCAGCTGCGGTCCGCCGGGATCGCGCAGGCCTTCGCGGGCGCCGGCTACCACACGCACTACAACGGCAAATGGCACGTGCCGGGGACGACGCCTGACCTGATGGGCTGGGCGGACAGCAGCGCGATTCCCGCCGTACTGCGGGGGCAGGACCGCGGGCGCTACATCGAGGACTACCGCTCGTGGGCAGGGGAGCGCGGGTACCGGTTCGACCCGGACCACATCGAGAACCTCACGACGCAGGACCTCGCCGCCTTGCGCGAGGCGCCGTACGCGACGTCGAGCGTCCCGCTGGACTCGTTCCTCGAGACCTGGCAGTGCGACACGTTCCTCGACGCGATGACACAAAGACCGGCCGACAAACCGTGGCTGGCGGTGTGCTCGATGAACGCGCCGCACTTCCCGATGCTCGTCCCCAGCCCGTACGACGAACTCATCGACCGTGATCAGGTGCGGCTGCCGGAGAGCTGGTCGACGGGTACGGCGACCAAGCCCCGAGAGGTCCGCGAGTCACATTTCGCCCGCGACTTCGAGGGTCTCGACGAGGAAGGCTGGATCGAGGTCACCAGCCACTACCTCGGCCTGTGTGCGCTCGTCGACGCGCAGTTCGGGCGGATCCGCCAGTACCTCGAGGACGCCGGCGAGTGGGACCGGACGGTGGTCGTCTTCACCGCCGACCACGGCGACATGATGGGCGCGCACCGGCTGATGGAGAAGGGCCACTGGCTGCACTACGAAGAGGACCTTCGGGTGCCGCTGATCGTCCGCCACCCGGACGGCAGGCAGAGCCGGAACGCGAACTTCGTGTCCCTCGTCGACATCGCGGCAACCATCGGCGAGTTGGCCGGTGTGCGCTGGGACGAGGCGCACGACGGGCGGTCGTTCGCCGCGATGATCGGCAACGACGCGGCGGAGCCGACGCGGGAGTACGTCACCGCCGAGACGATGCTGCGCGACGGCCGGCCCGGTGGGAACGGCGACGCGTTCCACGCGAAGGACTGGCAGTACCCGCGGGACAGCCTGAACCTGTCCGTCCGCACCGCCGGTCACCGCTACGTCTTCCGGTCTCACGACGAGGCCGAGCTGTACGACCTGGCTACCGACCCGTGGGAGCAGAACAACCTCGCGGCCACGACCGAGGGAGCAGCGACGGCCAAGGTGCTGGCCGGACTGCTCGCCGACGAGGTGACCGACGTACTACCTGACGCAGCGGCACTGGTCCGCAAGAGCGTCTGACAAATCCTGCACCAGACCCTGCACCGAATCCCTGCATCGAAAGCGAAGGGCACATCATGAGCAACGGCACCCCGCTGTCCCGCCGGACACTGCTGCGGTTCGGGGCCGCGGCGGCCGGAGTCACCGCCGTCGCCTCCTGCGGGCGCGGCCTCGGCGGCGGCAGCAAGTCGTCGTCGGGCGGTGGGTCGACCGCGGCGCTGGACGTGATGTTCTGGGGCGAGGGCGACCAGAACAAGAAGCTGATCGCGGCGCTCGACCTGTTCCAGAAGACCGAGGGCGCCGCCAAGGTCAACCCGCAGTACTCCGGCTTCTCGGGGTACTACGACAAGCTCGCGACCCGCGTTGCCGGGGGCAACCCTCCGGACGTGTTCCAGATCCACCTGCCGTACCTGATGGAGTACATCAAGCGCGGTGCGGTCGCGCCGCTGGACCAGTACAAGGACGACCTCGGTCTGGACAAGATGCCGGACTACGTCGCCACCACCACCAAGTCCGACGGCAAGTACTACTTCGCACTGCTCGGCGCCGCGACCCAGCCGGCCATCATCGTCAACACGACCAAACTCAAGCCCCTCGGTCTGTCCGCGCCCGGCCCGGACTGGACCCTCGACCAGTTCAAGTCGACGATGGCGGATGTCTGGGGCAAGAGCGGTCACAGGCTCGCCGGTACGGCGGACCTCGGCGGCGGCGCGATCCAGTTCGAATCCTTCCTGCGCGGCCGCGGCAAGGCACTGTTCAGCGAGGGAAACACGCTCGGGTTCAGCGAGGACGACCTGGCCGCGTGGCTGCAGATGTGGCAGGACCTGCGCAGCAACGGGTCCGCTGTCCAGATGCCGGTGACCGCGGCGGCGACCGGGTTCCAGAACGACCCGGTGACCGTTGGCAAGGCGGCGTACACCGGGACTGCGACGTCGCGGGGGCTGCCGTCGATGCAGAGTCTGACCAAGGACACGCTCAGCCTCGGGACGTTCCCGTCCGGCGGTGCCGGGTCCGAGCCGGGGACGAACATCATCCCGGCCGGCTGGTTCGCGATCTCGCCGAAGTCGAAGAACATCGAGGGCGCGGTGGCGATGCTGAAGTACCTGACCAGCAAGCCGGAGGCCGCGAACGCGATGGGTCTGGCCCGCGGCGTCCCGATTCCGGAAGACATCCGGGGCGAGGTCGCGAAGTCCGCGACCGGTCTGAACAAGCTCGTGCTGGACAACTACGCGCTGGTCGCATCCAAGGGTCCGGCGGCGCTGCAGATGTACCCGCCCGGTGCGAGCAAGCTGCTGCAGACCTCGCTGCCGAACGCGAACGAGGTTGTCGGCTTCGGCAAGAGCTCCGTGTCGCAGGCGGTGACCAAGTTCTTCTCCGATGCGAAGGCCGCGTTGAAGTGACCGAAGGTGCCGCGGGCGCCGCCTGGGAGCTGCGGCTGGACCGTGGACGGTTGCGGACCGCGCAGCCGTTCGACGTCCGGCAGCAGAACTACTCGGCGATCCTGCGCGCGGTCATGCGGCACGGGCCGATCGCGCGGTCGGAGCTGTCCGGGCTGACCGGGATGGCGACCGGGACGATGACGAAGCTGACCAGTCTGCTGAGTGCGGCGGGTCTGCTGCGTGAGCTGCCGGCGGAGACGGGACACGGAGCGCTCGGCCGGCCGCGGACGCCGATGGTGGTGGACGAGCGGACCCATCGCGTGGTGGGTGTGCACTTCGGGCTCCGTCGTACGACGGTGTGCCTGCTGGATCTCCGCGGGACCCTGCTCGCCGAGGTACGGCTGCCGCACCGGGGCCGGCGCGCGTTCGAGCCCCTCGTCGCGCAGGCGGTCGAGGGAGTCCAGGAGCTGGTCGCACGCAACCCGGGGACGGTTCTCGGAGTCGGGGCCAGCACGGGTGGCTGGGTTGATCGCGAGGCCGGTGTGGTGCGCGCGCATCGGGTACTGCGGTGGCGCGACGTACCGCTGCGGGATGCGCTCGGTGGTGGGCTCGGACTGCCGACCGAGGTCGACTCGAGCTTCCGCTGTCTGGCGATGGCGGAGCGTTGGTTCGGCGGCGCCCAAGGGGTCGACGACCTGATCGGGCTGTTCGTCGGGAACGTGGTCGGAGCTGGCTTCGTGCTCGGCGGGCAGGTGTTCCCCGGGCACCGGGCGGCGGCGGGCACTGTCGACCATCTGTCAGTCGGCGTGACAGCCGCCGAGGCCTGCTCCTGCGGCCGGCGCGACTGTCTGCACGTGGCGGCCAGCGACCTGGCCGTACTGGCGCAAGCCCGCGAGCAGGGGTTGATCGGCACGCGCGGGACGTTGGAACAACTCGTGCAGGCCGCGCGCACCCACGACGTCCACGCGGACCGTCTGCTGGTTGCGCGGGCGGAGCTCGTGGGCGTCGCCGCGGGGACGTTGATCGACATGCTCGATCCGGAGGTCGTGGTGGTCAGCGGCGGTGTGGTGGACGCGCCGGAGTACCTGCGGTCGGTTCAGCGTGGGGCGCGTGCGTACTTGCAGGACAAGCGTCCGGTGGACGTGGACTCGGTGGTGCGGTTGAGCGCCTTCGGCACCGATGGCGTGGCGGTCTCGGCCGCGAGCGTGATCCTCGAGCGGATCTACGCGGCGCCGGCGGACTTCGTCCCGGGCCTGCTCGAGCTGCGGTACGGGTGATGCTCATGGAGACCGACGTGTACGTCGAATCCGCGGTCGTGCGCGCGCACCGGGCGTCGCCGCGAAGTACCTGGGTGACGGTCGAACTGGTTGCCGACGGCATCCGTGGCGTCGGCGAGCTGTCCGACGGCGGACCTCTGGACGTGCTGCTGCCCGCCGCGCGATTGCTGGAGGCCTCCGTAGTCGGACGCCCGCTGGAGCAGGCGCGGACCGCGCTCTGGTCGGCCGGTCGCCCCGACTCGTTCCTCTGGTCGACGGTGCTCAGCGGGTACGACGCGGCGTTCGCCGACCTGATCGCACGTCGCGAGGGCCGGTCGCTGTCGGCGTCACTCGGTCTGGGCGAGCCGCAGCCGGTCCGGTTGTACGCGAACCTGAACCGGCGGTTCGGCGCGGACGGCACGGACGCGATCGTCAGTGAGGCGTTGGGGGCCGTGCGCAACGGGTTCTCGGCGGTGAAGGTGGCGCCGTTCCTGGACAACCGGGCACGCGGCCTGTCCGGGACGCAGCTGATCGACGCCGGCCTCGAGTTGGTGGCGACAGTGCGGGAGGCGATCCCGGACGGCGTACGGCTGATGGTCGATTGCCATCACCTGGTGCCTCCGGAGTGCCTGGCCGCGGTTGCCCGCGAGCTGACTCGTCTGGATCTGTATTGGGTCGAGGACCTGGTGCACGTCGATGACCGGGCGGCGTTGGACACTGCGGCGGCGACCGGTCTGCCGTTGGCGGCGGGGGAGCACGTCTGGCAACCGGAGGCTGCCGCGGCGGCCTGTGCCGGAGGGGCGTTGGCGTACTGGCTGGTCGATCCGAAACATGCGGGCGGACCGGTCGGTGTCGCGCGGATCGCCGAGGCGATCGAGGACACGCAGTTGACGTTTCACAATCCGAGCGGACCGGTCGGGACCGCGCATGCCGCGCATCTCGCGGGGCTGAGCGGTGGGGGTGGGTGGCTCGAGTACGCGTGGGGCGAGTCGGAGCGCCGTACGTTCGTCGAGCCTGCCGAGACAGTGATCGACGGCACTCTGCGCCCGGTCGGGCCGGGCATCGGTGTCGAGTTGACGAGAATCGGAGAGGAGTAGTTGTGGCTGTCGCGTTTCCGGCGATGCGTAACGGGCGGCGGAACCGGTATCAGAACGGCTGGGCGTTGTTGTTCCTCGCGCCCTGGCTGATCGGGTTCCTGGCGTTCACCGCCGGGCCGATGCTGATGTCGCTGTACCTCGCCTTCACCAAGTACGACCTGCTGACCGCCCCGAAATGGATCGGGTGGGGCAACTTCAGCCGGATGTTCGGCGAGGACCCGCTCTTCCTGCAATCGCTGAAGGTGACCGCGATCTACGTGTTCGTGGGTACGCCGCTCAGTCTCGCGTTCGCGCTGGCGGTGGCCGTCGTACTCAACCGTGGTCTGCGCGGACTGGACTTCTACCGGTCGGCGATCTACCTGCCGTCGCTGTTCGGTGGCAGTGTCGCGATCGCGGTGCTGTGGCGGAAGGTGTTCAACGGCGACGGACTGGTGAACCAGATCCTCGCCCTGGTCGGCATCCACGGACCGTCGTGGATCTCCGAGCCGCACACCGCGCTCGGCACGCTGATCGCGCTCGAGGTGTGGCAGTTCGGCGCGCCGATGGTGATCTTCCTCGCCGGACTCCGGCAGATCCCGCGGGAGTTCTACGAGGCCGCGCAGGTGGACGGCGCCAGCAAGTCCCGGCAGTTCTGGAGCATCACGATGCCGCTGCTGAGCCCGATCCTGTTCTTCAACCTCACGCTGCAACTGATCCGGTCGTTCCAGGCCTTCGCGCCGGCGTTCATCATCAGCGACGGTTCGGGCGGCCCGGCCGACTCCACGATGTTCTACTCCCTGTACCTCTACCAGGAGGGTTTCGTGAACTTCGACATGGGCTACGCCGCGGCGATGGCCTGGATGCTGGTGCTGCTGGCCGGCGCCGTCGTCGCCGTCAACTTCATCTTCAGCCGGTACTGGGTGCACTATGAGAACTGAGCGAAAGCGCCTGCTCGCGCACTTCGCGCTGATCGTCGTCACGCTCGTCATGCTCTATCCGCTGGTGTGGATGGTGGCGAGCTCCTTCAAGCCGACCGCCGAGATCTTCTCGCAGCCGGGCCTGATCCCGAAGCACTTCGAGCCGTCGAACTACGCCCAGGGCTGGAAGGGCGTGTCCACCGCGTTCAGCATCTTCATCGAGAACTCGTTGTTCATCTCGGTGCTGGCGATCATCGGCAACGTGATCTCCTGCAGTCTGGCCGCCTTCGCGTTCGCGCGGCTGAACTTCTTCGGCCGCCGGATCGCGTACGCGACGATGCTGGTGACGCTGATGCTGCCGACGCACGTGACGCTGGTGCCGCAGTACATCCTGTTCAACAAGCTCGGGTGGGTGAACACGTTCTACCCGCTCTTCGTACCGCACTTCTTCGCCGTCGACGCGTTCTTCGTGCTGCTGATGGTGCAGTTCATCCGCTCGCTGCCGCGCGAGCTGGACGAGGCGGCGCGGCTGGACGGGTGTTCGCCGTGGAAGATCTACCGCCACATCGTCTTCCCGCTGTTGCGGCCGGCGTTGGTGACCACGATCATCTTCACGTTCATCTGGACGTACAACGACTTCTTCAAGCAGCTCATCTACCTGAACGACGTGGAGCTGTTCACCGTGCCGCTCGGCCTGCGGCAGTTCCTCGACTCGACAGGTGACTCGTCGTGGGGGCCGATGCTTGCCATGAGCACCCTTGCGCTCGTTCCGCCGCTCGTCCTGTTCGTCACGTTCCAGCGGAAGATCGTCGACGGCGTCGCGACCTCGGGCCTGAAGGGATGAGGCCGGTCGCGCTCGTCACCGGAGCCGGTGGCGGTATCGGCTCGGCGGCGGTGTCGACGCTCGCCAAACAGGGCTGGGCCGTGGTCGGCGTCGACCTGGTGGACAAGCCGACCGGCCTCGACGGGGTGGAGTGGATCGTCGGCGACGTTCGCGACGAATCAATCGTCAACCGTGCGGTCGGAGTAGCGTGCGCTCTCGGACAGCCGCGTGGCCTGGTGACCGCGACACTGGCCGAGCACCGTGGCGCGCTGGAGACCCTTGGCGAGCGGGCGCTCGCCGAGGTGTTCGACGTACAGGTCGCTGCGGCTTGGGCGTGGAGTACGGCGTTGGTTGGTACGAGCGACGATGAGGCGTCGATCGTCCACATCTCCAGCGTGCATGCGCAGCGGGCATCGGCGGGTATGGCGGCGTACGCGATGGGTAAGGCGGCACTGGACGCGCTTGTGCGGGCTGGTGCGGTGGAGTGGGGTCGGCGCGGGGTGCGGTGCAATGCCGTACTGCCGGGCTTCGTGCAGGTGGAGCGGAACAAGGCCCGGTGGTCCGATCCGGACGCGTCGGCCGAGCTGCTCGCCAACCATCCGCTCGGCCGCTTCGTCACCGCGGAGGACGTGGCGCAGGTCGTCGCCTTCCTCCTCGGACCCGAGTCCCGCGCGGTGACCGGCGTGTCCCTCCCGGTCGACGGTGGCATGCTCGCCGCGCTGCCGCACTGGGCCTGATCACACACACTAGACAACGAGGTTTTCATGGGATCTGCGCGACCGAACGTCCTCATCATCCTGGTCGACGACATGGGGTACTCCGATATCGGCTGCTACGGCGGCGAGATCGGCACCCCGAACATCGACGGTCTCGCCGCGGGCGGTGCCCGGCTGACGAACTTCTACAACACGGCCCGCTGCAGCCCGTCCCGTGCTTCGTTGCTGACCGGCTTACACCCGCACCAGACCGGAGTCGCCGAGCTCGTCAACAACGACGGACCCGGTGGGTATCCGGGAAGCCTCACGCAGCAGTCCGCGACCCTCGCCGAGACGTTCCGCGCGGCCGGCTACCACACGCACATGACCGGCAAATGGCACCTGTCGAACGAGCGTGAGCGCCCGACCGACACCTGGCCGACCCGTCGCGGGTTCGAGCGTTTCTGGGGCACGATCAGCGGCGCCGGCAGCTACTTCCAGACCACCACGCTCCACGACGGAGAGACGCCCGTACCGCTGTCGGAGCTCGGGCCGGACTTCTACTACACCGACGAGATCGGTTCGCACGCCGCCACCGCGATCCGCGATGCGG
This sequence comes from Kribbella sp. NPDC043289, assembly GCF_056436705.1. NCBI lineage: Bacteria > Bacillati > Actinomycetota > Actinomycetes > Propionibacteriales > Kribbellaceae > Kribbella > Kribbella sp. NPDC043289. Next base: position 422,218 of record NZ_JBWKCB010000001.1, read on the forward strand.
CCGGTGGCGATCGCCCCTTCTTCGGGTACGTCGCCTTCACCGCGCCGCACTGGCCGCTGCACGCCAAGGAGGACGATCTCGCCGAGACGCGTGGCAACTTCGACGAAGGCTGGGACGTACTGCGCACGCGCCGTCGGCAGCGTCAGCTCGACGCCGGAATCTGCGCCGACGACGCGACCCTCGACCGCCGCGACCCGGAGGTTCCCGCCTGGTCGGACGAGCCCGAGCAGAAGTGGCAGCTCGAGCGCATGGAGGCGTACGCCGCGCAGGTCCGCGCGATGGACCGTGCGGTCGGGACGATCCTCACCGCCCTCGACGAGACCGGCCAGCGCGATAACACCATCGTGCTCTTCCTGTCCGACAACGGCGGCTGCGCCGAGGAGCTGAACAGCGCCCCCGAGGCGGCCGCGCGGTTCCGGCAGCACCACCTGATCATCCCGCCAAGCGCCCCGGACGGTACGCCGATGCGCGTCGGCAACTCGCCCGACATCCGGCCCGGGACCGCGGACACGTACACCAGCTACGGCCAGGCGTGGGCGAACCTCTCGAACACCCCGTTCCGCCTGTACAAGCGCTGGGTGCACGAGGGCGGCATCGCGACTCCGCTCATCGTTTCCTGGCCCGCGGGCGAACTGAACGACACCGTCGTCGACGCGCCGAACCAGTTGACCGACATCGCGCCGACGTTGCTCGAGGCAACCGGCGTACCGGCGTTGACCGAGCGGGACGGGGAGCAGTTGCCGGCCTTGCCCGGTCACAGCATGCTCGAACTGCTCCGGGGTGGGCCGGCGACGGAGCACGACCTGTTCTGGGAGCACATCGGGAACGCGGCGGTTCGGTCGGGGCAGTGGAAGTTGGTCCGGGAGCACGAGGGTGCCTGGGAGCTGTACGACCTGGCGAGCGACCGCAGCGAGAGCCACGACCTGTCCGGTGACCAACCGGAACGGGTGGCGGACCTCGCCGGACGGTGGCAGACCTGGGCCGACTCGGTCGGCGTGATCCCGTACGGCGACGTGCTCGCCGCCCGCGAGTCGATGCCGAACCAGCCCGCCTGAGATGACCGCCCGCCGACCGAACATCCTGCTGGTGATGACGGACAGCTCACGGTGCGACACCCTGTCCTGCTACGGCGCACCGCATGCCGTCTCACCGAATCTCGATCAGCTCGCGGCCGAGGGCGTCCGCTACGAGCAGGCCCACACGACGGCGCCAGTGTGTACGCCGGCCCGCGCGAGCCTGCTCACCGGAACGCACACGCCGATCCACGGGTGCATCGAGAACGGGATCTCGCGGCGGGCGGACCTCGTCACGCTGCCGGAACTGCTGAGCGGCGCCGGCTACCACACGATCATGGTCGGCAAGACGCACTTCGGTGGTCCGGCAGCGTTCGACGACGAGAGCATCCTCGGCGGCGAGAAAGGCGCCGCCGTCTCGGACGACTATGCGAAGCACCTGGCCCGGCACGGGTTCGACCGGGCGTCGGCGCATCCGAACCCGATCCCGCCGGACCTGTTCTGCGACGCGTTCCTCGTCGACCGGACGATCGACGCCATCGACCGGCATCGAGCCACCACGCCGGACCAGCCGTACTTCGCGTTCTGCTCACTACCGAGCCCGCACTCGCCACTCGACCCGCCGGGGGAGTGGGCCAGGCTCTTCGACGACATCGAGCTCCCGCCGTTGAACTACGAACCCGGCGAAGAGGCGCGTCACCCTGAGCACCTGCAACGACTGGTAGGTCGGCGCGGCCTGGAGGCGGACGAGGCCGAGCGGGAGGACGGGTCGCTCGACCTCGACGTGGTCGACCAACAGCGGCGGTTGTACTACGGCCTCGCCGCGTACTGCGACGCGCAGATCGGCCGCCTGCTCGATCACGTGGACGCCGACGAGACGCTGGTCGTCTTCACGACGGATCACGGTCAGCAGTACTACGACCACGGCTTCAACGACAAGCACACCTTCCACGACGAGTCCTGGCGGATCCCGCTGATCATGCGCTGGCCGGGTGTGATCCCACCGGGATCGGTCGGAGACTGGGCGATGACCACCGACCTCACGGCCACCTTCGCGGCGGTCGCAGGCGTCGAGGCACCGACGCTGCAAGGCTTCGACCTACTCGGATCCGAGAAGCGCGGGTGCGCGGCATCCGTGCTGCACAGGTCGTTGGCGTTGGCAACGGATGAGTGGAAGCTCGAGTACTTCCCGGAGACAGGCACCGGCCGGCTGTTCGACCGTCGGGCCGATCCGCGCGAACAGCACGACCACTGGTCAGACCAGGTGGAGGTCCGGCAGCAGCTGCTCGAGGCACTGCTGGCGTGGCGCGCCGATCTGACCGATGTGCAGTACCTGCAGGAGCACACCCATCGAGGCGGGCCGGTCGCGCTGCGCGTGGCGGCACAGACGGCTCGCCGTACCGGTCTCGACGCGGAGTTGCGGCTCAGCCGCCGCGTCCGAGCTTGATCCCCGCTTGAGAGGACACAGCTGCATGGAGACACGTCCGGAGTACCCGAGACCGCAGTGGCGGCGGAAGCGCTGGCAGTCGCTGAACGGGACCTGGGATTTCGAGATCGACCACAGCGACACCGGGCTGCAACGCGGGCTGCGGAGTACGCCGTACAGCCGGGAGATCCTGGTGCCGTTCGCGCCGGAGTCGGAGTTGTCCGGGATCGGGAACACCGACTTCATGGACGCCGTCTGGTATCGGCGTGAGGTCAGCATCGACCCGACCTGGGGTGGCCAGCGGATCCTGCTGCACTTCCAGGCGGTAGACCACGACACGACCGTGTGGGTGAACGACGTTGAGGTCGGGCGGCACCGCGGTGGGTCGACACCGTTCGCGTTCGACATCACCGAGGTGCTCGACGGCTCCAGCGCGACGATCGTGGTCCGGGCGCGTGATTCGCGGACCGGCGTCCAGGCACGCGGCAAGCAGGCGACCTGGTACGAGAACACCGGCTGCTACTACACCCGCACGACCGGCATCTGGCAGACCGTCTGGCTCGAGCCCGTCGGCCGCTCGTACGTGCAGCGCCCGCGCATCACACCCGACGTCGCGAACTCACGCTTCATCGTCACCGCGCCGATCGACGCCCCACGGCGCGGCCAGCGGCTGACCGTCGAACTCACCGATGCGGACGGCGTGATCTCGTCCGAGGAAGTTGCTGTCGGCACCGACTTCACCGCGACCTGTGTGCTCCCGGTACCCGCTGACCGCCGGCGCCTGTGGAGTCCGGCGGATCCGCACCTCTACGGACTGCGGTTCGTCCTGGACGACGGTGAGGTGCTCGACGAGGTCGAGAGTTACGCCGGCCTGCGATCGGTCGCGATCGAGGGGAACAAGTTCCTGCTGAACGGCGAACCGGTCTTCCAGCGGCTCGTCCTCGACCAGGGCTACTGGCCGGACGGCCTGATGACCGCGCCGACCGACGAGGCGCTGGTGCGTGACATCGAACTCGGTCTCGCGGCCGGATTCAACGGCGCCCGCCTGCACCAGAAGGTCTTCGAGGAGCGGTACCTGTACCACGCCGACCGCCTGGGCTACCTGGTCTGGGGCGAGTTCCCCGACTGGGGAGCCCAGGGACAAGGCCCGAAGGGCAACAACCAGCAACCCACCACGGCGTACGTCGCCGAGTGGCAGGAGGTCGTCGCGCGGGACGTCAACCACCCATCGATCATCGGTTGGTGCCCGCTCAACGAGACGCACCAGGACCTGCACGATCGCGAGACGCAGCTCGACGACGTTACTCGCGCGATGTTCCGCGCGGCGAAGGCGGCGGACCCCACCCGTCCGGTGATCGACGCGTCCGGTTACAGCCACCGGGTGCCCGAGACCGACGTCTGGGACAGCCACTCCTACGAGCAGGACCCGGGCGCGTTCGCCGTACAGCAGTCCGGTCTTGCGCAGGGCGATCCGTTCGGCAACGTGAGCCGTGAAGGCGCGCGGCAGTCGCTTCCGTACCGCGGTCAGCCGTACATGGTGAGCGAGTTCGGCGGGATCTGGTGGAACGTCGAAGCTGCGTCGGCGAGTGGCACCGATCGGCGCGAGTCGTGGGGCTACGGGCAACGGGTCGGGTCGCTCACGGAGTTCTACGAACGGTTCGAAGGGCTTACGCGGGTGCTGCTCGAGGACCCGAACATGTTCGGTTACTGCTACACGCAGCTGACCGACGTGTTCCAGGAACAGAACGGGATCTACGGCTTCGACCGGTCCGACAAGTTCGACGTCGAGCGGATCCGCGCGGTGCAGGTGCAGCAGGCGGCGTACGAACGAGGGCTCGCGGAGGTGCACGGATGAGGAAGGCAGCAGGTGCGATCGCGCTCGTGCTGGTCGCGGTCGGGCTGAGCCGGATTCCGGCGTCGGCCGCCGGTCCTCGGGTCGAGATCCGGGTGGACAACGCGCCCCTGGTGATGGCGGACGGGGTGCCGGCGCCGCCGATCACGCCGGAGATCTTCGGCGCGAACGCCCGCTGGATCGACAACGAGCTCGGCGCCTGGGATCCCGCGCCACAGGGCCCAGCGGCCGGTTTCGCCGACGCCGCCGCGGCCGCGAAGCTCGACCTGATCCGCTACCCGGGCGGTACGGTCGCGAACTTCTTCGACTTCAAGAAGGCGATCGGACCGGTCGCGCAGCGCGGGTGCCAGACCTCAGGCGGTTTCGCCGCCGTGCGGTTCGGCAATCTGCCTGGTGCGCGGAACGGGTTCGGGCCGGACGAAGAGGAGTCCCTCGTCTCGCAGCTCGGCGCGAAGACGATGGTGATGGTTCCGTCGATCAACCAGACCGCGAGCGACGCCGCGGACTACGTCGAGTACATGAACTCGCCCAGCGACGGTACGGCGACCAACCCGAACGGCGGCACCGACTGGGCCGAGGTACGGGCGGCCAACGGGCACCCCGCGCCGTACGGGATCACGACCTGGGAGTACGGGAACGAGCCCTTCCTCGACGGGCAGCGGTACTGGCGGGACGAGGACCAGCCGACGCGGGTGAAGCAGTTCATCGAAGGCGGGTGGAGTCGGCAGACCGCGGCGTCGGCGACGTACCAGAACGACGACGGACTGTTCAGCGGGTGCGATCTGGTGAACCGGAAGACGGGTACGGGCGCCGCGGGTCAGACGTACCGCACGCGGTACAACCCGATCGCGCTGCCGGCTGACGCGACGGCCGAGTCCGGGCCGATCGCGGAGCCGGTGCTGACCGTGAACGGCGTGCCGTGGACTCGGGTCGACTCGCTGGCGACGGCCGGGGCGAGCGATCAGGTGTACGCGATCGGTCAGACCGACGGGACGGTCAGCTTCGGCGACGGGACGCACGGCGTGATTCCGGCGAAGGGCGCGACGCTGAGCATCGAGTACACGACCGGCCGGCAGGACGGGTTCCTGGACTTCGTGAAGGCGATGAAGGCGGTCGACCCGAAGATCACGGTGTGCTCGGGCTGGGGCAAGCCGGAGTTCGTCGATGCCATGGGCAACCGGCCGTACGACTGCATCGGCATCCATTCCTACACCGATCAGGCGGGTGGTGACGCGGACGGCGCGTACGACTCGACGGAGCTCTACCAGCAGCTGATGAACGCCAGCGACGTACCGACCGCGCAGCTCGCCGAGTTGCGGAAGCGGATCGCGACGCACTTCCCGGATCCGCGCAAGCGACCCGCGCTGACGGTCACGGAGTACGGCACGATCAGCCAGAACGGTCCGACCGGGGTCAGTACGCCGAGCAACTTCGCCGCGATGCAGATGCACAACGTGTACGAGGCGACGATGCTGATCGGGCAGATCACCAACGGCGTCCGGCTCTCGATCAACTCGAACCTCAACGGCGGGCCGGCCGACGACCCCGCGAAACGGGACTGGGGCAACATCCTCGGATCCCCACCGGGGTTCGGCATCACCGGTCGGTCGCTGTCTCTGACGTTGGCCGCACCCATGATCGGCGCGGCACCACGGAAGGTGACGACGAGCGGCAATCCGACACTGCCTGGTGGGAACTACACGGCCGTGGTGGCCGCCGCGACCCGGACGAGCCGCGGCGTACAGCTGTTGGTCGTGAACCGGAGTCTCGACAAGACCGTGCCGATCACGGTCGATCCGGCCGGTGGACCGGCGGCGAAGTCGGCACTGCAGACCACGGTGACCGACGACGACATCACGGCGTACAACAACGATCAGGCGCAGCCGGTGCAACGCACGACGAAGACCGTCGGGAAGGGCCCGAAGGTCGACGCCGAACTGCCACCACACTCGGTGAACCTGATCGAACTGCGGTATTAGTCGGCGTTCGCGGTGAGGGCCGGGACGAGTGCCTCGGGGGAGCGGTAGACGGCGTCCAGCATGATCGCTGCGGCGGCTATGCCGAGCGCGTGGGGGCCGAACGCGCTCGGCAGGATCTTCGTCGCCGCGGCAGCGCCCCGGCCCGCCGCCAGCTTGGCCTCCGCGACCTCGCGCACGACCGAGACGTGGTCGACCGGGGCACTCACCCCACCACCGATGACCACCAGTTCGGGATCGAGCAGCTCGATCAGGGTCGCGGTCGCCGTCCCGACGACGCCGGCCCGGTCCTGCAGCAGGCGGCGGGCCCGGGCGTCACCGGCTCCCGCGAGTGCGAAGACGTCGTACACCTCCTGGTCGTCGCTGATCAGACCGGCCGCGCGAGCCCGGCGGGCGGTCTCGAGGTCGCCGGCGACCATCGCGAAGCAGTTCCGGTTGCCGCAGGTGCAGACCTCGCTGGACCGGCCGGTGACCGGTAGATGATCGAGTCCGCCCGCGGCCGAGTGCGCTCCGCGGTACGGCGATCCGTTGAACACGAACCCGGCGCCGACGACGTTGCCGACGAACAGGTGGATGAAATTGTCCACGCCCGTCGCCGCGCCGAACCAGTGCTCGGCGAGCGCCAGCGCCCGTACCTGGGAATCGATGATGACCGGCAGATCCACCAGGTCGCGCAGCGCCAAGGCGAGTGGGGCGTTCTGCCAGCCGAGCACAGGCTGGCTGTACACCTGTCCGTCCGTGCTGTTCACCCAGCCACCGGTGCTCGCGCCGATGCCGAGAACGGTGATGTCGTGGTTGTCGATCACCTTCCGCACCGATCGAGCCGCACTGCGGACGAGCCGGTCGAGGCTGGTCGCGCGCTCTGTCGTGTGGGCCTCGGCGAGCAACTGCCCGCGGAGGTCCGTCAGGCAGATGTTGACGCGGTGCAGGCCGAAGTGCACACCGATCACGCCGTACGTCGACTGGTCGATGGTGACCGGCACCTTCGGGCGGCCCATCCCGCGCTGCGTCGGCTCGGCGGATTCCCGGACCAGCCCGGAGCGGACCAGCGCGCCGGTCAGCCGGGTGACCGAGCCGGTGGACATCCCGATCGCGGCCGCGAGGTCGGTCCGGGCGGTCGGCCCGGAGCGCATCAGCTCACGCATGATCGTCGAGTAGTTCTGCTGCCGGATGTCGCTGAGCTGGGCAGAACGCGCGAACTCCTTCATGGGGTCGGTTCTAGCACCGTCGGTCAGATCGGTCCAACACGTTGACATCGTCGGCGTGGGCTCTTTATCTTCAAGCCAAAGATAAGTCTGACGGAAGGATGCTCAGTGCGCACCACCGCGACGTTCAGCCTGCACGGAACGGTCAACGGGACGATCCGGCCGGAGATCTACGGCCAGTTCCTGTCCCGCCGCCGCTGGGTGGCCGACGAGGCCCTGCACAACCGGGGGCATCCGGACGCGGACGCCGACGGCCTGCGCGCGCCGGTGGTCGACGCGATGACCGGCCTCGGCGCGCCCGTGGTCCGCTGGCCGGGCGGGTGCACCGGGACGTCGTACGAGTGGGAGCGGGGGATCGGGCCCAATCGCGAGCGGACCGTCGACTGGCACTTCGGGTACGACGTCGGCAACGGTTTCGGTACGGCGGAGTTCGTCACCTACTGCCGGCGGATCGGGGCCGAGCCGCAGATCAACCTGACCACCGGGACCGGGTCGCTGCGCGAAGCGCTCAACTGGGTCGAGTACTGCAACGGCACCGGCGACTCGGTGTATGCGAACCTGCGCCGCGCCCACGGGTACGACGAGCCGTTCGACGTCCGGTACTGGCAGATCGGCAACGAGGAATGGGGACCGTGGGAGCTCGGCCAGCTCGGTCCGCAGGAGAACGCCGTCCGCTGCCGTGAATGGGCGAAGGCGATCAAGCGGATCGACCCGACGCTCAAGGTGCTCGCGATCGGCTGCTTCGAGCCGAACCAGTCGATCGACTGGAACCTCGCCCTGCTCCGCGAGGCTTGGGACCACATCGACTACCTGACCCTGCACACCTACTGGCCGTTCGACCCGAGCACCGCGGACGGCGACTACGCGCGCGTCCTCAGCGGTCCGCACCGTACCGAGGCCGCGATCGTCGCGATCCAGGGACTCGTGGACCTGGTCGCCCGCGAGAAGCCCGGTACGGCGAAGCCCGAGCTCGCATTCACCGAATGGAACTGCGCCGACGCCACCCGCTTCGAGATGAGCCCGAAGTGGCGCCCGGGCGAGACCCGCTACCGTACGGTCGACGCGCTCGCGGTCGCGTCGTTCCTGAACGTCATGCAGCGCCAGTCCGACAGCGTCACGCTCGCGAACTTCGCCCAGACCATCAATGTCGTCGGCGCACTCGTCGTCACCGACGACCAGGTCGTGCGCGAGACCGTCTACTGGCCGCTCCAGATGCAACGCCACCACAGCGGCAGCATCTCGCTCGCCGGCGACGCCACCTGTGGGACCGTCCCCGGCGAGACCCTGGAGCGCACCGCGATCGAGCTACCGGCCCTCGACGTCAGCGCCTCGACCGATCCCGGCAGTACCACCGTCTGGCTCTCCGTCGTCAACCGCGACCGCGAGAACGCCGCGACCCTGTCGATCGACCTGGGCCGGCCGCTGCTCACCAACCTGGTCAAGATCCACCAGCTGCACACCGAGGACCCGCTGGCCAAGAACACCCTCGCCGAGCCCGACCTCGTCCACCCACACTCCAACGAGATCAAACTCGACGACAACCTAGCCCTGGACCTCCCGCCCAGCTCCTACACAATCCTCGAACTAACCACCACAACCCCCCTCATCACCCCCTAGCCCGCCAGTCCCGTTTGAGGGGCCGGCCCTCAAACGGGGCAGGGGCGAGGGGCGAGGGGCGAGGGGGCGGGGGCTAGCGGGGGGTGGGGCGGATGGCGTGGTACGAGCTCATGTGGTTGACCATGGCTACCTCGGTGGGGAGGCGTTCCATGCTGGAGGCGCCGAGGAAGCCGACGATGCCTTCGACCTTCTCGAGGATGTGGCGGGCGTCGTCGGGGGTGGCGATCGGGCCGCCGTGGCAGACGACCAGGGCGTCGGGGTCGACGGCGAAGATCGCGTTCCGGAGGCGGGTGACCAGGTCGACGGAGTCGTCGAGGGTGATCGCGGTCCGGGCGCCGATCATGCCGCTCGTGGTCAGGCCCATGTGCGGGACCAGGATGTCGGCGCCGGCCTCGGTCATCGCCGTCGCCTCGTCCTCGCTGTGCACGTAGGCGAGCGTGACCAGATCGCGTTCGCGGGCGGCGGCGACCATCTCGACCTCGCGGTAGAAGCCGAGGCCGGTCTCTTCGAGGTTCGCCCGGATCATGCCGTCGAACAGGCACACGGTCGGGTAGTTCTGCACCCCCGCGAACCCGGCAGCCTTGACCTGGTCGAGGAACCGCGGGATGTCCCGGAAGGGATCGGTCCCGCAGACTCCGGCCATCACCGGGAGCTGGTCGGTGACCGGCAGCACCTCGGTGCCCATCTCCATCACGATCGCGTTCGCGTCGCCGTACGGCATCAGGCCGGCCATCGACGAGCGGCCGGCCATCCGGTAGCGGCCGGAGTTGTAGATCACGACGAAGTCGAGGCCGGCGGCCTCGGCGCACTTGGCGGACAGGCCGGTGCCCGCGCCGCCACCGATGATCGGGCGGCCCTCGGCGACCTTCTGGCGGAACCGGGTCAGCAGTTCGGTGCGGGACTTGGTGTTCACGATGTCTCCTTCTCCAGCCAGGTGGCCAGCAGATCCACGGCGGTGGCGGACACCACTGGGTCGTTGATGTCGGTGTCGAAGTCGTACAGGTCGATGCCGGGCCGCAGCCCGTCCTTCAGAGCCTGGTAGAGCGCGGCGTCCGCGGCCGGGTCGTGGAAGGCCCCGCCCGGGACGGACAGCTGGGACAGGCCGCGATGCGGGAACAGGACGGCGGCCGGTGCGGTCGACGGGTTCAGCCGGGCCGCGATCCGGCGGCCGAGCTCGGTGCTCTCGGCGGCCGTCGTGCGCATCAGCGTCACGGCCGGGTTGTGCGGGTACAACTGCCGTCCGGAGAACTCCGGCGGCACAGTGTCGCGGAAGTTCACCATGTCGAGCGCACCCACACTCACCACCTGCGGTACGCCGGTCCGCGCCGCGGCCGTCAAACGATCGGGACCGGCCGAGCACACACCGCCGACCAGTTCGTCGGCGAGCTCGGTGGTGGTCAGATCCGCGACGCCCTGGATCGTCCCGTTGCCGACGAGCGATTCGAGGGTTCGCCCGCCGACGCCGGTGCAGTGGAACGTCAGCGCTTCGAACCCGTGCTCCTCGAGACCGCGGACGATCGCGGACCCGCCGGCGGTGGTGACGCCGAACATGCTCACCCCGACCAGCGGTGCCCCGTCCGCCGGCTCGACGTACCGGTTCCGCGCCATGCCGACGCAGGCGTCGGCGGCGTTGGCGAGGACCCGTCGGCTGAGGCGGTTGAGACCGTTGATGTCGACGACCGGGTACATCAGGGTCAGGTCGGTCTCGCGGACGTACGCGCGGGTGTCGCCGGCCGCGATCGTCGAGACCAGCACCTTCGGGAACCCGAACGGCAGCCGCGCGCAGATCTCCGCCATCACGTACGCCGCGTTGGACCCGCCGACCGCGAGCACACCGTCGATCCGCGTGGGCGAGTCGTCGGCGACAAGAGCTGCCAGGGCCACCGCCGCGCCGCGCGCCATCACGGTCATGGCGGTGTTGCGGTCAGGGAACCCGGTGAGCGAAACGCCGCCCAGTTCGGCGATACGTCCGCGCGGGATGTCAGCGGTGATCGTGGGCTCGTCGAGGACGCCGACATCGATCAGGAGCGGAGTGGCGCCGAGCGCGTCGACACAGTCGGCGAGGAAGGCGTACTCCGTTCCTTTCGTGTCGAGCGCCCCGACGAGCGCGATCGTGGGCATCAGCGAGCCCCGTAGTCCGGTACCTGGATCTCGGCGCCACTCTGGAGCGCGGACTGATGCGCGCAGATGCCGGGCGCCGTCCAGGTCGCCGCGGTGCGGGCGTCCACCCGCGGACTGCGGTTCTCGACGATGCTGGAGACGAACTCGTGCACCAGATGCGGGTGGGAGCCGCCGTGTCCACCTGTGGTGAACGGCTGGAGGACCTCGGGGAGCAGCTCCGGTGCACCGGCCGGCTCCACGTCCGTCGCGGTCACGGCCCGGCCGCGCCGTCCCTCGGCCAACGGCTCCATCGCGAACTCCTTCATCGGACCGCCTTCGAGCTGCGGCCACTCGAGCGCACCCTCGTCGCCGTACGCCGAGAAGCCCTCGAGGTAGCTGCGGCCGAGCTGGAAGAAGGACATCGTCACGTTCGCGACCAGGTCGTCGCCGGCCAGCTTGAACAGCGCTGCCTCGGTCCCGAAGCCGTCGCCCGCGACGCCGACGTGATCCGGCGTGAGCTTGCTGGAGCCGACGCAACGCACCGACTCGACACGGGTGTCCGCCAGCGCCAGCGCGGGGGAGAGGGCGTGGGTGACGTAGTGCATCGGCGGATACCCGCGCCAGTACTCGGGGTACCCGTCCAGGTTCTGCAGGTGGTCGCCCTTGAAGTAGCTCAACCGGCCCAGCTTCCCGGTGTCCAGCAACCGCTTGGCGTGGAAGAACTCGCGGGAGTACACCGCGGTCTCCATCATCATGTAGTTGCGCTGGGCATCGTCCTGCGCGGCGATCAACGCGTCCAGATCCTCCAGCGTCGTCGCCATCGGTACGGCGGACGCGCAGTGCCGCCCCGACTTCAGCACCTGCTGCACCTGCGACGCGTGGAACCGCACCGGCGTCAGCAGGTGTACGGCGTCCCACCCGGGCGCCGCGAGCGCGTCGTCGAGCGAGGCGAACTGCTCCGAGATCCCGAGTCGATCCGCGACGGCCGCCGTACGGGCGGGATCCGCGTCGACGAGGGCGACCCGGCCGACGTCGGGGTGCGCCTGGTAGATCGGGGCGAAGTCGGCGCCGAACCCGAGGCCGACCACGATCACGTCGATGCTCATACCGGAACCTCCCGTTCCTCGCCGAACAGGAACACCGCTCCGCCGGTGGCGAAGTTCTCCAGGTCCCTGTTGGCGTCCTGTCCTGCCTGCGAGTCCAGCACCAGTTCGAGGTCGGCGCGACTGTCCGTGTACAGCTCCGCCTGGTAGTGGTACTGCGGCGGCGTCCCGTCCGGCGCCGGGTCGAAGCGGCACACCGTCCAGCGCTTCAGCCCGGTCATCTTCTGTGCCAGCGGGATGTGCGTCTCGTCGTAGTACCGATCGAACTCTGTGGGGGAGTCCGGCGGTCCGTAGAGAACCGTCACCTTGTACATCGGGGACATGTCAGCCTTTCAGTCCGGTCAGGGCGATGCCCTCGACGAAGTACTTCTGCGCGAAGGCGAACAACAGCACGATCGGCAGCAGCACCACGGCGGCCGCGGCCATCAGGTACCCCCACTGTGCCGTGTAGGTGCCCTGGAAGGACGCCAGCCCCATCGCCAGCGTGTACTTGTCGGAGTCGTTCAGGTAGATCAGTGGGCCCAGGTAGTCGTTCCAGACCCCGAGGAAGGTGAACACGCCGACCACGGCGAGCGCGGGTTTCGACAGCGGCAGGATGATCCGCCAGTACACCTGGAACGGCGTCGCGCCGTCGATGTACGCCGACTCGTCGAGCTCGTACGGGATCGACAGGAAGAACTGCCGGAGCAGGAAGATGTTGAACACCCCGGTGCCGAACCAGTGCGGCAGGATCAGCGGTACGTAGGTGTTCACCAGCCCGAGCTTCTGCCAGAACAGGAACGTCGGGATCAGCGTCACGGCGTACGGCAGCATCACGCCCGTCATCAGGATGCCGAACACCAGGTTCTTGTGCTTCCAACGGAGCCGGGCGAACGAGAACGCGGCCAGCGAGCAGGACAGCATCGTCCCGATCAGCACCCCGGCCTCGAGCACCAGGGTGTTCAGGAACTACCGCGCGAACGGGACCTGGGTGAGCGCGCCGGAGAAGTTGTCCCAGGCGAAGGGCTTCGGGATCCACTGCGGCGGCGAGACGAAGATCTGCCCGGAGTTCATCAGCGCGCTGCGGACCAGCCAGATCAGCGGCAGCAGCGTCGGTACCGCGCCGGCGATCAGCAGCACGTACATCAGGATCTTCTTCGCGATGCCTTTCGGCATGAGCGGCCGTGGCGCCGGCGGTGCCGGTGCGACGACTTCGGGCTTCTCCAGTACGGCGGTCATCGGGCACTCCCGGCTTCGTAGTACACCCAGCGGCCCGAGTTCCGGAACAGCACCACGGTGATCGCCATGATCACGAGGAACAGCACCCAGGCGAGCGCGCTGGCGTAACCCATCTCGTTGTTGGTGAACGCGGTCCGGTACAGGTAGTAGATGTAGAACAGCGTCGAGTCGTTCGGGCCGCCCTCGGTCATCACCGCGGCCTGGACGAACACCTGCAACGCACCGATCACGCTGGTCACCAGGCTGTAGAAGATCGTCGGCGTCATCATCGGCAGCGTGATGTGCCGGAACTTCCGCCACGCTCCGCCACCGTCGACGTCGATCGCTTCGTAGAGCTGACGTGGCACGCCCTGCAGTCCCGCCAGGAAGATGACAGCGACGTTGCCGAAGCCCCACACGGACATCAGGATCAGGGACGGGATCGCCGTACTCTCGTCGAAGATCCATTGCGACCGGGGCAGCCCGGCCTTCTCGGTCAGCGTGTTCAGCAGGCCGAAGTCGGGGTTGAACAACCAGATCCACAGCATCGAGTTCGCGACGATCGGGACGATCGCGGGCAGGTAGTAGATCACCCGGAAGACCGCCTGCCCCCTGACCGGCTGGTTCAGCAGCAGCGCGGCGGCGAACGCGACGATCAGCAGCAGCGGTACGGCGCCCAGCGTGTAGTAGAGCGTCGCCCACAACGACTTGTAGAAACTGTCGTCCGCGGTGAACATCCGCTTGTAGTTGGCGAAACCAACGAACTTCGGGGCCGCGCCGATGGTCCAGTCGGTCAGGCTGATCACCGCCGACGCGATCATCGGCAGGAAGGTGAACGCGACGAAGCCGATGATCGCCGGGAGCGCGAGCAGGACGCCCCAGCGGGCCTCCTGTTTCATGGGGGAGGAGGCCATCACAGCTCCTGGGTGGGCCACTTGCCCTGCAGCAGCGCCTGCATCTTCGGCTTCAGCGCCTTGACGATGTCGACCGGGGCGCCCTTGTTCAGGCTGATCTGCTCGATCGCCGGGTCGAGCACCTGGTGGATCCGCTCGGCGTTCTTGATCTGCTGTCCCCAGTCGGTGACGCCGTGCTTCAGTGTCGTGTCGACGACCGCGGTCTTGAAGTTCGGGGGGTATTTGTCCTTCAGCACCCACTTGTCGATCTCGGCCTGGTCCGTGTAGTACTTCTTCTGCAGCGGAGCCCACAGCCCGTCCTTGAACAGGTCCACGTGCTCGGGGTCGTTGTAGTAGAGGTAGAGCTCGATCGCCTCCTCCGGGTGCTTGGTCTTCGCGAAGATCGCCCCGGCCGCGCCGCCGGTCATCGTCAGCGACTCCTGGAACTTCGGCAGTACCGCGACCCCGAACGGCACCTTGCTCTCCATCAGATCGAGCATCGTCCAGTTGCCGTCGATGATCATCCCGACCCGCTTGGTCTGCAGCTGCACCGACGTGGTCGGCGCGTTCTTGCCCAGCTGGGCCGGCGACGGCGCCACCCGGTGTACGTAGATCAGGTCCTGGATCTTCTTGAGTACGTCGAGCGCCGCCGCCGAGTCGAGTGCGAACTTGGTCCCGTCGGCGTTCACCATGTCCGCGCCGTTCGAGCGCAGGAGGCTGTAGAGCGGTGCGCCGCCGGTCGGCGCGATGGTGCCGAACTGCTTGACCTTCCCGGCGTCGAACCCGTCCTCGGACGGGTGCTTCCCGTTCTGGTCGACGGTCAGCTTGTCGGCCGCCTGGACGAAGTCGTCCCAGCTCCACGCGGTCTCGGCCGTGAACGGCGCCGGGTCCACACCGGCCGCCTTGAAGGCATCGGTGTTGTAGTAGAGGATCTGCACGCCCATCGCGAGCTGGTTCGCGGCGAGCTTGTCCTTGCCGTACCAGAAGTAGCTGCTCGGCAGCCGGTCCTTCAGCGCCGGGTACTTGTCCAGGTACGGGAACAGGTTGAGGATCAGGTCTTTCTGGGCCAGGTCGTACATCTGCGCGGTGCCCAGGTAGCCCAGGTCCGGCGGGGTGTTGGCGGCGACCAGGCTGGACACCTTGGTCGGATAGTTGGACACCGGGACGTACATCGGGTCGACCTTGGCGCCCTTGTTGTCCTTCGCGTACTGCTTCAGCATGTCGTCGATCGCCTTCTTCTCGAAGGCCGATCCCCAGTACATGAAGCTCAGTTGGCTGCTGTTCCCGGCGGCGTCACCGGACCCACCACAGGCGGTCAGTGCGGCCGGCCCCAGCCCGGCGGCGAGCGCGGTCGCGCCACCGGCACGCAAGAGCTGGCGCCTGCTCGGACGGGGGTGCCCGAAAACCTCGGTCATGGGGTTGCTCCTCGCTCGGTCGCGGTCCGGCCGTCATCCCCCGGGCGGCGGTCCGGCTTCGTTTCGGCGAGCGTAGAGGTGTTTATGTTGATGGTCAACACAAAGATGTCGAATCTGGCATAATTGGACCTGGCGTACGCTGACACACCGCGGTCGCAGAGGAGATTCGATGAGCAGCACAGAGCCCGTCCGGCGCCGGATGTCGCCCTCGCGCATCGTCCGCGCCGGCGAGATCCTCGAACTGGTCCGGCGCGGTGACGCGAACACCACCGGTCAGCTGGCCGACCACCTCGGCATCGCCCGGTCGACGGTGAACGATCGTCTGGAGGTGCTGCTGGCGTCCGGCATGCTGTCGCTCGACGGCCCGACCGCGGTCGGCTCCCGCGGTCGCCCGGCGTCCACCCTGAGTTTCAACCCGAGGTCCGGCGTCACGCTCGCGGCCCAGCTCGGCCTCTCCGGTGTCCGTACGGCGGTCACCGACCTGTCCGGGGAGATCCTCGCGAGTCAGATGACGGACATCGACGTGACCAGTGGCGCCGTACCGGTGCTGGGGCTGGTGATCGGTGAGTTCGGGCAGATGCTCGAGCGGCTGGGGATGGACGTGGCGCAGGTGCACGGGATCGGCGTCGGGATGCCGGCCCGGATCGAGCTGTCCACGCATGCGCCTGGTGCCGACTGGTCGGGGGCGGCGGTCCAGGAAGTGCTGGCGGAGTGGCTCTCGGTTCCGGTGTTCGTCGACCACGACGTGAACCTGCTGGCGTTCGGCGAGCACTGTGCGCGGACGGACGAGCCGGAGGTGCTGATCAGCGTCAAGGCCGGCACGGTGATCGGCTGCGGGGTCGTTGTCAACGGCAAAGTTGTCCAGGGCGTCTCGAGGCTGGCCGGCGAGATCGGTCATACCCGCGTCGGGGCGTCCGAGGAGCCCTGTAGCTGCGGCAATGTGGGCTGCCTGAACGCGGTCGCGAGTGGTGGCGCGCTGGCCAAGCGGCTGCGGACGAGCGGCGTGGACACCCCGAACGCGCGGGCCGTGGCGGCGTTGGCGAGGTCAGGCGACGTCGCCGCCGGTCACGCGATGCGGATGGCCGGACGTGACATCGGAGAGGTGCTCGCTGGTGTCGTGAACCTGTTGAATCCCGGTGTGATCAGCCTCTGGGGTTATCTCGCCGAGGATCAGCTGATCGCGGGGATTCGGGAGAGCATCGCGCGCTCGGCACAGTCCGGTCCCGCGGGCGACGTACGGATCGAGCCGGCCACGATGGGTGCCGACGCCGGTCTGTACGGCGCGGCGATGATGGTCGTCGAGCACGCGCTGAGTCCGGCTGCGGTCGACGCCTACCTGCTGACGCTGCAGTCGGCTTAGGTCACCGCCGAGGTGAGGGTGACGTCCACGGTCGTGCGGTTGACGTAGTCGTTCCAGGCCTGGGCGAGTCGGGTCACGCCCTGGGTCAGTGTCGCCGTGGGCAACGCGTAGGGGAGGCGGGTGTGGTGGTCGGTGCTGCCGTCGGCGGCGAAGACCGCGCCGGGGAGCAGTGTGATGCTGTTGCCCTCGCTGATCCTGCTCGCGGTGTTCCTGTTCCTGCCGTTGCTGCGCGGGATCGAGCTCAGCTTCTACACCTGGGACGGCGTGGCGCCGGTCATGCATCGGGCCTGGCTGAACAACTACCTGCACGTCTGGTCGGACCCGTTCTTCCTGCGGGCGCTCGGCCGAACGGTGATCTGGTGGGCGATGCACCTCGGGCTCGCGGTCGGCGGCGGACTGTTGCTCGCGGCCCTGATCAGCGAGATCCGCTGGCGGCGTGCGCAGACGCTTTTCCGCAGCCTGGTGTTCGTGCCGCACATCATGTCGCTCGCGGTCGTCGGCGTGATCTGGAGCCAGCTGTACCAACCCGACGATCGGTCTGCTGAACGGGTTCCTGAAGACGATCGGCCTGAGCTCGCTGGCCGAGCCGTGGCTCGGGAGTACGACGTTCGCGCTGCCCTCGGTCGGGATCGCAAGTGCCTGGCAGGCGTACGGGTTCTATCTGGTGATCTTCCTGGCCGCGATCCAGGCGGTCGATCCGGCGCTGCACGAAGCGGCCGCGATCGACGGCGCCGGGGTGTGGCAGCGGTTCCGGAACATCACGGTGCCGTCGCTGCACAACGCGATCAGCTTGGTCGTCGTACTGGCGTTCATCAACGCGCTCAAGGGTTTCGGCACGGTCTGGTCGATGACTGAGGGCGGGCCGGACCGGTCCACCGAGCTGGTCGCGGTGTACGCGTACCGGCAGGCGTTCGGGCTCGGCGACCCGCTCGGCCTGCCGCTGCACTGGCGGTGGGAGAACTTCCGCACGGTCTGGACGAGCGGCGCCTTCAGCACGTACTTCGTGAACAGTGCGGTGATCGCGATCGCCGTCACGGCGTTGACCGTGCTGGTGACCTGCCCGGCCGGGTACGCGTTCGGGAAGCTGACGAGCGGCCGGAGCAACGGCATCTTCTACGCGTACCTGCTCGTCATGACGCTGCCCGGTGAGGCGATCATGGTGCCGACGTTCTACCAGTTGCGCGAGATGTCGCTCGTCGACAGCCGCGTCGGACTCGGGTTGATCCTGGTCGCCGGTGGGGTACCGCTAGGTGTGTTCATCGCCCGCAACTTCTTCCGCGACCTGCCGAACGAGCTGATCGAGTCCGCTCGCGTCGACGGCGCGGGGGACTGGCGGATCTTCCGGAGCGTGATGCTGCCGTTGGCGATACCCGCCGTACTCGCGGTCGGGGTGTTCAGTTTCCTCGGTGCGTGGAACGAGTACCAGCTCGCGCTGTTGCTGCTGTTCAGCCAGGAGAAGCGGACGATTCCGCTCGGTCTGGTGCAGTTCCAGGGGCAGTACAGCTCCGACTCAGGTGCGTTGTTCGCCGGCATCGTGCTGGCGATGATTCCGTCCATCCTGGTGTACGTCGTGTTGCAGCGGTCGTTCACCCGTGGCCTCGTGGCAGGAGCCCTGCGATGACCGTGACTTATCAGTTCGAGTACGCCGAGCGCTTGCGCTGCGCCTTCATCGGCGCGGGCGGGCACTCGTACCGCAACGTGTATCCCACCTTCCAGTACGCGCCGGTCGATCTGGTGGCGGTCTGCGACGTCCAGCTGGACAGGGCGCAGACTTATGCGCGACAGTTCGGCGCGCCGGCGGCGTACGACGACCATCTGGCGATGCTCGCAGCCGAGCAGCCGGATGCGGTGTTCATCGTGACGTCGTACACCGACGAGGGAGATGTGCAGGCGACCGCGCTCGCCGAGGACTGCCTGCGGGCCGGCGCACACGTGTGGATGGAGAAGCCGACCGTAGCCGGGATCGCACAGCTAGACCGGTTGCAGGCAACCGCGGACGAGACCGGCCGCACGGTGATGACTGGCCTGAAGAAGATCTTCACGCCGGCCATGGAGAAGGTGAAGGCGATCCTGGGTACGCCGGAGTTCGGCACCGCGTCGTCGATCTCGGTGCGCTACCCGCAGTCGCTGCCGGCGCCCGATCTGCGGTCGGACGACGTGAAGATGATCGGGTTCCTCGACCACATCTTCCACCCGGCCGCGATCCTCACCCACCTGATGGGGCCGGTCCGCCGGCTGAGCTACGAGTGGGAGCCGCGGACCGGGGCGAGCGTGTCGAGTCTGCTCTTCGAGTCCGGCGCTGTCGGGACGCTGCACCTGGCCGCGGGATCCGCGAATGGGGCGCCGCTCGAGCGGGTCGAGGTGATCGGCGACGGCGCGAACGTCGTCGTGGACAACGGCGTCCGGATCACCTACTACCGTCCCGGTGCCGACCTCGGGTACGGGCGGTCGGCGTCGTTCGTCACCGACGACGCGGTGGCGCCGCTGCGCTGGGAGCCCGAGTTCTCGCTCGGGCAGCTCTACAACAAGAACCTGTTCTACCTCGGGTACGTGCCCGAGGTCGTGCATTTCTGCGAGCACGTCCTGACCGGCAAACCGGTCGAGAAGGGCACGCTCGAAGACGTCCGGAGAATCGTCGAACTGTACGAGCTGTACCGCCGGCTGCCCGCCGGTGAATCGGCCACGCTAGGGAGCTGACATGGGTGAGAAGAGCCGGGTGACCCCCGCCGACGCGGTGACGCTGGAGGACCAGACGTGGGGGCGGCTGGAGTGGATGGTCTCCGGCGCCCTCGGCAACTCCGACACGATGACCGTCGGCCGCTGCTACATCCGGCCGGGCGAACAGAACCCGCGGCACTACCACCCGAACTGCGACGAGGTACTGCACCTGCTGCAGGGCACGATCGAGCACAGCGTCGACGACGACCGGGTCACGATGGGGCCGGGGGACACGATCAGCATCCCGTCCGGCGCGCTGCACAACGCCCGGAACATCGGCACCGACGAGGCGATCTTCGTCATCTCGTTCTCGGCCCCGGACCGGCAGACGGTGGGTGAGTGACATGCCGACCGTGGTGCTGCTCGGAACCCTGGACACCAAGGGTTCCGAGTACGCGTTCGTCCGTGACCGCCTGCTGACCGCGGGCCTCGACGTCGTTGTCGTCGACGCCGGAGTTCTGGGCCTGCCGAGCATCGACGCCGACGTAGATCGCTCGGCGGTGGCAGCGGCCGCGGCTGCTGATCTCGACCACCTCCGGGAGGCGTCCGATCGAGGCGCGGCCGTGACCGCCATGGCGGTCGGCGCGGCAGCCGTCGTACGGCGGTTACGCGACGAGGGCCGGTGCGACGGTGCGCTCGCGCTGGGCGGCACGGGCGGTACGTCGATCGCGGCCGCCGCGTTCCGCGAACTGCCGCTCGGCGTACCGAAGCTGATCGTCTCGACCGCGGCGTCCGGCGACACGTCGGCGTACGTCCGGGAGACCGATCTCGTACTGATGCCGAGCGTGGTGGATGTCGCGGGCGTGAACCGGTTGTCGGCGCGGATCCTCGCGAACGCGGCCGCCGCGGTCGCCGGGATGGTGCTGGCGGAGCCGGTCCACACGGTCGACGACAAGCCGTTGCTGGCAGCAAGCATGTTCGGGGTGACAACGCCCGCGGTCGACAGGGCGCGCGAGCGGTTGGGCGGGCTCGGGTACGAGGTGCTGGTGTTCCATATGACCGGGGTCGGCGGGCGGACGTTGGAGTCGCTGGCCGCGTCCGGTCAGCTGGCCGGTGTCCTCGATCTGACCACCACCGAGCTCGCGGACGAGTTGGTGGGCGGCGTGTTCTCGGCCGGCGCGGATCGGTTGACCGCCGCGGGGAAGGCCGGGATCCCGCAGGTGGTGTCGGTCGGTGCGCTCGACATGGTGAACTTCGGCCCGATGGAGACGGTTCCGGAACGGTTCCGGGAGCGGAAGCTGTTCGTGCACAACCCGAGCGTCACGCTGATGCGGACCACTCCCGAGGAGTGCGCCGAGCTCGGGCGGCGGCTCGCTTCCCGGCTCAATGCCGCGACCGGGCCGGTGGCGTTGTTCTTGCCGCTGCGTGGTGTGTCGGCGATCGCGGTCGAGGGCGGGGTGTTCCACGATCCGGCGGCGGACGCGGCGCTGTTCGACGCGATCCGGGAAACTGTCGATCCGCCGGTGGTCGAGCTGGTGGAGGTGGACGCGGCGATCAACGACGACGCCTTCGCGGACGCCGCCGCGGACCAACTGAACGTCTTTCTGACGAAGGAGAGTTGATGGAGCGGGACGTTATTCTGGAGCGGCTGCGGGCCAAGCGCGCGGCCGGCGAGCTCATCGTCGGCGGCGGCGCCGGCACCGGCCTGTCGGCGAAGTGTGAGGAGGCCGGCGGGATCGACCTGATCGTGATCTACAACTCCGGCCGGTACCGGATGGCCGGCCGCGGGTCGCTCGCCGGACTGCTTGCCTACGGCAACGCGAACGACATCGTCGTCGACATGGGCCGCGAAGTACTGCCGGTCGTCAAGGACACGCCGGTACTCGCCGGGGTGAACGGCACCGACCCGTTCTACCAGCCCACGCAGTACCTGCGCCGACTGATCGAACTCGGCTTCTCCGGCGTGCAGAACTTCCCGACCGTCGGTCTCATCGACGGGAACTTCCGGGCTAACCTGGAGGAGACCGGCATGGGGTACGCCGAGGAGGTCGCGATGATCGCCGTCGCGCACGAGCTCGACCTGCTGACCACGCCGTACGTCTTCTCCGCCGCGGACGCCACCGCGATGACCGAGGCGGGGGCGGACATCATCGTCTGCCATCTCGGCCTGACCACCGGCGGTTCGATCGGCGCCGGTACGGCACGGTCGCTGGATGACTGCGCCGTACTGATCAACGAGTGGACCGCGGCCGCCCGTGCGGTCCGGCCGGACGTCTTCGTGCTGTGCCACGGCGGTCCGATCGCGGAGCCGCCGGACGTGCAGCGCATCCTCGCGTTGTGTCCGGAGATCGACGGGTTCTACGGCGCGTCGTCGATGGAGCGGTTGCCGACCGAGCAGGCGATCACCGCGACGACCAGCACGTTCGTCAACCTTCGACGCGAGTGATCCAGCGCTCCAGCTCGCCGTGGAGATCCCGGAGTACGTCGGCATGATCGCTGGCCACGTCCTGGAGCTCGAACGGGTCCACGTCGAGATCGAAGAGCTGTGACGTGCCGTCGTCGTGGGCCAGCAGTTTCCACCGGCCGGCGCGGATCATCCGGCGCTTGCCGGCCTGGGTGACCTCGTTGACCGTGTCGACGGCGAGGCCTCCGGACGGCATCTCGCGGATGCCCGGCGTGCGGTCGCCGAGCTGACGTTCGTCGAGTGGATCGCCGTACCCCTGCTCGGCGTACACGCTCGGGAAGCCGCTCGCGTTCGGGTCGGCGAGCAGCGGCATCAGGCTGCGGCCCTGGACGCCCTCCGGGACAGGCTGCGCGACGAGCTCGCAGAGCGTCGGCAGTACGTCGGCGATCGAGACGTGCGCGGGGCTCGGCAGGGGATCGGCGCGGACGCCGGGACCGTGGAAGAGCATCGGGATCCGGGCGAGGACTTCGGGAAGCCCGGGTCCCTTGCGCATCAGGCCGTACTCGCCGGCGAAGTCGCCGTGGTCGGCCACGTGCACGATCAGCGTCGTCTCGAGCCGGCCCGTCTGCTCGAGATGCGCGACCAGTCGAGCCACTTGGTCGTCGACGAGACGGAGCATGCCGACGTAATTCGCCCGGGCGCGGTCCACGATGCCGACTTCGCCGCTGAGCGTTGCGAGCTGACCGGCGTACCGCCAGCTGAAGTCACGGTCTGCGAGCGCGTCGACCGTGGTCGCCGCGGGCGGGATCGAGTCTGCGGCGGGGAAGTACGGCTCGGGCACCTGATACGGGACATGCGGTTCCGGGATCGACAGCCAGAGGAACGAGCGGTCGTCCGGCCCGGCGGAGTCCAGCCAGCTGATCGCCTCGTCGACGATCCGGACCGGCAGTTGGTGCTCGAGCGAGTACGGCGTTGGCGTGGTCGTCGTCCCCGGGTTCGCGCGGAGCCAGTCGTCGAACTCGCGATCGGTGCCGGTCGCGGCTGTCGCGGGTACGCGCCCGAAGTGGCCGTACTCGACCCAGTGGTCGAGCCGATCGGGGGTCAGGTGCGAGTGGTTCTTGCCGACGAGCGCCGTGCGGAAGCCGGCC
Source organism: Kribbella sp. NPDC043289 (assembly GCF_056436705.1). NCBI lineage: Bacteria > Bacillati > Actinomycetota > Actinomycetes > Propionibacteriales > Kribbellaceae > Kribbella > Kribbella sp. NPDC043289. The sequence continues at coordinate 445,585 of NZ_JBWKCB010000001.1, forward strand.
TTGCCGAGTACGTCGATGAGGTCGGCGCCGCGCGACGGGTCGTCGTACTCGGTGTTGCCGAGGACTCCGTGTGCGCTGGGGAACCGCCCGGTGAGCAGGCTGATCCGGGCCGGCACGCAGAGCGGTGTCGTCGTGTAGGCGCGGTCGAACCAGCGGCCGGTCGTCGCCAGCTGGTCGAGCGCGGGGGTGCAGTCGAGTGGGAACCCCTCGCGGGCGGTCAGATCGGCGCGCTGCTGGTCCGTCATCACCAGGACGATGTCGCGCGGCGCGTCAGCCACCCGTGCTCTCCCGGACCTCCAGGTGGAATCCGGCGATGAACTCCCGGGGCGCCGACGAGAAGCTGCCCTTCAACCGGTCGGCGAGCAGTCCGACGGCGGTCTCGGCGATGTGCCGCTTGTCGGGCGCGATCGACGTCAGGCTGGGCCGGGTGTAGCGGTTCTCGGCGATGTCGTCGATCCCGACCACGGCGACGTCCTCTGGCACCCGGACGCCGTGGTCGTACAGCGCCCGCAGCGCGCCGTGTGCGAGCAGGTCGTTCGAGCAGAACAGCGCGTCCGGTGGTTTGCTGAGCGCCAGCAGCCGCTCGACCGCCTCGACGCCCTTCTCCTGGCGCCAGCGTCGCAACGGCATCACGAGCCGGGCGGACGGCCGGATGCCGGCGGCCACCAGCGCGTCGTAGTACCCCTCGTAACGGCCGCGGGAGACGGCGTCGCCGCTCGGAGCGGCGCCGATCGAGGCGATCCGTTTCCGGCCGAGGTCGATCAGGTGCTCGGTGGCGGCGCGGCCGGCGGCGTAGCTGTCGATCGCCACCCGGTCCGCGACCCGGGTCAACCGCTCACCGAGCAGGACCATCGGGGTGGTGTCGGTGCGGGCGGCGAAGTCGTCCGCGGTCAGCCGGCTCGGGACGAACAGCAGCCCGTCGATCAGGTGCGACCGGATCCCTTGCAGGACGAGGCGTTCGCGGTCGGGGTCGGCCGCGGTCTGGTCGACCAGGACGGTCCAGCCGTAGCCCTCGGCGGCCTTGACGATCAGCTCGGCGAGCTCCGCGAAGTACGCGTTGCCGATCTCCGGTACGGCGAGGGCGATCACGCCGGACCGCCCGTGCCGCAGGTTCCGCGCCGAGACGTTCGGGCGGTACCCGAGCTCCTCGATGACGCGCTCGACGCGTTCCCGGGTCGCGGCACCGACCCGGCCGGTGCCGTTGACGACGTTCGACACCGTCTTGATCGACACTCCGGCCCGCGCGGCGACATCGCTGAGTGTTGCGGCCATCGGCACCTCCTTCGCCAGGACTATACACAGCGCCCAACTTCTTGATACAACGCTGTACCACGATCTCGGTACCGCTCCCCGAGGAGGAGTCATGATCAGCAGGCGAAGGTTCCTGGGCGCATCGGCCGGGGGCGCGCTCGGCGCGCTCGTGGCGAGCGCCTGCAGTACCGCTCCGAGCGGTGGCGGGCCGGCCACCGGTGGCAAAACGCTGCGCGTCTGGGACCACTTCCAGCCGCGCGAGGACCTGCACAAGAAACTGTTCGCGGACTTCCAGAAGTCCGGCGGAGCCGTTGTGCAGTACACGGTTTACAACCCGAACCAGCAGGGCCAGGCGCTGCAGCTGGCGTACGGCAGCAAGCAGTTGCCGGACGTGTTCACCACGGCCGGCGTCAAGCTGCCGCAGGCCCGGTTGCGCAAGGACGGCTGGATCGCGCCGATCGAGCTGACCAAGGACGACCTGTCGGCGATGCCCGCCGACGCGTTCCTGAACGGCTTCACGCACTTCGACGACAAGCTGTACGCGCTACCGATGGTGAACTACCGGCAGTACGGGACACTTACTTGGTACAACGTGGAACTAGCGGAGAAGGCCGGGCTCGATCCGGAGCGGGACCTCGCCACCTGGGACGGGTTCCGGTCCGCGGCGGCCAAGATCAAGTCCTCCGGCGGCGACGGGATCTCCGGCTGGATCGCGCCACTGCAGTTCGCCCAGCGGCTCGGTGAGCACGTCAGCGACCTGGCGATGGCGGCCGGCAGCGCGGGCGCCACGGACCCACGCACCGGTGCGTACTCGTACGGGACCGATCCGTACGTGCACGCGATCGAGTTCCTCGCGTCGCTGAAGAAGGACGGGCTGATCTTCCCCGCCTCGTCGTCGCTGGACGCGCGGACGGCGCGGGCCCGCTGGTCGACCGGCGTGGCCGGACTGTTCTTCGACGGCCCGTGGAACATCGGGGTGATCAACGACCAGTTCAAGGTCTTCCTGGACAAGGTCGGCGTCGCGTCGATGCCGACCGCCGAGGCCGGGCGGCCGCTGGTCGTCTATGCGCCGCCGAAGGCCGGTGACTACGTCGTCGCGGCGACCTCCAAGGACCCGGAACTCGTCGCGAAGCTGCTGAAGATCTTCACCACCGAAGAGGTGATGCTCGCCGAGACCGAGCAGATGGACGGTATGCCGGTGGATCTGTCCCTGGTGAACAAGGCGAACGTCCACCCGACGTACAAGAAGGCGGCCGAGCTGTTCGGGAAGCAGATCAAGCTGCGGCCCGCGCCCGAGGTGCGCAACGCGGGCGTCAGCGAGGTGGTCGCGCAGATGAAGCAGGTCGAGCCCGACCTGGGCGGGATCGTCCAGGGTGTGCTCAGCGGTCAGCTGCCGGACGCCCGGAAGGCGCTCACCGAGTACGACCGCAAGCTCACTGCCGAGCGCGACCGCGCGATCAAGGCGGTCGCCGCGAAGGGTGTCAAGGTCAGCGCCGACGACTGGAAGTTCTCGAACTGGACGCCCGGCCAGGATTACGGCCGCGACAAGTACAAGACCTCGTGAGGATGGCACGCAACAGGCTCTGGATCTGGCTGTTCCTGACCCCGACCGTCATCCTGTACGGCGCCTACACCGTCTACCCGGTGCTGGCGAGCTACTGGTACTCGTTCGTCGAGTGGAACGGGTTCGACTCGGCCAAGACCTGGGTCGGGCTGGCGAACTATCGGGCGGTCCTCGCCGATCCGCTGTTCTGGAACTCGTTCAAGATCACCGTGCTGTTCATGGTCGCCGTGGTGCCGGTGAAGGTGCTGTTCACGTTACTACTGGCGCTGGTCCTGAATTCGCCGAAGCTCCCGATGCGGACACTGTTCCGGACCGCGTTCTTCCTCCCGGTGGTGACCACGACGGCGATTGTCGGCGTGGTCATGCAGTTCGTCTTCGACCCGGCGTCCGGCCCGGTCAACGTCGTACTGCGCAAACTCGGTGTCGTTGCGGATGGCATCAACTTCCTCGGCGACCCGAAGACCGCGCTGTGGACCGTGGTCGGGGTGTACATCTGGAAGTGGTTCGGCGTCACGCTGATCTACTGGCTGGCGGCCCTGCAGACGATGCCGGACGAGGTGTACGAGGCTGCGGCGATCGACGGTGCCGGGCCGTGGGGTCTGCTCCGGCACGTGACGCTGCCGCTGCTGAAGCCGTTCGCGGTGATCATCACGCTGCTGACCCTGGAGAGTACGTTGAAGGTCTTCGACCTGATGCTCACGATGACCAACGGCGGCCCGTTCTATGCCACCGAGGTGGTGGAGATCTACATCTACCGCTGGGCGTTCGCGGCCACGGTTCCCGAGCTGGGCTTCGCGTCGGCGGCCGCCGTGATCTTCGGTCTGTTCGTCGGGGCGCTCGGCGCACTCCAGCTGCTCGGGATCCGCGCGGCCCGGAAGACAAGGAGCGCGGTATGAGTACCGTCGCGGAACGCAGTCGCTCGCGGGCAGCGCGAGCCAGGGCCGTGCGGACGAACCGATGGAGTACGGCGCGGGTGCTGCGCCGGCTGCCGTGGTGGTTCGCGGCAGCCGTGATCGGGATCGGCGGGCTGCTCTGGATCTACCCGTTCCTGTGGATGATCGGCGCGTCGCTGAAGGATCCGCTCGAGGTCTTCACGTCCGGTCTGTCGCTGCTCCCGAAGCACGCCCAATGGGGGAACTACGGGCGCGCATGGAGCGACGCCGGCTTCGGCCAGTACCTGTTCAACACCGTCGTCGTCACGGTCACGACAGTCGTACTCGTCGTACTGCGGTGTGCGATGGCCGGCTACGTCCTGGCCCGGCACCAGTTCTTCGGGCGGAAGATCGTGATGGGGATCCTGATCGCCACGCTGTTCTTGCCGACCGGGTACACGATCATCCCGGTGGTCGAGATCTCGCAGCGGCTCGGGCTGCTGAACTCGCTGACCGGCATGGTGCTGGCCCTGTCCGGCGGGGCGCATGTCGCATCGGTGCTGCTGTACCTCGGCTACTTCCGGCAGCTGCCGAAGGAGCTCGAGGAGTCGGCAGTGATCGACGGGGCCGGGTTCCTCAGCATCTTCGGCCGGATCATGCTGCCGCTGGCCAACCCGGTCACCGCGACCGTCACGCTGCTCACGTTCCTGGGCACCTGGAACGCGTTCTTCCTGCCGCTGGTGTTCAGCTTCGCGCGGCCGGATCTCCGGACGCTGAGCGTCGGCATGCTGGCGTTCGTCGGGGAGAACTCGACAGACTGGTCCGGGATGGCCGCGGCCGCGTCGATCTCGCTGCTGCCGGTGGTCGCACTGTTCGTCGTACTGCAACGCTACTTCGTCGAGGGAATCGCAGGAGCCGTCAAGTCATGAGTGAACGCCCGAACATCCTTCTGATCTGCACCGACCAGCAGCGCTACGACACGCTCGGTGCTTATGGCAACGAGCACGTGCAGACCCCGAACCTGGACCGGCTCGCCCGCGACGGCGTCCTGTTCGAGAACTGCTACGTACAGAACCCCGTCTGCTCGCCGTCGCGGGCCTCGCTGATGACCTCGCGGTACCCGCACGCGCACGGTCTCTGGGCGAACGGCGTGCAGCTGCCCGACCACGAGCAGTTCTTCACCAAGACCCTGGCCGACGAGGGGTACGACTGCGGCCTGGTCGGCAAGTTGCACCTGTCCGCATGCAAGGGCGGCCGGCTCGAGCCGCGGCACGACGACGGGTTCCGGGTGTTCCGCTGGGCGCACGACCCGTACCCGGGCTCGTCGGAGAACCAGTACCACCGGTGGCTCAAGACGGCGTACCCCGATCTGTACGCGGAGGCTGTCGAACCCGGCGGTCCCGGGTTCGACAACGTGCCGACCGAGGCGCACTACAGCCGGTGGATCGGGAACGAGACGATCGACTACCTGCGCGACTCGCGGGACAAGGACAAGCCGTTCTGCTTCGTCGCCAACTTCTTCGACCCGCACCACGGCTTCGGTGCGCCGAAGGAGTACCTCGAGCGGTACCAAGCCGAGAACCTGCCGCGCCCGGTGACCCGCGACGGTGAGCTGGAGAACAAGCCGGCGATCCTCACCGAGGCCTCCAAGGAGTCGTACGGCGGGCACGCGCGCGGCTACCTGTCCTACAGCGAGGACGAGTTGCAGGACGTCAAGGCGGCGTACTGGGCGATGGTCACGCTGGTCGACGACGAGGTCGGGCGGATCCTCGCCGCACTCGAAGCGGAAGGCCTGGCGGACAACACGATCGTGGTGTTCACCAGCGACCACGGGGAGATGCTCGGCGACCATCAGCTGATGCTGAAGGGGCCGATGATGTACGACTGCGCGGTCCGGGTGCCGCTCGTCGTGCGCTGGCCGGGACAGCTGCCGGCGGGGGAGCGCCGTACCGAACTGGTGCAGTGGATCGATCTGGCGCCGACATTCCTGGAGGCGGCCGGAGCGCCGGCGCTGCCGCGGGGTCAGGGCCAGAGTCTGTTGCCGTTGGCTCGTGGGAAGGACGGCGCGACCGGGCGCGGCTGGGCGCTGTGCGAGTACCGGAACAGTGGGCACCCCTACGATCCCGCCGTCCACACGACGATGCTGCGTACCGGGCAGTGGAAGATGGTGGTGTACCACGGTCTGCCGGCGACGGATCGCGAGCGCAGCGGGGAGCTGTACGACCTGGCCGCGGATCCGCTGGAGCTGGACAACCTCTGGGGCGATGCGGGTCACGCGACTGAGCGCCTGTGGTTGCAGGAGATGCTGCTCGACGTACTGGTCGCGACCGAGGACCGCAGCCAGCCCCGGCTGGATCACTTCTAGGCGTCAGCGGGGTAACGCGGTCCGGAGCTGGCGGCGCGAGGTGATGCCGAGTTTGGCGAAGGTCTTGCGCAGGTGCCACTCGACGGTTCGCGGGCTGATGAACAGCTGCGCGGCGATCTCCGGGTTGGTCAGGCCGTCGCGGGCCAGCCCGGCGATCTGGGCCTCCTGGGCGGTCAGGTCGTTGGTGGTCTCGGGTGTGCGCTTGCGAACGGTCTCGCCCGTGGCCAGCAGTTCGTGGCGGGCGCGCTCGGCGAAACCTTCGGCGCCCATCGCGGCGAGCTGGTCGTGCGCGGTCCGGAGATGTTCGCGCGCGTCCTGACGACGGCCCTCCCGGCGCAGCCACTCGCCGTACAGGAGCTCGGAACGGGCGAGCTCGATCCGCAGACCGGTCCGGCTCAGGTGCTCGATCGACGCGCGGTACGCGTCCTCGTCGTTGGTCAGCAGCGCCCGAGCGCGGGCCTCCATCCCACGTCCCCAGTCGGTCGGTACGGCGGCAACGCGCTCGTTCAGCCAGGCCAGCGCGGTCTCGACGAGCAACGTGTCGCCGGTCCGCGAAGCCGCCTCGGCCAGCTCGCCGATCACGAGGACGCCGTACGCGACGACGTCCTGCTCGAATACCTGCAACGCCGCGTCCCGCGCGGCCTCGTACCGGCCGAGCCCGTTGTTCAGCACGGCGCTCGTGTACGTCGCGATCGCGATCATCCGGCCCTGGCTCTGCGCCCGCGCTTCGCGGATCATCGTGTCGATCGCCGCCGTGGCCTCGGCGTCGTTGCCGCGCAGGGCCGCGAGTTGCATCCAACCGATGCCGAGCAGCCGGTTCCCGGTCGCGGCCGCGATCCGGCGCTCCTCGTCGACGTACGCCGCGGCTGCCGTCAGGTCGCCGGTCATCGACACGACGTTGGCGCGGAAGTTCAGCGCGAACTGGAGCTGTACCAGCGCGCCGGAGTCGCGCGCGACCTGTTCCTGACGGGCGGCCAGTTCGAGAGCGGCGTCGAAGTCCCAGACGTCGATCGCGACGATCCCGCTCGCGCGGTTGCCGGCCAGCCACAGCCAGCCGCGGACATCCTCGGCCTTCTCGGCGTTCTGTTGCGCTTCGCCGAGCGCCTTCACCAGGTGCGGCGCGGCGGCGGCGTACCCGCGGGTGAAGCGGAGGGTGAGTGCCTGCAGCAACAGGTCGCCCGGTGGGTCCGACGGCGCCGGGGCGGGTGCGGCGGCGGCCGCCGTACCGAGGATGCCGGCCGTCTCGGGACCGCTGGCCCAGATCGCCGCCGACATCGCCTCGAGGTGGGTCAGCCGGGCCTCCTCGTGGTCGTGCGGCTCCAGCTGCTGAGCTGCGTCGAGCAGGGTTGCGGCGGCTTCGGCTGCGTGTCCTCGGTCGAAGGCGATCTCGCCGCGCAGCCGGGTGATCTCGGCCTCGCGGACGGGATTCGGCGGACCGGCGGCCGCACCGCCGAGCAGGTCGAGCGCTGCGTCGAGAGCACCCGCGCTGCGCTTCGCGGCCGCGGCGGCCAGTACCCGGTCGGCCCGGCGAGCGGGATCGATCGTCAGCGCGGCCGACCGTTCCAGGAAGGTCGCGGCCGCGTAGAACCCACCGCGGGCGCGCGCCCTGGCGGCTGATCGCTCGAGCTCTGTTGCGACGTCCTCGTCCGGTGTCGTGGTCGCCTGCGCGCGGTGCCACGCCCGGCGATCGGGATCGGCTTCCGGATCGGTCACCTCGGCGAGCGCGTGGTGCACGGCGTGGCGCTGCTGCGGCGTCGCCATCCGGTACGCCGCCGATCGCACCAGCGGGTGCCGGAACCGGATGTGCTGGCCGAAGGTGATCAGCCCCGACTCGATTGCGCCGGCTGCAGGGTCCGCCCCCAGACCGAGCTGCTCGGCCGCGCGCCACAGCAGCGTCGGATCACCGAGCGGCTCGGCGGCAGCGGTGAGCAGAAGCAGCCGCGTGTCTTCCTGCAGTACTTCGAGACGCCGTACGAACCCGTCCTCGATCCGGCTGACCAGCGTCCCCGCGGTGAGGCCGTCGGCGAGCTCGGCGGCGGTCCAGGCGCGGGGGAGCTCCAGCAGCGCGAGCGGATTGCCGCGGGTCTCGGCGACGATCCGGTCGCGGACCCGCGGATCGATCGGCCCGGGCAGCACCGACTCCAGCAGGGCACGCGCGTCGGCGTCGTCGAGACCGTGGATCTCCAGCTCGGTCAGACCAGTGAACTCGTGGTCGATGCCGTCCCGGACCGCGAGCACCATCACCACGGACTCGGCCGCGAGCCGCCGGGCGACGAACGCGAGGATGCGGGCCGACATCAGGTCCAGCCACTGCGCGTCGTCGATCACGCACAGCACCGGCTGGTCGCCGGCCGCGTCGGCGAGCAGGTTCAGGACGGCGAGGCCGATCAGGAACTTGTCCGGTGCCGGTCCGCTGACCAGCCCGAACGCCGTACCGAGTGCGCCTTGTTGTGGCGGTGGCAGCCGGTCGAGGTGGTCGAGGAACGGCTGGCAGAGCTGGTGGAGACCGGCGTACGCGAGCTCCATCTCCGACTCGATGCCGACTGTCCGCGCGACCCGGAGGCCGTCGGCGCCGGTGACCAGGGTGTCGAGCAACGCCGACTTGCCGACCCCGGCCTCGCCCCGGAGCAAGAGCACCCGGCTGGTGCCGGTCCGCGCCTCGCCGATCAAGCCGTTCAGTACTTCGGTCTCCCGCCGGCGGCCGCGGAGCTCTCGATCTGCCATCCCCACCCGGGTCAGCCTAGACGGCGCCGCACCCGGGCTACTGGTCAGACCAGTTACTCCCAGCCTTCGGTCACTGGTCAGACCAGTACGACAGGTCCGCGGGCGAGGCGCAGTACGGTCGCCGCGGAGTCGTCGCCGGCGTGCTGCAGCCAGCCGCGGTCGGCGGTCAACACGGTCAGAGCCGCCGCGGCGGATTCCGCCAGCACGGCACTCGCCACGGTTCCGCTGACCGAGCTGCGCCGTACGTCGACCTCCGGGTACGCCGTCTGCCACGCGGCCACCGGGTCCTCGCCGTCGCCGGTCTGCAAGATGGTCAGACCAGTGCCCCGCCGGCGCGCCGCACCGAACGCGAAACCGAGAGCGTCCGACCGGCCGTTGCCGTCGACCGCCACGACCACCCGCCCGAGCGACGGTCCGGCCGCGCGGTCCGAGGTCAGACCGACGACGGCGAGCGAGGCCGTCGTACGGCGGGCCAGGCGCCGGGCCAGCGTCCGTTCGAACCGCCGGCCGTGGCCGACGACGATCAGTGCGCCGGTCGACTCCTTCGCCTCGTTCAGCAACGCGTCGAGCTGACGGCCGGGGAAGACCGTGGAGGACATCCGGAGACTCGGGAAGATCCGCTGCACGTGCTCGATGGCGGAGCTGACGACCGCTTCGGCGGCCTCACGGATCCGCAGGTCCACAGCCAAGTTGCCCGCCGCGTCGAGCAGGTGCTGCCAGCGGAACGCGTACACGATGCGCAGCTCGGCGCCACGGGTGGCTGCCTCGGCGGCGGCCCACTCCAACGTGTCGTGGCCGTCGTCTTCGAGCAAGACCACCACTGGGCCGTAGTACTGCTTCATCGGGTGCCTCCCTGGACCGTTCTGCCGTGTGAGACCACCGTCCCGCCGCGGGCGGGTGGTTCACACCAGGGAGAAACACGGGCCCGCACACTGGGCCCACGGGGTCACGCGTCGAGCAGTCGCAGCGCCTCCGCGATCGACGCGGTTACCGGCGCGCCTGTGGTCTCCAGAGCCGCGACAGTCATCGCACCGGTCGAGACGAGCACACACCGCGCTCCAGCCGCCTGTGCGGCCTGAGCGTCGTCGACAACGTCACCGATCAGTACGACGTTCGCGGGGTCGAGCTGCTGCGCCTCAAGGTGCCGGACCAGGCTGTCGGCCTTCGACCCACCACCGACCTCGCCCGGCAGGCCGTCGACCCGGGTGAAGTACGGCGTGAGGCCGTACTGCTCGACCGTCGGAGTCAATCGGGAGTGGAACCACATGGACAGCAGCGATTGGGTCCGGCCACTGTCGGTGCAGGCCCGGAGTACGTCGTGGGCTCCGGTGGCGAGCTCACAGGTGTGCAGAATCGCGTCGTACCGATCGTGGTAGAGCTTGTCGACCTGCGCCCACTCCGCTTCGTTGAGGGTGCGTTCGAGGATCTGCTCGTACGAGACCCGCATCGGCCGTGCGTACGCCGCCTGCCACTCGCCCCAGCTCAGGTCCGCGCGACCGAACCCGGCGCACACCTCGTTGACTGCCGCGAGCACCGCGTGGTTGTCGTTCAGCAGCGTCCCGTTCCAGTCCCACACCACATGCGAAGTCACCCGGTCACTCTAGAGGCGTGCTGAAACTCCCGGCGGGCTCGACCGATGGATGAGAGGATGAAACGCATGCCGGAGTTCGTGGGTGCGCAGGAGCTGGTGGCCGGGTTCTACACCGAAGTGATCGCGCCAACGCTCGGCAAAACCAGTCATGCGGCTGGTCTTCTGGGGTGGGGCTCGGACGTGCTCGGGTACGACACGGCGCGGTCGACGGACCACGGGTGGGGACCGCGGATCGTGGTGCTGGTCGACGCGGACGACGTGGAGCCGGTCCGCGCGCGGATGGAGTCGGCGCTGCCGGACGAGTACAACGGCCTACCGGTCCGGTTCGGCTGGGCGGGGCAGGACGTCGAGCACCACGTGACGGTCTCAACGCTTAGCGACTGGCTGCACGGACAGCTCGGGTTCGACGCGTCCCAGGGGATCGGTACTACGGACTGGTTGGTGACGCCGCAGCAGCAGATCCTCGGCGTGGTGACCGGACGGGTGTACGCCGACGACGGGCGACTCGCACCGGTGCGTGAAGCACTGGCGTGGTACCCGGACGAGATCTGGCGATGGACGCTGGCCTGTCAGTGGACGCGGATCGCGCAGGAGGAGGCGTTCGTCCAACGCACGCATGAGGTGGGCGACGAGCTGGGGTCGCAGGTCGTCACCGCCCGTCTGGTGCGAGACATGATGCGGCTCGCCCTCCTGCAGTCGCGGACCTACGCGCCGTACACGAAGTGGCTGGGTACTGCGTTCGCGCGGTTGGGGCATCCGGACGGTCTGGACCAGGCGCTGAGCGATGCGGTCGGCGCCGGTGACTTCGGGGAGCGCGAGAAGGCGCTGGTGTCGGCGTACGAGCTGATGGCGGACCGGCACAACGCACTGGGGATCACTGCCGAGGTGGAGCCGTCCGCGCGTCCGTACTTCGATCGGCCGGCGCTGGTGCTGCAGTCCGGGCGGTTCGCGGAGGCCTGTCTGGCGACCGTGACCGATCCACAGCTGAAGGGTTTCGGGCTGGTCGGCGCGATCGACCAGTTCGTGGACAACACCGACGTACTGAGTCACACACCCGCTTTCCGACGACTGCTTGGGGTCTATCAGTGACGCTGTCGAACCATGTCATCAGCTCCGTCACCACGACGGAGATCCGGTACGAGTACTTGCGGACGATCGGGCGGAACGCGTTCCTCGGCTCGCACGGCAACGGCGGGACGACCACGGTGTACGTGGTCGAGACCGACCGCGGCGCGACCGGCTGGGGATTGCCCTTGTCCGACGGGGATCCCGGGCCGCTCGTGGGCCGGCGGCTGGCCGACCTGATCGACCCGGACCGGGGTGTCGTCGACCCGGCGGCGATGTTCCTCGACTACCCGCTGCACGATCTGGCGGCGCGGATCCTGGACGTGCCGGTGTACGCGATGCTCGGCGCCGCCGGTTCGCCACGGGTCCGCTGCTACAGCGGCGGCATCTACTTCGACGACCTCGACGGCGGTGTGGAAGCGATTCGGGCGAACCTGGCGCAGGACCACGCGTTCGGCTTCCGCGACTTCAAGCTGAAGATCGGGCGCGGTCACCGCTGGATGGACCCGGCCGCCGGTCTGCAGCGCGACATCGAGGTGACCAGGCTGGCCCGCGAGCTGTACCCCGACGCAGGAATCCTTGTCGACGGCAACGACGGCTTCACCGTGAACGGCCTGTTCGAGTACCTCGACGCCGTCGCGGACTGCGACCTCTACTGGATCGAGGAGCCGTTCCAGGAGCGCCGGCCGGACCTGCAGGCTCTGCACGACCATCTGCGGACCCTGCCGACCCGGCCGAAGGTCGCGGACGGCGAGTACGACCCCGACGAGGAGCACGTGCTCGGCCTGGCCGCCGAAGGCCTCGTCGACATCGCCCTGATGGATGTCACCGGCCACGGCCTCACCGCCTGGCGCCGCACGATGCCGGAGCTGAAGTCCGAGGCGTCACCGCACGCCTGGGGCCTGCCCCTGAAGACCTTGTACGCCGCGCACCTGGCGGCCGGCCTCGGCAACGTCCCCATCATCGAAGGCGTCCCCGGCCACACCGTCGGCACGGGCGACTACACGCTCGACGACGGTTACGTCGTACTCCCGGACCGCCCGGGTTTCGGCCTCGACCTGCCCTGAGGTCACATGTCGAGGACGAGGTCGCCGGTGGGTCGTGAGCAGCAGAGGAGGACTTGGTCGCTGGGTGGGGGTTCCAGCGGGGTGGGGGAGTAGGACACCTCACCGGAGAGCAGTGGGGTGATGCAGTTGTGGCAGACCCCGGTGCGGCAGCTCCAGCGAGTCGGGACGTCGCACGCCTCGGCGAGCTCGAGCAGGCTGCCGTCGCGCATGGGTGTGGCGATCCCACTGCGTGCGAACGTCACCAGCGGTCCGGTGCCAGGCGCACCGGTCGGCTGGTGCGGCGGACCGCTGGTTTGACCAACGACTCCGGGGTTGAGCGACGCCAACGCACCGAACAGTTCGGTGTGGATCCGCGTCACCCCGAGAGCGGTCAGCCCTGCCTGCATGTCCGCCATGAACGACTCCGGCCCGCAGATGTACGCCGTCGCAGCTGCGGGCAACGCCAGCTCGGTAAGTCGGTCCTTCGTGAGCCGTCCGTCCACTGAGCTGTAGTAGATGCGCTCCTGTGCATTCGGAAGCTGTGCGAGCAGCTCACGTGCCTCAGAAGCCAGCGGATGCTCAGCAGGACTCCGAGTGGCGTAAACCCACCAGACCTCCCGAGTACTGCGTTCCGCCGCCAATACATGCAGCATCGCGAGAACCGGCGTCACACCGATGCCGGCCGACAACAGCAGCACCGGGTTGGTGCCGTCCTCGAGGACAAAGTCCCCACGCGGCGCCGCCACCTCCAACAGGCTTCCGGTCTGCAGCTGCGTCGTCATGTAGCCGCTCCCGACTCCATGCGGCTCGTGCTTCACGCTGATGCGGTAGTCCGGTGAGGTGGACAGCGAGTAGCTACGCACAGGCACCGGCTGACCGGCCTCCGGCAGCCGGAACGTCAGATACTGCCCCGCCCGAGCCTTCGGCAGCTCACCGCCGTCCTCGGCCGCCAGCCGGACGGAGTACACGTCGGCACTCTCCGGAACGACCTCTGTCACCCGCAGCCGCCGGAAGCCCTCCCACGCAGGCTTCGGCTTCGCAGCGTCGTCCAACAGTTCCTGGAACGACCCCACCCACCCCGGACTCATCGCCGGAATCTGTACGGCGACCCGTAGCTTCTCCAGATCCCGATCCGGCAGGTACAACAGCGCATCGGTGTCCGCCACACTCAACGCACCCGGACCGGTGGCTGTCTTGACGATCTGGTCGCCAGCCGAGATCTCGCCCTCGGTGATCACCCGGCAGTAGAACCCCGGTCGGTGCCGGCTGACGAGCAGTGCGGGCAGCTCCGGTTCTCCCATCCGCAGGCCGACCCGGTAGCAGGTGACGCGCGGTTGGGTGACCTCCAGCTCCGCGCCGCCGATCCGGTAGCGGTCCCCGATGCAGACCTCGTCATCGGGCAGTCCGTCGATTGTCAGGTTCTCGCCGAACTGCCCGTAGACGAAGTCGTCCCGTCCGAAGTGCTGCTCCCAGTAGCGGTACGAGTCGATCTGGTACACCATCACCGCACGCTGCTCGCCACCGTGGCCGGCTGTGTCGCCCTGACCGTCGCCGTCCAGGTTCAGCCGCCGGACCATCACCGGTCCGTCCACCGACTGCTTCCAGACGCCGGTGTAGACGGTCTTCCCGTTCCACTCGACATCCTTCGGCAGACCGACATTCACCGACAGCACAGTTGGTGTGCTCATCGCACAACTCTCCAACCGCGACCCGCTTCTCGTCCAGGTCTACTCGGCAGACCAGGGCCATTCCGGGTGCTGCGTCCCGGGGCCGGTGTACGGCGTGTCGGCGTACTGCTCCTGCAGCTGGGCCAGCTGGGTCGTCAGCGTTGCGCGAGTCTCGGCGTACGCCGGGTCGTCCGCGACGTTGTTCAGCTCGTCCGGGTCCTTCTGCAGGTCGTACAGCTCCCACTCCGACTCGAAGAGCTGCTCCGACGAACCTGGCACGCCCAGTCCGGCGCCGTAGTAGTGGATGAGCTTGTGGTCCCGCGTCCGTACGCCGTAATGCGCCGGCACGTGGTGGTTCGGGTCGTCGTGCTCCCAGTACCGGTAGTACATCGCGGTCGGCCAGTCGGCGACCTCCTCCCCGCGCAGCAGTGGCAGGAAGCTCCGGCCCTGCGAGGTGGGCAGCACGGACGCGGCGTCCCTCCCGGTCATGTCCAGGAACGTCGCCGCGAAGTCCACGTTGGTCACGATGTCATCGCAGGTGGTCCCGGCCGGGATCACCGACGGCCAGCGAATCATCATCGGCATCTGCAACGACTGGTCGAACATCAGCCGCTTGTCGTACCACCCATGGTCGCCGAGGAAGAAGCCCTGGTCGGACGTGTAGACGACCACGGTGTTCTCGCTGAGCCCTTCCTCATCCAGTACGTCGAGCAGTCGACCCACGTTGTCGTCGATCGACTGCACACACTGCAGGTAGTCACGCAGATAGCGCTGGTAGTTCCACCGCATCCGCGCATCGCGGTTCTCCGGTCCACGCAGCTCGTCCGGCAGCTCCTCGCCGAGCTCCTCAACCGTCCCCAGGTCGTCCGCGACGGACATCCGGACGCCGCGGACCGCCTGACTCCTGGTGGCGTAGTCGTCGAGCAGCGTGCTCGGCTCGGGGATCGAACCGACCGGGTAGAGGTGCTTGTGCTTCTCGTCCGGCACCCACGGTCGGTGCGGTGCCTTGTGATGCACGAACAGCAGGAACGGCCGCTCCGTGTCCCGCTCGCGGAGCCAGTCGATGCTCTGGTCGGTGACGATGTCCGTGGCGTAGCCAGGAACGGTCTCCGCGCCGTCCGGTCCGATCATCAGCGGGTCGACGTAGTCACCCTGCCCGGGGAAGACCCGCCAGTCGTCGAAGTGTCGCGGCGCGGACTCCGGACGCTCGCCGAGGTGCCACTTGCCGAACAGTGCGGTCTGGTAGCCGGCGTCCTTCAGCACCTCCGCGAACGTCGGCACCCGGTAGTCGATCTCGGTGTAGATCGACGCGACACCGTTCACGTGACTGTAGGTGCCGGTCAGGATCGACGCCCGCGACGGCGAGCAGATCGAGTTCGTGCAGTACGTCGCGTCCATCCGGACACCGTCCTGCGCGATCCGGTCCAGGTGCGGCGTGCTGTTGACCTTGCTCCCGTACGCCGAGATCGCGTGCGCGGCGTGGTCGTCGGACATGACGAAGACGATGTTCGGGCCTGGTGTGGAGGGGGGCATCACGTCACACTAGCCACCAGCGGCCAGATATGGACACCGCTTACCAGACTGTGGTCGGTAGCGGTAAGTTCTGCGCTCATGGCCATGTTCGACCTTTCCCTCGACAAGCTCCGCGAGTACCGGCCCGAGGTGGCCGCTCCCGCCGACTTCGTCGACTTCTGGCGCCGCTCGATCGAGAAGGCGCGCACCGACGACCTCTCCGCCACGTTCACCGAGATCGACAACAAGCTCGCGGTGATCGACACCTACGACGTCACGTACGCCGGCTTCGGCGGCTCGCCCGTGAAGGGCTGGCTGCACGTCCCGGCCGGCGCGACCGGTCCGCTGCCGACCGTCGTCCAGTACCACGGGTACTCCGGTGGTCGCGGGTTCGCGCACGCGACCACGCTGTGGGCGCAGGCGGGCTACGCGCACTTCGTGATGGACACCCGCGGTCAGGGCTACAGCTCCGGCGGCCCGGCCGGCACGCCGGACGACACGCCGTACGCCGGTCTGAACCACACGCCGGGCTTCATGACGGCCGGTATCACCGACCCGGAGACTTACTACTACCGCCGCGTGTACATCGACGCCGTCCGGGCGATCGAGGCCGCGCGGACGTCACCGTTCGTGGACCCGGACCGGATCATCGTGACCGGTGGCAGTCAGGGCGGCGGCATCTCGATCGCCGCGGCCGGCCTCGCGCCGCTGGCCGGGATCGACCTGCTCGGCTGCGCTCCCGACGTACCGTTCCTGTGCCACTTCGAGCGCGCGCTGCAGATCACCGACAAGGACCCGTACGGCGAGATCGCGCGGTACCTGAAGGGGTTCCGGCAGGACGTGGACGCGGCGTTGCGGACGCTGAGCTACTTCGACGGCGTCAACCTGGGCAAGCTGGCGACCGCGCCCACGCTGTTCTCGGTCGCGCTGATGGACCCGATCTGCCCGCCGTCCACGGTGTTCGCGGCGTACAATCACTACGGCGCCACGGGGAGCGAGCCGAAGGACATCGAGGTCTACCACTACAACACCCACGAGGGTGGGCAGACCTACCAGCAGATCGCCCAGCTCGACTGGTTCGCGGGGATCTTCGAGGCTTCCCGGACGGGTTCGGCGAAGTAGTCGCAGAAACAGTCATCGATGGACCGATGAGTTTTCGGTCCCGGCGTCGTTACACGGTCATCAATCGTCGGCCAGAGTGGCCGACCTGGACCGCGGAGGCGCAGATGGACTGGAAGCTCGAGCTCGTGATCGTGCCGGTATCGGACGTCGATCGGGCCAAGAAGTTCTACACCGAGCAGCTCGGTTTCGCCGAGGACGTCGACCATCGGGCCGGTGACTCGTTCCGGGTGGTGCAGCTGACACCACCCGGATCGGCCTGCTCGATCACGATCGGCACCGGTCTGACCGCGGCGCCGCCGGGCAGCTACCAGGGCATCCACCTGGTGGTGAACGACATCGCCGCCGCGCGTACCGAGCTACTCGCGCGCGGTGTCGAGGTCAGCGAGCCGTTCCACTTCACCGCCGAGGGCAAGCAGCCCGGCCTGTCGCCGAAGCGCGCCGACTACGAGACGTTCCTCGCCTTCGAGGATCCGGACGGCAACGGCTGGACCGTCCAGGAGGTGGGGAAGGTCGCGCCGTGACGACCCTGGAAGAGGCGGCGTTCGCGGGGGACGAGACCGCGTTCGCCGACCTCGCCGGACAGCACCGCCGGGAGCTCCACGTGCACTGCTACCGGATGCTGGCGTCCTTCGACGACGCGGAGGACGCGGTGCAGGAGACGTTGCTCAGGGCCTGGCGCAGCCGCGATCAGTACGACGGGCGCACGTACTTCCGGGCCTGGCTCTACCGCATCGCGACCAACGTCTGCCTCGACGTCACCCGGCGACATGCCCGGCGCGCTGCGTCCTCGGGATCGCCGGGAGACATGGTCTGGCTGCAGCCGTATCCGGATCGCCTGCTCGACGAGATCGCCCCGCCGACCGACCAGCCCGACGCGGTCGTGGTGGACCGGGAGACGATCGAGCTCACGTTCCTGATCGCGCTGCAGGAGCTGCCCGCCCGCCAGCGCGCCGCCCTGATCGCCCGCGACGTGTTGGGCTGGTCGGCCGCGGACACCGCCGGACTGTTGGACACCAGCGTGGCCGCGGCGAACAGTGCACTGCAGCGAGCGCGGGCGACGATGCAGCAGCGGCTGCCGGCGCGGCGGTCGGAGTGGACCGCACCGCAACCGACGCCGGAGGAGCGTGAGGTGCTGGCGCGGTTCATCGACGCGCACGAGCGATGCGACACGGCTGCAGCGATCGCCATCGCTGCCGAGGACCTGCGCATCTCGATGCCGCCCGACCGGATGTCGTTCGCGGGCCTCCCGGCGTGTCTGCCGCTCTTCGAGCGTGGCCTCGGCCCCGAGCGGGACGGCGAGTGGCGACTGGTGCCGACTTCGGCGAATCGGTTGCCTGCGGCAGCGTCTTATCTGCTGAAGCCGGGAGACACGGTGTGGCGGGCGTTCAAGCTCGATGTGCTGTGGGTCCGGGAGCGGAAGATCGTCGAGATCATGACCTTCGGATACTCCCGATTCCCGGCCTTCGGTCTGCCCGACCGGTTGAGGTCCTAGTCTGGGGTCATGCTGGGACTACCTGCAGAAATCCGGGCCTGTCTCTTCGACCTGGACGGTGTCCTTACCGACACCGCTGCCGTGCACGCGGCCGCGTGGAAAGAGATGTTCGACGAGTTCCTCCGGGAGTATGCGACGCAGCACGAGATACCCTTCCAGCCGTTCGATGCCAGAGCGGAGTACGACGCCTATGTCGACGGCAAACCGCGAGCCAACGGCGTCCGGGACTTCCTGACCGCGCGCGGCATCACGCTGCCCGACGGGACCCCTGACGACCCGCCGACCGCGATGACCGTGAACGGCCTGGGCAACCGGAAGAACGTCGCCGTGCAACGCCGGATCCGGACCGAGGGCGTGCACGTCTTCGAAGGATCCCGGAAGTACCTCGAGGCCGCCGAACGGGCCGGACTGCGCCGCGCGGTGGTGTCGTCGAGCGCGAACACCCGCGAGGTACTGGACGTCACCGGGCTCGCGCAGTACGTCGAGGAGATCGTTGACGGCGTCACGATCCGGACCGACGGGCTGAAGGGCAAACCGGCGCCCGACACGTTCCTTGCCGCAGCCAAGGAGTTCGGTGTCGACCCGTCCGAGGCGGCCGTGTTCGAGGACGCTTTAGCCGGCGTGGCCGCCGGCCGCTCCGGCAACTTCGGGCGCGTGATCGGAGTCGATCGCGTCGGCCAGGCGGCCGAACTGAAGGCGCACGGCGCCGACGTCGTGGTCCGCGATCTCGCCGAGCTGCTGGAGGGCGAATGATCGACCGAGGCCATCACCCGATCGAGCCCTGGCGGCTGCGGGAGACCCGGCTCGCGATGGACAAGCTCGCGCAGTCGGAGTCGCTGTTCGCGTTGTCCAACGGCCACATCGGCCTGCGCGGCAACCTCGACGAGGGCGAGCCGTTCGCGATCCCCGGCACCTACCTGAACTCCTTCTACGAGCAGCGCCCCCTCCCGTACGCCGAAGCCGGGTACGGCTACCCGGAGTCCGGCCAGACACTCGTCGACGTCACCAACGGCAAGCTGATCCGGCTGCTCGTCGACGACTCGCCGTTCGACATCCGCTACGGGTACCTGACGAAGCACGAACGTTCCCTCGACTTCCGCACCGGCGTCCTCGAACGCGACGTCGACTGGACGTCACCAGGTGGCAAGCGGATCCGGGTCCGCAGCCGCCGGCTGGTGTCGCTGACCCAGCGCGCGGTCGCCGCGATCGAGTACGTCGTGGAGCCGGTCGACCAGCCGGCCCGGTTCGTCATCCAGTCCGAACTGGTCGCGAACGAAACCCAGCCGAAGCTGTCCGACGATCCGCGCGTGGCCGCCGTACTGGACAACCCGTTGAAGCCGGTCAGCCACGACGGTGGTGAGCACGGCACGGTCCTGATCCACCGCACCACCCGCAGCCAGCAGCTGATGGCGGCGGCGATGGCGCACGAGGTCGATACGACCGTGCGGTACGCGATGGACCAGGACGTCCGTGAGGACTGGGCCCGCACCACGGTGATCTGTCAGCTGCAGCCGGGCGAGAGCCTGCGCGTGGTGAAGTACCTCGCGTACGGCTGGTCGAGTCTGCGATCCGAAACCGCTATCCGGGACCAAGTGGCTGCCGCACTGGCCAGTGCGCGGTTCTCCGGCTGGGACGGCCTGGCCAAGCAGCAGGTCGACTTCCTGGACGACTTCTGGGACGGCGCCGACATCGAGGTCGAAGGGCATCCGGAGCTGCAGCAGGCGGCCCGGTTCGCGCTCTTCCACGTCCTGCAGGCAGGAGCACGCGCCGAGCGCCGAGCGATCCCGTCGAAGGGTCTGACCGGTGCCGGGTACGACGGGCACACGTTCTGGGACACCGAGGGTTTCGTCCTACCGGTGCTGACCTACACGTTGCCCGAGGCAGCCGCCGACGCGCTGCGCTGGCGGCACTCGACGCTCAAGCTGGCGAAGCAACGCGCCGAGGAGCTCGGTTTCCGCGGCGCGGCGTTCCCGTGGCGGACGATCCGTGGCCAGGAATGCTCCGGCTACTGGCCCGCGGGGACGGCGGCGTTCCACATCAACGCCGACATCGCCGAGGCGGTCATGCGGTACTACCGGGCCTCCGGTGACGACGACTTCCTCGAGGAGGTCGGCCTCGAGCTGCTCGTCGAGACGGCCCGGTTGTGGATGTCGCTCGGGCACCACGACCGCGACGGCCGCTGGCACCTGCCCGGCGTGACCGGCCCGGACGAGTACAGCGCCGTTGCCGACGACAACGTTTTCACCAACCTGATGGCCGCGCGCAACCTGCGCTTCGCGGCGGAGGTCGCGGCGAAGCTGGCACCCAAGGCGCGCGAGCTGGGCGTCGACAGCGAGGAAGAAGCGACCTGGCGGGACGCGTCGGCCGCGGTGTACCTGCCGTACGACGAGGATCTCGGCGTTCACCCGCAGTCCGAAGGCTTCACCGGGTACGCCGTCTGGGACTTCGACGGCTACAAGGACAGGTACCCGCTGCTCCTGCACGCGCCGTACTTCCAGCTGTATCGCACGCAGGTGGTGAAGCAGGCCGACCTGATGCTCGCGACGTACTGGTGCGGCGACGCGTTCACGCCCGAGGAGAAGGCGCGGAACTTCGACTACTACGAGCGGCTCACCGTGCGGGACTCGTCGTTGTCCGCGTGCGTGCAAGCGGTCATGGCCGCAGAGGTCGGTCATCTCGACCTGGCCTACGACTACGCGTACGAGGCCGCGCTGATCGACATGCGGAACCTGCACCACAACACCGGCGACGGCCTGCACATGGCGTCACTGGGTGGGGCGTGGAGCGCGCTGGTGGCCGGCTTCGGCGGGTTGCGCGACCAGGACGGCATCCTGTCGTTTGATCCGGCGTTGCCGATGGGCCTGTCCGGGTTGAGTTTCACGGTCCGGTGGCGTGGCGTGCGGTTGAAGGTGGAGATCGACCCGTTGTCGGCGAAGTACACCGTGCACGACGGGCCGGATGCCTCGCTCACCTTGCGGCACGCCGGCGAGGAGATCACGGTGACCGCGACGCAGCCGGTGATCCGGACACTGGAGAAGCGCCGGCCGCTCCTGCCCCGGCCGCCGCAACCGCCGGGCCGCGAGCCGCGGCCGGCGATGGCGGTCAACGACGAGCTGTAGCACCGGCGCTTCCGGTCAAACGACTGAGCGCCCAGCTGTTCGCTGGGCGCTCAGCTCCGCGTTCAGTTCTTGCTGCGGGCGGACAGCGACTCGGCGGTGCCGACCAGCAACACCGACGAGATCACGGCGACGATGAACCCGAGGATGTTCAGCTCGAAGATCCCGCCGGTGCCGAGGATGCTCGCGATGGTGCCGCCGATCACCGAGCCGGCCAGGCCGAGCAGCAGTGTGGCGAGCAGACCGAGCTTCTGCTTGCCGGGCGTGAACAGTCGCGCCAGTGCCCCGATGATGAGTCCGGCGATGATGAAGCCGATCATGCTGAGTCCTCCGAGGTGTCGAACGGTACGACTCCAGTCTCCGTCGGCGCGGGGGCCGGCGGCAGTGGAGTTCTCCCTGACCGGACCCGGAGCCGACCCTGGTCAGCCCGCGGCTGTAGTGGTGAGCAGGTCGCTGTTCGGCGCGAGCTGAGGACCGCTCGCCAGCCGGTTCAGGACCGTGGTGGCCAACTGGTCGGCGGCCTGTCCGTCCGCGCTCAGCAACCCCTTGTACGCCGCTCGGCAGGACGACCGGGGGCCGAGAATCTCGGCGTACAGCTCGATGTCCGACATCTCCGGGTGGATCTTGATCACGTTCGAGGTGTCCTTCGCGCACCGGTCGAGGGTCGGCCCCGTGCGCGCCGGGGTCTGCTTGACCAGCAACTGTTCGGCGAGGCCCTTCGTCAGGATGTACTCCGCGCTCGACGTGCGGTCCTGCAGGTAGCGGATGCTCGCGACCTCCCGAGGATTGTCGGTGAGCGAACAGATCGACCACTCGGGTGGCACCTTGATCACCTGGCCGGCCGGAACGAAGGACGGGATCTGGGGCATCGAGCCGGCCTCGGCCCCGTTCACCGCGGCCAGCGCACCGTGCGACGCCTCGTCGGTCGGATTCGCGTACGGCGAGGGCGCCAGCCGGCTGTCGAAGTTCGCGTCCGGGATCACGACGACCGTCAGGTTCCCGGTGTTCTTGACGAGCAGCGACGTACGGCTCGCGTCGGTGCTGACGGTCAATTCGACACCGTCCGTATCCGATACCGCCGGGAGGTGTACGTCGGAGTGCGCGCAGTCCGCGACCGCCTTCACCGGCGCCTGCGTCCGCGGTCCGAGAATCGATGGATTCGGCGACACCGTCGTCGTACCGCCCGAACCTTCCGCGGTCGAACACGCCGCGACCGCCACCAACGCCAACCCCACTGCACTGGGCATAAGTGCCCGCCAACGTCCCCTCACGATGACCCCCCTGAGTCCGAGTACCAGGTCCCCACCTACTCGGTCCTTCTTTCACCATACTGTCTGTGACTGTCTGCGCCATGCCTTAGCCTCAGCCCGTGACGATCCATCAGCTGTCGAAGCGGGACGCCAGGCGGCTGGCAGTGCGGGCCCAGCTCCTGACCAGCGAGCGCCCCGCGGACCTGTTCGACGTGGTCGGCGGGCTCAACGTCGTGCAGTACGACCAGACGGCGTACGTCGCGCCGAACGCGGATCTGGTGGCCTGGAGCCGGCTCGGATCGTCGTACGACCCCGAGGAACTCGCCGATGCGTTGGCGACCCAACAGTTGTTGGAGTTGCGTGGATTCGTCCGGCTGCCCGAGACGCTCGCCCTGTTCCGGGCCGAGATGGCGGCGTGGGCCCACCCGGACGGTGAGCTGCTCGACTGGCAGGAGTACCGACGCAACTGGGTGCAGGCGAACGAAGGTTGCCGCCTCGACCTTCTCGAACGCCTGCGGCAGGACGGTCCGCTGGTGATGCGCGAGCTTCCCGACAGCTGCGTGGTGCCCTGGAAGTCGTCCGGCTGGACGAACAACCGGAACGTGTCGCAGATGCTCGAGTTCATGCTGCAGCGCGGCGAGGTGGCGATCGCGGGACGCGAGGGCCGGGACAGGCTCTGGGATCTGGCGTCCCGCATCTATCCGGACGAGCCCGCCGTACCGCTCGAGGAGGCCGGCCGGATCCGGGAGCAGCAACGACTGCGGTCGATGGGGATCCTGCGCGCCAAGGGACCGGCGTGCCCGGGGGAGCCGCTCGACGCCGGCGAGGCGGGGGAGCGGGCCGTCGTGGAAGGCGTCCGTGGCGAGTGGCGGGTCGACCCGGAGCTGCTCGGGCAACCGTTCAGCGGGCGGACCGCGATCATCTCACCGCTGGATCGCCTTGTGTACGACCGGAAACGGCTGACGGAGATCTTCGAGTTCGACTACCAGCTGGAGATGTACAAGCCGGTCGCGAAGCGCCGCTGGGGGTACTTCGCGTTGCCGATCCTGCACAACGACCGCCTGATCGGGAAGCTCGACGCGCAAGCGGATCGCAAAGCCGGGATGTTCCGCGTCGACGCCATCCACGAAGACGAACCGTTCTCGAAAACCGTGACCGCCGCCGTGCACCGCGAGATCCGGGACCTCGCACGCTGGCTCCGCCTGGAGCTCGTCCTCAAGCCTGCGTGACCAGCAACCGCTGTTGGTCGCCGGATTCGCGGTGGGACCGTTCGATCGACTGGCCCCAGGTGGTGCCGGCCAGCAGCAGAACGGCGCCGAGGACGGCGGGCAGCGTCGGTGCTCGTCGCCGAGACCGAGGCCGATGGCAACGGCCCAGAGCGGCTCGGTGCCGAGCAACAGACTGGCGCGGCTGGCCGACGTGCGCTGGATGGCCCAGGTCTGCGCGAGGAACGCGAAAACGCTGCAGAACAAGGCGAGATAGGCGAGTTGCAGCCAGCCCACGGCGGGGATCGCCGGCAGGTGTCGTACGGCGGGGATCGCGAAGAGCGCCGTACCGACAATCGCTTGAACCGTGGTCAGTTGCAGTGGCCGGAGGTCGGTGGCGAGGCGGCCGACGAGCGCGACGTGGCCGGCGCGAACGACGGCCGCGGCAAGCATCAGCAGATCGCCGACGCCCGGCGCGTGAAGACCGTGGCTGGCCATCAGGAGGCCGACCGCGACAACGCAGGTCGCCGCGGCCAGATAGAAGCGGGACGGTAGCCGGCGGCGATCGAGGAGCGGGGTGAGGACGAGCGTCAGGCTGATGATCAGTCCGGCGTTGGCCGCGCTGGTGTGCGTGACGCCGTACGTCTCGAGGATCAGCACCGCCGCCTGGGTGAGGCCGAGGACGACGCCGATGCGGAGCTCCCGGCGGTTGATGCGCCGGACGAACAGGACCAGCGCGCCGGCCGAGATGGCGTACCGAACGAAGAGGACGGCAAGCACCGGCGTGACCGCGGTCGCGGTCTTGGCGGCGAGGTAGCTCGAACCCCAGACGATGGCGACGAGCAGCAGAACGAGATCGGTACGGCGGGGCGCGGGCACGGACCCAGGGTGAGCCGGTCCGACGTTGAAGCCAAGCCCCACTTTCTAAAGCGATCCTGTAGCAGACCTACACTGTCGAAATGGACGAACGGCAGCTGCGGATCCTGCGGGAAGTCGGTGAGCTCGGCAGCGTGACGGCGGCGGCCGAGGCGTTGCTGGTGACGCCGTCGGCGATCTCGCAGCAGCTCCGGCTCCTACAGCGATCGATCCCGGTGCCGTTGACCGAACGCGACGGCCGGCGGGTGGTCCTGACCGCCGCCGGGCGCGCGCTGGCAGCGGCCGCGGCGGATGTCGAGTCCGCCTTGGCGCGGGCGCGACACGCGGTCGATGACTTCGCCGAGCAGCCCGACGCGGTGGTGTCGATTTCCGCGTTCCACAGCGCGGCCGCCGCGTTGTTCCCGGTGTTGCTGCGGGCGGAGGATGCCCCGCGACTCACGCTGCACGACGAGGACGTACCTCAGGACGAGTTCCCGGCGTTGACCCGCGAATACGACGTGGTGCTGGCGCACCGGATGGACCACGCCGCCGCGTGGCCGCGGACAGTCGCCGTCACGCCGTTGCTGCAGGAGCCGCTGGATGTCGCCGTACCCGTTGACCATCGGTTGGCGTCGAAGCGCTCGCTGTCACCGCGGGACGTGGCCGGCGACCCGTGGATCACCGTGCACGACGGATTCCCGCTGATGGCGACGATCGAGGCGATCGGGGCGGCGGCCAACCAGCGGCTCGAGCTGGTGCATCGGGTCAACGAGTTCAGCGTGGTCGCGGAGCTGGTCGCCGCCGGCGCGGGGCTGGCCCTGATCCCGCGCTGGACGGCCCGCGCGCATCCCGGCGTGGTCCTCCGCCCGCTGCTCGGAGTGCACGCCCGCCGCGACATCGACGCCCTCTACCGGCCGGAGCGAACGGCCCGGCGCGCCGTACGGACGACTCTCACCAACCTGCGGCACGCGGCCGCGACCATCCGCAAACCGGCCGGCTGAGGACTCCTACCGCCCGGCGTGCACGATGTGCGCGTCCGGCCCCGGGAAGAACAGCGACTCGGTGTCGGTGTCGCTCCAGTGCACGAGGTACGGCGGTGCGCCGTCCGGATCGTGGACCTCGACGATCCGGCCCTCCCGCCGGTGCGTCATCAGATGGCTGGTCTCCACGACGACTTGGTCGCCTGCTTCCGCTTTCACCAGTCCCCACCTCCTTACCCCCAGCTTGGTCCTGGTGAGCGGCCCGCACCACCCCTCAGGTCAGTTCGGGAGGGTCACCGTGGCCGTTGTACCGCCGCTGCTCGACGGGGTGAGCGCGATCGTGCCGTGGTGGGCGCGGGTGATCTCGCGCGCGATGGACAGGCCGAGGCCGGAGCCGCCGCTGGCCCGGGAACGGCTGGTGTCCAGGCGGACGAAACGCTCGAAGACTCGCTGGCGGTCCTCCTCGGGAATCCCGTCGCCGTCGTCCTCGACCGTGATGATCGCCGATCCGTTCTCCTCGGCGGTGGTCAGCCGGACCGTGCTGTGCGCCGCGCGCGCGGCGTTGTCGACGAGGTTGCGCAGTACCTGGCTCAGGCGTGCCGGATCGCCGACGACCCGGACCGGCCGGACGTCGCCGGTGACCTTCAGCTCGGGGGCCGAACTGCGCAGCCGCTGGATCTCCGCGGCGACCAGGTCGTCGAGGTCCACGTCGGTCTGCCGCATCCGGATCCCGGTGTCGTCGGCCTTCGCGAGCAGCAGCAGGTCCTCGACGAGCTGACGCATCCGGTCGGTCTCGGTCCCCATCACCTGCCGCAGCTCGTTCCACGCCTTCCCGGAGGTGTCCGCCTCGATGACCTCGAGCGCCGCGGTCAGCGTGGCCAACGGCGACCGCAGCTCGTGGCTGGCGTCGGCCACGAACGCCCGCTGGGTCGCCTGCCCAGTCTCCAGCCGGTCGAGCATCTCGTTCATCGTCACCGCGAGCCGTGCGATCTCGTCCCGGGTCGGCGGCACCGGAACCCGCTCGGTCAGGTCCCGGCTCCCGATGCCCTGAACGCGGGCCCGGATCCGGTCCACCGGCCGCAGCGCCCGCCCGATCATCAGCCAGGCGGCCACCCCGACCACGATCAGCAGCGCCGGGAAGCCGATCGCCAGGTACTTCGCGACGGTGCCGACCGTCTGTCGCTGGGTCTGCACCGACGAGGCGACCACCACGGTGTACGTCTGACCGCCGTGCGACGCGCCCTGGGCGACGACCAGGAACGAGTGATCGTCGTCGATCAGCGGCATCTCGCCGACCTCGGCGCGCAAGAGCGCACCGGCCGGCGGGCGGAGATCGGTCAGCGGAGTGGTGCCGACCCGGGCGGAGGAGGCGGCGATCACCCGTCCGGACGAGTCCAGGACCTGCACCAGCTGGCTGGCGCGGGTGGTCTGGGTGAGGTCGCGCGCGAGGCCCGCCGTACCCTCGGTGCTGACCTGCTGGGCGACGTCGGCGACCCTGCCCTCGGCGGCGTCCGAGACCTCGGTGATCAGCGCGCGCTGCAGGAGCAGCAGCAGCGCGGTCGCCCCGAGCATCATCGCCACGGCGACCACGATCACCGCCGCCGCCGTCGAGCGGCTGCGCACGCTGGCCTGCCGCAAGCCGCCGGCGGTCCGGTACCACCCGTCAACGCGTCGTCGCACGACCGTGCTCACCCCGCCATTT
Organism: Kribbella sp. NPDC043289; assembly: GCF_056436705.1. Taxonomy (NCBI): domain Bacteria; kingdom Bacillati; phylum Actinomycetota; class Actinomycetes; order Propionibacteriales; family Kribbellaceae; genus Kribbella; species Kribbella sp. NPDC043289. The sequence continues at coordinate 472,964 of NZ_JBWKCB010000001.1, forward strand.
TCGCAGGTCGTCCAGAGAGGTCAGCCGCCCTCGGGATTCAGCCGGTAGCCCATCCCGCGAATGGTCTCGATCGCGTGCCGTGCGTACGGCGTGTCGATCTTCTTCCGCAGGTACCGGACGTAGACCTCGACCACGTTCGGGTCGCCGTCGAAAGCGGGGTCCCAGACGTTGGCGAGGATCTCGGTCTTGCTGACGGTGTCGCCGCGGTGCCGCATCAGGAACTCCAGCAGGCCGTACTCGCGCGGCGTGAGGGTGATTTCCTTCCCGTTCCGCTCCACCCGGCGGCGGGCCACGTCCAGTGACAGGTCGCCCGCGGTCAGTACCACCGGCCGCTCCGGGCCGCCGCGCCGGATCAAGGCCCGCAGCCGGGCCACCAGGACCAGGAAGCTGAACGGCTTGGTCAGGTAGTCGTCGGCCCCGAGGTCGAACGCGTCGGTCTGGTCGTACTCGCCGTCCTTCGCGGTCAGCATCAGCACCGGTGTCCAGATGCCGCGGGCCCGGAGCAGTTCGAGCACGCGGTACCCGTTCAGCTTGGGCAGCATGATGTCCAGGACGATCACGTCGTAGCTGTGCTCGGTCGCCGCCCAGACCGCGTTCTCGCCGTCGTGCACCAGTTCGACCACGAACCCGGCGTCGGTCAGCCCGCGGTGGACCGTGTCGGCCAGCCGCAGTTCGTCCTCGACCATCAGCACTCGCATGCCCACAGTCTCACCGCAGACCGCTGAGAGTCCGCTGAGAGCCCGGCAACTTGACGTCGTGAAGTTGCCCCACCTAGCGTTGTCGAAGCGCTTCGACAACCACGGGAGAGTGGCCACGATGAAGTTCACCGACGGGTACTGGCAACTCCGGGCGGGGCTCACCCGGTTGCGGCCGGCCGAGGTCGAGAGCGTGGTCGCCGGGCCGCGGGAGCTGACCGTGTTCGCGCCGGCCCAGCGCATCGCGCGTCGTGGCGACACCCTCAACCAGCCGATGTTCACGGTGACGTTCTCGGCGCCCGCGCCCGGCGTGATCGGGGTCCGGATCGGTCATCATCTCGGTGGCCTGCCCGCGCGACCGGCGTACCGGCTGAACACCGAGGACGAGCATCCGGTCAAGGTGGACGTCGGGGCCGCCGAGGCGCGGCTGACGTCGGGCGAGCTGAGCGTGGTGATCAGGCTCGACGGCCCGTGGGACGTCCGTTTCGAGCAGGACGGCCGGCCGTTGACGAACTCGGCCGAGCGCAGCGTCGGTCTGATCACCGATGCCGACGGCAAGCATTACCTGCACGAGCAGCTCGCCCTCGGGGTCGGCGAGACGATCTACGGCCTGGGCGAACGCTTCGGTGCCTTCGTGAAGAACGGTCAGGTCGTCGACAGCTGGAACGCCGACGGCGGTACGTCCAGCGAGCAGGCGTACAAGAACATCCCGTTCTACCTCAGCAGCAAGGGGTACGGCGTTCTCGTCGACAGCCCCGCGCGGGTCTCGTTCGAGGTCGGCTCCGAGGTCACGTCGCGCAACCAGTTCAGCGTCGAGGGCCAGGAGCTCGGGTACTACGTTTTCGTCGGCCCGACCCCGAAGGACGTCCTGCGGCGTTACACCGCGCTGACCGGGCGGCCGGCGCGCGTCCCGGCGTGGTCGATGGGCCTGTGGTTGTCGACGTCGTTCACCACGGACTACACCGAGGAGACGACCAGTTCGTTCGTCGACGGGATGGCTGAGCGTGACCTGCCGCTGAGCGTCTTCCACTTCGACTGCTTCTGGATGCGGCAGTTCCACTGGTGCGACTTCCTGTGGGACCCGGTCGCGTTCCCGGATCCGGCCGGGATGGTCCGTCGCCTGAAGGATCGCGGTCTGCGGGTCAGCCTGTGGATCAACCCGTACATCGCGCAGCGCTCGGTGCTGTTCGAGGAAGGCCGCCGCCTCGGCTATCTGCTCAAGCGTCCCGACGGTTCGGTCTGGCAGTGGGACATGTGGCAGGCCGGGATGGCGATCGTCGACTTCACCAACCCGGACGCGACGGCGTGGTTCCGGTCGAAGCTGCAGGCGCTGATCGACATCGGTGTCGACTGCTTCAAGACCGACTTCGGCGAACGCATCCCGACCGACGTCGCCTGGTACGACGGCTCGGACCCGGACCGGATGCACAACTACTACGCGCAGCTGTACAACGCGGCCGTGTTCGGTCTGCTGGAGGAGAACCGCGGCGAGGGCGACGCGGTGCTCTTCGCGCGCTCCGCGACCGCGGGTGGTCAGCAGTTCCCGGTGCATTGGGGTGGCGACTGCGAGTCGACGTTCGAGGCGATGGCGGAGTCGCTGCGCGGCGGGTTGTCGCTGGCCGCGTCCGGGTTCGGGTACTGGAGCCACGACATCGGCGGCTTCGAGGGGACGCCTGATCCGGCGATCTTCAAGCGCTGGGTGGCGTTCGGACTGCTTTCGTCGCACTCGCGCTTGCACGGCTCGTCGTCGTACCGGGTGCCGTGGGCTTTCGACGAGGAAGCGGTCGACGTACTGCGAAAGTTCACCAAGCTGAAGCTGTCGTTGATGCCGTACCTCGTGGCGGCGGCGGGCGAGGCGCATCGGGACGGCGTACCGATGATGCGGCCGATGGTGCTGGAGTTCCCGGACGATCCCGCGGTCGCCTATCTGGATCGTCAGTACATGCTCGGGCCGGACCTGTTGGTCGCGCCCGTGATGAGCTTCGACGGCGAGGTCTCGTTCTACTTGCCAGCCGGCCGGTGGACGTCGCTGCTCACTGGCGAGGTTCTCGAAGGTTCTCGCTGGGTGACGCAGACCCACGCCTTCGACAGCGTCCCGCTCCTGGTCCGTGAGGGCGCAGTCATCCCGGTCGGCGCCGTAGACGACCGACCGGAGTACGACTGGTCTGCCGACGTCGAGCTGCGCTGGTTCAACCCATCAGAAGGCCAGACCACCACGGTCGCTCTGCCCGACGCCGACGGGGGAGTGGCCGCCGTTATCGAACTCGCACTCCACGCCGACGAGGTGACCTCCCGCGTCACCGATGGCTCCTGCCCGAGCTACACGGTCAAGCGCTGCTGAGACTACGAGGTCGCGCCGGTGTAGCGCCGTACACCCAGGCGCCAGAGGAGCAGCGTCGCCGCGGTGAAGCCGGAGCCGAGCAGGACCGCCGCGATCAGGATGCCGGGGTCAGGGCCTCGGGTGAGAGTCAGCGCCGGCCACGTGGTGAGGGCGGCGACGGGGAAGCCGAAGGTGAGGAGACGCCGGAGCCAGCGCCCGTAGATGTCGACGGGGTAGCGGCCGGTCTCCCAAGCGGCGCCGTGCAACACACCGAGGCTGAGCCGCGGTGCCCAGAACGCGAGTGCCGCCAGCCCGACCGAGGTGGCCCAGCCGATGAGCAACCCGATGAGTGTGAGTAAGGCCCATGCGACGACGGCGCCGGGCGATGGGACAGTGCCGAGCCTGTGCAGTCCGAGGACGATCACGCCCAGGCCGAGCACGCTTTGCACCAGCGCGAGCGGCGCATGCCGGGTGCAGGTCGCGAGTACGACGCTGCTCGCCGGCCGGAGCAGGTACGCGTCGAGTTGACCGTCACGGATCTGCTGGTCGAAGCCCGCGAGGCTCGGGTCCAGGAACGTCGCGCGGAGGCCGGTGATCAGCGCATACGTGCCGGTGAGGGCGAGCATCTGTCCGGCGGTCCATCCGGCGAGCAGTCCGGTGCGGCTGAAGACGATCCCGATGGCGGAGATCGACGCGGTCAACTGCAGGACAGCCAGCAGGACATCGAAGAACAAGTTGGTCCGGTAGGCGAAGGCACGTCGCAGCGACAACGAGAACGCCGTACCGAACAAGCGCGCGGAACGCATCAGGCCCCCACTGTGGTGTAGCGGCGGACGCCGAGCCGCCAGGCACCGACGGCACAGCTGCCCAGGACCACTGTCCACACCACCGAGACCGCGTACCCCGTGGCTGCGGCAGTGGACGTCAGGTTGCCGGCGGCCAGCTCGGCGGGAAAGCCGAGCATCGAGCGGAACGGCAGGACCTGGGCGATGGTCCGCAGCGGATCGGGAAGCAGTGCGTTCGGTGCCGCGGAGCCGCCGAGCAGGAAGATCAATACGGTGCCGAAGGCAACGACCGCGTGCACTCGCTCTGTCCAGAAGGCCGCCATCGCGAGCGTCCACACGAACAGGAAGTGCAGAACTGCGGCAAGGACGAGCGCTGGTACGGCGGTCAGCACCGCCAGCGGCCCGAAGCTCGCGCCCGTCGCGAACCCGACCACGACGAGCAGCGGGATGCCGAGCAGGAACATCCAGAAGCGGATCGCCAGGTTCTCGCCGAGCGGTCCGATCACAGCGGGCTGCGGCCGGAGCAGGGCGGTGGCGACCGAACCGTTGTAGATCGCCTGCGCGAACGTGTGGTTCTCAAACGAGGCTGTCAGCAGCGCCACACAGATGACGGCCAGGTAGTAGCTACTGACCTGCGCGCCCGCACCGGGGACGTGCCGCCAGAGGAAGAGCCCGAGCAGTGGCGCGACCGCCTGCCCGAGGATCAGCGTGACGAGGAACCACCAGGCTCCGGACCAGCCAAGGATCTGTCGCCAGATCTCCAGCCGAACCAGTCGGAGGATGCGGCTCACGACGCGAGGTCCCGCGTCCGTCGCAGGCTCTGATAGGCCTGGTCCATCACGCTCTCGAGCGATGGCTCCTCGACGGACAGGTCCGCGACCGCGAACCGCGCGAGCAGTCGCGCAGTGGTCGCCGGCACCGCGTCGCGGCCGACCCGCAGCAGCCACTGGTTCCCATCACGGTGCAGTACGTCGCCGTACGACGTCAGGTCCGGATCGTCGTCGGTCAGGGTCACCCGGATCAGCTTGGCCGGTGCGAACAGCGCGCCGAGCTCGTCGCGGCGACCGTCGAACGCGATCGCGCCGTCGTCCACGAGAATCAAGCGCGGACACAGCGATTCGACGTCGGCCATGGTGTGGCTCGTCAGGAGCACGGTGGCGCCGGTGCGGGCGGCGTACTCGGCGATGAAGGTGCGGATGATCCGCGCGGCGGAGACGTCGAGCCCGATGGTGGGCTCGTCGAGGAACAGGACCTTCGGGCGATAGACCAGCGCGAGCGCCAGGCCGGCTCGCATCCGCTCGCCGAGGCTCAGTGCGCGCACCTGTCGCTGGAGGATGTGGCCGAGTTCGAGAAGCTCGCTGAGCTCGGCCAGATTGCGCTTGAACTCCGGGTCGACGATCTCGTAGAGCACCTGCTGGTAGTGGAACGAGTCCAGCACGGTGAGCTCCGGTGCGTCGCCGATCGGCTGACTGCCGCGGATCAAGGCGATCTCGCGAAGGTAGTGGTTGCGTCGCCGCCACGGGGTTTCGCCGAGGACGCGGACTGTGCCGCCGGTCGGGTGCAGGATGCCGGCCAGGATCTTCAGCGTGGTCGTCTTGCCGGCCCCGTTCCGGCCGAGAAATCCGACCACCTGCCCGGCCGGGATCCGGAAGCTGAGGTCACGGACCGCACGGACGTCGCGGTGCTGCCGCCGGACCAGGGCGCGGGCCGCCGCGACGAGCCCGCCGTCGCGGACCGGTACGCGGTAGGTCATCGACAAGTCGGCCACCTCGACGGCATCCATGCTTAAAGTTTATCGTTGAAGTGCCGGTGGACTGTTTGCCGCACAACGACTTAGGAGTCCCGTGGGAAAACCCTCAACCGGTGCGTCAAGGACTGTGCGCGGCGTGACGCTGGCCGAGGAGGCCGGGATCTCGGTCCAGCAGGTGCGGAACTACGAGCAGGCCGGACTACTGCCGCTGGCGAGCCGTTCGGCGGCCGGCTATCGGGAGTTCGACGAATCGCACCGCCAGGCGCTGACGGCCGCGCGGGTGCTGGTCCACGCGTACGGATGGGATGCCGCGGCAACGATCCTGGCTGCCGTGCACCGCGACGACCTGCGGACAGCGGTGGCGCGTGTCGACGAGGCGCACGCGGCGCTGCATCGGGAACGTGAACGTATCCAGCAGGCGTTGCGGGCCTTCGAAGTCGTGGTCACGCACCCACTCGACGCCGACCCGCGAATGGCCGCCGCACTCGCGCAGATCACTCGCCAGGGCGCCCCGCTGCGGATCGGTCAGCTGGCCGATCTGCTGGGCGTTCGAACCTCAGCGCTGCGTTTCTGGGAACGCTCAGGACTCGTCCATCCGGTCCGTGAGCGCACCACCGGCTACCGCAGGTACGACGTCGGCGCCGCACGCGACGCGCACCTCGTCCGGCTGCTGCGGGAGGGGAACTTCCCGATGGCGATCATCCGCGCCGCCCTCGACGAGATGCACTCCTCGCCGGACGGACGCCCCGAACGGGTCGGCGCCGAGCTCAACCGCCGCGACGCCCAACTGCACGAGCGCAGTCTCGCCCGCCTACGAGCCGACGCCGCCCTCGTCACCTACCTGAACTGGCGGGCCGCTCACGCGTAGCCCCTCCAACACGACATCGGCAGCAGAGAAGACCAGGTAGAGGGTCTGCGGCATTTCGACAGTACGTATATGTCCACTGCCCGGCACCTGAGCCGAGTCGCAGGCGTGCGCGGGCTCGCGGCTGTGCCCAGTGGACGTATACGTACTGTCGAAATGCAGATCTCCGGTGACCCAGATGAGGTCGTTGGTGGGTGGGATCTGGAGGGTGTCGAGGAGTTGGCCGTGGAAGGGGTCGTTCAGGCGGAGTTCGATCGTGGCTGGTTGGTTGCTGCGGTTGGCTGCTCGGGCCTGGTAGGGCGTGGACTCGAGGAGCAGGTCGTCGAAGGACAGCCAGGCTTGGGGTTCCAGTGAGGTGACGGCGTCGCCGTGCTCGTTCGGTGCGGCGGTCAGGGTGATCGCGCAGTATTCGTCGAAGGCGGTGGCGGCCAGGTTGAGGGTGCAGGGTGGGATGCGTTCGCCGCGGACGTCGAGGGTGGTGGTGAGACGAAGGTCGGTGCTCGAGCGGCCGATCATGATGCTGTGCCGAGCGGTTTCGACGCAGTGGCGGTCGCGGGTGACGTCCCAGAAGCCCAGGTCGCTGATCGCGACGGTCAGTTCGATCTCGGTGGTTTCGCCGGGCTGCAGGGCGACTCGATGGAAGGCGCGGAGCTGGCGGAGCGGTTGCTTGACCCGTGAGCGTTGCTGGCGGGTGTAGAGCTGGGCCAGTTCGGTCCCCGGCCGGTCGCCGGTGTTCGTGACGGTGAAGGTCGCGGTGACCTTCCCGTCCGTGGGCTCGCTCAGGCAGAGGTCGCCGTACGCGAAGGTGGTGTAGCTGAGGCCGTGGCCGAAGGGGTAGAGGGGAGTGCCGCGGTAGTAGAGGTACGTCGCGTCGGTCGCGATGATGTCGTAGTCCAGCAGGCCGGGGAGGTCCGCGGCCGAGTGGTACCAGGTCTGGGTCAGGCGTCCCGACGGGTCGTGGTCGCCGAACAGTACGTCGGCCAGCGCTCGACCGTACTCCTGTCCACCGTGCGCGGACCAGAGGATCGCGGGCAGGTGCTGCTGCGCCCAGCCGATCGCGAACGGGTAGCTGCTGCTCAACACCAGCACGGTCCGCGGGTTCGCTGCGTGCACCTGGCGGATCAGACGGTCCTGAGCGGCCGGGAGATCGAGGCTCGCGCGGTCCTCGGTCTCGCGTCCGTTCACCAGCGGGTGGTTGCCCGCAACAACAATCGCGACGTCGGCGCGAGCGGCGAGTTCGGCTGCCGCGGCCGCGCCGTCGACCGTCACGTGGAGTTCGAACGCGGTCGCCTCAGCGGCGAGGCCGACCGTACCGTCGGGCCGGACCTGGAGGTAGCGCCCGCTGTGCAGATGCTGGATGAGCAGCCCGTCGGCCGATCGCAGCAGGCCGAACGTCTGCTTGACTTCCCACCCGTTCGGCCCGGGCTGGTCCGCGATCAGTTCGCCGTCGTCCGTGACGGTCAGGTGTTGCCCGTTCCGCACCGACCGCAACGCGAACGCATCCCCACCCCAGTCGAACAGATCGAACTCACCAGGCTCGGCGTTCGTCCGCAGTACGGCGTCCGCGTCGACGGCGAGGTACGCCGTGGAGTCCGCGACCCGCAGCGTGATGCGGTCGACGCCCTCGCAGTACTCGACCTGCTCCACGCGTTCCGCGATGCCGTCGAGCGCCGTGACCTGGTACGGCAGCGTGCCGGCGTACCAGTCCTCCGACAACGTGCCCGCGAGTGGGCCGACGACCGCGATGCGGGTCGACGTGGTGAGTGGCAGGACGTGGCACTCGTGTTTCAGCAGCACGATCGCCTGCCGCGCCGCGTCCTGCGCGAGGCGGCGGTGCGACGGGCAGTTCACCAACTCGGGCTCGAGCGCGCGGTACGGGTCGAGCTCCAGCGGGTCGAACTCGCCCAGGCGGAACCGGATCGCGAGCGCTCGGCGTACCGCTCTGTCGATGTCCGCGGACGTGATCAGCTCACGGTCAAGGGCCGCGGTGAGGCGCTCGATGGTCGGGCCCGCGTTGGTGTCGTCCTGCGTGAAGCTGTCCACGCCGGCGAGCAGCGCGGCGGCGTACGCGGTGGGGCCGTCGGGGAGGTACTGCTGCAGGCCGAAGAGGTTTCCGGGTGCGTACGCATCGCTGACCACCAGCACGTCGTCGGTCGTCCAGGTCCGGAGTACGTCGTTGATCAGCGGGCTGAGGTGGGCGGGCCGGCCGTTCACCAGGTTGTACGACGGCATCACCGCGACCGCGACGCCGGCCTCGATCGGGGCGCGGAACGCCGGCAGTTCGTAGTCGTGCAGCACGCGCGGCGGGAGGTTGCTCGAGGTTGTACAGCGGTCGGTTTCGTTGTTGTAGGCAAGGAAGTGCTTGAGCGTCGGAGCCGTCTTCAGGTACGTCGGGTCGTCGCCGGCCAGCCCGCCCGCGTACGCCGTGGCGATCACCCCGGTCAGCCAGGGATCCTCGGCGTACCCCTCCTCGTTGCGGCCCCAGCGCGGGTCGCGCAGCGGGTTGACCACCGGGGCCCAGACGTTCAGGCCGACGCCGACCGGGTCCTTGCGGTGGAACACGCGCACCTCGTCACCGACCGCCGCGCCGACCGCGCCCACCAGGTCCGGGCTCCAGCTGGTCGCCAGGCCGATCGCCTGCGGGAACACGGTCGCGGGACCGTGCCAGGCGACACCGTGCAGCGCCTCGGTCCCGGTCCGGAACGGTTCCAGCCCGAGCCGCGCGACGGCTGGCTGGTGCTGGTGCAGCATCGCGATCCGCTCATCCGGGGTGAGCCGGGCGAGCAGGTCGTCGACGCGTTCAGCGAGCGGTCGGGACGGGTCGCGGAACGGGTACGGCGCGGCTGGAGTACTCATCGGCGATCGACTCCATGAACTCTGTGTCGAAGCGCTTCGACAAGGTCATCACGGCGTCATCGAAGCGCTTCGACAGATCGGGCGTGGAACAGAGAGTGGCATCCCGCACGCCCGCGGTCAACCCCTCACCGACCAGCGCGGCACGCGCTTTCCCCGACCGCACAAGGCGTCAGGGGGTCGGGAGGCGACCTTGGGTCAGCGGGGTCAGGGCCTGGGCGGTGGCGCCCAGGGGAGTGGCGGTGTGCGGGTGGTTGGACGCGACGATGGTGCAGCCGCCGGCGTCGGGCGCCGTGGTGGCTTCGCGGAGCGCCTTGTCGATCGCCGGGGTGAGGTGCTCGGCGAGCAGGCCGTACGCGCCGCCGAGGACGACGACCTCGGGGTTGAGGATGTTGACCAGCGCGGCGATGCCGTGGCCGAGGTGGGTACCGGCTTCGGTGAGTACCTCGATGACCGCGGTCTCCTCGGCGGCGGCGCGCCGGATCAGGGCGTCGAGCTGGTGCTGGGGATCGTCGTCGCTCGTCCCGTCGACCCGCGCGAGGATCGCCGGCAGGCTCGCCAGCGCCTCGAGACAGCCGCGGCGTCCGCAGCCGCACACCGGTCCGTCCGGGATCAGGCGGAGGTGCCCGATCTCCCCGACGTACCCGAGATGGCCTGCGAGTGGGCGGCCGTCGGCGATGATGCCGGCGCCGACGCCCGTGTCGCCGGTGAGGTGGATCAGGTTCGCGGTCCCGGCGAGCGGGCCGTAGAGATGCTCGGCCAGCACCCCGAGCGACGCGTCGTTGTCGACCCGCACCGGGATGTCCGGCCGTCCGAGCGCCGCCGCGAGTTCTGTCTTCAGCGGTACGTCGCGCCAGCCCAGCCCGGCCGCGAGTACGACGGTGCCTTCGCGGTTCACCAGTCCGGGTACGCCGACCGTGATGCCGAGCACCCGTCTGCCCGACGACTGCAACGTCGTGATCGCACGGCGGGCCAGTGCGGCCAGAGCGGCGGTCGTCTTCGCCGGCCCCGCGTCCACACCGGGACCCGCGCGGTGCCAGCGCAGTACCTGCTCGCCGGCCGCGTCGCAGCTCAGCGCGGTCAGCCCACGCGCGCTCACCTCGAGCCCGATCGTCGCGTACGCCGACCCGTCGAGCACCAGCAAGGTCGCGGGGCGGCCGACGTGGTTCTGCGTCTGCTGCGTCTCGCGGACCAGTCGGCGGTCGAGCAGCTCCCCGACGATGCTCGTCACGGTCGCCTTGTTCAGTCCGGTCCCGGACGCGATCGCCGCCCGCGAGCAGGGCGCCTCGCGGCGCAGGTGGCCCAGCACCGCGGCCAGATTGGTGGCGCGGATGTCGGAGTGGTCCGCGGTCTGTGTGCTCAAGGTCCGTCCCGTCGAAAGAAGTGCTGGGTCAGTTCTACACCTTGTCGCGCTGTCGGCTCTGCGTTAATTTGTTTGGCTACTAGCCCAACTAAGTCTAGGGGATGCGACGTGACCGGACCAGCGATCGGCGGACCCAGCCGCCGGACCTTCATCTCCCTGCTCGGCGGCGGCGCGGCGGCTGCCGCCGGCGGGGCCACGCTCACCGGCTGCTCCGGCGGCGGCTCGGGATCGAGTACCACCGGCCGGGCAGAGACCGAGGACAAGCTGTCCGGGCTGCTGCCGAAGTACATCGCGTACGAGTCGGTGAAGCCGGACCTGCCGGGGGAGAACGGCGCCTCGCCGGGCTTCTCGCACTACCCGAGCGAACTGCGCCGCGCCGTACCGGACAAGATGGTGCCGAGCGGCAAGGAAGTCACCGCGATGACGCCGCTGTGGAGCCCGCTGCCACCCGGCCTGGGCAACAACTCCTACTTCGACGCGAACAACGAGCGGCTCGGCGCGCCGCTGCGCTTCAACATCCTGAACGGCAACGACTACGGCGACAAGCTCGGCCCGATCCTTGCGGCCGGTAACGTTCCGGAGCTGCTCTGCATCCCGGGCTGGAACATCTCCGGTCTGACCCGGTTCGGGCAGGCCGCGGACAAGCTGTTCGAGGACCTCACGCCGCATCTGGCCGGGGACAAGGTGTCGGCGTACCCGATGCTGGCCAACCTGCCGACCCGGGCCTGGGCGTACGGCGTCTGGAACTCGCAGCTGAAGGCCGTGCCGTTCCCGTCCGAGGGGTTCCCGTGGGCGCTGTTCTACCGCAAGGACCTCTTCGACCAGCTCGGCGCGCAGCCGCCGAAGAACGCCGACGATCTGCTGGCGCTGGGCAAGCAACTGACGGACGCGAAGGCGGGCCGCTGGGCGTACGGCAGCGTGGCGGACGAGATGATCCGGGCGTTCGGGGCGCCGGGGAGCTGGCGGAAGGATTCCAGCGGCAAGTTGGTGAACAAGATCGAGACTCCGGAGTTCGAGGAGGCGGTCGGGTTCGTTCGCAAGCTGTTCCAGTCGGGCTACGTGCACCCGGAGGTCGTCGCGAACGCGGGCGCGGACGAGAACGCCTTGTTCGAGGGCGGCAAGCTGTTGATCCGGCAGAACGGGCTGGGTGGCTGGCACGAGGCGCTGCAGCGGCAGTTGCCGATCAACCCGAAGTTCAACCCGCAGCCGGTGATGCCGTTCGCGCACGACGGCGGTACGCCGATCGTGTGGAGCGGTGAGCCGGCCGGGATCTTCACGTTCGTCAAGAAGGGTGTCGGTGAGGACCGGGTGAAGGAACTGCTCGGGGTGCTGAACTACACCTCCGCACCGTTCGGGACCGAGGAGTACCAGCTCTACACGTACGGGGTCGAGGGCAAGCACTACACCAAGCAGCCGTCGGGGGCTCCGAAGCTGACGGCGCTGGGGCAGAAGGAGGTCTCCCAGACGTACGTCTTCCTCGGTGGGCGGCCGACGGCGATCACCGAGAGCGAGTACCCGGGATACGTGCCGGCGATGAGTGCCTGGCAGAACGCGGCGGCGAAGGTCCGGGAGAAGAACCTGTTCGACGGGATCCGGGTCGAGCAGCCGGCCAAGATGGCCGCGTTGAGCCAGCCGTTCGACGACGCGCTGCAGGACATCTTCCGCGGGCGGCGTCCGGTGAGCGCGCTGAAGACCGCCGTCAAGCAGTGGCAGGACAACGGCGGCAACGAAGGCCGCGACTTCTACGCCAAGGTCCTCAGTGACAACGGTCGGTAGGGTCCGGGTCCGCGGGGCGCGGGCGCGGACCACCCGGGTTGGGAGCATGGCGTTTCGGCATCGGTTGCGGCGGGACTGGCCGTTGCTCCTGATGGTCTTGCCGGTAGTGGTCTTGCTCGGGGTGTTCCACTACTTTCCGACGCTCGGCAACGTGATCGCCTTCCAGGACTATTCGCCGTACGCCGGGATTCGCGGCAGCGACTTCATCGGGTTCGGAAACTTCACCCGGATGTTCGCCGAGCCCGCGTTCTGGCGCGCGGTCGCGAACACCCTGTCGATCACCGCCGTCCAGCTGGCGTTCTTCTTCCCGGTCCCGATCGCCCTGGCCCTGCTGCTGAACAGCGTGCTCTCGGCCAAGGTCCGCAACATCGTCCAAGGTGTCGTGTACCTGCCGCACTTCTTCTCCTGGGTCCTGGTCGTCTCGCTGTTCCAGCAGATGATCGGTGGCGCCGGCCTGCTCTCGCAGACGCTGCGCGACCACGGGCACCAGGCGATCGACCTGATGACCAAGCCGGACACGTTCATCCTGCTGGTCACCGCGCAGGCGGTCTGGAAGGACGCCGGCTGGGGGATGATCGTGTTCCTCGCGGCGCTGTCGACCATCAACCCCGCGCTCTACGAGGCCGCAGCGGCCGACGGCGCGAACCGCTGGCGCCGGCTCTGGCACATCACGCTGCCCGGCCTGCGTCCGGTGATCGTGCTGCTGCTGATCCTGCGTCTCGGCGACGCGCTGACGGTCGGTTTCGAGCAGTTCATCCTGCAACGCAGCGCCGTCGGCGGTGGCGCCGCGGAGGTTCTCGATACCTACGTCTACTACCAGGGCCTGCTCGTCGGCGACTTCGGCTACGGCGCCGCCGCCGGCCTGTTCAAAGGTGTCGTCGGCCTTGTCCTCGTCCTCGTGGCCAACCGATTCGCTCACATGGTGGGCGAGCAGGGGGTGTATTCGCGCTCATGACCGCACGAGCTGTCTGGGAGGAAGAACCGACGGTCGTCGACCGGATCGGGAAGCCCGTCGTGCTGACGCTGATCGCCTTGGCGGTCGCGTTCCCGTTGTACGTCGTGGTTGTCACCAGCCTTTCGACGACAGAGGCCGTGACGCGGGCCGGCGGGTTGGTCGTCGTACCGCGGGAGCTGACCGTGGCGGCGTACGTGCAGCTGCTGTCGGGTGGTGTGGTGACCCGGGCGCTGCTGATCAGCGTGGTGATCACCGCGATCGGTACGGCGTTCAGTCTCGGGATCACCGTGCTGGCGGCGTACGGGTTGTCGCGGCCGGGGTCGTTGTTCCACCGTCCGCTGTTGTTCGTGGTGCTGCTGACGTTCCTGTTCGGGCCGGGCATCATCCCGAGCTATCTCGTGGTGAACTCGCTGGGGCTGATCGACCACTACGCGTCGCTGATCCTGCCGGCCGCGATCTCGGCGTTCAACCTGATCGTGATGCGGTCGTTCTTCATGGGCATCCCGGGGGAGCTGATCGACAGCGCCCGGATCGACGGAGCGGGCGAGCTCGCCATCCTGCGCCGGATCGTTCTGCCGCTGTCGAAGGCGGTGGTCGCGGTCGTCGGGCTGTTCTACGCGGTCGGTTACTGGAACGCGTTCTTCAACGCGCTCCTCTACATCAACGACAACACCAAGTGGCCGCTGCAGATGGTGCTGCGGACGTACATCGTGCAGCAGCAGCCGCTGCCGACCGGCGCCGGCGGAGTGGCGACCGGTGTCGGCCTGGGGCTGCAGCCGGCGCCGGGTCTGGCGATCAAGATGGCGATCGTGGTGATCGCGATCGTGCCGGTCCTGCTGGTGTACCCGTTCATCCAGCGGCACTTCCAGAAGGGCGTCATCATCGGCGCGGTGAAAGGCTGACCCCATGAGTCTTTGGTACGGCGGTGACTACAACCCCGAGCAGTGGGACCCGGCGGTCTGGAAGGAGGACGTCGACCTGATGCGCCGGGCCGGCGTGAACCTGGTGACGGTCGGCGTCTTCTCCTGGTCCAGTCTGGAACCGGCACCGGGCCGGTACGAGTTCGGCTGGCTGGATCAGGTGCTGGACCTGCTGCACGCGGGCGGGGTGAGCGTCGACCTCGCCACCCCGACCGCGTCGCCACCGCCCTGGTTCAGCCGCTTGCACCCCGAGGCGCTGCCGGTGACCGCCGACGGCGTACGGCTGACGCATGGCAGCCGGGACACGTACTGCGCGTGCGCGCCGGCGTACCGCGGGGCGGCGCGTGGCATCGCGCGGGCGCTGGCCGAGCGGTACGCCGATCACCCGGCGCTCGCGCTGTGGCACGTGCACAACGAGTACGGGACGACGTGTTACTGCCCGCTCGCGGCGGAGCGTTTCCGCGCGTGGCTGCGGGAACGGTACGGGTCGCTCGCGCGGTTGAACGAGGCGTGGACGACGGCCTTCTGGAGCCAGGGGTACGGCGAGTGGGCGGAGATCGAGCCGCCGCGGAAAACGCAGTACCTGGTGAATCCGACGCAGTACCTGGACTATCGGCGGTTCTGGTCGGACGAGTTGCTGGCCGCCTATCTCGAGCAGAAGAGCGAGATCCGGGCGCGGTCGGAGTTGCCGGTCACGACGAACTTCGTGTTCGGCGGCTGGGTGCCGGTGAACCATGCGCGATGGGCGGACGCGGTCGATGTCGTTGCCATCGACCACTACCCGGACCAGGTGGGAATCGGCGCAGAGGAACAGACCGCGTTCGGGGCGGACCTGGCGCGGGCCTGGGCCGGAGGGAAGCCGTGGTTGCTGATGGAGCAGGCTGCGGGGACGCTGAACGCCGGGCATCGGCTGCACGCGAAGGAGCCCGGGCGGATGGCGCGGCACAGCATGTCGCACATCGCCCGTGGCTCGCGGGGCGCGCTGTTCTTCCAGTGGCGGGCGTCGCGGGGTGGGTCCGAGATGTACCACTCGGCGATGGTTCCGCATGCCGGGCCGGACAGCCGGATGTTCTCCGAGATCGCGGAGCTCGGCGCGGTACTGCCGCGGTTGGCTGAGGTTGCTGAGAGCAACGTTCAGGCCGAGGTCGCGGTGCTGTGGGACGTCGAGTGCTGGTGGGCGATGCAGGGCACGCATCTGCCGTCGTCGTCGCTGGACTACCTCGCGGCGGTACGGTCCGCGCATCGGCACTTCTGGCGGGCCGGCGTGACGGTCGACTTCGCGTCACCGGAGGCCGACTTGTCGTCGTACCGGCTGGTGGTGGTGCCGTCGCTCTACCTGGTCTCCGACGAGGCCGCGGCGAACCTCACGGCGTACGTCGAGGGCGGTGGCCAGCTCGTGGTCGGGTACTTCAGCGGGATCGTGGATCCGGATCTGCGGGTGCGGCTCGGTGGTTATCCGGGGGCGTTCGCGGAACTGCTCGGCGTGCGGGTGGAGGAGTTCCACCCGGTCGAGGACACAGTGGAATTGGCCTCAGGCGGGCGCGGGCGACTGTGGAGCGAGGACGTGCGGGCCGTCGCGGCTGAGGTGGTCGATCGGTACGCCGGGGGAGTGCTCGACGGGAAACCCGCCATCACGCGCCACCGGGTCGGCGCCGGTACGGCGTGGTACGTGTCGACGGAGCTGGACGACGAGACCGCGGCGGATCTCGTCCACCGTTTGGTCGACGGTGGAGCGCCTGTCGAGACAGTGCGTCGGCGGACCGGGGACACGACGTGGACGTTCCTGATCAACCACGGTGGTGAAGAGGTAACCGTCGCAGCGGAAGGGACCGAGTTGGTCACCGGCGAGAGCCTCGACGGCGAGGTCGTGGTGCCGGCCGGAGGTTATGCGGTGGTGCGGTCGGAGTGAGGGGCTGAGCTGCCGCGGGCGGTGAGCGCCGGCGGCAGCAAGGTGAGCTCGGGGACGGTGCCGCCCTCGAGCTTGGTGATCAGCGACTCGACCGCCTGGACGCCGATCCGGTCCGCGGGGATCGTGACGGACGACAGCTGCGGGACCTGTCGTTCCGCGACGTCGTCCGCGCAGATCGCCACCAGCGACATGTCCTCGGGCACCCGGCGGCCGAGGCGGCGCAGTACGTCGAGGAGCGGGCCGATGATCGGCTCGTTCTGGACGACGAGTCCGGTGATCCCCGGATGGTCGTCCAGCAGTTGCTCGACGGTGTGCAGGATCGCGTCGAACGTGTGCTCACACGGCGTCTCGACCCCGAGCACCCCGCGTCGCGCCGCGGCCTCGGCGAAGCCGGTGAGCGTGCGCTGCGCGAACCCGGTCTGCCGCTCGTACACCGCCGACGGCGTACCGAGGAGCGCGAGCGATCGGTGGCCGAGGTCGGCCAGGTGATCGACGCATTGCGCGCCCGCGGCAACGAAGTCCAGGTCGACACACGTCAGTCCGTCGGCCTGCTCCGGATACCCGATCAGCACCGATGGCATCGGCAGCCCGCGCAGCACCGGCACCCGCTCGTCGTGCAGTTCGACGTCCATCACCACGAGCGCGTCGACCAGCGAACTCTGCGCGACCCGCTCGAGCCCGTCCGGCCCCTCGTCCGCCGTCAGCAGCAGTACGTCGTGGTCGAACCGGCGGGCCGTGGTCACCACAGCGGTGGCGAACTGCATCATCACCGGGACATGCATGCCGGTCCGCAGCGGGATCACCAGCGCCAGCACGTTGGACCGCTGACTGGCCAGTGCGCGGGCGCTCGCGTTCGGCCGGTACCCGAGGGCACGGACGCTGCGCTGGACCCGGTCGCGGGTGTCAGGGGAGATCGTCCGCTTCCCGCTGAGCACGTAGGACACCGTGCTGGTCGCCACCCCGGCATGCCGGGCCACGTCGGCGATCGTGACCATGGTGCCCCTCTCGTGTGTGTGCACCTGTTCTACCCCAGCTAGTTCTACTCCCTTCGAAGCGCTTCGACACGCCGCCGGGCCGTAGTTGGCTGACGGCGATCCCGAGCAGGACCAGGCCGAGTCCGAGGACCTGGCGCGCGGTCAGGACGTCGCCGGACCACAGCACGCCGAGCAGGACGCCGGTGACCGGATTCAGGAGCCCGATCAGACCCACGGTGGCGGCCGGGAGTCTGCGCAGGCCCGCGAACCAGGCGGTGAACGCGACTGCGGTCGCGACGAGTCCGACGTACGCGAAACCGGCGATGGCGGGGAGGTCGAGGTGCGGCGGGGAGCCTTCGACGGCGATCGCGAACGGGATCAGGACGAGGCCGCCGGCGATCAGCTGCCACGACGTCGTGGCGAGGGGTCCGTCGTCGGTGCGGCCCCACTTCTTCGCCAGGACATAGCCGCAGGACGACATCGTCAGTGCGGCGGCCGAGGCTGCCACGCCGCGGAAGTCGACGGTGGTCGCGCCGGCGCCGAGTAGGAGTACGACGCCGGCGATTCCGGCGGTCGCTCCGGTCAGGACGAGGGGGGTCGGTCGTTCGGCGAGCAGGCCCCAGGCGAACAGGGCCATGGCGAACGGTGCGGCGGACATGATCGTCGACGCGAGGCTGACCGGCAGCAGTTGGGACGCGAGGTAGATGAGCGCGAAGAAGGCGCCCATGTTGCAGACCCCGAGGACCAGAGAGCGCCACCACCAGGCGCCGCGGGGGAGCCGGCGGGCGAGTGCGAGGAGCAGGAGACCGGCGGGCAGGGCGCGCAGAACCGCGCCGTACAAGGGGTGTCCGGGCGGTAGGTACTCGTGGGTGACGAAGTAGTTCGTACCCCAGGCGATCGGGGCGATCGCGGTGACGAGGGACCAGCGGAAAGTATCTTCCATGGAAAACATTGTATCTTCCCGGGAAGATATAGTGCACGGGTGACCGATCATGTGGCGCGGATCCAGGCGGAGTGGCGGGTCGAGCGACCGGACGTCGACACCGGTCCGCAGGGTGTGATCGGCCGGTTGCACCGGATCGCGAATCAGCTCACCGGCGAGTTGACGCTGCTGTACGGCAAGTACGGGCTGACCGAGGGGGAGTTCGACGTGCTCGCGGCGTTGCGCCGCGCCGGAGCGCCGTACGAGCGGGCGCCGGGGGAGTTGGCGCTGCACACGATGGTGACGACCGGGGCGGTCACCAAGCGGGTCGATCGGCTCGAGGAGGCGGGGCTGGTGCAGCGCCGGCGCAGCGACGCGGACGGTCGCGGTCGCGTGGTCCGGCTGACTCCGGCCGGGCGACGGTTGATCGACAAGGCGTTCACGGCCCACATGGCGAACGAGCGACGGCTCCTCGAAGCCCTCACACCGGACGAGACCACGCACCTCGAAACCCTCCTCACCAAGTGGCTCGCGCATCTCGAACCCCCGAACTGACGCGGCGCGCGGGTGGTGCTTCCTGACCTACCTGGTGTCGGATGGGTAACCTCACCTGGTCGCCATACGGGCAATAGGAGATGATGCCGACCGTGACTGCACCACAACGTGAGCTCGCGCAGGCACCGTCGGACCTCGAACCGGCGGTGGCCGGCCTGACCGTCGGGCTCGGTGGGCCGACCGGGCGGTTCGCCCGGATCAGCTCGTCGTGGTGGACGCCGCTGCGGATCGTGCTCGCGGTGTGCACGATCACCTTCGGGCTCGGCGTCCTGCAGAAGGCGCCGTGTATGGAGGCCGGCTGGGACCGGCAGAGCTGGCGGCCGTTCAAGGCGCTGTGCTACTCCGACATCGGGTTCCTGTACCAGGAGCGCGGTTTCGCGGAGGGTAACCGGCCGTTCCTGGACACCGGCAACTATCCGGTGCTCGAGTACCCGGTGCTCACCGGTGGCTTCATGGAGGTCGCCGCGCAGATCACCTGGCTGATCACCGGTGACCCGAAGAAGGACCTTACCGTCGAGCAGAAGCGCGACACGGCCGGCGTGTTCTTCGTGGTCAACACCGTGATGCTCTTCCTCTGCGCGCTGCTGATCGTCGGCCTCACCGCCGCGACCGCCCGCGGGGTCGCAAAGCGCCCGGGCGCGGCGCGCGGGCAGCCACTGGACGCCCTGTACGTCGCTGCCGCACCCGCGCTCGCACTGACCTCCACGATCAACTGGGACCTGTTCGCCGTCGCGCTGACCGCCGGGGCGATGTATGCATGGTCGCGCGGGAGACCTGTGTGGTTCGGCATCCTGCTCGGCCTCGGTACGGCGGCGAAGTTCTATCCGTTCCTGCTGCTCGGGCCGTTGCTGATCGTCTGTCTGCGCGGCCGGAAACTCTGGCCGTGGTTCCAGGCGGCGATCGCGTCCGTGGTCGCGTGGGGCCTGGTGAACGCGCCGATCTACCTGCTCGCGAAGAACGAGTGGCTGTCGTTCTGGCAGTTCAACGACCAGCGGGAGAGCGACTACGGCTCGATCTGGTACGTCTTGAAGCTGGCCCAGCACGAGGTCGCGGACGTCAACCAGCTGAACATCGTGATCTTCGCCGGCTTGTGCCTGTCGATCGCGATCCTCGGGCTGATGGCGCCCCGGCCACCGAGATTCGCGCAGCTGGCGTTCCTGGTGGTCGCCGCGTTCCTGCTGGTCAACAAGGTCTACTCACCGCAGTACGTGCTGTGGCTGCTGCCGCTGGTCGCGCTGGCCCGGCCGCGGCTGCGGGACTGGCTGATCTGGCAGGCCTGCGAATGCTTCTACTGGATGCTGGTCTGGATGCATCTCGCGCAGTTCCTGGCGCCGGGCGATCCGCAGGTGCCGGACCGGATCTACTGGCTGTCGGTGATCCTCCGGATGGCCGGCACGCTGTGGCTGATGCTGGTCGTGGCTCGCGACATCCTGCTTCCGGAGAAAGATCCGGTCCGCCGGGGCGACCTGGTGGACGACCCGTCGGACGGGGTCCGCTCCGCCGCGCAGTCGCGGCGGCTCGCGCCGGCTTAGAGCAGCAGCTTCGACACGTCGAGGTTGCCGCCACTGACGACGGTGGCGGTGACCCCGGCGAGCTCGACGCTGCCCTGGAGCAGTGCCGCGAAGGGAGCGGCTGCCGCGGGTTCGAGGGCGAGCTTGGTGCGCGACATGACCAGGCGGGTCGCGTCCAGGAGGGCGTCTTCGCTGACGCGGACCACCTCGTCGACGTACTGCTGGACGAGTGGGAAGTTGCGGGTGCCGCAGATCGGTGCGGCGAGGCCGTCGGCGATCGAGCGGGCGGTCGGGAGCGCCTGCGGTGAGCCGGCTTCGAGGCTGCGGCTGACCACGTCGGCCTGCTCCGGCTCGATCCCGATCACCCGGATCGACGGCTTCAGCAGCTTCACGGCGGTCGCGACGCCCGAGATCAGGCCGCCGCCACCGATCGGAACCATCACGGTGCCGAGGTCCGGGCGATCCGCCAGCAGTTCCAGCCCGAGGCTGCCGTGACCGGCGATCACGTCCTCGTCGTCGAACGGGTGCACACCGGTCAGTCCGCGTTCGTCGCGGATCCGCGCGTACTCGGCCATCAGATCGCC
Source organism: Kribbella sp. NPDC043289 (assembly GCF_056436705.1). Classification (NCBI taxonomy): domain Bacteria; kingdom Bacillati; phylum Actinomycetota; class Actinomycetes; order Propionibacteriales; family Kribbellaceae; genus Kribbella; species Kribbella sp. NPDC043289. Next base: position 493,701 of record NZ_JBWKCB010000001.1, read on the forward strand.
CTCGACGAGCTCGACGGTGGCGCCGTACCCGCGGGCCGCGGCGATCTTCGCCGGTACGGCGGTCTTCGCCATCACGACCGTCGCCGTGACGCCGGCGTCGCGCGCGGCCCAGGCGAGCGCACCGGCCGCGTTCCCGGCCGAGACGGTGATCACGCCGCGCTCCCGCTCCGCGGCGGACAGCCGGAGCAGCTTGGTCAGCAGGCCGCGGACCTTGAAACTGCCGGTCTTCTGGAACAGCTCGGCCTTCAGGACCAGGTCGGCGCCGAAGTGCTCGTTCAGTGCCGACGAGGTCAGCATCGGGGTGCGGTGGATCCGTCCCTCGAGGTCCCGGGCGGCGTGGCGGATGTCGTCGAGTGTCGGCATACACCAGACCTTAAAAGGCCTGTAAGTCGATCAGATTGCGAGACAAAGACCGGGGCCGGTCCACGGGGATCTACCGTCGGTGTCATGAGGCCGACGCTGAGCGTGATCGTGGATCCCGCCGACCGGTGGATGAGCCGGGCGGCGTGTATCGGCCAGGCGCCGGCGTACGACGAGGACGCGTCGCGGTGGGAGCAGCGCAAGGCGCGCGAGCTGTGCCTGACGTCGTGCCCGGTGCTGGCCGAGTGCCGGGACTGGGCGCGCCGGACGAAGTTCACCGGGACGGCCGCGGGCGAGACCCTGCTGTACGGGCGTCGCCGCGGCCATCCGGAGTCGGCGGCGAGCTAGGAGGCGACCCGACTCGCGACCGCTGCGGCCAGCTTGTCGGCCGCGGCCGGGAACTGCGGCAGGAACAGGTACGGCTCGATGAGCTCGATCTCCATCAGCAGGAAGCGGTCGTTGACGACGACGCCGTCGACCCGGGCGTAGGTGGGCGTCGGGCCGGCGGCCGCGAGCGCCGCGCGGGCGCTGTCCAGGACGGCCGGCGGCGGGTCCGTCAAGGTCACCTGACCGCCGTAGAACTCCTGGACCCGGTAGTCGTCGGCCGCGGGCGTCTTGACCACCGCGTGGCTGAACTCTCCGTCGAAGAACAGCAGCGACCACTCGCCGGCCGACTGGATCTCCGGCAGGAACGGCTGCACGAGGTAGACGATCTCGGGCAGCTCGGTGAGCGCCTGCTCCAGCTCGGGCGATCCCGCGACGCCGCGGACGGTGTGCAGCGCGTTGCCGCTCACGGTCGGCTTCACGACGATCTCCTGGCCGGACAGCCCGGCCACGACCTCGCGCAGGCAGGCGCCCGCCGCGACCTGGGACGGAACGATCGACACGCCCTGCTCGCGCAGCTCCAGCAGGTACTGCTTGTCGCTGTTCCAGCGGACCTGGCCCGCGTCGTTCAGCACCGGTACGCCGGACTTGTCGAGCAGCGCCAGCCACTCGGTGAACTCGTCGTAGCGCAGGAAGTAGTCCCACACCGTGCGCAGCAGGACCGCGTCGTAGGCGGACCAGGCGACCGACGGGTCGGTCCAGACCTCGACCACCGGGTCGAGGCCCGCGGCGCGGAGGGCGTCCAGGAGGGGGTGTTCGTGCGGGTGCAACTCAGCGAGTTCGGCCGACGTCGCGAGGGCGATGCGTTTCGTCACGCCCGACAGTGTTGGCGCGGAGGGGCGGTGCAGTCAAACCTGATTCCGCAACCATTCGATGACGGATCGTGACGGCGATGACAACGATGACAGCCGCGCCGAGGTAGCTCAGGCCCTGCCGCGTCTCGTGCCCGAAGCTCGCGTAGGCGACGTACGAGGCGAGCGGTACGGCGATCCACTCGGGGCGGCGGGCGAGTGCCGCGAGGGCGATCAGCGGGAGGCCGTACCACGGGTACGTCGGTGTGGCGATCAGCAGCGCCGCGCCGTACAGCCAGCAGCAGGTGAGGGCGATCGGGTCGCGCCGGGTGCGGTGGAAGGCGAGTGCGGCGAGGGCCAGGGCGAGGACCGCGGCGACGAGTTGGCGGGGCCCAGGAGGCAGCAGGAGCGCGAGAATCGCCGATCGCGAGCTGCCGTCCTCGAACCCTTCCTGGTCCAGGTAGCCGGGCAGGAACCCGAGTACCAAGATGCCGACGGCAAGGACGTGCGGGAGGTACGACGCAATGAAGGTGCCGACGGCAAGCATCGGCCGTCGGGTGCGGAACGCGGGGAGCAGCAACAGGGGGAGGAGTTTGACGCTGCCGGCCGCCCCGAGTAGGACGGCGGCGAGTTTCGGGCGGCGTGCGGTGCTGACGACGGCGGCCGTGATCAGCAGGGCGGCGAGGACGTCGATATGGGCAGCGTTGCCTGCCTCCAGAGCGACGATCGGTGACCAACCCCACAAGGCGGCCCAGCGTGGGTTCTGTACGGCGAGTAGCCAGGTGAGTGCGATCGCGAGCAATGCCGCCGCGATCTGGAGTCCCAGCGTGCCCGCGGACCACGGAGTGACGAGCGCGACCACGGCGAAGTACGCCTCGGCGACCGGTGGGTAGATGGTCGGCACTGCCGGTCGGTTGATCCGCGTCCGCGCGTCGTCGACTGGTTGCTGGGCCGCATCCGCGGGGATCCCGGTGATCCCGGAGCGATCAGTAGGTGACAGGCCAGGGAAGAGCTTCGGGTCTCGCAGCCGCGCCAGCGAGTCGTCCAAGGGCACATGCGCGTACGGCGAGTGCCCGGACAACTGCACGCGGCCGTCCCACACGTACCGATAGGCATCCGTGCTCGTGATCGGCGCGTGTAGCAACCCCGGCACCTGACACAGCCCGGCAACGATCACCACCGCGGCGAGACTCAATCCACGCCCGAACCGCCACACCACCGCGAGTACCAGCAGGCTCCCGGTTACGAGCACCACATTCGGCCACCAGTCGAGGTACGCGGCGCCGATGGCTGCGGCAGAGGCTGCTACCGCGACGATGCCGGCGAGTATGCGCATCACGCGGTTCGGCGGAGGGTGAGGAAGGCTCGGTGGCCGGCTCGCCAGTCCTCGGTGGGGTACAGGCGTGCGGTCCGGGCGTGGGCGATCAGGGCGCGGGCGCCTACTCTTGCCCAGGGCAACGGTAGCGAGTGGCGGCCGGTGGAGCTGCGCAGCACGATCGGTGCGGTGTCGTCGAGTTCGTCGTTGGGATCCACCTCGACGAGGACGATCCCGTCGGGGCGGACCAGTTCGGCGCACCGGCGGAGCAGGTCGACGGGGGCGCCGCCGATCCCGATGTTCCCGTCCATCAGCAGCACGCTGCCCCAACGCCCCTCGCCCGGCAGCCGGTCCTGCACCGGCCGATGCAGCGCGGCCGCGCCGCGGGAGGTCGTCAACGAGATTGCCCGCGGCGACACGTCGACCCCGAGGGCCGGAATCCCACGCTCCGCCAGCGCGGTCACAATCCGCCCCGGCCCGCACCCAATGTCGAGCACGGGACCTTCGCAGCGGCTCAACGCCAACCGATCGACCTCGTCGGCGGGCGCCTGCCAGCGGTCCAGCTCCGACAGCGACGGCAGCGTCCGCCCATCGATGCCGGTAGCAACAACATGCGCCGTACCGCCGAGCGCCTGCTCGAACAGCAGTCCCGGATGCGCCGCGTGCTGCAGCCGTCGGTACAGCCGCGAGACGCGCAACGCCGGGAACTCGGCCGCGAGGTGCGCCGCGTCGCGTGGCGTGTCCATGTCCCGCAGCGTCGGCAGCATCAGCACCCGCAGTCCGAGTGACTCGAGTCGCCGCAGCTGATCGAGCCCGGTGTGATCGGTCGACATCGGTACGCCGACCAGCGCGCGACGATCCGGGACACGGAGCCCGAGACACCAGTACCCGCCGTCCTCGGTCAGCCCGAGCACAGCGTCGTACCCGAACCAGTGGAAGTCGAGCAGTTCGGGCCGGAGCTGCGGTGTGTCCATCCCGACGAGCAGCATCGGCGAGCCGTCGTACGCGTCCTCGAACGCGGCGGCGAGCCGTTCGTCGAGTCCCGCGCCGCGCTGGCCGACGACGTCGAACCCGGCCGGCAGCCAGGGACCCGGATCACCCTCGAGCGCGAGGACCCGCCGCGACGCGGGTGCCGACCGGACCGCACTCAGCGTGTCGACGAGCGACGCCCGGGCCAGTGCGGCCGCCTCGTGCGCGGTGAACTCGGTCTGCAGCCGGGTCTTCACCCGCCCCGGCACGGGCTCCTTCGCGATGACGATCAGCGTGCCGCGCGTCATCGGACCAGCACCTTCGACATGTCGAGCACCGCTCGCGCCGCGCCGAGCGGCGTACCGGTGACCTTCGAGCGACCCGAGCGCGGCAGGTAGTCGACGTCGACCTCGGCGATCCGCCAGCCGGCGTCGGCGGCGCGGACCACGGTCTCCAACGGGTACCCGGACCGGCGGTCGGCGAGACCGAGAGCGAGGAGCGCCGTACGGCGGGCCGCGCGCATCGGACCGAGATCGTGCAGCGCAACACCGGTACGCCGCCTGATCCGGCGCGACAGTTCCGCGTTCGCGAGCCGGAGATGCCACGGCCACACCTGCCGCGAGACCGGGCGGCGCCGACCGAGGACGAGATCCCAGTGCCCGGCGACGACCGGAGCAATGACCCGGACGAGCTGTCGCGGATCGAGGGACGCGTCGGCGTCCATCACCGCGACCACGTCGGCCTCGGCAGCCTCCAGACCGGCGTGACACGCGGCGCCGTACCCCTTGACCGGGCACCGTACGACGGTGGCGCCAAGAGCTGCCGCGATCTCGGGGGAACCGTCGGTCGAGCCGTTGTCGACGACGACGGCCCGGACGCCGGGCGGGAGACGTTCGAGGATCCAGGGCAGGGCGGCCGCCTCGTTCAGGCACGGCAGGACGAGATCGACGGACATTCTTCGACGGTAAGGACGCGGGCCCTATCGCGGCGCCGGTTCCTGGCTACGGGTTGCTTACGGCGTACTGCGGGACGGTGCTGATGCGGCTCGCGACCACGGGGAGGATCTACGCTCTGAGCGTGGCTACTCGTGTGCTCGTCGTCGATGACGACCCGACCGTGTCCAATGTCGTCTCGGCGTACCTGACCAAGGCCGGGTACGACGCCCGCGTGGTGGCGGACGGCGTCTCGGCCGTCGAGGTCTGGCAGCAGTGGAAGCCGTCTGTCGTCGTGCTGGACGTGATGCTGCCCGGTCTGTCCGGTCTCGAGGTACTGCGCCGGATGCGCGCCGCAGACGACAGCGCGGCGGTGATCATGTTGTCCGCGCGCGGCGAGGAGGAGGACCGGCTGGTCGGCCTCGAGGTCGGCGCGGACGACTACGTGGTCAAGCCGTTCAGCCCGCGCGAGCTGACGTTGCGGGTGCAGGCGATGGTCCGGCGCGAGGAGCGGCTGGCCGGGCTGGACCTGACGCCGACCAAGCTGAGCGCCGGGCCGGTGATGGTCGACACCGCGGCGCGGCGGGCGTTCCTGAACGACGCGGAGCTGTCGCTGACGCACCGCGAGTTCGACCTGCTCGCGTACCTGGTCGCGCACGCCGGCAAGGCCTACACCAAGGCCGAGCTGCTGCGCCGGGTGTGGGGCTGGGACTTCGGCGACTCCTCGACCGTCACCGTGCACGTGCGGCGGCTGCGGGAGAAGATCGAGGTCGACCCGTCCGACCCGAAGCTGGTCCTGACCGTGCCGCGGACCGGGTACCTGTTCGCCGGTGACGCCTGATGAACAAGGACATGGCCACGATCCTGGCGCTCACCACGCTGTGGACCTTGGTGGTCGCGGCGATCGGGGCGGCGGTGCTGTGGCAGTTCCGGCGGCGCTCGTTGCGCGTGACAGTGATCGTTGCCGGCCTGGCACCGATGGCGGCCGCGCTGGCCGCCGTGCTGCAGAGCGTCCGGGCGATGTTCATCTCCGAGCACGACTCGTGGGTCGTGTTGTGGACGCTGGCGTTCGCGTCCCTGCTCGGTCTGGTGATGTCGCTGCTGCTCGGGCAGTGGATCAGCAGCGGGTCGCGGGATGTCGGCCGGCGGTTGCGGCAGCTCGGGACGTCCTACGAGCCGACCGAGGCTGCGGCTGGGGCTGTGCCTGCCGAGCTCGCGGATCTGACGAACGAACTGGAGATGACCCGGCAGAAACTCGCTGCGTCGCACGATCGGGAGCGGGCGCTGGAGGCGAGCCGGCGGGAGCTCGTGGCGTTCATGTCCCACGACCTGCGGACGCCGCTGGCCGGGTTGCGAGCGGTCTCCGAGGGGCTCGAGGACGGCGTGATCGACGACGTACCGGGTGCGTTGCGGCAGATGCGGTCGACGGTGGATCGAATGACCGGACTGGTGGACGACTTGTTCGAGCTGTCCCGGTTGTCGGCGGATCCGCTGCCGCGGCGGCGGTCGGCGGTCAGTCTGCGGGAGCTGGCCGAGGACGTCGCGGGGGAGAACAACGAGCACGCGCGGGCGGAGGGCGTCCGGCTGGCGGTGTCGACGCCGCACGACGACGATCGGCTCGCGGTGCAAGGTGATCCGGACGAGTTGACCCGCGCGGTGACGAACCTGGTGGGCAACGCGATCCGGCATACGGCCGCGGGTGGTACGGTCACGGTGTCGGTCGATCGTGAGCCCGACGGGCGGGTCAAGCTCGCGGTCACCGACGGGTGCGGTGGGATTCCGGCCGACGATCTGGAGCGGGTGTTCGATGTCGGCTGGCGTGGCGACGAGCAGCGGACCCCTTCGGCTGCCGAGGGCCGCTCGAGTGGCGGCGGTCTCGGGCTGGCGATCGCGCGGGGTGTCGTCGAGTCCCACGAGGGGAAGATTGCCGTCAGCAATGTCGACGGTGGCTGTGCGTTCCAGATCGACCTTCCGGCCTCAGCCGGCAGCCGAGCCGAGTAGGTCCGAGAGACCCGCGGTCAGGTCGTACGCCGGCTTCCAGCCCAGCTCGTGCTTGAGGCGGTCCGACGACGCGGTGATGTGGCGGACGTCGCCGAGGCGGTACTCGCCGGTGACGATCGGCGGTGCGCCGCCGTACGCCCGGGACAGCTCAGCGGCGACCTCACCGATCGTGGTGACGGTTCCGCTGCCGACGTTGTATGCCCGGAACGAGGGCTGATCCGGTAGCGCGGCGGTCGACAGCGTGACGGCAGTTGCGATGTCGCGGACGTGAACGAAGTCGCGGCGCTGGCCGCCGTCCTCGAAGACCCGGGGCGTCTCCCCGCGTTCGAGGGCGGAGCGGAAGATCGCGGCGACCCCGGCGTACGGCGTGTTGCGCGGCATGCCGGGGCCGTAGACATTGTGGAAGCGCAGCGCCGTGACCCGCCCGCCCGTTTCGCGGGCCCAGGTGGCGGCGAGGTGCTCGCCGTTCAGTTTGCTGGCCGCGTAGGCGTTCCGCGGATCCGGTACGGCGTCCTCGGTGACGAGTCCTGGTTCCAGCGGCGCACCGCAGTACGGGCAGGGCGGTTCGAAACGGCCGTTGTCGAGGTCCTCGGTACGGCGTGGTCCCGGCGCGACCTGTCCGTGGGTGGGGCAGTCGTAGCGACCTTCGCCGTACACGACCATCGAGCTCGCGTAGACGAGGTTCCGGATGGTGCCGAGGGACTTCAGGAGGACCGCCGTACCGAGGCTGTTGGTGGAGACGTAGTCGTCGATGTCGTCGAGATTGACGCCTAGTCCCACCTTCGCGGCCAGATGGATGACGGTGTCGATGCCGTTGAAGGTTCGTTGGTCGCGGATGTCGCCGACGATCAGGCCGGGGCGGGGCTCCGGGCGGTGCGCGTGGACGTCCGGACGGAACGAGTCGAGGACCGTGACTTCGTGGCCCTCGGCAAGGAGTTGGGCGTGGACGTGGGTGCCGATGAAGCCGGCGCCGCCGGTGAGCAGAACTCTCATCGCGCGTCCCGGCAGGTGCAGTCCGCGTCCGGTTTCGGGAGCTGACCGATCACGTCCTGGAGCAGCCCTCGCAAGCGCTCGATGCTGTGCTCGAACGCAGCGAACACCTCGGCCTGCGTCACGCCACTGCCGCTCTCGATGCCCGCGTCGTGGTCGGTGACGACGGCGATCGACGTGTAACACAGGCCGAGCTCGCGGGCGATCGCCGCCTCGGGAGCGCCCGTCATGCCGACCACCGACCAGCCTTGCGCGGCGTGCCACTGCGACTCGGCGCGAGTCGAGAACCGCGGGCCGTTGATCACCACCATCGTCCCCTCGGGTACGACGTTGCCGGTGGCAATCACCGTGGCCCGGCCTACGGGACAGTACGGGTCGGCCGCCGAGGTGTGGACGACCGGCGCTTCGTCGTACACCGTGTGCTCGCGGCCCCAGGTGCGGTCGACGTACTGATCGGGGACGACGAACGTGCCTGGGGTGAGCTCGGGTTTCAGCGAGCCGACCGCGCACGGGGCGAGGACCTGGCGGACGCCGAGCTCGCGGAGCGCCCACAAGTTGGCGCGATAGTTGACCCGGTGCGGCGGGAACTGGTGGTCGATGCCGTGCCGCGGGATGAACGCGACCTGCCGCCCGTCGAGATCCCCGACCACCGGCGCCGCACTGGGCGCGCCGAACGGGGTGTCGACCGGGACGGTCTCCGTGTCGGACAGGAACGTGTAGAAACCGGAGCCGCCGATCACGCCGATGTCAGCCATAGCGACGACGCTAGTGCCGTTCCGCGCCGCGACTACGGGATCCGGCCGGACCGTCAGCGCTCCGTAAGGGGTGATCGAATGGGGGCGTGGAGATCTCCTGGGCGCTGCTCGCAGTCGGCGTGGTGCTGCTGCTGTTCGGCGCCTACGCGAGCTGGACGGCCGGGCGGATCGATCGTCTCCATACCCGGGTCGCCCTCGCCCGGGCGTCGCTGGACAAGGAACTGGCCCAGCGCTCCGCGTTGGTCGCCGAGTTGGCCGGCGCCGGCATTCTCGACCCGGCGTCGTCCCTGCTGCTGCTCGACGCCGCACACCGGGCCCGGGCCGCCTCGCTGGACCCGATGGAGGCACGTGAGCAGGCGGAGTCGGCGCTCACCCGCGCGGTCCATGCCACCGGCACCGATGTCGAGCCGTGGGCCGGCGAATTGAACCTCGCCATGCGCCGCGTCCAACTCGCCCGGCGCTTCCACAATGACGTCGTAGTCTCGACCCGGGACCTCCGGCAGCGCCGGCTGGTCCTGTGGTTCCGGCTGGCCGGCCGAGCCTCGATGCCTGCCACGATCGAGCTCGAGGACGGCGACTGAGGAGAGGGCGGATGTGAGCGGCTTCGAGGAGGACGTCGAGCGGTACCGGCACGAGCTGCGGGTGCACTGCTACCGGATGCTCGGGTCGTACGACGAGGCCGAGGACCTGGTGCAGGAGACGTTCCTGCGGGCGTGGCGGGGGCTCGACGACTTCGAGGGGCGGTCGTCGGTGCGGGCCTGGCTGTACCGGATCGCGACCAACGCGTGCATCGACGTACGGCGTCCTCGGCGGGTGCTGCCGTATCAGTTGGAGCCTGCGTCGTTTCCTGCCATCGCGTTGCCGGCGCGGGAGGACGTGCCGTGGCTGCAGCCGTTTCCCGACGTACTGCTGGATCGTGCTGAGGAGCCGGACTCGGTGACGATTCGGCGCGAGACGATCGAGCTCGCGTTCCTGATCGCCATCCAGCACCTGCCACCGCGGCAGCGCGCCGTATTGATCTTCCGTGACGTCCTGGGCTGGTCCGCCCGCGAGACCGCCGCGGCCGTCGACCTGTCCGTGGCAGCCGTCAACTCCGCCCTGCAACGCGCCCGCCCGGTCCTCCGCGAGCACGTACCACCGCACCGCGCCGAATGGTCCGCCCGCGACTCATCCGACGACGAACGCAAACTCCTGCACCGCTACATGACCGCCTGGGACGCCGGCGACCCGTCAGCGCTGGCGGCCCTGATGCACGAGGACATCCGCATCACCATGCCGCCGTACCCCTTCTGGTTCGAAGGCCGCACCGACGCCCTCCGATCGCTCACCCCCAACCTGACCCCCGCCTACCGCGGCCACTGGCGCTTCCTCCCCACGAGGGTCAACCGCCAGCCAACCCTCGCCGCCTACCTCAAACCTCCAACCGCAACCACCTACCACCTCTTCGCCCTCGACATCTTCCGCCTCGAGTCCGGCCGCATAGCCGAAATAACCGCCTTCGAAACCACCAACCCCCACCCCTACAACCTCCCGGAAACCCTGTGACGGAAGGGAAGGGGCAGACGCCGTTTTCGCTCGGGGTTTTGCGTTTGCGGTGTGCCACGGGGGACGGCTACTTGGCGTCGGCGTAGGTCTGGACGGTTGCGGTGGTGAAGGCGAAGTTGGTGGGGGTCGGACCGAAGGTGAGTGTGCCGGCGCGGTCGCTGGCGGACTGGATCGCTTCGGTGACCGTGGCGGCCTCGTCGGCGGGGCAGTGCACGATGACCTCGTCGTGCTGGAAGAAGACGAGCTCGGCCTTGAGCGGCGTGAGCGCCTGACGCAACGCGGCGAGCATCAGCAGCGCCCAGTCCGCGGCGGAACCCTGGACGACGAAGTTGCGGGTGAAGCGACCGCGGGCGCGGGCGTGCCGCGGGTCGGTCTCGGGGACGTCCGCGGCAGGGCCTTCGAGGAGCGCGGCGTCGAGCGCGTGACCGGCCGGTGGGCAGGTGCGGCCGAGGTACGTCCGTACGAGCCGGCCCTCCTCACCGAGGCGCGCGGCGTCGTCGACGTACGCGACCGCTCGGGGGAATCGTTTGCGGAGCATCGCCAGGTTCTTCAGGCCGTCGCCCGACGTCTGCCCGTAGATCGCACCCAGTACGGCGATCTTCGCCTGCGCGCGGTCACCCGAGAACGCGCGATCCGAGACCGCCTTGTACAGATCGCCGGCGTCGCTCGCGACCTCCATCAGCGCGGGATCGCGGGAGATCGCGGCGAGGATCCGCGGCTCGAGCTGCGACGCGTCCGCGACGACCAGCCGCCAGCCCGGGTCGGCGACCACCGCCCGCCGGATCACCTTCGGGATCTGCAGACCTCCACCACCGTTGGTGATCCACCGCCCCGAAACCGTCCCACCCGGCACGAACCCGGGCCGGAACCGCCCGTCGTGCACCCAGTCGTGCAACCAGCTCCAGCCGTTCGCCGTGTAGATCCGGTAGAGCTTCTTGTACTCGATCAGCGGCGGCACGGCCGGATGGTCGATGTGCTCCAGCTCCCACCGCCGCGTCGTCTTCACCTGGTACCCGGCCTGCTTGAACGCCTTCAGTACGTCGGCGGGCAGCTCCGGCCGCACCCGATGCCCGAACGCCGCCGAGATCTCGTCGGCGAGCTCGGTCAACCGCCGCGGCTCACCCGTCCCGCCGAACCGTTCGCCGAGCAGCTCGCTCAGCACCTCACGATGCGCGTCCGCACTCCACGGCAACCCCGCGCGGTCCATCTCGGCGGCGATCAGCATCGCCGACGATTCCGATGCCGTGAGCAACCGCATGCGATCCGGGTACTCCGCGAGGGCGTGCCGGCGGAGCTGGTCGGCGTACACCCTCAAGAGCGCCTGGAACGGGATCGGCTCCGCCGGGATGTCGAACAGCGACGACTGCTCACCCGGTACGACGGCGCGCAACGGCGGATCGGGTGGGACCGGGGCACCGCTCAGCCGGGCCCAGGCGGCGGCCGCGGAGCGTGGCTCGCCGAGCCGGCCCTCGTGGCCGAGCAGAAGGCCCTCGGTGTTCTCGAGGTCGTAGCAGCGCTCGACCCGCACGCCGGCGGTGAGCAGCCGCGGGTAGATCTCCGCGGACGAGCGCCAGACCCAGCGAGTCACCTGCGGCCGGGAGGCGACGGCCGTGGCCAGATCGGGCTCGTGCCGGATCTCGCCGGCCGGCTGCCCGTCCGGATGCAGCGCGACAAGCGTCGCCCCACCCCCGTCCTCCGGGGCAATCGCCCACCGCTCGTCCATGTCCAAATCCTCACATCCCCCACCGACACTGGGAGACCATGAGGCCAGTTGTGGGAGGCTGGACTTATGTGGCGGGTGGGGGATCTGGAGTCGGCGGACGGGACGAAGACCGAGCAGGTCGAGGGGCTGGTGCTCCGGCGGATCGAGCGGGGTGACCTGTCGATCGGTTCCCGGTTGCCGTCGGAGCGGGTGCTCGCGGAGCGGCTCGGGGTGAGTCGCGTGACGGTCGTCCGCGCGTTGGAGAACCTGCGGCGGGACGGCGTACTGGAGACCAAGCGGGGCTCAGGCACCGTCGTGCGGCCGCTGGACAGGTTGCTGGACCCGGTGGCGCCCGCGTCCACGGTGACGGCGGGAGACCAGCCGGTGCTGGACCTCCGCTTCGCGACGACCGCGGCGCCGCATGACGTGGCCGAGGCGGTGGCGCAGATCATGCAGGACGAGCTGCCGCAAGCGATGGGCGGCGACGGTCCACCACCTGGCGGCTCGCAAGAGCTGAGGGCCGCCCTGGCCGAGCGGCTCACCAGAGAGGGCGTGCCGACCGAACCGGACCAGCTGACCCTCACAGTCGGCGCAGCAGCCGGACTGAACGCGGCACTGGCCGGTCTGGACCTCGGACCAGGCGTAGCGATCACCGAGACCCCGACGTACCCGGCTGCCTTTGATCTGCTGCGGAAGCACCGCCTGGACGTAGCAGGCTGGCCCGCCGGCGTCTGGGACACCGACCAGCTCGCGCACCTCTGCCGACGGCACCGCCCGAAGGTCATCTACCTCCAGGCCGACAACCACAACCCAACCGGCCTGAGCCTCCCCGCCGATCGACGCCAGGCCGTCGTGGAGATTGCCCGCAGGTACGGCGCTGCGCTGATCAGCGACGAGACGATGCGACCACTCTGGCTGGCCAGTGGTGACCAGGCTGACCCATTGAGCCGCTACCCGCGCACGGTCAGCGTCGGCTCGCTCTCCAAGACGGTCTGGGGCGGACTGCGCGTCGGGTGGGTCCGCACCGGCAAGCAGCTCCGCAGGCGCATCAACACGGCCGCACAGCTCAGCGTGGCGTCACCGAGTGCGCTGGACGACCTGCTGGCGCGGGCGATCGTCCAGAAGCTCGACAAGGTGATCAGCAGACGGCGTACCCGGCTGCGCGCCAATCTGGCGGCTCTGGAGACCGGACTGAAATCGCTCAACGGTGTGGCATGGGCCACGCCCACAGGCGGTATGACGCTGTGGCTCGAGCTGACCGAGACCAGAGCGCGCCGTGTGCTGGAGGCGGCCCGGGAACAGGGCCTGCTGCTCGGCGCCGGTGACCTGTTCACGCCGGACGGGACCGACCGGCGGCACATCCGGATCCCGTTCACGGCCCCGCCGGCCACGCTCCGGCTGGTGGTCGCGCGACTGGGGGAGGCGATGAGTCAGTCCACTTGATCCGGAGTGGACTGAAGTCTGGTGCCCGGTAGCTCCTAATCTGGACAGCGAGCCCCACCACCAGGAGGAATGCAGTGACCGAGAACCAGACCCCGCAGCCGGAGACCGGCACCGCCAAGGTGAAGCGCGGGATGGCGGAGATGCTCAAGGGCGGCGTGATCATGGACGTCGTCACCGCTGAGCAGGCCAAGATCGCCGAGGACGCCGGCGCGGTCGCGGTGATGGCGCTGGAGCGGGTCCCGGCCGACATCCGCGCCCAGGGCGGCGTCTCCCGGATGAGCGACCCGGACATGATCGACAGCATCATCCACGCGGTGTCGATCCCGGTGATGGCCAAGGCCCGGATCGGTCACTTCGTCGAGGCACAGGTGCTGCAGAGCCTCGGGGTGGACTACATCGACGAGTCCGAGGTGCTCACCCCGGCCGACTACGCGAACCACATCGACAAGTGGAACTTCACCGTTCCCTTCGTCTGTGGCGCGACCAACCTGGGTGAGGCGCTGCGCCGGATCACCGAGGGCGCGGCGATGATCCGCTCCAAGGGCGAGGCCGGCACCGGTGACGTCTCGAACGCCACCACCCACATGCGCCAGATCCGCCAGGAGCTCCGCAAGCTGCAGAGCCTGCCGGAGGACGAGCTGTACGTCGCCGCGAAGGAACTGCAGGCGCCGTACGAGCTGGTCAAGGAGGTCGCGCTGGCCGGCAAGCTCCCGGTGGTGCTGTTCACCGCCGGCGGGATCGCCACCCCGGCCGACGCCGCGATGATGATGCAGCTCGGCGCCGAGGGCGTGTTCGTCGGCTCGGGCATCTTCAAGTCCGGCAACCCGGCGCAGCGCGCCGAGGCGATCGTCAAGGCCACCACGTTCTACGACGACCCCGACGTACTCGCCAAGGTTTCCCGCGGTCTGGGCGAGGCGATGGTCGGCATCAACGTCGACGAGATCCCGCAGCCGCACCGCCTCGCCGAGCGCGGCTGGTAACGCGAACAACGGACGCGCTGACCCGGGCCACCCCTTCGGTGGTCCGGGTCGGTTAGCGTCGGGGCGTGCTGCTGCCTGAATCGTCGGTACCGGGGGCGGACCTGCCTGTCCGCGAGGTCTTGCCTGCCACGGTCGACGCGGTGCGTTCACGCGGTACGGCGGTAGTGGTCGCCCCACCTGGTTCCGGGAAGACCTCGCTGTTGCCGCTGGCATTGGGCGACGCGCTCGGCGGCACGATCATCGTCGCCGAGCCGCGCAGGATGGCGACGCGTGCGGCCGCGGCCCGGTTGGCGACGCTGGTCGGCGAACCGCTCGGGCAGCGGATCGGCTATGCGATGCGCGGTGAACGCAGCGGCGGTCGAGGACTCCGAGTCGAGGTAGTGACGACAGGCCTCCTCGTACGGCGTCTGCAGCAGGACCCGGAGCTCCCGGGGGTGTCGGCGATCGTGATCGACGAGTGCCACGAGCGGCACCTCGATGCCGATCTGTTGCTCGCGCTCTGCGTCGACGTCCGGGCGAATCTTCGGGAGGACCTGGCGATCGTCGCGACGTCGGCGACCGCGGACACGGTCAGGATGAGTCGCGCGTTGGGCACCGAGGCTCCGGCGCCGGTGATCACGGCGTCGGCGGCGCTATTCGACGTGGCCGTCGAGTGGGCCCCACCACCGGTTCCCGTGCCGCTGCTACCGGGCGGACGAGTCGACCCGCGCCTGCTGGATCACGTCGCAGCTGTCGTTCAGCGTGCATTGACCGAGAACGACGGCGACATCCTCGTGTTCGTCCCGGGGGAGGCCGAGATCAACGGGGTGACCCGCCGGTTGGCCGGTCAGAACGTCCTGCCCTTGTACGGTCGCCAGTCACGGGCCGAGCAGGACCGCGCGCTGGCGCCGTCCGCCACTCGCCGGATCGTGGTCACGACGTCGGTTGCGGAGAGTTCGCTGACGGTGCCCGGGGTTCGTGTCGTGGTCGACTCGGGTCTGGCCCGGGAGCCGCGGACCGATCAGTCCCGTGGGCTTGGTGCGCTGGTCACCTGCAGGGTGTCGAGATCGTCGGCCGACCAGCGAGCGGGCCGCGCTGGGCGGGAGGCGCCGGGCCGGGTCTATCGGTGCTGGTCCGCCACCGACCACGCGCATCTCGACGACCACCCGGCGCCGGAGATCGCGATCGCCGATCTGGCAGGCTTCGCCCTCGACCTCGCGGCGTGGGGCGCGCCAGGTGGTGACGGTCTGGTCTTGCTCGAGGCGCCGCCGGTCGTGGCGATGACCGCGGCAACGGAACTGCTGCGCCGTCTCGATGCCGTTGACGACAACGGCCGGATCACCGAGCGGGGACGGCGAATGGCGGCGATCGGGGTGCATCCCCGGTTGGCTCGCGCGTTGCTGGACGGTACGCCGCGGGTCGGCGCCGAGCGGGCCCGCGAGGTCGTGGCGATGCTCTCGGACGACTCCGGCCGCGCGTTCGGCGATGATCTGCCGGCCCGTTGGCGAGCGCTGCGCCGCGGCGAGGACCGCGGAACCACGGCCCGCTGGCGAGAAGAAACGAAGCGCCTCGGCCGAGGGCTGACGCTCGGCGATCAGCCGGGTGGAGACCGAGGAACGCGCGCAGTTCCCGATGATCTTGCTGTCGGGGTTGTCGTGGGGCTGGCGTATCCGGACCGGATCGCGAGGATTCGGGCGGCCGACTCAGCGACGTACCAGATGTCCGGGGGTACGGGCGCTGCGCTGGATCCCGAGTCGCCGCTGCGGACCACGCCCTGGCTGGCGATCGCTGTTGCGGACCGGGCGCCTGGTCGCGCCGACGCCCGGATCCGTTCTGCGGCGCCGATCGATGAGCAGACGGCGCGCGACATCGCGGGCGACCTCGTCTCGACCAGCGACCAGATCCGCTGGGACGACGGTCGAATCGTGACGCGGCGCGTCGAGACATTCGGTGCGATCGTGCTCAACGACGTACCGCTGGCGAAGCCCGATCGGCTGCTCGTCCAAGCGGCTGTGCGAGACGGCATCCGGCGCAGCGGTCTTTCCGTACTGCGTTGGTCGGAGGCCGCACTCGCCTTACGGGAACGACTCGCGTTCTGCCACGCGCACCTCGGAGACCCGTGGCCGGCGGTCGATGACGCGGCATTGCTGGAAAGTCTCGACGAATGGCTGGGTACCGAGCTCGCCTCGGTGCGCCGCGCAGGCGATCTCGCCCGCATCGACGTGGCGTCGGCGCTCCGGCGACTCCTGCCATGGCCCGCGGCATCGCGGCTCGGCGAACTCGCACCCGAACGGCTCCAGGTCCCCTCGGGCTCCGAGGTGCGTCTCGCGTACGACGGCGCCGAGCCGCCGGTGCTCGCGGTGAAACTGCAGGAAGTCTTCGGCTGGACTGCCACTCCAGCCGTCGCGGACGGCCGAGTTCCGGTTGTTCTGCACCTACTGTCGCCCGCGCGGCGACCGGTCGCGATCACGAGCGATCTCGCCTCGTTCTGGAAGCAGGGCTATCCCCAGGTCCGCGCCGATCTGCGAGCCCGCTACCCCCGTCATCCGTGGCCGGAAGATCCACTCACCGCCGTCCCGACCAAGCGAGTCAAACCGCGCCGGTGAATCGATTGATCTGCTGTGCAATGAGGATTGTCAGGACAAGTTCCGGGCGATTTCCGGCGCTGGGGAATGGTCACTCCGAGGTCACGAATTGGGATCGGATTCGGCGCGTCTGTCGCGGTGCTGAGGTAGGAAGGCGAGCGTGGGGGCGTGCTGCGCAGACGTCGTTGGGGTTGGTTCGCCGATGATCGTCGGGTCCGGGACTCGCCGTCCCGAGGCTTGACGCCGCACGACTTTGGCAAAGACAATGCGTAATGATCTCGGGCGCAGTAGTGCGCCGAAGTGCGCTTTACTGCCAATATCGTGCAATATCGTGCGCTGGAAGGTGAGCAATCAGCCGCGACGAGGGCCGGCCGGCTGTGGACCGGGGGACGCTCACCACAAGGGGTAGGTGTCATCAGCACCGTCGGGAATCTAGTGAGAAGAGGCAAGACCAGATGAGCGAGACCAGCAAGATCGGACGTCGGAGTCTCCTGCGGGGGAGCCTGGCGGCGGCCGCGGTGCTTCCCCTCAGCGGTGCACTCGCCAGCTGCGCGGCCAGTGGCAGCAACGACAACAACCAGCAGAGCGGGACGAAGAGCTCGGACAACCCGTTCGGTATGGCGGACAAGTCCACCGTCGACGCCGTGATCTTCAACGGTGGGTACGGCTACGACTATGTGACCTTCGCGGCCAACATCGTGCAGCAGAAGCAGTCGGGCTCGACGGTCAAGGTTTCGCCGTCCACGCAGATCGCCCAGCAGCTGCAGCCGCGCTTCGTCGGCGGCAACCCGCCGGACCTGATCGACAACTCCGGCGCGAACCAGATCGGCTTCAACACGATCCTGGACCAGCTGGAGACCCTCGACGACGTCTTCGAGGCGAACAACTACGAGGGCAAGAAGATCTCCGACACGCTGTACGCGGGCGTCAAGGAGCCGGGCACCTTCGGCGACAAGTTCGTCGCGATCAACTACGTGCTGACGCTCTACGGCCTCTGGTACTCCGACAGCCTGTTCAAGGCCAACGGCTGGACCCCGCCGAAGACGTACGACGAGCTGCTCGACCTGGGCGCCAAGGCCAAGGCGAAGAACAAGTACCTGTTCGTCTGGGGCAAGGAAGCCGCGACGTACTACCAGACCCTGGCCGTCGACTCGGCGATCAAGGAAGGTGGCGACGACGTCCGCCTGTCACTCGGCAACCTCGAGGGCGACTGCTGGTCGAAGCCGCAGATCCAGGGCGTCTTCAAGGCCATGGAGACGATGGTCAAGAACGGGTACTTCGTCCCCGGTGGCGCCGGCACCCAGTTCACCGCCGCGCAGGCCAAGTGGAGCAACGACCAGCTCGCGATCCTGTACCCGTCGGGTTCCTGGATCGAGAACGAGATGAAGAAGGCCACCAAGACCGGCTTCGAGATGAAGGGCATCCCGGAGCCGACGCTGACCGCCAACTCGAAGCTGCCGTACGAGACGCTGCGCAGCGCGGCCGGTGAGCCGTTCATCGTCCCGTCCAAGGGCAAGAACGTGGCCGGTGGCAAGGAAGTCCTGCGGGCCATGCTGTCCAAGGACGCGGCGACCAACTTCGCCAAGACCCGGCTCGCGCCGACCATCGTCAAGGGCCTGGTGCCCGCGGACGGGTTCGGTTCGACCGCCCTGCAGTCGCAGACGCAGATGCTGGACGCCGCCGGCACCAACGTCTTCGACTACCAGTTCGTCAACCTGTACGGCACGAACCCCGACCAGCTGGTGGTCTGGAACTCGTTCCTGTCCGGCCAGCTCGACGCGGCCGGCCTGACGAAGGGCCTGCAGCAGATCACCGACAAGGTGCGCAACGACAGCTCCGTCAAGAAGATCCCGGTCACGAAGTGACCGTGTCGCAAGATGTCGCCCCGGGTGCCGGACCCAAGCGGTCCGGCACCCGGCGGCGCCGGCCGCTGACCTTCGACCGGGTCAGCTTCATGGTCGTGTTCCTCGGCCTGCCGCTGGCGATCTTCGTGATCTTCGTGGTCTCCCCGTTCGTGCAGGCGCTGTACTACTCGCTGACGGACTGGTCGGGATTCTCCTCCGGGATGCACTTCATCGGCTTCGACAACTACGTCAAGCTGTTCCACGACGACATCTTCCTGAAGGCCGTCCGCAACAACATCGAGCTCGCCATCGTGGTGCCGTTGGTGACCATCGTGCTGGCGCTGACGCTGGCCACGCTGGTGACGATCGGCGGCTCGGGGACCGGGACCGTCCGCGGGTTGAAGAACTCCGGCTACTACCGGATCGTCTCGTTCTTCCCGTACGTGATCCCCGCGATCGTGATCGGCCTGATCTGGGCCCAGGTGTTCACCCCGGCCTCGGGCATCCTGGACGCCGTACTGTCGAAGATCGGGCTGCACCAGTTCGAGAACTACGCCTGGCTCGGTGACGCCCGGACGGCGATGCCGGCCTCGATGTTCGTGATGATCTGGGGCTTCGTCGGCTTCTACATGGTGCTGTTCATCGCGGCCATCCGGGGCATCGACCCCGAGGTGTTCGAGGCCGCGCGGATCGACGGTGCCGGCCGGTTCCGGACCGCGGTGGGGATCACCCTGCCGCTGATCCGGGACAACGTGCAGACGGCGTACATCTATCTCGGCATCGCCGCGCTCGACGCGTTCGTCTACATGCAGGCGCTGAACCCTGGCGGTGGTCCGCAGAACTCGACCCTCGTCATGCCCCAGCAACTGTTCACCACAGCGTTCACCAAGGGTCAGTTCGGCTACTCGACCGCGATGGGCGTGATCCTGGCCGCCGTGACGATGCTGTTCGCGTTCGTGGTCTTCCTGGTCAACTATCTGACCGGCGGACGTGAGCGAAAGGTACGCCGATGACAACCACCGCCGACCGGACCGAACTGGCCCCGGCGTCCCGTGCGCACGGCCAGGGAAAGCGGGAGGGCAAGGGCGTCGCGGCGACCGCCCACATCGCGCTGATCCTGTGGTCGCTGCTGGTGATCCTGCCCCTGCTGTGGACGCTGCTGTCCTCGTTCAAGTCGACGCAGGAGGTGCTGGGCAACCCCCTGGCGCTGCCGAGCAAGCTGCACTTCAGCAACTACGCCAACGCCTGGACGACGGCCGGGATCGGTCGCTACTTCCTGAACACGGTGGTCGTCGTCGGCTGCGCGCTGGTGCTGGTGATGGTCCTCGGCGCGATGTGCGCGTACGTGCTGGCCAGGTTCTCGTTCCCCGGCAACCGGCTGATCTACTACTCGATGCTGGCGGGGCTGACGTTCCCGGTCTTCCTGGCGATCGTGCCACTGTTCTTCGTGCTGAAGAACCTCTCGCTGCTGAACACCCTGCCAGGGCTGATCATCACGTACGTCGCGTTCGCGCTGCCGTTCACGGTCTTCTTCCTGCACTCGTTCTTCAAGGCCCTGCCGGGAGAGGTGTACGAGGCGGCGCAGATCGACGGCGCCGGTGAGTGGCGCACGTTCTTCCAGGTGATGCTGCCGATGGCGCGCCCCGGGATGGCGTCGGTCGCCATCTTCAACTTCCTGGGCCTGTGGAACCAGTTCTTGCTCCCCGTCGCCCTGAATACTGACTCGAAGAACTACGTGCTCTCCCAGGGCATGGCGTCGTTCGCGTCGCAGGCCGGTTACGCGGTGGACTTCGGCGCGTTGTTCGCGGCCGTGGTGATCACCGTCGCGCCGGTGCTGGTCGTCTACATCATCTTCCAGCGTCAGCTGCAGGTCTCCGCGACCGCCGGAGGAGTGAAGTAGCCGGCTCGACTACGCTGGTCGGTATGCATGTGGACGAGCGGACCGCCCGGGAACTGCGTGGCCTGGCCCGCGTCCTGGTGCGGTCCGGGTACGCCGACCACGCGGCGATCACCGCCGCGCTGACCGAAGCGGTCCAGGAGGACGCCCCGTCGATGGACGCGGCGTCCCTGGTCCCGCTGCTGATCGGCGAGGCCGTGATGGACCTCGACGCCGAGGCGGCCGACTGGCCCGTGACCACGGATCCGGACCGACTGGACGCCGTACTCGCGGAGCTGGAGTCCCGAGGGCTGGTGGTGGTCCGGTACACGTCGGACCACCACGACGCGCGGCAGCGGCTCGAGGCCGCGGCGAGTCCTCAAGGGGTGGTGTTCTTCACCGACACCGACGTCTGGCACGCGGTCGACTTCGGGATGCTGGAGCTCAAGGTCTGGCATCCCGACACCGCGAACGTGGCGCCCGGCGACCCGCTGCTGGAGGACGTGCTGGAGCTCCTGAACCGCCACGACCTGCCCGCCGTGTTCGACGAGGGCCGCATCGAGGTCACGCTCGACTGGCAACGGAGAGTGACACTGTGACGGTCATCGGCGTGTTCGCGCTGCAGGGGAACGTGCGCGAGCACCTCGCGATGCTGACCGAGGTCGGCGTCGAGGCTCGGCCGGTACGCCGTCCGTCCGAGCTGGCGCAGGTCGACGCGATGGTGCTGCCGGGCGGCGAGTCATCCACGATGGACAAGCTGGCCCGCTCGTTCGAGCTGTTCGAGCCGTTGCAGAAGCGGATCGCCGACGGGATGCCGGTGTTCGGTACCTGCGCCGGGATGATCATGCTCGCGGACGAGATCACCGGCGGGATCACGGGCCAGGAGACGCTCGGCGGGCTGGACGTCACGGTCCGCCGGAACGCGTTCGGGCGGCAGGTCGACTCGTTCGAGGCCGACCTGGAGTTCGCGGCATTCGACACGCCGTACCACGCGGTGTTCATCCGGGCACCGTGGGTGGAGCGGGTCGGTCGGGACGTCGAGGTACTGTCGACAGTGAGCTCGGGCCCCGCCACGGGTAGGATCGTCGCGGTCCGCCACGATCGGCTGCTGGCCACGTCGTTCCATCCGGAGATGACCGGGGACGCCAGGCTGCACGGGTACTTCGCCGATCTGGTCCGGAGCCGCTGAGTCGTTGTTGTAGGTAGAAGGGTTGGGTTCGCCATGTCAGGCCACTCCAAGTGGGCCACCACGAAGCACAAGAAAGCCGTCATCGACGCGAAGCGCGGCAAGCTCTTCGCGAAGTTGATCAAGAACATCGAGGTGGCCGCCCGGATGGGCGGTGGCGACCCTGGCGGGAACCCGACCCTGTACGACGCCATCCAGAAGGCGAAGAAGTCGTCGGTCCCGAACGACAACATCGACCGCGCGGTCAAGCGTGGTTCCGGGGCCGAGGCCGGCGGTGCGGAGTACCAGACGATCATGTACGAGGGCTACGGCCCGAACGGCGTGGCGATGCTGGTCGAGTGTCTGACCGACAACCGGAACCGGGCCGCCGCCGACGTCCGGACCGCGATGTCGCGCAACGGCGGTTCGCTCGCCGACCCGAACTCGGTCGCGTACATGTTCAACCGCAAGGGCGTCATCGTCGTCGCGAAGGACCAGGACGGGAAGTCGCTGTCCGAGGACGACGTGATGGAGGCCGTGCTCGAGGCCGGCGCCGACGAGGTGAACGACCTGGGTGAGTCCTGGGAGATCGTCACCGAGGCCACCGACATGGTCGCGGCCCGGACGGCGCTGCAGGACGCCGGCATCGACTACGACTCCGCCGACGTCCAGTTCGTCCCGTCGATGACGGTGGAACTGGACGCCGACGGCGCCGGCAAGATCTTCCGCCTGATCGACGCCCTCGAGGACAGCGACGACGTCCAGAACGTCTACGCCAACTTCGACGTGAGTGACGAGATCATGGCCGAGGTCGGCTGACCCGAGTCACTTCCCGGAGACCCCGCCGACTGCCGAAGCCGTCAGCGGTTGTACGCCGAGAGCCAGTACCGCCCTGGCTGCCGGCCGCCTCATGGGTTGACGATCTGGTTGCCGACCAGGGCGAGGGTTTGGATCGCGGCCAGGCCGTAGAGGGCCGTGGTGTTGGTGGAGACCCATTTCGCGGACTTGGTCGGGTTGAGGGTGGTCGTGACGTCGTCGGCGCTCCACGGGAGGTTCGGGCCGTAGCCGTCGCCGGTGTAGAACTCCTTCCAGGCACGCGCTGCCAGGTCGTCGCGGTTCAGGCGGACAGCGGCGTACGCCGTCAGTCGGGCGTGACCCTGGCGCAGGATGAGGTTGCCGAAGTACGCGCCGCACTCGGCGGTCTGCTCCGCACGGGTGCCGTTGAACAAGCGGCAGTACTGCAGCCACGCGGACTCGAACGCCGGCATGTCCA
Organism: Kribbella sp. NPDC043289; assembly: GCF_056436705.1. Taxonomy (NCBI): domain Bacteria; kingdom Bacillati; phylum Actinomycetota; class Actinomycetes; order Propionibacteriales; family Kribbellaceae; genus Kribbella; species Kribbella sp. NPDC043289. Next base: position 516,590 of record NZ_JBWKCB010000001.1, read on the forward strand.
CCAGATCGATCAGCTCGGCGCACATCTCCACCTCGCCGAACATGGCACTCAGGTGCGACACACTCACCGTCTTAGCCGTCACCGGCGCGAAACGACCGGTGTCGAGGTCGTAGAGCCCACTGCCGGTCACGAAGCCGTTCGGCATCGCCCCGATCGTCTCCATCGTCCCGAGCAGCTTGGCCTTCGCCACATCCGCCTTGGGCCCCTGGCGTTCCCACTCGGTCAGCCACGCCGCCGCCAGACCACTCCAGTCGGTACCGAGGCCGATGGACAGCGCATGCGGGTCAGGTGTGTACGGCGCGGTCCTGATCTTCCGGATCGGGTCCAGCACCAGGAACGTCTTGTCCGAGTCGACCAGCTCGGACAGCAGGTCGCCAGTACGCTCGTCAGCCGTCAGGAAGTAGTAGAACCGCCGGTACGCCGCCGTACTGATCCGCTGCTGTTTCGCGCTGTCCGCCCAGTGCTGTACGCCGTGCCGTGTACCCAGGCCGGCCCACTGGCCCAGGTGATAGACGTCGACCTCACCAGTGTGTCGCGTCATCGCCTCGGCGAACCGGAAGATGTCGGCACGTCCGGAGCGCAGGAACGCGTACCAGAGCCACAGGTCGGGGGAGAGCTCCGAGTTGTCCCACGCGTACCCGCCGACGTCGTACCGCCATACCTGCCGGTCCTCGTCGAACGTGTGCATGATGTCGCCGTAGTCCCAGAACCCGTACCAGTGCCGTGACTCGACCTGACCGCGGTAGTAGTCGAACAAGAAGTCCAGATGGTCCTCGATGGACTTCTTGGCCGGCACCGATCGGTCCACCGGCGTGAACAGCCCACCGAACACCCGAGTGCTCACCAGATGGTCCACAGGGTTGATCAGCTGCGGTGGAGTGCGCACCTGGTCCGCCATGTCGCCCAGCCGTGCTGCGGTGGGCGTAGCCGCCAGCGCCCAGAACGTGAGCTCCGCAGTACGGGCGATGCCGTACGGCGTACCGAATCCGGGCTCGTGGTCCTCGTAGGTGATCTCGAGCGCGTCGAGCTGCTTCGCGTACGTGTCCTCGCCCAGGCCGTCGTGGTAGAAGCGCGTGTCCATTGCGCCGGCGGCCGGAGACCACAGCCAGACGGTGACCTCGGCGTCGTCGCTCGCCGCGTTCCGGATGTCGAGCTGGGTCGGGTGCCGTTGCCAGAAATCCCTGAGTCCGAAGGCGAATCCACCGCTGACACCACCGACGTACCCGAGGCCGGACGCCCGCTTGCCCTGGTCCACCGAGATCCACCCGCGACCTGTGCCGGTTCGCTTCTTGACGGTGAACCCGTCCGCGTTCAACTGGCTCAGTGAGTAGTCGCTCCACTCCGGGATCCACTGCAGCCGCGACGTCACCCGCTGGTCCCACGTCGACGGATCGGCCAGCTTCGTCCCCGCGATCTGGGCCGCGCGGACGGCGGCACCGGGGTCACGTCGCAGACCGGTGATCCCCTTCACCGTCTCGGACACCATGCCGTGCCCTTCGCCGACGAACCGGACGTGCCGGTCGTACGCCGCATCGCGCATAGGCACCGAGAACCGCACGCCGAGTCCCGCGATGTAGTCCTTCTGACCGTCGCGGTCGTAGACGAACGTGTGCACCATCCGCACGTTCTCCGCGCCGGCCGTGAAGTACAGCCGGACCGAGAACGGCAACCAGGTCAGGCCCTTGCGCGACTTGTGCCGCCCTTGGATCCGGACGACGGCACGCACCGGACCGGACTGCTCCACGGTGACGTTCGTGATGTCGCTGGTGTACTGCTCGCGGACCGCGCCGCCGTCTTCGTCGTCGGCGATCTTGTCCTGCTTGAGGTTGACCAGCTGACCCTTGTGCGCGATCAGCACGTCACCGCGCCAGATGTGGCTGATCAGGTCGGTGCCACTCTTGCGGATCCGGGTCTTGATGACGCCGGTGTCGACGTCGACGTACAGCTTCTCGTCCTGCACCGTGACGGGCCGCGCGGGCGCGGTCGCCGTACCAGGGCCGAGTGAGTAGGACTCGGTCGGTGCTTCCACTGCGATCGAATGTGCACTCCACTTCAGCGAACCGTCCGGCCAGTAGGCGGTCGGCCAGCTCTGCAGCGGTACGTCGGTACCGTCGGCCGCCTTGAGTGCGAAGGACTGGTTCGCCGGTACGGCGCCCTTCGGCCACGGCGTACCCCAGGTCGTGACAGCTGCCGTTGTCGGCTTGCCTTCGAGCCAGCTGAGCTTCACGTCCGGGGTTGCCGCCGCCGCGGCGGGCTGGATGTTGTCGAGCAGGGACACCGCAGGTACTGCGGCCATACCTGCTAGGACAGTGCGTCGGGAGACCTCCATGCCGTTCCACCTCTGTCGTGTCGGTGTTCGGGGATCAGGGACAGGTTCTGGATCGCTGCGAGCGCGTACTGCGCCGCGCCGTTGGTACTGATGAACGCCGCCTCGTCGACCGGCATCAGGCCGCCGTCGACCGGAGTGGTTCGCCACTCCGTCTCGCGTTGCATCGCATTGCGGTTGAGTTGGTCGCCTTCGTCGAGGAAGAACTTGCGCCAGGCCAGCCGGGCGAGCTCCGGGTTCCCCGTGCGAGCCGCGGCGTACGCCGCCAGTCGGCTGTGCGCCTGGACCAGTGAGATGCCTTGAAGGGGCTGACCGACCTCTGCGGTCTGCTCCTCCGCGGAGAGCAGGTACAGCCGGCAGTAGTCCAGCCAAGCCTTCTCGAACCCGGGTACGTCGAGGTCCAGGTCGATGAGCTCGGAACAGAGCTCGGGCAGACCGAACAGCGAGGACAGGTGGGACACCGCGATGCCTCGCCGGCTGGTGTCGAAGCGTCCGGTCGTGAGGTCGAGCCGTGCGTTGCCGGTCAAGAAGCCGTAGTGCAGTGCGGCGATGTCGGACATGGTTCCCAGGAGCCGGGCACGTGCTCGCTCGTCACCGTGCCGCTCCCACCGCGTGAGCCAGGCAGCAGCCAGTGCACCCCAGTCCACGCCCAGCTCGATCGACAGCGCGTGGGGGTCGGGGGAGTAGACATCCGGCCGTACCTTGCGCTGCGGGTCCACCGCGAGGAACGTCTCCTCGACGGCCGCCAGCTCGTCGAGTAGGTCGCCGGTCCGCTCGTCAGCGGTCAGGTAGTAGTAGAAGCGCCGGTAGATCGCACTGGAGATGCGCACCTGCTTGCAGCTACAGCCCCAGTGCTGCACGTTGTGCCGCGACCCCAGACCCTTCCAGCGTCCCAGGTGATGTACGTCGACCTCGCCGGTGTGCCTGGTCATCGACTCGGCGAATCGGAACACGTCCGCACGGCCCGTCCGCAGGTACTGGTACCAGAGCCACAGGTCGGGCGAGAGCTCCGAGTTGTCCCAGGCGTACCCACCCACGTCGTACCGCCAGGTGTGCCGGTCGCTGTCGTAGGTGTGCATGACGTCGCCGTAGTCCCAGAACCCGTACCAGCGGCGTTGCTCGCGTTGACCCACGTAGTACCCGAAGAGGAAGTTGAGCCGGGCTTCGATGTCCTGGTGGTCAGCGGTCGGCAGACTCCACGTGCCGAACAAACCTGCATCGAGGAGGCGGGCTGGTGATGCTGTGAGGAGTCCGGGGGAGTTGAGGAGGGCTACGTGTTCGGACAGCTCTTCAGCCGACGGTGTGGCGTCGTGGACGCGCAAGGTGAGCTCATGGGTGCGTGCGACACCGTGAGCGTTGCCGAAGCCCGGCTCGTAGTCCTCGTAGGTGATCTCGAGTCCTTCGAGCTGCTCGGCGTACGTGTCCTGGTCCATGCCGTCGTGCCAGTAGCGGACGTCCATGGCGGGCGCACTGGGCGACCACATCCACACTGTCGCGGTGGCGAGGTCAGTGGCGGCATTGCGGATGTCGAGGCGGGTTGGGTGCAGTTTCCAGAAGTCGCGGAGTCCGAAACCCAGTCCGCCGCTGGCGCCGCCGACGTACCCGTAGCCGGGTGCTCTGGTGCCGGCTGGGATGGTGACCCACCCCTGTCCCGGTCCGGTGCGTTTGCGCAGGGTGAAGCCGTCAGCGCTGCTCTGGTCGAGGGTGTAGTCGTTCCACTGCGGGATGAGGTGCAGGCGGTCGGCCACCTCGGGGTTGGGGATCGTTGTGACGTCACGGCCGGCCACCTGGGTACGCCGTACCCCCTCGCCCGGATCGCGACGCAAGCCGGTCAGACCGCGTACTGCCTCGGTCAGGAACCCGGACGGACCCGCCAGCCGGATGTGGCGGTTGTGCGGATCGTCGCGCATCACCACGTCCGCACTGAGACCGAGACCGGCCAGGAAGTCCTGGTCCGGATCCCCGTCCCACACGAAGCTGTGGACCACCCGTACGTCGGTGGCACCCGCGTAGAAGTACAGCCGCACCGAGAACGGCAGCCAGTCGCCGTGCTTGCCGGTGAGCTTCACAACAGCCCGTACCGGCCCGTCCTGCTCGACCGTGATGCTGTCCACGGTCGCCGTCGTCTGCTCTCGCGTTCCGCCCAGGTCGTCGGTCGGTGCGCTCTGCCGGAGACTCACCAGCCGTACGTCGCGCACCACCTCCTGACCGTCATAGGTGATCGAGGCAACCAGCCCGGGCTGTCGCAGTACCCACGTGACGGCGCCTGTCGACACGCGCACCTCGCCGTCGGCCCGCTCGACCTGCACCGGCTGACTCGGCGTCGCTGGTTCGCCAGGCACCAGTTCGTACGACGACTCCGGTCGCTCGGACGGACCGATCGCGTGAGCGGACCACTTGACCGACCCGTCCGGCCATGTAGCGGTCGTCCAGCTCTGCACCGGCGTACCGTCGGCCAACGCGAACCGGGTGCCCTCGGCAACTGTTCCACGCGGCCAGGGAACGCCCCAGGAAACGCCCTGTCGACAAGGAGTCTCCAACCATTGCAGCGTCGTCATTCCTTCACCGATCCGATCAGCACGCCCTTCGCGAAGTGTTTCTGCAGGAACGGGTAGAAGAAGAGGATCGGGAGCGTCGCCACCACCACGACCGCGAACTTCAGGCCCTGCTCCGGGAACGTCACCGTCTCCAGTTGCTGCAGCACGTTCGCCGAGTCCGCGTTCGCGGCGGTGAGCTGGCGGACGATCATCTGCAGCGTCCACTTCTTGTTGTCGTCGATGTAGAGCAATGGCGACATGTAGTCGTTCCAGATCCCGACCGCGTAGAACAGCGAGAACGTCGCGATGATCGGTTTCGACAACGGCAGCACGATCCGCAGGAACACGTTCAGCTCGTTGCAGCCGTCGATCCGGGCCGCTTCCTCGAGCGCCTCGGGCAGCTCCTGGAAGAAGCTCTTCACGACAATCAGGTAGAACGGGTTGATCGCGAGCGGCAGGATCAGCGCCCAGTAGCTGTCCAGCAGCCCCAGGTTCCGCACGACGAGGTACGTCGGGATCATGCCACCGCTGAACACCAGCGTGAAGATCACCAGGTTCAGTACCAGCGTCCGCCCGGGCAGGAATCGTTTCGCCAGCGGATACGCCATGGTCAGCGTGAGCAGCAGCTGGATGACGGTGCCGACGGCGGTCACCGCGACCGTGGTCAGCAACGCCCGGACGAACGTGTCGGTCGAGAAGATGTAGTGGTACGTGTCGGTGACGAACTTGTGCGGCCACAGGAAGAACGGCCGCGAGCTGATCTCGGACTCGGTCGCGAACGACCCGGCGAGCACGTAGAGCAGCGGCAGCACCGTGACCACGCCGAGCCCGGCCAGCAGCACGGCGTTCAGTACGTCGAACACGCGGCTGCCGACCGAGTCGTAGTACCGCACTCGTTGTTTCATGAATCGTCCCTCTCAGAACAGACCGCGCTGGCCCATGCGCTTGGCCAGCAGGTTGGAGCCGAAGATCAGGACGACGCCGACGACGCCCTTGAACAATCCGACAGCGGTCGCGTAGCTGAACGAGCCCTGGGTGATGCCGATGTAGTAGACGAACGTGTCGAACACGTCCGCGACGTCGCGGTTCAGTGACGTCGTCATCAGCCAGATCTGCTCGAACCCGGAGTCCATCAGGTGCCCGGACGTCAGGATCGCCATCACCACGATCGTCGGCCGGATCGCCGGCAGCGTGATGTGCCAGAACTGCCGCCACCGGCCGGCGCCGTCCACCCGGGCCGCCTCGTACAGCTGCGAGTCCACACCGGCCAGCGCGGCCAGGTAGATGATCGTGCCCCAGCCGGTCTGCTTCCACAGCAGCTGCAGCACGATCAGCGGCCGGAACCACCCGGCCTGCGCCACGTAGTCGGTCTTCTGCCCGCCGACGATGCTGTGGATCCAGTTCGCGATCACGCCGAAGTCCACCGAGAACAGGAGGTAGGTCAGCGACGCGACGATCGTCCACGACAGGAAGTGCGGGATGTAGACCAGCGACTGTACGGACCGCTTGAGCACGTTGACGCGGAGCTCGTTCAGCAGCAGCGCGACGACGATCGGGGCCGGGAACACGAACACGATCGTCAGTACGGCGAGCAGCAACGTGTTGAACAGCAGCCGCCCGAAGTCCGGACCGCTGAACAGTTCCTGGAAGTGCTTCAGCCCGACCCATTCACTGCCCGAGTAGCCGAGGAACGGCACATAGTCCTTGAACGCGATCGTCAGTCCGTACATCGGCAGGTACTTGAACACGACGAAGTACGCCAGACCGGGCAGCAGCAACAAGTACAGCCAGCGGTAGCGGACGAGGTCCCGTGGGATGTTCCGGGCGCGGTGGGTGCGCTTCGGGGCGGGCGCCGGCCGCGATTCAGCGGCCGGCTGCACCACCTCTGGCACCAAGTCGGTGGCCATGGATCAGCCGCCGGCCTTGGCGGAGAGGTCGTTGACCTCCTTGGCGATCTGGGTCCCGCCACCGTCGTACCAGCGCTTGATCTGGGCCTTCAGCTGGTCCTCGGTGATCGCGCCGGACAGGTACTTGATCCGGGCGTCCGGGATGATCGTGTCGAGCGTCTGACCCTTCGCCACCGAGGTCGGCGCGATGATGCTCAGCGCCGGGTTGAACACCGCGGTCTTCAGGTCCTCGTTCATCAGGACGTCGAACTTCTCCCGCATCGCCCGGCTCGCCTCGTCACTCGGCCGCAGCGCGTACGCGCCCATCCCGACCGACGCCCGCGTCCCGAGCTGGATGAACGCCTTGTCCACGTCGTTCTGGATCGCCTTCACCTTCGGGTCGTCCTGGCCGACCGGTACGGCGTACTGCCCGTCGGCCTTGAAGTTGCGGCCCTCGATCCCGTTCGTGAGCAGGATCGAGCCCTCCTTCGACTCGAGCTTGTCCAGCGTCTGCAGCACCTGGTCGAGTTGCTCCTCGGTCCGGATGTGCTGCTTGGAGATCGCGATCACCATGTTGTAGCCGGTGAACGGGTACGAGTGCTTCTCGCCGTCCGGGCCCTTCAGGTTGCCGACCAGGGTGACCTTGTCGAAGTCCTTCGGGTTCTTCTCCTTGAACAGGTCCAGCAACTGGGTGGCGCGCACGTTGACGTCGATGATCATGCCGCCCTTGCCCTGCACGAACGGGTCGTTCCAGTTCGCACTGTCCAGGGTCGCGAAGTCCGGGTTCACCAGGCCTTCCTTCACCCAGCCGCGCAGCCACTCGTTGGCCTTCAGGAACTCCGGGGTGTCGAAGCCCGGGACCAGCCTCCCGTCGCGTTCACCCCAGCCGTTCGGGGCGCCGAACCAGGTCTCGATCACGTCGTACGGGCTGGCGCTCGCGTACCCGCCGGGCCACTTCGGGATGATCAGGCCGTAGGTGTCCTTCTTGCCGTTGCCGTCCGGGTCCTTCTCGGTGAACGCCTTCGCGATCGTGTACAGGTCCTCGACGGTCTGCGGTTCCTTCAGCCCGAGCTTGGCCAGCCAGTCCTTGCGGATCACGATCCCGGACCGCAGCAGCGGCCGGACCCGGTAGATGCCGTAGGTCTTGCCGTTCGTCTGGGTGTTCTTCGCGGTCTGTTCGTTGGCCGGCTTCAGGTTCGGGTACTTGTCGAGCTTGCCGGTCAGGTCCCAGAATGCGCCTGCCTCGGCCGCCTTGACGAACGACGGGCTCTTCTCGTTCGCGACCATCACGTCCGGGATCTTGTCCGAGGCGAGGGTGACGTTCGACTTGTCGCCGTACTCCGCGTTCGGCACCCAGGTGATCTGGAGTTTCTTGCCGATCAGTTTCTCGACCGCCTGCTGCAGCTCGCCGTTCGCGGCCGGCGCGGTACCGAACAGCGGTGCCATCACCGTCAGTTCGTTGGTTGCTTCACTGCCCTTGGAATCGCCGCCGCCGGAACAGGCGGATGCGGCGAGCAACGCCGTCGTCAGCGCGGCGGTGACGGCGGTGCGCCGTCGGGAGAAGATGGTCATGAGTTCCCTTTCAGTTACCGCTGGGGTGCAGACGCGCTTCGTTCTCGGCGAAGAAGCGCTGGCAGAGCCAGGTGTCGAGCTGGATCCACGCGCCGCCGGCCAGGACGATCCCGAGCACCGGGAACTTGACCGACCCGTAAGCGATGGACAGCGCGACGAACAGCAGGACCAGGGACGACGCCGGCCGCGCGAGCGCGACCAACGATGCCTTGGGCAACAACGCGCGGACGCCGAGGTCGTAGTGCACGGCCATCGGGAACGCGTACCCGGCGATCAGCCCGAGCACCACGAGTGCTCCGAGACTGGCCAGCCGGGGGAGTGCGGCACCGAGCGCCGCGAAGTACAGGTAGTTGCCGACGAGGACGACGGCGACCACGGCCACCGGCAGCACCACGAGCGTGCCGCGGCGGAACTCACGGCGGAACGCGGTACGGAAGGCGGGGAGTGCATGAAACGATTCACCGAATGACCTGCGTCTGGCCAGCGAATAGGCCGCCAACGTGGCCGGCCCGATACCCAGCGCAACACCACCGAGCAGCGTGAACAGCACCCAGAGCGCATTCAGCTTGATCACCCAAACGACCTCGTCGGCCGCGCCGTACAGCTTGATCGCCCACCCGTCGCCACCCATCACCACCCGCCTCCTTTCGGCCGAAAAGTGATGTGACCGTAAGGTTGAATCGTCTCAATGTCAACACCTCGGAAAGCGTTTGTCAGAGACCGGTCATGGAGATCCGTACGCCGACGTTCACCCAGCACAAACGACCGAGAGCACGCCCCGACGAGAGCCGCGGCGGGACCGGGGCGGCAAGAGCAGGCGGTGAGTGCGAGAGCGGCGTACCTGCGCACGCGCTTGAGGGGTTATCCACTCGAATGAGGGGTTCTCTGATGGTGTGGAAGGGGAGAACCCCCTACCCGCGGGGTTATCGGCTCATGTGCGGCGTGGGGTGGCGGTTCGGTGGGCGGGCGAGGCGGCGGAGCGGGCCTGGGCTTACGGTGTGGGGACTGGTGACAAGCAATTTCAGGTCTCCAGTCACCAGTACTTGTGGCAGCCCGCGACGGCTGGCTGCTTGCTGAAGCGTGACCGGGTGGGGAGGCGGGAGTTCGCCTGCCAATTCCGCCTAACCCCGAGTTCCCTTGCGCCGGTCCCGCGTTACGCCGTACCTGCGGTGCGGCTTCCGGAGCGCGTCGCGCGGGCGGGCGGTGTCGCTCGAGGTACACGGCGGTATCCGGTGGTGCGGCCCCGAGTGCGGCGTACCTGCGCTCGCGGTTCGAGGGGTTATCCGCTCGGACGAGGGGTTCTCTGGTGGTGCGGAGGGGGAGAAGCCCTTACCTGCGGGGTTATCCGCTCGTACGTGGGCTGGGGTGGCGGTTCGGTGGGTGGGGGAGGTGGCGGAGCGGGCCTGGGGTCACGGTGTGGGGACTGGTGACAAGCAATTGCATGTCTCCAGTCACCGCTGCTTGTGGCAGCCCGCGACGGTTGGCGGTTGGTGACACATGACCTCGTGGGCGGGCGGGAGTCCGCGTGCCGCGTGCGCGTTGCGTCGTGCGGGGTGACTTGTGTTGGGTACGTCGGGTGGCGCCGGCGTCTCGTGCCGGAGACCCCGTGTGGGGTACGTCGGGCCTTGGTGGGTGCCTCGTGGGGCGCGGCTACGGGGTGGTGATGCGGAGGTTGGCGTAGTCGGCGATTAGGGGGCTCATTTGGCGGAGGCCGAGTTTGCCGCCGGGGAGGGGGTTGGGGTCTTGCCAGGTGAAGGTGACCAAGTCGTTGATGGCGAAGGTGATTTCGCCGTGCTCGACGGAAAGGCGCAGGTGGTACAGGGCCTCGGCGTCGGCTACGTCGGGGATGGGGTCGGCGCCTTGGGCAACTAAGTGGAAGCCGTAGCTTTTGCGGAGGTTGCAGGTGTGGAAGGCGCGTTCGGCCGGCCAGCGGCGGCGGAAGTAGGAGACGTGGTACGTGTCGAGGTCGCCGTGGTGGTACTGCTCGTACGGACCCGTGCGCGGCTGAAGGTCGAAGAGGTCCTCGCCGCGGCGGCCGCGGGCGTGGAAGAACAGGATGCAGAGACCGGGTTCGCGGATCGGCCAGAAGTCCCACTCGACGGTGATGTCGGGCGGGAAGTCCTCCGGGCACCACGCGACGATGTTCGCGTCCTGCCCGTCCTCGGCCGGCCGGCGGCTTTCGAGGCGCAGACGCCCTTGCGGGAAAGAGGTTGCGGCGTCGCCCTCGATCCGGAACCCGTCGAGATCAGCCGGGGTCGCGAGCAGGTTCTCGTAGAGCGTCGGCATCAGCGGCGGCGGGTGAAGTCGCTGGATTCGCGGACGATCAGGTCGGGCTGGAAGATCACCTGACGATGCCGGTGCTGGTCCGCGGACTCGACCTCCTCCTGCAGTAACTCCATCGCCGACCGCCCGAGCAGCTCGGCCGGCTGCCGGACCGACGACAGGGGTACGGCGGCGGCGCGCGCGAAGTCGATGTCGTCGTACCCGACGATCGCCATGTCGCGGGGGACGCGGAGTCCGGCGACCGCCATCGCCTGCAGGAATCCCAGCGCGAGCAGGTCGTTCGCGAGGAACGCCGCGGTGGGGCGGGAGCGGACCGGGAGCGCGGCGATGCGTTCGCCGATCGCGCGACCCTCGACGACGCCCATCACGTCGACCTCGTACTGCTGGAGGTCGACGTCACTCGCTTCGGCCGCGACCGCGGTGATGCCGGCCTGGCGGTCCTTCACCTGCTGCATCGTGAACGGCCCGCCGACGAAGGCGATCCGGCGATGGCCGGACTCGATCAGGTGCGTACCCGCGAGGCGTCCGCCGAGTTGGTCGTCGACCGAGACCGAGCACAACCCGCGGTCCGCCGTACGGTCGACGAGGACTACCGGCGTACCGCGGTCGACCAGGGCGGACAGGCGTGGATCGCTGCTGTCGAAGGGGGTGATGAGGACGCCGAGCACGCGTTGTTGCTCGAGTTGGTCGAGGTGGTGACCTTCGCGGACCGGGTCGGTCTTGCTGTTGCAGAGCATCACGACCGTGTCGTACTCGGAGGCGAGCGTTTCGGCGCCTTCGGCGAGTGCGGTGAAGAACGGGTTGGCGACGTCGAGTACGACGAGGCCGACGGTGCGGCTGCGGCCGGCGCGGAGGTGGCGCGCGGCCTCGTTCCGCACGAAGCCGAGCGCGGTGATGCTGTCCTGGACGCGCTTGCGGGTCGCCGGCGCGACGATCCCAGGGCGGTTGAGGAAGTTGCTGACCGTCCCGACCGAGACTCCGGCCCGCTGCGCAACCTCCTTGATGCTGGGCGTCGCCATCGTCCCCCGTCCAGCAGCAGTGTCGGTCATCCGCAGTCTAACGAGCCCGAGTTGAATCGTCTAAATCCACCCCGCCACAAGAACCGCAGCCGAGTCAGAAGGTGGCGATCGGGTTGACGGGACTGCCGGACGTCCCCGCGAAGCGGACCGGCGCGACGGCGAGCTGGAAGTCCCACTGGCCGAGCTCGGCGGCCGTCGTCGCGCACGCCTCCAGGTCGCAGTTGTCGAGCAGCCACAGACCCATCGCGACGAGGCTCACCGCGTGCACCGGCATCAGTACGTCGTCGTACCCGGACGGCTGAACGTCCTGGGGCGTGTCGGCTCCGATTAGCGCGACCTCCCGCTCCTGCAGCCACGGCAGGCAGGACGCGTGCCAGCCGGCCTGCGTGATGCCGCCGGCCGGACCAGACTCGTGGCGGGCGCGGCCGTACCCGGTCCGCAGCAGCACCGCGTCGCCCGATCGCACCTGCACACCCTGGCGCCGCTCAGCCTCCTCGAGGTCCTCGGGAAACACGCCTTGCCCGGGTTCCAGCCACGGCACGCCGCGGACCGCTGCGACGTCGAGCAGGACGCCACGGGTGACGATCCCGTTCGCGGCCGCCGTGACGGCCGCCCACGCCGACCCCGTGGTGGCGTCGACGGTCGAGTGCGACCGCCCGTTGTACGTCTTCCCGTCCCAGAAGATGTGGCACGGCGAGTCGACGTGGGTGATCGTATTGCCGTGGAAGAGCAGGCCGAGTCGCTCGTTCGAGAAACCCCAGCGCCGGTCAGCCTGGAACGCCGCCGGCATGTGCTCCGCGCCCGGCATGTCAGCGGCACACGGGCAGACGTTCGTCGCCCGCTCCATCTCTTCCGGTGCAGCGACCTCCCACGCGCACGACACGCTCCGGCCGTGGCGCACCGCCCGCGCCGCGGCCCGCCGGACGTCGTCGGTGATGTGGTTCAGCGTGCCGCGCTCGTCGTCGTCGCCCCACCGTCCCCAGTTCGACAGTGTGTCGAAGTACCCGAGCACGTCGTCCTGTGTGGGGATCATGCCTGCATCGACTCCTTCGGTCACGCGGTTCGAGGCAGGCAGGCTATCGGGCCGACGGGCTCTTCCCGGTGATGTGACTCATGGGTAACATTCGGGTATGGCGAGTCAGGTGCTGGGGCTGTGGGAGCGGTTGCGTGGGGTGCCGGGTGGGGAGCGGGTGTTCTCCTGGGGGTTCGCCTGGAAGGCGCCGTACTTCCGGTCGGTGCGGCCGCGGTTCGTGCAGGTGAGTCCGAACTACGCGGCGCTGACCCTGCCGAAGCGGCGCGCCGTGCTGAACCACATCGGGACCGTGCATGCGATTGCCGTGTGCAACGGGTTGGAGGCCGCGATGGGGGCGTTGGCCGAGGCGACGGTCCCGGCCGGCAAGCGGTGGCTGCCCAAGGGTATGGAGGTCGCGTACCTCGCCAAGTCGACGTCGGACCTGACGTGCTCGGCGGAGACCGACCCGGACACCTGGACCGCGGGACCCGACGTACCGGTGCGGGTGAAGGCGACCCGCGACGACGGCACGGTGGTCGTCGACGGCACCATCCATCTCTGGGTAACTGACAAGCAATAACACCGCCGTACGACGTAGGGTCGCCGCGTGACTGATCTGCGGGTGGTTGACGTCGTCGAGGCGCAGTTGGACTCGGTGTGGGAGGTTCGGATCCGGTCGTTCGGGCCGGGTGGCGATCGCGACGAGTGGCGCAAGACGGCGCTCCAGTTCATCGCGGACGGTCGCTACCTCGGTGTCGTCGACGGGGACGAGTTGGTCGCTGCGGCGCGGATCTGGCCGTTCGAGCAGTGGTGGGGCGGGCGGCGGGTGCCGATGGGCGGAGTGGCGGGCGTCGTGGTCGCACCGGAGTACCGCGGTCAGGGTGTCGGCAGCCTGCTGATGCGAGGCGTTCTGCAGCGGTGTGTCGAGAAGGGGTACCCGCTGACGGCGCTGTATCCGGCGACGACTGTTCTCTACCGGCACCTCGGCTACGAGTTCGCGGGCAGCCGCTACAAGTTCTCCTTCCAGTCCGCCGATCTGCGGACCTTGGGCGGCAAAGGTACGGCGGTCCGCAAGGCGAACCGTGCTGACGCCGAGCTGTTCCTGGAGCTGGCCGGGAAGTCGCACGAGACCCGCCGGTCGAACGGTCCGCTGATCTGGCCGACCAGTGAGATCGAGTCCTGGCTCGAGGACGAGGACAACTTCGCGTACGTCGCCGACGACGGCTTCGTCGTCTACAACTGGTCCGACGGCAATCTGGCCGTCGACGAGCTCGTCGCCGGCTCCGAAGAGACCGCTCGGGCCCTCTGGGCGACCGTCGGCTCGGGTGCCTCGATCGCGCGCACGGTGCACGCGTACTGCCCGCCGTTCGACCCGATCCACCTCCTCGCCGAGCACGAGGCGGAGGGCGACGCCAGGATCAACCGCTGGATGCTGCGGCTCATCGACGCGCCGACTGCCATCGCGGGACGTGGGTTCCCTGAGGGCGTCGTACTCGAGGCGGATCTGCGGATCGACGACCCCGAGCTGCCCGTGAACACCGGCGACTGGCACCTGTCGGTCGCCGCCGGAACCGGCCGACTTACCCCGATTGAGTCGTCGAGCGACGCCCTGCGCCTCGGCCCACGCGGTCTGGCCGCCCTGTACGCCGGTATGCCGGTGGCAACCCTCCGCGGCGCCGGCCTGGCGACCGGGGGAGCGGCAGCCGCTGACTCGGCGCTGGACGCGGTCTTCGGCGGCGCGACGCCGTACATGCTCGACTACTTCTGAGTGTCGGCGCGTCGATTTCGGACTGTCCCGGCCCTCCGACTAGGGTTGTCGAACAAACGTTCGGAGGTGGTCCATGCGGGTGCTCGGCGTCGACCCGGGACTGACCCGGTGCGGCCTCGGCGTCGTCGAGGGGACACCGGGGAAGCCGCCGGCGCTGGTCGCCGTCGGGGTGATCCGGACGCCGGCCGATCTGGACGTGTCCAAGCGACTGGTCCGGATCGAGGCGGAGCTCGACGAGTGGCTCGAGCGGCACCAGCCGGACGCGGTCGCGGTCGAGCGGGTGTTCGCCCAGCAGAACGTGCGGACGGTGATGGGCACGGCGCAGGCGTCCGGGGTGGCGATGGTGGTCGCCGCGCGGCGCGGGCTGCCCGTCGCCCTGCACACGCCGAGCGAGGTGAAGGCCGCGGTCACCGGATCCGGCCGGGCGGACAAGGAACAGGTGACCACGATGGTCACTCGGATCCTCAGGCTGAGCGAGCGTCCGACGCCCGCCGACGCCGCCGACGCGCTGGCGCTGGCGATCTGCCACGTCTGGCGTGGTGGCGTCGCGAGCAAGCTGCAGGAGGCGGCGACGAGCCGGTCCAACCTCGAGGCGGCAGCGCAGGCGCAGTCGCGGCTGCAGATGGCGCGGCTGCGGGCCGCGGTGGCCGCTCAGCAGGGCAAGCGGTGAGCAAGCAGTGAGCGCGACGTGAGCAGGCTTGGAGGTTGGCGATGATCGCCTTTGTGCGGGGCCCGGTGGCGGCCATCGGAGTGGACAGTGCCGTCGTCGAGGTCGGGGGAGTGGGCCTGCTCGTGTACTGCGACCCGGGCACGCTCGCCGGGTTGCGCCCGGGGCAAGAGGCGCGGATCTCGACGTCGATGGTGGTTCGTGAGGACTCGCTGACGCTGTACGGGTTCGCGGACGACGACGCGAAGACCACGTTCGAGCTGCTGCAGACCGCGTCCGGTGTCGGGCCGAAGCTCGCCCAGGCAGCGCTTGCGGTGCTCAGCCCGGACCAGTTGCGCCAGGCCGTCGCGACCGAGGATCTCGCCGTACTGGTGAAGGTTCCGGGGATCGGCAAGAAGGGCGCGCAGCGGATCGTGCTGGAGCTGAAGGACAAGATCGGGGCGCCGTCGAAGACGGTGACCGGGCGTCCGCTGCAGGCGCACGAGGCGTGGCGCGACCAGGTGCAGGCCGGTCTGGTCGGCCTGGGCTGGTCGGCACGGGACGCCGAGGACGCCGTCACCGCGGTGTCGCCACTCGCCGCCGACAGCCCGAACCCGTCCGTTCCCGACCTGCTGCGTGCCGCGTTGCGCGTGCTCTCGAAGGCCTAGCCGATGGACGACAACGTGCGCCCCTTGGTCTCCGCGGACGCGGTGGATCTCGAGGAACGCAAGATCGAGTCCGCGCTCCGGCCGCGCACGCTGGCCGAGTTCGGCGGCCAGCGGCGGGTCAGCGAGCAGCTCGAGTTGGTGCTGCACGCCGCCCGCGGGCGTAACCGGGCGCCGGACCACGTGCTGCTGTCCGGCCCGCCTGGGCTCGGGAAGACCACGCTGGCGATGATCATCGCCAGCGAGATGTCCGCGCCGCTGCGGGTGACCAGCGGTCCGGCGATCCAGCACGCCGGCGACCTGGCCGCGATCCTGTCCGGGCTGAACGAGGGCGAAGTCCTGTTCCTGGACGAGATTCACCGGATGTCGCGGCCCGCCGAAGAGCTGCTCTACATGGCGATGGAGGACTTCCGCGTCGACGTGATCGTCGGCAAGGGACCGGGGGCGACCGCGATCCCGCTGGAGATCCCGCCGTTCACGCTGGTCGGGGCGACCACCCGCGCCGGTCTGCTGCCGGGGCCGCTGCGCGACCGCTTCGGGTTCACCGGTCACCTGGAGTTCTACGAGGCGTCCGAGCTGGAGAAGATCGTCAACCGTTCGGCCGCGCTGCTCGAGGTCGACATCACGCCCGAGGGCGCCACCGAGATCGCGTCCCGGTCCCGCGGTACACCGCGGATCGCGAACCGGCTGCTCCGCCGGGTCCGCGACTACGCCGAGGTCCGCGCGGACGGCATCATCACGCTCGCGCTGTCGAAGGCGGCCCTGGATCTGTACGAGGTCGACAAGATGGGCCTGGACCGGCTGGACCGGTCGGTTCTGGACGCCTTGTGCCGCCGGTTCGGGGGCGGACCGGTCGGTCTTTCCACGCTCGCGGTTGCGGTGGGCGAAGAACGTGAGACTGTGGAAGAAGTGGCCGAACCGTTCCTGGTCCGGTCGGGCTATCTTGCCCGTACGCCGCGTGGTCGCGTCGCCACGCCCGCGGCCTGGCGGCACATCGGGCTGAAAGTCCCGAAGGGCGCGACGTTCGCGGACACGCTCTTCGACGCAGACGACGACTGACCGACGAAGGCCTGAGGAGCTCGTCTCCAACTGAAGAACGGTCACCCGGGAACGACCGCGGGCGCCGGAACGTAGACACTCAGTAGTGAGTGACGCAAACGTGACCCGGTGTCATGAGGCACTTGTTGCCGCTCAGGGTTAGACTCCCCGGTGGCCTGACCTCCAGGTCATTCCGCTGCATTCGCGCACTCGCGCAGCGCAGGCATTACAACCGACCGACGAAGGATTCTGAGACCCGATGCAACTCCTCGCCGTACCGATGGCCTCCTCCGGGGGCGGTGGCATCACGCTGCTGCTGCCGCTGATCCTGATCGTCGGAATGATCTGGTTCATGAGCCGCACGCAGAAGAAGCAGCGTCAGCGCCAGGCTGACACCGTCGCGTCGCTCGCGCCTGGCACGAAGGTCGTCACGACCAGCGGCCTGGTCGGCATCGTCGAGGAGACCGACGACGAGTATGTGACGCTGGAGATCTCCGAGGGCGTGCTGGTCCAGGTCGTGAAGGCCGCGGTCGGCCGGGTGATCCCGGACGACGCCGACGAGACCGAGACCGCGACGGAACCGGTCGACGCGGCCGGCGCCGAGGTGGCCGACGAGACCGCGAAGGTCGACGTACCGGACGCGGGCAAGGCCGAGGACAACAAGGCCGACGGCAAGGTGCAGGACGCGCCGAAGCTGCCGCCGACGCACACCGAGAACTGATTTCCGTCCCAACGGCCTGCGGCGCGGCGTTCGGCGTCCCTGTGATGATCCAGTGACGGTACGGCGCGCCCAGAAGTACGAAGGTTGAATCTGACGTGGCAACGACTTCGACATCCCGCCCCGGGCGGAGCCTGATCGCCTTGGCGGTGGTCGTGGTCCTGCTGTTCGGGATCATGGCGCTGACCAAGACCTGGAAGCCCAAGCTCGGGCTGGACCTGCGCGGTGGCACCACCATCACGCTGACCGCCAGCACCATCGACGGCAGCGGCAAGGTGACCGCCGACCAGTTGAACGAGGCGAAGAACATCATCGGCCAGCGGGTCAATGGTGCCGGTGTCGCCGAGTCCGACATCACCACCTCCGGGGCGAACCACATCAACGTGGCTGTCCCCGGTGCCACGAAGGAATCCTTGGTGCAGCAGGTCGGTCAGACCGCGCTGCTGTACTTCCGGGTCGTGTACGACGCCCAGGCCGTGGCGCCGGCCGCGACGCCGACGCCGGCCCCGTCGTCGACGCCGAAGCCCAGTACGACGCCGAAGCCGAGCACGACGCCGAAGGCGAGCGCCACCGTCAAGCCGCCGACGACGTCGACCACGCCGAAGGGCCGGGCCTGGACCAGCGCGCTCGGCAAGGACGCGACGCCGACCCCGACGCCGAAGCCGAGCACCACGCCGACCGCGAAGCCGAGCACCCCGGCGGCGACGCCGTCGACGCCGGCCACCAACGGTGACCCGCTGAAGTACACCCCGGACGCGGCCACCCAGCAGGCGTTCGCGGCGTACAAGTGCGGTGACAAGCAGGTCGACGACCCGAGCAAGCCGATCTTCTCCTGCGACCGCAACGGCCAGTACAAGTACCTGCTCGGCCCGGCGATCCTGAAGGGCACCGACCTGTCGGACGCCTCGGCCGGTATCCCGCAGAACGGCCTGCAGTGGCAGGTCAACTTGAAGTTCACCGGTGAGGGCGGCGACAAGTTCCTCAAGGCCACCACGGCGATCGCGCAGCGCGGCCAGGGCAACAACCTGTTCGCGATCGTGCTCGACGGCGAGACCATCTCGACCCCGAGCGTGGACAGCCCGATCCCGGGCGGTCAGGCGCAGATCACCGGTACCTTCACCGAGGCCGAGGCCCGTGACCTCGCGAACGTCCTGAAGTACGGCGCGCTGCCGGTCAAGTTCGACATCTCCTCGGTCGAGACGGTGTCGCCGCAGCTCGGTGGCGACCAGCTCTCCGCCGGGATCTGGGCCGGTATCGCCGGTCTGGCGCTGGTCGTCGTCTTCTGCTTCCTGTACTACCGCGGTCTCGGCATCGTCGTCGTACTGTCGCTGCTCGCAGCCGGTGTGCTCACCGGAGCGCTGGTCATCTTGCTCGGCAAGGCGATCGGCTTCACGCTGACACTGGCCGGTATCGCGGGTCTGATCGTCGCGGTCGGTATCACGGCGGACTCGTTCATCATCTACTTCGAACGACTACGTGACGAAGTCCGAGAGGGCCGCAGTCTGCGGTCCTCGGTCGAGACCGGCTGGGCCCGCGCCAAGCACACGATCATTGCGGCCGACTCGATCTCGCTGCTCGCCGCGATCGTCCTGTACGTGCTGGCGATCGGCAGCGTCCGTGGCTTCGCGTTCACGCTCGGCCTGACCACGCTGATCGACCTGGTGGTGGTCTTCCTGTTCACCAAGCCGCTGGTCACGCTGCTGGCCCGGACCGACTTCTTCGGTCACGGCCACAAGCTGTCCGGTCTCGATCCGGAGCATCTCGGGGTCGAACGGTTGCCAGGACAGACGAAGCCGTCGGCCCGGCCGCGGAAGACGCCGTCGACGCGCAAGCCGCTGGGAGGGCAGGTCTGATGTCGAAGCTCGGACAGATCGGTGCCAAGCTGCACCGCGGTGAGGTCTCGTACGACTTCATCGGCCACAAGAAGTTCTGGTTCAGCCTCTCGCTCGCCCTGGTCGTCGTCTCGCTGATCGGCCTGTTCGCCCGCGGCCTCGCGCTCGGTATCGAGTTCAAGGGCGGCGTCGAGTACGAGGCGAAGGTCCAGGTCACCGACAGTACGGTGCAGAACTTCGGCGACGCCGTGAAGGCGACCAACGCCAAGGGCCTCGGCGACCCGGTCGTCACCACGATCAACAACGACAAGGTCCGGGTCCAGACCAAGCCGCTCGACCAGAACGACATCGGCCGGGTCCGGGACGCGATCGCCAAGGAGGCCGGGATTCCGGCCGCCCAGGTGACCTCGCAGCAGATCGGCGCCTCCTGGGGGCGGCAGATCGCCGACAAGGCGATCGTGGCGTTGATCGTCTTCCTGGTCCTCGTGTTCGCGGTGATCTGGCTCTACTTCCGAGAAGCCAAGGCCTCCTTGGCCGCCATCATCGCCCTGATCCACGACGTCACGATCACCGTCGGTGTGTACGCGATCATCGGGTTCGACGTCACGCCGGCGACGGTGATCGGCGTACTGACGATCCTCGGTTACTCGCTGTACGACACGGTCGTGGTGTTCGACAAGGTCCGGGAGAACACCCGGGGTATCACTGGGTCCAACCGGTACAGCTACTCGGACGCGACCAACCTGGCCGTCAACCAGACCGTCGTCCGGTCGATCAACACCACGGTCACCGCACTGCTCCCGGTCGGCGCGATCCTCGTCGTCGGCACCGCGGTGCTCGGGACCGGCCCGCTGAAGGACCTCTCGCTGGCCCTGTTCGTCGGTATCGCGGTCGGTGCGTACTCGTCGATCTTCATCGCGCCGGCGCTGCTCGCGACCTTCAAGGAGCGGGAGCCGGGGATGCAGGCGCTGAGCAAGCGAGTTGCGGCGAAGAAGGCCCAGGCGGCTGCGGCGACAGCCGCTCCGGTGCCGGCCACCACTGGAGCAGTCGCTGCCTCGCATTCCGCCGTCCAGGACCGGCCGCGGAAGGCCGATCGGGCGACCGGTGGTTCGGCGCCGACGCCGTCGTCTCGGCCGATGAAGGCGACCGCGGCCGGGCGTCCGCAGCCGACGCGCAAGCCGCGGTCGAAGCGCGGTAAGTGATGCGGTCGCTGGAGCAGGTTCTCGCCGACGGCATCCGCGACATCCGGGACTACCCGCAGGACGGGGTGGTGTTCAAGGACATCACCCCGCTGCTGGCGGACCACACCGGCTTCGCCCAGGTTGTGGAGGCGCTGGCCGCGTCCGGGACCGACGACGACGGTAGGCCGGTGGTCGACAAGGTGGTCGGGATCGAGGCGCGCGGGTTCATCCTCGCCGCCCCGGTCGCGCTCGCACTGGGTGCCGGGTTCGTGCCGGTGCGCAAGAAGGGCAAGCTGCCGGCGGCGACGTACGAGGAGTCGTACGCGCTGGAGTACGGCGAGGCGACCATCGAGGTGCACCAGGACGCGTTCGCGCCGGGTGACCGGGTGCTGGTCATCGACGACGTTCTCGCGACCGGCGGGACGGTCGAGGCCTGCCTGCGGCTGATCCGCCGCTGCGGGGCCGAGGTCGCGGGTACGACGGTGTTGCTCGAGCTGTCGTTCCTCCCGGGGCGCAAGCGCCTCGAGGGCGAGGACGTCACCTCGCTGCTGACTGTCTGATCACACTCTGAGTCTGTCCACGGCCTGTACGGCGAATTTTCGTCGTACAGGCCGTGACCTTCAGGTGACCCGGCGTGTTGTCCACAGGTGGGTCTGCCTCGTTGGGCAAGGCCCTCTAGACTGGTGCTCTGTCGGCGGAGGGACACAAACGTGGGCGAAGACCCGGCGATGACATCTGCGGCGCCGAACGCCGTACCGCAGGAGCCTCCGCGCGCGCCGTCACCGGTGCGGCCGGCTCCGGTGTCGCCGACGCCCGCAGCCCAGCCGCCACGGATCGCGCCGGCCCGGGTCCGCGCCCGTCTGGCCCGCCTCGGCGGCACCCGGCACCCGAACCGGGCGCCGATGCTCGAGCCGCTGTTCCGGGTCGTCCGCGCGACGCACCCGAAGGCCGACCTCGCGATGATCGAGCGTGCCTACCGGACCGCCGAGCGGTACCACACAGGTCAGATGCGCAAGAGCGGTGACGCGTACATCACGCATCCGCTCGCCGTCGCGACGATCCTCGCCGAGCTCGGTATGACCGCGACCACGCTGTGCGCCGCGCTGCTCCACGACACCGTCGAGGACACGCCGTACACGGTGGAAGAGCTGACCCGCGACTTCGGCGAAGAGATCGCCATGCTGGTCGACGGCGTCACCAAGCTCGACAAGGTGCGGTACGGCGAGTCAGCGCAGGCCGAGACCATCCGCAAGATGGTGGTCGCGATGTCGAAGGACATCCGGGTCCTGGTGATCAAGCTGTCCGACCGGCTGCACAACATGCGTACGCTCGGTTCGCTGCGGCAGGAGAAGCAGGAGCGGATCGCCCGCGAGACGCTGGAGATCTACGCCCCGCTGGCGCACCGGCTGGGTATGAACACGATCAAGTGGGAGCTCGAGGACCTGTCGTTCTCGACCCTGCACCCGAAGGTGTACGACGAGATCGTCCGGCTGGTCGCCGAGCGCGCACCGTCCCGCGACGAGTACCTGGCGTCCGTGATCGACCAGGTCCACGAGGACCTGCGCGCCTCGAAGATCAAGGCGACGGTCACCGGCCGGCCGAAGCACTACTACTCGATCTACCAGAAGATGATCGTCCGCGGCCGCGAGTTCGGCGACATCTACGACCTGGTCGGCATCCGGGTCCTGGTCGAGTCGGTCCGCGACTGCTACGCGGCGCTCGGCATCCTGCACGCGCGGTGGAACCCGGTCCCCGGCCGGTTCAAGGACTACATCGCGATGCCGAAGTTCAACATGTACCAGTCGCTGCACACCACGGTGATCGGTCCGCAGGGCAAGCCGGTCGAGCTGCAGATCCGCTCGTTCGCGATGCACCGCCGCGCGGAGTACGGCATCGCCGCGCACTGGAAGTACAAGGAAGACCCGACCACCGCCGCTCCCGCCACGCCGAGTTCCGAGATCGGTGGGCCGAACGACATGCCGTGGGTGCGGCAGCTGGTCGACTGGCAGCGCGAGACCTCCGACCCGTCGGAGTTCCTCGACTCGCTGCGGTTCGAGATCAACAACTCCGAGGTCTACGTCTTCACCCCGCGCGGTGACGTGATGTCGCTGCCGACCGGTTCGTCCCCGGTCGACTTCGCGTATGCGATCCACACCGAGGTCGGACACCGCTGTATCGGTGCCCGCGTCAACGGCCGCCTGGTGCCGCTGGAGAGCACGCTCGAGAACGGTGACGTCGTCGAGGTCTTCACCTCGAAGGCGCAGGGCGCCGGCCCGTCGCGGGACTGGCTGACCTTCGTCAAGAGCCCGCGAGCGCGGAACAAGATCAAGCACTGGTTCTCGAAGGAGCGCCGCGACGAGGCCATCGAGCACGGCAAGGACGCGATCGCGAAGCAGCTCCGCAAGGAGGGCCTGCCGCTGCAGCGCCTGCTCTCGCACGAGACCCTGACCGCGGTCGCCAACTCACTGCGCTACCCCGATGTCACGGGTCTGTACGCCGCGGTCGGCGAGAGTCACGTCAGCGCGCAAGCCGTCGTACGGCGTCTCATCGAGACGTACGGCGGTGAGGAAGGCGCGGCCGAAGACCTCGCCGAGGGCCTGCGGTTGCCGCAGACGCGCGAGCGCCGGAAGCGGACCGCGCGCGGCGACGCCGGTGTCATCGTCAAGGGCGCGACCGACGTGCTCTCGAAGCTGGCCCGGTGTTGTACGCCGGTGCCGGGCGACGAGATCATCGGCTGGGTCACCCGCGGCGCGGGCGTCTCGGTGCACCGGGCGGACTGCGCGAACGTGGAGAACCTGAAGACCCAGCCGGAGCGCATCGTCGAGGTCGAGTGGGCGCCGACCGCCCAGTCCGTCTTCCTGGTCGCCATCCAGGTCGAGGCGTTGGACCGGGCCCGCCTGCTCTCGGACATCACCCGGGTGTTGTCGGACTACCACGTGAACATCCTGTCCGCGGCGTTGACGACGACCCGCGACCGGATCGCGAAGTCCCGGTTCACCTTCGAGATGGGCGATCCGACGCACCTCGGCCACGTCCTCAAGGCGGTCCGTTCCGTCGAGGGCGTCTTCGACGTCTACCGCGTCACGCAGTAGTGGGGAGCAGCTTCGGTCGCGGGCAGGACGACCGCGACCGGCTGTTCCTCTCCAACGGCGGTACCGACGTGTTCCTCGACGTACTGGCGTTGGCGGCGTGTGAGCTGGCGCGGTCCGACTTCGAGCGTCGGTTCGCGTTGCTGCTGTGCAACTCGCGGATCGGAATGGGCAACGACGACTTCGATCTCGACGAGCTGCCATGGTCGGCGGAGTTCATCGCGGAGCGGGAGTTCCTGCTGCGGGTGATCGCGCTGGCGGCGACGGGGTTCCGGTGGGCGATGCTGTCGTACGAGCCGCCGTACGCGGAGGCGCACCTGCGGCAGTACGGCGACGTGGTGCGGGGATACACGCCGCCGGGTGAGGCGGTCGAGGTGGCGCGGATGTGGGACGAGCATCCGCCGGAGCGCGCGTTCGAGCGGTGTGGGCGGCATGGGCTGTTCGTCGGCGATTACCGCGACTGCCGGTTGTGTGCCTGAGAGTTCGCGCCGGGGTTTGTGGCGGGCGGGCAGACTGCGGGTATGAGTGGTTTCGGACGTCGGGGGCTGCTGATCGCAGGGGTGGGTGCGCTTGCCGGCTGCAGCGGGTCGTCGGCCGGGGGAGCTACCTCGCCGTCCTCCAAGGCGCCGCCGAGTCCCGCTCCCTCGTCGACAGCACCATCCGCAACCCCATCCAAGGCACCGTCAACGACCACGCCTTCGGTTGCGCTCCCGGCGGTGCGGTCGTGGGTGCCCGGTGCGGGTGAGATCGAGCCCGGGGCGAAGCGCGCCGCCGTCGCCGCCGTGGTGGACCTACTGACCCCGCGGGGTAGCCGAACGGCCGTCGACGTGATCGACGCCCAGTACGGCGGCATCCTGACCGACACCGCCAGCGTTCTGGTCCCGTGCCGCGTCTACACGATCACCAGCGGGCGTGTGGTCACCGGCGGCACCACGGTCGACGTACGGCTGAGCGAATCGAACGGCACGTGGCGCGTCACCTCCACCCACCCAGCTCAGCCAGGCAACCCGACCTCCCAGCTGTCCGCGTCGGCTCGGCAAGTGCTCAGCAGCGAGCGCATCGCCCTACCGCCCGCTTCGGCCGCCGACATCCGCTCCGGTCAGGTCCACGACAGCGTCCTCGCCGCGATGCTCGAGCTGGCCAAGACGTACCGCATCGGCATCAGCGTCATCCGCTCCGGGCACCCGCTGTACGTGTTCGGCACGAACCGCCCCAGCGACCACCCGCGCGGCCGCGCCTTCGACACCTGGGAGATCGACGGCCACCCGGTCGTCTCCCCGTCCACGTCGCGCTCGCTGATCACGTCGTACATGCGCGCCGCCGAAGCCGTGGGCTCCTACAACGTCGGCGGCCCCTACCAACTCTCCGGTACGGCGTTCTTCTCCGACCGCACCCACCACGACCACGTCCACGCCGGCTTCAACAGCTAGCGCTAATCCCACTCCCAGGCGATCCCGACCGTGCCCGGGTCCGCGGACGGTTCGATGGCGTGGACCCGGCTGTCGGGGGTGAGCATCAGCTCGCGCTGCACCAGGTTCGGGCCGGCGGTGTGGCGGCGCCGGATCTCGCTGACGCGGACCGGCAGCGCGGACCGGTCGAACTGCACCTCGAGGACGTAGTGCATCCCGCCCCACTCGCTGAACCGCTGGTAGTCCGTCGACGGCAGCCCGGACCGGTCCTCGACCTCGTAGCGCACGACGGCGGTCTCACCCACCGCGAGCACCCGATCGAGCAGCAACTCACCGAGCATCGCGCCGACCTCGGGGGAGCGGGCCACCCGTCCGGCGCGGCAGCCGCTCAGCGCGCGCAGCGTGAGCAGGTCCGCGTCGCAGCCCGGCTCGCCCTGATGGGCGATGATCAACCGATCGACCGGTTGGACGGCGACCACGCTCTGGATCACCCGCCGGCGCTGTGCGCTTCGGTCCGCGCCGATGTGGATCTCCTCGAGCACGGTGACGTTGCGGAGCCTCCCGTGCGCATCGCGGCGGAGCCGATCGAGCAATCGGGTCAAGGCTTCCGCATAGTCGACGACGGCGTACGGCTGCGGCGTCGTACTCGGCTCGCTCCGGGCCGGTGGGATCCGGACGGTGAGCCAGCCCGGCGGCACCTGCAGCAGCTCCTCGAGCGCGGTGACGGTCGCCAGTGAGTCCTCGCGCGGGACCCGTCGGCCGCTCTGCCAGGTGCTGAGCGTCGCGACACCGACGTGCAGTCCGCGGTCGGCGAGATGGGTACGGATCCGGTTGAGCGCGAGGCCGCGGCGGGCGATCGCATGCCGGAGCGCCTCCGCGAACGGAGCGTCCGGCGCCACCGCAGGAACCGATTCTTCGACCGATCTGACCATCGCTCCACGCTCCTTTGGGGCAGTGTAAACATTCACAGCACCGTCTGACACTGCCTCGTCACCCGCTGTTCACGCCCGATCTGTCGTTCACACCGGGCCCAGGGCCCCGATCCGGCTTCTTGCCGCGCCCCGGCGGCGTCCCGACGATGGACCCCGCCCACTCCCTCGAAGGAGGACACATGCGCAGGCTCCGCCTCAGCCGCTCCTGGTCGTTGCTCCTGGCCACGATTCTCGGACTGGCCACCCTGATCCCGCTCGCGCCGACGGCCGCAGCCGCACCCGCCAGCTACTACCTGAACGTCACCGGCCAGGCCCAGCAGAAGACGAACTGGTGCTGGGCGGCCAGCGGCAACAGCATCGCCGCCTTCTACGGCCGCTCGTACTCCCAGAACCAGTTCTGCAACATGGCCTTCGGCTACAGCACGAACGCCAGCTGCCCGAACAACCAGGCCACGCTCGCGAACGACCAGCGCGCCTTCAGCACGATCGGGATCAGCTCCGGCAGCTACATCTCGGGGACGCTCGCGTTCAGCACGCTGGTCAGCGAGATCGCCGCCGGCCGGCCGGTGATGACGCGGATCGGCTGGACCTCCGGCGGCGGTCACATGATGGACATCATCGGCTACGACTCGTCCGACTCGACGATCGAGTACTACGACCCGTGGCCGGACGACCAGCGCTACAACTACTCGACGTACACCTGGTACCGGTCCAACTCCCAGTTCACCTGGACCCACTCCCTGTACCGGATCGGAGCCTGACATGCGCCGCCCGAAGAACATCCTGCTCCGCGTCGCCGCCGTACTCGCCGCCGGCCTCGGTCTCGCCTTCGCCGCCGCCGGTCCCGCCGGGGCGGCCGGGCCGCAGCCGGTGTCGCCTGCCGAGTTGTCCAAGGCAACGACCGCCGCACACTCGTCCGGCGCCCTCAGCCTGCTCGGCAAAGCCGGCGGTACGGCGAAGTCCGCGGCCGGCCCGTCGGTCGCGCAGGACACGCACCCGATCTACGCGCTGAACCCCGCGTTCGTCCGCGACAAGTCGGCGCCGGTGGCAACGTTCTGGTACGCCGCGACGTCCGCGACCAGAGCTGGTCAAGCCCTGACCGTCTTCACCGCACCGGACGGCCACGGCGGATGGCAGGCCGTGAACGTGGCCTCCGGCAACACCGAGGCCCGGATGGTTGCCGCCGCTCGCGGTGCGGTCGTGTTCACCGAACCTCAGGTCGGTGCGTGGTACGCGTTGAGCTCCACCCAGGTCCGTCCGCTCAACGCCTCCGCCGTCAAGTCGATCGGCGCCAAGCCCATCTCCGTCGGCGCCTACCAGGAGCTCGTCTCGCACCGGTACGCCGACAAGCTGCCGGGCTCGCAGTACAACGAGCTGGGCACGGCCGGCGGATACAACGACGGCGTACCGGCGACCGGTGTGCGGTACAACGAGTCTGTTCCGGCCGCGCCGAAGGCTTGGTACAACGAAGCGATCCTGCCGATCGGTGCAGCAGCCGGTGCGCTCGCCGGTCTCGCCCTCCTGATGGTCATCGCGCGGCGCGTGAGGACGTCCGCCGCCCGATGACCCCGAGGCCCGGCGGGTCAGGGCGTGCTGCCCCGCCGGGCCCTCGTCATGGTTCCCATGGACGAGAACCGGACCGGACGGCTGGTCGACCTTCGCCTGCTCCTGGTCCTCCTCGCCGTCGTCACGGTCGCCCTGGCAGCGTTCGTGCTGACCGCGGTACGGCGTCCCGTCGTACCCGCCGATGCGCCGACCACGAAGGGCGAGGTCGTGAAGATTGACGCCCCGAGCCGAAAAAGCGGAACCCACTGGATCGAGATCGCGTACACGCTTCCGGGCGGTCGCTGGCTCGCATCACGTACCACGCAGTTCCGCGCGGAGGACGCCACCGTCGGCCGTCAGGTCCAGATCCGCTACACGCCCGATCACCCCGAGCGCATCGCGATCGCCGAGGTGACCGAGACCTGGATAAGCC
This sequence comes from Kribbella sp. NPDC043289, assembly GCF_056436705.1. Lineage (NCBI taxonomy): Bacteria > Bacillati > Actinomycetota > Actinomycetes > Propionibacteriales > Kribbellaceae > Kribbella > Kribbella sp. NPDC043289. The sequence continues at coordinate 544,481 of NZ_JBWKCB010000001.1, forward strand.
GCTGGCTCCGCACCCTCCTCGCCGCAGCAGCCGAACTGGCGCTGCTGTTCGCCGTACTCCGCCGTTGGCGAGAGCAGCGCATCGGGGTTGCTTAGCATGGTCGGATGCCTTTCCCGGATGAGTTGGGTCCTGCCGTCGCCGTCGTCGACTACAACCCTGATTGGCCGTCCGAGTTCACCCACCTCGCCCGTCGTCTGCGCGCGGCGCTCGGCGACCGAGCGCTCGCCATCGACCACATCGGCTCGACTTCCGTCCCCGGCCTGCCCGCGAAGAACTGCGTCGACGCTCAGGTCCGCGTCGCCGACCTGGGTCCGGACCTCGTCGAACTCATGGAGTCCGTCGGCTTCCGGTGTCGCCCCGAACCGTGGAACCGCTCCGAGATCTCCTTCGGCCAACGCTGCGACAAGCTCGTCTTCGCCCCACCCGTCGGCGAACGCGCCACCAACATCCACCTCCGCCTCGCGACCGGCCCCAACGCCCGCTACGCCCTCCTCTTCCGCGACTACCTCCGCGCCGACACCGAAGCCCGCCGTACCTGGGGCGCCTTCAAACAACGCCTGGCCCAATCCGTCCCGGGCCTCGCCGACTACGGCCGGATCAAAGCCCCCGCCACCGAACTCCTCATGACCAACGCCGAACACTGGGCCACCCGAACCAGCTGGACTGTCCCAGCCCAGTCACCAGCGGCGGGGGAGACGGGGCTGTTGGCACAGGACTGAGCCGACGGCGAGCTCCAACGCCGGATACGAGCCTCACAGGTCCGGTCGGCGCACCGAGATGACGTGCCAGCCGAGCCCTTCCAACTCGGTACGCCGGGTCTCGTCCCGCAACTGTTGCTTCGTCGACGAATGCCAGGCGTCGCTGTAGTACTCGAGCCCCAGCCGCCGCCCGTCGATCACCCGATCGGGATAACCAAGATCGAGCCGATAACTGCGGCCGTTGCCTTCGACCCGAACCTGGAGATCCGGGCGCGGGAAGCCGGCATCGAAGAGCCGCAGTCGCAGCCACGACTCGCCTGGCGATGCTGCGCGACCGTCGGCGATGCGCACGAGCTGGGCTGCCTGCGAGTTGCTGTCCGCCGCGAAGTACGCAGCTGACGCAGTCTGAAGGTCGTCGATCCGCATCCCGTGCCGGAGCAGTGCGTCGATCGCCGAGAGCGCGAACGGCCGGGGCAGGTGCTTGGCGAGCTCGACCGCCGTGGCCTCTCGCGTGGTCACCTTCAAGCCGTCCACCTCGGTGGTTGGCCGTTCCAGAGAAGTCCAGAGCGGTCGAATGGGCTCAGGGCTCAGCGCCGTCGTGTCGATGCCGTGCAACCACCCGGCCGCAGGACCGCACACCGTGGCCTCGGGAGGTACGACGAGACGCAACGCGTCGGCCCGCAGCTGCGGCGAGTCGGGCACGCGAACGTCGACGTACACGCCCTTCAGGACTGGGCGAATGTCGCCCTGGGCAAGGAGCCAGCGGAGTTTCCGGGGGACTTGGTACGGGCGGAAGGGGAGGCCGCAGAAGTAATACGGGAAGTCGGCTGGGAGCATCCGGACAGGATGACCGAAACGGCTTGTGAGTGCCGGAAGTTGTCCACAGGGGTCAGGCTTGGCGGGTGGGGCGGATCGTGATGTCGCCGATCTCGACGTCGTCGGGTTGCTCGATGGCGAACGCGATCGCGCGGGCCACCGCTTCGGGGCTGATACCGAGGGCTGCCATCGCCTGCTGGGCCTGCGCGCGCTGCTCGGGGTCTTCGACGTAGTCGACGAGCTCGGTTCGCACGTACCCGGGCGAGATCGACGTCGTCCGCAGTACGCCGTCCGTCGACTCCTGCCGCAGTGCTTCGAGCAGTGTGCGTACGGCGTTCTTGGTGCCGGCGTACACGGCCTGCGTCGGCACGATCTTGAGACCCGACGTCGACACCGTGGTGACGAGATGACCGCGACCCTGGCGACGGAACACCGGCAGCGCGGCGGCGATACCGTGCAGCACGCCGCGCAGGTTGACGTCGATCATCGTGTCCCAGTCGTCGACGTCCAGGTCCGCCATCGGCGCGATCCTGGCGACACCGGCGTTGCTCACCAGCACGTCGAGGCGACCGAAGCGATCCACTGCCAGCGCGACCAGCTTCTCGAGGTCGCTGCGCTTGGTGACGTCGACCTCCAGCAGCTCCGCGCGACCACCGTCGGCACGGATCTGTCCCACGATCGCGTCGAGCCGATCGGTACGCCGAGCGCCGAGTACTACGGCGGCTCCACGGCGCGCGAGTTCCGTCACGGTGGCCGCGCCGATGCCGCTGCTGGCGCCGGTGATGGCAACGACCTTGCTGTCGAGTTCGCTCATCGCAGACCTCTCCTGATCTAACCTGACAGTTGTCCGGTTCTTGAGGTCCAACGTACCGGACACTTGTCCACTTCCCCAAGGAGAGGCAGGATCTGTGGCTGCTCGTGAGCTCCGGTCCGACGCGGTCGCCAATCGTCGCCGCATCGTCGACGCCGCACGCGCCGAACTGAGCAAGTCCAACGGCGCGGCCGACGACCTGAAGCTGCACGGGGTCGCGAAGGCGGCCGGCGTGGGGCAGGGCACGCTCTATCGGCACTTCCCGACGCGTGAGCACCTGCTGGCGGAGGTGTACCGCTACGAACTCGGCCAGCTGGTCGACGCCGTGGCACCGCTGTCGGCCGAATACCCGCCGCTGGAGGCGCTGACTAGCTGGCTACGGCGACTCGTCGCGTACGCCCGGGTCAAACGCGGCGTGATGGCCGCGATCGAACTCTCGGCCTGGCAAGACCTCTACTCCGACCAACACGACCGGCTGGACGAGGCGCTGGGCACACTGCTGGACCGCGGCAAGGCCGCGGGTGAGATCCGCCAGGAGGTGGACGCAACCGACGTCATCCTCCTGCTCGGCGCGCTGTCCCGCATCCCGGAGTCCGAATGGGACCAGCGCGCCAACACCGTCGTGACCGTCATCATCGACGGCCTCCGTACGCGCCAACCGGCGGTGCGGGCAGAACCCGGCGTCAGCTAGCTGAAGTCGGTGAGGGCGTTCTGGGCCTGGGTCAGCCACTCGCGGCGGGCCGCGATGGCTTCGCGCGCCTCGGTCGCCTTGCGGGTGTTGCCCTGGGACTCGAACTTCGCGGCCTGCTTCTCCAGGTCGGCGATCAAGGACTGCAGTTGCTTCACCGTCGCCTCGGCGCGGGCGCGGGCCTCCGGGTTGCTCTTGTTCCAGACCTCGTCCTCGGCCGCCTTGACGGCCTGCTCGACCGCTCGCAGCCGGCTGTCGATCGAGCGCATCGAGTCCCGCGGGACCTTGCCGATCTGGTCCCAGCGGTCCAGGTAGTCGCGGAGCTGCTCGCGCGCGACGCGGGCGTCCTCGACCGGCACGATGGTCTCGATCTCGACCAGCAGGGCCTCTTTCGCCTGCAGGTTCTCGACCTGCTCGGCGTTCTCCTCGGCCTGTACGGCGTCCCGCGCGCCGAAGAACTGGTCCTGCGCGGCGCGGAACCGCGCCCACAGCTTGTCGTCGAGCTCGCGCGGTGCCGGCCCAGCGGCCTTCCACTGCCGCATCAGGTCCCGGAAGCGGCCGGACGTCGGACCCCACTCGTTCGAGCCGGCCAGCGTCTCCGCCTCGGCAGCGAGCCGCTCCTTCACCACGGCCGCCTCTTCACGCTTGGAGGACAGCTCCGCGAAGTGCTGCTTACGATGCCGCGTGTACGTCGTCCGCGCGGACGAGAACCGGTGCCACAGCTCATCGTCGCTGGACTTGTCGAGCCGGGGGAGTGCCTTCCACTCGTCGAGCAGCTCGCGCAGCCGGGTCACGCCGTGCCGCCAGTCCGTGCCGGCCGCGATGGTCTCGGCCTCGGTGGCGATCTTGGTCTTGGCGGAGCGCGCCTCCTCGACCTTCGCCGCGCGCTCGGCCTTGCGCTTCTCGCGCTGCTGGGCGACGAGCGGGGTGAGCGCTTCGAGCCGCGTCATCAGGCCGTCGAGGTCGCCGACCGCCTGCGCCTCTTCGATCGTTCCGGACACCTTCTTGACCGCGGCGCGGGCGTCGTCCGGAGACACCGTGCCTGCCTGGACCCGCTGTTCCAGCAGATCCACCTCGAACGCCAGCGCGTCGTACCGGCGGGTGTAGAAGGCGAGCGCCTCCTCTGGGTTCGCGTCCGGCCATTGGCCGACCGCCCGTTCACCGTCCTTCGTCCGTACGAAGACCGTTCCGTCCTCAGCTACCCGGCCCCAGTTCTCTCCGGCCACAACTCGCCCCTTCCGGCGGTATGCACTGCGCTCGTGCCCATTCTGGTCAGTCCCCGGTCCAACCGCCGAACAGGGCCAACCCTGGGCGCGTCGAGCTGCCTTCTCGACGCTTATCCCTGAACAATCACAAACTCCCAGCTCAGGCGCAACGGTGTTGCGTCACAATCCGGTGCGAACTCACCTGATCCGGACCGGTAGCCTTGGTGGGTCCCGAACTGTTCCAGGAAGGCTTGTCGTGCTCATCGCCGGGTTCCCCGCGGGGTCGTGGGGTACGAACTGCTACGTCGTCGCCACCGGCCAGGGCGCGGAGTGCATCGTGATCGATCCGGGCATGGACGCCACCCCGGGTGTCGAAGAAGTGGTCCGGGAGAACAAGCTCAAACCTGTCGCCGTGCTGCTCACGCACGGTCACATCGACCACATGTTCTCGGTCCTCCCGGTCTGCGGGACGTACGACGCGACCGCCTGGATCCACCCGGACGACCGGCACCTGCTCGCCGACCCGATGGCCGGGATCAGTCCCGAGACGGCCCGGATGCTGCTCGGCGGCAACCACGAGTTCGCCGAGCCGGACGACGTCGCCGAGCTGAAGGACGGGCAGGGCCTGGAGCTCGCGGGCCTGAGTTTCACCGTCGACCACACCCCGGGCCACACGCAGGGGTCGGTCACGTTCACCACGCCGTACGACGGGCCGGAAGACGTGCCCGCGGTGCTGTTCTCCGGTGACGTGTTGTTCGCCGGGTCGATCGGCCGGACGGATCTGCCGGGCGGCGACCATCCGACCATGCTGCATACGTTGGCCACCAAGATCCTGCCGATGCGCGACGAGATCGTCGTCCTGCCGGGTCATGGTGGCCAGACATCGATCGGCCGGGAAAAGGCGACCAACCCCTACTTGCAGGACCTGGAGATACAGAACTTATGAGCAAGGTGACCCCACTCAGCGGGTTTCCCGAGTTTTTGCCGTCTGACCGGATCGTCGAGTTGCAGTTCCTCGACACGATCCGGGAGACCTTCGAGCTGCACGGTTTCGCGTCCATCGAAACCCGCGCGGTCGAGCCGGTCGAGCGCCTGTCCAACCAGGGCGAGGACGCCGACAAGGAGATCTACGGCGTACGCCGCCTCGCGGCCGGCGCCGACGAGGACGCGGCCCTCGGTCTGCACTTCGACCTGACCGTGCCGTTCGCGCGCTACGTCCTGGAGAACAGCGGCAAGCTGGTGTTCCCGTTCCGCCGCTACCAGATCCAGAAGGTCTGGCGCGGCGAACGCCCGCAGGAAGGCCGCTACCGCGAGTTCACCCAGGCAGACATCGACATCATCGACAGCGGCGAGCTTCCGTTCCACTACGAGGTCGAGCTGCCCCTGGTGATCGCGGACGCGTTCCGCAAGCTGCCGATCCCGCCGTTCCGGATCCAGGTGAACACCCGGCAGATCCCGGAGGGTTTCTACCGGGGCCTGGGCATCGAGGACATCACCGGCACGCTCCGGATCGTCGACAAGCTGGACAAGATCGGCGCCGACAAGGTGACCGAGCTGCTGACCGCGGCCGGCCTGTCCGCGGAGACCGCGAAGCAGGTGCTGCGGCTGGCGGAGATCTCGTCGACGGACGCGTCGTTCGCGGATCAGGTCCGCGCGCTCGGCGTCCAGCACGAGATCCTCGATGAGGGCCTGGAGCGGCTCTCGCAGATCATGACGGCCGCGAACGAGCACGCCCCCGGCCTGCTGGTCGCCGACCTGAAGATCGCCCGCGGCCTCGACTACTACACCGGCACCGTCTACGAGACGCAGCTGATCGGTGACGAGGGCTACGGTTCGATCTGCTCCGGCGGCCGGTACGACTCGCTCGCGTCCGACGGCAAGACGACGTACCCGGGTGTCGGGATCTCGATCGGGGTCTCGCGGCTGGTGCACCGGTTGATCAGCAAGGGGCTGGTCACCGCGTCCCGTCGTACGCCGACTGCTGTGCTCGTCGCGTTGAACAGCGAGGACGACCGGGCCGAGGCCATGCGGACCGCGATCCAGCTGCGGGGGCGGGGGATTGCGGTGGAGGTGGCGCCGGCGGCCGCGAAGTTCGGGAAGCAGATCAAGTTCGCGGACCGGCGGGGGATCCCGTTCGTCTGGTTCAGCACCGAGAACGGGCCCGAGGTGAAGGACATCCGCAGCGGCGAGCAGGTGCCCGCGGATGCCGCCACCTGGACGCCGCCGGCCGAAGACCTCCGTCCCAGTATCGAAGCACTTCCGAAGGAGAACTCGTGATCCGTAACCGTTCCGCAGGTTCGCTGCGCGCGTCCGACGCCGGCGAGACCGTGATCCTGGCGGGCTGGGTGGCGCGGCGACGCGATCACGGCGGCGTGGCGTTCATCGACCTGCGCGACTCGTCCGGCACCGTCCAGGTCGTGATCCGCGACGAGGACGCCGCGCACGGCCTGCGTTCGGAGTACTGCCTGAAGATCGTCGGCGAGGTCTCGCCGCGCCCCGAGGGCAACGCGAACCCGAACCTGCCGACCGGCGAGATCGAGGTGATCGCGACCGAGGTCGAGGTGCTGAACGAGGCCGCCCCGCTGCCGTTCCCGGTCGAGGAGCACCACGCGACGCCGGTGAACGAGGAGATCCGCCTCAAGTACCGGTACCTCGACCTGCGCCGCCAGGGCCCGGGCAGCGCGCTCCGCCTGCGCAGCCAGGTCAACAAGGCGGCCCGCGACGTGCTGGCCGGTCACGACTTCGTCGAGATCGAGACGCCGACGCTGACCAAGTCGACGCCGGAAGGCGCCCGCGACTTCCTGGTCCCGGCGCGCCTGCAGCCGGGCAGCTGGTACGCGCTGCCGCAGTCGCCGCAGCTGTTCAAGCAGCTGCTGATGGTGGCCGGCATGGAGCGCTACTACCAGATCGCCCGCTGCTACCGCGACGAGGACTTCCGCGCCGACCGGCAGCCGGAGTTCACCCAGCTCGACATCGAGATGAGCTTCGTCGACCAGGACGACGTGATCGCGCTGGCCGAGGAGGTCCTCGCCGCGCTCTGGAAGCTCGTCGGGTACGACGTCCAGACGCCGATCCCGCGGATGACGTACGGCGAGGCGATGGCCCGCTTCGGCTCCGACAAGCCCGACCTGCGGATGGGCCTCGAGCTCGTCGAGTGCACGGACTACTTCAAGAACACCCCGTTCCGGGTCTTCCAGGCGCCGTACGTCGGTGCCGTGGTGATGCCGGGTGGCGCCGACCAGCCGCGCAAGCAGCTGGACGCGTGGCAGGACTGGGCCAAGCAGCGCGGCGCCAAGGGCCTCGCGTACGTCCTGGTCGGTCAGGACGGCGAGCTCGGTGGTCCGGTCGCGAAGAACCTGTCCGAGGAGGAGCGCGCGGGCCTCGCCGACCACGTCGGCGCGAAGCCGGGCGACTGCATCTTCTTCGCCGCCGGTCCGGTGAAGTCGTCGCGGGCGCTGCTCGGTGCGGCGCGGCTGGAGATCGGCCGTCGTGGCGGTCTGATCGACGAGTCCGCGTGGTCGTTCGTGTGGGTCGTGGACGCGCCGCTGTTCGAGCCGGCCGACGAGGCGACGGCCGCGGGTGATGTCGCGGTCGGTTCCGGCGCGTGGACCGCCGTACACCATGCCTTCACGTCGCCGAAGCCGGACTCGCTGGAGACGTTCGACACCGACCCGGGGTCGGCGCTGGCGTACGCGTACGACATCGTCTGCAACGGCAACGAGATCGGTGGTGGCTCGATCCGTATCCACCGCGAGGACGTGCAGAAGCGCGTCTTCAAGGTGATGGGCCTGACCGACGAGGAGGCTTCGGAGAAGTTCGGGTTCCTCCTGGAGGCGTTCAAGTTCGGCGCGCCGCCGCACGGCGGGATCGCGTTCGGCTGGGACCGGATCACCGCGCTGCTGGCCGGCACGGAGTCGATCCGCGACGTGATCGCGTTCCCGAAGTCCGGCGGCGGGTTCGACCCGCTGACCGCGGCGCCGGCGCCGATCACGCCCGAGCAGCGCAAGGAAGCCGGCGTGGACGCGAAGCCCGAGCAGAAGTCCGAGTCCAAGGACAAGTCCAAAGACAAGTAGGGGTTGAGCACTCCGGGGTTTTGGAGGAAACTGGCGGCGTTGTGAAAGTGCTTGGTTAGGTTTTCACAACGACCGCCCCCTCTCCTACCGCCCCAGGAGTGCTCAAATGCGTCGTATTCTCCTAGCGTTTCTCGCCTGCCTCGGAATCACCTCAGGCGCTCTGGTCGCCGCTGCACCGGCCCACGCGGTCGAACCAGCCGCTGACATCACGTTGGCCGACGTCCAGGCGATGTTCGGGTCTCGGATCGCGAACCCGTCGACTGTCGAGGAAGGTCTCCCGTCGCTGAACCAGGCGATGCGGGACGCCAACATCAACACGCCGTACCGGAAAGCCGCGTTCCTCGCGACGCTCGTGCACGAGTCGCGGCTGGAGTACAACATCCGCGAGATCGGCGACACCCGCCCGTACGGCGGCCGCGGGTACATCCAGCTCACCGGCGACTTCAACTACGGCCCGGCCGGTCAGTACCTCGGGATCGACCTGCTCGGTAACCCGGATCTCGCGATGTCCTTGCAGTGGAGCGCCCCGATCGCGCGCTGGTACTGGACCGTTGCCCGCGACATCAACCCGTACGCCGACAAGCTCGACATGGGCCGGGTCAACGCAGCGATCGGCTACCCGGCCGGCGCCGAGGACCAGCGGCGCTGCGACTCGTTCAAGAACGCGCTGAAATACTTGAACGGCTCAGTGCCGGACGGCGTGATCTGCACCCGCCCGGCGAAGCTGAACGGCGACACCAGCGAGCTCAGCCGATCGCAGTTCGACGCGGTGGCTCGCTGATCAGAGCGGCTGCGCGCGGACCCACATCTTGTCGGGTGTGAGGTACTCCGTGCGCTGGAGGCCGGTCCTGGTCAGTTCGTCGGCGAGTTGGTCCTCGGAGAGGTTCCGGGTAACGATCCGCTGCGACCAGGTCCGGCCGCCGATCGTGTGCGTCAGGGTCGCGGCCTGGGTGCCGTCCGGGAGGTCCTCGACGTCGGAGATGATGAGCTTGCGGTGCTCGTTCTCCATCTCGGTCGGGGCGTGCCGCGCGCCCGGAACCTCCTGCTGGAGCAGCACCGAACCGCCGGGCCGGACGTGATGCGCGCAGGTCTGTAGCAGCCGGAGCCGCTCGGCGCCGTCGGCGACGTTGATCAGGAACGACATCATCAGTACGACGTCGAACTGCCGGTCCAGTCGCAGGTCGCCGATCGTCGAGCAGATCGTCTCCGTCTCGGTGACCCGCGCGATCATGTCCGGGGACTCGTCGACCGCGACCACCTGATGCCCGCGGGCGAGCAGCGGGCGTGTGATCCGTCCCGTTCCGCAGCCGAGCTCGAGGATGCTGCTGCCCGGATCGATCGCGGCCTCGATCAGTTCGTCGTCGCCGTGCGCCGGCGTGACCTCGTACAGTTCGACCGCGCTGCCGTCCGGCGTGTGCGCCCCCGGCCCGGTACCACCCTGTCCGACTCTCATGGATCCGACGGTCGCGCCGGTGCCCGAAACGCGCCAGTCTTTCGGTACCGGCCGAAAGTACCTAGGGTCGTTCAGGTGAGTGTCGTCGTACCCGTCGAACTGCTGCCTCATCTGCGCCGCGCGCGAGACGTTGCCGACCGCAACTATGCCGCGCCACTCGACCTAACCGCACTGGCGGCCGCGGCAGGCGTGTCGACGTACCACTTCCTCCGCTGTTTCGCGGCGACGTACGGCGAGACGCCGATGCAGTACGTGACACGGCGGCGGATCGAGCGGGCGACGGATCTCCTGCGGGCCACCAACCTGACGGTCACCGAGGTGTGCACGATGGTCGGGTACAGCAGTCTCGGGTCGTTCTCGCAGCGGTTCACCGAGCTCGTCGGGATGCCGCCGACGGAGTACCAGCGGACGCAGGCCGGTGCGCGGATCCCGGGGTGCTTCGTGTTCATGCTGGGGCTGAACTCCGCAATTCCGGAGAAGCCGACGGGGGAGGGCGCGACGTAGCGTCGTACCAACGGCAACTGATCGGGAGGAACTGTGATCACCAACGTCAGCCTGGTGACGGTCTACGTGAACGACATCGACGAGGCGAAGGCCTTCTACACCGAGAAGCTCGGGTTCGAACTCGGGGACGACATCACGCTCAGCGAGGACTTCCGGTGGTGCACCGTGCACCAGGCCGATCACCCCGAGTTGGAGTTGGCGCTGATGGTGCCGGGGCCGCCGATGGACGAGGAGTCGGCCGGGTGGATCCAGCGGATCATGGCGAAGGGCTCGATGCACGGCGTCGGGCTGGCAACCGACGACTGCCGTAAGACCTTCGCGGAGCTCACCGCGAAGGGCGTCGAGTATCTGCAGGAACCCGCCGATCGCCCGTACGGCGTCGAGGCGGTACTGCGCGACAACTCGGGTAACTGGCTCGTACTGGTCGAGCAGAAGCCGTACACCGCAGAGGACTTCAGCTGACCCAGTAGGTGCGGGCCCGCTGGCAACGGAGGGTCACCGGCGGGGTTGACTCTCGTGATTTGTATCAATACATTTGGTGCAAAGATTCGAGAGGAGATGGTTGGTGTGCTCGCGGCCGCCGTAGCGCAGTTCGTCGTCGGCCACGGCTCGTCACAGCTCCTGTTCAGCGCTTCGGCGATCTTCGTGGCGATCCTGAGCTTTGTCGGTACGAACCAGCAGGTACTCCGGCGGGTCGCCGGATGATCATCACGGTTGACCCGGCCGGCGCGAAACCGCCGTACGAGCAGGTGAAGGACCAGATCGACGGGCTGATCCGGGCCGGTGAGTTGGCCCAGGGGACGCGGCTGCCGACCGTTCGGCAGCTGGCCGGGGATCTGGGGCTGGCGGTGAACACGGTCGCGCGGGCCTACAAGGAACTCGAGGCCGAGCGCCTGATTGAGACCCGCGGCCGGAACGGCACGTTCGTGCTCGCGTCGCGGAGTCGGGTGGACGACGAGGAGTCGCGGGCGGCCGCCACGGTCTTCGCCCGGGCCGCTCATCGGGCGGGGCTCAGTCTTCCCGAGGCGACGGAGCTTCTGCACCGCGCCTGGTAGTCGCTCAGAAGATGTAGAAGCCGGTGATCGCGGTCGGGAGGATTCCGACCGCCAGCCAGGGGGAGAGCGGCATGCGCTGGAAGATCGCGAGGATGCCGGCCGCGGTCAGGGCACCGATGACGCCGGACATCAGCCAGAGCCCGACGCCCTTGCCGAAGTCGTCCGCAGCGACACCGATGCTGTAGACCGCGAGCGTGACCGCGGGGACGCTGCCGACGTGGAACAGGATCGCGGACGCGACCCAGCGCTGAACCGTCTCGATCTTCATCGGGCGCGGCGTCCGGCGGCGGATCATCCGCTGACCTTGCCCTGCCGGTGCTGCATCCATGAGTCCCTCCGTGCGTCGAGCCGTGCATAGTTAGTGTACTAATCATTAGTCTACATAAAGTTGCTACACTAAGCACATGGGAGTGACGAAGCTGACGGACATCGAGAATCCGCTGGCCCTCGAACAGCAGGTCTGCTTCGCGCTCGCGGTCGCCTCGCGGACCGTGATCAGCCTCTATCGCCCGGTCCTCGAGCCGATGGGGCTCACGCATCCGCAGTACCTCGTGATGCTCGCGCTCTGGGAGTTCGAGCCGGTGTCGGTGAAGGACCTGTCCGGCATGCTGCAGCTCGAGCCCGCGACACTGTCGCCGTTGCTGAAGCGGTTGGAGAGCACTGGCCTGATCACCCGCGCCCGCTCTCGCACTGACGAGCGGTCGCTGGCCGTCTCGCTGACGGACAAGGGCCGTGCGCTGCGCGAGGAGGCGCTGAAGGTCCCGCCGACGATCGTCGAACGGCTGGGCATGGATGTCGACGAGCTGATGGAGCTACATGCTCGCCTGACGAAGGTCATCGCCGCGGCGACACGCGACAAATGAGTTCCCCTCGGTAGGGGCCTTCCTGGGAAAGCACCTGGAGGCCGGCGCGTTGTAGCTCGGCCTCGAGTACCTCGGGTCGCAGGTGGCGACGGTGGGGGAGATGCCAGCGATCGTCGATCTGTACTGCGTCTGGGGATTCTGCCGAGACTTCCTGGTAGCAGATGCCGGTGGGTGCGTCGTAGCGATACGGGTGCTCGTAGACGCGGTCCGGTTCGTAGGTGGCTGTCGAGAGAACGTAGTACCCGTTGGGTTTCAGGCGGGCGCGGATGGCGGCGTACACGCTCGCCCGGTCCGCATCGGTGACGATCGACTGGAGGCAGTAGCTGTCGAGCACCACGTCGTACCGCTTGCTCTCGGGTGGCATCGCGCAGATGTCCTGGACTGCGAAGTTGACCTGTACGCCGCGGTCTCGTGCGAGGCGTCGCGCGATGGTGATCGCCTCGGGGATGAGGTCGATGGCGTCGACGCGGAAGCCGCGGGCGGCGAGGAAGCAGGCGGCCGGGCCGGTGCCGCAGCCGTACTCCAGTACGTCGGCGTCGGGTGGCAGATCGAGGCGGTTGAGCGCTGCCTCGAGAAAGGCGCGGTTGGGGAAGGCGTCGTAGTCGTCGGTGCGGTCCTCGGTGAAGAGGTCGCTCCATTGCGTCATGCCTTCGCGCTCGAGGCGTTGGTATGCCGCTTCGTGCTCGGCGTGGTAGTACCGCACGCGGACCTCCCCAGTGGTCGAGCGCTTACTATGTCTCGCCCGCCGTACGCCTGACCACCCATTTCTCTGCCCCAGGAGGACCGCCAGATGCTTGAGGACGAGGACGCTCTCCGTGTGGAGCAGGAAGCCGAGGCGCAGCGGATCCAGCAGGAGGTGGAGGACGCGACATCGGATCCTGCGTCCCAGGAGGAATGGATCCGCCAGTCCAACCTCGTGTACGGCGGACTGGCGGCCGCCGGACTCGTCGTCGTACAGCCGTTCCTCACGACGTCACCGCTCGACCTCTCCGCGACGATCTGCGTGATCGCGTTCGCTGTCGCGATCCCGCTGCTCGCGGCGCTGCTGGTCCTGAACCGCCAAGAAGCGTTCCGCCGCCGCGTCACCCGCTCGCGCCTCGTCACCTTCGCCAAAGCCGTCGCCCAAGGCTCCGCCTTCGTGGGGATCGCCGCCGCCTTCTGGCACATCTCCCTCCCCGCCGGCATCACCTTCGTCCTCGTCGCCTTCATCGCCGTCGGCGTCCACTCCTCCGGCTACATGCACCTCGAGTACGACACCAAGTTCCGCTCCCGCTTCCTCCGCCGCAAACCGGGCCAGAGCGGCGAGGCCGGATAATTGAAGTGGGGCTGACGGTGCGGCTGCGAGTCCGGGGCGAGATCCAGCGTCGGCTGTTGGTCAACTACCGAGTGGACCCCGAGGTGCTGGCGCGGGTGCTGCCGACGCCCCGCTCGCAGTCCGAGCCAGCCTCAGCCTGAACAGCACCCGCGCCGTCGAGTCGTGAGACGCGGCTGCCGATCACAAGCCGCCGTTCACGACTGGGGGTTGGCGGTGCGCGCCGATTTGCACGAGTCGGCGGGGGTTGGTGTGCGGTGGGGTCGGGCGGACTGTGGATGGTTCCTGGGGACTTCGGACAGGGAATAGCTTGTGCGCGGTCGCCGTTGGGTGTGGCCAGTTCGCGGGGCTGGTGGGTGTGCCCGGGCCGGTACGCCGGGGCGTGGGTGGGGGCGGGTTGGCGGAAACGATTCCAGGAGTTTGTGACGAGGTATGTACAGAGGGTCTTGGGGTTGCTAGATTCCGGCAGGATTTGACATCGATGTCAACCTCAGGGAGTGGTCACGATGGTTTCGAGACGAACGTTCCTGGCGGGTGGCGGTGCGGTGACGGCGGGTGGGTTCGGGATGGTCCCGATGCTCGCATCGAACGCACAGGCTGCAGTTTCATCGACGTCCGGCAGCCCCGCTCGGCTGCTGCCGGTGTTCAACCGCCCGAGACACCTGGACTACGGCGACGTCAGCAAGCTCAGCGGGGGAGACCAGACCCTGCTGACAACGTTGCAAGGCGTAGTCAACCGCACTGAGCCGGAGCTGTACTTCATCTACGACACCGGCACCGAGAGCGTGCCGGACGCCAAGTGGCTGACCGACATGCGGCTGCCCACGAAGCTCTACAAGAACCCGCTCGACCTGGTCGCGAAGTACCGCGGCCGGATCCGCGGGGCGATCGTCCACGACCCCGCCGTACCGGACTCGCTGAACGTCGCGACGACGCTCGCCGGGCTGGAGAACGCGGTCGTCGCGGACGCGGACCAGGCCAAGGCGCACGGTCTGAAGATCGTGAAGGACCTGCGCGGGATGTTCGACGACGACCGCGTGAAGACGTACCGGTGGCAGCTCGACAACCTGTTCCCGCGGGTCACGAAGCAGTTGCTCGCCGGCCTCCCGCCGACCCGCGTGGTCGACGTGGAAGGCGTTGTCTGGCAGGAGATCGCCCGCGAGACGAAGCAGATCCGTGACTCGTCGAACCGCGGTACCTACAACCTGGACGTCTCGCCCAAGCTCGGCAAGGAGGCGGTGTACGTCCGGTTCGCCGACTCGTTCAGCGACGACGGCTGGGGCGCTTCGGTGCGGCACGTGGTGGTGACCGCGAACGGTGCCGAGATCGCCCGCTTCGAGCCGAACACGCCGGAGGAGGCGCCGTACCTGTTCGACGGCTCGCACTCCTCGATCGGTGGTGAGTCCAACAGGTTCGCAGACGGCGGCAACTACTGGATCTACCGCTTCGAACCACCGGCGGGTACGACGTCCCTCGTCGTCACCGTGGAGATGTGGAACCAGTACCTCGTCAGCGCCACGGACACGTCCCCGACGCGCGTCGAACCGTTCCCGTACTTCCGCGACTACGTGGTGGCCACCAAGGCCCTGGTGAGCTGGCTACCACCTGGCGGCGCGACGGGCGATCTGCTGATCGAGCACTACGCGAAGTGGCCGACGCTGGCGCCGTACATGGGTTGGTTCGCGAACGACGTGTCGGGCGAGTGGGACGGCGTCGACCTCGCGTCGAAGGGCGGCTCACCGGTCGTCGCGGCGGACTTCTACATGAACGGTTCGGTGCACGCCGGCACCGCCTCGCCGATCTCGCCCAAGCCGCGGCCGATCCGCCGGATCGACAAGCCGAAGAACAAGGTGTACCTGACGCTGACGTTCGGCGAGGGCGACAACATCCAGTACTGCCAGCGCCGGCTGCGCGAGATCTGGGACGACCCGAAGCGCGGCGCCGTACCGACCAACTGGACGATCGACCCGTTGCTCGCCGAGACGGGCCCGAACATCTACAGCTACTTCCAGCGCACTGCCACCGCGAACGACCTGCTGGTCTGTGGCCCGTCCGGCGCCGGCTACACCTATCCCGCGTCGTGGACTTCGGCCGAGCTCACGCAGTACCTGAAGATGTCGGGGTCGTTCATGAGCCGCACCGGGCTCGACGTGGTGTACGCGTACAGCGGTCGCGCGAACGGCACGTGGGTGCAGCTGTCCGAGGAGATCGCCAAGGGGTACGCCGACTACACGCCCACGAAGGGGATCATGCAGACGTGGGACGGCGACACGTTGACCGTCCGCCACGGTGGCATCCCGATCACCGGTGGATGGGGTGCACCCGGTAAGGCGGCCGAGTTCAAGGCGGCGCTCGACCAGCGGATCGCGGGCTGGGACGGGGCGAGTCCGCTGTTCATCTCGGGTCTGATCGGCGCCTGGTCGTGGACGCCGTCCGACATGGCCGATCTCGGCCCGCTGCTCACCGATCCCTACGAGTTGATCCTCGCCAACAGTTTCTACGACCTGCTCAACCGGGTGCTGTAGGCAACTACCAGCGGTGGGCGACGTCCACCACCAGACGGGCGTCCGAGCCCGGCCCCGCCACCGTGAACACGCGGAACGGGAGCCGGGCCCGGACGCCGAGTCCGAAGTTCGTCTGTCCCTCGAAGCTGCCCGCGAACGCAACCTGCCGGAACGTGCGATAGCCGGCCACCGTGGTCAGCTCCTGCCGATTCCGGGGCGCGTACGTCGCCTGACCGGTGTTGACGTTGTACGACGGCGCGCGTACGACGATCTGCAGTCTCGCGCCACCGCGCAGTGGAACGAGCCGACCGGAGCCGTCCTCGGAGACAGTGCGGACGTAGCGAACGTCGTACCCGCTGGAGCCACCAGCCAAGTCGACGACGAGCCGGTCGAAGCAGTCGTGCCGTCCGGTGCGGATGTTGGCGACACTCGTCGGTGACGTCGTGGCGCGCGCCCGGTTGCTGGCCTCGGGCAAGGAACCCCAGCCGCGCGGACAGGTCGCGGAGGCGGTCGTGACTGACGTGCTGGAAATGCTTGCGGCGGACGATCCGGCGAGGGCCGGTGCGGCGAACGCGGTGGCGGGGACTGCGGTCACCGCGAGCGCGGCGAGGACCGTCCTGGGGGTGATGTGGTGGTGTTTCATGATGTCCCCCTTCAGGACTTACTCGTTGGACGCTCGAAGTCTTTGGTTGGTTGACTGCGGTTATGACGCCTGACGAGTTGCTCGATGTGTTTCATCGCCGGATCCGGCTCCCTGACGCCGACGCGATCCCCGGGTGGAAACAGGAGCATCACGGGCCTGACGGCAGGGTGCACCGCTCGTACGTCGAGGGCGCGGACGGCGCCGGTTTCGTGGAGACACCACGTGGACTGGGCGACGACCCGGACGCGGTGATCGCCGAGGAGGTGGCGTTCTTCCGGGAGCGCGGGCTGCCGTTCGAGTGGAAGACCTACGCCTACGACGAACCGGCGGACCTGGGGGACCGGTTGGTTCGCGCCGGGTTCACGAAACAGGCTCCGGAGACGCTGATCCTCGGTGAGGTGGACCGGATCCTGGAGCGGCCGTCCGCGCTGCCCTCGAAGGTGCGGTTGCGCGAGGCCGACGGGCCGGACGACTACCGCCGGATCGCTGAGCTGACAGACACCCTGTGGAACAGCGGGCTGGCGCGGATCGTGGAGCAGTTGCAGGGCGAGGCGCGGATGTTCCCCGACCGGCTGTCGGTGTTCCTGGTGGAGGACGCGCTGCGCGGGCCCGACGGTCCGGCCGTGAGCGCCGCGTGGATCAGGTTCCACCCCGGCACGGGGTTCGCCAGCCTGTGGGGCGGCGGGACGCTCCCGGAATGGCGGCGTCAGGGCCTGTACTCCGCTCTGCTCGTGCACCGCGCCCGCCTGGCGAAGGACCGCGGCTACGAGTTCCTCCGCGTCGACGCCTCCGAGGACTCCCGCCCGATCCTGCAGAAACTCGGCCTGCACGCGGTGACCGTGACGACGCCCTATGAATGGGAACCGGACCTGGGACACTCACCAACCGCCTCGTAGCCCGGCAGTCAGGAGGCTGGTCAGCGTGAGCGGGCGCGGGAAGCGCTTGTTGGTGAGTGGTGGCGGTCCGGGGTGAGCTGCGGAACGACGCGTCGAGGCTGTACGTTGCCAGCATCATGGCTCTGAAAATCGCTTCCCGCTTCCGCCGGCTGCTGCAGCGCCCCGGCTCGATCGATCTCGGCCCGTACGAACGGCTCACCCAGCTGGTCGGCGAGGCCGAGGAATCGGTCCTGTCCCTGACCGACGAAGAGCTCACCGAGGCGGTCGCGGAGCTGCGCACCACCGGCGGTCTGCACGAGGACGAGCAGATCGAGTTCCTCGCGCTGGCGCGGGACGCGGGGAAGCGGGCGATCGGTGAGCGCGCGTTCGACGGCCAGGTCGTCGGCGCGCTGGCGATGCTGCAGGGCCGGATCGTCGAGATGGCGACCGGTGAGGGCAAGACGCTGGCCGGCGCGATCGCCGCCGCCGGGTACGCCGTCGGCGGCCGCAAGGTGCAGGTACTGGCGGTGAACGACTACCTGGCCCAGCGCGACTCCGAGTGGATGGGCCCGGTGTACGAGCTGCTCGGCGTCACGGTCGGGCACGTCGGTCAGGCGTCCACCCCGGAGGAGCGGCGCGAGGCCTACCAGGCTGACGTCTGCTACGTGCCGGTGAACGAGATCGGCTTCGACGTACTCCGCGACCGCCTGGTGACCGACGTCGCCGACCGGGTGACGGTGGCCCCGGACGTCGCGCTCGTCGACGAGGCCGACTCGGTGCTGATCGACGAGGCCCGGGTCCCGATGGTGCTCGCCGGTGCGACCCGGAGCGAGGCGCTGGACGACGACGTCGTACAGCTGGTCCGGACGCTGCGCGCGGGTGTGGACTACGAGATCGACGGCGACGGCCGGACCGTCGGGCTGACCGACAAGGGCACCGACAAGGTCGAGGAGGCGCTCGGCGGCGTCAACCTGTACGACGACGAGAACCTCGACCGCCTGACCCAGGTGAACGTCGCGCTGCACGCCGAGGTGCTGCTGCGCAAGGACGTCGACTATCTGGTCCGCGACGGCCGGGTCAGCCTGATCAACAACAACCGTGGCCGGGTCGCGAAGCTGCAGCGCTGGCCCGACGGTCTGCAGGCCGCCGTCGAGGCGAAGGAAGCGGTGCCGGTCAGTGACTCCGGTGAGGTGCTGGACAGCATCACCGTGCAGTCGCTGATCAAGCGGTACAAGTCGCTCTGCGGCATGACCGGTACGGCGGTCGTCGTCGGGGAGTCGCTGCAGGAGTTCTACGAGGTCGACGTGGCCGTCGTACCGCCGAACAAGCCGAACGTCCGCAAGGACGACGAGGACCGGCTGTACCTGACGGTCGAGCAGAAGAACACGGCGCTGGTGAAGCACATCGGCGTGGTGCACGAGAGCGGGCGCCCGATCCTGATCGGCACGCACAGTGTCGAGGAGTCCGAGCAGCTCAGCGACAAGCTCGAGGCGGCCGAGATCCCGCACGTCGTACTGAACGCGAAGAACGACGCCGAGGAAGCGTCGATCATCGCCGAGGCCGGCGTCCCGGGCACGGTGACCGTCTCGACCCAGATGGCCGGTCGCGGTACCGACATCCGGCTGGGCGGCAAGGACGAGACGCACGACAAGGAGAAGGCCCTCGAGCTCGGCGGTCTGTACGTGATCGGCACCGGTCTGCACGCGTCGCGCCGGCTGGACGACCAGCTGCGCGGCCGCGCCGGACGCCAGGGCGACCCGGGCGGTTCGCTGTTCTTCGCGTCGCTCGCCGACGAACTCGTCACGCGGTACTCCGTTTCGTCCGGTCTGCGGCCGAACCCGGACGACACCGGGCGGCTCACCGACCGCAAGTCGATCGGGATGCTCGAGCACGCGCAGCGGGTCGCCGACGGCGCGAACGCGGAGCTGCACCGGACGACCTGGCAGTACAACCGCCTCACCGGCCAGCAGCGGGCGATCCTGCTCGAGACCCGCGAGAAGGTGCTCACCGAGGACCTGGCCGCGACCGAGCTCGCCGAGCGCGCCAAGGAGCGGTACGACGAGCTGGTCGACGAGGTCGGCGAGGACGTCGTGAAGAACGCCGTACGGCGGATCACGCTCGGGCACCTGGACCGGCGATGGACCGACCACCTGGCGTACCTCGCGGACCTGCGCGAGGGCATCCATCTGCGGTCGCTGGCCGGCGGCATCGTGCACCTGAAGCCGATCGACGAGTTCAACAAGTCGGCGATCGCGTCGTTCGACACGCTGGTCGAGGACGCGTGGAAGGACGCCGCCGAGACGTTCGGGGAAGCCGAGATCACGTCCGACGGGCTGAACGAGGAGGCCAGCGGGATCCCGCGGCCGACCGCGACCTGGACGTACCTGGTCAACGACAACCCGTTCGGCACCGAGGCGGACCGGATCCTCGGCCGGTTGCGGAACGCGATCAAGCCGGAGTCGGCGGCCGAGCCGGAGGAGATCCTCGACGAGGAGTTCGACGAGGACGACCTGCCCGAGGAACTCCGCGACGTCGACGATGACGAGCTCCCGGAAGAGCTGCGCGAGGCCAAGGACGAGGCCGACGAGGCGGACGAAGAAGAGCCCCGTAAGAAGAAGGACTGAGTAGGACCGAGACTTTGGTCTAGGGGTGGACAGCCGTCGGCTCGATGCCGGCCGGCGGCTTGCTGGGCGAATCTCTGTTCATGCCCACGCGCAGAGGTCCCTGGTTGCTCGTCGTCGACATCGGTGTCCCGCTCGCCCTCTTCTACGGACTGAAGGCGCTCGGGGCGAATGACCTGACCGCGCTGGTCGTCGGCGTGATCCCCGGACTGATCAGTTCCGGGGTCTCGCTGGCGCGCGAGCGGCGTACCGACCTGGTCGGGATGGCGGTCGTGGTGAGCATGGTGGCGAGCACCGTGGTCGCCGTACTGGGTGGCGACGCGCGGCTGCTGCTCGTGCGCAACGCTTGGATCAGCCTGCCGTTCGCCGGCATCACGTTGTGGTCGCTGAGGCACCCGCAGCCGCTCACGTACGTCGTGACGCGCGCGATGTTCGCGCGACGGGCGGATGTCATGGATCGGCTGTGGGAGACGGACGCGGGGTTCCGGACCGCCTGGAAGTGGATCACGGTGTGGTGGGGCGTCGCGACGATCGTCGACGGGATCGTCCGGATCGTCGTCTCGTACACCTTGCCGATCTCCGTCGTACCGGCGACCGACCCGGTGATCACGGTGGCGACGATCGTGGTGTTGCAGGTTCCGACCATCGTGTTGCTGCGGCGCAGCGGGACTTGGCACCTCGTGTTCGCCCCCCGGCGTCCTACAGTCGGGCAGATGACGGACGGAAACCTGTCAGCAGCCGCCGTACGTGAACTGATTCGGACCGGCGAGGCGAAGCCGATGCTCGCCGGGACGGACGTGGGTCCGACCTGGTACGACGGGCGGTGGTGGTACGTCCCGGCCGATGCCGAGGAGGACGCCGACTACCAGCCGGCCGGGCCGGAGCTCGCGGCACGCTTCGACAAGCTGCGGGTGCGGGCGCAGGCGGTCGAGGACGTCCAGGCCGAGCTGGACGACCGGCGATGACGGTCGACCAGGACGGTCCGCGCCGGGACGCCGAACTCGCCGCGGCGCGGCAAGTAGTGGACGTGTTCGCCACCGAGGCCCTGCTCGCCCTGGACCGGTACGCACGGTCGTTCCCGGCCGATGCGAAGGATGCCCCGCGGCGGACGGCTCAGCGGCTGGCGCACTGGTGGCGGCGGCTGAAGATGGACGAGGCGTCGCTCGGTACCGACGCGACGGACGCGGAACAGATCCTCCTGAAAGCGGCCGAGATATCGCTTGATCCGGAGAGTCAGTTCGGGTTGAGCCTCGAGGACGCGACCGAGAAGGCGGACATGCAGACCGGCCTCGAGAGCCGGCCGCCGCTGGAGAAGGGCATCGCGGACTTCCGGCGCGAGTTCGACGCGGCGTACGGCGGGGCGAGCGTGCCGTCGCGCGACGGTGAGTGGCTGGCCGCCTCGTTGACCCGGCTCGCCCGGGCGTCTGTTCTGCGCGACGTGATTGCCGAGGGTGCCCGGGTGCAGGTCAGCCAGCCGCTGCGTGATGCCGCCGAGGAAATGACGCGCCAGGGGCAGCGCCTGATGGAGGGCCACGACCGGCTCGCCGCGGACCAGGCGGAACCGGGTATCCGGCGCGCGGCGAGAAACCGGCAGGCGTTGGCCGTGATGGGGTGGGCCGCGTGGGTCACCGCCGTCGGCGCGACGGGCGGGCCGCCATTGGTCAACGCCGTGATGGGCGCCCCCGCAGGTGTCCTCCTGGTCGCCGAGACCTATCGCAACCGGGCGGCATTCCGGCGGGGCCCGGCGAACGGGGTCGACCCCGCTCAGGCCCAGCTCCGCTCGGTCCGCACCGATCTCCTCAACGGCGTCGACAAGCTGCCCCCAGCCGGCAGCCGCGACCTCCAGGCCCTCCGCGCCGCCAAGAACCGCCCCTCCGGCCCCAGCCGCTGACCGCGCCGGGGCCTCTCCGCCTTTGTGGAAACAATGTCGCGCCGGCTGAACTTTTCTTTCCACAAAGCCGGTGCTGACCGCCGCGTGCGGAGGGTGTCGGTGGGGATGGATAGGCTTTTCGGGTGAGTGATGGGTTGTTCGATCTTCCGGGTGCTCCCGCGCCGGCCCGCGGTGGCGGCAGCTTGGCGGACACGGATCACACGGCGGCTCCGCTGGCCGTGCGGATGCGGCCGCGCAGTCTCGACGAGTTGGTGGGGCAACAGCACCTGCTGGCCCCAGGCTCGCCGCTGCGGCGGCTGGTCGAGGGGGACCAGCCGATGTCGCTGCTGCTGTGGGGCCCTCCGGGGACCGGCAAGACCACGATCGCGGCAGTGGTCTCCCACCAGACGAACCGGAAGTTCGTGGAGCTGTCGGCGGTCACGGCCGGCGTCAAGGACGTTCGGCAGGTCATCGACGCCGCGCGGCGCGATCTGTCCCGGGGGACCGGCGCGGTCGAGACCGTCCTGTTCATCGACGAGGTGCACCGCTTCACGAAGGCACAGCAGGACGCCTTGCTCCCCGGCGTGGAGAACCGCTGGGTGACTCTCGTCGCGGCGACCACCGAGAACCCGTTCTTCAGCGTCATCTCGCCACTGCTGTCCCGCAGCCTGCTGCTCACGCTGGAGTCGCTGACGGACGACGACATCGCGATGCTGCTCGACCGCGCGCTGACCGACGAGCGCGGGCTGAACGGCGAGTTCGAGCTGGCCGCCGATGCGCGCGACCACCTGCTGCGGATGGCCGGAGGAGACGCCCGTCGCGCCCTCACGTACCTCGAAGCAGCGGCCGGTGGAGCCCGCGCCAAGCACGAACAGGCGCTGAAGCTCGCGGCGGCCACGGCCCCCGAGTCTGCTGGTGAGGACGAGGTACCGACGCCGGCGGTGATCGACCTGGTCACGCTGGAAACGGCGGTGGATCGCGCCGCGGTGCGGTACGACCGGGCCGGTGACCAGCACTACGACGTCACCTCGGCGATGATCAAGTCGATCCGCGGCTCGGACGTGGACGCCGCCATGCACTACCTGGCCCGGATGATCGAGGCGGGGGAGGACCCGCGGTTCATCGCCCGCCGGCTGGTGATCTCGGCGAGCGAGGACATCGGCATGGGCGACCCGACCGCGCTCGGCGTCGCGGTCGCGGCCGCCGAGGCGGTGCAGCTGATCGGCATGCCGGAGGCGCGGATCAACCTCGCCCAGGCGGTCGTCGCGCTAGCGCTCGCGCCGAAGTCCAACGCGGTGATCATGGCCGTCGACGCGGCGATCGCGGACGTGAAGGCCGGCAAGGTCGGCCCGGTTCCGCCACACCTGCGCGACGCGCACTATGCCGGCGCCAAGAAGATCGGCCACGGCTCGTCGTACCAGTACTCACACAACGATCCGCGCGGTGTCCTTCCGCAGCAGTACGCCCCGGACGTGATCGACGGCACCGACTACTACACGCCGACCCGGCGCGGCGGCGAAGCGGCGTACGCGGATCGGGTCGCGGCCATCCGGAAGATCCTCCGAGACCGCAAATAGCCGCAAATCGTCGTACTGCGAGGACGCGGGTGTTCGCAGTACGGACGATCGTCGCCTCTGCGTACCAGGAGAATCACGCGATCGGGGCCAGGACGCTGTTCACGGACGGCGACCGGCCGCGGCGTTTGCGCTGGTAGGGCGGTGATTGCGGCGTACCCAGGGACGGGACGCACACCGGGCGGCGCCGGTCGGGTACTGATGGTGAGCTTCGACTGAAGCGTTCGACTGGGTAGGCTGCCTGACGGCCTGGGGGCGAAAGGTTCAGTTGTGAGTCACCCCAGTCCGAGGCACATCCGCCGGCGTCCCCCGATGATGAAGTTGGGCATCGGAGCCGCAGCTCTGGTGAGCGTTGCGGGATTCGCGTACTTCGTCCCGTTCGGATCCACCGACCCGGCCCGCAGTCAGACCCAGGCCCAGACCCCGTCGGCCGAGTCCACCCCCGAGGCCGGCCTCAGCGAGAGTACGTCGCGATCGAACGGCCGCCCGCCTTCGCCGGTCGGTAAGCCGCTCGTCCCGATCCCGGCGACCCCGTCGGCGACCGCTACCGATCCCACCACACCGTGGTGGATCCAGGCCTCGGACCGCGCGAGTTCCGACTCCGCGGGGCAGAGCTCCGGGACCACGACGTCGACCACGACCTCGCCGACGCCAACCACCCCGAAGACGACCCAGTCGACGCTCCCGAAGACAACACCGACGACGCCTCCGAAGACGACGAGCACCGCGACGACGACCGCCAAGCCCTCGACGCCGACCCCGACGACTCCCAAACCCAGTACGCCGAAACCCAGCACGCCCAAGCCCAGCACACCGAAACCGTCGACCCCGACGACGACAGCGACCACACCAACGACCCCGACCACGCCATCCACGCCAGCCACCCCGGCCACCCCGCCGACGACCGCCACGATCCCGGCGACCCCGACCCTTCCGACCCTCCCCACGCTGCCCGGCATACCGATCATCACCGGCACTGTGACTCCCACCCTCCCGATCCCGCCGCAACACACCCAAACGGACGATTCATCCGGTAACTGACCCGGTTTGGTGAGCGACTGTGATGTGCGGGATGGTGTCCTGAAGCGGAGTGCGCTATTGCCCGCGATAAGGTCGGGCGGTCCACAAGGTCGCACGGAGTCGCTACGGGAAGGTGGATCGTTTTCCATGAGCGTCGGTGAAGTCGCGGGGCTGATAGCTGCCTGCGCGCTGCTCATCCTGGTAGGCCTGCTGGCCTATCCGATCCTGAAGCTCGGCAAGGTGTTCGACGAGACCCGGATCATGGTCAAGGGCGTCTCCGACTCCAGTGTCCCGCTGCTCGGCGAGGTGACCACCACCGTGGCCACCACCAACGCCCAGCTGGCGAAGGTGGACACCATCACCGACAACGCGACCACCGTGACGACCAACGCGGCGGCGTTGATGTCGCTGTTCTCGGCGACGGCGGGTGGCCCGCTGGTGAAGGCGGCCGCGTTCACCTACGGCGTCCGCCGGGCGCTCGGTGAGCAGCAGCGCAAGGACGTGTCCAGGCGCGTCAAGGAAGAGATGAAGGCCGAGCGGAAGGCGCGGAAGCGGTGAAGCGGATCTTCTGGCTGATCATCGGGATCGCCGTCGGCGTGTACGCCGTGACCCGGCTGAAGAAGCGGGTCCAGATCCTCGCTCCGGAGAGTGTCCAGGAGTCCACGGCCAAGCTGGCCGCCGCGGTCCGGCACTTCGGCGACCAGGTCCGCGAGGGCATGGCCGAGCGGGAGACCGAGCTGCGGGACGCGCTGGGTATTGAGAACACCAACGATCGTGAGGACTACCGGTAACACCCATGGAAACCAGTGAGATCAGGCGGCGGTTCCTGCAGTACTTCGAGGACCGTGGCCACACCGTGGTGCCGAGCGCGCCGCTGCCGTCGCCGGACCCGAACCTGCTCTTCAACGTCGCCGGCATGGCCCAGTTCGTGCCGTACTTCGTCGGCCAGCAGACCCCGCCGTACCCGCGCGCGACGAGCGTGCAGAAGTGCGTGCGGACGCTCGACATCGACGAGGTCGGCAAGACCACCCGGCACGGCACGTTCTTCCAGATGAACGGCAACTTCTCCTTCGGCGATTACTTCAAGGAGAAGGCCATCGAGTACGCCTGGGAGCTGGTGACCAAACCGCAGAACGAGGGCGGTTACGGCTTCGACGAGTCCGTCCTGTACGCCTCGGTGTACTACGACGACGACGAGGCGATCGAGCTCTGGAAGCGGGTCGCCGGCCTGCCGGACGACCGGATCGTCCGACTCGGCATGAAGGACAACTTCTGGTCGATGGGGATCCCGGGTCCGTGCGGCCCGTGTTCGGAGATCCTGATCGACCGCGGCCCGGAGTTCGGCGCCGACCGGGACTGGGAGGCGGGCGACCGCTACCTGGAGTTCTGGAACCTGGTCTTCATGCAGAACATCCGCGGCGAGGGTGGCGGCAAGGAGGGCTACCCGATCCTCGGCGAGCTGCCGAAGAAGAACATCGACACCGGTCTCGGCCTGGAGCGGGTGGCCTACCTGCTGCAGGGCGTCGACAACATGTACGAGATCGACGAGATCTACCCGGTGATCGAGCGCGCGTCGGAGCTGAGCGGCCGCAAGTACGGCGCCGAACACGTCGACGACGTCCGGTTCCGGGTTGTCGCGGACCACGTCCGCAGTGCGCTGATGCTGATCGGTGACGGCGTCACCCCGGGCAACGAGCAGGGCGGGTACGTCCTGCGCCGGCTGCTGCGCCGCGCGATCCGCTCGATGCGGCTGCTGGGCTACGAGGACCCGAGCCTGGTCGAGCTGCTCCCGGTGAGCCTCGAGCAGATGAAGAAGTCGTACCCGGAGCTCGAGCCCGACTTCGGCCGGATCAGCCAGGTCGCGTACGCCGAGGAGGAGGCGTTCCGCCGTACCCTCACAGCCGGTACGACGATCTTCGACGTGGCGGTGCGCGACACCAAGGCCTCTGGGGCGCACCAGCTCGAGGGCGCGAAGGCCTTCCAGCTGCACGACACGTACGGCTTCCCGATCGACCTGACCGTCGAGATGGCGGCCGAGCAGGGCCTGAACGTCGACACCGAGGGCTTCCGCTCCCTGATGAAGGAGCAGCGCGAGCGTGCCAAGGCGGACGCCCGCGCCAAGAAGGCCGGTCACGCGGACACCTCGGGGTACCGGGAGCTGCGCGAGAAGGGCGTCACCGAGTTCACCGGGTACCAGGAGCTGGCGACCGACTCGCAGGTCCGCGGTCTGCTCCGTGACGGTGCGGTCGCCTCGTTCGCCGAGCAGGGCGAGACCGTCGAGGTCGTGCTGGAGAAGACCCCGTTCTACGCCGAGTCCGGTGGCCAGATCGCGGACGAGGGCCTGATTATCGGTGACGGCCTGAAGCTGAACGTGCTCGACGTGCAGCGGCCGGTCAAGGGCCTGGTCGTGCACAAGGTCGAGATCCTCGAGGGCGTACTGCGTCCCGGGACCGACGTGCACGCCGCGGTCGACCACGAGTGGCGGGTCTCGGCCTGCCAGGCGCACTCCGGGACGCACGTCGTGCACGCCGCGCTGCGCCAGGTGCTCGGCCCGAACGCGTTGCAGAGCGGTTCGTACAACAAGCCCGGTTACCTGCGGCTCGACTTCGCCTGGTCGTCGGCGCTCGACGCGGCCACCCGGTCCGAGATCGAAGAGGTCGCGAACCTCGCCGTACGGCAGGACCTGCCGGTGTCGGCGCAGTACATGACGCTCCCGGAGGCCCGGGACTGGGGTGCGCTGGCGCTGTTCGGCGAGACGTACGACGAGCAGGTCCGCGTGGTCGAGATCGGTGGCCCGTGGTCGCGTGAGCTCTGTGGTGGCACGCACGTGAAGCACTCGTCGCAGGTCGGCGCGGTGACTGTCACCGGCGAGTCGTCGGTCGGCGCGGGCGTGCGCCGGATCGAGGCGTTCGTCGGCATGGAGGCGCTGCACTTCCTCGGCCGCGAGCGGGCGCTGGTCCGGCTGCTCAGCGAGAACCTGAAGACCCGGCCGGAGGAGCTGCCCGCGAAGGTCGCCGACCTGTCGGAGCGGTTGCGCGCCGCCGAGAAGGAGCTCGAGAAGGTCCGCGCCGCGCAGGTGCTGCAGGCCGCGGGTGGGCTGGCGGCCAACCCGAAGGACGTCTTCGGCGTCCAGTACGTCGGTCATCGCGCGCCCGACGGCGTGAACGGCGGCGACCTGCGCAAGCTGGCGCTCGACGTCCGCGGCCGGTTGGGCAACGACAAGCCCGCCGTGGTCGCGGTGCTGAGCGTCAACGACGGCAAGCCCGGCGTGGTGGTCGCGCTCAACGACACCGCCCGCGAGTGGCGGCTGAAGGCCGGCGACCTGGTCCGGGTCGCGGCCGAGAAGCTCGGTGGCCGGGGCGGTGGCAAGGACGATGTCGCGCAAGGTGGCGGTACGGATCCGGCCGGTGCCGGCGACGCGCTGAGTGCCGTCGAGCACGCGATCGGGCACCAGGTGACCGGTTGACCGACGGTTTCGCACCGATCACGCAGCGCTGGCTGTGAGCCCGACTGTGAGACAGTGCAGATGAGAACGGGAGTGCGGATCGCCCTGGACATCGGCGACGCCCGGATCGGCGTCGCGAGCAGCGATCCGCACGGAATCCTCGCCACGCCTGTGGAGACTGTCCGCCGCGGGCCGGGAGATCTGGATAGGATCGCCGCACTCGCCGCCGAACTGGAGGCGTTCGAGATCGTGGTCGGCCTGCCGCGTTCCCTGTCGGGGGGCGAGGGACCGGCCGCGGTGAAGATCCGGGAAACGGCGGAGCAGGTGCGGGACAAGGTGCACGTGAACAACTCGGGGACGACGGTGCGGCTGGTGGACGAGCGGTTCACCACCGTCACCGCCGAACGGATGCTGCGGGAACGGGGAAAGAAAGGCTCCAAGCGGCGCGCGGTGGTCGACCAGGCCGCGGCGGTCGTGATTCTGCAACATGCGCTCGACCTCGAGCGCGAGACCGGCAACCCACCCGGGAGGCCCCTGTGAACGGACCATCGGTGGACCAAGATGTCGACGAGGGCGAGGAGCAACGCGACGATCTGGGCAGCGGGCTCGGCCTGCGGGCCGAGACGCGGGTGGAGCGCCGGGCCAACCGGCGCCGGGCCCGTGGCCGCCGCGCCTTCGGCTGCTTCGCCGGACTGATCTCGCTGCTCGTCGTCGGCGCGATCGTGGCCGGTGCCGTGGTCGGCTTCGGCAAGGGCAAGGACGCCCTCGCGAACGTGTTCTCCGCGCCCGACTACTCAGGGCAGGGCACCGGCACGGTGATCGTGGAGATCTCCAACGGCCAAGGCTCCAGCTCGATCGCGGACACGCTCGAGAAGAAGGAAGTCGTGAAGAGCGCCCGCGCCTTCGAGCGGGCGGCCCGCGACGATCCGCGGGCCTTGCAGATTCAGGCCGCGACGTACACGCTGCGCAAGCACATGTCGGCCAAGGCCGCGCTCGAGCTGATGCTGAACACCGCGCAGTCGGTCCGGATCACCCGGTTCAGCGTCCCGGCCGGCAAGACGATGGCCGAGGTCGCGCTGATCCTGCAGAACCCGAAGCTCAAGCTGCCGAGCGGTTCCGTCGCGGGCGCGCTGGCCAAGCCCGCCACGCTCGGTCTCCCGTCGTACGCGCACAACAGCGCCGAGGGCTTCCTGTTCCCGGGCACGTACGACGTGCCGAAGGGCGCGACGGCGGTCTCGATGCTGAAGATGATGACGGCGAACTACGCGAAGGCCGCGTCGTCGCTGGACCTGGCGAACAGCGCGTCCCGCAAGGGTCTGGACCCGTACCAGGCGGTGATCGTCGCCAGCATCATCGGTGCCGAGACCAACAAACCGGCGGACTACGCGAAGGTCGCGCGGGTGATCTACAACCGGATGGCGGCCGGGATGTACCTGGGGATGGACTCGACGGTGCACTACGTGGTCGGCAAGGACGGCGGCGTGTTCACGACGCCCGAGCAGCGCAAGAACACCTCGCCGTTCAACACCTACAACCACAAGGGCCTGCCGCCGACGCCGATCAACTCGCCGACCCGCGAGCAGCTCAGCGCGGCGATCAACCCGGCGCCGGGATCGTGGAAGTACTTCACGCTGGTCAACCTGGACACCGGCGAGACCGCGTTCGCGACCACGTACGCCGAACACCAGGCCAACGTGGCGAAGTTCCAGACCTGGTGCCAGGCCCACAAGGGTCGCTGCTGATCATGCGGTGTCTTGTGCTGGGTTCGCCGATCGCGCACTCGTTGTCCCCGGCGATGCACCGGGCGGCGTACGCCGCGCTCGGGATGGACTGGACCTACGACGCGTTCGAGGTCGAGGAGGACGAGCTGCGCGGGTTCGTCGCGTCGCTCGGTGACGACGTCCGTGGGCTGTCGCTGACGATGCCGTTGAAGCGGGTGGCGCTGGACCTGGTCGACACCGTCGATCCCGTGGCGGAGCTGATCGGTGCGGCGAACACGATGCTGTTCGAGCCCGACGGATCCCGGTCCGCGCACAACACCGACGTACCCGGGCTGGTGAACGCGTTCGCCGAGCGGGGGATCACGGCGGCCGAGACGGCGGTCGTGATCGGTGGCGGTGCGACCGCGGCGTCGACGCTGGCGGCGCTGCGTGGGCTGCGGGTCAGCGAGGTGACCCTCGTCGTCCGGGACCTCTCGAAGGCGGAGCGGTTGCGGGACCTGGCCGCGGAGCTGGAGCTCCGGACGTCGGTCGCCGACTTCACCCAGGTCGAGCAGATCGGCGGCTTCGACCTGTGCGTGTCGACGCTGCCCGGCGGCGCGGTCGACCCGTGGGCCGAGCACTTCGCCGGCGTCGCGCCGGTGGTGTTCGACGTCGCGTATCACCCGTGGCCGACCAAGCTCGCGATCGCGGCGCACCGGATCGGTACCGAGCTGTTGAACGGACTTGACCTACTCGTGCATCAGGCGACCCTCCAAGTGGAGATGATGACGGGTAGGTCGCCGGCTCCTCTGGCGGCCATGAGAACGGCTGCTCGTGAGGAGTTGGGGGATCGTGAGCCTGCTTGACCGCCGTACGGTACTGAAGGCCGGCGGTGCCGCCGCCGCTGTGACGCTGGCCGGTTGTGGGAACTCGAAGAAGGACGCCGGGGGGTCGACGAGCCCTTCGCAGACGGCTACGGCCACTACGTCGAACACACCGACCACATCAGCGCCGAGCTCGACCACTCCGAGCTCGACCCCGAGCAGCACGCCCAGTACGTCTGCCCCGACGCTCACGTCCGCGGTCCCGAACTGGAACAGCTTCGCCCGCTCGCTCCAGGGCCGCCTCTACCTGCCGGCCTCGTCCGGGTACGCCGCCGCGCACCAGCTCTTCAACCCGCGCTGGGACAGCGTCCGCCCGGCCGCCGTGGTCAAGGCCGCGAACCCCGCCGACGTCCAGAAGGCGATCAACTTCGCCCGCGCCAACAAACTCGTGCTCGTCCCGAAGAGCGGCGGGCACTCGTACGTCGGCGCGTCGACGATCGCCAACGGCATGCAGGTCGATGTCGGCGCGCTCAAAGGCATGAGCTACTCGAACGGCGTCCTCACCGTCGGCGCGGGCGCGCACCTGTACGACGTGCACGCGTTCCTCGACCGTTACGGCCGCTCACTGCCGACCGGGAGCTGCCCGACCGTCGGTGTCGCCGGCCTCACGCTCGGCGGCGGCGTGGGGATCCACACCCGCACATTCGGGCTGACCTGTGACCGGGTCGTCTCGATGGGCGTCGTCACCGCGGACGGGAAGGCGCACACGGTCAGCGCGTCCGCCGAGCCGGACCTGTTCGCGGCCCTGCGGGGCGGCGGCGGTGGCAATCTCGGGGTGGTGACGTCGTTCCAGTTCGCGACGATCCCGGGGACCAAGCTCGGGTTCTTCCGGCTGAGCTGGCCGGAGTCGCAGGCGGCGGCCGTCGTCCGCGGCTGGCAGAAGTTCGCCCAGACCGCGCCGGCGACGTCCTGGGGCAACCTGCACATCGATGCCAACAGCAACGGTACGTTGTCGGTCCACGTGCTCGGTGTCTCCACCACCGGCAACGCGAACGCGGCGGCCGCGCAGCTCGAGTCGTTCGTCGGCGCGAAGGCGTCGTCTCGCTCGATCACGGTGAAGTCACACATGGAAGCGGTGAAGTACCTCGGCGGTGGGTCGACGAGTCCGCGCCAAGGGTTCCAGGCCGGCTCCGACGTCCTCAAGGGACCGATGGACGCGGCAACGATCACCTCACTGCTCGGCGCAGTGAAGGCGGCGGCCCGGGCTCGAACGCCGGCGTCGGCGATCCTCGACCCGCTCGGCGGTCAGGCGACGAAGCAGCCGGCGGGCGGCTCGGCGTGGCCGTGGCGCAGCGCGCTGGCCGTGATCCAGTGGTACTCGTCGTCGCAGGGCAAGAGCGCGCAGACCTTCATCTCCAACGGCCACCGCGCCGTCCGGTCCGCCACCGCCGGCGGTTACGTGAACTACCTCGAGACCGGACGAGCGGTGAGTTCGTACTACGGCGGCAGCGTGGCGAAGCTGGAGGCCGCGAAGCGGAAGTACGACCCGGGCAACTTCTTCCACACGCCGTACACCTTCGCTTAGCTAGTCTTCGCCCGTGAAACTTTGGCGGGTGCTCGCGGGCGTGCTGGCTGTTGGATTCGTCGCTGCCGGGGTGACGCCTGCCTGGGCCTGCGCCTGCGGCGGCTTCATGCCGGACGCCCAGTCCCGGGCCCGTTCGTACGGCGAGAACGCGCTCGTCCAGTACTCCGGCGGCACCGAGAAGATCACGCTGTCGATGGAGATCAACGGCTCGTCGAAGAAGGCCGCATGGATCATGCCGGTTCCGGCGGCCGCGAAGGTGGAGCTCGGCGACGACACGCTGTTCAACCGGCTGGACCGGATCACGCGGCCGAAGATCGTGTCCAAGACGACCTACTGGCCGTTCCGCGGGCGCGGGCTGGGGCTCATGGGCGGCCGCGGCGACTCCGCGGGCGCCCCGGCCGCGAGCGGGGTGAACGTCCAGCAGCAGATGGTGCTCGGGCCGTTCGCGGTCGCGCGGCTCACCGGCTCGAGCGGTGCGGCCGTGACCGACTGGCTGCGCACCAACGGGTACGTCGTCCCCGCGACACTCGCGGCGAACCTCACGCCGTACCTGTCGGAGAAGTGGGAGATCGTGGCGGTCAAGCTCGCGCCGAAGCGGGACGGTGAGTCGCTGATCGGCTCGACCCCGCCGCTCGCGCTGACGTTCGCGTCGAACCGGATCGTGTACCCGATGCGGCTGAGCAAGGGCGCGACCACCGCGCAGACCGTGACCGTGTACGTCGCCGCCGAGCACCGGGTCGACGCCACCAAGCTCCCGGACGCCGACGTCCGCCCCGAGCTGCTGTTCGCGGGCCGGGTCGAGGACGACGCGACGCTGACGAAGCCGGCCGACTTCCTGACCGCGTACACGGTCACCTACCGCGAGCCGGGCCGGATCACCGACGACTTCACGTTCGCGCCCGCGGCCACTGACGACGAGTTCCAACGGGTCGAGGTGATCACCACGAACCATGGGTTCTGGAGCACCCTCGGGGTGATCTTCGGCGGACTGCTGCTCATCGGCGGCGGCGCGGCGGTGATCGCGCGGACGCAGGTACGGCGCTCCGCCCAACGCATCGTCTAGGCTCCTGGATCGTGCCGGCCGACAACGCGTTGCTCGCTGCGGGGATCGGGGTCGTCGCCTGCGGACCCGCGGCGGCTGTCCTCGGGCCCTGGCTGATGCGCCGCATCCCGGAGCCCGTGCTGGACGAGGGCGAGACCAAGGTCCCGTACGCGTCACTGGCCGGCCGGAGCGCGGCGTACTGGTGCGGTGGGCTCGCGGCTGTGGCCGGGGGAGTGCTCGGCTGGATGCTCGGGCTGGACGCCGTACTGCCCGCGTGGCTGCTGCTCGCGGTGGCCGGCGCAGTGCTCGGGTACATCGACGCTCGGACGCGCTTCCTGCCATCGGTGATCATCTGGCCGACGTACGCCGTCGTCGGTGTCGCGCTGCTCGGCGCGGCGGTGGCGACCGGCGACTGGAGTTCGTTGCGCCGGGCAGCGATCGCCGGTGCGATCGGGTTCGCGGTGTTCTACGTGCTGTGGTTCGCGTTCCCGCGCGGTGTCGGGTTCGGCGACGTCCGGCTGTCCGGCTTGCTCGGGCTGGCGCTCGGTTGGCTGGGCTGGGGACAGTTCGTCTCCGGTCTGTACGGCGGGTTCTTCCTCGGTGCCGTGGTCGGGATCGTGCTGATCGCGGCCAAGGTGATGACCCGCAAACAGATGGTCCCGTTCGGGCCGTTCATGCTCGTCGGGGCGCTGGCCGGCGTGCTGCTCGGCGCGCCGTTGGAGCACCTGTACGCCGGATAGATGAGTCCCGGACTCCTCCAGATGGTTGATGTGCGGGGATCGCTCCGCTTCCTAGGGTCGAGGTATTCGAACTCTGGGAGGGAATCTCAATGCCAGTCAGTCGTCGTGGTCTGTTGGCCGGAACCGCCGTCGCGGGCGCCGCATTCGCCGTACCGGGGACGGCGAACGCAGCAGCTTCGCCGAGCGTTGGTTCCAGTGACCAGATCCGCCCGAGCGACGCGCGCTACCAGGATCTCGTCCAGCGCGGCCAGAACCGGCGGTTCGTCGGTACGCCGGAGTACGCGCGGGTGATCCGGTCCACCGAGGACGCCGTCGCGGCGGTGCAGGAGGCGGTCCGTAGCGGCAAGCGGATCGCGGTCCGTGGCGGTGGACACTGCTTCGAGGACTTCGTGGACTCCAGCGACATCGAGGTGTTGCTGGACATGTCGACGTACGACGAGGTGACCTGGGACCCGCGGCACCGGGCCTTCTCGATCGGCGCGGGCGCGATCCTCGAAACCGTCTACAAGGAGCTGTTCTACGGCTGGGGCGTGACCGTACCCGGTGGCGGCTGCCTCGGGGTCGGGGTCGGCGGTCACTTCAGCGGCGGCGGGTACGGACCGCTGTCCCGCAAGTACGGCTCGGTCGTCGACCACCTGTACGGCGTGGAGGTCGTGGTTGTCGACGCCCGCGGCCGGGCGCGTTCGGTGGTGGCGACCCGCGACAACGCGCACAGCGACCTGTGGTGGGCGCACACCGGCGGCGGCGGCGGGAACTTCGGCGTCGTCACGCGGTACCTGATGCGGTCGAACGGTACGTCGGGCCGGACGCCCGCCGAATCGTTGCCCAAGGCACCGGCGGCGCTGCGGTCCAGCCTGTTGCTGTACGACTGGTCGAAGACCACCCAGGCCGACTTCACCCGCACGGTGCGGAACTGGTTCACGTTCTTCGAGCAGCACAACACCGCGGACTCGCCGTACGCGACGCTCTACGCGCCGTTCATCCTCACGCACAACAGCGCGGGCCAGTTCCTGCTCTCCACCCAGATCGACGCCGCCGCGCCGAACTCGGCCGAGCTGATGAACGCGTTCAACGCCGCGATGGTGGCCGGCGTACAGAACAAGCCGCAGGTGATCGACACCGGCGTCGGGCCGTTCCTGCACACCACGATGCAGCGGTCGATCGCGGAGACGCCGGCGCCGAACCGCGGCAAGTACAAGGCCGGCTACCTGCGCAAGGGCTACTCCGACGAGCAGATCCTCGCGATGTACCGCGGCCTGACCGACGCGGCGTACAAGGGCCCGGGCTCGTCCCTGCTGCTCGTCCCGTACGGCGGCAAGGTCAACACCGTCGCGTCGAACGCGACCGCGTCCGCGCAACGCGACGTGGTCTGCAAGATGGTGCTCGCGGCCGCGTGGGACGCCGCGACCGACGACGCGACGCACCTCGCGTGGCTGCGCAAGGTGTACGGCGAGATCTATCGCGAGACCGGCGGCGTACCGGTGCCGAACGCGATCAACGCCGGCTCGTACATCAACTACCCGGACACCGACCTCGCGGACCCGGCGTACAACAAGTCCGGGGTGCCGTGGCACGACCTGTACTACCTCGGCAACTACCCGCGGCTGCAGCAGATCAAGGCGAAGTGGGACCCGCGCGACACCTTCCACCACAAGCTGTCGATCGAGCCGGCGTAGTCACCAGCCCGGGTAGCGACTGCTCCACGCGGTGTGGGGGCCGTAGTCGCCGTGCAGCCGCTTGCCCTGGGTGAACTCCAGCGCGAAGTCATCGGCCAGCGTGGTGATGACCGAGCGCCCCTCGACGGCGAAGACGAGCTCTGCGGGGAGAGCCGTCTCGCCGTGCAGGGCGCCGAGGATGTTCCCGCAGATCGCGCCGGTGGAGTCGCTGTCACCCGAATGCGTGACGGCCAGCGCCAGCGCGTCGAGGACCTGGTCGGGCTCCGGATACGCGAGCGCCGCGAAGACCGCGATCGCGAGTGCTTCCTCGGCGACCCACCCGCCGCCGAGCCGCTCGACCGTGACCGGGCCGGCGGGTGCTGTCGCGGCCAGGTGCCGGGCGAGCGCGAGCGCCGTACTGGTCTCGTCGTGGCCCTCGCGCTGGACCAGAAGGGCAGTCGCGCGGTCGAGGGCGTCGTTCAGGGAGGCGCCCGTACAGAGCTCGTGGACGATCGCGGCGAGAGCGCCGGACGCGAGCTTCCCGCTCGGGTGGCCGTGCGTGTACCCGGCGGCGTCCGCGGCCGAGTCGAACAACCAGTCGACCGGGAACTGGGGGAGCAGCCCGAACGGCGCCACCCGCATGACTCCACCGCACCCCTTCGAGTCGTTCACCGCCAACGCGCCGAACTGGGGGATGCGCGGCTCGCCCTTGCGGGCCTGCGTGAGCGCGGTCAGACACGTGTTGCCCGGTGCGCGCCGCGCGTACAGCCACTGCTCAGCCTGCAGCCAGCCGTCCCGCTCGCCGCTCGGACCGGGCAGCGTCTGCGTGTCCAGCCACCGGTCGTACGCGTGCTGCACGACGGCCACCGTGAAACCGGTCCCGCGGTCGCTCCGCACGCTCGCGCGGATCAGCCCCTCGACGGTGAACAACGTCATCTGGGTGTCGTCGGTGATCGTCCCCGGCGGCCAACCGGCCCCACCGTCGACGTACTCGCGCACCCCGTCCGGGTACTTCGCGACGATCGAGCGACCGTCCTGGAACTCCACCGGTCCACCCAGCGCGTCCCCGATCGCCCCACCCAGCAGGCACCCCCGCACCCGCCCGCGCCACGTCTCCTCCGCCTCACGGTTCACCCTTGGACCCTATCGGGGGTGGTGCCAGCGCTACCCCCAAGACGGGATCTGAGGCCAGTTCGTGCGGAGCCTCCGGCTTCTAGTGTCGTTGGTACAAGGCAACCAGTTCTTCGGAGGAGTTCACGATGACCACCCGATTCCGTCGTACCGCAGGGCGCCTGGCCATGGCGGCCCTCGCCACCACCGCGCTCACGGGCGCCGCGATCGCCGGCGGTCAGGCGGCCAGCGCCAGCACCAGCTGCGCGGACTCTCCGATCATCAAGACCTTCGACATGGTGCTCTCCGTCCGTCACGGGCTGAACACCCAGGAGAGCCAGACCTGCCGCTGAGTCTGAGACCGCTGTCCGTGGGGTGAGCCGGGCGTGGAAGAATCAGCGGCATGCTGCGCTGGCTCACCGCCGGCGAGTCGCACGGACAAGCGCTCGTCGCCGTACTCGAAGGTCTCCCTGCCGGGGTTCAGGTCACCACTGATGACGTGGCCGACGCCCTGGCCCGTCGGCGTCTCGGCTACGGCCGGGGTGCCCGGATGAAGTTCGAGCGGGACGAGGTGACGTTCCTCGGCGGCTTCCGCCACGGGCTCACCCTCGGCAGCCCGGTCGCCGTCCAGGTCGGGAACACCGAGTGGCCGAAGTGGGAGCAGGTGATGAGCGCCGACCCGGTCGACGCCGAGACGCTCGCCGGCCTGGCCCGGAACGCGCCGCTGACCCGCCCGCGCCCCGGTCACGCCGATCTGGCCGGCATGCAGAAGTACGGCTTCGACGAGGCCCGCCCGGTGCTCGAGCGCGCCAGCGCCCGGGAGACCGCGGCCCGCGTCGCGCTCGGTGAGGTCGCGGCCCGCTTCCTCCGCCAGGCGTACGGCGTGACGATCGTCAGCCACGTCGTCGAGCTCGGCACCGTCAAGGCGCCGTATGGCGTGATCCCGGCGTACTCCGACGTCGCGAAGCTGGACGCGGACCCGGTGCGCTGCCTGGACGCCGACGCGAGCAAGCAGATGGTCGCCGAGATCGACGCCGCGCAGAAGGCCGGCGACACCCTTGGCGGTGTCGTCGAGGTCGTCGTCGACGGTCTCCCGCCGGGTCTCGGTAGCTACGTGCACTGGGACCGCCGCCTCGACTCCAAGCTGGCCGGCGCCCTGATGGGGATCCAGGCGATCAAGGGTGTCGAGCTCGGTGACGGCTTCGAGCTGGCCCGGACGCCGGGTTCGCAGGCGCACGACGAGATCGTCGCCGAGGACGGTTCGGTCCGCCGCACCAGCGGTCGCTCGGGCGGAACCGAGGGCGGTATGAGCACCGGCGAGACGCTCCGGGTGCGCGCCGCGATGAAGCCGATCGCGACCGTGCCGCGGGCGCTGCGCACGATCGACACCGCGACCGGCGAGGCCGCGTCCGCGCATCACCAGCGCTCGGACGTCTGCGCCGTACCGGCGGCCGGGATCGTCGCCGAGGCGATGGTCGCGTTGGTGCTGGCCGAGGTCTCGCTGGAGAAGTTCGGCGGCGACTCGGTCCCCGAGACCGCGCGCAACCACCAGTCCTACCTGGCCAACCTGCCGACCACGATCACCCCGCGGGAGTGGGAGTGAGCCCGGTCGTCGTCCTGGTCGGCCCGCCCGGATCGGGTAAGTCCACTGTCGCGGCGGTGCTGTCCGAGCGGCTCGGCGCGCGGCACCGCGACACGGACACCGACATCGAGGCCGAGGCGGGCAAACCGATCTCGGACATCTTCGTCGACGAGGGCGAGGCGCACTTCCGTAAGCTCGAGCGGTCCGCGATCGCGACCGCACTGCAGGACGACGGCGAGGTGCTGTCGCTCGGCGGCGGCGCGATCCTCGACGCCGGCACCCGCGCCGACCTGGCCGGGCACCACGTGGTCTTCCTGGACGTGAGCCTTGGAGAGGCGGTGAAGCGCGTCGGCCTCGGCGTCGCCCGCCCGCTGCTGCTCGGCAACGTTCGCACCCAGCTGCGGAACCTGATGGAGGCCCGCCGCCCGCTGTACGGCGAAGTCGCCAAGCAGACCGTGCTGACCGACGACAAGACCCCGGAGCAGATCGCCGACGAGATCCTGGAGCACCTCTCGTGACGAGGATTCGCGTCGAGGCGGCCGCGCCGTACGACGTTGTCATCGGCAACAACCTGCTCGGTGAGCTGCCGGCACTGCTCGGTGAGGGCACGCAGCGGGTCGCCGTGATCCACCCGCGGGCGCTCCGCGAGACCGGTGACGCGATCCGCGACGACCTGACCGCGTCCGGTTTCACCGCGCACGCGATCGAGATCCCGGACGCCGAGGACGCGAAGACCGCCGAGGTGCTGGCGTACTGCTGGTCCGTCCTCGGTCAGGCCGGGTTCACTCGCTCGGACGCGATCGTCAGCGTCGGCGGCGGGACAACGACCGACCTCGCCGGGTTCGTCGCGGCGACCTGGCTGCGCGGCGTCAAGGTCGTGCACATCCCGACCACCCTGCTCGGCATGGTCGACGCGGCGGTTGGCGGCAAGACCGGCATCAACACCGCCGAGGGCAAGAACCTGGTCGGCGCGTTCTGGGAGCCGGCCGGTGTGCTCTGCGACCTGGCCGCGCTGGAAAGCCTGCCGAAGAACGACTACGTCAGCGGTCTCGCCGAGGTCGTGAAGTGCGGGTTCATCGCCGACCCGGTGATCCTGGACCTGGTCGAGAAGGATCCGGCCGGCGCCACGAGCCCGTCGTACGGCGCGACCGAGGAACTGATCGCGCGCTCGATCCAGGTGAAGGCGGACACCGTCGGCGCGGACCTGCGCGAGCGGACCACGACCGCCGGCGGGCAGATCGGTCGCGAGGCACTGAACTACGGGCACACCCTCGGCCACGCGATCGAGCGCACCGAGCGGTACAAGTGGCGGCACGGCGCGGCGATCAGCATCGGCATGGTCTTCGTCGCGGAGCTGGCCCGCGCGGCCGGCCGCCTCGACGACCCGACCGCCGACCGGCACCGCGCCGTCCTGGAGTCGCTCGGCCTGCCGGTCAGCTACCGCGCCGACGCCTGGTCGCACCTGCAGGACGCGATGAAGCTCGACAAGAAAACCCGGGCCGACCGCCTCCGCTTCGTCGTCCTGGACGCCCTGGCCAAGCCCACCATCCTCGAAGCTCCCGACCCGAGCCTCCTGGTCGCGGCGTACGGCGAGATCAGTTAGGGTTCTGGAAACGCCTCGGAAAGGGCTTTCCATATGACTGAGCGCAAGCATCGGATCGCGATCGTCGGAACCGGTGGCATCGCAGGCTCGCATGCCCGGGCCGTGACGGCGCTGGCGGAGCGGGCCGAACTGGTCGCCGCCGTCGACGTCGATCTGGACCGGGCCAAGGAGTTCGCCGCCAAGTGGGACATCCCGGCGACGTACTCGAGCCTGACCGACCTGCTCGCGACCGAGCAGCTGGACCTGGTGCACCTGTGCACCCCGCCGAACTCGCACGTGCCGTTGGCCGCCGAGTGTCTCGCGGCGGACGTCGACGTGTACATGGAGAAGCCGCCGACGCTGTCGCTGGACGAGTTCGACAAGCTGCTCGCGGCGGAGGAGAAGTCCAAGGCGCAGGTCGCCTGCGTGTTCCAGCACCGCTTCGGCTCCGGCGCGGTGCGGCTGCGGGAGCTGCTCGCCGACGGTGTGCTCGGCCGGCCGTTGGTTGCCCTGTGCAACACCGTCTGGTATCGCGACGACGCGTACTTCGCGGTGCCGTGGCGTGGCACGTTCGACGTCGAGGGTGGCGGCCCGACGATGGGGCACGGCATCCACCAGTACGACCTGCTGCTCTCGATCCTCGGCCCGTGGGAGAAGGTGACCGCGCTCGCGGCCCGGCAGGCCCGCCCGACGCAGACCGAGGACGTGTCGATGGCGCTCGTGACGTTCGAGAACGGAGCGGTCGCCTCGGTCGTGAACTCGCTGGTGTCCGCCCGCCAGACGTCCCAGCTCCGCTTCGACTGCGAGAACGCGACCGTAGAGCTGGAACACCTGTACGGCTACAAGAACCCCGACTGGACCGTCACGCCGGCGCCCGGGCACGAAGCGGTCGCGGACGCATGGTCGACCGACCTGCCCGACGTGGCGAGCGGCCACACCGCGCAGCTCACCGCGATCCTCGACGCGAAGGAAGCCGGCCAGCCGGTGCCGGTCCCGCTCACCGAGGCGCGCAACACGATCGAGTTGGCCGCCGCGATCTATGCGTCCGCGTTCACCGACAAGCCGATCCGCCGTGGCGAGCTGGCCAACGGATCGGAGTACGCCGCACGCATGGGCGGACCCGGCGCACCCTGGTCAGCGTAGTTCGGCCGGCAGGTCCCGCGTGTGCAGAATGTCGAGCCGGGAGACCGCGCGGGTGAGGACGACGTAGAGGCGGTTGAGGCCGCGGGGCTCGGCGGCGACGATGTCGGCGGGCTCGGCGGCGATCACGTGGTCGTATTCGAGGCCCTTCGCCAGGCTCGCCGGTACGACGGTCACGCGGCCGTCACCGTCCGCGGTGAAGGTCTCGATGCCCACCGCCTTCAGGCCGTCGGCCAAGACCGAACTCTCGTGGTCGGCAGCGATGACGCCGACCGAGCCTTCCAGGGTGAGCGCTTCGCGCACGGCGTCCACGCACGCGATGGAGAGGTCCGGAACGTGGGTGATCCGTAGCCTGCCGTCGGAGCGGAATGACGTCGTCGGCGGGACTTCGACGTCCAGTGCGGTGAGCAGCCGGTTGGCGAGGTCGACCACGGTTGCGGGCACGCGATACCCGGTGCTCAGGGCAACGATTTCCGCCGTGGGCTTCCCGAGCTGTGTGAGTTGCGTCGGCCAGTCGGTGGCGGCCCAGGCCGTGGTGCCCTGGGCGAGGTCGCCGAGCACGGTGATCGAGCCGTGTTCACTGCGCCGGGCGATCGCACGACATTGCATGGGGGAGAGGTCCTGCGCCTCGTCGACGATGACATGCCCGTACATCGTTCCGCGGTCGAGCAACGCACTGAGTTCGTCCAGCAGTACGGCGTCCGCGGCCGTCCAGCGCGCGCTCTTCGCCTTCCGCGGTCGCGGCCGGGTGATCGCGCGCTGCTCCTCCGGCGTCAGGATGCCGTCCGCGGCCGGCTGCGGATCGCTCAGCAATTCGGCGAGCGTCTCGTCGGCCTTCACGATCGGCCACACTGCCTCGACATCCGGTTGCACCGCCCGCGCCATCCGCCGCTGCCAGACACCGTTGCAGTTCTGCCCCCGCGCCTCGGCCTGCCGCTGGAGCGCGGCGACGACGCGCGCCACGACCCGCTCGCGCCCGGTCAGGTACGTCGTTGCGTCCGCCTCGGCGTCGCTCACCATCTCGCTGAACTCGTGCTGGTTGACCCGCCACTTGTACGACGCGTCCCGCACTACGACCGCTTGCTCGGGCCTGCCGATCCTGCGGTACACGGCGTTCCGCAGTACCCGCGCCATCTTGACGTCGTGCTTGATCTCGGCGGCTCGTTGGTCGTCGGTCGCGCGGATCTCGCGGTCGAGGAGTTGTTCGATCGTCGTCTGCTCGACATCCACCTCGCCGAGCGTCGGCAGGACCGCGGAGATGTAGTGCAGGAAGGCCCGGTTCGGGCCGAGGACGAGGACGCCGTTGCGTTGCAGCCGGGAGCGGTGCGCGTAGAGGAGGTAGGCGGCCCGGTGCAGGCCGACCGCTGTCTTGCCGGTGCCCGGTGCGCCCTGCACGCAGACCGAGAGGTCGAGGTCGGTCCGGACAAGGGTGTCCTGTTCGGGCTGGATGGTCGCGACGATGTCCCGCATCGGACCGACGCGGGCGCGCTCGATCTCGCGCCGTACGAGATCGCTGGAGACCGGCGTACCGGACCGGAGGAGTTCGTCCTCGAAGCTGGTCAGGGTGTTGGCCGACCAGCCGAAGCGGCGGCGGATCTCGATACCTCGGGGTTCGACGGCGGACGCCTGGTAGAAGGCGGCCGACACCGGTGCGCGCCAGTCGATCACCATCGGCGGCCGGCCGATCGCGTCGGACACGTGCCGCCGGCCCAGGTAGTAGGTCTGGCCGGTGTGCTCGCCGACGGCCACGTTCTCGCGCGCCCCGGCGACCATCCGCCGCAGTGCCTCCCGGCAGTGGACGGCGTACTCGCGCTCGGCGTTCAGGTCTCGCATCGGTCCTCCACAAAAGATTAACTCGGTCAATCTTTTGCCTAGGTTAACATGATGTCGTGACCGGACTCCGCGAACGCAAGAAGCAGCAGACGTACGACGCCTTGTCGCAGGCGGCGATCGCACTGTTCCTCGAGCACGGCTTCGACGAGGTGCCGGTGACCGACATCGCGGCGGCCGCCGACGT
The DNA here is from genome assembly GCF_056436705.1 of Kribbella sp. NPDC043289. NCBI lineage: Bacteria > Bacillati > Actinomycetota > Actinomycetes > Propionibacteriales > Kribbellaceae > Kribbella > Kribbella sp. NPDC043289. Next base: position 587,488 of record NZ_JBWKCB010000001.1, read on the forward strand.
GTCCAAGCCGACGCTGTTCAAGTACTTCCCGACCAAGGAAGACCTGGTGATGCACCGGATCGCGGACCATCGCCGCGAGGCGGCCCGGGTCGTGCGGGCCGCGTCCGCGCCGCCGGTCGACGCGTTCCGCGAGTACTTCCTGACCGGTCTCGCGGACCGCGAGCCGACCACCGGGCTGAACGACCACCCGCAGGTGATCGCGTACTACCGCCTCGTCTTCACCACGCCGGCGCTCGCGACCCGGCTGCGCGAGTTCATGGACGACGACGAGCACGCGCTGGCCGAGGCGCTCGGGGGTGATCTCGCCGCCGAGCTGCTGTCGGCCCAGTTGCTCTCGACCCAGCGGATCCTCGGCTACCGCAACTGGCTGGCCGTCTCCGCTGGGCAGTCCGCCACCGATCGCTACCCGGTCGCCGTCGACGAGGCCAACGCCGCGTTCGCGCGGGTCCGACCACTAGGGTGAGTGCTGTGACTGAGCGAGTGTTGGTGCTGAACGGCCCGAACCTCGGGCGCCTGGGCTCCCGCGAACCGGAGAAATACGGTACGACGACCTTCGCCGAGCTGGTCGGGGTGTGCGAGAAGACCGGTGCCGAGCTCGGGTTCGCGGTCGAGGTGCGGCAGACCGACGACGAGGCCGAGCTGGTCGGCTGGCTGCACGAGGCGGCCGACGGCCGGATCCCGGTCGTCCTGAACCCGGCCGCGTTCACCCACTACTCCTACGCGCTGCGCGACGCGATCGCCCAGCGGACCGCGCCGCTGATCGAGATCCACCTCACCAACCCGGCGACCCGCGAGGACTTCCGGCACACCAGCGTCGTCGCCGGAGTGGCGACCGGGACCATCGCCGGTTTCGGTCTCGACTCGTACCGGCTGGCCCTGCGCGCACTCACCACCCTGGACTCGTAACCAATCTGCCCTTTCGGGCATCGAGTAGTTGTCAGTTGGATTCGGCAACGCTCAGGGGAGTGGCAAGGATGACGACGCAGCAGTGCATTCCGATTCCGGTGTGGGTGAAGGCGCTGGATCCGTTGTCGCAGTTCGGGCTGATGTACGCGCTCGGCGAGCGGCCGGAGGTCAGCCTGGTCAGCGATCAGCGCGCTGACCCGTCAGCGGTCGCATTGGTCGCCGTCGACGCGCTGGACGCGGCCGCGGTCCAGGTACTGCGCGCCGCGACGCAGCGAGGCTTTCGCCGGATCGTCGTGATCGGCAGTGCGATCGACGACGACGCGCTGATGTCTGCGGTCGAGTTGGGAGTGTCCGGCGTACTGCGGCGTACTGACGCGACCGCTGATCGGATCGTGCACCTGGTGCAGGCTGCCGCCGCGGGTGACGGCAGTCTGCCGCCGGACCTCCTCGGTCGACTGCTCGGTCAGGCGCCCGCGCCGCGCCGGCTGTCGCCTACCGGTTTGTCCGACCGCGAGACGCAGGTACTGCGTTTGGTGGCCGACGGCAAGGACACGCAGGAGATCGCGCGGGAGCTGTCCTACTCGGAGCGGACGGTCAAGAACGTCCTGCACGACGTGACCAGCCGGCTGCAGTTGCGTAACCGCTCACACGCCGTCGCGTACGCACTCCGCGAAGGCCTGATCTGACGGCTTCACCCAGCTGGTCCGCTTCTGCGGCCGCGATGACCACCGGACCTGTGCGCTGACCAGTGCTGCCAGCACGATGGCACCGCCGATCGCCTGGAGTGCGGTCAGACGCTGATCCAGGACCAGCCACCCGAGTGTGGTGGCGACAACTGGGCTCAACAGTCCGAGGAACGTCACCTCGGTCGGAGCGAGCGCCCGCAGTCCACGGAACCAGAGTGCATAGGCGACGGCGGAGCCGAACAGTGACAAGTACGAGTAACCCAGGACGTTCCGCAGTGTCAGAGCGGGGAGTGCGCCCTCGACGAGGAAGGCGACTGGAAGCAGTACCAGTCCACCGGCGGCCAACTGCCAGCCAGTGGTCGCCAGCAGGGGAGCCGGAGACGTCCAGCGCTTGCTGAGTACGACGCCGAACGCCATCACGACCGCACCGCCGACAGCTGCGAGCACACCCACCGCGTCCAGCTGCGCAGTGGCTCGCAGTACCAGCAGACCGACGCCGAACACGCCTGCCATCGCAGTGAGGACAGTGCGCAGCGACAAGCGCTGGCGGAGCAGACCGGCTGACAGCAGCGCGACTAGTAGTGGCTGGATCGCGCCGACGGTCGCTGCCACGCCACCAGGCAACCGGTAGGCGCCGACGAACAGCAGGGCGTTGAAGGCGCCGATGTTGAGCGTGCCGAGAACGAGCGAGCGCCACCACCAACTGCCGCGCGGCAGCACCCGGGTGATCGCGATCAGCAGCAGACCCGCCGGCAACGCGCGCAGGAGCGCGGCCAGCAACGGACGGTGCGCCGGGAGGAGCTCGGTGGTCACCAGGTAGGTGGTGCCCCAGAGCATCGGCGCGATCGCCGTGACCAGGAGAAGAGTGAACCGTCGATTGCTTAGCACTAAGACAAAGTATCTCAGCGCTAAGCAAGACGCAAATCTCTCACCGCTAAGCAATCGGCGGTAGGCTGGGCAGATGGCAGATCACGTCGACCTGGTGCTCGAGCAGTGGCGGGAGCGGCGGCCCGACCTGGACACGTCGCCGATGGGCATCATCGGGCGGATGAGCCGGCTGGGCGCGATGTTCGACGCCGAGCTCCGGCGGAACTTCGGCAAGCACGACCTGGACCGTGCCTCGTTCGACGTACTGGCGACGCTGCGGCGCAGCAACGACGAGCACAGCCTGACCCCGGCCGGGCTGATGCACTCGTCGATGGTCACCTCGGGAGCGATCAGCCAGCGGCTGGACCGGCTGGAGGCGCGGGGTCTGGTGACCCGTGCTCCCAGTGAGACCGACCGGCGTGGTGTCCAGGTGACGCTGACCCAAGAAGGTCTGGACCTGATCGACAAGGTGCTGCCGACGCACGTCGACACCGAGGAACAGTTGCTCGCCGGACTATCGGCGGCCGACCGTGATCGGTTGGCGGGCTTGCTCCGGGCCCTGTTGGAATCACTTGGGGACAAGCGAGACTGAAGCCCCATGGCGGACCTCGGGAACGACTCGGTTCAGACGGGGTCGTTGCGCGCGGCCCTCATCAGGCATCTGGTCACCGAAGGCACGATCCGCGACCAGCGCGTCGCCGCCGCGTTCCAAGCGGTACCGCGGCACGTGTTCGTCCCGCAGGCTCCACTCGACGTCGCGTACGCCGATGACGTCGTGCTGATGAAACGCGACGGGTCCGGTGTGGTGACGAGTTCGGTGTCGCAGCCGAGCATCATCGCGTTGATGCTGGAGCAGGCGGCGATCCAGCCGGGGGACCGGGTGCTGGAGATCGGTTCGGGTGGCTACAACGCCGCACTGATGCGAGAGCTGGCCGGCCCGGGTGGTTCGGTGACCACGGTCGACATCGACCCGGAGGTGACCGAGCGGGCGCGGGCGTTGCTCGACGAGGCCGGGTACGGCGATGTCGCCGTCGTCCGGGCGGACGGGGCGTTCGGTGATCCGGAGCGGGCGCCGTACGACCGGATCGTGGTGACTGTCACCGCGTGGGAGATCGCGAGCGCGTGGCTGCGGCAACTGCGGCCGCGCGGGCGGATCGTCGTACCACTGCGGATGCGGGGGCAGACGCGTTCCGTCGCGTTCGATCGGGTCGGTGACCATCTGGAGAGCCGGTCGACGACGATGTGCGGGTTCGTCAGCATGCAGGGGGCCGGCGCGAACTACGAGCGGCTCGTTCCGCTCGGCGAGCTGGAGTTGACGTTCGACGAGGACCAATCGGATGAGCCGCATCCGAAGGTCGACGTACTGGCGCTGCCGCGACTGCAGACGTGGTCCGGGGTGGAGGTGCATCGTGAGGAGCCGTTGCTCGACCTCTACTTGTGGCTGGCCGGCACCTTGCCCGGGTACTGCGTGATGTCCAGCGGGGAGTGGTCGTGGGTCGCAGCGGTCGCGACCGCGGACAGCCTGGTCTACCTGTCGACGCGGCCCGGACGGGACGACGTACATGTCGAACTGGGGTGCAGTGGACACGGACCAAGAGCGCTGGAGCTGATCGGCCGAATGCTCGACCAAGTGCGGATCTGGGACGCGCGGCACCGGCATGGCCCCGGGCCGTCGTTCCAGGTGCATGCGTGGGCGGATGAGCTTCCGGCGGGCTTTCACATCGCCCGGCGGGACAGCTACATCACTGTCACTTGGGCGGAGTAGCTCCGGGCCGCGCTGAGTTGGCGACCGTCTGCCACAGTTCGTCGATGTCGGACCGGTCGTCGGGCTCGGGCGTGTCGACCCATCCGCTGGCCCAGACGTTCTCGTCCCGGTCGTCGAGGTTGAAGATCGACTCCGCGAACGCGGCCGACCCGACGTACCGTTCCCCGTCCGTGTCCTCGCCGGACTCTTCGGAGTCGTTGGACTGATCGGGAGTCGCGGCCTGTGGTGTCGTGGGCTGCATGAGTCCGCGGGCGTACGCCTGCGCTTGGAGGATCCCCAGCTCGCGTTCCTCGCCGAGCAGGCGGATCGCGCCGACTTCGTTGTTCGCGTTCATCAGCTCGCGCACCCGGGCATCCAGATCCGGCGTCGACGTCGGCAGGTTGTTCTGCTGCGGCCGATGCCCCGGCGGCTGATAAGCCCTCTGGCCATATTGGGCAGGGTTGTACTGCGCCTGCGGCTGGTACATCCCCGCCTGCGGGTACGGCGACAGCGGGCCGGACTGCTGCGGCGCCTGGGCCTGGACCTGTTGTGGCGGGCCGCCCTGGCCGGCGGCCTGGGTGAACTGGCCCTGGAACTGGACCGGCTGGTTGCCGCCCTGCTGCGCCTGGAGCTTCTCGATCAGCGCCTGCATCCGCGGATTCGGCTTGCCGTCGCGCCGGGTGGACTGCTGCCTCGCCTTGGTGATCAGGCTCACCACGATCATCACCACGACGAAGATCACGAACTCCGTCACTGCCGGCCTCCTGGCGCCTCGGTGGACGGTCTGGACGTCCAGCCTAAGGCCCGCAAGGTCTAGGGCAGTGCTGGAATCGGAGGAAACGGGAGTGACCGCTACAATCTCGTGTTACCGCTGATCGATCCCGAAGGGTATACCCGCGTGGCAACGACGAACGACCTCAAGAACGGCATGGTGCTCGACCTGGACGGCCAGCTCTGGTCCGTCGTGTGGTTCCAGCATCACAAGCCGGGCAAGGGCGGCGCCGTCGTCCGGACCAAGCTCAAGAACGTGCTGTCCGGCAAGGTGGTGGACAAGACCTTCAACGCCGATGTGAAGGTCGAGATCGCCACGGTCGACAAGCGTGACATGACCTACCTGTACAACGACGGTACGGCCTACGTGTTCATGGACAAGTCGACCTACGACCAGCTCCAGATCCAGCCCGAGGTCGTCGGCGACGCCTCGCACTTCCTGCTGGAGAACCAGGACGCGATCGTCGCGGTCCACGACGACCTCCCGCTGTACGTCGAGCTGCCGGCCTCGGTCGAGCTCCTCGTCGAATACACCGAGCCGGGCCTGCAGGGCGACCGGTCCAGCGGCGGCACCAAGCCGGCCCGCCTGGAGACCGGGTACGACATCCAGGTGCCGTTGTTCCTGACGACCGGCGAGAAGGTCAAGGTGGACACCCGGACCGGGGACTACCTCGGCCGCGTCACCTCCTGACCGCGCAGTACTAGGAAAGCCGAGACACAGCAGATGTCTGCCCGGAGCAAGGCCCGCAAACGCGCGCTCGACGTACTGTTCGAGTCGGAGGTCAGGGGGCTGCCGGTCGGCGGCACCCTGGCCGACCGGGTGGCCGACAACGACCCGCCGGTGAACGAGTTCACCGTGGCGCTGGTCGAGGGGGTCGCGAAGCACGCCGAGCAGATCGACGACCTGCTGGAGACGCACTCGGTCGGCTGGACGCTGGACCGGATGCCGGCCGTGGACCGGAACATTCTCCGGATCGGTGCCTACGAGCTGCTGTTCGACGACCAGGTCCCGGACGTGGTCGCGGTGAGCGAGGCGGTCGCGCTGGCGCGCGATCTGTCGACGGACGAGTCGCCGACGTTCGTGAACGGCCTGCTGGCCAGACTGCTGCAGTTGAAGCCGACCCTGGGCGTCTGATCTGGGCGCCTGATCGGGCGTCCGAGAGAGCGAGGGGGGCGAGCCCTCTCTGTCTTTCGTTCTTCTGTCCCGGCCCGGTGACCGTCTCGGTACGGTCCCGGGCCGCTGGTGCGTCCCCGTGTCCCGGGCGGGTGGGTGAGGTGGATACCCGCCGCTGGACCTTCAGTCGTACTGCGTTGTGTTCCTGCGTTGTCGTGGTGCTGCTTACCGCTCTGTTCGGTCAGCTGAAGAAGGCGGGCGGCCGCGGGCCAGCTGCTACAAGCCCCGACCGTGCCTTCAGTCAGTCGTCAGCGCCGCATCAGGCGCCGGCGGCCTCGGACGATTCCTCGACCTCGCCCTTCGCCTCCGGGTTCAGTACACCCCAGGAGATGAAGCGCTCGGTCAGTGTCGTCGGCGACTCGTCGTAGATGACCGCGAGCGTCCGCATGTCGTCCTGACGGATCGACAGCACCTTGCCGTTGTAGTCCCCACGCTGAGCCTGGATCGTGGCCGCGTACCGCGTCAGCGGACCGGCCTCGCTCGCGTCGAGGTGTTGCAGAGCCTCCAGGTCGAGAATCAACCGGGGCGGAGCCGCGGCCGCAGCCGCCGCGCTGGCGGACCCAGGAAGCAGTTCACGGATCGGCACGCCGTAGAAATCGGCGAGCTCCGCGAGCTTCTGGACCGTGACGGCTCGATCGCCGCGCTCGTACGAGCCGACGACGACCGCCTTCCAGCGACCCTTGGACTTCTCTTCTACACCATGCAGCGACAGCCCTTGCTGCTGGCGGATGGCACGTAGCTTGCCACCCAGTGTCTTCGCGTATTCGCTAGGCACGCTGGTTCTTCCCTCCGACTAGTTTCGTCATGTCCGGCCCGCCGGAAACGGGCCAGTAGGTGAAACCCCCCTCGATTACACAGAGTAACAATATTCCGGAGTGTAGGCCAGCGTCAAGACGGCGTGTCACTTCCGATACCATGTCAAGCGGTCCGAACGTCCTTTAAAGACCCGTCCCGAGAGGCGGGAAAGGAGGAACGGTAGCGATGAGCCCTGCCCAGAGCGCAGAGCACCCCGAGGTCGCGCAGCCGCCGAAACGCAGCAGCCGCGAGGTCCTCGACGCTTCCGACATATCCCGGGCACTGACCCGGATCGCCCACGAGATCCTCGAGCGGAACCGCGGCGCCGACCCGGTCGTCCTGCTCGGCATCCCGACCCGCGGGGTCCCGCTGGCGCAGCGGGTGTCCACCCGGATCCAGGCCGTCGAGGGGCAGAGCGTGCCCACAGGGTCACTCGATGTGACCATGTACCGCGACGACATCGGTCTCAAACCACCCCGTGGCCTCGAGCACACCGACATTCCGCCGGACGGCATCGACGGCAAGGTCGTGGTGCTGGTCGACGACGTGCTGTTCTCCGGCCGCACCATCCGCGCGGCGCTCGATGCCCTCGGCGACATCGGCCGCCCGCGGGCCGTGCAGCTCGCGGTCCTGGTCGACCGCGGCCACCGCGAACTGCCGATCCGCGCCGACTACGTGGGCAAGAACCTGCCCACCTCGCTCGTGGAGCGCGTCACCGTGCACCTCGACGAGTTCGACGGCGAGGACGCCGTACTGATCGCGGACAAGAAAGCGATGGGCTGATGAAGCACCTGCTGAGCGCCGGCGACCTGAGTCGCGACGAGGCGCAGCTGATCCTCGACACCGCCGAGGAGATGCGGTCGCTGGCCGACCGCCCGATCAAGAAGCTGCCCGCGCTGCGCGGGCGCACCGTGGTGAACCTGTTCTTCGAGGACTCCACCCGGACCCGGATCTCGTTCGAGGCTGCCGCCAAGCGGCTGTCGGCGGACGTGATCAACTTCTCCGCCAAGGGTTCGAGCGTCAGCAAGGGGGAGAGCCTCAAGGACACCGCGCTGACCCTGCAGGCGATGGGCGCCGACGGCGTCGTCTGCCGGCACGGCTCGTCCGGCGCGCCGCACCTGCTGGCGAAGTCGGGCTGGATGACCGGCTCGGTGGTGAACGCCGGCGACGGCACCCACGAGCACCCGACGCAGGCGCTGCTGGACGCGTTCACGATGCGCCGCCACCTCGGCTCGCTGGAGGGGCGGCGGATCACGATCGTCGGCGACGTCCTGCACTCCCGGGTCGCGCGGTCGAACGTGCTGCTGCTGTCGACGCTCGGCGCCGAGGTCACCGTGGTCGCCCCGCCGACGCTGCTGCCCGTCGACATGACGAACTGGCCGTGCGTCACGTCGTACGACTTCGACGCGGTGCTGCCGAAGAGCGACGCGGTGATGATGCTGCGGGTGCAGCGGGAGCGGATGAACGACGCCTACTTCCCGAGTGCCCGCGAGTACAGCCGGCGCTACGGCCTGGACCGGAACCGGATGGCGCAGCTGCCCGACGAGGCGGTCGTGCTGCACCCGGGCCCGATGAACCGCGGGATGGAGATCAGCGCCGAGGTCGCCGACTCCACCCGCTCGGTGATCGTCGAGCAGGTCACGAACGGCGTGGCGATCCGGATGGCCGTCCTTTATCTGCTGTTGTCAGGAAGTAACGAAGAGGAGCAGAACGCATGACCGCATACCTGATCACCGGCGCGCGCATCGTGGGCGGTGAGGTGGCGGATCTGCTGATCGACAACGGCGAGATCGTTGCTGTCGGCACCAACCTGGACGCACCCGCGGACGCGACCACGATCGATGCCACCGGGCTGGTCGCGCTGCCGGGCCTGGTCGACCTGCACACCCACCTGCGGGAGCCCGGCCGCGAGGACGCCGAGACGGTGTTCACCGGCACCCGGGCCGCGGCCAAGGGCGGTTTCACCGCGGTCTTCGCGATGGCCAACACCGACCCGGTCGCGGACACCGCGGGCGTCGTCGAGCAGGTCTGGCGCCTCGGCCGCGACGCCGGGTACGCCGATGTGTACCCGATCGGCGCGGTCACGGTAGGACGCAAGGGCACGCAGCTCGCCGAGCTCGGCGCGATGGCGGACTCGGCGGCCCGGGTCCGGGTGTTCTCGGACGACGGCGACTGCGTCTGGGACGCCGCGCTGATGCGCCGCGCGCTGGAGTACGTGAAGGCGTTCGACGGCGTGATCGCGCAGCACGCGCAGGAGCCGCGGCTCACCCAGGGCGCGCAGATGAACGAGGGCGCACTGTCCGGCGTCCTCGGCCTGACCGGCTGGCCGAGTGTCGCCGAGGAGGCGATCATCGCTCGCGACATCCTGCTGAACGCGCACGTCGGCTCGAAGCTGCACATCTGCCACCTGTCCACCAAGGGCTCGGTGGAGATTGTCCGCGCCGCCAAGCGCCGCGGTCTCGAGGTGACCGCCGAGGTCACCCCGCACCACCTGCTGCTGACCGAGGACCTGGCCGCCTCCTACAACCCGGTCTACAAGGTGAACCCGCCGCTGCGCACCAAGGCGGACGTCGAGGCGGTCCGCGAGGGCCTGGCCGACGGAACCATCGACATCGTCGCCACCGACCACGCGCCGCACCCGGTCGAGGACAAGGACTGCGAGTGGAGCGCGGCCTCACCCGGTATGACGGGGCTCGAGACGGCGCTGAGCGTCGTACAGCACGCGATGGTCGATACGAACCTGCTCAGCTGGGCGGATGTCGCCGACCGAATGAGCTACCGGCCGGCTGCGATCGGCCAAGCGGCTGACCACGGTCGTCCGCTCGAGGCGGGTGCCCCGGCGAACATCGTGCTGTACGACCCGTCCGTTGACCAGATCGTCGTACCGGACGCCTCGGTGTCGTTGTCGCGGAACAACCCGTTCGAGGGCATGACGCTGCCGGGCAAGGTCGTCGCGACCTTCCTCCGCGGTACGCCGACCGTCCTGGACGGTGAGCTCACTCGGTGAAGGCCGTTCTGGGCATTCTCGGCACGCTGCTGATCCTGGCGGCGGGCTACTTCGGTATGTACCGGGGCTGGCGCAACCGTCAGTCCCGGCAGGCCGACCTGGCGCCGTTGCCCGCGGTGCCGGAGGACAAGACGCGGGGCACCGAAGGTGTCTACGTCGCTACGACCACGGCCGGCGACTGGATGGACCGGATCGCCGTGCACGAACTGGGCGTCCGCAGCATCGCGGACCTGGCCGTCAGTGCGGACGGCCTGATCTTCCACCGGCAGGGCGCGGCGGATGTCTTCATCCCCGCGGACCAGGTGACCGGCGTCCGGACCGACCGCGGCATCGCCGGCAAGGTGACCGCGGAGAAGTCCGGCCTGGTGGTGGTCACCTGGACCCACGACGGCCACGAGCTCGACACCGGCTTCCGCCCGCGTCGCAAGGCCGACACCGAAGCCCTGACCGCATCCATCTCGACCTTGATCGGAGCACAATGAGCCAGCCGGCCCTGCAAGCGCTGCTGGTCCTCGAGGACGGCCGGGCGTTCGCCGGTACGTCGTACGGGGCGACCGGCGAGACCTTCGGCGAGGCGGTGTTCACCACCGGGATGACCGGCTACCAGGAGACACTGACCGACCCGTCGTACCACCGGCAGATCGTCACCCAGACCGCGCCGCACATCGGTAACACCGGGATCAACGACGAGGACGACGAGTCGCAGAAGATCTGGGTCTCCGGGTACGTCGTCCGCGACCCCGCCCGGGTGCCGTCGAACTGGCGCGCGAAGCGCTCGCTCGACGACCAGCTGAAGGCGCAGAACATCGTCGGTATCTCGGGGATCGACACCCGCGCCCTGACCCGCCACCTGCGCGAGCGCGGTGCGATGCGGGCCGGCATCTCCACCGAGATCCTGGACCCGGCGGAGCTGCTGAAGAAGGTGCTCGAGCAGCCGCCGATGGTCGGTGCCGACCTCGCCAGCGAGGTGACGACCTTCGAGCCGTACGTCGTGCCCGCCGTGGGCGAGAAGCGGTTCACCGTGGTCGCGCTGGACCTCGGGATCAAGGCGATGACGCCGCAGCGGATGTCCGAGCGCGGTATCGAGGTGCACGTCCTGCCGGCCACCGCGACGCTCGAGGAAGTCCTCGCGGTGAACCCGGACGGCATCTTCATGAGCAACGGCCCCGGCGACCCGGAGACCACCGAGCACCCGACCACGCTGCTCAAGCAACTGCTCGAGCAGAACAAGCCGTACTTCGGGATCTGCTTCGGCAACCAGGTCTTCGGCCGGGCCCTCGGACTCGGCACGTTCAAGCTCAAGTACGGGCACCGCGGCATCAACCAGCCGGTGCTCGACCGGGCCACCGGCAAGGTCGAGATCACCGCGCAGAACCACGGGTTCGCCGTGGACGCGCCGATCGATCAGACCGTCGAGACGCCGTACGGGACCGCCGAGGTGTCGCACGTCTCGCTCAACGACAACGTCGTCGAAGGACTCAAGCTCACCGGTCGCGACGGCCGGGTGCTCGCGTTCTCTGTGCAGTACCACCCTGAAGCGGCGGCGGGTCCCCACGACTCGGCGTACCTGTTCGACCGCTTCGTAGAACTGATGGAGGGGCGGGCCTGATGCCACGTCGTACAGACATCGAGTCGGTGCTGGTGATCGGCTCCGGCCCGATCGTGATCGGTCAGGCCTGCGAGTTCGACTACTCCGGCACCCAGGCCTGCCGGGTGCTCCGGGAGGAGGGGTTCCGGGTCGTCCTGGTGAACTCCAACCCGGCCACGATCATGACCGACCCCGAGTTCGCCGACGCCACGTACGTCGAGCCGATCACCCCGGAGTACGTCGAGAAGGTGATCGAGAAGGAGCGTCCGAACGCGCTGCTCGCGACGCTCGGCGGCCAGACCGCGCTGAACGCGGCGATCGCCCTGCACGACAACGGCGTACTGGAGAAGTACGGCGTCGAGCTGATCGGCGCGTCGGTCGACGCGATCCAGCGCGGCGAGAACCGCGAGTCGTTCAAGCACATCGTCGAGAAGCTGGGCGCCGAGGTCGCGCGCTCGCACATCTGCCACACCATCGACGACGTGATGGGCGCGGCGGCCGCGCTCGGCTACCCGCTGGTCGTCCGGCCGTCGTTCACGATGGGCGGCGTCGGCAGCGGCATGGCGTACGACGAGGCGGACCTGCGCCGCATCGCCGGCGCCGGCCTGCACGCGAGTCCGACCACCGAGGTACTGATCGAGGAGTCGATCCTCGGGTGGAAGGAGTACGAGCTGGAGGTGATGCGCGACAAGGCCGACAACGTCGTGATCATCTGCTCGATCGAGAACGTCGACCCGATGGGCGTGCACACCGGTGACTCGGTCACGGTCGCGCCGGCGATGACGCTGACCGACCGCGAGTACCAGGTGATGCGGGACCTCGCGATCGGCATCATCCGCGAGGTCGGCGTCGACACCGGCGGCTGCAACATCCAGTTCGCGGTGAACCCGGCGGACGGCCGGCTGATCGTGATCGAGATGAACCCGCGGGTGTCGCGGTCCTCGGCGCTGGCGTCGAAGGCGACCGGCTTCCCGATCGCGAAGATCGCCGCGAAGGTCGCGATCGGCTACACCCTGGACGAGATCCCGAACGACATCACCCGGCAGACGCCGGCCAGCTTCGAGCCGGTGCTGGACTACGTCGTGGTGAAGGTGCCGCGGTTCGCGTTCGAGAAGTTCCCGGCCGCGGACGCCACGCTGACCACGCACATGAAGAGTGTCGGCGAGGCGATGGCGATCGGCCGCAACTACACCGAGGCGTTGCAGAAGGCGCTGCGCTCGCTGGAGAAGCCGGAGGCCCGGTTCTCCTGGGCCGGTCAGCCGGCCAGCGAGCTGGAGCCGTTGCTGGAGACGATCAAGACGCCGCAGGACGGCCGGCTGCGGATCGTCATGGACGCGATCCGGGCCGGGGCGACGCCGGAGCAGATCTTCGATGCGACGAAGATCGACCCGTGGTTCGTGGACCAGCTGTACCTGATCCACGAGACCGCGCTGCAGGTCGCGGCCGCGCCGCGGCTGACGCCCGAGGTGATCAAGCTCGCCAAGCGGCACGGGTTCTCCGACCTGCAGCTGGCCGAGATCCGTGGGCTCACCGAGGACGTGGTCCGCGGTGTCCGGCAGGCGCTCGGGATCCGGCCGGTCTACAAGACGGTCGACACCTGCGCGGCCGAGTTCAAGGCCGAGACGCCGTACCACTACTCGTCGTACGACGAGGAGTCCGAGGTCGCGCCGCGCACCGAGCCCGCCGTACTGATCCTCGGCTCGGGGCCGAACCGGATCGGGCAGGGCATCGAGTTCGACTACTCCTGCGTGCATGCGTCGATGGCGCTCCGCGAAGCCGGCTATTGCACGATCATGGTGAACTGTAACCCGGAGACGGTCTCGACCGACTACGACACCTCCGACCGGCTGTACTTCGAGCCGCTCACCTGCGAGGACGTGCTCGAGATCGTGTACGCCGAGATGCAGGCGGGCCCGGTGGCCGGCGTGATCGTCCAGCTCGGCGGCCAGACGCCGCTCGGTCTGGCGCAGCGGCTCGCGGATGCCGGCGTACCGATCGTCGGGACGTCGCCGGAGGCGATCCACCTGGCCGAGGAGCGGGGTGCGTTCGGCAAGGTGCTCGCGGACGCGCAGCTGCCGGCGCCGAAGCACGGTACGGCGCTGTCGGCCGAGGCCGCGCACGCGGTCGCGGAGGAGATCGGGTTCCCGGTGCTCGTCCGGCCGTCGTACGTGCTGGGCGGTCGCGGGATGGAGATCGTCTACAGCTCCGCCGAGCTGACCGCGGCGCTCGACCGGCTGAGCGCCGGCTCGGGCTCGTGGGAGCACCCGGTGCTGATCGACCGGTTCCTCGACGACGCGGTCGAGATCGACGTCGACGGGCTGTACGACGGCAACGAACTGTTCCTCGGTGGCGTGATGGAGCACATCGAGGAGGCGGGCGTGCACTCGGGCGACTCGTCCTGCGCGCTGCCGCCGATCACGCTCGGGAACGCGGACATCGAGAACATTCGCCGGTCGACCGAGGCGATCGCCCGCGGTGTCGGCGTACGCGGTCTGCTGAACGTGCAGTACGCGCTGGCCGGCGACGTGCTGTACGTGCTGGAGGCGAACCCGCGGGCGTCCCGGACGGTGCCGTTCGTGTCCAAGGCGACCGCGACGCCGCTGGCCAAGGCCGCGGCCCGGGTGATGCTCGGCGCGACCATCGCCGACCTGCGCGGCGAGGGCATGCTGCCGGCCGAGGGCGACGGCGGCACGCTGCCGCCGACCACGCCGATCGCGGTGAAGGAAGCCGTGATGCCGTTCAACCGGTTCCGGACGATCGACGGCTCGTCGGTCGACACGGTGCTCGGGCCGGAGATGAAGTCCACCGGCGAGGTGATGGGTATCGACGACACCTTCGGGACGGCGTTCGCGAAGTCGCAGGCGGGGGCGTCGCAGCCGCTGCCGGGTGACGGCAAGGTGTTCGTGTCGGTCGCGAACCGGGACAAGCGGCACATGATCTTCCCGGTCAAGCGGCTCGCGGACCTCGGCTTCCAGATCTACGCGACCGAGGGCACCGCGGACGTCCTGCGGCGCAACGGCGTCGAGGCGGTCACGGTTCGCAAGAGCAGCCAGGGTCCCGGCCCGAACGGTGAGCCGACGATCGTCCAGATGGTCCAGGACGGTGAGCTGAACCTGATCGTCAACACCCCGATCGGGATCACCCAGGGCGGTTCGCCGCGGCTCGACGGGTACGAGATCCGGAGTGCGGCGGTGGCGCGGAACATCCCGTGCATCACCACCGTGCAGGGGCTCGCGGCCGCGGTCCAGGGCATCGAGTCGCAGCGGTCCGGCGACATCGGGGTCCGGTCGCTCCAGGACTGGGTGCCGAGGATCCACGGTGCCTGAGCGGTCAATCCCGGCCCGGCGGTCGGCGTACCAGCGAGTCGTCCGGCCGGTGCTGTACCGGCTGGGTCGCGGTGACGCGGAGGTCGCGCACGAGCAGACGCTGAACGGGATGCGCCTGCTCGGGCGCGTCCCGGGCGCTGCCGCACTCGGTTCCAAGGTGTTCGGATCGGCCGTGGAGGCGTCCGTCTTCGGGATCCGGTTCCCGTCGAGGGTTGGGCTCGCGGCGGGCATGGACAAGAACGGGATCGCCCTGCGCGCCTGGCCGGCGATCGGGTTCGGCTTCGTCGAGGTCGGCACCGTCACGGCCCATCCGCAACCCGGGAACGAGAAGCCGCGGCTGTTCCGCCTCGTCGACCACGAGGCCGTCATCAACCGGATGGGCTTCAACAACCTCGGCAGCGAGGCGCTGGCCGCGCGACTGGCGGCGTACGGCGATCTCGGGTACCCGCTCGGAATCTCGATCGGGAAGTCGAAGGTGACGCCACTCGAGGAGGCGGTCGAGGACTACGTGACCTCGCTCCGCCGCCTCTACCGGTACGGCGACTACTTCGCGGTCAACGTGTCGTCGCCGAACACCCCCGGACTACGTGCTCTGCAGGACGCCGGGCACCTGCGCGAACTGCTGACGGCGCTGCACACCGAGGCCGCTTCGCTGAGCCTGACCGGGCTGGCGCCGAAACCGATCCTGGTCAAGATCGCACCGGACCTGACCACGTCCGCGATCGACGAACTGCTCCACGTCTGCACCGATGTCGGCGTCGCCGGGATCATCGCCACCAACACCACGATCGGCCGTCCCGGCGTCGAGTCGCACCCGCTGGCCGCCGAGACCGGTGGTCTGTCCGGGCGCCCGCTGACCGAGACCTCGGCCAAGGTCGTTGCCCACATCCACAACGAGACGCAAGGAGCGCTGCCGATCATCGGGGTCGGCGGCATCCTCGAACCCTCCGACGCCACCCGCCTGTTCGACGCGGGCGCGAGCCTCGTCCAGGTGTACACCGGGCTGATCTACCGGGGACCCGGCCTGATCCGCCAGATCAACAGGAGCTTGCCATGAGCAACAACAAACCGTTCGGCGCCCGGCTGCGCGCGGCCATGGACACCCGTGGCCCGCTGTGTGTCGGCATCGACCCGCACGCGCACCTGCTGGACGCCTGGGGCCTCCCGGACACCCCGGAGGGCCTGGCGTCGTTCACGTACGGCGTCGTCGACGCGCTCGCCGACCGGGTCGCGGTGTTCAAGCCGCAGTCCGCGTTCTTCGAGCGCTTCGGGTCGGCCGGGATCGCGGTCCTCGAGCAGGCCACGATCCGGCTCCGCGAGGCCGGCGCGCTGGTGATCATCGACGCGAAGCGCGGCGACATCGGCACCACGATGGCCGGCTACGCGTCGGCGTACCTCGCGGAGAAGGGGCCGCTGGCGTGTGACGCGCTGACGGTCAGCCCGTACCTCGGGTTCGGCTCGCTACAGCCGGCCATCGACGAGGCCCGCGAGTCCGGCGCCGGTCTGTTCGTACTCGCCCTCACCTCGAACCCCGAGGGCCCGCAGTTCCAGTCGGCGCGCACCGCGGACGGAGCCACCGTCGGCGGGGCCGTGCTGGACGGACTGCGTGAGCTGAACGCGGACAGCGACGACCTCGGCTCGTTCGGCGCGGTGGTTGGTGCGACCATCAACCCGACCACGGAGAACCTCGACATCAACGGCCCCCTCCTCGCACCCGGCCTCGGCGCGCAGGGCGGTACCGCCGAGGGCCTCACGAAGATCTTCGGTTCCGCGGTACGCAACGTCGTACCGGCCAGCTCCCGAGAGATCCTCGGCGCCGGCCCCGACGCAACCGCCCTCCAAGCCGCCGCCACCCGCGCCAACGACGCCTACCGAACAGTCCTCGGCTACTGAGTATCGGCATTTCGACAGGAGGTGTCCGGCTTCACCGGCCGTGGTCACGCTCAGCGGCGCGGCCAATCGCATCAGATGAGCCGACACCTCCTGTCGAGATGCCGTCAGGTCGCAGACTGGTAGAGCGTGGTCAGTAGCTCCACGGCTGCTTGGGTTGCCGGGTGCGGGTCCTCGCGGTGCCAGATGAGGTGTACGTCGATTGGTGGTGCGTCCCGTACTGGGCGATAGGTGACGCCGTCGCGGCGGTACTGCGTTGTGGTCGCCTGTGCGGTCATTCCGACGCACCGGCCGGACGCGATGGCCGCCAGCCAGTCGTCGACGTCTTGCGTGTACTCGATGGGCGGTCGCGCGTTCTCCGGCCACAGGTCGACCGTGGTGCTTCCGGTACGGCGGTCGATGACGAGCGTCCGTTCGCGCAGTTGATCGAGCGTCACCGACCGTTTGCGAGTCAGCGGGTCGTCGGCGGGCAGAGCGCAGTACCGCTGCTCCTCGGTCAGGAGGACGTGGGCGAAGCGGCGGAGGTCCAGGTGACTGCGGACGACCGCGAGATCGCAGAGGCCCTCGGCGAGGCCGCCGGTCGTCGTGTTGGTGCGAATCAGTTGGAGCTCGACGCCGGGGTGGTCGGCCGCCCACCGGCGCTGGAACTCGCGCGTGTGGCTGCCGAACGCCGACCACGCGTGGCCGACCCGGAGGCGGGTGTGACCGCTGGTCGCCTCGGTGATCAGTTCGTCGAGCTCAGCGAGGATGTGCCGGGCCCGGGCCAGCACCCGGACGCCGGCGGTGGTCGGGGTGAGGGAACGGCTGGTGCGGTGCAGCAGCCGGACGCCGAGCTCACGCTCCAGGGCGAGCAGGTTCCGGGAGACCGCGGCCTGCGAGATGCCGAGCTCGATGGCGGCGTCGGTGAACGTGCCAGAGTCCACGATCTCGACGAGACACCGCAGCTGCCGGATGTCCATGACTCCAGCGTATAGATCCGCCGATCGATGCATTTTGCGAATCTCACCGCCGCGCCGACTCTCGTGATCGTGAGGCGAAATCGGTTGGTCGGTGTGGCGATGATGCTCGGGAGCGGGTTCTCGACACAGATCGGCGCGTCCGTGGCGGCGCTGGCGTTCCCGGTGATCGGTCCGGCGGGCGTGGTGGCGATCCGGCAGTGGGTGGCGGCGATCGTGCTGCTCGCGGTCGGACGGCCGCGACTGCGGTCGATCACGGCCCGGCAGTGGCGGCCGGTGGTGGGTCTGGCGGCCGTGTTCGCGGTGATGAACCTGTCGCTGTACACGGCCATCGACCGGGTCGGGCTCGGGCTCGGCGTGACGCTGGAGTTCCTCGGTCCGCTCGCCGTCGCGTTACTGGGATCGCGGCGGGTGCTCGACCTGGTGTGCGCGCTGGTGGCGGCGCCCGCGGTGCTGCTGCTGATGCGGCCGGAGGCGACGACGGACTACCTCGGGATCGGGCTGGGGCTGCTGGCCGCGGCGTGCTGGGCGTTCTACATCCTGCTGAACCGCGTCGTCGGCCGAGAGTTGCCGGGCGCAACGGGTTCGGCCGCGGCGGCCGGGTTGTCCGGGCTGGCGTACGTGCCGATCGGTGCGGTCGTGCTCTGGCATCATCCGCCGACGGCGGCCGCGGCGTCGTACGCGCTGGTGGCCGGGGTGATGTCGTCCGCGGTGCCGTTCCTCGTTGATCTGTTGACGTTGCGGCGCGTGCCGGCGCAGTTCTTCGGGGTGTTCATGAGCGTCAACCCGGTGCTGGCGGCAATGGTCGGGCTGGTGGTGCTGCATCAGCGGCCGGCGATTCTCGACTGGGTTGCGATCCTGGTGATCGTTGCGGCGAACGCCGTGGCGGTCTCGTTCGGGCGCGACGCGGCAGATCACAACCCGGTTCCAGTCGACTCGTGCGATGTTCTTCACGGCGCGCCGGAGCTCGCGATGACCCCGGCGTTGGGAAAGGTGTCCGCGGACGGGAAGTAACGGTCTTCTCGCGCGACACAGTAAGGAACACGATGCGGAAGCTCGCAGCCCTCGCGGCCGTTGTGACGATGAGTGTTGGCACCCTGACGGCCTGCTCGGGCGGCAACTACTGCGACAGCCTGAAAGGCTACGTCGACTCGGCGAAGGGCGTCGACATCAAGGACTCCGACCAGGTCGGCAAGATGCTGGACTCGATGAAGAAGGTGTCGAAGTCCGCGCCGGACGACCTGAAGGACGACTGGAAGGCCGTCATCGACTACGCGGAGAAGGCCCAGGACGCCAAAGGCGACACGACCAAGCTGCTGGAACTCGCGAAGTCTGACGGCCCCAAGATCCAGACCTCCATGGAGGCGATCACCAAGCAGGCCAAGGACACCTGCAAGATGGACCTCCCGGGCGCCGGCAACAACTGATCCCGGACTGTGGGACGGCGCTGCGCGCGCCGTCCCACAGCCATCACGGGGTGTAGATCGAAGCGCGCAAGCCGGACGAGGTCAGTCCGGCGTCGATGAAGATCATCCCGGTCGTCTCGTCCGGGTCGTACTTCCGGTCACCGTCCTTGTCCTCCCAGGTGGCTCCGGACACTGTCCCGCGGGCGTCGACGGTGCCGTTGCTGTTCGTCCGGTAGACAGGTCCACCGGAGTCACCGGGCCGGACCGCCTTCGCGTCGGTGTAGATCCATGAGTTGTACAGCGGTGCCCCGTGCATCAGGATCGTCCCGCTGCCGCCTCGGGACGTTCTTCCGTAGAACGCGATGGCCTGCCCCTCCGCGTTGACGGTAGCGGTGCTAACGATCCGCTCTTCGACCGCGCTGGCAGACAGTCGAACCCAGATGCTCGCATTGAACGACGTGCCGGCCAACGGCGTCAGCAGCGTCACGTCGAGCGTCCCGGTCCCGTCCTGAGTGCGCTTGCCGAGCCATCTGCCGTTGTTGGACCAGTCGTTGTACGGGTCGGACGAGGTCGGCGCGACGCAATGCTTCGCCGTGCTCCCGAGCACTGCGCCGCCCCAGGTCCGCCAGGTGAAGCCTTCCGTGCAGCCCGAGGAAGCGCTGCCGCTGTTCCAGCCATCGATCCAGTTCCCACCGGTCCAGCCCCCTCTGTCGTCGGCAGGTGACCCTGCCATGTCGGCGACACCGCCAAGGCTGACGGTCACGAACGGTTTGAAGGCGGCCGGTACACGGTCGTAGATCTCGTCGACGTGATCGCTGACGAGCACCACCAGGCTGTGGTCGCCCGGATGGATGAACGCGATGTCCCCGGCGTAGTCGCCCGCCCAGGCCGAACTCGTTCGCGACAGTTCGCGGACCTTGTCCGCCGCGGTCGGGATGTCGAACGAATGCCTCGCGATCGCGTTCCGGCGGATCGGCTCCGGACTTTTCGCGTCGGCGTCGGTCACGCCGATTACTGCTACTACCGTCGACAGTGTTGCCATGACACCGGCCAGAGCTGCTGCACGCAGACGTGTCACCGGTCACCACCCCTTTGCCTCACGCATCGGGCGACGATCGGTTGTGTTCGCCCTGATGGTCGAAATGGTTCAGGGGCCGGTTCCGGTGGGCAAGCGGTTGCTCACAGATTGCATCTTGCTGCAGGTGCCCGTCCCACCCGCACTCGTACCTCGTTCTGCTGGGCTGCGGAACGTATTCGTTTCGGATGGGTTGGTGACTCCCGGTAGCGTCGGCGGGACACGACCTCCCGACCCCCGAGGATGAAGCCGTGAAGCGTTCTCTCGCCCTTGTTGCCACCCTGGCCGCCGGAGCCGGTGTGCTGACCGCCTGTACCGACGAGCAGGCCTACTGTGTGGACCTCGCCAAGTACGCCACCAAGGCCGTCGACGTCGACCCGCAGAAGCCGGTCGACTACGTGAAGATCCTGGACGACGCGAAGAAGCTCCAGGAGTCCGCGCCGAAGGACGTGAAGGACGACTGGGGCGTCGTCGTGAGCTTCGCTGAGAAGGCGCAGAAGGCCGGTTCGGACCGGGTCGAGCTGGCCAAGCTGAGCAAGGAGACGGGCGCCGTGATGACGGCGTACAAGAACATCTCCAGCCAGGCGAAGGACAGCTGCAAGGTCGACCTCCCGGCGCTGAACTGATCAACTGATCGTTCCAAACGCGGTGTTGCCGCGCGACTCCCTGTACCGCGCCCCGGCCGCGGGCTGAACCCGTGTTAGGTTCCCATGCGAAGCCATACAACGGGACAGGTGAAACGGTGCCACTTCCTACTTTGACCCCGGAGCAGCGTGCGGCCGCTCTGGACAAGGCCGCGGCGGCGCGGCGTGAACGAGCCGAGATCAAGAACCGGATCCGGCATTCGGGAGCGTCTCCGACGGAGGTGCTCCACGAGGGGCAGACCAACGAGGTCATCGGCAAGATGCGGGTGAGCCAGCTGCTGCAGTGCATCCCGGGCGTCGGCAAGGTCCGCGCCCAGCAGATCATGGAGCGGGCGGGGATCTCGGAGACGCGGCGGGTGCGCGGCCTCGGCTCGAACCAGATCGCCGCGCTCGAGCGCGAATTCGCTGAGTGAAGCTGAGTGATCCAGGGTGAGCCAGACCGAAACACTGCCCGGTTCGTTGGACACTGGTGTGACGATGACCACGCACCCAGGTGAGACCCCGGCCCATTTGACCGTGCTGGCCGGGCCGACGGCGGTGGGCAAGGGGACCGTCGCGGCCGACATCCGCGAGCGGTTCCCGGACGTCTGGATCTCGGTCTCGGCGACCACCCGCAAGCCCCGGCCGAACGAGGTGCACGGTGTGCACTACCTGTTCGTGTCCGACGCGGAATTCGACCGGATGATCGCCGACGGCGAGCTGCTCGAGTGGGCCGTCGTGCACAAGGCGGCCCGCTACGGCACGCCGAAGCAACCGGTGCTCGACAAGCTCGCCGCGGGTCGGCCGGCGCTGCTGGAGATCGACCTGCAGGGCGCTCGCCAGGTCCGCGACACGATGCCGGAGGCGCAGTTCGTCTTCCTGGCCCCGCCGAGCTGGGACGAGCTGGTACGCCGCCTGGTCGGTCGCGGCACCGAGACGCAGGAGGAGCGCGAACGCCGGCTCGAGACCGCGGTGCTCGAGCTCGCGGCCGAGAAGGAGTTCGACGTGACGATCGTGAACGCCTCGGTTCGGGAGGCCGCCGATCAGTTGGTAAAGTTGATTCGATCACCCTCCATCTCTGGAAAGAGCTGAACTTGTCTGGCAACCAGCCCGTCGCCATCGGCATCACCTCTCCGCCGATCGACGACCTGCTCACCCACACCGACTCCAAGTACAAGCTGGTGCTGTACTCGGCCAAGCGGGCGCGGCAGATCAACGCCTACTACTCGCAGCTCGGCGAGGGCCTGCTGGAGTACGTCGGACCGCTGGTCGAGACGCACGTCCAGGAGAAGCCGCTGTCGATCGCGATGCGCGAGATCAACGACGGCGTGCTGACCTGCACCGACATCGACCCCGAGGCCGAGGCGGAAGCCGCGGCGGCGGAGAAGTCCGAGTAAGACCCCGCTGACGACCGGGAACGGAGTCGACGCAGATGTCCGCAACCGGTGAAACCCCCGGTGTCCCCAGCGACCCGGGGGCCGTCGTGGTGCCTTCGCACGACGCACACAAGCCGAAGGTCGTGCTCGGGGTCGGCGGCGGCATCGCGGCGTACAAGGTCTGTGACCTGCTGCGACGGCTGACCGAGTCGGGGCACAGCGTGCGGGTGGTGCCGACCGAGGCCGCGCTGGAGTTCGTCGGCGCGGCGACTTGGGCCGCGTTGTCCGGGCAGGCCGTGACGGCCGACCCGTTCGACAACGTCGAAGAGGTGCCGCACGTCCGGATCGGGAAGGCGGCCGAGCTGGTCGTCGTCGCCCCCGCGACCGCGAACCTGATCGCCAAGGCCGCGCACGGCCTGGCCGACGACCTGCTGACGAACACGCTGCTCACCGCGCGCTGCCCGATCCTCTTCGCGGCCGCGATGCACACCGAGATGTGGGAACACCCGGCGACGCAGGCGAACGTGGAGACCCTGCGCTCCCGCGGGATCACGGTCCTGGAGCCCGCCGTCGGGCGGCTGACCGGCGCCGACACCGGCCGCGGCCGGCTGCCGGAGCCGTCGGAGATCTTCGCGATCAGCCAGCTGATGCTCGCCGACGAGGCGGCCCGCGCGGCCGGTCAGTCGGTCGCCGATCTGACCGGCAAACACGTCCTGATCAGCGCCGGCGGCACCCGGGAGCACCTCGACCCGGTCCGGTACCTCGGCAACTCGTCGTCCGGAAAGCAGGGGTACGCACTCGCCCGGATCGCCGCCGCGCGCGGCGCCAAGGTGACGCTGGTCGCGGCCAACTCCGAGCTGCCCGACCCGGCCGGCGTCCAGGTCGTCCCGGTGACCAGCACCCGCGATCTGTACGACGAGATCACCGGGCGCGCGGGTGACGCCGACGCGATCGTGATGGCGGCGGCCCCGGCCGACTTCCGCCCGGCCGACGTCGCCGAGCACAAGATCAAGAAGACCGCCGACGGCTCCGTGCCCGCGGTCAGCCTGGTGCAGAACCCGGACATCCTGCAGACGGTCGCGCACGACCGTGCCCGCGCCGGTCAGGTGATCGTCGGCTTCGCCGCGGAGACCGGCGACGCCGACCACACCGTCCTCGAGCTCGGCCGCGCCAAGCTCGAACGCAAGGGCTGCGACCTGCTCGTCGTCAACGACGTCTCCGGCGGCAAGGTCTTCGGCAGCGACGTCAACGAAGCCGTCATCCTCGACCGCACCGGCAGCGCCCTCCCGGTCCCGTCCGGCAGCAAGGACGCCCTCGCCGGCGTCATCTGGAACCTGGTCGCCACCCACTGGTCGTAAGAGCTAGTGTCCTGAGTCCCACCTGAGGGGGAGTGGGGCTCGCATGGTGATGCTGGTGATGCCGTAGGTGAAGCCGAGATGCTCGTTGAGGCTGCGCATTGCGTCGTTGCCGCGTTGGGTCCAGGTGTAGATCTCGGTGATTCCGTTCTCGGCGGCCCACGCCATGCTGGTGCGTTTGAGGGTGGCGGCGACCGACTTGCCGCGCCACTCCCGGCGTACGGCGGTGTAGGCGACCTCCGCGCGCTCCGGGCGATCGGAATCGAGCATCAACCCTGCGACGCCGATCACGTCCTCACCGGCGACGGCCACGAACATCGCGGCCGGATCGTTGATCCACTCGGTCTCCCACTCGGTGATGGAAACCTTCAGCGCGGTCGGATGGTCCATGTCCGGGATCGTCGGCAGCGCGACCTGGTGATAGGCCGCGGCCCACAGTTCCGGGCGTTCGGCGACCGAGACGATCGTGTACTCCGTCGGCGCCGCCGGCTGAGGTTCGTCGCCGATCTTCCGCAGCTGTTCGACCTCCCGGTTCGTTTCCACGAAGCCGTACCGCTCGGCGAAGAGCCGGGACTCCGCGTCGTCGACGCTGGCGCCCGCGACGTCGTACCCCTGGGCAACGGCATGGTCGGCGAGCACCCGGAGCAGACCCGAGCCAACGCCGCGTCGGCGGAAGTCCGGGTGGACGCGCGCCGTCAGCTTCGCCCGCTCGCCGTCGCCCGAGCGGTCCGCCAGTCCGCTGCCGACCACCTCGCCGTCGAGCTCCGCGAGCAGCATCAGCCGGCCGGGGCGGTCGAGGTCACGCAGTTCGGCGACTGACGGGCAGCGCTCGTACGGCAGCACCGCGATCCGCACCGCGCGCCAGGCTTCGTAGTCGGCGTCGGTGATCGCGGTCCGGATGGTCGTCATGACGTCAGCTTGCCTCACCTTGCCGCGAGGGGCTCCGCATTTTTGCCGCTGCGGGCTGAGGACAGAACCTGACCGCTTCTTTTCATAGGGTCAGGGTATGGAGATCACCTGGGACGCCGTGGTCGCGCGGCGCATGCGGCGGCACTTTCTGAGCGAGTCGGCCGAGAGCGCGGTGGACGTCGTACGGGCGATGTGTGGGGCGCATGCGCAGATCGCGGCGGCGGGGGAGGTGTCGGTGGCGTTGCGGGTCGACGGGGCGACGCGGGCGACCGTTCAGCAGGACGAGGGGCTGGTGAAGACGTTCGGGCCGCGCGGGACCGTGCATCTGCTGCCGCTCGACGACCTCCCGATGTGGACCGGGGCGTTGTCCGCGCTTCCGCCGGCGTCGCAGCAACCGCCGCCGATCCGGATGACCCCGGACGAGGTCGACCAGGTGATCGTCGCGATCGGCGAGGCGCTCGCGCACGACGACCTGACCGTCGACGAGCTGTCCGAGGAAGTGGTACGTCGTACCGGGCCGTGGGCGCACGAACCGACGCTGCCCGCGTTCCAGGGCGAGTGGTCGCGATGGCGGCAGGCGATCTCGGTCGCGGCGCACGCCGGTGTCCTCTGTCACGGGCCGATGCGCGGGCGGCTCACGACGTACTCGAACCCGCATCGGCTGCGGCCGTTCGACCCGATGCCCGCCGAGAAGGCACTCACCGAACTGCTGCACCGCTACCTGTACTCGTACGGTCCCGCGACGCCGCAGCAGTTCGCCCGCTGGCTCAAGACCACGCCGACGCAGGTCAAGCCGTACTTCGACGGCCTGCCGCAGGTCGTGCTCAACGGCGAGATCGCGTACGTCGCACCCGGCGACGAGGACTTCCCCGACGAGCGCGCGAGCGGCGTGCGGCTGCTGCCGTACTTCGACGCGTACGGCGTCGGCAGCTTCCCGCGTGAACTGCTGTTCCCCGGCCGGGCCTTCGAGCGCGCGACCGCCCGCGGCCAGGCCGGCAACTACCCGCTGCTGCTCGTCGACGGCGTCGTGGCGGGGGTCTGGCACCAGAAGAAGGCCGGCAAGAAACTGCAGGTCACCGTCGAGGCCCTGACCCCGCTCGACCGGCGCCGCCGCGCCCTCCTGGACGCAGAGGTGGACCGGCTGGGAGCGATCCTCGGTGGTACGCCGTCGCTCACACTCGGCGACGTGGCGGTCGGCCCGCACGCGTGAAATACTGCGCCTGTCCAGAATATGGATGAAGGTCTCGTATTCCGGATGATTTCGGAGCGTCGCCGGGCCTTCGGGTGAGACTGCTGGCATACTTCCCAAGATGCATCGCCAACCGCCGGTGCATGGGGGGATCGCGCGGCCGTGCCAACGCGTAGCCGGGCGGCACAAGAGGAATTCGAGGGAGAACTGTGGCGAGGCGCCTTTTCACGTCCGAGTCCGTGACCGAAGGTCACCCGGACAAGATCGCTGACCAGATCAGCGACTCCATCCTCGACGCGTTGCTGGCCGAGGACCCGAAGAGCCGGGTCGCGGTCGAGACCCTGATCACCACGGGTCTGGTCGTCGTCGCGGGTGAGGTCACCACGACGGCCTACGTCGATATCCCCGGGATCGTGCGGTCGCGCATCCTCGAGATCGGCTACGACTCGTCGCTGAAGGGCTTCGACGGTGCGTCCTGTGGGGTGCAGGTCGCCATCGGGAGCCAGTCGCCGGACATCGCACAGGGTGTCGACACGGCGTACGAGACGCGGTCGGCCGCGTCCCAGGACGCTCTGGACCTGCAGGGGGCGGGTGACCAGGGCCTGATGTTCGGCTACGCGTCGAACGAGACGCCGGAGCTGATGCCGCTGCCGATCACGATCGCGCACCGGCTGTCCGAGCGGCTCGCCGAGGTGCGCAAGAACGGCACCCTGGCGTACCTGCGCCCGGACGGCAAGACCCAGGTCACGGTCGAGTACGACGGTGACAAGGCGGTCCGGATCGACACCGTGGTGGTGTCCAGCCAGCACGCGGCGGACATCAACCTGGACTCGATGCTGACGCCGGACATCAAGAAGCACGTCGTCGACCCGGTGCTCGAGCAGTTCGACATCGACTCGACCGACTACAAGCTGCTGGTGAACCCGACCGGCCGGTTCGAGATCGGCGGCCCGATGGGCGACGCCGGCCTGACCGGGCGGAAGATCATCATCGACACGTACGGCGGCATGGCGCGGCACGGTGGTGGCGCGTTCTCCGGCAAGGACCCGTCGAAGGTGGACCGCTCGGCGGCGTACGCGATGCGCTGGGTGGCGAAGAACATCGTCGCGGCCGGGCTCGCGGACCGGGTGGAGTGCCAGGTCGCGTACGCGATCGGCAAGGCCGCGCCGGTCGGTTTCTACGTCGACACGTTCGGTACCGAGAAGGTCGAGGTCGGCAAGATCGCCGACGCCGTCCGCGAGGTCTTCGACCTGCGCCCGGCCGCGATCATCCGCGACCTCGAGCTGCTCCGGCCGATCTACGCCCAGACCGCCAAGAACGGCCACTTCGGCCGCACCGGCGAGGACTTCACCTGGGAGCGCACCGACCGCGTCGAGGCCCTCAAGGCCGCCGTCAACAAGTAGTTGTCCACAGGCGGACGGCAGTGCGGCAGCGCACTGTCGTCGCGCCGGACTAGCATTCCCGGGTGACATCGGACTCGCCGGAGCAGCTGACGCTGTTGCGGGACACCGTGCGCAAATCGCGTACGAAGGAGCCCGCACCGATCACCGACTCGCAGCCGGTGGCGCGGATCGCGGTGGATGTCTCGCTCCCGCATCTGGACCGGCCGTTCGACTATCTCGTGCCGGAGGACATGGCCGCGGCCGCGCAGCCCGGTGCTCGGGTGAAGGTGCGCTTCGCCGGCAAGGACCTCGACGGCTTCGTGCTGGAGCGGCTCGACGAGTCCGACCACGACGGCAAACTGGTCCGGATCCGCAAGGTCGTCTCCCCGGAGCGAGTGCTGACACCGGAGGTCGCCGACCTCTGCCGCGCGGTCGCCGATCGGTACGCCGGTGTGCTCGCGGACGTCACCCGGTTGGCGGTGCCGCCGCGCCACGCGAAGGTGGAGGGCGAGCCGCTGCGCTGCGATCAGCCGCCGCGCCCGCCGGTATCGACCTCGCGGTCCGAGTGGTCGTCGTACCCTCCGGGCTTTCTCGACGCGATTGGTCGGGCCGAGTCGCCGCGGGCGGTGTGGACCGCCATACCCGGGGCTGATTGGGCGCTGGCCTTCGCGCAGGCGGCCGCGGTGTGCGCGGCGTCGGGTCGTGGGGCGTTGCTGCTGGCGCCGGACGCGCGCGATCTGGAGCGGTTGGCCGCGGCGTGTACGGCGGTGCTCGGGGAGTCCGGTTTCGTCACGCTCTCGGCGGACCTGGGACCGACGGCGCGGTACCGGTCGTTCCTCGCCGCGCTGCGGGGGTGCGCGCGGGTGGTGATCGGGACTCGGGCGGCGGCCTTCGCGCCGGTCGCCGATCTCGGGCTGGTCGCGCTCTGGGACGACGGCGACGAGTCGTACGCCGAGCCGCGCGCGCCGTACCCGCATGCTCGGGAAGTCCTGCTGCTGCGGGCGTTCCGGCAGAAGTGTGCGGCGTTGCTCGGCGGGTTCGCGCGGTCGGCGGAGGCGGCGGCGCTGATCGAGTCCGGGTTCGCGCACGAGCTGATCGCGGACCGGTCGGTGATCCGCGCGGCGGCGCCGGCGGTGCACATCGCGGGGGAGTCGGACATCGACTTGGCGCGCGATCCGAGTGCGCGGGCGGCACGGTTGCCGCACCGAGCCTTCGAGATCGCCCGGGACGGGCTGCGGTCGGGGCCGGTGCTGGTCCAGGTGCCGCGGGCCGGGTATCTGCCGAGTCTGGTGTGCCAGACCTGCCGGGCGCCATCGCGCTGCGACACATGCGGCGGGACCTTGCGCCGGACCGGGGGATCGGGGCCGCCGAGCTGCAGCGTGTGCGGGCGACCGGCGGCGGATCACCGCTGCCCCGAGTGTGGTGACACCCGGATGCGCGCCGCGGTCATCGGCGCACGGCGTACGGCGGAAGAGCTGGGGCGGGCGTTCCCGGGCGTCGTTGTGCGGACATCGGGCGGCGACAGCATGCTCGACGCCGTGTCGGACGCGCCCGCGCTGATCGTCAGCACACCCGGCGCGGAGCCCGTCGCCGAGGGCGGTTACAGCGCCGCGATGCTCCTCGACACGTGGCTGATGCTTGCACGCCCCGACCTCCGCGCCCCCGAGGAAGCGGTACGCCGATGGTTCAACGCGGCCGCATTGGTCCGGCCGGCCCGCGAAGGCGGCACCGTGATCCTCGTCGGCGACCCGTCCGCGCTTCCGCTCCAGGCGATCGTCAGGTGGAGCCCCGAGGGCTATGCGATGCGTGAGATCGAGGAACGCCGTACCGCTCGGCTGGCGCCCGCCGCGAAGCTCGCTGAGCTGACCGGGCCTGGCGAGTCGGTGGCGGACCTCATCGCTCGCCTTCGCGATCTCGTCCCGCCATCCGCCGGGCTCGAAGTGCTGGGTCCGGTGGACGTCGACGACGAGACCGTCCGCGCGGTCGTCCGTACTCCGCGCGCGCACGGCGCGACCCTCGTCCGCTCGCTCAAAGAAGCCCAGTCCGCACGGGCCACGAAGAAGAACCCCGGCTCCGTCCGAACCCAGGTAGACCCACCCAGCTTCGGCTAACCGGCGAGGAGTTGGTGGCCGAGCGAAGTCCGGTAGTACAGGACGGCACGGCCGTCGCGGCGGGAGTCGACGACGCCGGCGTTGCGGAGGATGCTCAGGTGGACGCTGAGCGTGGGCGCGGACACACCCAGCTGGTTCGCGAGATGGGTCGTGGACATCGGCAGGTCGAGATGACTGACGATGGCGGCTCGGGTCCGGCCGACGAGGTCTGCGAGCGGCGAGTCCGTGGTGTCCTGGCGGTCTTCCCACAACCGGCCGAGACCGCGTGGTGGGTAAGTGATCGTAGGTACGTGCGGCGCAGCCGTCACCGCGAGACCGGCCGGCCACGTGAAGACGCACGGCACCAGCAGCACGCCCTGCCCGGCCATCGGCTCGCCGTCGCAGCAGAACGGACGGTCGATCTCGATCCGGTCGCTGCTGTAGCGGATCGACGGGTGGAGGTTGCGGAACAGCCGCTCGATCCCACCGCTGGCGAGCTCGTCCATCCGGAACGCGAGATCCTCCTGCAGCAAGGACCGCATCCGCCGCCAGTCGGGTTCGATCGCGCGCCGCCAGTACGACTCGAGCGCCGACGTGATCCGCTCCAGGGCCTTGGCCGGGTGCGCGATCAGCTCGGGCAGCATCGGGTTGGGGGTGTCGGTGTGCAGCTTCCCGATCTCGTCGACCACCAGCTCGTGGGGTGTGGCGGCGATCGCGGCGAGGCCCGCTTCCAGGCTCGTCGACCGCCGCGGGGGCGCCGGGGTCAGGAAGTCGGGGATGTACCCGTACGACGGAATGAGCGCCCTGAGCAACGTCAGGTCGTCGCCCTCGATGGTCGGCCGGACCTTCTGCAGCCACGGCCCGTGGACGCTGCGCGCGGTGTTGTTGCTCAACGCCCGCACGCTGGTCACCGCCTCCCAGACCGGTGACAGCGCGAACCGGATCCGCCCGACGTCGCCGGCGCTCAGCCTGATCGTGATCACCGGACCAGATTAGTCCTGACCCTAATCGTCGACAACCTCCGGGCGACCCCGCAGAGTTGCTTCCATGAGCGCAGTCACCACCGTCACCAGCCCCAGACCGACCGCACTGCCGCGGGCCTTCTGGGCGCTGTGGGTGTGCCAGCTGGTCAACCGGCTCGGCAGTTTCGTGCAACCGTTCCTCGTCCTCTACCTGACCCACGACCGCCACCTCTCCGCCGGTACGGCGGGCGCGGTGGCGGCCGCCGTCGGCGCCGGGTCTGTCGCGGCGCAGCTCGTCGGCGGGTTCCTCACCGACCGCGTCGGTCGCCGCCTCACGATGCTGATCTGCTTCTTCGGTACCGGCGCCGCCCTGGTCCTGCTCGGTTCCGCGCGCGGCATGGCGATGATCTGGGCGGCCGCGTTCCTCGTCGGCCTGCTCGGTGACCTGTTCCGTCCCGCCGTACAGGCGACCGTGGCCGACCTGCTGCAGCCGACCGAGCGGGTCCGCGCGTACGGCCTGCTGTTCTGGGCGATCAACCTCGGCTTCTCGGTCTCGACCGTGAGCGCGGGCGTCCTCGCCTCGGTCGGCTACGGCCTGCTGTTCTGGCTGAACGCCGGTACGTCGGTGATCGCCGGCGTGGTGATCTGGGCGATGGTCCCGGAGAGCCGGCCGGTGCTCGACGACAGTACGCCGCGCCGCCCGCTGCTCGGGGTCGCGCTGCGGGACACGGTGTTCCTGCTGATGATCCTGCTCCAGATCGGCTACGCGACCGTCTACATGCAGGGGTACTCGACGCTCCCGCTCGCGATGTCGGACGACGGCCTGAGCTCGAAGACGTACGGTCTGGTGATCGCGCTCAACGGTGTCGTGATCGTGCTGCTGCAGCCGTTCCTCGGGCGCTGGATGGTGAAGCTCGACCGGCCGAAATTGCTCGCGACCTCGATGCTGGTGGTCGGACTCGGTTTCGGGCTCGGCGCGGTCGTGCACAGCTGGTGGGGATACGGGCTGTCGGTCGTGGTGTGGACGATCGGCGAGATCGGGTTCGCGGCGGTGATCGGTGCGGTGTTCGCCGATCTCGCGCCGGTCGACCTGCGCGGGCGCTACATGGGGCTGTCCGGAATGGCGTTCGGCGTCGGCACGGTGATCGGCCCGCTCGCGGGGACGAACGCACTCGAGCACTTCGGCCCGACGGTCACCTGGATCGGCTGCGCGGTCCTCGGCGTGGCGATCTTCATCGGCCAGTACTCGCTGGCTCCCGCCCTGCACGCCCGCGCCGCCGCGAACGTGGGGTGAGAGGCCGCAACGTTCTCGCCGGGTCTCGTAGGGTTGCGGTCATGACTGACGCAGTGGTGTTCGACATCGGTGGGGTGCTGCTGGACTGGAGCCCGACCTACCTGTACGCCGACCTGATTCCCGACGAGGAGCAGCGGACGCACTTCCTCACCAACGTGGCGACGCCGGCCTGGAACCACCGCCAGGACGAGGGCCGTCCGTGGGCCGAGGCGGTCGCGGAGCTGAGCGGTCTGCACCCGGAGCACGCGGAGTGGATCGAGGCGTACGACACCGGGTGGCTGAAGATGGTCGGCGGTGTCTTCGAGGAGACCGCCGCGGTGCTCACCGAGCTCCAGGCGCTCGGGCTGCCGACGTACGCGTTGACGAACTTCTCCGGCGAGAAGTGGGAGGTGGCCAAGGACGCGTTCCCGATCCTCACGCACTTCGACGGCGAGGTGGTGTCCGGGGTCGAGCAGACGACGAAGCCGGACGAGAAGATCTACCGCATCCTGATCGACCGCTTCGGCCTGGACCCGGCGCAGACCTTCTACACCGACGACATGGCGTACAACGTCGACGCTGCCCGGGCGGTCGGCCTCGACGCCGAGGTCTTCAGCGGTGGAAGGAATCTCCGCGCCCAGCTCCGTGACCGTGGTCTCGCACTACAGTGAGCCTGTGACATCGGTGCCGGAGGATCGCTCACCCGCGATCGGGGATGTGGACCGCAACGCGGCGGTCGAGCGCGTGCAGACCGCCTACACCGGCGGGTACCTGACGCACGAGGAGATGGACGAGCGTCTCCACCAGGTGCTGTCCGCGAAGACCGGGCAGGAGCTCGAGCTGGCGGTCGCGTCGCTGCCCGCTCCGGACCCGGGCCGCTCGGCCACCATCACGGCGGCGACCGGCCGGATCAAACGCGTCGGCGCCTGGCGGGTGCCGCGGAAGCTCCGGGTCGACTCCGCGTTCGGGCGGGTGAAGCTCGACCTGTCCCGGGCGGTCTTCGAGCAGCCGGAGCTCGACCTCGAGCTGAACCTCGGCACCGGCAGCGCGAAGATCCGGGTACCGCGCGACGCGGTCGTCGACCTCGACGGCCTGACGACCGCCATGAAGGACTCGCGCTACCAGCCACCGGCCGCGTCCACCGGCACCGGCCCACGGATCCGGATCACCGGAACGGTCGGCTTCGGCAAGGTCCGCATCCGCCACGCGCGCCGCTAGAGCGCTGCGGAGATGGTCTCGGTGTACGTCGGCGTGCTCGCGAGGTACGCCGCCTCGACGTACACCGTGTTGGCCTGACAGGTCATCGGGGTCAGGGCCACGCCGGACTTGGCGGCGTACATCCGTTGTGGAGCGGCGAGGCCGTGGCGCCAGCGATTGATCTGGTAGGTCTCGTCGCCGGCGGCGTTGACGGTACGGGTCTCCCAGAGGATCCAGTTGCCGCAGGCAATAATCGTGTCGGTGACGACGGTGCCAAGTGAGCGGGCGGGGGAGTCGCCGGAGTCCCGCAGGTACGCCTTGCTCTGGTACTGGTCCGGGTCCGCGGCTCCGACCTCTGACCACACGGTCGCGCCGGAGAGCGTCGCGCCGCTCCACTGGTTGCAGTTGGTTGCTGCTGGCACCGGACGGGGCGCGCCGCTGGCGAGCGGAGCGGTGAGGACCCGCTTGCAGCGGCGCGCGGTCTCCGGTGCGGTGATCTCGCTGAAGGTGATCGCATCGGCCGACACCACCGGATCGGCGACGTACCCGGGCGCGGCGACGCAGGTCACCGGGCGCGCCTTGAGCGTCGCGAGGTCGGAGACGATCAGGCAGGAACGGTTCTTCGCGTCGGTGGAGCTGTACGCGAAGGTTCCGTCGTACGCGCCGATCTCGGGTTCGGAGACCGGCGGGAGTCCTGCCGGGGTGGTCGCCTTGCCGGTGGTCAGGTCGTAGCGGACGATCTTGATCTGCGGGTCCGGGCCGTCGGAGCGGATGTCCTGGATCAGGGCCCAGTGGTCGTCGATGACGACGGGGGACTGGGCCACGAAACCCGCTGCGGGGACGTGCCGGACCACGACCTTCTTGCCGGTGCGGGCGGTGATCGTCGTCGTCCCCGCCTCGTCGCTGCCGCGCGTCACGACGTACCGGCTCTGCTGGGTAACGAGGTGCTGGCCGTCGACGGGCTGCTTGAGGACGGCGGACCAGGTAGGCAACGCCGTACCGGTGTCACTCGGCCGCGTCGGTGTCGCCGACACCGACGGGGTCGGTGTCGGCGTCTTGGCCGGGCCAGCCTCCTTCGAGGACGAGCAACCGGCCACGGCCAGGACGAGAAGAGTGCCTACAGCAACGGTACGACGACGCATCACAGGCCGATGTTCTGGAACGAGTTGGCCAGCGTGGCGTTGAACAGGGCGCTCGCCGGGATGTTCTTCGGACCGTCCGTGACGTTGCCGCGGCTGTTGAAGCGGCGCTCGTTGAAGACCTCGAAGATCGCGATCGTGCCGTTCGCCTTGTTGTAGCCGCGGCCGACCTGGTAGTGGCCGCTGTGGTTGAAGGCGAGGTACGGGAAGTACCGCTTGAGCAGCTGGACGTGCTCGATCACCGGGGCCTTGTAGACGCCGAGGTGCTTCTGGTGCACCTGGAAGAAGGTCTGCGAGTTCCAGCCCTTGACGTTCTGCACGACGTACGGGCCGGCGGCCTTCGGCCAGGCGGTCTTCGCGTTCGTCTGCTTCACCATCGCCGAGATCGCGGTCCCGCCGGTGGTCGAGCCGAGGTCCTTCGCCCAGGACGCCTGGGTGTCCTTCTGCTTGTCGTCGGCCCAGTCGATCGACTGGAACGTCGCCGGACCACACCAGTACCCCTTCTCCTGCGAGGTCTGGTAGCCCTTCATGATGTACGCCGACGCCGGCGCGACCACCGGCGCCGCGGGAGTCTGTGGCGCCGAGGGGACCGGAGTCGAGGGACCCACGGTCGGCGCGGTGCGCGTAGGAACCGGCGTCGTGCTCGGGGCCGGCGTCGCCTCCGGGTTCGGCGGCGGTGTGTTCGCCTGCGCGATCTCGCGGAATTCGCGGGCCTTCTCGCGGCCGCTCCAGGCGGCCTGCATCTCGTCCAGCTCGGCCGTGACGCGCTGGCTCTTCGGCAGCGCCGCGCGCTGCTCGACGAACGTTGCCGGCGTCAGATCACCCGTCGAGATGTCCTGCTCGGTCCCGACCTCGTCCGACGCACGCAGGCTCGGCTCGGTCGTCGGCTCACTCATCAGGGCGTGCCGCTGGGCGCCGGTCGGTACCTGCTCGACGAACCCGAGCCCCAGGCAGTAGTTCTCGGTGTCCAGCTTGAAGCACCGCAGCATCGACGCGGCCTGCGCCGACTGGTCCGCGGACCGCAGCTGGACATCACCCGGCGACGTCTCCGTGACCTGTTTCACGACCTCACTCCACGACCGCGCCACCGGTTCCTCCGACGCGCTGGTCGTCGCAGTGGGCGTAGGTGTCGGAGTGACCAGACTCGGCAGCACGGTGGGCGACGACGTGGGGGTGGGCGTCGTGGACGGTTCCGTGACTGGTTCCGTGGCCGTTTCCGTGGGGGTAGCCCGCGTCGGGTTCGCGCGGAACTCCGGCTGGCGCGGTTGGTAGGCCTGGGCGGTGAGGGGCGCCTGCGCAAGCAGTGCGCCCAGGAGGATCAGAGTTGCCCCCCGTGCTGCAGTGAGCATTGGGTCTCCCGTGCGGCGTGTGACGGCAGTGACTGAGGGTACGCCTGGGACCACAGTACGTGCTTGAGGCAACGATGGGGAGGGGGCCTGGGGCCTGAATCCCTCGACGCCGCGCACTAGACTTGCTCGGTCCCGGTCCGTGGAACGTGTGGAGAGTCTGTGTCGGTCCAACCCATCCGCCTGTTCGGCGACCCCGTGCTGATCACCAAGGCAGAGCCGGTCGTCGACTTCGACGCCGAGCTGCGCCGCCTGGTCGCGGATCTCACCGACACCATGCAGGACGCACCCGGTTCCGGTCTGGCCGCGCCGCAGATCGGGGTCGGCCTGCGGGTGTTCACGTACCACGTCGAGGGCGAGCTCGGGCACCTGATCAACCCGGAGTTGACACTGTCCACGGAGGACCAGTTCGGCCCCGAGGGCTGCCTGTCGATCCCCGGTCTGACCTTCGACTGCCGCCGCGCCCTGTCGGTGATCGCCAAGGGCTTCAACATGTACGGCGACCCGGTGGTGATCGAGGGCTCGGACCTGCTCGCCCGCTGTATCCAGCACGAGACCGACCACCTGGACGGCGTCCTGTTCGTCGACCGGCTCGATCGCGACACCCGCAAGCAGGCGATGAAGGCGATCCGGGAGGCCGAGTGGTCCGGCCTGGCGGGGCTGTCCGGTCCGCCGCAGGTCAAGGTCTCGCCCCACCCCATGAACGGATTCGGTCTGTGAGAGTCGTCTTCGCCGGTACGCCGGAACCTGCCCTCACCGCGCTCCAGGCGATCGTTGCCAGCCGCCACGAACTGGTCGGAGTGGTGACCCGTCCGGACGCGCCCGCGGGCCGCGGCCGCAAGCTCGTCGCTTCGCCGGTGGCGCAGTACGCCGAGGAGCTCGGCGGGATCGAGATCCTGAAGCCGGTCAAGCCGAGCGATCCCGAGTTCCTGGCCCGGATGCGGGAGATCGCGCCGGACTGCTGCCCGGTCGTCGCGTACGGCGGTCTGCTCCCGCAGGCGGCGCTCGACATCCCGCGGCACGGGTGGGTCAACCTGCACTTCTCGGTGCTGCCCGCGTGGCGTGGGGCCGCGCCGGTGCAGCACTCGATCATCGCGGGTGACGACGTGACCGGCGCGAGCACGTTCCGGATCGTGAAGGCGCTCGACGCCGGCCCGGTGTTCGGCGTACTGACTGAGCCGATCGGACCCGAGGACACCTCGGGTGACCTGCTGCACCGGTTGGCGGTATCGGGTGCGAAGCTCCTGGTCGACACGCTCGATGGGATCGAGGCCGGCATCCTGGAAGCGCGGGAGCAGCCGGGTGACGGGGTGTCACTGGCCCCGAAGATCACGGTCGAGGACGCGGAGCTGGATCTGAGCGCGCCGGCGCAGCGAGTGGACCGGCTGGTGCGTGGGTGCAACCCGGCGCCGGGCGCGTGGACGACGTTCCGTGGCGAGCGGTTGAAGGTGCTCGCGGTCCGGTTGACGGACGAGGAGTTGAAGCCCGGCGAGCTGCGGGCGACGAAGTCGAGCGTGACGGCCGGCACCGGCAGCAAGGCGGTCGAACTCGTCACGGTCCAGCCGCAGGGCAAGAAGCCGATGGCCGCCGCCGACTGGGCCCGCGGTATCCGCCTGACTGACGAGGACCGGTTGGGGTGAGCGACCGATCGCCTCGTAACCGGGGTCCGCAGCGTCGTCCGGATCGGGTGCGCGGGGTCGCGTACCGCGTCATCCGGCAGGTGACGTCCGCGGGCGCCTACGCGAACCTCGAGCTGAACAAGGCGCTCCGCGAAGCGCGGCTTTCGGGCCGCGACGCCGCGTTCTGCACCGAGTTAGTGCACGGCACGCTCCGCTGGCAGGGCACGTACGACGCGTTCCTCGCACGCAGCGTGTCGCGTGCATTGGAGGATCTCGACCCCGAGCTGCTCGACCTACTGCGGCTCGGATCCCACCAGCTGCTGAACATGCGCGTCGACTCGTACGCCGCGGTGGACGAGATGGTCACGCTCACCCGCTCCGAGCTCGGCCAGAAGCGCACCGGCCTGGTGAACGCGGTCCTGCGGAAGATCAGCCAACGCTCGCTCGACCAGTGGATCGCTACCGTGGCCCCGACCATGGCCGAGGATCGCCTCGGTCATCTCGCGATCGCCGACGCCCACCCTCGTTGGGTGATCGAAGCGTTCGACCGGGTGCTCGACGACGGCCTGGAGGATCTGCTCGCGGCCGACAACGAGCCGCCGCGAGTGACGCTGGTGGCGAGGCCCGGTCTGGCCGAGGTGGACGAGTTGGTGGCCGCCGGCGCGACGCCGGCGCGATGGTCGCCGTACGGCGCGGTTCTCGACGGTGGCGGTGATCCGGGCCGGATCGAAGCGGTCGCGACCGGGCGGGCCGGCGTACAGGACGAAGGTTCGCAGCTCGTCGCGCTGGCCCTGGCAGCGGCCAAGGTCGACGGGGACGACGCCAACTGGCTCGACCTCTGTGCGGGGCCGGGTGGGAAGTCGGCGTTGCTTGCTGGGTTGGTGGAGCAACGCGACGGTCGGCTGACCGCGGTCGAGCCGCTGAAGCACCGCGCGGACCTCGTCCGGCAGAACCTGCGAGCGATCCCGGGCGAGCACAAGGTCCTGGTCGGCGACGGCACGAAGCCGACGTGGCCGGCCGGTTCGTTCGATCGCGTGCTGGCCGACGTACCGTGCAGCGGTCTCGGTGCGCTGCGTCGACGCCCGGAGGCCCGGTGGCGCCGTACGCCGGCCGATGTCGAAGAGCTCCGCCCGCTTCAGGAGTCGCTGCTCGACTCGGCGATCGAGTCGGTTCGCCCAGGCGGGGTCGCCGCGTACGTGACCTGTTCGCCGCACCCCGACGAGACGCGCGCCGTCGTCGACGCGGTGCTGCGTCGCCGGACGGACGCTGCTCTCGAGGATGCGCGGCCGCTGTTCCCCGGCGTACCGGATCTGGGGGAGGGGCCGGACGTGCAGCTGTGGCCGCATCTGCACGGGACCGACGCGATGTACCTGGCGCTGATCCGGCGGTCATAATCCGGACCTGCTGACAGGCGCTACTGCCGGAACGGTCATGATTGTGACGTGACAACAACCGCCACGCGTCCCGCACCGTCCACCCGGAACCATCAGGTCGTGGGCCTGGCGGCAGCCTTCGGGATCGGCATGCTCGTCGCGATCCAGTCCCGCCTCAATGGCGAACTCGGCGGTCTGCTCGGCGACGGGATCCCGGCGGCACTGATCTCGTTCGGCTCCGGCCTGCTGATCCTGCTGATCGCGACCGCGGTGGTACCGCCGGTCCGGCGCGGGCTCGGCCGGGTCTGGCAGACCATCCGGACGCCGATGCGTGGGTACGGCGGTCTGCGCTGGTGGCAGTGTCTCGGGGGAGTCGCGGGCGCGTTCCTCGTCGCGACGCAGTCGATCACCGTGTCCGTGATCGGCGTCGCGGTGTTCCTGGTGGCGGGTGTGGCCGGGCAGGCGATCAGCAGCCTGGTCGTGGATCGTCTCGGGTTCGGTCCGGCCGGTCCGCAGCCGCTCACCGCGGTGCGGATCGTCGGTGCGTTGATCGCGCTCCTCGCGGTCGGCCTCGCGGTCTCGGAGCAGTTGAGCCACCCCGACGGTCTGTTGCTGGCGGTCCTGCCCGCGCTCGCCGGCGTCGGCACCGCCGTACAGCAGGCCATCAACGGGCGGGTCGCGCGGACCGCGTCGACCGATGCGTACGGCGCGGTCGCGGCCGGCGTGGTGAACTTCCTGGTGGGCTTCGCCGCGCTGCTGATCGTCTTCCTCGTCGACCTGGCGCTCCGCGGTGCGCCGCGGCACCTGCCGAACGAGCCGTGGCTCTACCTCGGTGGCGCCTGCGGTGTGATCTTCATCAGCGCCGCGGCCGCCGTCGTCCGCGTGGTCGGCGTCTTCGTCCTCGGCCTCGGCACGATCGCGGGCCAACTGATCGCCAGCCTCGTGATCGACATCTTCCTGCCGGTCGCCGACAAGCCGATCACCACCACAGTCGTCGCCGGCACGCTCCTCGCCCTGGTCGCCGTGATCGTTGCCGCGATTCCCAACCTGCGCCGCCGCTGAGGCGGATCTCCACCACTCACCAACCGCGCCGCACGCGGGCAGCTCAGGCTCAGCCTGCGCGTCGGCCCGCCCGTCGGTCCGAGTTGGTGAGTGGTGCAGGTCCGGGTTCAGGTGGTGGCCGGCGCCTCGGCCGCGACGACCGGCTTGCGGCGGCGCGACTTCAGGACGCCTTGGGAGACGGCGACGCCCATCAGGACCACCAGGCCGCCGACCGGCTGGTACCAGGCGATGTGCTCGTGCAGGACGATCACGCCGACCAGGATCGAGAAAATCGGCATCAGGTAGGTGACCATCGACGAGCGGCTGGCGCCGATCAGGCGGATGTTCCGCATGCTCAGGACGAAGGCGAGGCCGCTCCCGAGCGCACCGAGGGCGACGACGCTCAGCACCACCTCGGGCGACAGGGACCACGGCGCGGGCGGAGCCTGTCCGGTGACGAGCGGCGCGACGATCGCGAGCTGCACAGTTGCGCACAGCAACAAACTCGCCGACAGTGCCGTGCCCGACAACGTCGTACCGGCCAGGAATCGTTTCTGGTAAGGGATTGCCAGTCCGTAGAACCCGGCGGCCAGCATGCACAGTCCCTGCCCGACCAGGTCCGCGCCGCCGTCCACCCGCCAGGCGCCGAGGACGACGAGCATCCCGGCGAAGCCGATCAGCAGACCGAGCCCGCGCTGCAGCGAGAACGTCTCCGTCCGGAAGATCAGCACCGCGATCGGCAACACGATCAGCGGGGTGATGCCGTTCCAGATGCCGGCCAGTAGCGAGGGGATCCGCTGCTCGCCGTACCCGAAGAGCGTCCACGGGATCGCGGAGCCGATCGCGCCGACGACGAACGAATGCGCCCACAGCCGCGGATCCCGGGGCAGCGGCTCGCGCTTCACCGCCAGGATCGTGAGGAGGACGACGGATCCCGCGATCACCCGGCCGAGCGCCAGGTAGAGCGGCGGCAGTTCGCGGACGCCGACCGAGATGAACAGGAAGCTGCAGCCCCAGATCGCGGCCAGCGCCAGCATGATCGGAAGCCAGGCCCGCACCGGGGCCTTGTCAGGAGTCGTCACCGTGCTCACTCCTGACATCCTGCACTACAGTTCGGACAGTTCGCGCATTTTTATCCGCAATCGGGCAGATCCCGGGCGGAGGGAAAGGATGACGTTCATGGGTGCCTTCGACGTGGTGGCGGTCCGCAAGCAGTTCCCGGCGCTCGAGGAGGGCGCGGCGCACTTCGACGGTCCGGGCGGCTCGCAGACCCCGCAGGCCGTCGCCGATGCGGTCGCGCGCACCATGACCTCCGCGCTCGCCAACCGGGGTCAGCTGACCCCCGCCGAGCGACGCGCCGACGAGATCGTGCTGAACGCCCGCGAGGCGATGGCTGACCTGCTCGGCACCACCGCACAGGGCATCGTGTTCGGCCGCAGCATGACGCAACTCACCTACGACTTCTCCCGCACCCTCGCCAAGACCTGGTCCCCGGGCGACGAGGTGATCGTCACCCGCCTCGATCACGACGCGAATGTCCGTCCCTGGGTGCAGGCCGCCGAGGCTGTCGGGGCCACCATCAAGTGGCTCGGATTCGACCCGGAGACCTCCGAGCTCGACGACATCGCCCCGCTGCTGTCCGACCGCACCCGGCTGGTCGCGGTCACCGCCGCCTCGAACCTCCTCGGCACCCGTCCCGACACCGAGCGGATCGCCGCGCAGGTCCACGAGGTCGGCGCCCTGATCTACGTCGACGGTGTGCACCTGACCGCTCACGCCCCGATCGACGCGCGGTACGCCGACTTCTACGCGTGCTCGCCGTACAAGTTCTTCGGCCCGCATCTCGGGGCCCTGACCGCTGCGCCCGAGTTGCTCGAGACGCTGAAGCCCGACAAGCTGCTCCCGTCGACGGACGCCGTACCGGAGCGCTTCGAGCTCGGCACGCTGCCGTACGAGCTCCTCGCGGGCACCACCGCCGCGGTCGACTTCATCGCCGGCCTGGCGGGTACCGGCAGCACCCGCCGCGAGCGTCTCGTCAGCTCGCTGCGTGCCGTCGAACAGCACGAGGACGCCCTCCGCGACGACCTGGAGGCCCGCCTCCGGGCGATCCCAGGCATCACCCTCTACGGGCACGCAGCGCACCGCACGCCGACCCTGCTCTTCACGCTGGAGGGACACGCTCCGGCCGAGGTTGCCGAGCGGCTGGCAGCGGCCGGTGTGAACGCCCCGGCCGGATCGTTCTACGCCTACGAGCCGGCCCGGCACCTCGGGCTCGGCCCGGCCGGAGCGGTCCGCGCCGGTCTCGCGCCGTACACGGACCAGTCGGACGTCGACCGTCTCGTGGCCGCGGTCTCCACCTTGACCGTCCGATCAAGCACTAATTAAAGTCCCTGGGGAAATTAACCCGAGGGAGTCAGGTGAGAGAACCAAGCGCTGTTTTCGTCCAGGCCGAGACCTCGGACGGGTTGACCACAGCGACACGCTCCGGCACGACCTGGTCCGCGGCCGGCGTCGAGGTTGGCTGGAACGACGGCACCATCGACGTGACCGCGACGAGGATCTCCCGGGTCGCCCTCCGCTGGGCGGACCGGCTACCGTCCCGTGCCCTGATCCTCGGCGACGCGTGGGAGCGCTCGTACGGCGATCTGCAGTGGCGGCACCAGCAGCCCGAGCGATTCCTCCCGTGGTACTTCCTCGCCCACGACCCCGAGACCGGCGCCACCACCGGCGCCGGGGTGGACGTGCAGCCGAGCGCGTTCTGCTCCTGGACGGTCGACGGCGACGGCTTCACCCTGTGGCTCGACCTGCGCAACGGCGGCGGTCCGGCACACTTGGAGGGGCGAACCGTTTCCGCCGCGACCGTGCGACGATTCGAGGACGCGGGGACACCGTGGCAGACGCTGCACGCAGCGGTCGCCACCATGAGCACCCGGCTACCGGCGCGACCTGAGCCCGCGCCGGTGGCCGGGCCTTTCGTAGGCGCAAACAACTGGTACTACGCCTACGGGGCCAACTTCGACGAGAAGGCGGTCCTGCAGGACGCGTCCACGATCGTCGAGCTCGCCGACGGTCACCCGGTGAAGCCGTTCAGCGTCGTCGACGACGGCTGGTACCCGGGCGGCATCTGCTCCGGTGGCCCCTGGGACCGCGGCATCCCCGGCGTGTTCGACGACATGGCCGGTACGGCGGCCGCGGTGAAGGCGATCGGTGCGCGCCCGGGCCTCTGGTTCCGCCCGCTGCTGGTTCGCGAGCCCAGTCCGCTGACGTCGACGGCCCCGCACGACAAGCCCGGGCGCGCGCTCGACCCGACGTACCCCGAGGTGCTGGACGGGATCCGGGCGGATCTGCGGCGGTTCAAGGACTGGGGTTTCGAGCTGGTCAAGCACGACTTCAGCACGTACGACGTGTTCGGTGGCTTCGGCCCCGCGATGGGGTCCCGGCTGACCCGCGACGGCTGGCAGTTCCACGACCGGTCGCGGACCACGGCCGAGATCGTCGTCGAGTTCTACCGCGAGATCCGGGCCGCCGCGGAAGGCGTCGTACTGATCGGGTGCAACACCGTCGGTCATCTCGCGGCCGGCCTGGTCGACATCCAGCGGACCGGCGACGACACGTCCGGCCGGGACTGGGAGCGGACCCGGAAGATGGGCGTGAACACGCTCGCGTTCCGGCTCCCGCAGCACAACCGGTTCTTCGCCGTCGACGCGGACTGTGTCCCGTGCACGCCGCAGACGCCGTGGGAGCTCAACGAGCGCTTCCTGGACCTGGTGGCGCGGTCGGGTACGGCGCTGTTCCTGTCGATCGACCCGGCGGCCCGGACCGAGCGCACGGACCGGGCGTTGCGGGCCGGTATCCGGCTGGCGCTCGATGGTGGCGCCAACGATGGGCTCGAACCGACCGACTGGCTGGTGAACACCACGCCGACCGAGTGGCGGTCGGGTGCCGAGACGCTTCACTACGACTGGTCCGAGCCGTGGGGCGCCGACCCGAATGGTTAGACGGGGTACGAACTTCGATCGCGTCGGCGGCTTCAACGATGCCGTCGTCCTCGACGCGATCCGCCGCAGCGAGCAGCTCAGCCGCGTCGAGCTCGCCGAAGCGACCGGTCTGTCCGGTCAGGCGATCTCGAACATCGCGCGCCGGCTGCTCGACGCCGGCCTGGTCCGCGAGGCCGGCCGGCTGCGCGGTGCGGGCCTCGGCAAACCGCGGACGCTGCTCGAGCTCGAACCGACCGGCCAATACGCCGCCGGCGTCCACCTCGACCCCTCGGTCGTCACCGTCGTCCTGCTGGATCTCACCGGCGGGGTCGTCGCGC
This sequence comes from Kribbella sp. NPDC043289, assembly GCF_056436705.1. Lineage (NCBI taxonomy): Bacteria > Bacillati > Actinomycetota > Actinomycetes > Propionibacteriales > Kribbellaceae > Kribbella > Kribbella sp. NPDC043289. The sequence continues at coordinate 630,868 of NZ_JBWKCB010000001.1, forward strand.
GACGGCCCGTCGACCAGGACGCCGACGACCCCGGCGTGCTGATCGACGGCATCGCGAAGACGATCGAGGACGTGATCGCGGAGTCCGGCGCACCCCGCGACCGCGTGACCGGAGTCGGGATCGCCGCGCCCGGTCCGATCGACGTCGAACGCGGCGTGGTCGTCGACCCGCCGAACCTGTCGACCTGGCATCTCGTTCCACTCCGGGACGAGCTGCGGGAGCGCACCGGGCTCCCGGTCGTCCTGGACAAGGACGTAACCGCCGCCGCGTCCGCCGAGCGCTGGGCCGGGCAGGGCGGCAGCTTCCTGTTCTTCTACCTCGGCACCGGCGTCGGCGCCGGCCTGGTGATCGAGGACGAGCTGATCCGCGGATCGTCGAGCAACGTCGGCGAGATCGGTCACGTGATCGTCGATCCCGACGGGCCGCTCTGCTACTGCGGGCGTCGCGGTTGTGTCGGTGAGTCCAGCCAGCCGCGGTACCTGGTGCAGCAGGCGGTCGATGCCGGCGTACTTGCCTCCGGCATCGACCTCGACGACCGGCTGGCGGTGGACGCGGCGTTCGCGCGACTCTGCGAGCTGGCCGTGGACGGACCCGCTGCCGTGATCGTCGCCGGGCTCGCGACCCGGATCGCCAAGGTCGTCGAGGACATCGCGAACCTGCTCGACCTCGAGCGCGTGGTCTTCGGCGGTCCGCACTGGGAGCAGCTCGCACCGGTCTTCGGCGACGCGGTCCGGGACGCGCTGACGGACCGGTTCCTGGTCCGCGCGGTGCACCCGTTCGAGGTCGCCGGTACGGTACTCGGCGCCGAGGTCGGCGCGATCGGCGCCGCCAGTCTGGTCCTGGACCAGACCTTCTCGCCCAACCCCTCACTTGTCGGTGAAAGGTAGATGTGTTGATGATCGACCCCGAGGTCCTGACCCGCGCCACGGCGGCTGTTCAGCAGGCCACCGGCGACGCCGCGATCGCGGAGATGTTCCGGCGCTCGATGGCCGAGAACCTGCCCGCGGTCGCCGAGCGGCTGCCGGACGGGACGACGTTCGTGCTCACCGGCGACATCCCGGCGATGTGGCTGCGCGACTCGGCCGCGCAACTGCGCCCGTACCTGCTGTTGTGCAAGGACGATCCGGGACTGCAGGAGGTCCTGATCGGGGTCCTGCACCGCCAGCTCGAGTACGTCGTCCTGGACCCGTACGCGAACGCCTTCAACCAGGAGGCGAACGGCGCCGGTCACGTCACCGACGAGACCGAGATGTCGCCGTGGGTATGGGAACGCAAGTACGAGATCGACTCGCTGTGCTTCCCGCTGGAGCTGGCGTACCGGCTGTGGCGGATCACCGGCCGCGCCGACGTGATCGACGACCGGTACCGCGCCGCCGCCGAGGCGATCGTCGAACTGTGGACCGTGGAGCAGGATCACGAGGCGAACTCGCCGTACCGCTTCCAGCGGCTCGACGATCGGCCGTCGGACACGCTGGTCCGCGAAGGCCGTGGCCGGTTGACGAAGCCGACCGGGATGTCGTGGAGCGCGTTCCGGCCGAGTGACGACGCGACCGAGCTGGGCTTCAACGTGCCGGGCAACATGTTCGCGTCGGTCGTGCTCGGCTACCTGCAGGAGATCGCGACCGAGGTACTGCGGGACGCGCCGCTGGCCGATCGCGCGAAGACGCTGAAGGCCGAGATCGACGAAGGCATCGCGCAGCACGGGACGATCGACCACCCGACCCACGGCCACGTCTACGCGTACGAGGTCGACGGTCTGGGCGGGTCCCTGGTGATGGACGACGCGAACATGCCGAGCCTGCTCGGGATCCCGCTGACCGGGTACGCCGCCCCGGACGACCCGACGTACCTCGCGACGCGTCAGCTGCTGCTGAGCCCGGACAACCCGTACTACTACAGCGGCACCGCGGCCGCCGGAATCGGCAGCCCGCACACGCCACCGCGGTACATCTGGCACATCGCCCTCGCCGTACAGGGGATCTCGAGCACGTCGGCGCAGGAGCGCCAGCAACTGCTGGAACTCCTCCGCGACACCACCGGCGGCACCGGCCAGATGCACGAGGGCTTCGACGTCGACGACCCCACGCAGTACACCCGCGAATGGTTCTCCTGGGCCAACGCCATGTTCTGCGAACTAGCCCTGGTCCACGCCGGGATCAAGTGACGTCTCGGCGGCGCATTGTCCAGGTGGCGAGGATGCCAAACACCAGGCAGTAGCCGACTAGCGTCAGCAGGGCGCGGCCGCCGCTGACCGCGTCTCGTACGCCGGGTGGTGCGTCGGCGGATGCCATGCCCGTCACGCTGAAGACGAGTGAGCCGGCGTTGGTTCCGGGGAGCACGTTGGCGAGCCATTTCAGGCTTGGCAGCAGGCTGCTCACGACGCCGGCCAGCAGGGTTTCGATGCCGAGGATCCATACGACGCCGAGACCGATCGGCAGCGCGACGTTGCGGAAGGCAACGGCTAGGACGGCACCCGCGAGGCACCAGGTCATCAGCACCAGCCAGCCGCCGCCGAGGCCTTGCAGGAGGTCGCCGATGCTCGGCCAGTTCGTCGAGCCGTTCTCCGCGGCGGCGATGCCGACGCTGCAGAGCGCACAGGCGGCGAAGATCCCCAGGACCCAGAGGGCGATCATCGTGCCGAGCGCGAGGAACTGTGCCCCGAGGATCGTGCCGCGCCGCGGGCGCTGGGTGAGCACGGTCTTCAGCGTGCCCCACGAGTACTCACCGCCGAGCACGATCGCGCCCAGCACCAGCGCGAGCGCGCCGGCGAAGATCGGGTAGCCGCCGATCGTGTTGTCGATGACGCGCTCCGGCAGCATGCCGCGCAGGACCTCGGCGCGCGGTACGCCGGTCGTGCTCGGGGTGTCGTCGCCGGTCGCGTAGGCCACGTACGGCAGCAGGTAGCCGAAGGTCAGGCTCAGCACCAGCCCGGCGGCGAACAGCACCCAGACCGCGGCGCGCTTGCGGAGCTTGAGGATCTCCGCGCGGTAGCTACCCAACATCGGCCTTCTCCTCCGTCGTCGTGAGCTCGAAGAAGATGTCCTCAAGAGCTCGTTCGGTGCTGTGCAGCTCGGACACGGCGATCCCGGCCTCGACCAGGACCCGGTTGACCTCGGCGGCCCGGTCCGGTGCGACCTTCACCCGCAGCGTGTCGTCGTACCGGTGCACCGTGCCGAACCCGGCGAGCAGCTTCTGAGCCTTGTCCTTGGGCGTGGCCTGGATGACCAGCTCCTGCTCGCCGCGCAGTTCGTTGACGTTGCGCTCGGCAACCATGCGGCCGGCGTTGATGATGCCGACCCGGTCGCAGATCTGCTGGACCTCGCCGAGCAGGTGACTGGACAGCAGGACCGTCCGGCCGTCGGTCCCGAGTTCGCGGATCAGTCGGCGCATGTCGCGCATCCCGGCCGGGTCCAGTCCGTTGGTCGGTTCGTCGAGGATCACCAGCTCCGGATCCTTCAGCAACGCGGCCGCGACCCCGAGGCGCTGCTTCATCCCCAGGGAGTACGTCGAGAACCGGTCCCGCGCGCGATCGGTGAGATCGACGAGCTCCAGTACCTCGTCGATCCGTTGCCGCGACACCCCGGCGTACTCGGCGAGCAGTCGGAGATTGTCCAGCCCGGACAGGTACGGGTAGAACGCCGGCGACTCGATCATCGACCCGGTCCGCCCCAGTACGCCGGCCTCGCCCGGGCGACCGCCGAGCACGCGCACGTTCCCACTCGTCGGCGCGATCAGACCGGTGAGGATCCGGAGCGTGGTCGTCTTGCCCGCTCCATTGGGTCCGAGAAACCCGTACACCTCACCCGGCAGCACCGTCAGATCGACACCATCGACCGCGAGGGTGTCGCCGTATTTCTTCGTCAGCCCACTGACCTCGACTAGCGCATCCATACCCCAGAGCGTGCCGTCGGCGACCCGTTCGCCGCGTCGGCTCCGGGGAGTGACCGCAGCTACCCCCACCGGAGTACTCAGGTGCTGGGGCTGGTCTCCAGACGGTGCACGCTTCCCGCCGCGAGCGCGTCCGCGACATGCTGTACGCCGCTGCGGATCAGGTCACCGTAAGCACCTTCGGGAAGCTGCGGGAGCTGCGCGCGGGCCAGCCGCAGATGCTCTTCGGCCCGCACGCGGTCGGCGAGCCTGCGGTAATCGTCAGCGAGGTTGAGATGCAGGGACGGCAACCAGCCGTCGTCCTCGACGACCTCCAGCGCACGCAGGTCCCAGGCGAGCTCGTCCTCGGTCTCGTCCTGTACGTCGGCCAGGTAGTGCGCGATCGCACAACGGGTCTGACGGTCGTCGACCGCGTCCCACAACGCGGTCAGTCGGGAACGGGCGGCGGCGCGATCGCCGGAGCGGCCGAGCTCGACGGCGGCCATGATTTCTTCGAGGTGCGTCATACGAGCACCCTCGGGCTTCGAGTGGCTGGAAGGTCAACCCAGCCAGCCGGGGCGGACCAGCCCGGTCTGGTAGGCGACGACGACGAGTTGGGCACGGTCTCGGACGCCGAGTTTGATCATCGCCCGGCTGACATGCGTCTTCGCCGTGGCCGGGCTGAGCACCAGTCGCTCGGCGATCTCGTCGTTCGACAGCCCTTCGCCGACGAGCGCGACGATCTCCTTCTCGCGATCGGTGAGTACGTCGAGCTCCGTGCTCGCGTGCGGCTGCCGGCTGCGCGACGCGAACTCCGCGACCAGCCGCCGCGTGACGCCGGGGGAGAGCAGCGCATCGCCGCGCGCTACGACACGTACCGCCTGCAGCAGCTCGACCGGCTCGGTGTCCTTCACCAGGAACCCGCTCGCCCCGACCCGGAGGGCCTCGAACACGTACTCGTCCAGGTCGAACGTCGTCAGGATCACCACGTGTACGTCGGCCAGCTCGGGATCCGCGCCGATCTGCCGGGTGGCCTCCAGCCCGTCCGTGCCGGGCATCCGGATGTCCATCAGCACCACGTCGGGCTTCTCGGCCCGCGCGACCGTGACCGCCTCGGCGCCGTCCGGGACCTCGCCGATCACCGTGATGTCGTCCTCGGCGTTCAGCAACGACCGGAACCCGGCCCGCACCAACGCCTGATCATCCGCCAGCAGCACCCTGATCATGCGCTGGAGCTTATGCGAGCCCGGCGTCGTGGGCGAGGAGGGCGATCTGGGTCCGGTTCCCGAGCTCGAGTTTGGTGAGGATGTGCGAGATGTGCGCCTTGACTGTCGCGAGGCTCATGAACAACTCGCCCGCGATCTGCGCGTTCGCCTGACCCTGCGCGACGGCGAGCATCACGTCGTACTCGCGGGGCGACAGCCGCTGGAGCTTCTGCTGCGCGATGGTGTGCGCGTCGGCCTGGGTGGCGGCGCGGTCCATCAGGCGGCGGGTGATCGCGGGGGAGAGGATCGGGTCACCGGCCGCGACCCGGCGTACGGCGTCGACGATCTGCGCCGGCGGGGTGTCCTTGAGCAGGAACCCGCTGGCCCCGGCGCGCAGCGCGTGCAGGACGTTCTCGTCGGTGTCGAACGTGGTGAGTACGACGACCTCGGGCGGGTTCGTCCGGGCGCGTAGCCGGCGGGTCGCGACGATGCCGTCGACGCGCGGCATCCGCAGGTCCATCAGCACGATGTCGGGGAAGTGCGCGTCGACCGCTGCGGGGACCTCGTCGCCGTCGGCGGCCTGAGCGACGACCGAGATCCCGTTGGCGCCGTCCAGCATCATTTCGAGGCTGGCTCGGACCAACGCGTCGTCATCCACCACCAGGACCCGGATGTTCATGAGGGCCACGGTAGCGAGGCCTCGAGCCGGAACCCGCCACCGGGGACCTGTCCGTGGTCCAGCGTGCCGCCGGCCAGCTGCACCCGCTCGGTCAGCCCGACCAGGCCGGTCCCGCTGCCGGGCGCGAGCGACGTACCGTTGGAGGCCGCGTTCGTCAGCTCGATCCGCAACCCGTCACCCGGGCCGCCGTCGACCGTCAGGTTCACGGGGTGCCCGGCGGCATGTTTGCGCGCGTTCGTCAGCCCCTCCTGCACGACCCGGTACGCCGTCCTCCCGGTTGCCGGCGGCAACGAGGTCGCGTCCGCCACCTGGTCGTCGTACGCGATCGTCGCCCCGGCCTCGCGGGACTCGTCGACGAGCGCCCGCAGATCGTCGAACGTCGGCTGCGGGCGGCCCTCGTAGACGTCCTCGTCGCGCAGGACGTTGATCACCTCACGCAGCTCGTCGAGCGCCTGGTGTACGCCGGTACGGATCACGCCGGCGGCCTTCGCGAGCTTCTCGGGTGAGGAATCGGGGCGGTACTCGAGCGCACCGGCGTACGTCGCCAGCAGGGACAAGCGGTGCGCGAGTACGTCGTGCATCTCGCGCGCCATCTTCGTACGTTCCAGCGTGCGCGCTTCGGCGACCCGGCGGCCCTGCTCGGACTCGGCGCGGCGGGCCCGTTCGCGCAGCGACACGAGGAGCTGCTGGCGGGCCTGGGTGCCTTGCCCCCACCCGAGAAGCGCGGCGTGGACGACGACGTCGAGCACCGCGAACCAGAGGAACGGCAGGCCGTGGATCGGTTGCCACGCGCCCTGGATCAGGTGCGCGACCGTGCCGATCACGGCGACCAGGAGCGCGGTCCGGAACGGGCGGCGGAGGGCGACCGTGAGCGTGCCGACGGTGGACGGCGGTGTGGCGGCAGGGGAGAACATCGCGAGGACGGCGACCGCGATCGCCCCGTGCACCGGCCGCCGGAACACAAGCGGAAGCAGCGCGACCGACGCGACACCGACCACGATGTCGAGCCACAGGAACTTGCGGTGCTCGGGATCCGGCAACCGCCCGATGATCGTCCCGGCCACCATCGCTGCGATGGCTGCGATCGCGACGGCGTCGACCCAGCGAGGTGCCTTCTGCGGCACACACGTCTCCTCCATGCCGCCGAGACTAAGCCGCCGCACCCGTCCCCACCACCGACCAAAGTCGAAGCCGCACCGACTTCGGACCACCTAGTGCCAGCCGCCCGACCGATGCCTCACCCCTACGGGCTGCAGCAGGTTGGACCCACAACCCCGCTAGCCCAGGGAGCCACAATGCCCAGCCCAAACACCACCCCGGCCCGTCCGACCGCACACAACACCCCCGGAGCAGTTCCCGGAGCGCGGCGGGCTGCTGGACGCAGCCGATTAGCCGTCGTCGGCGTCACCGCCGCCGCGGCGGTCGCCGGCTGGGCGGTCCTCGCACCGCTGGCCGGCCTTACGCTCACCGCGCGTCAAGGCGGCGTACAGCACATCGGCGTCGTCGCCGTCCTGCTCTCGTCCGTCGCCGTCGGCTTCGCCGGCTGGGGCCTGCTCGCGATCCTCGAACGCCGTACGCCGCGAGCGCGCGACATCTGGACCGTCATCGCCACCATCGTCTGCCTCACGTCGCTCGGCAGCCCGCTCGACAACGGCATCGGCCTCGGCGCGAAACTCGGCCTGGCCTCACTCCACCTGATCGTCGGAACGACGGTGATCTTCGGCCTCCGCCGGACCAGCTCCACCGAACGGTGCTAACTGCGCGGCCTGGTAGAACCCCCGGATGTGCGCGGTCACCAAGTCCGCCGCGCGCTCCGGCTCCCCGCCGCGCACCGCGGCCAGAATCGCCCGATGCTCGGCCCGCAACCCGATCGCCGTCCCTTCCCAGTCCGGCAGGTTCGGCACCGCGGCGAGCACGTACCCGTGGATCGCCGACCGCAACGACGTCATCACCGCGGCGATCAGCACGTTCCCCGCGAGCCCCGACAGCGCGACATGGAACTCCGCGTCGAGCACATGGAACTGCTCCGGGGACAGCTCCGTGTCGTCCATCCGGTCGAGCAACTCCTCGGCGACCTTGAGCTCGCCCGTCCCGAGCACGCGTCCGGCGGCCTCCCGAGCCGCCCACGACTCGAGCAGCAGCCGGGTCTGCACCACGTCGCCCATCGGCAGGTGATTCGTTGCCAGGTGCAACCGCAGTACGGCGGTCAGCGGGGACACCGGCTCCGCGACGATCACTGCACCCGCCTCGGGCCCGGACCCGGTCGCGGTCCGGACGACGCCCATCGCCTCCAGCACCCGGACCGCCTCCCGCACCGACGGCCGGCTGATCCCGAGCTGCTCCGCCAGCGCCCGCTCGCCCGGCAGCCGGCCGCCGATCCGCAGCCGCCCGGCCGCCAGGTCCGCCTCGACCCGGTGCAGGACCAGCTCGTAGTTCTTCATGTGGACGACCCTACCTGTGTGGTCGGACCACAGGGTAGGGTGTGGTCCGACCACAGATTCAGCCGGGAGTTGTGATGACCGATCGACAGATGCCCAAATGGTCCGAGCTGAAGCCGCTGCTGCGGCCGAAGCCGATCACGGTGAACGCCACCGACCGGCGGCTCGACAAGGCGCTGACGATCGCGGACCTGCGGGCGATCGCGAAACGCCGTACGCCGCGCTCGGTCTTCGACTACACCGACGGCGCCGCCGAGGCCGAGATCAGCCTGCAGCGCGCCCGCCGGCTGTTCGCCGAGATGGAGCTGCAGCCGTCGATCCTCCGCGACGTCTCCGAGATCGACCTCGGGACGTCGATCCTCGGCGGCCGCTCGGAGCTGCCGTTCGCGTTCGCGCCGACCGGCTTCACCCGGATGATGAACCACGAGGGCGAGAGCGCGGTGGTCAAGGTCGCCGAGGAGGTCGGCATCCCGTACGCGCTGTCGACGATGGGCACCACGTCGATCGAGGACGTCGCCGCGGCCGCCCCGAACGCGCGCAAGTGGTTCCAGCTGTACGTGTGGAAGGACCGTGACGCCGGCGAGGACCTGGTGAAGCGTTCGGCGGCCGCCGGGTACGAGGCGTTGATGCTGACCGTCGACGTACCGGTGGCGGGCGCTCGACTTCGCGACGTACGGAACGGCTTCACGATCCCGCCGTCGCTGACCGCGAAGACCGTGCTGGACGCGTCGATGCACCCGGCCTGGTGGGCCAACCTGCTGACCACGCGCCCGCTGACGTTCGCTTCGCTGTCCACCTGGGACGGCACCGTTGCCGAGTTGCTCGACAAGCTCTTCGACCCGACGATGACGATCGACGACCTGAACTGGCTGCGCTCGATCTGGGACGGCCCGCTGATCGTCAAGGGCATCCAGACCGTCGAGGACGCGCGGCGCGTGGTCGACGCCGGCGCGGACGCGGTCGTGCTGTCCAACCACGGCGGCCGCCAGCTGGACCGGGCGCCGACGCCGCTGCGGATCCTCCCGGAGGTTCGCAAGGCGGTCGGCAGCGACGCGGAGGTCTACCTCGACACCGGCATCATGTCCGGGGCGGACATCGTCGCGGCGATCGCCCTCGGCGCCGACGCCTGCCTGGTCGGCCGCGCGTACCTGTATGGCCTGATGGCCGGCGGTCAGCGTGGTGTCGCACGCGCCGCGGACATCCTCACCAAGGAGGTCCGCCGAACGATGGCGCTACTCGGCGTCTCCAGCGTGGCGGAGCTCAACCCGTCGCACGTCCGCCTGCCCTGACACCTACAGCGGCAGGGTCGCCGTGATCCGTAGGCCGCCGCTCGGCGTGCACTTGGCGGTGAGCGTGCCACCGAGTGCGGTGGCACGCTCGCGCATGCCGGAGATGCCGTTGCCTTCGATCGGCGGAGCGGTCAGCGACTCGCCGTTGTCGTCGATCTGGAGCACCAGCGAGTGCTCGCCGTACTGGATCCGGACTGTTGCCGACGTCGCCTTCGCGTGCCGTACGACGTTCGTCAGGGACTCCTGGATGATGCGGAACGCGGCGCGGTCGAGGCCGGTTGGCAACGGGCGGGGTTCGCCGTGGACGATCTTGTGCACTTCCAGGCCGGCCCGGGCCGTGCGGCTGACCAGGTGGTCGAGGTGATCCAGTCCGGCGACCGGTTGGCGGGGCGCCGACTCGTCCGACTGTCGCAGTACCCCGACGATCGAGCGGAGCTCCACCAGCGCCTCTTTGCTGGCGTCCTTGATCGCGGACAGTGCCGGTGCGGCCCGTTCGGGTTGCCGATCGACCAGGTGCAGCGCGGTGGACGCCTGCACGTTGATCAACGAGATGTGGTGCGCCACGACGTCGTGCAGCTCCTGTGCGATCCGCAGCCGCTCCTCACCGGCTCGTCGGAGCTCCTCCTCCTTGCGTGTCTTCGCCGCGGCCATGACACGGTCGCGGTGCGCGCGGAACAGCTCTGCCACGAAACCGAGGACACAGAAGCACGTCCCGACCAGGAGAACCTGGTACACCCCGTCCTGGTTGATGCCGAGGACCATTCGCCCACCGACATGCAGGACGTACAGCGCGGTCAGCCCGGCCCAGCCCGCTAGTCGATGTCCTAGTCGGATCGTGGTGAAGACCGCGATCACGAACGTCAGGATGACCGGGCCCCACGGGTACTCGCGGAGCATGTAGACGAGCGTGGTCGCGACAGTTGCCCACAGCACCGGTACCGGATGGGTGCGCAGCCAGTAGAGCGAGATCGTGCCGATCAGCAGGATGACGACCATGAACGCGTCGGGCTGCCGACGGTCCGGCTGTCCCTGCGCCGATCCGAAGGTGCCGATCACCGTGACGAACGACAGCACCACCGGGAGCAGCACACGACGGGCCCGCGCCGCGATGGCGGGGACGTCGTACGGGTCAGTCGTGCTCACAGTACGCAACCGTAGAGGGCGGGTGCAGCCAGTGTCATCGTCGCCACGGAGTACTTCGGCCTGCGCCCGGCGTGGTAGTTCAGTATTTGACCTTGTAGATCTTCTCTTCGTAGGCCTGGCCGTAGTACTCCTCCAGCGCCGCGAGATCCTCGTCCGGGCGCTCCAGCGCCTGCGCGATCCGGGGGCGGGTCGGCACGGCGTCCGGCTCCCAGGTCTCGGGCTTCCACAGCTTCGAGCGCAGGAACGCCTTCGAGCAGTGGTGGAAGACCTGCTCGATCTCGACCAGCAGCGCCAGCTGCGGGCGGTTGCCCTTCACGACCATGTCGTCGAAGAACGGCGCCTCCTTGACGATCCGGGCCCGGCCGTTGATCCGGAGCGTGTCGCCGCGGCCGGGGACGAAGTAGATCAGGCCGACGTGCGGGTTGCTGAGAATGTTGGTGAAGCCGTCGACGCGGCGGTTGCCGGCCCGGTCCGGGATCGCGATCGTGGAGCGGTCCAGGACCTTGGTGAACCCGGCGGGGTCGCCCTTCGGCGAGACGTCGCAGGTCCCGTCGTCGGCGGAGGTGGCGATCAGGCAGAACGGTGAAGCGGCCAGCCAGTCGAGGTCGAGGTCGTGGAGCTCCTTGCGCTCCTTGCCGGCGGCGGCTGCGAGAGGCTGCGGCACGAGGTCGCGCAGCTCATCGTACGTGGTGATCTCGACCAGTCCGGGAATCTCCATCAGGCGGCGTTCTCCTCTAGCAACGACGGCGTGGCGTCCACGTTGACGGCCCTCGTCCGCACGGCCCATCGTACGGCGGGACCAGTTGCGCAACTGGTCCCCAGGAACAGCGCACCGACCACCAGCCAGCCGATCGGATCCCATCCGAGGATCACCGTCGTGAGCAGCGCCGGGCCGAGCATCCGGGCGATCGCGGGGCCGGTGCCGAAGAAGCCCTGGTACTGACCCTGCTTGTCGGCGGGGGCCAGTCCGAAGCTGATCTCCCAGGCGCCCGAGGCAAGTTTCATCTCGCCGAGGGTGAGGAACGCGGCGGCTACGACGAGCACTCCGGCGGTGATCGTGGCGCTCAGATTGATGGCGGTCGTTGCGAACACCCCACAGGCGGCGAGCATGGCGAGTCCGGCGTACCGGATCGAGCGGGAGGCGGTGCGGAGATCCTTGACGCTCTTGGCGACCCGTACCTGGAAGAGCGTGACGCCGATCGTGTTCACGATCATCAGCGAGGCGACGACCCAGCTCGGGGCATTCGTTCGGGTGACGATCCAGAGCGGCCCGACCAGGCTGATCAGTGGCATGAAGAGCAGCATGATCGCGTTGAGCAGCGCGAGTACGGCGTACGGGCGGTCGTGGAGGACAGCCAGCCGCGGTTCGCCTTGTGTGCGGACGCTGATCGCGATCGACGGCACCCTGCTGATCAGCACAGCCGCAACCAGGAAGCTCACCGCGTCAATCCCGAACACGATCAGGTACGCCGCCTCTGTGTCGAACCGCAGCGCGACGCCGCCGAGGAGCGCGCCGACGGCGAGACCGGCGTTCACCGTGGACTGCAGGAACGCGCGGATCCTCGTGCGCTCGGCCGGCTGGACGAGACCGGCGAGCAACGCCTGACGGGCGGCGGTCAGTCCGGTCTGGCTGCAGGCATAGACGATTGCCGCGATCAGGAAGCCCGCGAAGCTCCTGACCACCAGGAAGGCTGCCACGGCGGAAGCTGTGGTGAGCGCGAGGAGGACCGCCGTACCGCGGGCGCCGCGCCGGTCGGCGAAGTTGCCGAGCGGGACGCCCGCGAGGAACCCGATCAGCCAGGCGACGGTCAGCCCGAGACCGACCTCGGCCGTCGAGAGGCCGACGACCCGGGTGAAGAACAACGCCGAGGTGACGACGAACGCACCGTCGCCGACCGAGTTGGCCAACTGCGCCATCGCCAGGTCCCGCGGCGCTCCGGCCGGGGGAAGCATCTGTCCGAGTCTGCTGCTCATGTGTTGAGCCTAGGGAGTTAACGGCCCAGGGTGGAGATCCATTCTCGGTGTCAAAAGATGGGCCACTTTGGCCTGTGGACAACTCGGATCCGGGGGCCGAATCGCGGCATCTTCTAGGCATGAGCTTCCAGAACCTGACTCCCACCTGGGCCGACCAGCCCCTCACCACGCCCGGCGCCGCCGCCGATGTCGTCGACCTGATGGTCAGTCTCGGCGACCGCCAGCGCGGCACGTTCGCCGTACTTCTCTGCGATCCCGACGACTACTACCGAGCCACCGTGACCATCGATCTGCCGTCCGAGTTCGAGCATCTCGGCCACACCCTCGACACCGCCGGCCTGTGCTCGTCCGCGCTGTCTCCGATCGTCACGGCGGTCCGCACAGCTCCCGGCACCGGGATGATCCTCGCCCTAGGTCGGCCCGGCCCAGCTGGGCGCAGCGAGCTGGACGACCAATGGGCGCGAGCAGCCACCGCCATCTGCCAGGCCGCGGACATCCGCCTGCTGGGCTTCTACATAGCCACGAGTGAGGGAGTCCATCAGCCGACGATCGCGCACCGGCAGGCTGCATGACGGAGCTCAGCAGTCATCGCTGGCGTCTCGCCGCGGTGAGCGTCCGGTCGCTCGCTGACACCCGGCCGGCTAGTTGGGTCAGCGGACTCCGCGGGGGCGGAACTGGATGCTGATTCGGGGGCCGATGTGGCCGGACGACTTGGGGATGGCGTGTTCCCAGGTGCGCTGGCACGAGCCGCCCATGATGATCAGGTCACCGTGACCGAGCGGGTACCGGATCGCCGAAGCGACCGGACCACTCGACCCTCCCGGCCGCGGACGCAGCGCCAGTACACGCGGCTCACCCACAGAAAGGATCGCCACCATAGTGTCCTCGCGGTCACCGCGGCCGATGCGATCACCGTGCCAGGCAACGCTGTCCCGACCATCGCGATAGAAGCACAACCCCGCGGTCCGGAACGGCTCACCCAACTCGTCCGCGTACCGCGCGCTCAGGGCATCCCGCGCCTCGTCCAGGATCGGCAACGGCAGCTCGGAGTTCTCACCGTAGAAGCACAACAACCGCGGCACATCGACCACCCGGTCGTACATCTGCCGCCGCTCCGCCTGCCACGGCACATCCCGAGCCAATCGCTCGTACACCTGATCCGCCCCGGTCAACCACCCCGGCAACACATCCACCCAGGCCCCGCGCCCCAACTCGGTCCGCGTCAGCCCGTCCAAGGACCCCAACGCCGGATCCGCGAAAGCATCCAGCAACGAGCCCTGAAGATCAGCACCCATACCCCCACCATACCCGAAACTCGAACATCTGTTCCCATCGATCTCCCGGCAACTAGTGCTCGCTGAGCGTGGTCATCTGAGGGGCCGCTCTGGACCTAGCCCTCTCCGCGGTGCTTCCGTTCGTCGGACCTCGTCGGAAGGGCAACAAGCGATGGCTGACACACAAACACCGCCCGAACTCACGTACATCCTGAACATTCACTACGCCCAGCCTGATGGCGTCGACCTCCGCCTGGACGTCGTCGCACCGGCGCCGCTACCCACAAGCCCTCTTCCAACTGTCGTCCGCATCGATGGCTGCCCGGGCTGGGGCCCCAACTGCACGACGTCCAGTCCGCGCTGAGATGGCTACGCCGCAATCCACTCGGCCTGCCGATAGATCAGGACCACATCGGCATCTGGGGCCACTCAGCCGGCGGCCACCTAGCCGCAGTAGCCAGCCTCAACCCAAACCGCACCGCCCGACGAGCCCAAGCCGCCGCAACCCGATCCGGCACGAACGAGACGACGTAGCCCGAGACGACGTTCAGGCGGTCGTCACGATCAGCGGACCAAGTGACCTCACGCGCCCAGGCGGGGCTCTCCGCATCGACCGACCCTCGCCGGTGACCGCGCTCGTGGGCGGCGACATCAGCACCCATCGAGAACAATTACGAGCCGCCAGTCCACTGACTCACGTCACTCCGGCAGCCCCGCCGTTCCTAATCATCCACGGCACCTCCGACGAAACAGTCCCGTACGAGCAAGCCGAACCTCTACACAACGCACTGCTCGCCTCGCGTACGGACACCCAACTACTCCCCATCACTCACGGCCATCACAACCTCCAACGCGATCCGCATCATCAGCACAACGACCAGGTCTGGCAGTACGTCGCAAACGAAGCCGCAACCTTCTTCAACCGCCACCTCCGACCGCGCGACAGCGACCGTCCGCGCCCAGGCCAAAGCCCGTGAAGCGAGCGCTAGGTAAGCCTCAACCTGCAGAACAACCGCTGTGCAGACCCGCCACGTCCGTCAGTCACGCCACGTCTTCAGACCCATCGCGTCGGTCGGACACGCCACGCCCGTCAAACACGGCAGGTCCTCAGCCATGCCGTGTCGGTCCGACGTACCACGTCCTCAGCCACGCCGCGTCGGTCAGACCCGCCCGCGTCCTCGGACCCGCCACGTCGGTCAGACACGGCACGCCCGTCAGACACGGCACGCCCGTCAGACACGGCACGTCCGTCAGGCACGGCGCGCCCGTCGGACGGGGCGGCCATCGGCTGCATGACCGCCGCTTCGATCATCCGCAGCCGCGTTCGGTGACCCGCAGCCGCCTTCGGTCGTGCGTGGTCCCGCTTGCGCTTGAAGGCGACGGGGGAGGCGACGCCGGTCGGGTAGGCAGCTGCGTCGCTCGTGCGACGCCCCTCGTCTGTCGTCGCGCCGCCGACGAAGCGCGGCATCGTGTGCCGATCTGCGTGCCGGTTGCTCGGGCGTCGCCCGGGTCGCCGGCCCACGGAATCCCTTACAGGTAAGGGTTTTGCGGATCGGAGGATTTGGAGAAGCGGGTTTGACGAGATAGAATCGAACACATGTTCGACAATGATCTGAGTGAGCTCTCCACGGCCGACCTGCTCGAGTCGGCCGCCGAGCACCGCGCGATCGCCAACCAGGCCGACGCGCGACTGCTCGAGCACGCCCAGATCTACGCCGACCGCTTCCACCCCAGCATCCGCGACATCCGCCCCACCCGCCGCGCCAGCGACGGCCGCGAACGCTCCGTTGTGCTCGGCGGCGACGGCTGCCCACCCATCGCGGAATTCGCGATCGCCGAATTCGCCGTCATCCTCGGAACCTCCCCAATGACCGGCGCCAAGTTCCTCGGCGAAGCCCTTGCCCTGCGGCACCGCTTCCCCTTCACCTGGGCCCGCGTCCAATCCGGCCACGCCACCCCCTGGAAAGCCCGCCGCATCGCCGCCGCCTGCCTGAAACTGTCCGAAGACGCCGCCCACTACGTCGACCAGCGCGTCGCCCCACTCATCGACTCGATCACGCCCTACCGCCTCGACAAGATCGTCCACGCCGCGAAAATGCACGCCGACCCCGAAACCGCCCGCGCCGAAGCCGCTGAGGCAGCCCGCGCCCGCGGCGTATTCATCGGACGCAGCGACGACCACGGCAACAAAACCATCTACGTCAAAGCCCCCGCCGGCGCCGTCATCCGCCACGACGCCACCATCACCGCCATCGCCGACGCCCTCCAAACCATCGGCGACACCCGCCCCCTCCAACACCGCCGCGCCGACGCCATCGGCATCCTCGCCGACCCCCGCTACACCGAACAACTCCTCACCCAAGCCCGCACCAACCCCCACCAAACCCCCACACCCACCCCACCCAAAACAACCCCACCACCCGCCGCCAGCACCACGACCCCAACCACCACGTCTCCAGCCACCACGCCTGCAGAGGCGCCCACGTCTCCTGGAGCGAGCGCACCTGCTGGGGCGACGACGCCCGCTGGAACGAGCGCACCTGCTAGAGCGGCCGTGCCTGCCGAAGTGCCCACATCCACCGCAGCGTCCGCGCCTGTCGGGGCGACGACGTCTGACGGAGGGACGACGCCTGCTGGAGCGAGGGCATCTGCTGGAACGAGCGCAACCTGTGGAGCATCCACGCCGGCCGAAGCGCACACGCCTGCTGCTGGCGCGAGCGCGGCTGCTGGAGTATCTGCACCGGGCGGAGCGAGTGTTGCTCGGGCGGTGTGGGCGCGGGAGACAGACTTCGGCGCCGATGACGACGACCTGCTGGCCGAGTGGAACACCGGCTGCCCGGAACCGGGAGCCCACGACGACGCCGATCGCGACGCACCCCACCCCAGCTCCAGCGACCTACCCGATCCACTCGACGCCCCAGACAGGCAAGTCATCGAGCCGCTCGAACCCGATACAACCACCCACACCGACGACCCCGGCGACGACGCCTGGGCCATGGAACCTGCAGCCCGCCGCGCCCTCGACCTACGCCTCGCCCAGATCAAACAAGACGCCCACACCAAACCCCGAAGACTCCGCACGCCACCCACCACACCCGGAACATCCACCAGGCCCGGAGAATTCACTGCACCCGGAGACTCCAGCGCACCCGGAGACTCCACTGCACCCGGAGAATCCAGCGCGCCCGGGGCATCCACCGCACCCGGAGAATCCAGCCTGCCCTCACGCCCCGGGCACACCGAGATCTTCGTGCACCTCACCGACCACACCCTCGCCACCGGGACCGGCGTCGTGCGCGCCGAAACCATCGGGCCGCTGCTCGCCGAACAACTCACCGAACTCGTCGGCCACGCCCCCTACACCATCAAACCCGTCATCGACCTCAACGAGTCAATCAGCGCCGACGCCTACGAAATCCCCACCCGAATCCGCAACCACATCAAACTCCTCCACCCCGTCGAACTCTTCCCCTACGGCACCCGCGAAACCCGCACCACCATCGACCTCGACCACATCCAGCCCTACAACCCCCTCGGCCCACCCCACCAAACCAACACCACCAACCTCGCCCCACTCAGCCGCTACGCCCACCGCGTCAAAACCCACGCCCACGGCTGGAACCTCCGCCGCCTCGACCACCAAACCCTCGAATGGACCACACCCCACAACTTCACCTTCCACGTCGACCCCACCGGCACACACCGGGTGGACCCCGGGATCGACAAGACTGAGCTGGATCTACCTGGTTGTCGGGAGGATGCATGCTGATTCGCAACGTCGCCGTGCTGGTTGTCCCCGAGGTGGGGGAGTGCCGGGTCGAGGAGGCGCAGGACATCCACGTAGAGGGCGACCAGATCACGGCGATCACCCCGACCGCTCCCACCAGTCCGACCACCGGCGAGTCAGACGATGCCGAAGTGATCGACGCGACCGGACTGGTTGCAGTGCCAGGGTTGATCAACGCGCATACGCACAGCCCGATGGTGATGATGCGCGGGGCCGCGGAGGATCTGTCGATCGAGGACTGGTTCAACCAGCGGATCTGGCCCATGGAGGTGAACCTGACGCCGCAGCGGGTGCGGGTCGGTGCGCGGTTGGCGTGTGCGGAGATGTTGCTGGCCGGCGTGACCACGTTCGTCGACCACTACTTCCACGCCGACCAGATCGCCGCCGCGGCGGTCGAGTCCGGGATCCGGGCCGACATTGCCCCGACGTTCTTCTCCTCAGCCGGCCGGGACGCGATCGACGCAGCGGTCGAGACCACCCGCGAACTCAACCAACTCCATCCCCGCATCACAGCGAGCCTCGGTCCACACGCCACGTACACGGTGGGCGACGAAGACTTGCGCCGTACGGCGGAACGAGCGCGGGCCGAGGGGATGCGGATCCACCTGCACGCCGCCGAGACGGATGACCAGACGCAGGCGTCGCTCGACAAACATGGCGTGACCCCGGTGCAGGTGCTCGAGCGGACCGGAGTGCTCGACGCCGGCGTCCTGATCGCACACGGGTGTGGGATCCGCGAGCCAGACCTCGCGATCCTCGAGCGGTACGCCGATCGTGTCGCGATCGCCTCGTGTCCGAAGGTCTACCTCAAGCTCGCGATGGGGGAGGTGACGCCGATCAAGGGTCTCCGGTCGGCCGGCGTTCCCGTCGGCATCGGGACCGACGGAGCCGCAGTTCACAACACCCTCGACGTCTGGGAAGCGATCCGCTTG
Source organism: Kribbella sp. NPDC043289 (assembly GCF_056436705.1). Lineage (NCBI taxonomy): Bacteria > Bacillati > Actinomycetota > Actinomycetes > Propionibacteriales > Kribbellaceae > Kribbella > Kribbella sp. NPDC043289. The sequence goes on from NZ_JBWKCB010000001.1 coordinate 649,456, forward strand.
GTCGCCCTTACCCAGAAGCAACGTGAGAACGACGCCGAGTGGATGACCCTGTCCGAAACCCTGCAGCTCGCCACGCGCGGCAGCGCCAACGCGGCGGGCCTTGGCAACGACATCGGCGTCCTCGAGCCGGGCCGGCAGGCCGACATCGCCCTCGTCGACCTCTCCGCTCCGCACAACCAGCCGATCCACGACCCGCGCGCCGCCCTGGTGTACTCCGTTTGCGCCTCGGATGTCGTCACGGTCCTGGTCGCGGGACAAGTCGTCGTACGCGACAGGCAACTACTGACGATGGATGGCGACGAAGTGCTCGCCGACGCGCGCGAACTGGCCCACACGCTCGTCGATCTCTCGGCCGGGGGAGCGGTTCAGCACTACGAGCCCTGAGTCAGGAAGCCAGCAGGGCCTGCAGGATCAGGTCGTTGCGCGCGTTCTGCCCAGCCGGGACCGACGTGTGCACGCCTTCCCGCAGGTACGTCGTGAGGTGGGTCGGCGACGCCGCCAGCGACTCCGACCAGTGCACGACCTTCAGGTTCGAGTACTTCTTCGCGGCATCCGACAGCTGCGAGTTGATCCACGCACTGTTCCGCTGGTCTGCAAGCTGCACGGCTGCAGACTTGGCGGTTCGCGCGCACTGCACGTTGACCCAGACAACAGTTCGCTTCGAGCCGACGATCCGCATCGCCCGGTCCACCTGCGGGCCGAACGCGGGCGGGTTGAAGATGTCGTTCGTGCCGGTCGCCATCAGGATCCGGCGCGGTAGCCCGTACCGCGCGGCCCAGTTCTGCAGCGCGTCGACCGCGGGAGCCGTTGGCCGGCCCGACCAGTTGTGGACCGCGATGGTCTTTCCGCTGCGCGCGATCAGCTGCGATGCGAGCGCCTTGGCGTCCTGCACCGCGATGCTGTCGCCGAACATGTAGACGCCGTCGTTGTCGCGAACGTACGTGATCGTTGCCTCGGGCGCGATCGCGTGACTGAGGACTGTCCAGTCCCCGAGCGCGCCGGACCCGTACGGGTCGGCAGCCGCGGCGGTCCGCGCCAATGAAGCCTCGCCCGTCGCGACGACGGCGACGGTCGCCGCGGCCCCCGCCATCAGGACATGCCGCCGGTTCGGTCGCATGATGATCCCCCAGGAATGATCGGAGTTCGCGTGGACCATACATCGTCACGCTCCGCAATCGTCAACCCGCCGTGACGCAATAGAGATCTGACAGACGGTTATCCGAGATCATTCCGACAACTGACCGTGAGGTTTCCTGTGGGTAGGGCAAGCTGCTCCTCATGACTGTGGATCTGTCCTCCTGGCGGAGAGCGCCGTTCACCGGTGGCGGCCTGACCTACGACTGCTTCGAGAAGGGCGCCGGACCGGGCGTCGTGCTGATCCCCGAGATCCCCGGCCTCACCCCGGACGTGGCCGCCTTCGGCGAGCACCTGGTCGGCGAAGGCTTCACGGTCGTCATCCCGTCCCCGTTCGGTACGCCGGGACGCGCGGAAACCAACGGCTACGTGCTCGGCACCCTCGCCCGGCTGTGCGTGTCGAAAGAGTTCCGCTGCTTCGCCGTCAACGCCGAGCGCCCGATCACGAAGTACCTGCGGGCCGTGGCTGTCGACCTGGCGGCGCGTACGCCGGGGCGCGGGGTCGGCGTGATCGGGATGTGCTTCACCGGTGGGTTCGCACTCGCGACGGCGGTCGAGGACGTGGTGAAGGCGCCGGTGCTGAGCCAGCCTTCGACGCCGTTCCCCGTGAGCCGGAAGCGGCGGCGCGATCCCGGTCTGTCGGAGCGGGAGCTCGAGGTGATCAAGGAGCGCACCCGGGCCGATGGACTCTGTGTTCTCGGAATGCGGTTCAGCCAGGACCGGATGGCGCCGGGGGAGCGGTTCAGCACTCTCCGTACACAACTCGGCGACGCGTTCGAGGTGATCGAGCTCGATTCCGAGCCCGGAAACCCGGACGGGTACACCCGCGGGGCGCATGCGGTACTGACCCGGGACCTGCGTGAGGACCCGCCGAACTCGGCCTTCCATGCCCGTTCCAGGGCGGTCGAATTCCTCCGGACGCACCTGACAGCAACGGACTGACGACTCTCGGAATCCCTTTTGTTTTTCCTCTGGTCGGGAGCCCGCCCACATGGCACGATCTTCCACCGGGGGCACTACAGGGGACGCGTAATGGCGGGTGCCCAGGCACCGGACGAGTGAGGCTGTATGAACGGGCGGACCGCGCAGGACAAACGAATGCCGGGGAACGGAGCCGACCGCCCGAACGGGAACAACGGTCACACTCCGCAACCATCCGCTGACCTCGAAGCACCATCCGAGTGGCAGTCCGGGCAGCAGATCGCCGAGTTACGGGCCGATCAGCAGCGCGACGTGCCGCAGTCGGAGTGGTTGTCGGAAGTGCGCGACCGGCCGCGGGTCCAGCACGGTCCGGCGCTGCGCCAGTTCAACACCCCGGTCCGGGTCGACGAGATCGCGGTGGCGGCGATGACGCTCGCCGAGGATCTGCAGGCGGCGACTCAGAACATGCCCGAGTCCGTCGAGCTGCGGCGGTTCCGTCGCGACCTCGACCAGGCCGCGACGACCTTCCGCGACCTGGCGAGCAAGCTGGAGGTCACCGCCGGCAAGCTCGTCCGGCTGGCCGCGAACGAGGAGCAGGCCTGCGGCGTCGGCTGGGGTGTCTGCCCCGAGCACGGCCTGACGCTGATGAACGTCGGCGACACCGTCACCTGCCACGTGCTGGGCTGCGGCCTGGAGAACGAGGGTGAAGTCGAGCGCTGTGAGCACCCGGTCGCGTACCGGGTCGTCGACGCGGCCGGCCCGTCCCTGCTGACCTGCTCCGGCCACGCCATCGCCTGTCGCCTGTACTTCGACAACCCGGTGATCACCGCGACCTCCGACAGCATGGAGCTCTTTTAAGCCCGCTCCACTGGACGGGGCCTTGACGTCTCGCGTGCCCGAACTTAGTTTGTTGGATCAACAGACTAAGTCGTGAGAAGGGTGCCGGATGACGTTGACCGACGGTCGTCGCCCGGGTGGCCGGGGCGTTGCGGCCGATCACGTCTCGCTCCGGCGGAACAACCTGTCCGTCGTCCTGAGGCACGTCCGCGACCTCGGCCCGCGGTCCCGTGCTCGCATCGCCGACGACACCGGGCTCAACAAAGCGACCGTCAGCAGCCTCGTCGCCGAGCTCGTCGAACGCGGCCTGCTGCGCGAAGGCAGCGCCGACTCCAGCCGCGCGCTCGGACGCCCCGGACAGCTCGTCGAACTCGACGGCACTCGCGTCTGCGGCATCGGCGCCGAGATCAACGTCGAGTACCTCGCCGTCGTCGCGCTCGACCTGACGGGCGAGGTCGTCCTCGAGAAGCGCGTCCCCGTCGACGTCGCCCACCTCGATCCCGGTACGACGCTCGATCGCCTCACGGGCCTGGTCGAGGAAGCCGTGGCGGCGGTCGAGGCTCGCGGTGGACAGTTGGCCGGCGTCACGCTCGCCCTCCCGGGGCTGGTTCAGGTCGAGACCGGTGAACTGAAGCTCGCGCCGAACCTGGGGTGGGGCGAGCTGGCCGTCGCTCAGGAGATGCGGAGCCGGCTGGGCGCTCCGACGTACCCACTGCACGTGGACAACGAGGCGAACCTGGCCACGCTGGCGGCGTACGCCGAACTTCGGCGGACCGGACACGAGCCGCTGCACGATCTCGTGTTGCTGACCGGTGCGGTCGGTGTCGGTGGTGGCGTGGTGTCCGGTGGGCATCTGCTGCGTGGCGGGCACGGGTACAGCGGCGAGGTCGGGCACATGCCGGTCGCGCCGCCCGGGCAGACCTGCGGCTGCGGACGGACCGGCTGCTGGGAGACCGTCGTCGGCCTGACCGCCCTGTTGCGTAAGGCAACGGATGGCGACGACCCGGCACGGGATCCGGCGCTCGACGTGGAACGCCGGCTGGCCGAGATTGTCCGGCGGGCCGAGGCTGGCGACGCGCGAACGCTGGCCGCGCTGCAGGACGTCGGCAACTGGCTGGGCATCGGGGGAGCGACCCTGGTGAACATCCTGAACCCGGACGTCCTCGTGCTTGGCGGGTACTTCGCTGTGCTCGGGCCGTGGCTGCAAGCGCCGCTGGAACAGGCGATGCGCGAGCGCGTACTCGCGCCGGACGGCGGCGGCTGCCGAGTGGTCCGCTCGGAGCTCGGCTTCGCCGCAGCGGTTCGCGGCGGCGCGCAGATCGCGCTCGACCAGGTTTTCGCTGACCCGACGTATCTACCAGAGCTGAGATGAGCAGAGGAGAGTCATGACGAACCTGGGCATCGGCCTGATCGGCTACGCGTTCATGGGCGCGGCCCATTCGCAGGCCTGGCGGAGCGCGCCGCGCTTCTTCGACCTGCCGCTCGAGCCGCAGCTGAACGTCCTGTGCGGCCGCAACGCCGAGGCCGTCGAGGCGGCGCGGGTCAAGCTCGGCTGGAAGGAGGCCGAGACCGACTGGCGCAAGCTGCTCACGCGCGACGACGTCCAGCTGGTCGACGTCTGCACGCCGGGTGACAGCCACGCCGAGATCGCGATCGCGGCGCTGGAGGCCGGCAAGCACGTGCTGTGCGAGAAGCCGTTGGCCAACACCGTCGAGGAGGCCGAGGCGATGACGGCCGCGGCGGAAGCGGCCAGCGCCAAGGGGATCCGGTCGATGGTTGGTTTCACCTACCGTCGTGTTCCCGCGATCGCGCTGGCGCGGCAGCTCGTTGCCGACGGCAAGCTCGGGACGATCCGGCACGTGCGGGCGCAGTACCTGCAGGACTGGATCGCCGACCCGGAGGCACCGTTGTCCTGGCGGCTGGACAAGACCAAGGCGGGGTCGGGCGCGCTCGGTGACATCGGCGCGCACATCGTCGACATGACGCAGTACATCACCGGCGACACCATCGGTGAGGTCAGCGCCCGGCTGGAGACGTTCGTGAAGGAGCGGCCGGTTGCGGCCGAGCACTCGGGTCTCGCCGGGACGGCGGGGACCGAGCGCGGGCCGGTGACGGTGGACGATGCCGCGGTGTTCCTGGCGACTTTCCGCAGCGGTGCGCTGGGCGTCTTCGAGGCCACGAGGTTCGCGACCGGGCGGAAGAACGGCATCCGGATCGAGATCAACGGCAGCCTCGGCAGCCTGGCGTTCGATTTCGAGGACATGAACCTCCTGCACTTCTACGACGCCACCGAGGACTCGAGGACGGCAGGTTTCCGCCGCATCCTCGCCACCGAACCCGTGCACCCGTACGTCGCCGCGTGGTGGCCGCCGGGGCACCTGCTCGGCTACGAGCACGGGTTCACCCACCAGGCCGTCGACCTGGTCACCGCGATCGCCGAAGGTACCGAGCCGCGACCGTCGTTCGCCGACGGCTTGCAGGTTCAGCGCGTGCTGGCCGCGGTCGAGGCCAGCTCGGCATCCCGACAATGGCAGGAGATTGCTGAATGAACGACTACACCCCGACGAAGGACGACAAGTTCTCCTTCGGTCTCTGGACGGTCGGCTGGCAGGGCGTCGACGTGTTCGGTACGGCGGTCCGCCCGGCGATGGACCCGGTGCACGCGGTCGAGAAGCTCGCCGAACTCGGCGCCGCCGCGGTCACCTTCCACGACGACGACGTGGTCCCCGACGACAGCACCCGCGGGCAGGTCCTCGAGCGGTTCACGAAGGCACTGGCCGAGACCGGCATGGGCGTCGAGATGATGACGACCAACCTGTTCGCGCACCCGGTCTTCAAGGACGGCGGCCTGACCGCGAACGACCGTCAGGTACGCCGGTACGCGCTGGCGAAGGTTTTGCGGAACGTCGATCTCGCGGCCGAGCTGGGCGCGACGACGTACGTGCTGTGGGGCGGGCGTGAGGGCGCGGAGTCCGGCGGGTCGAAGGACGTGCGGGCGGCGCTGGACCGGTACAAGGAGTCGATGGACATCCTCTGCGCCTACGTGCGCGAGCAGGGGTACGACATCCGGTTCGCGATCGAGCCGAAGCCGAACGAGCCGCGGGGCGACATCCTGCTGCCGTCGATCGGGCATGCGATTGCCTTCATCAACGATCTCGCGGACCCGGAACTGGTCGGCATCAACCCCGAGGTCGGGCACGAGCAGATGGCGAGCCTGAACTACGCGCACGGGATCGCGCAGGCGTTGTGGCACGGGAAGCTCTACCACATCGACCTCAACGGGCAGCACGGTCCGCGGTTCGACCAGGACCTGCGGTTCGGGGCCGGGAACCTGCGCGAGGCGTTCTGGACTGTCGACGTACTGCAGGGCTCCGGGAACTACCCGGCGTACGACGGGCACGTCCACTTCGACTACAAGCCGCCGCGGACCGAGGACGAGGACGGTGTCTGGGAGACCGCCCGCGCCTGCATGCGGAACTACCTGATCCTGCGGGACAAGGTGCAGGCGTTCCGGGCCGACCCCGAGGTCGCCGAAGCGCTGGCCGTCGCGCGGGTCGCGGAACTGGCCGAGCCGACGCTGGCCGCGGGGGAGTCGCTCGACGACGTGCGCAACGCGACGTACGACCCGGATGCGCTGGCCGCGCGCGGTCTCGGCTTCGAGAAGCTGGACCAGCTCGCGATGGAGCACTTGCTGGGCGTTCGGTAGCGAGCACACGCCCCAGGGTTCTGCCGGTTCGGGGGCCCTGGGGCTACGCTCGGGAACATGACTGCTGAGCGGTACGTCGCGCGCATCGCGGAGGTCCCGGGGCACGGGATCAGGCTGGAGACGGTGGAGGGCGCCACGGTTCCGGAGGCGCCCACCGAGGTGAATCTGCTCGGAATGGCGATCGCGCTGGCGCTCGGCGCGGCGGGGTACCGGCATCACGCCGAGCAGCGGGATGCCGAGCTGCAGACGCTCGACGCGTTGCTGTCCGGCGATGCCGTGATGCCTTGGAAGCCGGCGGCGGACGCAGGTACGGCGTACATCGTGTGTGACCTCGACGGCGGGAAGCCGACGTGTGCGGTTCGGCCGACCGCCGACTGATCTTGGACGCGATCTGGCCGGAGGCGCCGGCGCTGCGGCGACCGCGGATCCTGCGGCAGCAGTGGCTGGACCTGACGTTCCTGCACTGGGCCGTCGATCCGTCGGAGGTCGCGCGGTTCTTCCCTCCTGGCACCCGACCGGACATCCTCGAGGGACGCACGTACGTCGGCGTCGTCCCGTTCCGGATGGTCGGCACGGGATTGCCTCATGGCCCAGCCGCGCCGTACTTCGGCTCGTTCTTGGAGACGAACATCCGGCTGTACTCCGTCGACGAGACCGGCCGGCGTGGTGTCGTCTTCCTCAGCCTCGACGCGAACCGGTTGGCCGTGGTGGCGGCGGCGCGGAGTGTCTTCGGTCTGCCGTACCGGTGGGCGCGGATGTGCCACGAACGCCACGGCAATCACCACATGTACACCTCCAACCTCCGTGGAGCAGGCGTTGAGGCTCTCGTTGGCGTGGAGATGGGGGAGCCGTTGCCGACTGGGCCGCTCGAGGAATTCCTGACCGCGCGCTGGGGGCTGCATGTCCAGCGCGGCGGCCGGACGTGGTACCTCCCGAATCGCCACCCGCCGTGGATCCTGCACCGCGCGAACCTCACCTCGCTGGACGTTGACGGGTTGCTGCGGTCGGTTGGCCTCGTTCCACCTGACCGGCCGCCGGATCACGTCGCGTTCAGCGCTGGCGTGCCCGCGGAGTTCGGCGTACCGCTCAGGCCATGAGTTCGGCCGTCTCCTGGATGATGAAGGCGATGTCCAACTGACGCGCCCAGCGGTTGACCTCGGTCGCGAGAGCGCGGGAGCCGGCGACGTCGCCCTCATCGCGGAGCAGGGTCGCGAGCATGGTCTGTTGTGCGAGCGCGGGGCGGAGGTGTCCGGCTTCCTGCAGGATTTCGGTCGACCGCTCCCATTGGGTCCGCGCGAGCGCGAGGTCACCGGCCGCGCGGGCGTGGTAGCCGAGATGGCGGAGCGCTTGGGCGGTCAGCAACTTGTCACCCAGCCATAGCGCGGCCGTGTAGAGCTTGACGGCCTCCGTGGGATCTTCGTACACGTTGTCGGCGATCGTGCCGGCCCAGAAGCTCGCCGCGCCGCGTCGGGCGTCGTCGGGAGCCTCGTCGATGAGGGCCTGCGCGCGGTCGCGCAGGTCTCGGTCACCTGACTGGAAGAGAGCGGTTGCGTAGTCCTTCCGCAATCTCAGAAGTGCAAGGTCCCACGACTCGTCGAGGACTGCAGCTAGCGCGGCGGACGCGTGGTTGGTCTGCCGGCCGAAGTCGTGGTCGACGGTGACCTCCGCGAGTGCGAGCGCGAGGGTTGCGCGCTCGGCGGAGTCGTCGGTCCTGGCGGCGGTGAGGAGGTCGGTCGCGGCGGCCCACTGGCCGGCGCGCATCAGGTGGAGGGCCGCGGTGGCGACCTCGGTGGCTGCGAGTTGAGTCATGACCGCACGGTATTTCGACGTCGAAATATTTGACAACTAACCTTCAGTCGCTGAAAAGTTTGTCGGGTGAAGGATTTCGTGGACGAACACGTCGACCTCTGGGCCGGGCAGCTGGCCGACCTGGATCGGGACGTCGAGGGCATCACGGTCCGCCTCCAGGTGCTGACCCGGTATCTCGAGCGCCGGCGCGAGGCGGTGCTCGCGGCGTACGGGCTGCAGTTGTGGGAGTTCAAGACGCTGCACATGCTCCGCCGCGGCGGTACGCCGTACCGCGCGACACCCGGCCAGCTGGCGCAGCGACTGACCATGTCCGCGGCCGCGATGACCAACCGGCTCGATGCGCTCGAGCGGCGTGGGTACGTCGAACGCACGCACGACCGCGACGACCGCCGCAAGGTGGTCGCGACCCTGACGCCCGCCGGGAACGAGCTGTGGGAGCGCGGCATCGGCGACATCCAGCGGGTCGAGGAGGAGCTCATCCACCACCTGCCCACCGCCGAGCGGACGCTCCTCGACAACCTGCTCCGGCGGCTCGTCACGGCCTCTGAACAGGATTCCTAGGCGGGACGTGTCAAGAACGACCGTCCAGCTCCGACGTCCAGGTGAAAGCACGCTGAACCTGGAGGACAGACGGATGGAACCGCTGAACCTGATGGTCTCGCTCAGTCACTTCGCCAACGACAACCGAGACAACCAACACGGCCTGAGCGACCCCGCCGGCCGCAGCCGCCCCACCAAGCCGGCCCGCGGTCACCGCAGCTGGCGGGTCCTGATCACGGCGCTGCACCTGCGTCGTGTCAGAGTCCTCCCGTGACGGATACCTTGAAGACCGCCTTGCTGGCCGTGTACGACGAGCAGTTGCGCGGGACGAGCGAGAGCGCGGACGTGCCGACCAGCACGGACGGCCCGGTGCTGCGGGTCGAGTACCCGAACCGTGGGTTCGTCAGCTACCGCTCGCTCGACGGTCTCGACAGTGCCGAGGTCGACGCCCTGATCGCCCGCCAGCGCGACTACTTCGCGGCGAAGGGCCAGGCGGTCGAGTGGAAGCTGCGCGGGCACGACCAGCCCGCCGACCTGCCAGACCGGCTGCGCGCCGCGGGGTTCGTACCCGAGGAGCAGGAGACCGTCCTGGTCGCGGAGAGCGCCGACATTGTGGAGCGGCTGCGTGGCCGCGAGTCGGTCGACGGCGTCACGATCCGGCTGGTGCACGATCGCGCGGACTTCGAGCGGATCGCCGCGATGGAGTCGACGGTGTGGAACGACGACTGGTCCTGGCTCACCGACGATCTGGTACGCCGGCACGCGGGCGGCGCGGACGTCTTCGTCGCGGAGGTCGACGGGCAGGTGGTGTCCGCGGCGTGGGCCGTTTACAAGAACGGCACCGAGTTCACCGGTCTGTGGGGTGGCTCGACGCTGGCGGAGTGGCGCGGCCGAGGAATCTACAAGGCTCTCGTCGCGGTCCGCGCGGCGCGCGCCGTCGAGCTCGGCTACAAGTACCTCCACGTCGACGCCTCCGACGACAGCTCCCCGATCCTCCAGCGCCTCGGCTTCCTCGCGGTAACCACGACCACGCCGTACGTCCACACTCCGGCTTAACGCGCTGCGCGGTACAGCGAGTAGTGGGTGGGGCCGTGGTGGGGGAGTTCTAGTTCGGCGGTGACGGTGAAGCCGAGGGACTCGTAGAAGGTGACGTTGGTGGGGTCCTGAGTTTCGCAGAAGGCTGCGGAGTGGGTGGCGTCCGCGGCGGTCAGGCCGGGTTGGATGACGGCTCGACCGAGGCCTCGGCGTTGGTACGACGGATCCACCGCGGCCAGTCCGAGGAACCACACCGGCGTCTGCGGCCGGAAGATCGCGGCCGCCTGGTCGTACTCCGCCGTGATCGCGGCGCGGGTGCCGGAGATCTCCCGGAAGGTGTCCGCGAGCGGCGCGAAGACGTCTCGGGACGTGGTCGGCGTCGTCCAGACCGACACCGCGCTGACGTCGTCGGTGACCCAGATCCGCCCGTGGGGGAGACCGATCTCGGTGACGAACAGGCGGTGGTACGCCGTCAGCCGGTCCTCGTACCCGTCAGGGTCGAGACACGCGCGCGTCATCGGGTAGTCGGCGAACGCCCGGCAGAGCGTGCCAACGATCGCGTCCACGTCGGCATGCGTTGCCTCGCGGACGGTCACGTCCGGAGCACCTCTAGGACCAGGTCGGCCACAGCGCGCATGCCGGCCGCGTTCGGGTGGTACGGCACGAAACCACCGAGATTCGGCGGCAGCATCGTGAACCCGGTCGTCCACGGCTCGGCCGACCCGATCGCATGGTCCAGCGAAGCCGCCGACGCCGCCACCAGCTCGGCGCCGCTCGCCGCGGCCGCCTTCGCGAACGCACCCGCCAGCCCGTCGGCCATCATCGCGATGCTCGGCAACTGCTCCTCGTTCAGCGGTACGTCGAGCCGCGGCCGGGTAGCCGGTCCGACGAGACTGAGGTAGTCGACGAGCACGATCCGCGCCTCCGGCGACCGCTCGCGAGCGCGCTCGACGACGGTCGTCAGCGAGTCGGCGACGGTCTGGTACGACGCCTCGTCCTTGAGGTAACTGACCCGCGCGCGGATCCGGTTCGCGACGCGGCGCCCGAAGATCGTGGCGGGCTTGGCGAGCGTGTTGAGGAAACTCCCGCGCAGGAACGTTCCGACGTACTCGAGGTCGTTGCCGCCGACGGTGATCGTGACGAGCGCGGTGTCCGGGGTGAGCGCGTCGAGTTGTGGCGGCGCGTCGTCCTGCGGGGTGTCGAGCACATGCGCGGTGGTGGCGCCGGAGTACGTAACATCGGTGAGGTCGAGGCTAAGTTCGGCCGCGACCAGGTGCGCGTAGTTGCTGCCTGACCTCCCGGCCGGTGGATGCACGATCGGGCTGATCCCCGGTCCCGCCGCGAACGAGCTGCCCAACGCCACATACCGACTGCCGGAAGCGATCACCGGGCCACGATAGCCGGAGATCCGGTACGAGATACTGCCCCGGTGACTGACGACGTGTTCGGTACGACGGGGATTCGCGAGCGGGTTCTGGCTGGTTGGGCGGCGGCACCCGTGCGGTTCCGGGAGGACGCGAACGCCGAGGAGGAGCTGGCCCTCGGTGGGTACGTCGACCGCCTCGTGATCGAGCTAGCCCAGAACGCGGCCGACGCGGCGGCGCGGGCAGGCGTGCCGGGACGCGTGCTGTTCGAGTTCCGCGGCGACACGCTCGTCGTCGCGAACACCGGCGCCGCGTTGAACGCCGACGGTGTGCAGTCCCTCGCGACGCTGCGGGCCTCGGCGAAACGCGACGATCCGCACACCCAGGTCGGCCGGTTCGGTGTCGGCTTCTCCGCCGTCCTCGCGGTGACGGACGAGCCAGTCATCCTCTCGCGCACCGGTGGCGTGCGGTTCTCCAAGGCCGACACCGCGGCGGCCATCGCCGACCTGGGATCGCTGGACACCGAGCTTCGCCGCCGCGACGGTCAGGTGCCCGTCCTCCGCCTTCCGTTCGAGGCCGATGGCGAACCGCCCGCCGGCTACGAAACCGCCGTCATGCTCCCGCTCCGCGACGAGGCTGCGGTCGCTCTCGTACGCCGCCTGCTCGCCGAGGCCGACGACGCGCTGCTGCTGGCCCTTCCCGGTCTGGCCCGGATCGAGATCGAGACCGACGAGACCCATCGAGTCCTCGAGGACGCCGAGTCCCGCTGGCACATCCACCGTGCCGAAGGCGTGTTCGACTCCACCGAACGCGAACAACTCTTCGCGGATCGCCCGACCGAAGAACGCTCCCGCCCCACCTGGTCGGTCGTCTGGGCGCTGCCCCGCACCGCAACCGAAGACCTGCCAGGCGTTGTGCACGCGCCCACCCCGACGGACGAGCCGCTCTCGCTCGGTGCGTTGCTTCTAGCAACCTTCCCGCTCGACTCCACCCGACGGCACGTCGCCAAAGGCCCGTTGACGGATCGCCTTGTCCAGCAGGCCTCGACGGCGTACGGCGAGTTGTTGCGCCAGCGCGCCGACGACGGGCAAGACGTGCTGCATCTGATCCCGACCGGTCTCGCGGCGGGTGCGCTGGACCGGGCGCTCCGCGACGAGATTCTCGCAGTACTGCCGGACATCCAGCTCCTGCGAGCGGTCGAGGACGGGACCGCCTTGCGGCCGCGCGACGCCGTGCTCGTAGAGGGCGCTGACGACGCCTTCAACGCGGTGCTCGCGCCGCTCGTACCGGGTCTGATCCGAGCCCGTCGCGAGGACCGCCTCGCGCTGGATGCCCTGCGGGTACGACGACTTGAGCTGGCCGAGGTCGTGGATCAGCTCGGGGGAGAGGAGTCGCCCGACTGGTGGCGCACCCTCTACGCGTCACTGTCCACGATGGTGACCGATCCACTGATCAGAGAGTCGCTCGGCACCCTCCCGATCCCACTCGCCGACGGCAGATTGGTCCGCGGCGCCCGCGGCGTGCTGCTCCCCGGACCAGAGCTCCCGGTCGACACCCTCGCGGCCTTCGGCGAGTACGGCGTACGCGTCGTCCACCCCGACGCGGTGGATCCCGCGCTGGAGCGACTCGGCGCCATCCCCGCCACTCCACGATCGCTGCTCGAAGACAGCGCCGTCCGCACCGCCGTCGAGCACTCCGCCGACGCGGACGACCCGGACGCGATCGCCCACGCCGTCCTCAGTCTCGTCGCCGCCGACCCTTCCCAGGCCGACGGTCTGTGGTGGCTTTCCGACCTCGTACTCCGTGACGCCAACGGCGACCTCGTGCCCGCGAACGCCTTGGTGGTCAAGGGTTCCGACGCCGAGGCCGTCCTCGACGCCGACGAGGTCGCACCCGTCGCCGCGGACGTCCTCGACCGCTACGGGCGACCGGCGCTCGAGGCGGTCGGCGTCCTCGCGACCCTCGGCATCATCACCGTGTCCGACGTCGCCCTCGACCAACTCCCCGAAGTCCTCCAGGACCTCGACGCGATCGAGGACTGGGCGTACGACGTCGCGCCCGACGGATCCCGGTACGGCGCGACCGTTGGCGAGCTGCTCGCCATCCGCGACCTCGACTGGATCACCGACGACAGCTGGCCGAAAGTCCTGGAATTACTGGGTTCTTCGCCCGAACTGCGGCGCGCGCTGGTCACTCAGGTCCGCGTCGTCGGGCCCGACGACCGGCCGCTCGGCGTCCCGTCGTACGCCGCCTGGTGGATCCGGGAGCACGTCGTACTCGACGACGGCGAACCGCTGGCCGGACGGGCGGATCCGGACGCCGAGCCGGTGCTCGCGAGCTTCCTCGACGAAGCACCCGAATGGACGGCCGGCCTCGATCCAGAGGTCCGAACGGCGGCCGGGCTGGTCCGCGAGGTCGGCGATCTGGACGCCGACGGCATCGGTCTCGTGCTCGAGCGGTTGTCCGATCCGGAGCGCGAGGTCGACGAGGTCGCGATCCTGCGGCTCTGGAACCGGCTCGGCACCCTCGCGCTGTTCCCCGGCGACGCGCCCGCGCAGGTCCGCGTGCTCGGGACCGACGGCGTCACGCGGGTGACCGATGTCGACCGGGCGGTCGTCGTCGACGCGCCGATGTGGATCCAGCGGACCGACCTCGGTGGGTTCGTGGTCGGGTCCGGGGCCGCCGCGGACGGGCTGAGCGACCTGTTCGACGTTCCGCTGGCCCAAGAAGTTGCTGAGGGCAAGATTGACGGGACCGGCGCGGAGGCCGACGTACCGGCGATCGTCCGGGAACTGGTACCGGAGGTTCCTCCGGTGTGGTGGGAGCACGAGGAACTGACCGTCGACGGCGTCGAGGTCGACTGGTGGGTGGATGCGGACCGGACGCCGCACGCCGCGACCTTCGACGGTCTCGCCAAGGCGCTCGCCTGGGCCGCCGGCCGGTGGGACCAGCGGCATGTGATCCGTGCGGTTCTCAACGAACCGGACCGCAGTGTGGAACTTCTTCTCGACGCCGTCCACGACTGACCGGAACCGGCCGCGGGGCCCGAAGATACACGCTTCGTGACCGTACTTGGAAGCGTTTCCGCGTACGGCGTCACGGAGAGCGAGCCAACGTTGTCAAAGGTTGGTATATCGACTGATCTGCGGATATGACCTCGAAGTTTCAACGTGGCAATGAACTCTTGCCAACGTTGTCAGGCCTACTTATAGTCCGTGGCACCTCTCGGTCGGTGATCAGCCCGCCCGCGCAACGGAAACGGAGGTGACATTCGTCATGAACGAAGCACCGCGCCCACAATTCGAAGACGTCGAGGATGTCATTCGGTACCAGTTGAGTCGACGAAACATGCTCGGAGGAGGCGCGGCCGTCGCGGCCACGGCGTTCCTGTCGGCCTGCTCCGGTGGCGGCTCGTCGTACTCCGACAAGCCGGCGGGCAACAACAAGCCGGTCGCGACCAAGTCGATCCAGATCGGCAAGGCCAACATCCCGGTGCCCCGGGACCAGACCGTGATCGTCGGCCAGGTCGAGTACACGGTCTTCGACAGCTTCAACGGGATGATCCCGAACGGGTCGCCGTCCGGCGCCGGCGTGGAGCTGAGCACCGAACCGCTGTTCTTCCTCAGCTTCGCCACCGGCAAGCTCACGCCGTGGCTGGCGACGGAGTACAAGTACAACGACGCCTTCACCGAGCTGACCCTCAAGTTCGACCCGAAGGCGCACTGGAACGACGGCCAGCCGCTGGGCGCGAACGACTTCAAGTTCACGGTGATGCTGCTGAAGGACCGCCCGGACCTCTTCGGGGGTGGCGGTGACCTGAAGGAGTTCGTCAAGTCCGTCGCCGTTCCGGACCCGCAGACCGCGGTGGTCACGTTCCTGAAGCCGGCGCCGCGCTTCCACTACAACTTCATCGCCGCGATCTCCGGTGCTCCGAACAACATCATGCCGGAGCACATCTGGAAGTCGCAGGACCCGACGAAGTACAAGGACAACCCGCCGGTCCGCAGCGGTCCGTACAAGCTGAAGCAGGCGATCCGGAACCAGAAGATGTTCATCTGGGAGAAGGACCCGAACTACTGGAACAAGGACAAGCTCGACGTCAAGCCGCAGTACGTCGTCTTCCAGAGCACGTCGAAGCAGCTCGACCAGGCATCGCTGGCCTTCGAGCGGGCCGAGTTCGACGTCGGCTCGGTCGACGAGCAGCACGCCAAGCAGCTGCGGAACACCGGCTACCCCAACCTCGTGACCACGCAGTTCCACGACCCGAACCCGCGCGTGTTCTGGCTGAACTGCGACCCGAGCCGCGGTGTGATGGCCGAACCGAAGATGCGCTGGGCGATCAACTACTGCATCGACCGGGAGAAGATCGGCAACTCGATCTGGCCGGTGAAGGTGCCGCCCGCGCAGTACCCGTGGGCGGACTACCCGACCAACGACAAGTGGAAGAACGACGACCTCGCGAACAAGTACAAGTTCGAGTTCAGCCCCGACAAGGCGACGCAGATGCTGGACGAGATCGCGCCGAAGAACGCGGCCGGCAAGCGGACGTACAAGGGCAAGGAGATCAACCTCGAGATCATCACGGTCTCGCCGGTCGACGGCCCGGAGTACGCGATCGCCAACCTGCTGAAGACCCAGCTCGCGAAGGTCGGCGTACCGTCCACCGTGCGCAGCCTCGCCGGGAGCGTCCACGACGACAAGTTCCAGCGCGGCCAGTACGACATCGACTCCAACTGGGCCGGCTTCGCGATCGACCCGGTGCAGCTGTACACCGACTGGACCAGCGACAAGTACCAGCCGGTCGGCAAGAACTCGGCCGGTAAGAACAAGATGCGGTTCCGCAACCCCGAGTTCGACAAGATCGTCGAGCAGCTGGGTGTGCTCAACCCGGATTCGCCGGACGCCAAGCCGCTGCTCGACAAGGCGCTGGAGATCTACTTCCAGCAGATCCCCTTGCTCGCGTCGATCCAGACCGGCTACCCGTCGTACTTCAACACGGCGTTCTGGAAGGACTGGCCGACCGACGACGACCTGTACGAGGTGCCGCTGAACTGGTGGCCGCACTTCATCTTCGTGCTCGGCAAGATCAGTGCCACCGGGCAGAAGGGACCGGCGTGACGGCGGAAGCCCCGCCTGCGGTAGTCACCGACAAGAGCCAGGACTCCGCACCCGCTTCGGGGGTGCGGGCCTGGCTGTCGCGGCATCCGCTGGCGGCGTACGCCATCCGGAGATTCGGGCTCTACCTGGTGGAGCTGTGGGGCGCACTGACGATCGCGTTCTTCTTCTTCCGGATGATGCCCGGCGATCCGGTCCAGACGCTGATCCAGACGCTGCAGCAGAACTATGTCTACAACGCGCAGGCCAGTGCCGAACTGATCGCCCGGTACCGGCACGAGTTCGGGCTCGACGGGAACCTGCTGACCCAGTACTTCAAGTACATGGAGAAGCTGGTCCTGCACGGCGATCTCGGGCCGAGCCTGATCAACTACCCGACCCCGGCGCAGACGGTGATCCTGCGGTCGTTGCCGTGGACAATCGGTCTGCTCGGCATCTCCGCCGTCATGGCCTGGATCCTCGGTGTGGTGATCGGCGCGATCGCCGGCTGGCGGCGCGGCAAGCTGGGTTCCGCGATCGCCACCAACCTGTCGATCGCGCTGTCGCACGTGCCGTACTTCTTCGTCGCGCTGATCCTGGTGTACGTCTTCGCGTACACGATGGGACTGTTGCCTGCGAGATCGGCGTACGACTCCAACATCAATCCCGGCATCAGTCTGGCGTTCATCGGCAGCGTCCTGAAGTACGGGTTGCTGCCGGGGTTGTCGATCGTGATCATCGGGACGTTCAGCTGGATCCTGTCCACCCGGATGCTGATGGTGCCGATTCTCGGCGAGGACTACCTGGTGTACGCCGAGGCGAAGGGCCTGAAGAGCTGGCGGATCCTGACCCGGTACGCGCTGCGGAACTGCTACCTCCCGCAGATCACCGCGTTCGGCATCTCGCTGGGCTTCATCTTCAACGGCAACGTGCTGGTCGAGCAGCTGTTCAACTACCCCGGACTCGGCACCACGCTGGTCACGGCGATCCAGCAGCTCGACTTCAACACGATCCTCGGGGTCACCGACATCGCGATCTTCTCGGTGCTGACCGCCGTCCTGCTCCTCGACCTCCTGCTCCCGCTGCTTGACCCGCGGGTCAAGTACTGGAAGTGATGACGATGAGACTCATGACCGCGGTACTGCGGACGATCCGGAACAGCCGGCGACTCGCGACCGGGCTGACCATTCTCGGGCTGCTGGTGCTGCTCGCGCTGCTCAGTCCGCTGATCGCCAAGGCCATCGGTGGTGGCCAGGACCCGATCGAGCTGGCGGCGTACGACAAGTGGCTGGTGCCGGGACCGAAACATCTGCTCGGCACCGACCAGTTCGGCCGGGACGTGTTCGCGATGGTGGTGAAGGCGCTGTCGGTCTCGCTGCAGATCGGTGCGATCGCCGGCGTGATCTCGACGGTCGCCGGTGTGATCGTCGCGTTCGTCGCCGGGTACAAGGGCGGCTGGATCGACAACATCCTCTCCACGTTCACCGGCATCCTGCTGGTGATCCCGACGTTCCCGTTGCTGATCGCGCTGTCGGCGTACGCGAAGAACGTCAGCCTGTTCCAGGTCGGCCTGATGATCTCGATCTTCTCCTGGCCGTTCGCCGCGAAGACGATCCGCTCCCAGGTGCTGAGCCTGCGCACCCGGCCGTACGTCGATCTGGCGCGGGTCAGCAAGGCCCGTGACCTGGAGATCATCGTCACCGAGCTGCTGCCGAACCTGCTGCCGTTCATCGGCGTCGGGTTCGCGTCGTCGGCACTCGGCGCGATCTTCGGCCTGGTCGGCCTGGAGATCATCGGTCTCGGGCCGGGTGGCGTGATCGACCTCGGGCAGATCATCTTCAACGCGATCGGCACCGGTGCGCTGACACTCGGCGCCTGGCCGATGTTCGTCGTACCGATCGCCCTGCTGACGTTGCTGTTCGCGGCGCTGAACATGGTGAACATCGGGTTGGAAGAGGTCTACAACCCGCGGCTGAGGGGAGTGGCCGGTGAATAACGTTCTCGAGGTCAAAGGGCTCGAGGTCGCGTACTCGACGAACCGTGGTGACGTGAAGGCGGTCCGCGGGATCGACCTCGACGTGCACCGCGGCGAGATCCTCGGGATCGCGGGCGAGTCCGGCAGCGGTAAGAGCACCCTCGCGGTCGCGCTGCTCCGGCTGCTGAAGCCGCCGGGCAAGGTGACCGGTGGCTCGGTGATGTTCCACCCGGCCGGCCGCTCGCCGGTCGACCTGCTCAAGGTGAACGGCGAGGAGCTGCGGGTACTGCGCTGGAGCGCGCTCTCGTACCTCCCGCAGGGCTCGATGAGTTCGCTGAACCCGGTGATGCGCGTCGAGGACCAGTTCAAGGACGTGATCCTCGAGCACGCGCCGGAGCGCAAGGAGTCCGTCGGCGAGATGATCCCGCGGCTGCTCGGGCAGGTCGGGCTGGAACCGCGGGTCGCGCGGATGTACCCGCACGAGCTGTCCGGCGGGATGAAACAGCGCGTGCTGATGGCGATCGCGGTCGCGCTCGAACCGGACCTGGTGATCGCGGACGAGCCGACCACCGCACTGGACGTGACGATCCAGCGGGTGATCCTGCAATCGCTGGCGGACCTGCGGACCGACTTCGGCGTGACGCTGATGGTGATCTCGCACGACATGGGCGTGCACGCGCAGCTGGTCGACCGGGTCGCCGTGATGTACGAGGGACGGCTCGTCGAGGTGGGCGACGTACGGCAGGTCTTCAAGGACCCGCAGGATCCGTACACCCGGCAGCTGATCGACTCGATCCCGCAGGTCGGACGGAGGGCGTCATGAAGTCGGAGCTCGAACTCAGGGGCGTACAGCAACGATTCCATGCCCGCGGGGTGGCCGACGGGTACGTGACGGCGGTGGACGACGTGAGCTTCAGCCTGGCCGCGTCGCCGCCGCAGATCGTCAGCCTGGTCGGCCAGAGCGGCAGCGGGAAGAGCACGATCGCCCGCAACGTGCTTGGCCTGCAGAAGCCCACGGCCGGGACGGTGCTGTACGGCGGCAAGGACATCTTCAAACTGAGCCGGGCCGAGTACGACGCGTACCGGCGCGACGTACAACCGGTGTTCCAGGACCCGTACGCGATCTTCAACCCGTTCTACCGGGTGGATCGCGCGCTCTGGAAGGCGGTGAAGAAGTTCAACCTGGCCGACACAAGGGAGAAGGGGCTGGCGCTGATCGAGGAGTCGTTGCGCGCGGTCCGGCTGGAGCCCGAGAACGTCCTCGGACGGTACCCGCACCAGTTGTCCGGCGGTCAGCGGCAGCGCATCATGCTCGCTCGGGTGCACATGCTGAAGCCGTCGTTCATCATCGCCGACGAGCCGGTGTCGATGCTGGACGCCCAGGTGCGCAAGCACTTCCTGGACATCCTGCTGGACTTCCAGCGTGAGCACGGGATGACGACGCTGTTCATCACCCACGATCTGTCGACGGTGTACTACCTCGGCGGCGAGGTCATGGTGATCACGAAGGGCCAGATCGTCGAACGCGGCCCGGTCTCGTCGGTGATGCACGAACCGTCGCACGCCTACACGAAGCTGCTGCTCGACTCGATCCCGCAACCCGACCCGGACCAGCGCTGGACCAGCCGGATCGCGGTCGACGAACTCGACCAGGTCGACGACAACACGCCCGCGGACACGACGCAGCCGGAGGTCCCGATCATCTAGGGGCGCTGTCCCGACGTACACAGGAACTGGTAGAACCACGCGCCGAAGGCCGGGTCGGTCATCAGCTCGCGGTAGCGGACGAGTTCCTCCGGGGTGGCACCGACGGCCAGCAGCTGCGGTTCGACCTGCTGGTTGAGGTTGCGATGCAGCAGGCAACCGTGGGTGCCACCCGTCGTCGTCTCGGAGTACTCCAAGGTGTGCACGTCGACCAGGCCGGCGGCGGTCATGCGGGACCCGGTACCGCCGGCCCAGCTGAAGCTGATGCCGCCGGCCGGGCTGACGACCTCGTGCGACAGGTACTGGATGCGCGCCCAGAGTGCCTCGTCCTCGGCGCTCGGCGTGGTGATCGGATGCAGCCGACGGCCGGTGAAGTCACCGATCACGATTCGCCCCCCGGGCGCGAGCGCGTTCACGAGGTCGGCGAAGACCTGCTCGCGTTCCGGGAGGTGCACGAGAACCAGGCGCGCGTGGATCAGGTCGAAGGTCCCGTCCACACCGAGGCCGTTGCGGAGGTCGTGCTGCCGTACGACAACGTTCGGTGCCATGTCCGTGAGCTGGCTGGTGTCGATGTCGACGGCAACGACCTCGGCGGTGCGGGCGGCCAGCCAGTTGGCGATCGCGCCGGAACCGGCGCCGATCTCCAGGCAGCGGGCCGTGGGGGAGAGGGGGCGCCGTTCGAGGGCCCAGCGGGTCGGGGCGTCGAGGATCGCACCGAGGTGATCGAGATGGTCCTGGCCGAGTTCACTGCCGGTGTCGAAGAGGTAGTTCATCCCAGCAGCGTCGCGTGATCCCGCGACCAGGCGCATCCGGAATCATCCGGATCGGGTCAAGGCCCAGGCGACAACCTCGTAGCGGCTGGTCAGGTCGAGCTTCCGCCGGACGTGGTCGAGATGCGTTTCGACGGTACGGCGAGAGATGGTCAGGGATCTCGCGATGTCGTCGTTGCTGAGGCCCTGACCGGCCAGGTCCGCGACCTCGAGCTCGCGGCGGCTCAGCGGCCGGTCGTCGACGGTCGGCGTGGCGAGCGCGTCGAAGAGCAGTTCGTCCTGCGAGAGCTCCCGGCCCGCGGCCATCAGGCGCGCGGCCCGGCGTACGCCGATGTTCCGGCGGATCCGTTCCACGGCCGCGTCGCAGAAGGTGGTCATCGTGCCCGACATCCCGCCGCCCCCGCGGCTCAAGGCGGTGGCCGCGCCGGCGAGCCGGAGCGCGGCACGCGGGCGGCCCTCGTTGGCGGCCAGGCTCATCCCGGCCCACAACCACTCCGGATCCTCGATCAGACCGGAGGCGGCGCGGATCTGCTCGGCGACGGCGACGAGTTCGTGCCGGTGCACCGTCACGTCGCCGGCGACCGCCGCGGAGAACGCGATGCCGAGGCGTGCGGTCACGGTCATCGCGGCACCGCCACCGGCAAGGCTGATCTCCAGCGCTTCGCGGTAGTGCTCCTCGCCCTCCGCCCAGCGGCCGTCCTCGAACAGGATCAGGCCGAGAACCGTCAGCGCCCAGCCGCGACCACGTTCGTTGCCGGACCGGATGAACATCGCGAGGCTCTGTTCGCACAGTTCGGCCGCGAGCGACGTGTCGCCGCCGGAGGCCGTTGCGAGGGCGAGGTCGCGCAGGCTGCGCGCCGTACCGTGCTGGTCGCCGAAGGCGCGGCGCAGGTCGAGGCTCTGCTGGTAGGCGGTGCGCGCGGCCGGGTAGTCGCGCTGGCGCCAGGCGAGACGTCCGACTCTGGCGAGGGCGGCGGCGCGGATCTTGGGTTCGGCCGGGGCGTGGTCGAGGTACTGCTCGATGCGCGCGCGGGCCTCGTTCACCTGGCCGCGGTGCTCGGAGTAGTAGCCGAGTGTCGTGGCCAGGCGCAGCGCCAAGTCGGTGGGTTGGCGGCGGGCCCAGGCCAGCGCCGCGAGCAGGTTGGCCTCCTCGCGTTGCAGGTCGACGAGTGCGGCGGCACGTTCGAGGCCGCGGAGGCGGGCGTCGTTGCGGCGGGCGACGGCGAGGTAGTGCTGCGCGTGGCGCCGGCTCACCGCCTCGCTGTCCGCGTCGTCGGCGAAGACAATGACGGCGTACTGGCGGACCGGTTCGAGGAGGCGGAACCGGACGCGGCCGTCGGGCAGCGATTCGGTCAGGACGAGGGAGTGGTCGACGAGAGCCGTCAAAGCGGTCAGCAGGTCGTCGCCGAGATCGGTGATCGCCTCCAGGGCATCGAGGTCGAAGCCGCCGGTGAAGACCGCGAGATGCCCGAACAGGCGTTGTTGCGTTGATTGCAGGAGGCAATAACTGGAGTCGATCGCGGCGCGCATGGTCGCGGGCCGGCCGTGCTTCTCGTGCAGGAGCTGGGTCAGCCGTTCCAGCACCTGCTGCGTGGACAGCACGCGAACCCAGGCCGCGGCCAGCTCGATGGCCAGCGGCAGCCCGTCGAGCCGTCGGCAGATCTTGTGAACGACGTCGTCCGCCGCGAAGTCTGCGGTGACGAGTCGGGCGCGATCGGAGAACAGTTCCACGGAGGTCTGCTGTTTGAGCGGCGGGAGCCGATACACGTGCTCGCCGGACGCACCCAGCGGGACCCGGCTGGTCGCCAGGATCCGTACCTGGGGGCAGGTCTGGAGAACCTCACCCACGTACTGCGCGACGTCGCTCGCGATGTGCTCGCAGTTGTCGAGCACCAGCAGCAGCTCGCCGACCGCGTCGATCCCGACCCCGGGCGCCAGCTCCAGGGCGTCGGCCATCGCACCTTCCACAGCGCAGTCGACCGACTCGTCCGCCGCGAGCTCGGCCACCACGACAGGCAAGGTCTGGCGTCCGGCGAACTCCCTGCTGATCCGGGTCTTCCCGGCCCCGGGCGGGCCTGCGACAGTCACCAGCCGCGAGCCCGCCAGCATCTGTCCGACCCTGTCCAGCTCGCCCGCCCGCCCGAAGAACCGCGTGAGCTCCGGCGCGGGCCGCCGGTTAGTGGACGGCATCGGCGTGGCGAGGAGGTCGCGGTGGAGTGCCTGTAGTTCGGGGGCTGGATCCGTGCCGAGGTCTTCGGCCAGGCGTCGGCGCAGGCTCTCGTAGCGTTCGAGCGCCTCGGCCCGCCGGCCCGAGTCCCGGAGAGCCGTGAGCAGCCGGAGCCACAGCGACTCGCGCAGCGGATAGCGGGCGATCAGCTCCTGCAGTTCGGGGATGTGATCGGCGGTGGACTCGTCGACCCGCTGCTCCCAGGCGCCGAGGAAACGCTCGACGAGGGCCGGTACCTCGTGCTCCTCGAACCACGGCGACAACCCACCGAACGGGTCACCGCGCCACAACCCCAACGCCTCCTCGACACACCCCTCGTCGAGGAAACGCCGAAAGCGCAGTACGTCGATCGACTCGACCGGCAGCGCGAGCCGGTACCCCGACGGCTCGGTGACGACCGCCTCCTCACCGACCACGCGTCGCAGCCGGCCGACGTACGTCTGCAGACTCCCGCGCAGCCGTTGCGGCGGGTCCTCGGCCCAGAGCGCATGCCCCAGACCGTCGAACGACACCGTCCGCCCACAGTGCACCGCAAGCATCGCCAGCAAGGCCCGCACCTTACGGCCCGGAACCGGAATCGCCCGGCCGTCGCGGCGGATCTCGAACGGGCCGAGCAGCCGAATGTCGAGATGTCCCATCTCACCCCCGAGAAATGTGAACTTCCCACTTTACCGAGTGATCGGGTCGTCCGGACTGACAGCGAACTGGCAGCGCCGCCTCGTACCGTCACTGGCAACGGGCGACGCACGCCCATGATCGGGGGGATCATGCCGAGCGGGACAACAGTCCTGTCCTTTTGCCTGGCGGCCATGGTGGTGCTTGTCGTACCCGGGCCGTCGGTCGCGTACGTCGTCGCGTGCAGCCTGCGCCACGGCCGAACAGCGGGCCTGGCGTCTGTCGTCGGCCTCGAGCTCGGAGCGCTGCTGCACGTCGTCGCGGCCGCCGCTGGACTCGGCGCGGTCCTCGCCTCCGCACCCGGCATGTTCCGCGTGATCAGGTACGCCGGGGCCGCCTACCTGCTCGTGATGGGTCTGCGCGAACTCCGTCCCGCGAAGGAGGCCGGTGCCAAGCACCGAGCGGTGCCGAGAAGCCCGCTGCGGATGGTCCGCGACGGCATCCTGGTCGACCTGCTGAACCCGAAGACCATGCTGTTCTTCCTCGCGTTCCTGCCGCAGTTCGTCCGTCCGGCGGAGGGGTCCGGACCGACGCAGATCCTCGTCCTCGGCAGCTGCTTCGTGCTGCTGGCGGCGGCGTGCGACGCGACGTACGCCGTGGTCGCCGGGTTCCTGGCGCACCGCATCCACCGCTCGCCAGGGGCCCGGCGCAGGCTCAGGCAGACGACGGGCGGCGTCTACCTGAGCCTGGCCGGGTTGGCCGTTTTGACCTAGACGGTCTTGATCGCCGGGTCGCTGAGCCCGGAGGTGCCGTTCTCGATGTGGCCGGCGAAGCGGCGCAGGTACGTCGAGTCGGCGGCGGTGGTGATCGAGACGTCGTACCAGCGGTTCGTGGTGGTGACGGTCGACGTCGTGGTGCCCTTGCGGACGTCGAGGGTCTTGGGCGTACCGCCGTACGCGTTGGTGATCGTGACCTGGCGGGCGGCGTCGGAGGTGAAGGTGAGGTCGACGTTGCCGGTGGTCGCGTTCTCGCGGGCGGTGATCTCCAGGCCGGTGGCGGGCTTGCCCTTGAAGGTGCGGAGGAAGCCGTTCGGGCCGTGCACGGTGAGGTCGGTGACGCCGGCGGAGTAGACCGGGTTCCAGCTGTCGGCGACGGTCTTACCGGCTTCGGTGGTGTAGGTCCACGGGCCGTCGGTGCGGTTCGCGGACGTGATCAGGAACTGCGCGCCGGCGTGTGCCCCGGAGCTGAACGTCAGCTTGTACTTGCTGTCGGCAACGATGCCGTCGACGACCGGCGCGTAGGGCAACGGCCGGGTACGGCGGCGGCCGGGTTCCTGCGCCGGGAGCTTGCCGACCGCGGGCGGCGTCGGCACGTAGTCCGGGTGCCGCTTGTTGTCCGGCGGCTGGTAGGCGCTGGTGTCCGGGAGCTTCGCGGGCTGCGTGGCCGACGTACCGAAGTCGAACGCGGAGGAGAGGTCGCCGCAGATCGCCCGGCGCCACGGCGAGATGTTCGGCTCGTGCACGCCGAACCGGCTCTCCATGAAGCGGATGATCGACGTGTGGTCGAAGACCTCGGAGCAGGTGTAGCCGCCGGTACTCCACGGCGAGACCACGAGCATCGGAACGCGCTGCCCCAGACCGTAGGCGCCGTGCGCCGCCTTGTTGCCCGTGTAGAGATCAGGGCCGGCGTCGACGGTCGACAGGCCCTGGTTCGCATCCATCGGCGGGTACGGCGGGACGACGTGATCGAAGAAGCCGTCGTTCTCGTCGTACGTGATGAACAGTGCGGTCTTGCTCCACACCTCGGGGTTCGCGGTGAGCGCGTCGAGGACCTGGGAGATGTACCAGGCGCCGTAGTTCGCCGGCCAGTTCGGGTGCTCGGTGAACGCCTCCGGCGCGGCGATCCAGGAGATCTTCGGAAGCTGGTTGTTCTTCACGTCGGCGGCGAGTCGCGCGAAGAGGCTCTCGCCGGCCTTCGCGTTCGTGCCGGTGCGCGCCTTGTCGTACAAGGGATTCCCGGGCTGCGCGTTCCGGTAGGTGTTGAAGTAGAGCAGCGAGTTGTCGCCGTAGTTACCGCGGTACGCGTCGTCGATCCAGCCCCAGCCGTGGTCGCCGTCGAGGCCGTCGCCGATGTCCTGGTAGATCTTCCACGACACCCCGGCCTGCTCGAGCCGCTCGGGGTACGTCGTCCAGCCGTACCCGGCCTCGTCGTTGCCGAGCACCGGGCCACCGCCGGTGCCGTCGTTGCCCGTATAGCCGGTCCACATGTAGTACCGGTTCGGGTCGGTGGAGCCCATGAACGAGCAGTGGTACGCGTCGCACACCGTGAATTTGTCGGCGAGCGCGTAGTGGAACGGGATGTCCTCGCGGGTCAGGTACGCCATCGTGGTCGACGTCTTCGCCGGGATCCACTGGTCGTACTTGCCGCCGTTCACCGCCTGGTGCGCGTCGCCCCAGCTGTGCGCGAGGTCCTGGATGAACTGCAGACCGAGGTTGTCCGCCTCCGGCCGGAACGGCAGGATCTCCTTGCCGAGGGCATTCTTCTGGTGCCACACCGGCTGACCGCTGGGCAGCGTCACCGGCCGCGGATCACCGAACCCGCGGACGCCCTTGAGGGTGCCGAAGTAGTGGTCGAACGACCGGTTCTCCTGCATGAGTACGACGATGTGCTCGACGTCCTGGATGTCGCCGAAGCGGCGATGGGCCGGGATCGCGGCGGCCTGCTCGATACTGTTCGTCATCGCGGCAAGCGCGGCCGACGCTCCGGCAAGCTGCAGGAACCTTCGGCGATTAATGTCTGGCATGCGAGTCTCCTGTCGGGCGGTGGGGCGGATGGAGTCTGAAACACCAGGAATGCATCGCAGGCACCCTAATCTGAACGATTAACTGACGGAAGATGAACTCTGCTGTCCACCCCAGGTGACTTTCAAACCATTCCGAGCAACCACTTGGTGGCTGACTGCCGAGGTGAAGTGAGTTCACCCCGGCGCCCAACGGTGCGCTCGTGGTCAGCACGGCTACGCTGACCCAGCAGGCCCGCGAGAATGGTTGTGTGACCCACGTCCACATCATCTATGCGCATCCCAGTGACCGGGGCTTCACGCGTGAGGTTCTTGACGCGTTCGTGGGCGGGCTGGACGCCGCCGGCCACACGCACACGGTCTCGGATCTCTACGCGATGGAGTTCCGGTCGGAACTGAGTCTTGAGGAGTACGAGCGCGAGTCCGGCCAGCGGCCCGATGCGTCTGTTCCCGACGATGTCGCCGGTGAGCAGGCCAAGCTTGTTGCCGCGGACGTGTGGGTGTTCGTCTATCCGGTGTGGTGGGCCGATTGCCCTGCGCGGCTCAAGGGCTGGTTCGATCGCGTGTGGACGGTGGGGTTCGCGCGTAAGCCGGCGGTCGTGCAGGTTGCTGAGCAGGCGTTGGTGCTGTGTACGGCGGGGTACACGATCGCCGAGCTTGAGTCGTCGGGCTGTTACCAGGCGATGAAGACCACGATGCTCACCGACCGGATCGGAGAGCGAGCACGGTCGAGTGAGTTCGTTGTGTTCGGCGGTTCGGTGCTGCGCGATGACGATCTCGAGCGCTGGTCGGCTCTGAGCGCGGAGCACCTGGCGCAGGCCGACAAGCTCGCGCGCTCGATCTGAACCTCTGCAGCTGGAGGTGGTCCTCCTCGGACATGGTCGCGCCGGACGTGATTGTTCCTGATGCGTTTGGGGTTGGGGTGGGGTCTGATGGGCAGGTGGGCGGTATCTGCCGTGGGGCATCGGGTCGGCCCAGCCGGGGCGGGCGCCGTGGACGACACCGTTGCTGAGGTGGATGGTCCGCGTGCCGGCGTGCAGGCGTGCCGGCGTGCAGGCGTGCAGGTCGCGGTGGCAGCGTTCACAGAGGAGGACGAGGTTGCTGCAAGCTGGCCGCGTCTAGGCAGCGGTAGTTGTGCGAGCCTCCGCGGAGTCAGGCCACCCGTTGGCAGGGTTTACGGAGGAGGACGAGGTTGCTGCAAGGTGGCCGCGTTTAGGCAGCGGTGGTTGTGTGAGGCTCCGGGGAGTCAGGCCACCCGTTGGCAGGGTTTACGGAGGAGGACGAGGTTGCTGCAAGCTGGCCGCGTTTAGGCAGCGGTAGTTGTGTGAGGCTCCGCGGAGTCATGCCAACCGTCGGCAGTACAGGGGTCAAGTTTGGAACCGTCGGCAGGGCTGCACTCGTTGTCGCCAGAGACCGCGGCAAGGTCACCCCACGGGTCGAACGCGACGGTGGTGCTCGGGCTGAGGTCGCTGTGAGGATCGACCTGTGCGAGCGAGCTGCCGCCGTCGCCCCAAGGATCGAAGTCAGCGGCGGGTGGGTGCGTTCGAGTGCGGGCAGGCCGTTCGTCAGGCGCGTCGCCCCAGGGGTTGAGGCGGGCGGCGTCCTCTGCGCTGATCCAGGGTGGATCGGTGTCACGCGGCCAGACCCGTGCGGGAAGGCCGGGCAGGCCTGCGCCGGGGGTAGCTGCGCCGGGGGTGCCTGCGCCGGGCATGTCTGCGCGGGGCGTGCCTGCGCCGGGGGTGGCTGCGCCGGGTGTGTCTGCAGCGGGGGTGGCTGAGCTGGGTGTGGTTGCGGTAGACGTGGTTGCGGCGGTTGGTGGGCGGTATTTGCCGCGCGGGACGCGATCGGGCGTGGCCCAGGTGGGGCGGGTGACGTGGACGATGCCGTTGGTGATGTGGATGTCCCAGCTGCCGGCGTGCAGGTCGCGGTGGCAGCGTTTACAGAGGAGGACGAGGTTGTTGATTTTGGTTTCGCCGCCGTCGATCCAGCTGGTGACGTGGTGGGCGTCGCAGTAGATGGGTGGGGCTCCGCAGCAGACGCAGCCTTTGTCGCGGGTGATGAGAGCTTTGCGTATGGGGCCGGTGGCGAGCCGTACGGTGGTGCCGACGTCCAGGGGCTGGGAGTCCGAGCCGAGGACGATCGGCAGGATGTGGGCGTCGCAGGCGAGTCGGCGGATGGTGGCCGCGGACAGGTTGCCGCCGTAGATCAGCTGACCTGTCGCGGTCGCCGCAGCCGCCTTGAGGTCGTTGAAGTCGATGGTGACGGTGATGTGCGGCTTCACGCCGTGCCCGGCACGAGCCGGGCTCGCGCCGCCGGCACCAGCCGCGCCGCCGGAACCAGCCGCGCCGCCGGCACGAGTCGCGCCGCCGGCGGCAGCCGGGTTCGCGCCGGCACGAGTTGCACCGCCGGTCCGAGTCGCGCTGCGAGCACTCGTCGCGCTGTCGTCGGCCGAACCCGTCGCGTTCTCGGGCGTTCCCGCGCCGGCGGTGCGGTCACCTGCAAGGTTGCTGGTGCTGGTGCCGGTGTTGTAGGTGTTGTGGGCGTTGGTGCCGCCGAGGATGGTGGTGAGGGCGTCGGCCTGGCGTTTGTCGCGGCTGCGGGGGTCCAGGGCGCCGTCGATGGTTTTGTGGAGTTTCGCGTGAGTGTGGATCAGGGTGCGGAACAGTTCGGCGTTCTCGTTCGCCAGGAACCCGCTGAAGGTGACGCCGTTGTCGGCCGTTTTCAGCCGTAGTGTCTCGCGGTCGTAGGCCTTCTGCTCGGCGGGCTCGGGGCCGTCGGTGTCGAGACGATCGCGGATCTGGGTGGCGGCTTTGCGGAGGTCGAGCGGGCCGTGCGTGCGGCCGAGCTCGACCATTTCCCGCTCGGCGACCGCCAGGTCCTCGACCGGCACCGTGGTCGGCAACTTATCCAGCGCGGACACGATCGCCTCAGCCTGCGCCGGATGCAACAGCACCCCACCACCCACATCGCCCTCACCCACATCGCCCTCACCGGTGTCGCTGTGGGTGTCGCTGTGGGTGGTCTCGGGATCGTGGTCGGGATTGGGATCGGGGAGTGCGTCCGCGACCGCGGGGTACTTCGACAGCGCGTTGGCCAGGTGGACATCGCGGCGTGCCTTGGTGGCGTCGATGCGGTAGCGGAAGGTCAGGAACCGGGCCGTGGTGCCGGCACCGACGTCCTTGGCGTAGCCGATGGTCTCCAGGCCCGCGGTCAGGTGCAGAGCGAGGGTCTCGAGGCGGGCGATCTCGGCGTACGTGGCGTCGAGAGTCGACACCATCTCGCCGCCACTCATCGACCACACCGGTCGCTCCCCGAGAATCTCCATACCCACACCGTAGACACCCCTCCGACACTTTTCAAACCCGAAAGCCCTTATTTTCAAGGGACTTCGGCAATCGAATTTATCCACAGCGCCGCAATTCTGTGCATAAGGTGCGAGGATGACTCGTGAACGTGGTAGGCCCGGCGCGACAATCGTTGCTACCAGCAACCAGTACGCCGGCTCGACGGAGGAGCGGGGAGATCTGTGGAAAGCATTTGGTACGTCGCCTATGGATCGAACCTCGCTCTCGAACGCTTCACGTGCTACATCTCCGGAGGCCGTCCACGCGGTGGCGCGCGGGTGTACCCGGGGTGCCGCAACCAGGACCCACCGCAGAAGACCACCGCCGTCACGGTTCCCGGCGGCCTGGTGTTCGCCGGCGCCTCCAAGGTCTGGGGCGGCGGCTCAGCCTTCTACAACCCGTCCGCACCCACGCAGTTGGCCGGCCGCGCGTACCTCCTCACCCCGGACCAGTTGGGCGACGTCGCAGCCCAAGAGATGTGGCGCGACCCCGGCGGCCCCTTCGCCCTCGAGGTCACCGCCCTCCTCCCGAACGTGGACCGCCTCCACACGATCGGCCCGGGCCGCTACGAGACCCTGATCCGACTAGGCGAACTCGACGGCCTCCCGATGTTCACAGTCACCCACGGAACAGTCGCCGACCTCACCCCGGTAGCCCCAACCGCGCCGTACCTCCACTGGATAGCCACCGGCCTAGCCGAGTCCCACGGCTGGGGGATCGACCAGATCGTGGAGTACCTGTATGCGGCGCCGGGAGTCCAGAAAGCCTGGACGCCCGGCGCGTTGCGGTCAGTGCTTGATGGCGATGCAGGTGGCGGTGGATGACTTGGTGGGGTCGCTTTCGGAGGTGGCGGTGAGAGTGATTTTGGCGAGGGGGCCGGTGCCTGCCTTGGTGTAGACGGGGACGGTGGTTTGCTGGCCGGCGTTCGCGGTGGCGAGTGCATTGGGGAGGGCGATGGGCCAGCCGTTGGACTTCGCGGACAAGCGGTAGACATCGCCCTTCAGGTACGGCCCAGTACCGGCCTTGCCGGTGTTGGTCAGGCGGAAGTTACAGGTCCGGACGCCGCTGCGGTCCGGTTTCGCGACCGTCGGCAGGAGGCGTACGCCGCGCTTCTGCGGACCCGAGCCGTCGAGGGATCGGACCGCGACGGTGTAGGACAGCTGGCCCTTGGCGTCGCGGTGCACGTTGGTGATGTAGAAGTGCAGCCGGTTCGCGGTGTCGGTGTACTCGTACTCGCTGCCCGAGTTCGTCCCCGCGTGGAACAGTGCGTCGGACAACTGACGGTAGTCGCCGATCGTGATCGGAACCTTCGTCCCGTCGGGCAGGACGTAGTCCGTCAGGTTGATGTCCTGCGGGTTCGCGTCGATGACCCACTCGAACGGCGCCCGGTCCTCGTTCTTCGTCTTCGCCAGCAGTACGCCGGAATCGGGCGTGAACGAGTCGGTGCCCATCCGGTCCACCACCTCGACCGTGTAGTTCTGGTACCCACGGCCGTCGCAGAGCGGATCCTTGTTCACGTCGCAGGGCGCATCGAGATCACCGGCGCTACCGAGTTCGATGTTGATGCCGGACAGATCCTTCGCGCCCGGGTTCACGCTGCGCGCGGTGACGTTCGCGATCACGACGCCCGATGACGCGAGCGCCTCACGGGACAACCGCAGTACGTTCTGGTCGTCGACCATCTGCAGCTTGATCTTGTTGCGCAGCATGTGTTGTGCGCCCATCGACGCGCCGCCGGTCGCGGGGATCATCCACCGGCTGTGCGGTCCACCCGGACCGTTGAAACTGCCCCGGGACAGCATCTCCCAGATGCCGGTGTACGCGCGTCTTGCCGGGATGCCGTACGGGTTGTTGTAGTTGTCGCCGATCCCGAGGATGTGACTGAACTCGTGCGCGAAGACCGCCATCCCCGAGCTCTCCGCCTGGGTCGACGAGCCGCCGCCCGCGTTCGGCCAGATCGACGATCCAGCCGCCCATGACGTCCAGTCGACGTACCGGGTGTCCGACCAGTTCTTCTGCGCGGGATCCGGCGGGCCGAAGGCTTCCGACACGTCCTCCTTGGTCGGGAACTTCATCATCCCGAACTCCTGCCAGGTCGACGACTCGTCCTGGCCGGCGCTGAGGAAGAACACGAAGTCATAGCCGGCGGGTACCTCGGTCCCTTGGTCGGCG
This sequence comes from Kribbella sp. NPDC043289, assembly GCF_056436705.1. Lineage (NCBI taxonomy): Bacteria > Bacillati > Actinomycetota > Actinomycetes > Propionibacteriales > Kribbellaceae > Kribbella > Kribbella sp. NPDC043289. The sequence continues at coordinate 681,503 of NZ_JBWKCB010000001.1, forward strand.
ACCCACGCCGCACGACCGTCGGTGCGGATGTCCTTGGTGCAGGTGTCGCCGGCCGGGCAGCTCGCACCACCCTGGAATTCCATGCCGTACTCGTGCGACTTGCCCGGCATCCGGTACGGGCCGAAGGCGGTCAGGTCGACGCCGTAGCGGCCGGCGGAATCCTCCATCCAGTACTCGTGCAGGGTGTGGCCGTGGTTCAGCGGCTCGGGGGTGTTGAGGAAGTTCCGGTAGAACTGCGCGACCTGATCCCGCGGTACGCCGTTCGCCGCGGCACTCGGATTGCCGAAGGCGGTCGACCCCTTGGGCTTGGTGATGACGAAGTCCTGGTTCGGGTAGTCGAGCAGCACGAGCGCACCCTTGAAGGTCCGCTCCGATCCCTTGACAGCCGGGTCGGCCCAGTTAGTTCCCGGTGGTTTGACGTAGTCGCTCCACGTCATGTGATCCGGGTTCTCCCAGTTCTGCGGGTCGATCGGCCCCGGCAGTCCCTGGGAGACAGTGGTCGCGACCCGCTTGTCCTGTCCAGACTCCTGCCACGGCTGCTTCTGCGGCCAATGCGGGAACTGCCAGGCGTTCACGGGATCCGGGGGAGCAGTAGCACTCGGCGAAGCAAGCGCCACCGAAGGCACCGACACAGCGGCCAGCACAGCAACCAGCCGCACAACACGACGAAACTTCCGTTGCTCAGACACGGGCGGGCATCCGATCCTCAGCGGGGCGGTACAACGGGCTCCTCGAGCATGCCTGGTGAGACGGCGGTACCACAACAGATCGGCTCACTGTATACAGTATGGTGAATTGGCGACCGCGATGGATGGAGGGTTTATGTACTCGGTGACGGATCCGGTGACGGGGGTGTTGGTGGAGGAAGTGGGGAACTCGACGGGGGAGGAGGTTCGGGCGGCGGTTGCGCGGGTGCATGCGGCGTACCCGGGGTGGCGGGGGCGGGGTGTGGGGGAGCGGGCGGCGGTCGTGGCGCGGGCGGCGGAGCTGTTTGCGGAGCGGGCGGACGAGCTCGCGGGGATCATGACGCTGGAGATGGGCAAGCGGGTCAGCGAAGGGCTGGGTGAGGTCGGCATCGTGGTCGACATCTTCCGGTACTACGCGGAGCGCGGGCCGGCGTTGCTCGCGGACGAGCCGATCGACATCAAAGGTGGTCAGGCCGTCATCACCAAGGGCCCGATCGGCGCGCTGCTCGGGATCATGCCGTGGAACTTCCCGTGCTACCAGGTGGCCCGGTTCGTCGCGCCGAATCTCGTGCTCGGGAACACGATCCTGCTGAAGCACGCCTCGATCTGCCCGCGGTCCGCGCGCGCCATCGAGGAGATCCTGCACGCGGCCGGCGTACCGGACGACGTGTACGTGAACACGTTCGCGTCGAGCCGCCAGATCCCCGCGATCCTCGAGGACCCGCGGATCGCCGGCGTCTCGCTGACCGGGAGCGAACAGGCCGGTATCGCGGTCGCCGCCGAAGCCGGGAAGAACCTCAAGAAGACCGTGCTCGAGCTCGGGGGATCGGACCCACTGGTCATCCTCGACACCGACGACCTGGACGAAACGGTCAACGCCACCGCGACCGCACGGATGCGCAACTGCGGCCAGTCCTGCAACGCACCGAAACGCATGATCGTGCTCGCCGACCTCTACGACGAGTACGTCGACCGCCTGACGAAACGCGTCGCGGAGTACTACGTCCCCGGCGACCCCTCCGATCCAGCGACGAAGCTCCCGCCGCTCGCCTCGATCGCGGCCGCCGACGAGGTCGCCGCGCAGGTCGAGAAGGCGGTCGAGCAAGGAGCGACGCTCCGCACCGGCGGCCGTCGCATCGGCCCCGGCGCGTACCTCGAGGCCACTGTCCTCACCGACGTGACTCCCGCGATGGACGCGTACTACGAAGAGATCTTCGGCCCCGTCGTGATTGTCTTCAAGGCGGCCGACGAGGACGACGCCGTACGGCTGGCGAACGACACGCCGTTCGGACTGGGCGCCTCGGTGTGGGGTACCGACCCCGATCGCAACCGCCGCGTCGCCGACCGGATCGACGCCGGCATGGTCTACCTGAACCGCGCCGGCGGCTCGCAGGCCGACCTGCCGTTCGGCGGCATCAAACGCTCCGGCCTCGGCCGCGAACTCGGCCCGGCCGGCATCGAGGAGTTCATGAACAAGAAGTCCATCCGGATCCGCTGACAGGAACCGGTCATCTCGTCGTCCGCTCGTGAACAGCGCATACTGACGGCACACTCCGAGCTCGTGCCGAGGGGGCCGACGATGACCGTGCCCGGTGAGTACTCCATCAAGACCTACCGCTACCTGCGGATGGCGATGGTGGCGATGATCGTCCTCCTCGGCGCCGCTCTGGTGATCGAGTGGTCGAAGACCGATCCGCATTGCCTGCAGACCTCGATCAGCGCGTACTACTACACGCCGGTCCGCGCGATCTTCGTCGGCGGACTGATCACCATCGGCGTCTGCATGGTGGTGCTGAAGGGCAACACCGAGACCGAGGACATCCTGCTCAACGTCGCCGGAATCCTCGCGCTGGTGGTCGCGCTGGTTCCGACGCCCGGCCAAGGCGCCTGTCGCTCGGTGCCTGTCGCACTCGGCGACGCGGCGCCGAACGTCTCGAACAACATGCTGGCGGTGTTCGTGGTCGGCGTACCCTGCCTGCTGCTGACCGCGTTCTTCATCGCCCGGGACCGGATGCGGCAGCCGGCCGGGTGGACCCCGATGTACGTGCTGGGGCTCGGGATCGCGGTACTGATCTTCGTCGGCGGGCTGGTGTGGTTCCTCGCCGACCGGTCCGGGTTCATCGGCAACGCGCACTACGCGTCCGCGATCGTGATGTTCGTCTGCATCGTCGCGGTCGTGCTGCTGAACGCGGAGCAGTACCGGCGCAAGCAACGCAAGCACGCGGTCCCGCACTCACCGGCCAACCGGTACTCCGTGATCGCGGTGGCGATGGTCGCGGTACCGCTGTTCATGTTTGTCTGGAAGAAGGCGTTCGGCTGGGACCACGCCGTGCTGTGGATCGAGGGCACGCTGATCGTGCTGTTCGCGGCCTTCTGGATCAGCCAGACGCAGGAGCTGTGGACCGCCGGGATCCGTCAGGAGTTACCGCGGTCGCCGCAGGCCACGCCGTCACCGTTGTGATCGAGCTCCGGGGAGTATCCGGGATCGCCACGGTGCAGCGGCGCCTTGCCGGCGGCCCGGACCTGGTCACAGTTCTGGTACACCACTGTGGCCGTGGTGGGAGTGGTCGTCGGAGTGGTCGTCGGAGTCGGCGGTGCTGCGGAGGTCGACGCCGTGGTCACGGCCTTCGGTGACGTCGGAGATGCAGTCGGCGTCGGTGTAGGTGTAGGTGTCGGCGTGAGGGCCGTCGAAGTGCTGGTCGATGTCGGCGAAGGTTTTGGAGTGGTCTGCACCGGAGTCGGAGTCGGCGTCTGCACGGCCACCGTCGTCGGTGTCTCGCTGACCGGCGCCGGGGTGGTGTGTGTCGCCCGTGGCAGCGTCGGTCGTGATGACGGTGCGAGTACTGGCGCCGAACTCGTGGACTCCTCGCCGCTGAACGGGTACGCGAGTACCAGTGTCATCAGCGCGACCGGGACCACGATGACCGCCAGTGCGGTCGTCCGGCGCGGTCCGCCGTACCTGCCGATCGGTCCGCGGACCGGTTTACCGTGCTTGTCCACCCAGAACGCCCAGCGTGCCGGTGGCGGTCCCCAGGCTTCCGGCGGTTGCCATCGTCGCGGTGGTCGCCAGTCCGGTCGCGGCGGTGCGGGCCACTCCGGTGGTGCATTGAACTGCCTCACTGAATTCCTCCCCGAGGCAGCCTAGCGACTACTCGCCGGGAAGATGCAGCTACCCGCCGAATCCCTTGTATTTCATACGTTTGAGCGTCGTCGAGCTCCTGGTCCAGGACGCGGTACGGCGTCCCTCGGCGAGGTCACCGAGTGGCCTGCTTCGCACCGCAGCTCGGTGTGCACGGGCGCGCCGCAGTCGCGGTGCTCGATGCTGAGCGGCGACCCCTCGGGGCCGGCGAGGTACTTGTCGCCCCAGTCCCGGATCGCGATCAGGATCGGGTAGAGATCGAGGCCCTGCTCGGTGAGGCGGTACTCGTACCGCTGCCGCGCGCCCGGTTCGCGGTACGGCGTCCGGCGCAGGATCCCGTGCTCGACGAGCGTGGCGAGCCGGTTGGACAGCACCTGACGCGGAATGTCGGTGCGCACCCGGAGATCGTCGAACCGGCGGATGCCGTTGAACACCTCACGCAGTACGACGACCGTCCAGCGTTCGCCGAGGATCTCCATGGTTCGCCCGATCGGGCAGTTCTCCACCGACCAGTCGAGCGCGTTGTAGATGGTCAGGCTCATCCGATCAGCGTAATGCGCTCTAGGTCTCGTTGACAGACCCAGCTGGTGATGTGAGGCTCGGTCCATGACGGAGACTCAGACCGGGACTCAGCAGACGGCCCGGAGCCGGACGTTCACCTGGACGGACCCGGCCGAGACGGCGGCGCAGATCGGCCGCGCGTCCGGGCTGGAGACGCTGCGGGCGATGCAGGACGGGCGACTGCCGGCGCCGCCGATCCTGCAACTGGTCGGGGCGACCGGGTTCGAAGCCGAAGAGGGCAAGGTGACTGTGTCCATGCCGGCAGCCGAGTTCCACTACAACCCGCTCGGCTCGATGCACGGCGGCGTGATCGCGACCCTGCTCGACACCGCCGCCGGCTGCACCGTCCACTCGACGCTGCCGGCCGGCGTCGGCTACACCTCGCTGGACCTGATGACGCGGTTCATCAAGCCCGTGACGGTCGACTCAGGCGTACTGCGTTGCGTGGGAGCCATCATCAGCCGCGGTCGTCGTACGGCGGTCGCGGAGTCCCACCTGTACGACGAACGCGGCAAGCTGCTCGCCCACGCGACGTCGACCTGCCTGATCTTCGAGCTGCCTCAGGCCTGATCGGCGAGCAGCTTCTCGCCCGCGACCAGCCGCACGCAGGTGGCCAGACCGGTGATCGCGGCCTCGACCTCCGGCAGCTCCGGGTACGTCGGGGCGATCCGGATCACCTGGTCCGTCGGGTCGTCGCCGTACGGGTGGGTGGCGCCGGCCGGCGTGATCGCGATCCCGGCCGCCTTCGCCTTCGCGACCACCTCGCGGGCGCAGCCCTCCGGAACCTCCAGGCTGATGAAGTAGCCACCGGCCGGGGCGGTCCAGGACGCGAAGTCGGTGCCACCGAGCTCAGCCGTGAGGATCTTGTCGACCACGTCGAACTTCGGCCGGATCAGGTCGGCCAGCGTCCGCATGTGATCGCGCAGCCCGTCGGCGTCCCGCAGGAACTGCACGTGCCGCAGCTGGTTGATCTTGTCCGGGCCGATGCTCCGCTTGATCGTGTGGCTCAGCCACCACTTGATGTTGTCCGGCGACGATCCGAAGAACGCGATGCCTGCGCCGGCGAAGGTGATCTTCGAGCTCGACCCGAACACGAACGCGCGGTCCGGGTGCCCGTTCTCGGCGCACAGCGCGAGGACGTCGGCGAGCTGTGCGGGGGAGTCGGTCAGGTGGTGCACGGCGTACGCGTTGTCCCAGAAGATCCGGAAGTCCGGCGCCGCGGTCTCCATCGCGGCCAGCCGCCGGACCGTCTCGTCGGAGTACACCGTGCCGTCCGGGTTGCTGTACTTCGGGACGCACCAGATGCCCTTGATCGCGGAGTCCTCGGCGACCAGCCGCTCGACGACATCCATGTCCGGGCCCTCGGGCGTCATCGGCACCGGGATCATCTTGATCCCGTAGCGCTCGCAGATGCCGAAGTGCCGGTCGTAGCCCGGGACCGGGCAGAGGAACGACAGCCCTTCCACGTCGGCCCAGCGGGTCTCCGCGCCTGGCACCTTCCCGAGCAGCGCGAAGACGACCGCGTCGTGCATCAGCTCGAGGCTCGAGTTCCCGGCGGCGAGCAGCTGCTCGACCGGCACCTGGAGGTCCTCGGCGAAGATCGCCCGTACCTCGGGCAGCCCCTGCAGGCCGCCGTAGTTCCGCAGGTCGGTCCCGTCCGCGCTGATCGGCTCACCGCTCAGCTCGAGCACGCCGTTCGCCGCATCGAGCTGCTTGGGCGACGGCTTCCCGCGCGTCAGATCCAGCTTGAGACCCCTGGCCACCAGCGCCTCGTAGTCCTGGCGCGCACGCTCGACCTGGGCAGTCAGCTCATCGACACTCACGGGGAGTCCTTTCACAAGTACCGGGGGATTCGCCCCAAGCCTAGTGACCTCCACCACGCCCTACTTCGGGAGGTCCATCTCCACCGTGTAATACCCACCCCCGGCCGGCGGCACATCAAACGCAGCCACCAACAACTTCCCACCATCGACCACCCCCGCCACCAGCCCCTGCCGCCCAGCCCCCTTAGCCCGCCCACCCGGAACCGCGATCGCCTTCCACACCCGCCCATCCCGACTGAACCAGGCAGCCGCGTCGGCCTCGTCGTCGGTGCCCGTCGTGCCGAGTGCGATCAGACCGTTCGGGACGGAGACCAGCTCGCCGGTGAATGCCCGGCTGGGTACGGCGATCTGGTTCGTCCACGTCAGGCCGCCGTCTTCGGAGGTCCACGTCACCCAGCCGCCCTCGGTGTCGTCCTCCGTGCGGCTGTAGTCGCCGAACGCGACCAGCGTGTTCCCGATGCGTCCGAGACCTTGGACATTCGCCGAGGAGACGCGCTTCGCGAGCGGCAGGTTCACCACCGTCTTCCAGTCGGTGCCGTTCGCCGACAACCAGACGGCCGGGGTCCCGTCGCCGCGATCGCCGCCGGCGACGAAGCGCGAGCCGACCGCGAGCACCGTCGTCATCCCGGCCTCACCCGTGCCCACCGTCCGCAGGTTCTGGCCAGGGGTACGGCGCGCGCTCGAGCCGCCGGACTTGGTCGGCAGCACCGTGCCTCCGACGCCCTCGACCCATCTCCGGCCATCCTTGGAGTACGCGGACCAGGCGTCCGTGTGCCCGGCGCCGTCCTGGCGCCCGCCCACCACTACCCAGCCCGACGGGCCCACCGCGATCGCGGCGGCGCTCGGTCCGCCGTACGGCGAGCGCGAGCCGACACCGAACACCGGCGAATCGGCCTCGGTCCAATGGCCGTTCGTGCCTCGGACCCAGACCGCGGCCCGGCGCCCGATCGCCAGGTTCTTCTCGCCGACGGCGGCCACGCGCCCGTCCGTGGTCGCGGCGGCGTTCTGGATGTAGTTGCGTACGCCGACCTTCCGCCCGGGCAACGTGGTGGCTTGCCAGGTCGAGCCGGACTGTGTCCAACCGGTCGGATCGTTCGACACGTCGCCCACCGCGGCCAGCTCCTTGCCTGCTCGCAGGATCTTGCCCACATCCGCCGAGGGCCGGCCGCCGGACAGTTCGGGAGCCAGCGCGACGGGGGAGACGCGCGCCTCGGCGTACCGCCAGATCGCCGGCTCGGTCGAACCGCTCCGGTCGTTCGAACCGACCATGACCACGTCGTTGCCGACGGCCACCGAGTCGGTGATGAGTTGGGTGCCGCGAGCGCGCTGGCTGTTCGCGTCGGTGCCGTCGGCGAGCTGTGCCCAGGTAGGCCCGACGGCGACGGTCGTATCGACCGTGGTGGTGGAGACCTGGGCGGTGGCGACCCAGTCCTTCCCGGCTTTGACCAGCGTGCCAGGGATGTCCTCGTACGCCGAGCCGAGCGTCCACGGAGTCGCCGCGACCTGCCACGAGGCGCCAGTGGGACCGCCCTCGACCACGAGCGTGTCCCACGAGTTGTTCACCTCGTCGAAGCCACCGCCCTGGACGAGCGCCACGAACTTCCCGTCGCCGACGGCGAGCGCGTTGTTGTAAACGCTGTAGTCCTTCGCGACGTCGCCCCGCACCGCAGCGGTCCGGAAGTGCTGACCGCCGTCGGTGGAGTACCAGTACTGCAGCCGGTCGGTCTGCTTGGCATTGTCCGGTGTGGACAGGTTTCCGGCGATCACGATGGTTTTGCCGGAGGCAACGATGTCGTCGCCGGTCACCTCGCCCGGGACGGTCTGTTCGAGGCCGATCGAGGGACCTTCGGTGCGGCGCCAGGTGACACCGTCCGTGGACTGCCAGTAGACGAGGTGATTGCCGCCGACGGTGCTGCCGCCGACGATCGCGAACCCCGTCGCGGTGGCGGTGACATCTCTGAGGTAGTCCGTCTTCCGGATCACCTTGGGATCGTCGGCCAGGTGCTGCCACGTCGTCCCGTCGGCACTGTGCCACAGGACCGTGCTCGGTCCGTCGCCGATGGCAACGAATCCTGCCGGTCCGGCGGCCATCTCCGTCACGCCTTCGAAGGGGTGCGATCGGGCGACCGAATCCGTGTCGAGATGGCCGCGGGTCCAGGTCTTGCCCGCGTCGTCGCTGCTCAGGAACAGGGCTCTGCTGAGGTTGTCCGATTCCTCGAACCCACCGGCGACCACTCGCTGGCCGCGGGCGGCAACTGTCTGCAGGGCCTGATTGGTCCGATCACCTGCGGGTGCGGTCTTCTCGGCTGCTTGTGGGGTTGTTGGTTGGCTGAAGTCGACGGGCTTTGCCGCCGGCTGGTCGGTGGCGGGTGGGTCTGACTTGGCGGACGACGTACAGCCGGCCAGGACGATGACCAGGCAGGTGGTGATGATGCGGAGCCCCAGGCGCTTCATGCATGGAAGTTTACGGAGAGTCAGCGGCGCTGTGGGGCTTCGAGATGGAACCTGTGGATAACTTCAACCGATTGTTGTCAGGAACAACGACTGGCCGGCGTCGGTCTTGGTGGCGTCGACGCCGTTGGACCGGGTGGAGTCGTCCTTCTCCTCGCCGCCCTCGCCACCGCAGTTCGACTTGCAGTTCGACGAGCGGTGCTCGAACGGGACGTGCACCGTGTTCAGCTCGAACAGGTTGCGGCGTTCCCAGCCGCCGTGCAGGTTCAGGTCGGAGTCCAGGTCGTTGCCAATGACAACATTTCCGGAGGAGGACCACTGCAGCGTCAGGTGTCGTAGGCCGCGGGAGATGTTGCGGGCGTAGATCGAGTCCCAGACCCGTGAACCGCGCAGGTACCCGTTGCCGCCCTTGCCCTTGTTCCAGGCGCCGTCGAAGACGTTGTCCTGGATCTGCAGGTGCTTGGCCTCCTCGGTGACGATCGCGTGCGAGCCGGTCATCGTGGTCCGGATACCGCGCACCCACGAGTTCGCTGCCCACTTCAGCACGATGCCGTGCACCTCGTCGGCGGGCGCCAGGTTGCCGTAGTTGTGAACCGCGTCGGCGGGCTTGGCGTCGACCGGCTGGGTGATCGAGAAGTTCTCCAGGCCGACGCCGAGCACCGGGTCGACGAGCGGCGAGAGCTTCGACGGATACACCTTCTTGGCGATCTTCTCCGACCCGTCCGACGTCGAGTCGACCGGTACGTCGTACTCCAGCGGCTTGTCGATCGTGACGGTGTGCTGTGCCTCGTCGACTGCCTTGACGGTGAAGATCTGCTGCCGCATGTGCAGGTTCTGCAGGTCGTGGTCGGTCGGCAACGCCTGCTGCTGTTGGTAGAACTTCATAGTGTTCGCGGACCGGACGTTCACGTACCCGCCGGGCTTCACGGTGTCCAGCTTGGCCTTCTCGTCCAGGTAGATCACCGTTTCGCCGGTCTTCGCCGAGAAGCCCGCACCACCAGGCTTCTCGCGCAGCTTCAGGCCCGCCTTCCAGTGCACATTGACGGTGCCCTCGAAGAGGTCCTTGCGGTTCGCGGGCGCCTTCTCGTATGCCTCCTGGTAGTCCGGATCCACGGCCCGGCTCTGCACCCGGAACAGCCCGCGGCCCGGCCACAGCCAGCCCCCGGTACCGTCCTCGAACTCCATCCCGTCCTCGTCCCAGTCGCCGCCGTCCTTGGTCAGCGCGTCGTACCGGGTGTTCTCGTCCGGGCGGAACACGAACGTGGTCTTGTCCGCCCCGGCACCACGGACCACCAGGTAGTCCGCGTCGACGCCGAGCTGCTTCGAGACGTCGAGCTGACCCGCGGGCAGCTCGATCAGCGAGAGCTTGTCGTACGACGCCTGCGCCGAGCAGCCGGTCCGGATCGCGTCGATCGGCTTCTGCAGACCATCGCAGTCGTCCTTCGAGTCGTTCGGCACGACGCCGTACTCGCTCTGCAGGCGGTCGGCGCTGATGCGGCACTTCTGGTCCGGCGTGAGTTTCGAGTCGTCGGGCAGGCCGGCGCCTTCGCGGTACCCGGCCTTGCTCCAGTCCGGCAGCCCGGGGACCGGCGTACGACGGTTTCGCCGTGGTCAGGTTGAGGGTCGGGAGCTTCGCGGTGATCGGCGTCGCGGTCGGCACCGGAGCCGTTCCGCTGGCCGGCGGTGGTGCGGAGGCGCCGGCCTTCCCGGCCTTCTTCGCCGACGCGTCCGCCGGCGTGCCGTCGCGCGTCACCAGTACGACGATGACGGTGGCGATCAGCGCCCCCAGCACGAAACTAATCAGACCAGTGACCGCGATCTTGCGACGCCGCACTGTCCCCACCCCCCAGGTCGGTTAGACCTCCGAAGGGTAGGGGAGCGGCAGGGTCAGCCCTGGCCCTTGCACTTGGGGTAGCGCGGGTCCCAGGGGCCACAGGTCGGGAAGCCCGGCGGCGGCTTGATGGTCGGCGGCGTCCCTGGCGGCGGCGGAGTGACCGGTGGCGTCACCGGCGGCGGGGTGGTCGGCTTCGCCCTGCTGCCGTTCGAGATGTACAGCAGGATCATCGCGCCGGCCGGTGCACCGTCCTCCTGCCGCGGGTTCGTCCGGGCGACCATGCCCGCCGGTGCATCCGAATCGACCTGCGGGCCGTGGTCCATCTGGACCTTGAAGCCCATCGACAGCAGCTTCGCGGCGGCGTCCGCGGGCGTCATGCCCTTCAGGTACGGCAGATCCTTGACGTTACCGCGGATGATCAGGTCGTCAGGCTTGACGAAGGTGCTGGTCGGAATCCCCTGCAGCGCCAACTGCATCGCGGTCTCCCAGACCGGGCCGGCCGTTCCCGACCCCGACGCGTCGCCGATCTTCTTACCGTTCAGCGTCAGCTTCGCGAGGTCCTCGTACTTCGGATCCGCGTCCGCGACCACCGACGCGGCGGCCATCTTGGACGAGTAGCCGGCGAACCAGACTGCGAAGTTGTTGTTGATGGTACCGGTCTTACCGGCCAGGGCGCTCTTGCCGAACTTCAGCTTGGCGCCCGTGCCGCCCTTCACCATCACCTGCTGCAGCACGTAGTTGACGCCGTCCGCGACCCCCGGCGACAGCACCCGGTGGCAGTTCGGGCCCGGCGTCGGGGTCGACTTGCCGGTCTTCAGCGAGGTGATCGAGAGGATGATCTGCGGGTTGCAGTACATCCCGCGCGCGGCGAACGTCGCGTACGCGTTCGACAGCATCAGCGGCGTGACCTGACCCACCGACCCGAGCGTGAACGAGGGCACCTGCAGGAGCGGCTTCATCGTCTGCGCGTCGTACATGCCGAGCTTGGACGCGATCGTCGCGATCGGGCACAGACCGATCTGCTCGGACAGTTGCAGGAAGTAGGTGTTGGTCGAGGCCCGGGCCGCGTCGACCATCGACGGGTCGGCGATCGTCTTGGTCGAGTTCTTCGGGGTGTAGTCCGGGGCCGATGTGGTCCCGCTGCAGGTGCTGAACACCTTGCCGCTGAGGTCGAGCCGCTGCGGCGAATTGATCCGGTACGTCGTCGGTACGCTCTTACCGAGCGCGGCGGCGATCGTGAACGCCTTCATCGTGGAGCCGTTCTGGAACCCGCCGTACCCGCCGGCGTAGGACTTCTCGACGTTGTAGTTGTACGCCGTCTGCCCCTTCTTGCTGCCGTACGCACGGCTCTGCGCCATCGCCTTCACCAGACCGGTGCCGGGCTCGACCATCGTGACCGCCGCGACAGCCTGGTCGCCGGCCTTGGAGTGCTGATTGATCGAGGCCTGCGCCGCCGCTTGGACGCGCTGGTCGAGCGACGTCTTGATCACCAGACCGGAGGTCTCGATGTAGTTCTCGCGCTCCTCGGCGGTCTTGCCGAACGCCGCGTTCGCCTTCAGCTTCGAGACGACGTACTCACAGAAGAACGGGTACTTCGAGTTCGCGCAGCCGCTCGGGATGACGCGGACCTTCTTCGGGTCGATCACCGGGGTCTTGAGCGCGTCGGCGGCCTGCTTGGGGGTGATGACGTTCAGTTCCTGCATCCGCCGCAGGACGACGTCGCGCCGGGCCTTGGCGCGCTTCGGGTTGTCGATCGGGTCGTACCCGGTCGGGTTCTTCACCAGGCCGGCCAGCATCGCGGCCTGCGGGAGGTTCAGCTTCGCGGCGTGGACGCCGAAGTAGTGCTGGGCCGCCGCGTCGACGCCGTACGAGCGGTCGCCGAAGAAGGCCAGGTTCAGGTAGCGGTTCAGGATCTCGTTCTTGCTGAGCTCCTTCTCGACCGCGATCGCGTACCGGACCTCGGCGATCTTCCGCTCGTAGGTCTCGGCCGTGGCCTGCTTGACCTCCTGCGGCGTGCGCGCCTTGTTGATCAGGCTGAGCTTCACGTACTGCTGGGTAATGCTCGAGCCGCCCTGTTGCACGCCGCCGGCGGACTGGTTGCGGAGCAGCGCGCGGAAGGTGCCCTTGGCATCCAGTGCGCCGTGCTCGTAGAAGCGGTCGTCCTCGATCGCGACGATTGCCTTGAGCATCAGCGGGCTGATCTGCTTCAGCGTCACCGGCGTCCGGTTCTGCTGGTACAGCGTCGCGATGGTCCGGCCCTCGGAGTCCTGGATGACGCTCTTCTCGGCCACTGGTGCCGTCTCGAGGTCCTGGGGCAGGTACTGGACCGTGTCGTGCGCTGTCGCCGCGGTGACGCCGGCCAGCCCGGCGAACGGGAGGGCCAGCCCGGCGGTCAGTGCTCCGGCCAGCAAGCTGACCACCAGGAACACGAACACCGACCACACGACGTTGGGCCGCTTGGCCCGCCGTTCGCCTCTGTGCATGGTTGGGCAGGTTACGTGAGGTGAGGGCTTTCCGGGAGTCTCCTCGTTACAGAATTTACACATTTGGCTACAGATCTCACTACAAGTGACCGATTCCTCACGCCGTGCCGCCCAACTCTACGGTCATGGCCGGATCAGGACCTTCAGGGCCTCGCGGTTGTCCATGGCGCGGTAACCGTCCGCGATGCCGTCGAAGTCGACGGTGCGGTCGAAGACCTTGCCCGGGTTGACGGTCCCGTCCAGGACACCCGGCAGGAGCCGCTCGATGTACGCGCGGGCCGGCGCCGGACCTCCGGTCAGGGTGATGTTCGGCAGGAAGAGCGTCCCGAAGCCGATCGGCGCCTCGTCGTACTGCGGGACTCCGACGCGACTGATCACGCCGCCCGGACGCACGACCCCGAGTGCCTGCTCGTACGCCGGGAAGTGGCCGACCGCCTCGAGGACGACATGCGTCCCGTCGCCGCCCGTCAGCTCCCGCACCTTGGCGATCCCTTCCGCGCCGCGTTCCGCGACCACGTCGGTCGCGCCGAACTCGACGCCGAGGTCGGTCCGGTCCTTGTGCCGGCCCATCAGCACGATCCGTTCGGCGCCGAACTGCTTCGCCGCGAGGACGGCGAGCAGCCCGACCGCGCCGTCGCCGATCACGGTCACCGTGGTCTTCGCCGACACGCCGCCTTTGAGCCCCGCGTGGTACCCGGTGCCGTAGACGTCGGACAACGTCAGCAGTGAGGGGAGCAGCGCGGGGTCCTCGCCGCCGGGGACCTTCACGAGGGTCCCGTCCGCCTGCGGCACCCGGACCGCCTCGGCCTGACCGCCATCGACCCCGTTGGCGTTCCAGAAGCCGCCGTGCCGGCAGGACGTCTGCAGGTCCTCCTGGCAGAAGTCGCAGGTACCGTCGGACCAGGCGAAGGGTGCGATCACGAAGTCGCCCTTCCGCAGTGTGGTCACGTCGTGGCCGATGTCCTCGACGACTCCCACGAACTCGTGGCCGATCGTCTTGCCGTCAGGTGTGCTGGGCAGGTTGTGGAAGGGGTGCAGGTCGCTGCCGCAGATGCAGGACCTGACCACCCGCACGACGGCGTCCGTTGGTTGCTGGATCACCGGATCCGGTACGTCGATCACGCGCACGTCTCCGGCGCCGTAGATGTAAGTCGCTCGCATGGCTCCAGTGAAGGTCCACGGGCGCGCCCGTGGCAGTGCCTGTCGTTCCAGGTAATGCCAGTGCCTCCCTGATCATCACGACCGTCCGTACTGTGGAAGTCATGGACCACCGGGCCGAGATCAAGGAATTCCTCAGCTCCCGGCGTGCTCGAATCACCCCCGAGCAGGCGGGACTGCCGGCGTACGGCGGCAATCGCCGCGTGAAAGGCCTGCGGCGCGAGGAAGTCGCCCTGCTCGCGGGTGTCTCGGTGGACTACTACGTCCGGATCGAGCGCGGGCACCTCGCCGGCGCGTCGGAGAGCGTCCTGGAGGCGCTCGTACGGGCGCTGCAGCTGGACGATGCCGAACGCGATCATCTGTTCGCGCTCGCCCGTGAGTCCGACGCCACCCCGGTACGGCGGCGCCCGGCGACCAAGGGCATCCGCCCCGCGCTGCAGCAGGTCCTGGACGCGATCACCGACGCGCCTGCCTGGATCCGCAACGCGCAGTTCGACATTCTCGCGGCGAACCGGATGTCACGGACGCTGTACTCCGCCCTGTTCGCCGACCCGCACCGGCCGCCGAACACCGCCCGGTTCACGTTCCTCGACCCGGTCGCGCAGGAGTTCTTCGTGGACTGGGAGCGGGCCGCCGACGACATCGCCGCCGTACTGCGTCTCCAGGCCGGGAAGAACCCGCACGACAAGGCGCTCAGCGACCTGATCGGTGAGTTGTCCACGCGGAGCGAGACCTTCCGGACCCGGTGGGCGGACCACAACGTCCGCTTCCACCGGTCCGGCCGCAAGAAGCTGCACCACCCGGTGGTCGGCGACCTCGACATCGACTTCGAGGCGATGGAGTTCCCCTCCGATCCCGGCCTGACCCTGGTCGTCTACACCGCCCCCGCCGGCAGCCCGACCGCCGACGCGCTGCAGCTGCTGGCCAGCTGGGCGGCCACCCAAGAAACCGTTGCTCAAGACTCGGTTGCTCAAGACAAGGAATAGTTCTGTGCAGATCCTCCCCAAACCGCCGACCGGAAAAGGCCCGGCGGAGTGGTTCGCCGGCGACGTCTGGTTCGACGTCATCATCCGCGGCGAAGCCCCGTCCCGCGTCCGGGTGAACACCGTCCGCTTCGCCCCCGGCGCGCACACCGCCTGGCACCGGCACGCGAACGGCCAGACCCTGCACGTCACCGACGGCATCGGTCTGGTCCAGTCCCGCGGCGGCGAGGTCACCGTGATCCGCCCCGGGGACGTGATCTACACGCCCCCGGGCGAATGGCACTGGCACGGCGCCTGCCCCGACAACTTCATGACCCACACCGCCATCTGGGAAGCCCCCACGACAGACGACCCCGAAACCGAATGGGGCGACCACGTCACCGAAGCGGAGTACGTCGTACCTCAGCGGTAACCGCGGGCTTGGAGCTCGTACAGCTCGGCGTAGTGGCCCTGGTTGGCGAGCAGCTCGGTGTGCGAGCCGACCTCGATGACTCGGCCGCGGTCGAGAACCACGACGAGATCGGCGGCGGCCACGGTGGAGAACCGGTGCGTCACCAGCAGCGTGACTCCGCCGTTCCGGCCAGCCTCGCGCCCTGCCGCGGTGTACCGCTCGAACAGTGCGTGTTCGGTGGCAGCGTCGAGGGCGGCGGTCGGTTCGTCGAGGATCAGTAACAGCGGCGATCGGCGCAGCATGCCGCGCGCGATGGCGATCCGCTGCCATTGACCGCCGGACAGATCGACCCCGCCGGGCCAGGTGGTGCCCAGTTGGGTGTCGAGCCCGGCCGGAAGTGCGGCCAGGAGGTCCTCGGCCGCGGCGTCCTGCAGGGCCCGCTGTACGCGTTCGCGATCGTCCAGTACGGCGAGATCACCCGAGCCGATGGATCTCTGGGCAACGAGCTCGAACCTGGCATGGTCCTGGAACGCTCCGGACATCCGGGACCGCCAGCTGATCAGATCCAGATCGGCGAGGTCGCAGCCGTCGACGAGGGCGCGACCCTGAATGGGCCGGTAGAGCCCGGCGAGGATCTTCACGAGCGTCGACTTGCCGGCGCCGTTCTCGCCGACGAGTGCCACAACCGAACCAGCCGGCAGATCCACGGTGATGTCCGTCAACGAGTCGCGCGAGGACTCGCCGTACCTGAAGCTGAGTCCTTCGATCCGGATCCCGTCGGACAGCCGGTCCGGTGGCGTCTTCCGGCCGGTCTGTGCAGCGGTTGCCTCGTCCGCATAGTCGCGGAGCCAAAGGAACCTGGCGCAGTTCCGTCCAACCTTCGTGATGCTGCCGATCGCGCCGGCAAACGACGAACTGACGCTCTGGAGGCCCTGCAGTACGCCGATTGCGACCACCAGGGACTGCACCGAGACCGATCCGGCGAGCACGTCCCGAGTCATCCACATCAGCACGACAACTGCGGTGACGAAGAAGAGGCTCGAGTTCGCGAGAGCCAGCCATGCGTTGCGGTCGGCGGAGCCGACCGCTGGCCGCCGCCATCGGCCGGCTGCGCCTCTGATGCGCACCCGCAGCTCACGCTCGTGCTCGAACACTCGCGTCTCGGCGCCGCCGGCTGGGGAGGTGGCGAGGTCGATCAGGTGCCTCGTCAACCGACCCGGCGCCGCGCTGTCCTTCTCGGCGCGCTTCTCCCACCGCATCGACCATCCGGCGGTGAACAATCGCGCGGCGCCGACCGCGACCAGGATCAGCAGACGCGAGTCAGCCGCGACTGCGACAAGCAGCACGCTGATCGCGTAGGCGACCGTGTTCGCCGTGTTGAGCAACGTGTTGAGTGCGCCACCGAGGGCGTTCTCGTTGTCGCGCAGGATCTGCAGCTCGTCGTGGAAGCGAGCACTCTCCAGATGGTCGAGCGTCGGGATCCGTGCGGTCAGCTCGGCGATCCGCGCGTCGAAGATGTGGCCGACCAGCTCGAGTTGCCGAACGCGGGCGTTGACGCCGACCGCCTGTAGCGCCGTGTTCGCCGCGGTCGAACCGACCAAGGCCGCGCTCGCGAACAACATCCGGCCGAGATCCTGCGCGAGCGCGCCGGCGGCGAAGATTCCGATGAACAGCGGGGACAACGCGGCGAGCACCTTGCCGAGCGTCTCGAACAGGCACAGCACGGACTGCCACGGACCGACCCGAACAGCGGTGGCGAGCACCAGACCCATCCCTCGCAGTGCCCGAGTCATGACACCACCGGTGCCGGGTCGTCGTCCTGCGCGAATCGGCGGGCCTGCAGCGCGAACAGGGCGGCGTACCGGCCGCCGAGACGCATCAATTCGTCGTGACTGCCGTCCTCGACGATGCCGTGCTCGTTGTCAGCAGGATCGGCGAGTACGACGATCCGTTCGGCGTGCCGAACACTCGACAACCGGTGGCTGACCAGGATCGTGGTCACGCCCCGGGTGACGTCGAGGAACCGATCGAACAGCGCGGCCTCCGCCCGCACGTCCAACGCCGCCGTGGGTTCGTCCAGCACCAGTACGCCGGCGCCACCGGCGACCGCCGCCAGGGCACGCGCCAGCGCGACCCGCTGCCATTGACCGCCTGACAGGTCCGTGCCGCCGTCGTACTCCGCGGACAACACCGTGTCCCACCCTGCCTCCAGGCCCTCCAACAGCGGCAGCC
The DNA here is from genome assembly GCF_056436705.1 of Kribbella sp. NPDC043289. NCBI lineage: Bacteria > Bacillati > Actinomycetota > Actinomycetes > Propionibacteriales > Kribbellaceae > Kribbella > Kribbella sp. NPDC043289. Next base: position 699,244 of record NZ_JBWKCB010000001.1, read on the forward strand.
CGCCCGCGTCGGTCAACGCTTGACGCACTACGCCGTCATCGTGGCTCGCGTCGCCGAGTACGACGTTGTCCCGGAGCGGAAGGTGGTATCGGACGAAGTCCTGGAAGATGACTGCCACGCGGCGGCGGGCGCCGTCGTCGACGGCCGGATCGGCTCCGTCGACCCGAATGGTCCCTTGATCCGGTTCGTACAGCCCACACAGGAGCTTGATCAGTGTGGACTTTCCCGCGCCGTTGACACCAACGACGGCGATCGACTGGCCGGCGGGGATGCGCAGGGTCAGGTCGGACACGGCTTGTGTCGTACGGCTCGGATAGCCGAAACCGACACCTTCGAGCCGGACCTCGGCAGCGCCGATTGGCGCTGCGGTGGGGGCTTCCGAACTTCCATGCCCGACGGGCTTGATGGCAGGGAGACCGAGATCCTGGCGAATGCTGACCAGCGCACGAAGCAAGGAGGTGCTCCGAGCGAGCGCCGTACCGGAATCACCGAGGACGCCGAAGTTCTGCAGACGCAGGATCGCCTGTGCCATCGTGACCGCACCGGCGAGCGAGACCGTTCCCGCTGCGACGTCGAGCCCGATCAGAGCGAAGGCCCCACCAACGGTCAGTGCCATCGTCAGACAGGTGAGCAGGACGGGACCGAGGCCGCTGCGTCGCGCCCGCCAGAGGTGCGTCATCGCCTCGAACCAGGTCGAGCGGTACACATCGGTGAGCCAGTCGGTCAGACCGAACAACCGGACCTCTTTCGCGGATTCAGGCCGGACCAGCAGACCGCGAAGGTAACTCGCGCGGCGGCGCTCGTCGCCGGTGGTCTCCAACAGCTTGTCGAAGGCAAGGCTGATCCAGCCCATGAACACATGGGAGACCAGCAGGAACGAAGCCGCCACCACGAACGGCACCCACCACCGCCACGGGAGCAGAACCGCGATGGCACCTACCCCGGCGAGCCGGGGGCCGATGATCGACCACGTCGCACCGGCACCTGCCACGAAGGACCAGTCCTGGGTCGCGTCCACGACAGCCCGAATCCGGCTCGACGAATCAGGGGAGTCCAGGTGCCCGATCCCGTGCGGATGAACCCCGACCTCGGTCACCAGATCGAGGACGTGAACCAGGTACGCCGCTGAGCACCTCGCTGTGACCGCGGTCAGCGCCGACTGCAGGACCGGACCAACGAGCAACAGGACAGCCACGACGACGAACCATCGCCAGATCTCGTCGGCGGCGCCGGACCTGGGGAGCGACCCCACGAACTGACCGATCGCGATCATCAGCAATGTACGAGCGGTCGCCTCGAGCACCGTCAGCACCAGCGCCGATGTCGACCAGAGCGGCGAGGCGCGCCAGAGCACCGCCGTGTGCTGCAGGTAGCGAGACAGTCCGTCGACAGCGCTCCTCATGATGTCCGCTGGAGAACCTCGGGGAGGTTTCCCAGGATGGTGAGGCGTTTGGTGGCTCGGGTGATGGCTACGTAGAGGTCGGAGAGGCCTCGGTCGGAGTCTGTGGTGATGCCGGCGGGGTCGGCGATCAGAACGGCGTCGAACTCGAGGCCTTTGGACTGGGGTACGTCGAGTAGGGCGACCGTGCCGTCGAGGACGGACGGGTCGTGGGTGTGGGCGACGTCGGGGAGTACGGCGGCGAACTCGTCGTACCGGGAGGCCGGGACGATGACGGCGAGGCGGCCGTCGCCGATGGTGTCCTGCTCGGACTTGATCGCGGCGTGGAGGGTGTCGGCGAGAGCGTCGGCGGGGACGGGGTCGATGTAGGGCTCGGTGCCGGTCTCGCGGACCGAGGTCGGTGGTTGCAGGGTGGGGTCGATCGCGGCGAGGACGTCGGCGGCGACGGTCATGATCTCGGCCGGGGTGCGGTAGTTGACGGTGAGTTCGGCGGTCCGCCAGCGGCGGGGTGCGTAGTGGTCGAGGAGTTCGGCCCACGAGCGGACGCCGGCGGCCGAGCCGGTCTGCGCGATGTCGCCGACCAGCGTCATCGAGCGGCGTGGGCAGCGGCGCATCAGCATCCGCCAGTCCATCGCGGACAGTTCCTGGGCCTCGTCGACGATGACGTGCCCGAACACCCAGTCGCGGTCGTATGCGGCGCGTTCGGATGGATCCGACGGCCGGTCGAACTGCCGGGTGCGCTGGGCGATCAGGTCCTTGAACTGCTCGATCTCCCACGACTCGATCGTGATCCGCTCGGCGGTCAGTTCGATGTCCACGACGCCGCGGGCGTACTCGCGGCCCGCTTCCTCCGCGGCGTCCTCTTCCGCGGCGCGACGTTTGCGTCCGGCAACGACTTCCGAGGTCTCGCCGAGCAGTTCGGCCGCTTCGTCGAGCAGCGCCACATCCGACGGCGTCCAGTCGGCTGCGAGTGGCCGCAGTACGGCGGAACGCTCGGCACCGGTCAGGTACGGCGCGGCCGCGGCGAGCCGATCGCCTGACGAGAGCAGAAGCGACACCAAGAGCTGCGGCGTGAGCTCGGGCCACAAGCGGTCGAGCAGTTCCAGAACCCGGTCGTCCTCGAACAGCTCCTGCTGGATGTCCTCGATGTCCGCGTCGCCGACGTACTGCCGGCCGATCCGGTCGACGATTTGGTTCGTCAGCGTCTTGAGGATCCTCCGGACGAACATCGGCCGCGCCCGGTTGTGCTGGCTCTGTGCCGCCAGCGCGCCCTTCTGCGCCTTGCGGATCGCGTCGGGTCGCAGTACGAGCTCGTCCTGGTTGGCCTTGAACCGGATCGGCTCGGCCGGAACGACCCGGAAGCCGGCAATCGCCCGCTCGATCACCTCGGCCATCGCCGACTCGCCCTTGATCCGCGCCGCCGCGGCCGACTCCGGCGCGGTACCGGCCACGCCCGGGAACAGCTCGCCGACCGTCGCGAGCACCACGTCGTTCTCACCGAGCGAGGGGAGCACCTGGTCGATGTAGCGCAGGAATGTGGTGTTCGGCCCCACCACCAGTACGCCGCTCCGCCCGAGCTGCTCGCGGTACGTATAGAGCAGGTACGCCGCCCTGTGCAGCGCGACCACGGTCTTACCGGTGCCCGGACCGCCCTGGACGACGAGCACGCCGGGCAGCCCGGACCGGATGATCTCGTCCTGCTCCGACTGGATCGTCGCGACGATCTCGTTCATCCGGCCGGTGCGGCTCGCACCGAGTGACGACAGCAGCGCCGCCTCACCGATCAGCGTGCCGCGTTCGCCGTCGGCCAGCGCCTCGAGATCGAGTACGTCGTCGTCCACGCCGACCACAGTCCGGCCGTGCAACCGGATGTGCCGCCGGCGTTTGACCCCGAGCGGCTCGGCCGCGGTGGCGCGGTAGAAGACCTGCGCGACCGGCGTCCGCCAGTCGATCAGCAGCGGATTGTAGTCGTCGTCGAACAATCCGATTCGCCCGATGTGGAAGCGTTCGCCGGCGGTCTCGTCGATCCGCCCGAAACACAATCCGCGTTCCAGCGACGACAACTGCGAGAACCGTCCGGAAAACAGGTCCGTGAACGATTCCCGTTCGGTCCGGGCCTGATCCGTCCCGGTGGTCTCCTCCAGCTGCACGCGGCCGAGCTCGCCGCGGGCCTTGTCCCGCAGCTCGTCCAGCCGCTCGTACATCGCCGTCACGTCGCCCTGTTCCGCGGCGATCTCCTGTTCCAGCACGCTGCCCCCGATCCCTTCTTGCGTAAACCCGGAATGGTTTGATATTCTGAATTCAGAAGCCCCGGAGAGGGCTTCTTTTCATTTCCCATACAAATACCCAACGATACCTTTTCCGGGGTTCGGCGGCAATGGGTTCTTCTCAAACAACCGCTTCACAGCAGGCTGCCAGGAAAGCCGAAGGATCCGCTCAGCGCGCGACTCGACACTGAGGTGAGTTCACCCCAGCGAGGAGTCGCCCATGACCGGTTCGCCCGTCGCCGTGCTGTCAGGCCGGCGGGCCCGCAACGACAGCGCCGTACGGCTCGGGGCCCTGGCGGTCCTGTGGCTGAGCCTGTTGCTCGTCACGTACTGGTGGGTCGTCGACGGCGGGATCCAGGAGCTCGGCGGCTGGGCCACGGGCCTGACGTCGCTCGGGCGCTTGACCGGCTTGGCCGCGGCGGTGCTGTTGCTGGCGCAGGTCGTGCTGATGGCCCGCGTACCGCTGCTGGAAGCGGCGTTCGGCCAGGATCACCTGGCGCGGATCCACCGCGTCACCGGGTTCACCTCGTTCAACCTGATGCTCGCGCACCTGGTCACGATCACCTGGGGTTACGCGGCGGGGGAGTTGCACCAGACGCCGGCGACCCTGTGGGATCTGACCGTCAACTACCCGGGCATGCTGCTCGCCGTTGGTGGCACCATCGGTCTCTGCCTGAGCGTGCTGACCAGTATCCGCGCCGCCCGCCGGCGGATCCGCTACGAGTCGTGGCACCTGCTGCACCTGTACGCGTACCTCGGCGTCGGGCTCGCCCTCCCGCATCAGCTCTGGACCGGACAGGAGTTCCTGTCGTCGACCGGCCGGACGGTGTTCTGGTGGACGGCGTGGGCGGTCGGCGCCGCGACCGTCCTGGTCTACCGGATCGGGCTGCCGGTCTGGCGCAACGCGCGACACCGGCTTCGCGTCACAGCCGTCGTACCGGAGACCGACCAGATCGTGTCCGTGTACGTCGCTGGTCGGCGACTGGAAAGCCTGCCGGCCGAGGCGGGTCAGTTCTTCTCATGGCGGTTCCTCGGCCGGCCGGGGTGGACCCGGGCGAACCCGTACTCCCTGTCGGCTGCACCGGACGGACGCGGTCTGCGGATCACCGTCCAATACGCCGGTGACGGCAGCGAAGCCCTCGGCTCGGTGCAGCCCGGTACGCGCGTTCTCGTCGAGGGACCGTTCGGCCGGATGAGTCCGCGAGCCCGCACCCAGCACAAGATCGCCTTGATCGGAGCCGGCGTCGGAGTCACGCCGCTGCGCGCGCTCGCCGAGGGACTCAGCTATGCGCCCGGCGATGCTGTGCTCGTTCAGCGGTACACCGACAAGCCCTTGTTCTACGACGAGTTCCAGGCGCTGTGGCGCGACCGCGGGCTGTCCTTGCTGACGTTGCCCGGTCCGCGGCGGAGCCCGGATTCGTGGTTCGGCGCCGGCGTCGGGGAACTCGACGACCTGCACGCGTTGCTGCACTGGATCCCGGACATCGCCGAGCGCGACGTCTACCTGTGCGGACCCGAGGCATGGACCCAACTGGTCCGGGCCACCCTCACCGCCGCCGGTCTGCCGACCGAACGGCTCCATCTCGAATCCTTCAAGTGGTGACCGCTGTGAAACGCATCGTCCTCTGGTTCCTCGGTACGGCGTCGGCCGTCGTCCTCATGTTCGGGTACCACACCTCGACCTCAGGCCCGGAAACCACACCACTGGCCGGCGGAACCGTCGGCAGCACTCCCGTACCGACCCCCTCCACGGCACCCTCCACCGAACCCTCATCGACACCGTCGTCCTCGACGGCCTCGGCGACTGTGACGGGTCAGGTGGCGCAGACGCAGTGGGGCCCGGTCCAGGTGCAGCTCACCGTCCAATCCGGCAAGATCACGGCCGTCAACGTCGTGCAGTACCCGAACGGGAACCACCGCGACGCCGAGATCAACGACTACGCGCTGCCGATCCTGATCAACGAGACCGTGCAGGCGCAGAGCGCCCAGATCGACATGGTCAGCGGCGCGACCGTCACCAGCGACGGCTACATCCGCTCACTGCAGAGCGCCCTGGACCAGTCGAAATGACCACCCGGTACGTCGAACACCTGATGGGAATGCCCATCAGCCTGGCGCTGCGCGGCCGCCACACCGACGACGCGGCCGCGGCACACGCCTGGGCCGCGGCCCTAGACATCCTCCGTACGGCGGATCGCGTGTTCAGCACGTACCGTCCGGACTCCTACATCTCCCGCCTCAACCGCGAAGAGCTGACCGTCGCCGACTGCCCACCCGAGGTCGCCGAGGTGCTCGCACTCGGTGAGCAGGCCCGCCTCGAGTCGGACGGCGCCTTCGACGTCCGCCGCTCCTCGGGCCTCGACCCGAGCGGCGTGGTGAAGGGCTGGGCGGTCGAACGCGCCGCACAACCCCTGAACGAACTCGCCGCCACGGACTACTGCCTTTCGGCCGGCGGCGACATGACCTGCCGAGTCTCCACGCAGGACGCCGAGGCCTGGCGCATCGGTATCGAGGACCCGTTCAACCCGCAGAAGGTGGTGGCCGTCGTCCCGATCCGCAACGGCGCGATCGCAACCTCCGGCCTCTACCGCCGCGGTTCACACCTGATCGATGCGCGCACCGGTACGACCCCAACGGCCCTGGCCTCGGTCACCGTCCTCCACCGCTCCCTAACCCAAGCCGACATCGACGCCACCGCAGCCTTCGTCCTAGGCCCCGCCGCCCTCACCTGGCTCCAGTCCCGCCCCAACCGCACCGGCCTGGTGATCCTGGCCGACGGAACGCGTCAGGTTTTCGGGGAGAAGCCCCGGGCCGACGGGCTCAGCCCGCTTTCCAGATCACCACGTCGAACGTAGCGCGTGAGTCCAGCGCGCCACCGGCGCCGAGAGCGGAGACCTTCAGCCGCGCAATGTTCTGGTCGCTGGTAATGACGCACAGCACGGTCTTCTTCGTGAGTTTGAAGTCGTCGCGGCTGCCCTGCGTCGTCGCGAGATCCGAGCACTCCTGAGGGCCCGGCAGGGTGCCGGCGGGGTCCGGCCACGGCGCTATCAGGACATTGTTCCAGCCGCTCATCTCGTTCTCGTACAGCATGTAGATGTCGCCTTCGTCGGAATACGCGGCCCGTTGCGGTGGCACCGCGTCGAGATCCTTGGCCTCGTGATCGAGCGACAGCGTTCCGTGCCAGAGCTGGCTTCCGGCGGGAGTAGCCGTCGGGGTTTGTGACGACGACTCGCTGGGTGACTGGGGCGTGCTGGGTGTTGTTTGCTGCGTCGGGCCGGAAACGGCTGAGCTAGGTGCCGCAACCGGCCCGCTGACGGCGTCCTTGTCATCGCCGGACGACGCGAACACCGGCACCAGCGTTGCAATCAGAGCAGCGAAAACCGTTGCCCCGGCGGCGATCCAGGCGCCCTTCTGGTGCCTGTCGAACCAGCCGCCGCGGGAGGACGAGGTGTTTTCTTCAGCGTCGTCGTCGGCCATCGTCCGCATCGCCCCCAGCGCTCAAACGTCTCCGTAGGTCGCTGAGGTTAGCAGTCTGTGAGGGCGCGAGCACTACCTGGATTCAGGACCCGTGACACCACCTCGGCCACCATCCGTCGCGGGATCGGGCGGTGGGCGACGAAGTGGCGGTAGAAGAAGGGGCTGGTCAGGAGGTCGGTGGTGAGTTCCGGATCGGCGTCGGGTGGTAGTTCGCCGCGATCGCGGCCACGTTTTAGGGCGATCAGCATCGGCTCGCGGCGGCGTTTCGTCAGGTCCTGGTGGAGTTTCGCGAGTGCGGGGTCGCGTTCGGCGGCGTCGATGAAGGCGGCGAGCAGCCGGGGGAACCGCGTCCGTTCGAGGACTGTGACGAACGCGGTCAGGATCGTGGTGGCGTCCTTGACGACCGAGCCGGTGTCGGGGCCCGGCAGCGGTTGGTACGTCGCGTCCATCGCGTCGACGAGCAATGCGCCGGTGGTGGGCCAGCGGCGGTAGAGGGTTGCTTTGCTGGCGCCGGCTCGGCGTGCGACTGCCTCCATCGTGAAGCCGGCCAGGCCGGCGTCGTCGAGGACGTCGAGGGCTGCGGTCAGCATCCGCTGCCGCGCGCCGTCTCCACGAGAGACCATTGATCCACCTCCATCGAAACGCTATCGTACCGTTAGCGGAAGAGTACGGAACCGTCTCGATAGCTGGTGAGCCGGATGCGGGCAACTTATTGGGCGACGACCGCGATCGTGGTGGGGGAGTGTGCCGTCGGCGGCACGATGGACCTGTTCCGGCTGCCGCCGTTCTACCCGATGATGATCGACCTCGGGTATCCGAGCTACCTGGCCACGATCCTCGGCACCGCGAAGCTGATCGCGGCGGCGATCGTGATCGCGCCGGGGCTCCCGCGGCTGAAGGAGTGGGCGTACGCCGGGGTGCTGATCAACATGATCGGCGCGGCGGCGTCGAACGCCGCCGCGCATCAGTTCTCCGGGATGATCGCCCCGCTCACGTTCGCCGCGCTGGCGCTCGCGTCGTGGGCGATCCGTCCCCGGAACAGGCGACTCAGCGGCTGAACCCGGCCGTCAGACCACTCAGCAGTTGCCGGCGACCCACGGCGTACAGGATGACGATCGGCAGGGTGGTGAGGACGACGGACGCGAGGACCGCCGGGACGTTCACGCTGTACTGACCCTGGAATGTCCAGAGCGCCAGCGGCAGCGTGCGCTTGTCGGGGCTCTGGGTCAGGATCAGCGGGAGCAGGAACCCGTTCCACACCGCGAGGCCGTTGTAGATGCTGACCGTCACCAGCGCGGGCCGGGTCAACGGCAGCGCCAGTTTGCGGAGCATGTCCCATTCGCTGGCGCCGTCCACCCGCATCGACTCGAACAGCTCCTTCGGTACGTCGCGGACGAAGTTCGACAGCACCAGCACGGACAGCGGGATCGAGAACGCGATCGATGGCAGGATCAGCGCGATCAGGCTGTCGTAGAGGTGCATCCGGATGATCAGCAGGTACACCGGGATGATCGTGGCCTGCAGCGGGATCGCCAGCCCCATCAGGAACATCCCGTTCACGCCGGCCAGGAACTTGCTCCCGGCGCCGCGGATGATCGCGTACGCCGCCATGAACGAGATCGCGACGGCCGGGATGATCGTCCCGATCGTGACGATCACGCTGTTCACGAAGTACCGCGGAAAGTCGGACTCGATGACCAGCTTGTAGTTCCTCATGGTCGGCGCGGACGGGAGCGCGAACGGGTTCTGGCTGAAGTAGGCGCTCTGATCCTTGAAGCTGGTGACCACGATCCAGTACAGCGGGATCAGCACGACACCCAGCCAGATCCAGCCGGCCAGTCCGCCGAACCAGTTCAGCTGCAGCAGTTTGTGCGCCTGGACCGGACCGCCGTGGCTCTGGTGGGTCGCCGTACTGGCACCACTGGTGGCCACCGTGTTCGAACCTGTGGCCATGTCAGGCACCTTCCTGCTGGCTGGCCGTCGTCGAGCCACCGAGCCGGCGCAGCAGCAGCGCGAGCGCCAGACCGATCAGCACGATGATCGTGGCGATCACACTCGCCGGCCCCATCTGGTTGGACATGAAGCCCCGCTTGTACATGTCGAGGGCGAGCACTCGGGTGGCGTCGCCGGGACCACCCGCGGTGAGCACGAAGATCAAGTCGAAGAAGGTCAGCGAACCGACCACCATCAGCGTGGACGAGGTGATGATCGTGTACTTCAGCTGCGGCACGGTGATGCTGAAGAACTGCCGGACCCGGCCGGCTCCGTCGATCGAGGCCGCCTCGTACATCGTGGTCGGGATCTGCCGGACGCCACCTTGGTAGATCAGCGAGTGGAACGGGATGAACTGCCAGGAGACGATGAAGACCACGACGCCGACCGCGAGGGTGCTGTTGCCGAGCCAGTCCTGGGTGAGGAAGCCGATGTGCAGCCCGGGCCCGAGTCCGAAGTTCGGGTCGAGCAGCGCCTTGTAGGTGATCGCGATCGCGGCCGAGCTGAGCAGCAGCGGGATGAAGTACAGCACCGCGAGGAACGCGCGGTAGCGCTGCCGTCCGGCCAGGAACGTTCCGAGCAGCAGGCTGATCGGGGTCTGCACCGCCCACGAGAGGATCATGATCTCGAAGGTCACCAGGATGCTGTGCGGCAACTGCGGATCGGACAGCACCGACCGCCAGTTGCTGATCCCGGCCGGTTGGATCGCGCCGAGACCGTCCCACTGGGTGAAGCTGAGGACGAGGACGCCGATCAGCGGGACGACCCCGAACAGCACGAACAGCGCCAGCGCGGGCAGCACCATCCAGGTGACCGAACCGCTCCGCCCGGCGCCGGACGTGGACCGCACTGGCGTCGACAGGATCGGCGGCCGGGTAGGCGGAGCGGTCGCCGTCATGGCGCCTCCCGGCCTGGACTGAGGAGCGCAGGGACTGGAGTGACGAGGGAAGACCGGGAGTTCCAGCGCCATGACCGCCGCGACGGAGTCGCGGCATTCAACACAGTCATGGCGCCTCCAGGCCTTGGCTGAGAAGCAACGTCACTGGCCGATCACCGCGTTCATGTTGGTGGCGAACTGCTGCGGGGAGATCGACAGCTGGAACAGCTTGGCGATGTTGTCGAGGAGAGTCTCGGCCTGCGTCGGGCTGAGCGCCTGGTCCCACGACTGGGCGAAGTTCTTCGCGTTCGCCGCCGTGTCGTAGACGAAGTTCAGCCACGCGGAGTCGTTCTTGTCCGTGATCGAGGAGAGCTTGTCCTTCGCGCTCTTCACGACCGGGATGTTGCCGGACTTGACCCAGTCCGTCACCGTGGCGTCGTCGAGCGTGTTGTTCGCGATGAACTTCTTCGCGGTGTCCTTGTCGGCCTGGCTCGCCTTGGAGGAGATCGACATGTACTGACCCGGGTTGCCGACGGTGTCGGTCGGATCCCCCTTGCCGCCCTCGTACGGCGGGAAGTTCATGTAGCCGAGGTGCCCACCGGTCACGAAGTCGCCACCAGAAGCCTTCATGTTCCCGTAGGTCCAGGCGCCGTGCAGCATCATCGCGGCCTTGCCGGTGTACAGCAGTGCCTGGTCGGCGTTCGAGTCGGCCGTGATCGAGGAGAAGCCCTTGATGAAGCCGTTCGCCTTGATCAGGTTCTGCATCTCCTCGAGCGCCTTCAGCGCTGACGGGTCGGACCAGCCGTCCTTCTTGCCGTCGTAGATGTTCTGGAAGACCTCACTGCCGCCGATCCGGTCGAACAGGAACTCCAGCCACATCATGTTGGTCCAGCGCGACTGTCCGCCGAGGGAGAACGGTGCGATGCCCTTGTCGTTGAACTTCGGGACGAGGTTCATGATGTCCTGCCACGACTTCGGCGGCTCGGCACCGACCTTCTCGAACGACCGCTTGTCGTAGAACAGCACGATCGGCGTCACGGTCTCGCCCGGCACCGCGTAGATCTTGCCGTTGACGGTCGCGGCCGTGAAGGCGGACGGGAAGATCGAGTTCTTCAGGTCCGCGTGCTCTTTGTTGAGCCAGTCGGTCAGGTCCTCGACCTGGTTGGCTTCGACGTAGGCCTTCAGACCGCCGCCGCCCCAGCCCCAGATCAGCGTCGGGCCCTGGCCGGCCCCGATCGCGGTCTTGATCTTGGCCTTGAACGCGTCGTTCTGGAACTCGGTGGTCTTGATCTTGGTGTTCGGGTTGGCGTCGTTGAACCGCTTGACCTGCGCCTCGCGGATGCCCTGCTGCGGCTGACCGGTCAGGAACCAGTACGTCGTACCGCTGCCGGCCGCCGCGCCGCTGCTGGCCGTGGAACCGGGCGTGCTGCTCGGGCCGGAACTGCCGCAGGCGGCGAGCCCGGCCGCGAGTGCGCCACCGCCGACCAGGCCGAGGAAGTTACGCCGGGATGTCGTCATGGGATCCACTGTGATCTCCGTACTCCGTGCTGCCCCGCAGGTTGCGGAAGCACCCGCCGATATGACTTGTTTTCGAAACATAGATTTCGGAGATTGTGCTGTCAAGACTTGAACAAAGCCCATGCCAGGGTCACAGTTGGGTCTCGTAACTCCTGCTGTCACAGGCGAATAACGATCGTCCGCGAGCTAGGCAGGTTCGATCGGGAGCTTCGAAAACTTTTCGATAATTGCTCACCGAAACGAAAGTGCAACAAGGGAGAATTTTCTTGTCCATCTCGACCGACCGGCCCTGGCGCGACCCGGCTCTAGCGCCCGGGGAGCGGGCCGCCCTGCTGCTCGGGGCGATGACGCTGGAGGAGAAGATCGCCCAGCTCGGCAGTCGCTGGGTCGGCAACGACATGGGCGACGCCGAACTGCCCGCCGACGAAACGATGAACGTCGCGCCGATGGAGGACGTCTTCACGGTCGGCGGTTCGCTGTCGCTCGAGAACGCCAGCCGCGAGGGTCTCGGGCACCTGACCCGGGTCTGGGGCAGCTATCCGCAGACGGTCGAGGAAGGCGTCGCCGAGGTGATCCGGCAGCACGAGGTGGTGCTGAAGGACTCCCGGTTGGGGGTGCCCGCGCTGGTGCACGAGGAGTGCCTGACCGGCTTCACGACGTACGGCGCGACGGTCTACCCGGCGTCGATCGCGTGGGGTGCGACGTTCGACCCGGAGTTGGTCGAGCGGATGGCGGCGGCGGTCGGGCGGGACATGGCGGCCGTCGGCGTGCACCAGGGACTGTCACCGGTGCTCGACGTCGTGCGTGACTACCGATGGGGCCGCGTCGAGGAGACGATCGGCGAAGACCCTTATCTGGTAGGGATCCTGGGCTCGGCGTACGTGCGTGGTCTGCAGAGCGCGGGCGTCGTCGCGACCCTCAAACACTTCGCCGGGTACTCCGCTTCGCGGGCCGGCCGCAACCACGGTCCGGTGTCGATGGGCAAGCGCGAGCTGCTCGACATCATCCTGCCCACGTTCGAGACCGCGATCGCGACGGCCGGCGCCGGCTCGGTGATGAGCTCGTACGCCGACCTCGACGGACTGCCCGCGAGTGCGGATCCCTGGCTGTTCACCGACGTACTGCGTGAACAGTGGGGTTTCGAAGGGACGGTCGTCTCGGACTACTGGGCGGTGCCGTTCCTTTCGTCGATGCACCGGGTCGCCGCCGACACCGCAGATGCCGGCGTCGTCGCACTGACCGCAGGCACCGACGTCGAACTGCCGGACACGATCGGGTACGCCGCTTTGCTGGACAAGGTGAAGGCCGGTGAGGTGCCTGAGGACCTGGTCGACCGGGCGGCGCAAAGAGTGCTGCTGCAGAAGGTGGAGCTCGGTCTGCTCGACGAGGACTGGACACCCGAGGGTTCGGTCACCCCCGGCGTCGACCTGGACTCCCCGGCGAACCGCGACCTCGCGCGCGAGCTCGCGGAGAAGTCCGTCGTACTGCTGGATGCCGGCTCTGTACTTCCGCTCACCAACGGCGGGAAGGTCGCGGTGGTCGGGCCGTGTGCGGACGACCCGCGGACGTTGATGGGCTGCTACGCATTCCCGAACCACGTGTTGCCGCGCTATCCCGACCGCAGCCTGGGGATCGACATCGCGTCGCCACTCGATGCCCTACGCAACGAACTGACGGGTGTGGATCTGTCGTATATCAAGGGTTGCGAGGTGATGGGGGACGACCGCACCGGGTTCGCCGCGGGCGTCGCGGCGGCGCAGGACGCGGATGTGTGTGTGGCGTTCGTCGGTGATCTCTCGGGACTGTTCGGTCACGGGACGTCCGGGGAAGGATGCGACGCCGAAGACCTGCGACTGCCGGGTGTCCAGGGCGATCTGCTGGACGCGCTGCTCGACACCGGGAAGCCGGTCGTCGTCGTGGTGGTCTCCGGGCGTCCGTACGCGCTCGGGCTGTTCGCGGAGCGGGCCGCCGGGCTGGTGCAGGCGTTCCTTCCGGGCCAGGAAGGGGCCGGCGCGATCGCCGGCGTACTGTGTGGGCGGATCGTGCCGAGCGGGAAGCTGCCGGTGCAGATCCCGCGGCACGTCGGCGGGCAGCCCGGGACGTACTTGCAGCCGGCGCTCGGGAGTGCGGAGAGCGCGGGGATCAGTGGGCTCGAGACCCGACCGTTGTATCCGTTCGGGTACGGAGCGTCGTACACGGACTTCACGATCGGCGATCTCCGGATGAGCGCGCCGGAGATGGGCAGTGCCGGCGAGTTCACCGCCACGGTGCGCGTCACGAACACGGGCGACCGGGCGGGCGACGAGGTCGTCCAGCTGTACCTGCGTGATCTCGTGGCCCTGGTCGCGCGGCCGTTGAAGCTGCTGACCGGGTTCGCGCGAGTGTCGCTCGCGCCCGGTCAGGCGGCCGACGTCACGTTTCTGGTGCACGCCGATCGCACGGCGTACACCGGTCCCGACTTGCGCCGGATCGTCGAGCCCGGGGACTTCGAAGTGATGGTGGGCACGTCGTCGCTCGACCTGCCGTGTCGTGCCATGCTGCGGATCAAGGGGGATGTGAGGGTGGTGGGGCACGACCGGGTGCTCACCACGCCGGTCACGATCAGCAAAGATCCTGGAGGAGGGTGATGAGATGTCGCGGTTGAAGGGTCGTGTCACCCTGGCCACGGTGGCCGGGTCGGCCGGGGTCTCGGTCGCCACGGTCTCCAAAGTGCTGAACGGCCGCAGCGACGTCTCGGCGGCGACCCGGGCGCGGGTCCAGGACACCCTCGAGAAGCACGGGTACGTCGGACGCCGCCCGGACCCGGTGAGCCGGGACACGGTCGAGCTGTTCTACCAGGGCGTGCTGAACGCGTACTCGGTGCAGGTCATCCAAGGTGTCGTCGAGGCCGGTCAGACGGCCGGTGTCGACGTGGTGCTGAACGCGCACCCGCCGCACCCGCAGGCGTCGAGCAGCGGCCGCGCCGCCCGGTGGATCCGCGACCTCATCGGCAACGGCCGGCACGCCGCGATCGGCCTGACCAGTCAGCTCGCCGACGCCGACCTGGCCGCGCTCGCCCGGGCCCGGCTGCCGCTGGTGGTCGTCGACCCGGCGAACATCCCGGAGCCGGACCTGACCAGCGTTGGTTCGACCAACTTCGCCGGCGGGATGGCCGCCACCCAGCACCTGCTGTCCCTCGGCCACCGCCGGATCGGGTACGTCGGTGGTCAGCCCACGTCCGGCTGCAACCAGGCCCGGCTGAGCGGCTTCCGCAGCGCGATGGACTCAGTCGGTGCCGAGGTGCCGCCGGAGTACATCTGGCTGAGCGACTTCCTGTACGACGACGGGCTGACCGGCGGGTCGAAGATGCTCGACCTCGCAGACCGTCCGACCGCGATCTTCGCGGGCAGCGACGAGATCGCGGTCGGCGTCCTGGAGGCCGCACGGGCCCGTGGGCTGCGGGTGCCGGAGGATCTCAGCCTGGTTGGGTTCGACGACACCGAGGTCGCACGGTTGGCGTCGCCGCCGCTCACGACGGTCCGGCAGCCGTTGCGCGAGATGGGCGCGGTCGCGCTCCGGACCGCCCTGCAGCTGGCGGCGGGGGAGCCGGTCGCGTCCCACCACGTCGAGCTGGCGACGACCTTGATCATCCGCGGCTCGGCCGCACCGCACGAGCTGGCGGTCGACAACGTGGTCGCAGCCTCCTGATCACTCCCTGCGGTCCGCGATCGTCCGCGTGGCCAGCACGGCGGCGACCAGGACGGCCAGGCACAGCACGGCCCACAACGTCGTCGGTACGGCGTTGGCGCCGGCCGACTTCTCGTTCGACAGCACCTTCATCAGCGCGCGGATCGGGGAGACCCCGCGAACGAGCATGAACAGGAGCACGGTGACCGCGGTCAGCATCGCGATCCCGATCCGCCGGATCACCAGCCGCGAGCACAACACGCCGATAGCGATCCCGATCATCGCCGCCGCGAGCTGTGCCACCGCGCCGACGAGGACGTCGCCGGCCTGCGCGTGGTGATCACCGGTGACGAGCGGGCAGACGAGACCGAACACCAACAGCGGCGTACACCAGGTGATGACAACGGCGACCGTGATCGCCAGGACGCGCAGTGAACTCCCGAGCGTGACCACGGTGATCTGGCGCTGCGTCGGGTCCTCGTGATTGACGATCGCGACCGCCATCCAAGTCGAGCAGACCAGGATCACTAGCACACAGAAGCCGTACGCCGACTGAACGGGCCCGTTGTCGGACGTCGTACCGACCGCGATGACGCCGAAGAAGATCAGCATCGGCGGGAGGTAGCGCTGCGAGAGCAGGACGCTGTGCAGCAGGTAGCGGTAGTGCGCGGTCATCGGGACTTCACCTGCCGGACCATGGTGACCGACCAGCCGTGGTTCAGCGCGACCAGCAGTGCCGAGTCGTGGCGGCCGGTCGGCAGCGTGAGCGTGACGTTGCCAGCGTGCCGCCGTACCTCGAGGACGTCGGGGTGTTGCGTCCAGTCGATCTCGGTGCCGGGAACCAGCGAGACCTCGGTGAGGGCGAGCTGTTGGGCGGTCGTCGTGAGCGTGCCGTGCTCGATCGCGCAGACCCGGGTCGCGGTCGAGTGGACGGTGTCGGCGGAGTGCTCGGTGAACGCGACGGCAGCCCCGTGGTCAGCGGCTTCGGCGAGTAGCGCGCGCAGCGTCGCGTGGGCGTTGACGTCCAGGCCGGCCCACGGCTCGTCGAGGACGAGCAGCTCAGGTGGGGTGAGCAGCGCCTGCGCGACCGCGACCTTCTGGGCGTTGCCCTTGGACAGCTTGCGCATCGGGGTGTCGGCGCCGCCCGACAGCACGAGCCGCTCCAGCAGTTCGTCCGTACGCGCTCGCGCCGCCGTCGTGGTGAGCCCGCGGATCCGTCCCATGTGCCGCAGGTACGCCGAAGCGGACAGGCGATCGTGGGACGCGAAGACGTCGGGCACGTAACCGACCACGCGGGCGTTCCGCTCCACCGAGCCCTCCGACGGCCGCGACAGCCCGACCATCAGCCGGAGAACCGTGGACTTGCCGGAGCCGTTGGCTCCGACCAAGGCGAGCAGCTCACCCGCGTTCACCTGCAGGTCGACGTCAGTCAGGATCTCCTGTCGTCCGTACCGTTTGGAGACGCTCTGCAGCCGGACCACTTCCATGCGGCGAGCCTATCCAGACCTCGGGGCTCATCACGCGGGCCAGTGGGCGGGTCAGGACGATCGACACCAGCAGCGAGGCCGCCGCGAATCCGGTCATCGCCGGACCGGCCGCGGTCAGATCCGCGATGGCGCCGGCCGCGATGGCGGTGATGCCGAACATTGTCATCCGCAGCGCCGACTCCAGACCCAGCACCTGACCCCGCAACTCGCTCGGGGTGAGCTCGACGAGGACCTCCTGCTGCGCGAGCGAGGCGGAGTACCCGCTGGAGCCGAACGCGACGAGCACGCAGAGCACAGCCAGCGGCAGATCGAAGGCGAAGCCGAGGAACGGAATCGCGAGCAGCAGCCGCAACCAGCGGGCCGCGGCCCGGCGACCGTTGCGGGTGAGGAACCGCCCGACGACGAGGTCGCCGGTCATCATGCCGGCGGCTCCGGCCGCGAGCAGCCAGCCCGCGCGCGAACCGGCGTACGGGACGAAGAGGGCTTCGCAGCCGACGATCAGGGCGTTGGGGAGGGAGAGCGCCAGCAGTAGCGGACGGGTACGGCGTTGCGCGAGCAGCGTGCGGTTGCCCCGCCAGGTCTCGGCGAGCCCGGTTCGCGCGACCCGGCGCGGCGCACGGTCCCGCAGACCGAAGCGGACGACCGGTACGGCGAGGGCGGCGCAACCGGTGGCGATCCACAGCACGGTCGACGGACCGACCGCCTGGAGCAGCACGCCGGCGAGGCCGAAGCCGGCGATCTGCATCGCGCCGACGGACAGGTTCATCGCCGAGCGCCCGAGGATGAACTGGTCCTCGTGCACTACCTCACCGAGCAGCCCCCACCGAACCCCGCCGCCGATCGACAGGCCGTAGGCAACCGCGAGCGAGAGCACCAGCCGCAGGCCCGCCGACAGATCCACGGCCGCTTGGATGCCGACCGCAACCGTCGACAGGACGGCGAGCAGGGTGAGGACCTGCCGGGGCCGCGCGGTGTCGGCGGCCGACATCAGCGTGGAGACGCCGAGCACCTGCGCGAGCGACGGGCCGAACATGATCGCCGCCGTGAGCAACGCCGACCCGGTCGTCGCGTCGACCAGGATCGCCAGGGTCAGGCTCGTCATCGTCGACGACGCGTTCCCGAGGGCACTGCCGATCCACAGACTGCGGAACTCTCGGTTGGCGAAGATCGCCCCATAGGTGCTCATGCCGAGCAGCATCGACTCCGGCCCGTCGGCCGCCTACAGTTTCGGGTGGAGGCGAAACGTTGTCCGAGTTCCTGGTCGATGCCGACACCCTGGCGAACGCCCGCTTCGGTACGTCGCAACTCACCGAGACCGTGTCCGCGCTCAAGCTGCTGCGGGTGCCGGTCGAGCCGTGGTTCCGGCCGTGGAAGGACACGCACGTCACCGCGTTCCGGGCCGAGGTAGCGGCGAATCCGCTGTGGACCGCGTTGCTGGACAGCGCCTTCGGGCGGAGCTGGGTCGCGGACTTCTTCACCGTGCCGCCCCTCGAGCCGGACCTCACGCTGGACGCCGAGCTGGAGTACCTGACGTCGCTGGACGACGATCACATCCGCGCGGACCTGAGCGTCGTACGGACGCCGTTGCCGGACATCCTGCTGAGGTCGACCGGGCTGGCCGCGGAGGCGGCGGCCCTGTTGCAGTGGGTGTGGAAGGCGACGGTGGAGCCCGAGTGGTCGCGGCGGTTGCGGGTACTGCAGGCCGACATCGTGTCCCGGACCTCGCGACTCAGCGAGCAGGGCTGGTCCGCCGTACTGCGTGGGCTCGGACCGGACGTGCGGTGGCTCGGGGACGGGCGGATCCAGGTGAACCGCTGGGACTACCCGGTGACCGACGTCCGTGGGCGCGACCTGATGTTCCTCGCGGCGCACACTCAGCGGGTGAACGTCAGCTGGCGGCTGCCGGACCGGTTCGCGCTGACGTACCCGGTGACCGGGATCTTCGCGAACGCCGCGCCACCGGACGAGTCCCTGGTGCAGCTGCTTGGGCGCAATCGCGCCCGCATCCTGGCCGAGGCCGCCGCACCCGTGAGCACCACGTTGCTGGTGGCATCCACCGGACTATCCCTCGCGACGATCTCGGACCACCTCCGGGTCTTGACCGACGCCGGATTGCTGGAGCGTCGCCGATCCGGACGGTCGGTTCTGTACTGGCAGTCCGACACCGGCCGCCGCGTCGTACGGCGGCCGGCATCGAACTCTTCCGAGCCCCGATGAAGCTCGTGCAGCCGGGCAGCTAACGGATCTGCAGCTCGGTCCCGAGCGGCAGATCAGAAACCGACGAGCCGGCTCGGATCGTGAAGGCACCGGGCTCGGTCGTCCAACCGTCCGCCCAGTGCTCGAAGGCGTGCTTGTGCAGCTGGACCGTGATCTCGCGCGCCTGCCCCGCGTCCAGCCGGACGACGGCGAACCCGGCCAGCCACCGGACCGGGCGGTCCACGGTGCTGTCGGGCCGCTCGACGTACACCTGGACGACGTGCTTGCCGGCGCGGTCGCCGGTGTTGCGGACCGTCAGCGCGACCGACGTCGGGTCGTTCGCCCGCAGACCGGACAGCTCCCAGGTGGTGTACCCGAGCCCGTGCCCGAACTCGTACGCCGGCTCCGCGCCCGCCTTCAGCCACGCGCGGTACCCGATGTGGATGCCCTCGTCGTACCGCACCACCCCGTCCCGCGGCGTCACGTCGAGCACCGGTACGTCGGCCTGCTCGCGCGGCCAGGTCGTCGGGAGGCGGCCGCCCGGCTCGGTCCGCCCGAGCAGCACGTCGGCGAGCGCGTCGCCGTACTCCTGGCCCCCGAAGTACGTCGCCAGCATGGCGGCGACCTCGTTGCGCCACGGGAGGAGCACTGGTGAGCCGGCGTTGACGACCACGACGGTGCGCGGGTTCGCGGCGGCGACCGCGCGGACCAGGTCGTCCTGGCGGCCGGGAAGCGCGAGCGAGGTGCGGTCGAAGCCCTCGGACTCGACCTTGGAGTTGGTGCCGACGACCACGACCGCGACGTCGGCGGTGCGTGCGGCGGCGACGGCCTCGTCGATCAGCGCCTGCGGGTCGGCATCGCCAGGTTCCGTGCCGACCGTCATGCTCAGCGCGCCGCCGAGGCTGTCGTCGCCCTTCGGGACGTCGAGCTCGACACGGACGTCGACCGGCCGGCCGGCGGTCGCCTCGAGCGGAACGGAGATCGACGGCGGGAACAGGATCGCGGCCCCGAGGTCGTCGCCGACCGGACCCGTGGATCCCTCGTGCAGGAGCGTGTCGTCGGCGAAGATCCGGCCGTGGCCGACCGCCGCGAACCCGAGCCGGACCGCGCCCGACTCGGCCGGCGTCCAAGTGGTCCGGAACTCGACGACAGCGGCGTCGCCGATCGGCGCGTCGCTGCCGAGGTAGACGAGCGTGCCGGCGAACCGGTCCTCGGCGAACACCTCGGAACCGTCGGCGGCCAGGAACCGGACCCGGGCGCCGGGCCCACCCGACACCGGGTTGGTCATCGTGGCCGGCGCGAACTCGGCGACGCCCTCCTGGACGACCGCGCCGATCGAGTACGTGACCTCGGCGCCGGGGAGTGCGGCGCGGATCCCGTCGAGCGGCGACACGACCTTCTCCGGGACCACGGTCGCGCTGCCGCCGCCCTGGGTCCGGGCGTCGCGGGCGTTGTGCCCGATGACCGCGACCCGGGTGAGCTCGTCGGCCTTCCACGGCAGCGCTGCCTCGTTGCGGAGGAGCACGGTGCCTTCGGCGGCCGCTACTCGGGCGAACGCGACACCGTCGATGTGCGGCGGGTCAGCCGGCTTCTCGAAGCCTTCGAGCGCGCCGACGTGGGCCGCGAGCGCGAGCATGCGGCGGACCTTGCGGTCGATCGCGTCCTCCTTGACCTCGCCCGAGCGCACGGCCGCGACCAGCGCGTCACCCCAGGCGCCGATCGGGCCCGGCATCGCCAGGTCCTGCGAGTGCTTCGCGCTCTCGACGCTGCGGACGGCGGTCCAGTCGCTGACCACGACGCCGTCGAAACCCCAGTCGGTGTTCAACGGCGTCTCGAGCAGGTCGTTCTCGGACGCGGTCGCGCCGTTGATCGAGTTGTAGGCGCTCATCACCAGCCACGCCTTGGAGTCCGTGACCGCCTTCTCGAAGGCGAGCAGGTACACCTCGCGCAGCGTCCGCTCGTCGACCACGACGTTCGCGGTGAAGCGGTCGGTCTCGAAGTCGTTGGCCACGTAGTGCTTCGGGGTCGCGCCGACGCCGAGCTCCTGGACGCCGGCGACGTACGCCGCGGCGAGCTCCGCGGTCAGCACCGGGTCCTCGCTGAACGCCTCGAAGTGCCGGCCGCCGAGCGGGGAGCGGTGCAAGTTGATCGTCGGGCCGAGCACGACGTCGACGTTCTTCCGGCGCGCCTCGAGCGCCGACACCACGCCGTACCGATGGGCGATGTCGACGTCCCAGGACGACGAGAGCGCGGTCGCGGACGGGAGGTTGAGCGACGGATCGCGCTCGTCCCAGGCCGCGCCGCGGACGCCGCTCGGGCCGTCGGACAGCACCATCGAGCGCAGCCCGATCGCGGGCAGTGGATGCGTGGACCAGAAGTCCTGGCCGGTGAGGATCCGGACCTTCTCCTCCAGGGAGAGCCGGCCGAGCAGGTCGTCGACGTTCATGGCGACGATGCTACGACCGAAAACCAAGTGATGCTAGGTTTTGAGTATGGCCAGATCCCGCGGTCCGTACGCGAAGGGGGTCGCGAAGCGCGCCGAGATCCTCCGGGCCGCGCTCGCTGTGATCGCCCGGCACGGGTACCGGAAGACGTCGACCCGCGAGCTGGCCGCGGCGGCCGGGCTCAGCGAGGCCGGGATGCTGCACTACTTCGGTTCCAAGGAGAAGCTCTTCGAGGCCGTCCTGCGGGCCCGCGACGACGCCGACCGGGACCGCTTCGACGCCGCTGACGCGATCGACGGGCTGACCGCGATCGCGGGCCACAACCGGTCGGTGCCCGGTCTCGTCCAGCTCTACTCGACGTTCTCCGCCGAGGCCGGCGACCCCGAGCACACCGCCCACCAGTTCTTCGTCGAGCGGTACGCCGGACTTCGGGAGGCGCTCGCCGGCGCGGTCCGGGCCCGCCAGGCGGCCGGTACACTCGACCCGGCGGCCGACCCGGAGACGATCGCGACGCTGCTGATCGCGCTGTCCGACGGTCTCCAGGTCCAGACGCAGTACGCGCTGGACGCCGATCCGGCCGACCTGTTCGGCCACCTGCTCGACCTGCTGGGTGGTCCCGCGCGGGATAGTTGAGCCATGACGAAGCCTGCTGAACGGCCGGCGACCGCGGCAGGCGCGGACCGGCGGGTGCTGACCAAGGAGATCTGGTTGGTGCTCGCGCTGTCCCTCGGGGCGTCCGGGGTGTCGGCGATCATCTCGTTCGCGGGCGTGCTGACGTCGGCCAAGCCGATCAGCGGGCAGACGGCGGTGATCATCGGTTCCCGGGCTCCGGGGCGACCCTGGCTGGATCTGTCCTGGCAGCTCTTCGCGATCGTGACCGCGCTGGTGCCGGTCGCGCTGGTCGGGCATCTGCTGGCGCGCGGCCACGAGTCGTTCCGGGCGATCGGGTTCGATTTGCGGGACCGGTGGCGCGACCTCGGTCGCGGGACGGCGATCGCCGCCGTGATCGGGGGAGCGGGGCTGCTGCTCTACATCGGTGCCCACGCGGCCGGCGTGAACCTGACCGTCGACCCGTCGCAGCTGCCGGACTACTGGTGGCGGATCCCGATCCTGGTCCTGGTGTCCGCGCAGAACGCCGTCCTCGAGGAAGTCATCGTGCTCGGGTACCTCAACCACCGGCTGGATCAGCTCGGCTGGTCGCCGCGGGGTGCGGTCGCCGCGAGCGCGCTGCTGCGCGGGTCGTACCACCTGTACCAGGGGCTCGGTGGGTTCGTCGGGAACGTGATCATGGGCGTGATCTTCGGCTACCTGTACCGGCGGTGGGGCCGGGTGATGCCGATGGTGGTCGCGCACACGCTGATCGACACGGGCGCGCTGGTCGGTGCGACGTACCTGCTCGGGAAGGTGTCCTGGCTGCCCCACTGAGCGAATTTTTGGGCCAGGAATTTGGGCAGGTGTAAAGACTGACACGTAACCGATCGGGGCCCGGACGGGTTGACACTGCTGTGACAGTCAACGGGGAAATCACCAGTCCGCCAGAAATCGATGCCGGACTCGCTGCCGCGGCGCTCGCGGTGTTCGCGCATCGGCACGAGGTCGTCCATCTGCTGTACGCCGCCATCGACGAGCCGGACGCGCTCGCCCGGATCGGCGACCTGCTGAAGGTCGACGGGGCGACCATCGCCCGGGTCCTGGACCAGCCGCTGCGCTGGATGTTGCCGCAGTTCCGTTCCGAGCTCGAGACGATCGCGGCCACGCCGGACGCCGCGATCACCGCGCCGGCCGTGGCGCCCCAGGACGCGCCCGCGGTACCGGCCACCGTGTCGAGCAAGTGAACAACTGCAGGTAGCTGCCAATCGATCGTCGCACGCACCGCTCCATCGCTAGGTTGGAGCGGTGCTGACGCGTGGGCGGGATGTTCTGGAGATTGCGGACGAACTGACGACGGCGTACGTCGAGGTGTTCACGGCACCGCCGTTCGAGCGCCGGGATCCGGAGGAGACGCGGAGCGCGTTCCGCAAGCGGCTCGAGGGGGACGCGGAGCGGCCCGGGTTCCAGGCGTGGTTCGAGCGGTCCGGTGACGGGCGGATCGCGGGGTTCGTGACCGGCTGGACGACGTCGGCGCCGTTCCGGACCGACCGGTCGTACGGCAGCGTCCTCGACCGGCTCGGGGCGGAGCAGGTCGACGAGTTGCTGGTCGGAGCTTTCGAGGTCGACGAGCTGGGGGTGCTGCCGCACGCCCGCGGTACCGGTCTGGCGCGCCGCCTGCTCGCGGCGGCGACCCGGGACCACCCGCGGGCGTGGCTGCTGGCGTGGGACCAGAACCACGCCGCGATCGCGTTCTACCGCCACCTCGGCTGGCAGGAACCCGAGGTCCGCGGCCCCGAGCACGACATCCTGGTCTTCGTCGCGCCTCCGCGCAGAGAAACCTGACGCATCGGTTCCGCAGGGTCAGAGGCCGAACAGCTCGATCGCGTTCTCGTGGGTGATCGCCTTGTGCTCCTCGGGCGTGAGGTCGGCGGCCTCCAGAGCGCCGAGGGCGACCGACGGGTCGATCAGGGTGGCGTCGGTGCCGAACATCAGCCGGCTCGGGCCGATCTGGTCGAGGATCCAGCGGATCCGGTTCGCCTCCGGCGCCGACCAGCACGGCTCGAACCAGATCCGGTCGGACCGGTCCGCCGCCTCGGGGACCCGCGGCCAGCCGTTGGCGCCCATGTGACCCGCGAGCACCCGCGCCTGCGGGATCCGGGCGGCGACGTCGGCGAGATCGACGACGGTGTCGCCCCAGGTGTGTACGAGCGTCGGCAGGCCGTACTCCGTGGTGAGCTCGATCGCTGCTTGCATCCGAGGTGAGCTGATCGGCGTCCGGCTGTACTCGCTGTGGATCTTCGCGCCGACCCACCGGCTCCGCCCGTCGCCGGCGAGCAGCTCGTCCAGGTCGGTCCGGGCCTCGTCCAGGCGGCGCGGGTCGACGACGATCATCCCGCGCAGCCGCGGGTCGGCCGGCAGCTGCTCGGCGAGTGAGCGGTTGCCGAGCGGGGCGTCGTACACGATGCCCTCGATCGCGGAGACCAGTTGGAGGTCGATGCCGAACCGGTCGATCAGGTCGATGTTCACGTCGATGCTCGTGGTCTCCATCGAGAAGAACCACGGACCCCAGTGGGCGTGTACGTCGATCAGCATGCGGGCTCCAGCAGGGTCTCGAGGCTGCGGCTGCCGGCCTGGGCGATCTCGTCCGGGCCGAGTCTCGACGTGAGCAGCCGGCGGACGACCGACCGGGTCTCGTGGAACGGCGTCCGGCAGCCGAGCACCAGCCGCTCGGCGCCGACCTCCGCGGCCACGATCTCCAGCGAGTCCGGCCCGGTCAGCATCCGCGTCGAGGTGTGGAACCCGGGCTCCGACCGCGCCATGATCACGAAGTCGCCGAGGTAGTAGAAGTGCGTGTCGAGGAACACCACGCGCGCACCGAGCCCGCGCAGCGCCGGTCCGACCTTTCGTACGTCGCCCTCGGTGAAGATCGTCAGTCCGGCGTTCACCAGCAACTGCACGACGTGCCCGAACGCCGGGTACCCGGGTTCGACGCTCTGCGCGGTCGGGGCCAGCCGGACCGCCCGCGGCGGCGCGTCACCGGCCAGCTGCCGCTCGAGTTCCTTCTCGGCGCCGAGCGGATCGCGCAGGTCCAACACCGGGCACGCCGTCCACCCGTTGCCGTCCGCAACCTGCCGCGCCTCGTCGTTCCCGGACGGTACGTCGAAGTGCACCGCCCGCAGCCCGGACACCACACCACCGGAGATCCCGCTCGCGGTGAGCACCTTCCGGATGTCTTCGGCGCGGCCCCAACGACCGGTGGTCACCTCGTGCCCGACGAGGATGTCGCAGTCGAGCAGCGGGGGAGTGTCAGTCACAGCGTCACTCATCAGGCCTCCCGGGCCAGTGCGCTATGGACCTTGCGGATCGCCGCGACGATGTCGTCGACGTCGGACTCGGTGTAGTTCTCGTTCCAGGGGAGCACGAGCAGGCGGCTGTTGATCAGCGCCTCGGCGTTCGGGCACAGGCCGACCGGATACTCGACGTCCTGCAGCGGGAACCCGGACCGGCCGTAGGTGATCCGCTCGCGGACGGCGGGCGCGGCGTACAGCGGGCTGGTCAGGTAGCCGCCGTTGGCCGGGATGCCCTCGGCCGTGAGCGCCGCGGCCCACTCACGCATGTCACCGGCCGCCACGTCGATGATCAGCGGGTACTGCCAATAGACGTGGTCGTGTCCGTCGGGCGGCGCGGTGACCCCGGCGAGGTCCTCGATCGCGGCGGTCGCCCGGAGTGCCGCCGTACGACGGTCCTCGACGACGCCCCGCAGGCGGTTGAGCTGGGCCCTGGCGACGGACGCGACCAGCTCGGTCATCCGGTAGTTGAGGGCCAGGAAGAGGTAGGTCCGCTCGTCGGTGTCCCGCGGCCAACCCTTGTCGGCGAACAGGCGCATCCGCCGGGCGTGCTGCGCGTCATCGGTGACGGTGAGCCCGCCGTCGCCGGCGCTGATGTGCTTGGTCTGCTGCAGGCTGAAGCAGCCGATGTGCCCGATCCGGCCGACGAAACTGTCGCCGACCGGCGCGAGGTACGCCTGCGCGCAGTCCTCGATCAGCAGGATCCCGTGCTGGTCACACAGCTCACGAAGCTCCCGCACCGCGGCCGGCTTGCCGAACAGGTGGACGACGATCACCGCCTTGGTCCGCGGCGTGATCGCGGCGGCGACCGTCTCCGGCGTCAGGTTCCCGGTGATCGGGTCCACGTCCGCGAACACCGGTACGGCGTTCTGCATGATGATCGGGAACACGGTGCCCATGTCGCTGATCGGAGTGGTGATGATCTCGTCGCCCGGGTCCGGGTTCACGGCGGCGACGGCGAGGTGCAGCGCCGCCGTACCCGAACTGCACGCGACCGCGTGCCCGGCGCCGAGCAAGGAGGCGAACTCCAGCTCGAGCGCGGGCACCTCGGCACCCCAGGTGGCCGAGAGCATGCCGCTGCGGAGCACCCGCTCGACCGCCTTGACCTCGTCGTCGCCGAATCGGCGGCCGGTGGCGTTCATCACCGACGGCAGCGGCTCGGTCCGGACCGGCGTACCACCGTCCCGGGCGAGTTGGGTGTTCTGCATAGCGGCAGTCCCTCCTTGGGGCGATGTTTGCTTAAGGCAACGGGAGTTGCACGAGGTCGCGGTCCGCCAGACCCCAGACGGTCTGCCGTTTGCCGCGCACCGGTGTCAGTTGCGGCACGGTGAACCAGCCGTCACCGAGCTTGTCGACCAGGAGTTTCGCCTCGGTGAGGCCCGGTCCGAGCTGGTACAGGTTCCCGCCGAAGTTCGTTTCACAGTAGACCCCGGTCCGGTCAGTGTGGATCTGGCCGTAGCCGGAGAGCTTGTTCGCGCCACGGGTGGCGATCCCGGTGCGCAGGTCGTAGGTGAACCAGGCGCCGCTGGTGCGCTTCAGGACGCCGTACAGGATGCCGTTGTGGACGGCGACGCTCTGGATCGAACGCTCGCCGGCGAACGGTTCGGCCGTCCAGAGCAGCTTGCGGCGGCGCAGGTCGAACGCCGCGATCGCTGCCGATGTGCGGGTCGGGGTGACACCGCCACCGCCCACCACGTCGCCGCCGAGGTACGCGATGCCGTCCGCGATCGCCACCGTCATGACGCTCTGGTCGGGGAGTACGCCGTAGTGGACGTCGAGCTCGCCGGTCCGGACGTCGACGAGCGTCAGGGCGCCGGTGAGTTTGCCGGTCCCGGGCGCGGTGGCGACTGCGAGCAGCCTGGTGGTCTCGTCGTACGCCGCCTGCCACGGGCGGAGCTGGTCGTGACCGATGGTGCCGAAGGAGTGGACGGCGCCGGTGCGTGGGTTGAGGCGGACGATCTCGGTGCTCGGGTACAGGGCGGAGTACAGCTCGCCGCGGATCCAGGAGAGTGTCTTCGCTTCACCCGCGACCCGGAAACGGCGGGTCTCGTCGCCGGCGTGCTCGGTGATCACCCAGTGGCCGCCGACGTAGAGATGCGGGTCGCCGAGCAGGATCGACTGCGGTTTGTCGGCCGCCGCGGTGAACCCGGCGTCGAGGAGGTCGAGCAATTCAAAGGAGCCGGTGGTGATGTCGAGCCACCACAGAACGCCGGAACCGGTCGAGCCGAGGAGTGTCTTCTCGTCGAGGAACTCGATCCGGCGGTGCTCGTCCTGCGGCGCCGGTGTCGCGATCGCGGTGAACGTGTCGCCGGCACAGGACCAGACGGTGCCGGATCCACGAGTCGTCACGTACGCCGTCCCGTCGGGGCCGACCGTCAGCGTGTCGATGCCGGTCTCGCCGGGCGGTAGCGGTGTGATCCGGACGTCGGTGCCGTCGAGCGCCATCGTGGTGAGCGCGCCGTCGCTGCCGACGTACAGGCGGTCCGCGGTCGCCGCGAACGGGCCGAACTTCTGGCCGCGGATCGACTCCGGCGTCAGGTCGCGGAAGGTCGCCGAGGTGCGGTCGTAGGCCACGAGCTGCGAGGGCGTGTAGATCCCCGCGTAGACGCGGTCGCCGGCGGCACCGACGTACCGGCCGTACTGCGCTCCCGCGACCGGCGCGCCCAGGCGGGTCAGGGCGTTGGTGGCGGGATCGATCTGCCAGACCGTCCCGTTCGGGTAGCTGACGGCGAAGACCTGGCCGTCCGGGGCGGTGGTCAGGTCCCAGACGAAGCCGTCGGCGCCCGCGAGGCTGCCGACCCGGGCGAGCGAGCCGTCGGCGGGGTCGAAACAGTAGACCTCGGGGACCGGGTACAGGCCGACGTAGATCTTGCCGGCGGCAACGGTGATCGCCCAGCCGCCCTCGCCGACCGGGAGCTCGACGGTCCTGGTGACCTTCCGGGTGCTGAGGTCGAGCTCGGTCAGCCGGGGCGGGACGATGCCGCGGCTGACGACGTACGCGTGACCGTCGTGGACGGCGGTCGCGACGACAGCGGCGGTCAGGCAGGCGGGTCCGAACGTGGGCAGCGTCGAGCCGTCGATGGGACTGTCCTCCGCGTAGGCGGGAAGTTTCATGAGGCTGGCGGCTGCGACCGCGGTCGCCAACACTGTCCTGCGCGGGAGCTTCATCGCAGACCGCCGATGCGGACCAGGTCGCGGCCCTTGATCGTGTAGAGCGCGTCGCCGTTGTGGGATGTGGTGATCAGCGGGTAGCTGTAGATCTGCGCGGCCAGGCCGTCGACCACGGTGGTGACCTTGGCCCCGTCGACCTTGAAGACTCGTTTGCTGTCGGTGCCATAAAGACCGGAGCGGGCGATCGTCAGCCGGCTCTGCCCGGTGCCGATCGTCGCGGTGTCCTGCAGCTTGCCGGTGCGTGGATCGAGTACGGCGAGCCGTCCGTCGTCCGTGGTCGCGTAGAGGCGGCCGCGATAGACCACAACGTCGCTGTAACTCTGTGCCTTGGGCAACGGAGCGCTCTCCCACAGCACCTGGTTGCGCTTCAGGTCGAACGCGACGACGGTTGCCTCGGGCAAGATCGGGTCCGTTCCGAGGCTGTTCCGGGTGGCGCCGCCGAGGTACGCGATCCCGTCCGCGGTGGTGACCGATCGGACCGACTGGTGCGGTACGACGCCGCGGTGGACCTCGCGTTGACCCGAGTCCAGGTGCTGCTCGACGAGCGTTCCGTCGTACTTGCCGTAGTCGGGCTCGGTGGAGATCAGCCAGGTGCGCGAGCGGGCGTCGTACGCGTCGTCGGTCGGCCGGGTCTGCTCGTTGCCGATCTGCCCGAGCTCGTGGAGATCGGTGCCGTCGGGCTTCATCTGCCAGAGCCGGGCCAGTGTGTAAACGCCGAGGTACACGCTCTGGCCGACCGGTGTGAGGGTCTTCGCCTCGCCGGGAAGGAAGGTGCGCGTGCTGGTGCCATTGGCGAGGCCGTGAACCTGGACGCCGGCCTTGCCGCTGACCAGGACCGACGTCGGCGTCGCGGCGATCGCCATCGCCTGCTCCGGCGCGGGTGGCAGCCCGGCCTGACCGAGGTCGGTGCCGGTGAACGTCCCGGTCGCCTGGTCGAAGTCGACGACCTGGCTGGTCAGCTCGGCGCGGATCGTCGAGCCCTCGACGAAGATCCGGTTGAAGTACGCCCCGTCGTACGGCGAACCGAGCTTCGTCAGCGTGTTGTCGCGGTAACGGTAGAGCGTCCCGGACGGGCGGGTGCCGAGATAGATGTCGGCGCCGTCCAGCGTGATCGCGGTGACGTACTGATCGCCGCCGGGCGTCTGCACCTCGACCGGGTGGCTCAGGTCGGTGGTGTCGAACACGAGCATCGTGCCGGTGGGGGACAGGCCCGCGGCGAGTT
The DNA here is from genome assembly GCF_056436705.1 of Kribbella sp. NPDC043289. NCBI lineage: Bacteria > Bacillati > Actinomycetota > Actinomycetes > Propionibacteriales > Kribbellaceae > Kribbella > Kribbella sp. NPDC043289. The sequence continues at coordinate 728,898 of NZ_JBWKCB010000001.1, forward strand.
TCGTGCCGTTCAGGGCGAGGGTCGCGACGAAGGTGCGGTCGGCGTACGCGGCCGGCAGGACGTCGCGGCGGGTGCCGGTGGCGCGGTCGATCGCGATCAGGTGCGCCTGGGTGCCGACGCCGGCGTAGATCGTGGTCGCGTCGGCGGCGATGCTTCGGACGTACTGCTGACCGGGTACGGCGGCGCCGTACGACTTGGTGCCGCCGGTGGACGGGTCGTACTCGTGGACCGCGCCGTCCGGGTAGGTGCCGGCGACGATCTTGCCGTCTGGCGTCGCCGCGATCGACCAGATGAACGATCCGAACTGAGCGACCTTGGTGGCGGTCCCGGTGGTGGTGTCGATCTTGTAGACGTCGCCCGGGGTGTACAGGCCGACGTACAGGTCGGTGCCGATGTGCGTCATCGCCCAGGCGCCGGCGCCGGTCGGCAGCGAGAGTTTGCGGTCGACGGTCCGGCCGACCGGGTCGAAGGCGCCGACCTGGACGGGCGAGACGCCGGAGGTGATGGTCCAGATCCGGTCGCCGACCTGTTCGGCGACACTCGTCGAGGTCACGGCCGAGGCCGGACCGAGGTTCGTGACCTGTGGGCTTTCGGTCACGACCGGAATAGCAGCGCGGGCCGGAGCGGAAACGCTCACGAAACCTGCGCAGACGACCAAGGTGGTGATCAATCCCCGTGCGAATCGCTTGTCCACAAGGCCTCCCGGGACAGTGCGCACTGAATTACGGTCATGGCTGAAATTAGCCGGACGTGCAGCAGTGCGTCAACCGTTCGGGAAACAATCAGCAATGAACTCAGAGATGAACGCGGTAGACGACCAGCGGGCGGCCGCTGCCGGTGCCGAGCTGGGTGCCGGTCGCATCCGCGAGCCCGGCCCGCTCGAGCCGGTTCAGGACCCGGCGTGCGGTGCGCGGCTGGATGCCGAGGTAGTCGGCCACCGACCGCGTGGTCAGACCGTCCTCCTCGGTGCTGTGGACGAGCTCCTGCAACCGCTCGAGGGTCGCCTTGGAGAGCCCGGCACGCTGCGCGAGCAGCTGCAGCTTCGACCGCTGCTGAGCACGCGGCGCCGCGCCGCCGACCAGGACCAGGTCGATGTCGTTGCGCAGTGACACCACCGCCGCGGTCCGCCCCGCGGTCTTCGCCCGGCCGAGCGCGCGCCGGGCCAGCGCCTCGGTCTCGGTCCCGGAACCGCCGATACCGAACCCGATCCGGACTGGTCCGAACTGCTCCTTCAGGCGGGTCAGCATGCCCAGCTCGGTGAACGCGGCGGTCGCCTGCTCCAGCGGTCCGCGGGTCGCGATCACCAGCCAACGCTTGTCGTCGTACCGGAGCACGCTGCCGCCCAGCGAGCCGGCCTCGCGCTGGAGCGCGCTCTCGGCGTCGGGGGAGATCTCGACCAGACCGAGCGCGATCTGCGCATCGTCACTGCGCAAAGCGTCATGCACGAGCAGCAGGCTGTTCACCGCGCTGCGGACGGAGTGCACCGACGGCGCGAGCCGTAGCGTCGTCTGCTCGGTGCGGAGCTTCTCGTATGCCGACCGCAGGCAGGTGATCGCCACGGTCGCGCCGGCCTCGTGGTGGAAGGCGAGGATGTCGTCGAGGCTCAGCCCCGGACGGTACGGCAACACCCGAACGCCACGGGTCGGCAGCCCGACCTCGTCGAACGTCTCGCGGACCTCCGCCTCATCGAGTACGTCGATGCTCAGCGAGGTCACGTCCCGCCCCTCGCGGAGCAGTTGGACGAGGGCGCGCATGAGAGTGGCGCCGGTGTACTCGACGTGCGCGGCCGGACGGTCGAGCAGGTCCTGCGCCGCCGCGATCTGATACGGCACCACGCCGGTGAACAACCACGCGTCGACGCTGCCGGGCGCGTCGGCCATCACCTTGGGCGTGTCCGTCTCGCGCCGGTACCGCAGTGGGACGACCTCTACTCCACGCAGCCCTTTGACGATCCGGCTCGTGGAGGTGACCAGGTCCGACGGTCCCACCACTCCGATCGTCGTCACCATCCGAGGGTCCCCTCCTTCATCGGCTCAGTCTCACCACAACACCCCACCGGAGCAAGAACCCGCGCCGTCGGTCGGCTAGGTTCGCAGCATGGAGCGCGTGCACGAGTGGATCGACGAGGGTACGGCGCTGTGCCGCGAGGCGCTCGCTGATCTTGCAGCGCAGTCGTTGCTGCCCGGGTGGTCGCGGCGGCACGTGGCGGCGCATCTGTCGCTGAACGCGGAGGCGCTGGGCAACCTGGTGTACTGGGCGCGCACCGGCGAGGAACGGCCGATGTACCCGTCAGCCGAGGCTCGCAACGCCGACATCGAGGCGAGCGCTGGGCGGTCCGACCTGCGCGCGTGGTTCGACTCGTCCGCGGCAGTTCTCGCGGGCGCCATGGCCGAGCTGAGTCCGGAGCAGTGGAAGGCAACGGTCCGAACCGCCCAGGGGCTCCCGATCCCGGCCACCGACATTCCGTGGATGCGCAGCCGCGAGGTGCTGATCCACGCCGTCGACCTCGGCACCGGGCTCACCTTCGCCGACCTCCCGACGGACTTCCTGGAAGCACTCTGCGACGACATCCGCACCAAGCGCGGCGACGTACCGACGATCGAGGGTCCCCTTCCGGACCAAGCCGCATACCTGTCCGGTCGCGCCTACTCCGACGTCACCACCGCGGACGGCGCTCCCGCACAGCCCCTCCCGCCCTGGCTCTGAGCTAGAGGAAGGCGCCGACGGATGGGGTGTTGTCCGCGGACCAGTTGAGGATGGCGGCGTAGAGGACTCGGCGGTGGGTGACGCCGTTCGTGATCTGGGCATCGGTGCAAGGCGTCGTACCGGTGCCGCAGACCCAGGCGTGGAGGAAGATCCGCCAGCCGCCGTCGAGTGACGGGGTGACGTCGGCGCCGCCGGGACCGCACAGGGCGGTGCCGGCTGAGGTCAGCAGCGAGTTCTCGGTGGCGGCGGCGAAGGTCCAGCGATCGGCGGAGCGCAGCCAGACGGTCGCGTAGCTGCAGTTGTCGTAGCCGTAGCGAGAAGCGAACAGGATGTACTGCGATCCGCGCTGCACCATCGTCGGGTTCTCGATGATGCCGTCGCGTCGCAGCAGTTCGCGGCTGTTCGCGCCGGTCGCGTGCAGACCGGCACTGTCGAGCGGCACCATTCGGAGCGACGACGGGATCTGCTGGGTCTTGTACAGCAGGAATCGGTTCCCGTCGCTGTCCTGGAAGGGGGAGGGGTCGATCACGCCGGCCGCCGCGATGGGCCGACCGGGTACGCCGTCCTCGGCGCCGTGTTGCCCGTCGGGACAGACGAGTGGAGCGTCGCCGATCGGTTGGTACGGCCCGCCGGCTTGCGACGACGTGGCGACGCCGATGCACCGTTGCCCGCCGAAGCTTTTCGCGACGGCCGAGTAGTAGAGGACGTACCCGGCGGACGTCTGCCAGGCATCCGGTGCCCACACGTCCGCGGTGGTGTCCATCCACGCCGGTGCGGTCGCGAGCGCCGTACCCACGCTCGACCATGGTCCGCTCGCGGTGTCGCCGCGGCTGACGCGTCCGCTCGGTCCCGTGGTGAACGCGTAGAAGTCACCGCCGGAGCGCAGGATGCCGGGATCGGCGACGGAGTTGCTGGGTGCGTACACGGGCTTGGGCACGGCCGCTTGGGCGGGTGACACGATCACCAGCGCGCCGACGACGGCCAGCAGCAGAGCTTTCCACATGCGGACAACCTCCCCAGGGGCGTGGATCAGTCGCACCACATCCTGAGGCCAAATTCCAACACCCTCAAGAGCGCAGGCCGAACATTTTTCCCACCTGGAGTTAAGAGTCCGCGCGAGGCTGGTACTCCGGGCGGCTGCGGACGTACGTCATCCAGGTCTCGCGGTCGATCTCGCCAGTGATGCGGGCGCGGTACATCCCCAGGTACTCCGGATCGTCCGGCGACATCGGGTCGCCCGGCCGGCTCCCGATCCGACCGTCGATCAGCTCCCGCGTCACGTCCGCGTGACCCGCGTGCCGGGTCGTGTCCAGGAGCACGGTGAATGCCATGTCCCGCACCGTGACCGTGGACCCGGAATGGTGCGTGCCGGTCGTCTCGAGATCAAGCTCCTCGACCGACCGTGCGCCGGCCGCACACGCGCGGCGGTACCCGTCGACGATCTCCGCCGGCGACTCGTCGGGCGTCGCCCACATGTCGAGCCCGAACCACAACTCCTCGTCGGTGCACTCCGGGAACATGTCGACGTCCCGCCCGAACGCCACACACAAGTACCCGTGCGTGATCCCGGTCAGGTGCTTCACAATGCCGATCAGGTTCGTCCCGCTCATCGTCATCGGACGCCGGAGTTCGTCGTCGGTGAGGCCCTCGACCTTCCAGATCAGCGAGGTCTGGACGGTGTCGAGCTCCTTCAGCAGGCGGGTCTTCTCGGGAGTCACTTCACGACCTTGTAGTGGAGGTGGGTGACGTCGCGGGCGGGGAGCTGGCGGACCTGCTCGAGTTCGATGTACTCGGCGGGCAAGTTGTCGAACAGGCGTCGGCCCTGGCCGAGCAGAACGTTGACGACGTGCAGCTCGATCTCGTCGATCAGCCCCTCGCGGAGCAGCGCCTGCGCGGCCCCGGCGCCGTGGACCATCACGTTCTTTTCGCCCGCCGCGGCCTTGGCCAGCGCAGCCGCCTCGGCGACATCGGTGACCCACCGCGCGGTCCCGGGCGGTACGTCGTTCGGGTCCACCTGGTGCGTCAGGATGAACATCGGTACACCGTCATGGTGGTCACCCTGCCACCGACGAGCGTGCTCGAACGTACGCCGTCCCGCGATCAACGCACCGGTCGCCTGACCCTCGGCGTACACCTGTCCACTCGGCCCGTCGCTGTTGCGATCGTCGAGCCAGTTGAAGAGCCGGAACCCGCCGCGACCCATCGGCTCGTCGAAGCTGTCGTCCGGTCCGACCACGAAACCGTCCAGCGACATGCTCATGTACAGCACGATCATCGGGCACCTCCAAGTGCTTGCGGGAAGTGGAACACACCGTCGGGGTCGTACTTCTGCTTGATGCCGGTCAACCGCCCGAGGTTCTCCCCGTGGTACGCCGCCGCCCAATCGGACAGCTCAGGGTCGGGGAAGTTCTGGTAGACCCGGCCCGACGCGTACCGGTGGGCGAGCGCCCAGGACCGTCGTACCGCGTCGCTATCAGGGCCGACGTGTTCGAGGAGGAAACGCTCGCTGCGATGCGGAAAGGCCGTCGCGCCGGCGGGGACGCGGTTGTACGCGCCGCCCATCGGGGTGAAGTGCAGCTCGCAGTCGCTCCGTACGAGTTCGGCGATCGCGTCCGGCGGCAGCGGCGCCCCGACGAACTCGGACTTGCTGTGAATCACCCGATCGTCCGGCTCGCCTTCCGAGAGGACACGCTTGAGATCCGGCCAACTGAGGTCATCCCGCACCTCGACCGCACCGTCACCGAGCGGCCCGGCATCGAAGCGGCCGAGCGCCGCGCCGAACACCTTCACCCCGTCCACGGTCACCTCGAGGGATGCGGTGATGTCGTCCGGGGCGTCCGGCGCCCAGTCCTGCCACGTGGCGATCACGTCGGCGGCCCGGGCGCGGGGCCAGGTGATGACGAAGAGCGTCGCGTGCGGCGACGGTACGGCGTCGAAGGTCAGCGACGTGACGACCCCGAACTGCCCGCCACCCGCACCGCGCAAGGCCCAGAACAGATCGGGTTCTCGCTCCGCGTCACACGTCATAACGTTGCCGTCGGCAAGTACCACGGTCGCGGCGAGGAGCCGGTCGCAGGTGAGGCCGTAGCGCCGCCCGAGCAGACCAAGCCCACCCCCGAGCGTCAGGCCCGCGATCCCCACCGTCGGCCCACACCCAGCCGGAATCGTCAGCCCGTGCTGGTGCAGCTCCCGGTAAACAGCCGCCAACCGAGCCCCGGCGCCGATCGTCGCAACCGTGTCCTGAACTGAGATCGCACTCAGCGCCGACAGATCGAGCATCACGCCGGTGGTGGAGGAGCGGCCCGCGAAGCAATGGCCGCCGCCGCGCGGAGTCAGCGGGAGGTTCTTCGAGCGGGCGTACGACAGCGCCTCGACCACGTCGTCGATCGACTCGCACCGCGCGACGACGTGTGGACGGATCCCGGCGTACTGCGGGTGCGCCGGCCGCCGCAAGACGTCGTACTGCTCGTGGTCAGGACCGATCAGTTCCATGGGTCGACGCTAGAAGCGGACGACCGCGCTGCGCTTGAACGAAACGGTCGTACCACCCGGCGAGGAACGGCCGGTACGACGCCGAGTGGTCGTGCCCGCAGTCGCACCGGTCGGCCTTGTCGCCGAGCAGGTCGCGCGGCGTCACCCCGGTCAGCCGTACGCACTCGCGGGTCAGATGCGCGTGATCGGCGTAACCGGTCTCGGCCGCGAGGTCGGCGAGCCCGCTGCCGAACCCGGCCTGCGCGAGCGCGAGGTACCCCTGGAACCGCAGCGTCCGCTGCAACGCCTTCGGCCCGGTCCCGATCGCGGTCAGGCACCGGCGCCGCAGCTGACTCTCCGACAGCGCGAGATCGTCGGCCAGCGTCGCGATCCCGGTCGGCTCCCACGGCATCAACCGGCGCACCATCTCCGTCACAACCGAGTCCGGCCGCACCGGCTGCCCGGCCAGATACCGCTGGACGTCGAGCAACGCCGCCTGTGGTGTCGCGGCGTCAGCCACCGCCCACCCGATCGCCTCGGCCGCCGGACCCCACAGATCCACCGCGCAGTCGACGAGCTCATCCGCCGGTACGCCGAGCAACGGCGTACTCGCACCGGGCATGAACCGCACGCCGACGATCGTGGTCCGGGCCGGGATCGTCTGCAGGTGCGCCCGGGTGAGCGGCCCGATCAACCGCGGAACGCCGCCGACCGGGCAGTGCAGTTCGACACCACCGGTCGGCAGATCGCGCTGCGCGTACGGCCGCGATCCCGTGCGCTGGATCCAGACCGTACGGACGAGGCCGGCCAGTGCAGGCACCGGCGGACTCTCGTCGTACGTCTGGTCCATGGCGGCGGCTACAACTCGATGTGGGAGCCGATGATGACGGTGCGGTCGCGGGGGAGACCGAAGTGTTCGGCCGCGTCCGCGGTGATGTGCGACGTGGCGAGGAACAGTTGCTTACGCCAGCCCGCCATCGTCGGCGCCTGCCCGCGCCGGAGTTCGATCTTCGACAGGAAGTACGACGCGTTGTCGAGATCGAGCGGTCCCTCCGACTGATCCGGATCGAGCCGCGCGAGCGCCGCCGGTACGTCGGGACGCTCCATGTACCCGAACTTGATCGTGACGTGGGTGATCCCGTCGTTGCCGTACCCGAGGTCGTTCACCATCACGCGCTTGTCCTCGGGGACCCGGGGCACCGGCTCGGTGTCGATCGCGACGATCACCACGTGCTGGTGCCGGACCTGGTTGTGCTCGACGTTCGCCCGCAGCGCGAGCGGCGCGCTGGTCCCGCCGCGGTTCAGGAAGATCGCCGTCCCCGGCACTGTGCGGACCGGCAGCATGCCGGAGCTCAGCTCGTCGATGAACTCCTGCAGCGAGCCCTCGGCATGTTCCCGCTCCCGGGTGACGACCTCGCGGCCACGCTGCCAGGTCGTCATCACGGTGAACGCGGTGAGCGCGATCAGCAGCGGCAGCCACGCGCCGTGCAGCAGCTTGGTCAGGTTCGCCGCGATGAACAGCCCGTCGATCAGCAGCAGCGGGACCGCGCCGAGCAGGATCAGCCACTTCGGGATGTTCCAGCGGTAGTGCGCGACGTAGAAGAACAGCAGTGTGGTGATGGTGATCGTCCCGGTCACCGTCATGCCGTACGCGTACGCCAGCGCGGCCGAGCTGCGGAACGCGAAGATCAGCGTCAGCACCGACACGAACAGCAGCCAGTTGACGAAGGGGACGTAGATCTGGCCGATCGTCGTCGCCGACGTGTGCGTCACCCGCAGCCGCGGCAGGTACCCGAGCCGGGCGGCCTGGGCCATCACCGAGTAGGCACCGGTGATGACGGCCTGCGACGCGATCACGGTCGCGGCCGTCGCGAGCAGGACCAGCGGCAGCCGGCCCCAGCTCGGGACGAGCAGGAAGAACGGGCTGCTGATGTTTTCGTGGTTCTTCAGGATCAGCGCGCCCTGGCCCATGTAGCTGAGCGTGAGGGCCGGCAGTACCAGGAACAGCCAGCCCCGGCTGATCGCCTTCCGGCCGAAGTGCCCCATGTCGGCGTACAGCGCCTCGGCGCCGGTGATCGACAGCACGACCGCCGCGAGCGCGAAGAACGCGATGTGGAAGTGCCCGGCCAGGAAGCCGACCGCGTACGTCGGGGAGAGTGCCTTGAGGATCGCGGTGTGCTCGAGGATGCCGCCGATCCCGGCCGCGCCGATCACGGCGAACCACACGATCATCACCGGCCCGAACGCCCGGCCGATCTGCTCGGTGCCGCGGCGCTGGACCATGAACAGCCCGATGATGATGACCGCGGTGATCGGGATCACGTACTCGCCGAGCGACGGCTGTACGGTCTTCACGCCCTCGACCGCGGACAGCACCGAGATCGCCGGCGTGATCATGCCGTCGCCGAAGAACAGCGCCGCACCGAACAGACCCACCGTCGCCAGCACCCCGGAGGCCTTCCGGCCCGGGTGCGTACGGGTCCACTTGCGGAGCAGCGTGATCAGCGCCACCACGCCGCCCTCGCCGTTGTTGTCCGCGCGCATCGTGAGCAGGATGTACGTGACGGTGACGATGATCATCACCGACCAGAAGATCAGCGACACGACGCCGTACACGTTGTGGTCACTGAGCGGCACCGGGTGCGGGTCTTCGGGGTTGAAGACCGTCTGGAGGGTGTAGATAGGGCTGGTACCGATGTCGCCGAAAACGACACCGAGTGCGCCGACCACCACTGCGAGCTTGACCGTGTCGCGCGCTGTGGCGCTGTGCGCCTGCTGATCCGTCACGTCCCCGGACACTACCCGCCTGGAGAGCTCACGGCGCGCATGTCGAGTCGGGACGGACAGCTCCGACGTACCGGGTATGACAGCCGAGCGAGTACTGCGGACCTACCTCACGCTGGTCGTGGTGTCGACGGGCGCGTCGTCGATGATCTGGGGGATCAACACATTGTTCCTGCTGGACGCCGGTCTGAGCGTCGGGAAGGCGTTCGCCGCGAACGCGTTCTTCACCGCCGGGATGGTGCTGTTCGAGGTCCCGACCGGCGTCGTCGCGGACACGGTCGGCCGGCGTGCGTCGTACCTGCTCGGGACCGCCACGCTGATGGGCACGACGCTGCTCTACCTGTTGCTGTGGCGCACCCACGCCCCGTTTGTGTGGTGGGCCGTGGTGTCGGCGCTGCTCGGTCTCGGGTTCACGTTCTTCAGTGGCGCGACCGAGGCGTGGCTGGTCGACGGGCTGCATGCGACCGGGTACCGCGGCTCGCTGGACGACGCGTTCGCGAAGGGACAGGTGGCGAACGGGATCGCGATGCTGGCCGGATCGATCGGCGGTGGCGTGCTCGCGCAGCTCACGAATCTCGGGATGCCGTACGTCGTGCGCGCCTTGTTGCTGTTGGCCACGTTCGCGGTGGCGTGGCGCTCGATGCGGGACATCGGGTTCACGCCGAAGCCGCGCGTCTCGGTACGCGGTGAGATGCGCGGGATCGTCCGGGCCTCGCTGCGGCACGGCCTGCTGAACCGGCGGGTGCGTTGGGTGATGCTGGCCGGACCGTTCACGGCCGGGGTGAGCGTGTACGGGTTCTACGCCGCGCAACCATATCTCTTACAGCTGTACGGGCACACCGACTCGTACGCCGTCGCGGGTCTGTCGGCCGGGATCGTCGCGGGGGCGCAGATCGCGGGCGGGGCGTCGGCGTCGTCCCTGGCGCGGATCTTCCGGGACCGGATCCGGACGCTGATCGCGGCGATCCTGGTGTCCGGCGTCCTGATCGCGTCGATCGGGCTGGTGACGTCGTTCGGGCTCGCGCTGGTGCTGCTGATGGGGTGGGGGACGATGTTCGCCGCGATGTCGCCGGTGCGGCAGGCGTACCTGAACAGTCACATCCCGTCGGAGCAGCGGGCGACGGTGCTGTCGTTCGACAACCTGCTCGGGTCGGCGGGCGGCGTGGTGATCCAGCCGACGCTCGGTCGCGCCGCGGACGTGTGGGGGTACGGGACGGCGTACCTGGTGTCGGCGGTGATCCAGGCGCTCGCCGTACCGTTCCTCGCGCTGGCGCGGCGTAAACCGGTCGAGAGCCCGCGGACCGAGACCCTAGTCTTGCGGGCGTGACGGCTCGACTGATCATCATCAACGGTGGGTCCAGTTCCGGGAAGACCGGGATCGTGCGGTGTCTGCAGGCGGTCCTGGCCGAACCGTGGCTGGCGCTCAGCGTGGACAACTTCGTGGACGCGCTGCCGGCCGATCTGGAGGGCTCGCCGGACGGCATCCTGATCGGCCCGGGCGGCGAGGTGTCCGTCGGGCCGGCGTTCCGTGAACTGGAAGCGGCCTGGACGGCGGGGCTCGTCGCGATGTGTCGCGCCGGCGGCCGCGTCATCGTCGACGACGTGTTCCTCGGCGGCCCGGCCTCGCAACAGCGCTGGCGCGACGCGATCGGCGACCTCGAGACGCTCTGGGTCGGCGTCCACTGCGCTCCCGAGATCGCCGCCGGCCGCGAGATCGCCCGCGGCAACCGCGCCGGAGGCATGGCCGAGAAGCAGGCCCATGTAGTCCACGAGGGCATCACGTACGACGTCGAGGTCGACACCTCCCACACCGAATCCATCACCTGCGCCCACACCATCGCGAGCCACGTGAACTAGCGGTCGTTCCGTGGTGGATCCGTGGTCACCACGGATGCCTGTCGCGGGCGGTTCGCGGGACCTTCGTCGTACCGGAACACAACGACGAAGGAGAAGCTCATGAGTACGTCGGTGACGACCCAGCGGACCGTCCGGCCCCGGACGGTGGTTTTGTGGGTGGTGCAGGTTCTGCTCGCCGCGCAGTTCGTGATGGCGGCGGCGCCGAAGCTGACCGGGAACGCGGCGATGGTGGACATGTTCGCCGAGGTCGGCGCCGGTCAGTGGCTGCGGTACTTGGTCGGTGCGCTCGAGCTCGCGGGAGCGATCGGTCTGCTCGTGCCGCGGGTGTGCCGGATCGCGGCGCTCGGGCTGGTGGCGTTGATGGCCGGCGCGACGATCACCAACCTGTTCGTGCTGGGAGCGTCGCCGGTGCTCCCGGTGGTCTACCTGCTGGTGGCCGGTGTCGTGGTCTGGTTCCGCAAGCCGGTCAGGTGACTGTCGACGACGGCGAGGGCGTGGATCGTCCGCGCGCGGTGCTCCGCGACCACGGGCGCCTCGTCCTCGCCGGCGAGAATCCGCCGTACCGCGTGCAGATGGACGGTCCGGTACGCCGCGACGCTGAGTGCGGCCGTCAGTTCGGGATCGGGGACGGCTGTGCTCGCCATCGCGGCGGCGATCGCCCGCTCGACATGGTCGGTGAGCTCGCGGGCCCGGGACTGCAACGCGCGGGACTCGGCGATGACCTCCCAGAAGCGCCGGAAGCTCGCGCGGATCGTGGACAGCGGGTGCCCGGCGTCGGCGAGGGCGACCAGCAGATCAGACAGCGCCAGAACCGCGGACGTGCCGGCCGGCCGGTCGTTGATCGCGCCAACGACCAGCGCTTCCGCCTCGGGATAGCGGTCGAAGAGCAGGTCCTCCTTGCGGGCGAAGTGCGCGAACACCGTCGGCCGCGCGACATCCGCCGCCTCGGCGATCTCGGACACCGACACCGCGTCGAACCCGCGCTCGAGGAACAGCCCGGTCGCCACCTCCGAGATCCGGCTGCGGAGCTCGGCCTTCTTCCGCTCCCGGCGGCCGTTCTGGTTCACGCTTGAACCATACCGGATAAAAAGATGTACCGAGTATGACTTTGATTGCTAGGCTGCGGAGCATGCGAGCCATCGGGGTGAACTACGACACCGGCCTGCGGTACGACGGCCGGGACACACACGAGCGCTTCGACGCGGACGTCGTACGCCAGGACCTGGCGGTGATCGCGAACGAGCTGCGGGCTCCCGCGGTCAGGGTCTCGGGGAACGATCCGGACCGGCTGGCGATCGCGGGGGAGGCGGCGCTCGCGGCCGGGCTCGATCTGTGGTTCTCGCCGGTGCCGATGGATCTCGAGCCGGACGAGTTCATCGCCTTCCTGGCCGACTGTGCCGGTCGGGCGGAGCAGCTGCGGCAGTCCGGTCGTGGCGAGGTCGTGCTGGTGCTCGGGTGCGAGCTGTCCGTGTTCTGCAAGGGCTTCATTCCCGGAGCGACGTCGGGGGAGCGGCTCGCGCTGATGGCGGACCCGGCGACCTGGACCGATCCGGCGAAGCTGACCGAGCTACAGGCGGGGCTCGCGCGCTGGGGCGACGTACAGCAGCAGTTGGTGTCGGCCGGGCGTACGGCGTTCGGTGGCCGGATCACGTACGCCGCCGGGATGTGGGAGGACGTGAACTGGGACCTCTTCGACATCGTCAGCGTCGACGCGTACCGGGACGCGGCCAACCGGGCGACCTTCGCCGACGAGCTCGGGGCCCGGTCGAAGTGGGGGAAGCCGGTCGTCGCGACCGAGTTCGGCTGCTGCGCGTACCGCGGCGCCGGAGACCGCGGCGGGACCGGCTGGATGATCGTGAACCGCAGTGTCGACCCGCCGGCGCTCAACGGTGCCTACGAGCGACGGGAGGAGGAACAAGTGGAGTACCTGTACGGACTCGTCGAGGAGTTCGACCGGATCGAGCTGGCGGCGGCGTTCTGGTTCAGCTACGCCGGCTTCGGTCTGCCGCACCGCCCGGACGATCCGGAGCACGATCTCGACCTCTCGTCGTACGGGCTGGTCGCGGTCGGGGACGACGGGGAGCGGACGCCGAAGCGGGTGTTCGGGGCGCTCGCGGAGCTGAACAGTCGGCGGTCTTAGACCGGCGGGTACATTTGCTGATGTGTTGACAGCGAAGGGTGCGGCGACGCGGGAGCGGATCGTCGCGGCGGCCGCGGCCGAGATCCGCGAGCGTGGGATCAGTGCGGTGAAGCTCGACGACATCGGGCAGCGCAGCCGGACCGGGAAGAGCCAGCTCTTCCACTACTTCCCCGAGGGCAAGGAGCAGCTGCTGCTCGCTGTCGCCGAGCGCGAGGCCGAGCGGGTGCTCGAGGACCAGGAGCCGCAGCTCGGACAGCTGACCAGCTGGGACGCCTGGCGCGAATGGCGGGACGTCGTCGTCGAGAAGTACCGGCGGCAGGGCGTGAACTGCCCGCTCGGTGTCCTCATCACCGAGATCGGCCGGCACACGCCCGCCGCGCAAGCGGTCACCGCGACGCTGCTCGCCCAGTGGCAGGAGCGGCTCGCGACCGGCATCGAGGAGATGAAAGCGGCGGGCGAGATCCGTGCCGACGTGGATCCCGCCCGCGCTTCGGCAGCGCTGATCGCCGCGATCCAGGGCGGCGTCGCGATCCTGCTGTCGTCCGGATCGTCGACCCATCTGGAGTACGCGCTCGACCTGTGCCTGGACTACCTCAGCGCCAATTGAGCACCGGCGGCTGATACCCGACCGGCTTGTCAGCGACCTTCACGCCGGGGTTCACCAACCAGCCCTGGTACTCCGGCGTGAACATCCGGTACACCGACGACGGCGGTACGGCGCTCGCGTCGTCGAGCGCCGCCCGCAGCTCGGCCGGGAGCTCGAAGTCGAGCGCCGCGATACTCGACTCGAGCTGCTCCGGGCGACTCGCGCCCACGATCGCCGAGGCCACGCCCGGTTGAGTTGCGGCCCAGTTGACCGCCACCTGCGCCATCGTCACGCCCAGCTTGTCCGCCACCTCCCGCACGGTCGTCAGCAGGTCCCACTGCCGGTCGGTCCAGGACTGTCCGGCCGCCCCGTCACCGGTGAGCCGGCCCTCGCCCGCCATCTGCTGCGCGGCGTCGCGCTGGTACTTCCCGGTCAGGAAGCCACCGCCGAGCGGGCTCCACGCGGTGATCCCCAACCCGAGTTGCTGCGCCATCGGGACGTGCTCGGTCTCGACGGTCCGCTCGATCAGCGAGTACGGCAGTTGCAGGCTGACCATCGGTGTCAGCGAGTGCGCGTCGGCGAGAGTCTGCGCGCGAGCGGCGTACCAGGCCGGTACGTCGGACAGGCCGGCGTACCGGATCTTGCCCGCGCGGGCGAGGTCGTCGAGGGTCCGCAGTACCTCGTCGACTCCGGTGATGCGGTCCCAGGTGTGCAGCAGGAAGAGGTCGACGTAGTCGGTGCCGAGCCGGCGCAGCGATTCGTCGAGGGCGCGGATCAGGTGCTTGCGGCTGTTGCCGCCCGCGTTCGGGTCGCCGGTGTCGACGCTGTTGGTCGCCTTGGTGGTGAGCACCATCCGCTCCCGGACGCCCGCCTCGGCGATCAGCCGGCCGAGGATCCGTTCGCTCTCACCCGCGGTGTAGAAGTCGGCGGTGTCGATGAAGTTGCCGCCCGCCTCGATGTAGGCCCGGAAGATCGCCCGGGCCTCGTCCTCGGTCTTCCCGTACGGCGCGTGGAAACCCGCCTGGCCGAAGTTCATAGTGCCCAGCGCGAGCCGGCTGACGCGCAGTCCGGAGCGGCCGAGCAGGTAATAGTCGTCAAGTGCCATGACCACAGCGTTGCTCGGGAAAAATGGACCGGCAAGTACAAAGACTCGGTGCCTGTGGGTTCAGAGGGCCGTGTAGCCACCGTCGACGGGCAGCACGGCACCGGTGACGTAGGCGGCCGCGGGCGAGGCGAGGAACGCGTACGGCGCCGCGATCTCGTCGACCGTCGCGCGCCGGCCGAGCGGCGTGAACGTGCTGATCCGGCGGTCGGAGGCGGGGTCGTCATGCGCCGTGACGCTGTCCATGATGTTGGCGACGTACCCGGGGGCGATCGCGTTCACCCGGATCCCGTGCTCGGCCCACTCCGCCGCGAGCGTCCGGACCAGCTGGTTGATCCCGCCCTTGCTGGCTGCGTACGGCGCCAGCGTCGGGATCCCCACCTGGCCGGCGATCGACGACGTCATCGTGACCGAGCCGCCGCTCCGCTCCGAGATCCAGTACCGCGCCGCGGCCTGTGCGGGCAGGAACGCACCCCGCAGGTTCACCGCGAGGATCCGGTCCCACTCGTCCGGCGTGTACTCGATCGCCGGCTTGATGATGTCGATCCCCGCGTTGCACACCACGTGATCCAGCCGCCCGAACTCCCGCACCGCCGCGTCAACCAGCTGCCGCGCCACCCCCGCATCCACGACGTCACCGGCGACAGCCACGACCCGCCCCGGATACTCCACGGCCAACTGCTCCACGGCCGCCGCCGTCTCGTCCGCCGCATACCCGTTCACCACCACCGAGGCCCCCTGCCCCAGCAACACCCGCGCAATCGCCAACCCGATCCCACGACTCGACCCAGTCACCACGGCAGCAGTACCCGACAGGCCGAAGATCTCACTCATGCGCCAAACGGTAGTGCGTGAAAGGATTTGACGATGGGCCTGTCTGAACAGCAACGGATCGTGCTCGAGCGGTTGGCGGAGTTTGCCGTGCCTGGGGCGGGTGGTGGGGCGGTCGGGTTCGTTGAGCAGGTGGTGACGGTGGATCGGCCCGACTGGCTGGCGCGGGTCGAGCGTGGGCTGGCGGTGGAGCTCGATCGGGTGCTGGACGACCCGGACGGTGCCTGGTTGGTGCGGTTGATCGCGCAGGGGTACTACGCGCAGCCCGGCTCCTGGGAGTCGGTCGGTTGGCGTACGCCGGAGTTCGCGCCGGTGCAGACGTCGCTCGACGTCACGGCGCGCGAGGACCTGGGGGAGCGGTACGACTCCATCGTGATCGGCTCAGGCGCCGGCGGAGGTGCCACGGCGCAGGTGCTCGCCGAGTCGGGGCGATCGGTGCTCGTCGTGGAGCTGGGGAGCTACCCGTCGACGGAGTCGCTCTCGCACGACCACCTGCGGAACCCGCGGTCGGTCGTGGGGTTGCCGGCGGCAACGGATCCGGACCCGACCGGGCGGCCGCGGGTGTCGGTCGTGGATGGGGTCCGGAGCCAGGTGCTGCCGCCCGACGGCGGGTGGGGGAACAACGCGTTCACGGTCGGCGGCGGCACCCGCGTGTACGGCGCGCAGGCCTGGCGGTTCGTCCCGCGCGACTTCCGGATGGCGACGACGTACGGCGTACCGGAAGGCAGTGCGCTGGCCGATTGGCCGATCTCGTACGACGATTTGGAGCCTTACTACTCGTTGGCGGAGCAGCGGTTCGGAGTGAGCGGCGGCGGCGTCGACCCCTGGCACGACTCGCGATCGATCCCGCTACCGATGCCGCCGTTGCCGAGGACCGGGCCGGCGCATCGGTTGGCGGCTGCCGCGGAGCGGTTGGGGTGGGGGACTCTCGACGTACCGCTGCTGATCAACTCGGTCGACTATCAAGGGCGGTCCGGGTGCGTGCGGTGCGCGCAGTGCGTCGGGTTCGCGTGTCCGGTGGAGGCGAAGAGCGGGACCCATAACACCGCGCTCCCCGCGGCGTTGGCCACCGGCAACTGCACGTTGGTCACCGAGACGACGGCTGAGCGCTTGGTGACCGATTCGACCGGCCGGGTCGTCGGCATCGCGCTGGCCGCGAGTGACGGGTATGGCGGGATCTGGCGACGCACCGTCGCGTGCGCGGAGGTCGTGGTTGCCGCCGGCGCGTCGGAGACCCCGCGGTTGTTGCTGAACAGCGCGCACGACGGCGAGCCAAACGGTCTCGGCAACGACCAGGACCAGGTCGGCCGGCATCTACAGGCCCATGTGTACGCCGGAGCGGTCGGGCTGTTCGAGGACGAGGTGATGGATCTCGTCGGGCCCGGGGTGTCGATCGCGACCTGCGACTTCCGGCACGGGAACGACGGGATCGTCGGCGGCGGGATGCTCGCGAACGAGTTCGTGCCGACACCCGCCTCGACGTACGACTATCTGACCGGGGCCGGGATGATTCCGGTCGCCGGGGTGGAGAGTCAGCAGGCGATGCGGCGCGAGCTCCGCCGGATGCTGCGGGTGGTCGGTCCGATCCAGGAGGTGTCGTCCGCGGAGTCCAGGGTCCGCGTCGACCCCTCGGTGGTCGACCGTTTCGGCAACCCGGTCGTCGTCACCAGCGGCTCGATCCATCCCGAGGACGCCCGGGCCCAGGCCTTCATGAGCGCCAAGGCCAGGACGTGGCTGGAGGAGGCCGGTGCGACCCGCACAGCCGTCGGCGGCCTAGGTACGTTGGGCCAGGCCAGCACCGGCCAGCACCAGGCAGGCAGCTGCCGGATGGGCGACGACCCGACGCGTTCGGTCACCGACCCGAACGGCCGGCTCTGGGGCCACGAGAACGTCTGGATCGCCGACGCGTCGCTGCACGTCACCAACGGCGGCGTAAACCCGGTCCTGACGGTCCTGGCCAACGCCCTCCGCGTCGCCACTCACATCACCCGCGCCTGAGCCCCGTCGCTGGCGGGTTGCTTGACCGCGGGCGTGTTGCAACCCGCCACCGCTGACATAACCCGCCAGCCGTAACGGCTCAGCCGACGCGGGAGATGCCGACGCCGCTGCGGGCCTCGCGGCCGTACTTCGTGATCTCGGCGGCGAGGTCCAGGCGGGAGATGCCCGTCTTCTCGCGGTCCTCGTCGGTGAGCAGGTCGGCCGGGATGATCCAGACGATCTCGAACTCGAGGCCGTCCGGGTCCTTGCCGTAGAGCGACTTCGTGGTGCCGTGGTCGGACGCGCCGACCAGGGCGCCGTGCTCGCTCAGCTTGCCGGCCAGTTCCTCGAGGTCACCGAGCGTGTCGACCTCCCACGCGAGGTGGTAGAGCCCGACCGACGTCCGCCCGGCGCCCGACGGAGCGGCCTGGGATCCGATCTGGAACAGGCCGAGGTCGTGGTCGTTGCTGGAACCGGGCGCCCGCAGGAACGCTGCTCCCTGGATCGCGTCACCGGTCTCGGTGTACCCGAAGCCGAGGACGTCTCGGTAGAACGCGACGCTCGCCGCGACGTCGCGTACGTACAGAACTGCGTGGTTCAACCGGAAGATCGCCATACCGCCATAGTAGTTGAAGACTCAACCGAATTCTAGCGGCGACGGCGAGGCTTCTTCTGCGGCGCTTTCCGCTGGGCCGGCGCCTTGGTCGTCCGCTTCGGCTCCCGCGTGGTTTTGGCGGGGCCGCGGGTGCTGTTCACGGTGCGTCCGCGGACGATGCCGATCAGGTGCTCGACGAGCTCGCTGGTCTCGTCCTCGGGCCAGCTGAGCGCGACCTGCGACTCAGGTACGCCGGTCAGCGGGCGGTACGTCAGGTCCTTGCGGTGATGCAACCGGGCGAGGGACTGCGGGACCACCAGCACACCGGTGCCCATGGCAACCAGCTCGACCGCGTCGCCGGTCCGCGCCGGCCGCTCCTCGATCAGCCGGCCGGGCGGCCGTTCCCAGTCGAGTACGTCGTCCCGCGGGTGCAGCACCAGTTCGTCGGCGAGATCGTCGACGGTGACCTCGTCGGCGGCCGTGATCACGTGGTCCTTCGGAACCACGACCACCGTCTGCTCGACGTACAGCGGGATGGCGTGCAGGCCGGTCCGGTCGATCGGGAGGCGCAGCAGCACCGCGTCGACCTCGGCGCGGCGGATCAGGTCGGGCGCCTCGGCGGCGGTGACCTGGACGAGTTCGAGCGGGACGCGGGGGAGGCGCTCGGCCCAGATCCGCACCCATTTCGCGGGGGTCACGCCGGGAACGTAGCCCAGCCGGAATCCGGTCACGGTGCTGAGGTTACCGGGCGTTACGCTGCTCCCATGACGGCGCGTAAGACGCAGACGATGAAGCCCGCGACGGCGGCGAAGAAGCTCGGGGTGTATCTCGAGGCCACGCCCGCGGAGTTCCAGGACGGAGTCGTGTCGCGCGACGAGCTGAACGCGCTGCAGGCGGACCCGCCGGAATGGCTGCGCGACCTGCGCCGCGACGGTCCGCACCCGCGCGCGGTGGTGGCCGCGAAGCTCGGTGTGTCGATCAGCGGGCTTGCGCGGGCCGGTGTCACCGAGGCGCTCACCACCGCGCAGATCGAGGACATCAAGTCGGACAACCCCGACTGGCTCGAGCACGAGCGCGCCACCCAGGCGGAGGTCCGCCGCCAGGCCGCCGACCAGAAGGCCCGCGACTAGGGCGTGTCTCCCTAACCGATCCGGACCCGGAGGCGGCGGAAGCCGCGGCCCTTGCTCTCCATCTTGACCACGTCCATCCGGCCGATCAGGGCGGTGGAGGCGACGTGGGTGCCGCCGTCGGCCTGCGTGTCGAGGCCGGCGATGTCGACGATCCGGACGATCTCGATGTCCGGCGGCAGCAGGTTGGTCGCCGTCCGGATGATGTCCGGGATCGCGAACGCCTCCTCGCGCGGCAGGTTGCTGACGGTGATCCGGCGGTCGGTACGGATCTCGGCGTTGACGGCCTCGGCCACCCGGTCCTTGAAGTCCGGCGGTACTTCGGCCAGGTCGAAGTCCATCCGCGCCGACAACGGCTCCATGTTCCCGCCGGTGACCAGCGCCCCGAAGTCGCGGAACACCACGCCGGTCAGCACGTGCAGCCCAGAATGCGTCCGCATCAACTGGGTACGCCGTTCGTCGTCCAGCGCACCCCGCACCGCGGTCCCGACCGGCGGCACCGGATCGCCCTCGTGCGGGACGAGGTACAAATCGTCGCCCTTGACCGTCCCCACGATCCGCGTCCGCACGCCGCCCCACAGCAGCACGCCCTCGTCCGGCGGCTGCCCACCACCGCCCGGGTAGAACGCCGACCGATCGAGCACGATCCCGCGGTCCGGATCCACGCCGACGACCGTCGCGTCCCACTCCCGCACCGACGCGTCGCCAAGATCCAGCCGATCCGTGTGCCCATGCTGACTGCCCGTGTCACTCATGACTCCACCAGTTCGGTGAAGGCGTCTAGTGCCTTGCGGATGTTCTCGACCGAGTTCGCGTACGAGAAGCGCAGGTAGTTCTCGCCGTATGCGCCGAACGACGTACCGGGGAGGCAGGCGACGCCGGCTTCGTCGAGCAGGCGGTCGGACAGCGTCGCCGCCGGCATCCCGAGTTCGGTGATGTTCGGGAACGCGTAGAAGGCGCCCTCGGGCTCGACGCAGGACACACCGGGTACGGCGTTCAGGCCGGACACGATCACGTCGCGGCGTTCGCGGAACGCTGCGAGCATCCGGTCGACGTCGTCCCACGGACCCTCGAGCGCGGCGATCGCGGCGTGCTGGCTGAACGCCGACGTACACGACACCGAGTTGATCATCAGCCGGGTCACCGGCTCGACCAGCGGCTCGGGGAACACCCCGAAGCCCAGTCGCCAGCCGGTCATCGCGAACGTCTTCGACCACCCGTCGAGCAGGATCGTCCGCGACGCCATCCCGTCGAAGTCGAGGACGCTGTGATGCGTACCGTCGTACCGCAGTGCCCAGTAGACCTCGTCGCTCAGCACCACGAGGTCGTGCTCGATCGCGATCTCGGCGATCTCGGCGAGTTGCTCCGGGGTGGAGACGCTGCCGCACGGGTTGTGCGGCGAGTTCAGGATCAGCAGCTTGGTCCGCTCGGTGACCAGGGACCGCAGCTCGGCCGGGTCGATGGCGAACCCGTTCTCCTCGCGCAGCGGCACCGGCACCGGCTTCGCCCCGGCGAACGACGCGATCGACGCGTACATCGGGAACCCGGGGTCGGGGTACAGCACCTCGTCGCCTTCCTCGCAGAGGGCGAGGATGGTGAAGAACATGATCGGCTTCGCACCGGGCGTGATCAGCACCCGGTCCGGCGTCGTCCGCAGCCGACCGGTGCGCTCGAGGAAGTCCGCGACCGCGGTCCGCAGCTCGGGGATGCCGGGGGCCGGCACGTAGTGCGTGAAGCCCTTGTCCAGGGCCTGCTGCGCGGCGGCGATCACGTGCGCCGGAGTATCGAAGTCCGGCTCACCGATCTCCAGGTGCACGATCTCCCGACCCCGGGCCTCCAGGGCCTTCGCCTTCGCGAGCACCTCGAACGCCGATTCGGTGCCCAGCCGGTCCATCCGCGCAGCAAGCTTCACGGCCTCAGCCTAATCTCACATCTGATCTCAAGCCGGGTGCGGCCCGTACGGGAACAGCCGGTTCCGGTCGTACGCCGCCCGGATCCCGGCCAGCCGCGCGAACGTCGCCGCCGGCCAGGACGCCTCGTACGAGCCCGGCAGCGCGAACCCACCGGCGAAGTTCACCGTGGTCTCGTCGGACACCCAGTCCCGCAATGCCGCCAGCACCCCGTCAACCGTTGCCGGAAGCACCTTTTCGAACAGCCCCGGATCCGGTACGCCGATCATCGTCATCGTGAACGCCCCGGACCGGCCGCCGACGGCACTGCCCTCGGGGACGTCCCGCTCCGTCGCCCCGCCGAGGTGCCGCAGCTCGACCGCGACCAACGGCACCTGCTGGTCCGGGCCGACCGCGTCCAGGAACGCGGCGACGAAGCCGGCGTCCATCTCGGTCAGCATCAGCCCGCGGTCCCACGACGGTGTCGGGGCCTTGGGATCGTTGTGGATCAGTGCGATGTCGCTCGCCGGCATCTCACCGACCGCGTCGATCAGCGCCGTCCCCGCGTCCCGGATTGGCTGGAACAGGCGTTTGCCCTCCGTCGCGTCACCGACGTACGCGAACCGGACGTTGATGACGGTCTTGCCGCGCAGCGGTTCCGGGATGAACTCGAGCGGTGGCAGCCGCAGGATCACCACCGAGGAGTTGGCCTCCTCGGGCAGCGTCTTGGTCCACTCGGCCCAGGCGCTCAGCACCGGCGCGACGTACTCGGCGTCGAAGAACACCGAACCGCCGTACAGGGTGCTCAGCTCGACGAGGGCGAAGTCCATCGCGGTGACGATGCCGAAGCCGCCCTTGCCGCCGCGCAGCGCCCAGAACAGGTCGGCGTTCTCGGTCGCGTTCGCGGTGACGATCTCGCCCGTCCCGGTGACGACGCGGAACCCGCGGGCCCAGTCGGACGAGAAGCCGTAGGTGCGGGCGAGCGGACCGAGTCCACCGCCGAGCGTGTACCCGATGCAGCCGACCGCGTCGGAGCCGCCGGTGATCGGTGCGAGACCGTGCGGCGCCGCGGCCGCGATCACCTCGGCCCAGCGGTTCCCGGCCGCGATCTGTGCGATCTTCGCGTCCGGGTCCACGGTGAGGCCGGTGAGCCGTGTCGTGGTGACCACGATCCCGTCCTGGATCGGGTTCGGGATCCCGTGGCCGGTCGCCAGCACGCGGACCGGCGTACCGCTCTCGGCCGCCACGCGGACCACCGCGACCGCGTCGGCCTCGGACGTCAGCCCGACCACCACGTCGGGTGTGTGCGTCACGGCAAGGTTGAACCCGGACAGTTCCTCGGCGTACCCCTCGGCCTCCGGTGTCAGCACCGGCCCGGCGACTTCGCTGCGTAGCCGGTTGATCATTTCCTGAGTCATGTGTTGTTCCCTCCCTGCCGGGCAGTTTCGCGCACGGCGGGGTCACGTAGCAGAGCCCGAAAACACGCCTGGGGAGGGGGCCGACTCGACGGTAACGGCCAAGGACTGAAAGCCTGTGCCAGCGGCAGCTGTCTTCTGCGATCCAGGGGAGAGGTCTGCCCGCGAAGCTCAGGGTGAGACATGGAGGCGGTCGGTGTTCAAGCGTATCGCAATAGTGAACCGGGGAGAAGCCGCGATGCGGCTGATCAACGCGGTCCGGGAAGTCAACGCCGAAGGCGGTGACCCGATCGAGACCGTGGCCTTGTTCACCGACGGCGAGCGTGCCGCGACCTTCGTCCGGGCGGCGGACATCACGTACCCGCTCGGCCCGGCGTCGGCCCGGCCGTACCTGGACCTCGCGGTCCTGGAGCGCGCGCTCCGCGAGACCGGGGCCGACGCGGCCTGGGTCGGCTGGGGCTTCGTCGCCGAGGACCCGGCGTTCGGCGAGCTGTGCGAGCGGATCGGCGTGACCTTCATCGGCCCGTCGGCCGAGGCGATGCGCAAGCTCGGCGACAAGATCGGCTCGAAGCTGATCGCCGAGGAGGTCGGCGTACCGGTCGCACCCTGGAGCCGCGGGGCGGTCGAATCGCTGGACGCCGCGCTCGAGGCGGCCGAGCGGATCGGCTACCCGTTGATGCTCAAGGCAACGGCCGGCGGCGGTGGCCGCGGCATCCGGGTGGTGCGCTCCGCGGACGAGCTGTCCGACGCGTACGCGCGGACCAGTGACGAGGCGGCCCGCGCCTTCGGCAGCGGCATCGTCTTCCTGGAACGCCTCGTCACCGGTGCCCGGCACGTCGAGGTCCAGGTGATCGCCGACGGCCAAGGTACGGCGTGGGCGCTCGGCGTCCGCGACTGCTCGGTGCAGCGCCGCAACCAGAAGGTGATCGAGGAGTCGGCCTCGCCGCTGCTCGCCGCGTCCCAGGTCGAGGACCTGAAGGCGTCCGCTGAGCGGCTGGCGCTCGCGGTCGGCTACCAGGGCGCCGCGACCGTCGAGTTCCTGTACCACCCGGGCGAGAAGTCGTTCGCGTTCCTCGAGGTGAACACCCGCCTCCAGGTCGAGCACCCGATCACCGAGCTGACCACCGGGTTCGACCTGGTGAAGGCCCAGCTGCACGTCGCGTCGGGCGGCCGGCTGGAGGGCAGCAAGCCGCTCGAGAGCGGCCACGCGGTCGAGGCCCGGCTGAACGCCGAGGACCCGGACCGCGACTTCGCGCCGTCGCCGGGGCGGATCACCGTCCTCGACCTGCCGGCCGGTCCGGGGATCCGGGTCGACACCGGCGTCAGCGCCGGCGACAGCATCCCCGCCGACTTCGACTCGATGATCGCGAAGATCATCGGCTACGGCCGGACCCGCGAGGAGGCGATGGCGCGGCTGCGGCGGGCGATGCAGGCGACCACCGTGCTGATCGAGGGCGGTGCGACCAACAAGAGCTTCATCCTCGACCTGCTCGACCAGCCCGAGGTGATCGACGGCAGCGCGGACACCGGCTGGATCGACCGGGTCCGCGGCGAGGGCCGCCTGGTATCGCACCGGCACTCCGGCGTTGCGCTGGTCGCGGCCGCGATCGAGGGGTACGAGGACGCCGAGCAGGTCGAGCGGATCCGGCTCTTCGAGACCGCGCACGGCGGCCGTCCGCAGGTGCAGCACGAGGTCGGTCGCGCGATCGACCTGAAGCTGCGCGGCGCGAGCTACCGGGTGACCGTGGCGCGGATCGGTCCGGACCGGTTCCGGGTCGGTGTCGGCAACGGCAACGACCACCTGAAGATGGTGGACGCCGAGCTGGAGCGCCTGGACGAGTACACGAGCCGGCTACTGGTCGGAGGGCAGCGGTTCCGACTCGTCACCGCGACCCACGGCCCGGTGCACCTGGTCGAGGTCGACGGCGTGACCCACCGCGTGAGCCGCGACGAGGGCGGCGTACTGCGTTCGCCCGCGCCGGCGCTCGTGGTGGCGACGCCGGTGCAGGCGGGGGCCGAGGTCGAGGCCGGCGCGCCCGTGCTGGTGCTGGAGAGCATGAAGATGGAGACGGTGCTGTACGCGCCGTTCAAGGCGACCGTGAAGGAGCTGCAGGTCTCGACCGGCAGCCAGGTCGAGACCGGTGCGCCGCTGCTCCGCTTGGAGCCGGCCGCCGACGAGGGTGCCGCGGAGGCGGCTGCTCCGGTGCAGAACGGCGTCGAGCTGGACCTGCCGAACGGGACGGGGGAGAAGTCCGCCGTCGAGCGCGTCGAGCGCGGGCTGGACGACCTGCGGAGCATGCTGCTCGGGTTCGACATCGACCCGCAGGACGAGGGCGGCATGCTGGCCGACTACCTCGCTGCCCGGTCGGAGCTCGCGCACCAGCAGTCCGGGCCGCCCGTCGGCGCCGAGATCGAGCTGCTGACGGTGTTCGCGGACTTCGCCGAGCTGAGCCGGAACCGGCCCGCCGGAGCGGACACCAGCATCGAGAACCGGGTGCACAGCCCGCGCGAGTACTTCTACACCTACCTGCAGAGCCTGGACCCGGACCGTGGTGGGTTGCCGGCCGAGTTCCAGGGGCGTCTGACGCGGGTGCTGAGTCACTACGGTGTGACTGCGCTGGAGCGGAGCCCGGAGCTGGAGGAGGCGGTCTTCCGGATCTTCCTGGCACAGTTGCGCTCGACTCCCGACGTACTGATCGTGACGTCGGTGCTCCAGCGGTGGATCGCCGAGCCACTGCCGGAGACGCCGTACGGCGAGTCGGTGCACGAACTGCTGGACCGGTTGGTGCTGGCCACGCAGCTGCGGTTCCCGGTGGTCGGGGACCTGGCACGGAGTGTCCGGTTCCGCTGGTTCGACCAGCCGCAGGTGGACGCCGAGCGGGCGTCGATCATCGCGGGTGTCGGTGACGAGGTGGCCGACCTGGCCGCGAACCCGGACGCGCCGGACCGGCAGCAGCGGGTGGACGCGCTGGCCGCGATCCCGGAGCCGATCGTCCGGTTCCTCGCCGAGCGGCTGGAAGGCGGCTGGAGCGAGCGCGAGCCGATGCTCGCGGTGCTTGTCCGGCGGCACTACCGCGAGTACGAGCTGCACGACCTGCGGGAGTTCGCGGTCGACGGGCGGCCGTTCGCGACCGCCAGCTACTCGATCGACGAGAAGCCGAGTCACCTGGTCACGACGGTCGGCACGGTGGCCGAGCTCGCCGACCCCGACAGCGACCTGTCGCGGGCGCTGACCGCGCAGATCGACGCCCGTACGGCGGGTCACGAGGCGGTCGTCGAGCTCTACCTGCACGGCCCGGAGCTGCCCGAGTCCCAGCAGGAGGCCTCCGACCGCTACCGCCGGCTGGTCGCCGACCTGCCGATCGCCCAGCGGGTACGCCGGATCTCGGTCGCGATCGCCCCGGGCCACGGCAAGCCGGTGTCCTACTTCACCTACCGCCCCGCGGGCGGCTCGATGGCCGAGGACGACAACGTCCGCGGCGTGCACCCGATGGTCGGCCGCCGCCTGAACCTGTGGCGACTGCGCGACTTCCGGATCACCCGCCTGGACGCGCCGGACGACGTACTCCTGTACTACTGCGTCGCCCGCGACAACGAGGCCGACCGGCGGCTCGTCGCGCTGGCCCAGGTCCGTCAGTTCGCGGTCGTCCGCGACGAGGACGGCCAGGTCACGTCGCTGCCGCACGCCGAGCGTGCGATCGCGAACTGCCTGGAGGCGATCCGCCGGGCCCGGACGGCGCGCGGCGCGGCGGGCGCGAAGCTCGACATGAACCACGTCTGGGTGCAGATCTGGCCGGTGGTCGAGGCGCAGGTCGACGAGGTGACCGCGCTGCAGCGCAACATCGCCCCGCTGACCGCCGGCGCCGGGATCGAGGAGGTCCTGGTCCAGGGTCGCGTCGCGGCCCCGGACGGCACGATCAACCCGGTCACGGCCCGGTTCTACTACCAGCACGGCGCCGGCGTCGTGACGTCGGTGGAGCAGCCGCCGACCGGTCGGCTGTTGCCGCTCGACGACTACGCGCAGAAGGTGCAGCGGTCCCGGCGGCGGAACACGATCTACCCGTACGAGGTCAGCGGGATGGTCGCCGGCCAGGGCGGCAGGTTCGTCGAGCACGACCTCGACGACAGCGGCAACCTGGTCCCGGTCGACCGGCCGAAGGGCCTGAACAAGGCCGGCGTGATCCTCGGCCTCGTCACCACGCCGACCGACCGGTACCCCGAGGGCGTCACCCGGGTGGCGCTCAGCGGCGACCCGACGAAGGCGCTCGGTGCGGTCGCCGAGGCGGAGTGCTCGCGGATCATCGCGGCCCTCGACCTGGCCGAGCGGATGCAGGTCCCGGTCGAGTGGTACTCGCTGTCCGCCGGTGCCCGGATTTCGATGGACTCCGGCACCGAGAACATGGACTGGGTCGCGAAGGCGCTGAAGCGGATCGTCGAGTTCACCCAGGCCGGCGGCGAGATCAACGTCGTGGTCGCGGGCATCAACGTCGGCGCGCAGCCGTACTGGAACGCCGAGGCCACGATGCTGATGCACACCAAGGGCATCCTGGTGATGACGCCGGACAGCGCGATGGTGCTGACCGGCAAGCAAACGCTCGACTTCTCCGGCAGCGTCTCGGCCGAGGACAACTTCGGTATCGGTGGGTACGACCGGGTGATGGGCCCGAACGGCCAGGCGCAGTACTGGGCGCCGGACCTGAAGGGCGCCCGGGACGTGCTGATGACGCACTACGACCACACCTACGTCCTGCCGGGCGAGAACGGTCCACGGCGCGCGGTCACGACCGACCCGGTCGATCGCGACGTCACGCCGTACCCGCACGATGTCGCCGGGAGCGACTTCAAGACGATCGGTGAGATCTTCTCGGCGGCGACGAACCCGGACCGCAAGAAGGCTTTCGACATCCGCACCCTGATGCGGGCGGTGACCGACCAGGACCACCCCGTGCTGGAGCGCTGGGCCGGGATGGCCGACGCCGACACCGCGGTCGTGCAGGACGCGCGCCTCGGTGGGTACCCGGTCTGTCTGGTCGGGATCGAGTCCCGGTCGGTGCCGCGCCGGGGCTTCCCGCCCACCGACGGCCCGGACACCTACACCGCGGGCACGTTGTTCCCGCGGTCGTCTAAGAAGGTCGCGCGGGCGATCAACTCCGCCAGCGGCAACCGGCCGCTGGTGGTGCTCGCGAACCTGTCCGGATTCGACGGCTCGCCGGACTCGATGCGCAACCTGCAGTTGGAGTACGGCGCGGAGATCGGGCGCGCGATCGTGAACTTCCGGGGACCGATCGTTTTCTGCGTGGTCTCGCGGTACCACGGCGGCGCGTTCGTGGTGTTCTCGAAGTCGCTGAATCCGTCGATGACGGTGCTCGCGGTGGAGGGTTCGTTCGCCTCCGTACTCGGCGGCGCGCCGGCCGCGGCGGTCGTTTTCGCGGCCGAGGTCGACGCGCGGACGGCCGCAGACCCGCGGGTCGCGACGCTCGCGGAGCGGGTCGGCGAGGCGACCGGAGCCGAGCGCGCGGCGCTGGCGACCGAGCTCGCGGACGTCCGAACCGTCGTCCGGGCGGAGAAACTGGGCGAGGTCGCGGCCGAGTTCGACCGGGTGCACAGTATCCAGCGGGCCCGCGAGGTCGGGTCCGTCGACGCGGTGATCAGCGCGGCCGAGTTGCGGCCACAGTTGATCGAGGCAATCAATTCCGGGGTACCCGGACTGTGATGATTCCTCTAGCCTGGAAGGGTGCGTACCGACAGGGGCGGTCGCAGTCGGGCTCGGTCGTTGATCACGTTCATCGGCGTGAGCGTACTTTCGGGTGCGCTCGCGGCCGGGCTGGCGGTGCCGTTCGCGGGCTTCGCCGGACGTGGTGCGGCTGAGGTCGCGGGGACCGTCCAGAACCTTCCGAAGGAATTCCAGACCGATCCGCTCGCCGTCCGCAGCCGCATCCTGGCCGCGGACGGCTCGCTGATCGCCACCCTCTACGAACAGAACCGGGTCCCGGTCCGGCTGGGCACGGTCAGCCCGATCATGCGCAAGGCGATCGTCGCGATCGAGGACTCCCGGTTCTACGACCACGGCGCGCTGGACCTGAAGGGCACGCTGCGCGCGATGGTGCGGAACTCGACCGGCGGCGAGGTCCAGCAGGGCGGGTCGAGCATCACCCAGCAGTACGTGAAGATGAGCCTGGTCGAGAAGGCGCGGACGGCGGCCGAGCGGCAGAAGGCGACCGAGGTCTCGTACGAGCGCAAGCTCACCGAACTGCGGTACGCGATCGCCGTCGAGAGCGAGCTGTCCAAGGACGAGATCCTCGAGCGGTACCTGAACCTGGCGAACTTCGGCGACGGCGCGTACGGCGTCCAGACCGCGGCGCAGCACTACTTCCGGACCACCGCCGACAAGCTCACGCTCCCGCAGGCGGCGCTGCTGGCCGGCCTGGTGAAGAACCCGAGCGGGTACGACCCGACCAACGACCTGCAACGGTCCCGGGCCCGCCGGGACGTGGTGATCAAACGGATGCACGAACTCGGCGCGATCACCCTCCGGCAGGCGAACCAGGCGCTCCGCACGCCCGTCATCGACCTGGCCGCGGTCGAACCGGTGCCGAACGGGTGCGCCAACTCGCGGTACCCGTTCTACTGCGACTACGTGGTCTCCAAGCTGCTGGCCAATCCGGAGCTCGGCGCGACCGTCAAGGACCGCGACCACTACCTGAAGACCGGCGGCCTGTTGATCCGGACCTCGATCGACCCGCGGATCCAGGCGGCCGCCCAGGCGTCGATCGTGAAGCACACCAAGCGCAAGGACAGCGCGATCGCTGCCATCACCGTCGTCGAGCCGGGCACCGGCCTGGTCAAGGCGATGGTGCAGAGCCGTCCGTACGGCAACGGGCGCTACCACACGAACTACAACTACAACGTCGAGAAGTCGTACGCCGGTGGGTACGGCGGGTTCCAGAACGGCTCGACGATGAAGGCGTTCACGATCGCGGCGGCCCTGGCGAAGGGCATCCCGATGGACTACCGGATCAACTCGCCGGAGCAGATCGACCTGCGGAACACGAAGTTCAAGACCTGTCACGGCACGACCCGCGACCCGACGTACACGCCGAAGAACTCGACGCACAGCGGTGACCTGACGATGGTCGAGGCGGCGCGGTTCTCGACCAACACCTACTTCCTGCAGCTGTCGCAGCGGACCGGTCTGTGCGCGATCGCGAAGATCGCGTCCCGGCTCGGGATGTACAACGCGCAGACGATGGGGCCGCTCGACCAGGTGGTGTCGATGACGCTGGGCGTCGGGTACGTGACGCCGCTGATGCTGTCGAACGCGTACGCCACGTTCGCGGCGCGCGGGAAGTACTGCAACCCGCTGGTCGTCACCTCGGTGCGGGACAAGTCCGGAAAGGCGATTCCCGGTCCCGGCTTCGACTGCAAGCAGGTGCTGCCGCGCGCGGTGGCGGACGGGGTCAACCGGGTTCTCAGCGCGGTGATGATGCCGGGCGGTACTGGTGGCCACCTGCGGTTCGGTACCCGCGACATGGCCGGCAAGACCGGGACGATCCAGCAGAACCTGGCCGTGTGGTTCTCCGGCTACACCCCGAATCTCGCCGCCGCCGCGGTCGTCGCCGACGCGAACCTGCCGTACACGAACCTGATGTACGGCCACACGCTGGGCGGTCAGGACATCGTCGACCCGACCGGCTCCGGTACGGCCGGTCCGCTGTGGGAGACCGCGATGCAGGGCGCCCTGCACGGCCTCCCGGTCGAACGCTTCGCCAACCCGCCGCGCAAGATGATCGGCAACCCGAAACCCCCGGCCTCGGGGAAGCCCACACCGAACAGTCCCCGCTGAGCCCAGCGTGACCAGCGCCCTGCTGATCGCGCTCGACGGGTCGCTCGGCACGCTGGTCGGCATCCTGCTGCTCGCGCTCGGCGCCGGCTACACCCACGGCGTACTCCGACCTGGTTGCTGCTCACCCGCGCCTAGAGCGGTCTGAGGTCCGAGCCCGGGACCCAGGCGATCTCGCCGTCCTTGTCGCGGAAGCGGCCGAGCCATTCGCCGTTGTCGCGGATCCAGATGTCGAGCTCGCCGGCCGCCCAGGTGGCGCGCTGGACCGACTGGCTGGGATCGACCTTGCGGATCGCGTCCGCGGGCCGGGGCCCGTGGGCGTCGTACTGGACGTCGAGATCGGAGGCCACCTGCCGGGCCTCCGTCTCGTCGTCGATCCCTGTTGCACGCCACCCGTTGACCGCACCGTCCCAGACGCCGAACCTGTTGGTTCCGTCGTCGGACGGGCGCACCGTGAACCGACCAAGCATGTTTTCAGATTACCGCCTTGTCGAACATATGTTCTAGTCTTGATGTCGACAGGAGGTGTGTGCGATGGACGACACGGTGCGCCCGGCCGGACTCAGTTGCGGTAGCGGAAGATGATCCGGCCCCGGGTCAGGTCGTAGGGGCTGAGTTCTACCAGGACGCGGTCCTCGGGGAGGATCTTGATGTAGTTCTTCCGGATCTTCCCGCTGATGTGCGCGAGGACCCGGTGACCGTTGCTGAGTTCGACCCGGAAGTTGGCGTTCCGGAGGCACTCGACGACGGTGCCTTCCATCTCGAGACCGCCTGCTGTTCTGGGCATCGTCAGGCCTTTCCCGGTCCGCTGACCAGTTCCAGGCTGCCGCCCGTTCGGTGGGCGCCGAAACCTTCGAACAGCCTTGTCGCGGCGGTGTTGGTCTCGTCGACCTCTGCCGTCGCCGCTTCCTTGCCGGAGTGGTGCAGTTGGGTCAGGGCGTGAGCCAGTAAGGCCCGGGCGATCCCGCATCGTTGCTCGGCGGCGAGGACCGCGACCAGTCCGATCCGCGGGAGTCGGGTCATCGTCGCGAGCCGGAGCAGGCCGACGTACCGACCGTCCCGGACCGCGACGGTGTACTTCGACGGGTCGAGCGGTCTCGTCCCACCTTGCCAGGGCAGGACCTCTGCGGGCATCGTGTGCCATCCGACGGTGGACCCGACCTCGGCGCGAATCGCCTGGTCCAGCTCGCGCAACGGCGCCTCGGCCACGTCGTCACCGGTCAGGATGGACAGCCCAGATGTCGTGGCAGTTGGTGTTGTGGGTACGGCGTACTCCGCCTCGCGCCGCCAGATCGTGAACCCGGCGCGGATCCACTGGGCTGTGAGGTCGTGGTCGGTCGCGTCGACAACCGTGTAGCGCGGGGCCGGCTGGTCGGCCAGGATCGCGGCGGCGAGCCGGTCGAAGACCTCGTCCCGCCAGGTGTCGATGCTGAGGAAGGTTCGGCCGTCGAGCCGACGGCTGGCGTGGCCGCGACCGACGACCAGGTCGTTCTCGATCGCATGCCATTGATTGTCGGCGACGCGTGAGACGGTCACCTTGTGGGCGTGAACGCCCGGACTGAAAGGCAAAGAGTTCATCGGTGTTCCTTTCGGGAGCTTCTGGGGGCGCTCCCGACGACACCTACGTCAGCCCGCCCGTGACCACGAGAGGGGGAGCACCCACTGCGTTGCAGCGTTCATCGGGGCCTCACCTCCAGGTGTGATGTCACGGACCACAGAACGGTACCAACCGCGCCGTCGGGTGGGCCACCGATTTTGGTCCTTCGAACAAGTGTTCTATTCTTGATCTCGGATGGAGGTGTGCGATGGGATACAACAATCCGCCGATCAAGTGGTCGGAGCTGGAGCGGAAGCTGTCCGACCGCCACCGCCCGGGCAGCCACGGCGGCCGTCCTGTCACCGCTGACGGCGGAGACAGCCCGGCCTGGTCCCAGCACCGCGGGCCCTATGTGCCCGAGCCCGTCCACCGCCCTGACCACGCGGTGCCTTATGCCGAGCTGCATGTCCATTCGAACTTCTCCTTCCTGGACGGCGCCTCCCAGCCGGAGGACCTGGTCGAGGCCGCCGTCCGGCAAGGGCTGCACGCGCTGGCGCTGACCGATCACGACGGGTTCTACGGCGCGGCGCGGTTCGCCGAGGCCGCCGCGGCGTACTCGCTGCCCACCGTGTTCGGCGCGGAGCTGTCGCTGGAGCTGACCGGCCCGCAGAACGGCGTGGCCGATCCGGAGGGCAGTCATCTGCTGGTGCTGGCCGAGGGACAGGAGGGGTATCACAAGCTCGCCGGTGAGATCACTGAAGCGCAGCTGGCCGGTGGCGAGAAGGGGAAGCCGGTCTACCACCTGGAGGAGCTGGCAGCGCGCGGGAAGGACCACTGGATGATCCTGACCGGCTGCCGCAAGGGGCTGGTCCGGCAGGCGCTCGAGCTCGGTGGACGCGCCGACGGCCCGGCCGCCGCGGGGCGCGAGCTGGACCGGCTCACCACCTTGTTCGGCAAGGACCGAGTGGTCGTCGAGCTGATGGACCACCACCTCCCCGCCGACACCACCCGGAACCGGATCCTGGCCGCCCTGGCCGCCGACCGCGGCCTCCCGGTCGTTGCTACGAACAACGTTCACTACGCGACCCCCGCCAAACACAAGCTGGCCGCCGCGCTGGCCGCGGTCCGGGCCCGCCGCGACCTGGACGCGATGGACGGCTGGCTGCCGGCGGGCGGGATGGCGTTCGTCCGGTCGGGCGCGGAGATGACCGTCCGCTTCCGGCGCTTCGACGGGGCGGTCGCGCGTTCGGTGACGCTGGCCGACCAGCTCGCGTTCGATCTCGCCCGAGCGAAACCGAAGCTCCCGCTCCGCGACGTACCGGAGGGGGAGACGCCGATGTCGTGGCTGCGGGTGCTGACGTTCCGGGGGGCTCTGAAGCGTTACGGGACACGTGAACAGCGCCCGGACGCGTATGAGCGGCTGGCGCGGGAGCTCGACGTCATCGAGGAGAAGGGGTTCCCGGGGTACTTCCTGATCGTCGAGGACATCGTCCGGTTCGCCCACGACCACGGGATCCTCTGCCAGGGCAGGGGATCCGCGGCGAACTCGGCGGTCTGCTACGCGCTCGGGATCACCGCGGTGGACAGCATCCTCTACAACCTGCCGTTCGAGCGGTTCCTGGCCACCACGCGGGCCGAGGAACCGGACATCGACGTCGACTTCGACTCGGGGCGTCGCGAGGAGGTCATCCAGCACGTCTACGCCAAGTACGGCCGGCGCAACGCGGCCCAGGTGGCGAACGTGATCTCCTACCGCCCGAAGTCCGCCGTCCGCGACATGGCCAAGGCGCTCGGGTACTCCGTCGGTCAGCAGGACGCCTGGTCGAAACAGGTGGACGGCTGGAGCCCCGAGATCACCTCGACCGAGCACGACATCCCGCCGCAGGTGGTGGCGATGGCGACCGAGCTGCTGAAGTTCCCGCGGCACCTCGGCATCCACTCCGGCGGGATGGTGCTGACCGAGCGCCCGGTCGGCGAGGTGGTGCCGATCGAGCACGCCCGGATGGAGGACCGCACCGTCCTGCAGTGGGACAAGGACGACTGCGCCTGGATGGGGCTGGTGAAGTTCGACCTGCTCGGGCTCGGCATGCTCGCCGCCCTGCAGTACTGCCTGGACATGGTCCGCGAGCGGATCGGGGAGTCGTGGGAGCTGCACACGATCCCGCGGGAGGAGGCCGGGGTCTACGACCAGCTCTGCCGGGCCGACTCGGTGGGTGTCTTCCAGGTCGAGTCCCGCGCGCAGATGGCGACGCTGCCGCGGCTGAAACCCCGCCGGTTCTACGACCTGGTCACCGAGATCGCGCTGATCCGGCCCGGCCCGATCCAGGGCGGCGCCGTGCACCCGTACATCCGGCGCCGGACCGGGGAGGAGCCGGTCACGTACCTGCACGCGAAGCTGCGGCCGGTGCTGGAGCGGACGATGGGCGTGCCGCTGTTCCAGGAGCAGCTGATGCAGATGGCGATGGCGGTCGGCGAGATCGACGGCGACGAGGCCGACCTGCTCCGCCGCGCGATGGGTTCCAAACGCGGCATCGAGAAGATCTCCTCCCTGAAGGACAAGCTGTACGGCGGGATGGCGCGCAACGGGATCACCGGTGACCTGGCCGACGAGATCTACGCCAAGATCGAGGCCTTCGCGAACTTCGGGTTCGCCGAGTCGCACTCGATCAGCTTCGCGCTGCTCGTCTACTCCAGCACGTGGCTGCGCCTGCACTACCCGGCCGCGTTCCTGGCCGCGCTGCTGCGAGCACAGCCGATGGGCTTCTACTCACCACAGTCCCTGGTCGCCGACGCGCGCCGCCACGGTGTCGAAGTACGGCGTCCGCACCTGCATCTGTCCGGGGTCGACGCGGGGCTGGAGTTGCTGGTCGAGGGGCAGGAGCGCACCGGGCCGACCGGATCGCCGCAGTGCCTGGAGGACCCGCAGCCGCTGGTCGGTCCGTTCGACCCGAAGGCACCGTTCGACA
Source organism: Kribbella sp. NPDC043289 (assembly GCF_056436705.1). Lineage (NCBI taxonomy): Bacteria > Bacillati > Actinomycetota > Actinomycetes > Propionibacteriales > Kribbellaceae > Kribbella > Kribbella sp. NPDC043289. Next base: position 763,721 of record NZ_JBWKCB010000001.1, read on the forward strand.
CCACCAGTCATCGGCGGGACGGGGTGTTCGCGGTCCGGCTCGGGCTGGCCGAGGTCCGCACGGTGGGGGAGAAGGGCGCGAAGCTGATCGTCGAGGAGCGGGAGCGGGGCGGACCGTTCACCGAGATGGCGGACGTGGTCCGGCGTACCGGGATCACCGCGGCCCAGGTCGAGGCGCTGGCCACCGCGGGAGCGTTCGACTGCTTCGGGCTCGACCGCCGGCAGGCGTTGTGGGAAGCCGGCCGGGCAGCCGAGGAACGCCCGGGACAGCTGGCCGGTATCACCGCCGCCGGCCCGCCGCCGACACTGCCCGGGATGAGCGACATCGAGGCCGACATGGCGGACCTGTGGTCCACCTCGATCACCACCACCAACCACCCGATGGAACGCGTCCGCGACCAGCTCCGTGCCGACGGCATCCTGTCCGCGGCCGAACTGAAGGCCGCCCCCAACGGTGCCCGGGTCCGCGTCGCCGGCGTCGTCACCCACCGCCAGCGCCCCGCGACCGCCTCCGGCGTCACGTTCATGAACCTCGAGGACGAGACCGGCATGGCCAACATCGTCATCACCGTCGGCTGCTGGCACCGCCACGCCGCCGTAGCCCGCAACGCCGCCGCCCTGATCATCCGCGGCCGCGTAGAACGCGCCGGCGAAGTCACCAACCTCTCCGCCGACCACCTCCAACGCCTCCCCCTAGCCGCCCAAACCAAATCCCGCGACTTCCGCTAGAAACGGTTGGTCGGGTGGGGTTGGAGGAGAGTTAGTACTTCGGCGGTGGGGCGGACGTCGGCGAAGGTGCGGTAGAGGGTGTGGAGGGTGGCGTTGAGGTCTTGGTCGCGGCGGGCGGCGTTGGCGTCGGCGATCATGACGACGCGGTAGCCGACGGTGCTGGCGTCGCGGGCGGTTGATTCGCAGCAGACGTTGGCCACGGTGCCGGTGATCAGGACGGTGTCGATGCCGCGTTCTGCCAGCAGGTCCGACAGGTCGCAACGGCCTGGGAAGAACGCGCTGGTGGCGGTCTTCTCCACGATCAGGTCTTCGTCCCGTACGTCGAATTCGCGCCAGACGCGGTCTCGCAACGGACCGGTACCTCCCGATTCGCTGAACATTCTGGCGATCTCAGGCCCGAGGAACTCAACTGTCACGGGGGTGATCTCGGTGCGCCCGGGCAGTACCCACGCGACCGTGCCGCCCAGGGAGCGAAGGTTGCCGGCGAGCGCTTGGATGTTCGGCACGATGCCGCGCGCGTAGTCGTCGTGCTCGACGAAGAACGAGACCATGTCGACGACCACCAGCGCCGTACGCTCCGGCACCAGCTCCTGGTAAGCGTGCCGCTTCCCGCGCCGCGCCTCGTGCCGCGCGTACTCGCGTGCCTCGATCGTCCACTGGTGCAGCTTCGGAACCACAGTCTCCGTCATGCGCCAGAGCATGTCAGCCGCTACCGACAGATCTCCGAGTTGTCGCAAACTCTCGCAGTACCCGCTTCGAGCGCCGGTTGCCCGCGCGCCATCTCCGCGTTCGCCGAGTCGTGGCGTTTGGTTCGTGCCCTGATTGGCGAATCGTGAATTGGGGTTGGGTTTGTCGAGCCGTTCCTCACGACTCGGCGGAGCAGGTCGGCCGGTCGTGCTGGTACGGCGTTGAAGCGTGAGGGAGTCGTAGAGTCGGGTTGTGGGTGTTGATGTCGTGACCGAGTGCGTGATTGCTCGGGCGGTTGATGTTGTGGCGGGGTACGTCGGGGATCCGGGCAATGCGCCGGCGTGGTACTCGAATATCGAGTCGGTGCAGTGGCAGACGGAACCGCCGGTCGGGGTTGGTTCGCGGATGGACTTTGTTGCGCACTTTCTCGGGCGTCGGCTCGCCTATACGTACGAGGTTGTCGAACTGGTGCCGGGGCGTCGGCTGGTGATGCGGACCGCGCAGGGGCCGTTCCCGATGGAGACGAGCTACGAGTGGTCTCCCGTGAGCGAGGACGCCACGCGGATGACGTTGCGGAATCGGGGTGAGCCGAGCGGGTTCGCCGGGGTTGCGGCGCCGCTGATGGCGGCGGCGATGCGGCGCGCGAACACCAAGGATCTCGCGCGGCTGAGGCAGGTTCTCGAGTCGCGCTGAGAAGGCCGGTGGGAACATCTGTGCCTCCAGCAACTCTCGTGCGCCAAGGTGACCACATGCTGGCAAGCGCTTACCGAAGGCTGTCGAACTCTGCCACACTGGGTGTCCATGACTTCGCCTCTGGTGATCAATGACAACGGTGCGTGGTGCTGGTTCCAGGACGAGCGGGCGTTGGTCGATCCGAATGACGGGGTCCTCGTCGTCGGGTCGATCGCGGCGCCGGAAGGTCCCGGTGGCGCTGATCGGGCCGGCAATGTCGAGCTGACCGTGGTCGATCTGCGGTCCGGTGCGACCGACGTCGTGGTCCTGCATGAGCAGTTCGAGGCCGACGACCACGACGTACCGGCGTTGTGGCGGCGGCGGGACGGTCGGTGGCTGGCGGTCTACACCAAGCACAAGACCGACGACCTGACGCGGTGGCGGGTGAGCGAGCCCGGCGATCCGCGGAAGTGGGGCCCGGAGCAGACGTTCGACTGGAGTGAGTTCACCGGCGGCCGCGGCGTCACCTACTCGAACCTGCACGAGCTCGACGGCCGTCTCTATTGCTTCGCGCGCGCCGTGAACGACGACCCGTGTGCGCTGGTGTCCGACGACGAGGGCGACACCTGGACGTACGCCGGGAAGCTGTTCACGCGCCCGAAGATCGGGTACGTCAACGGCTACACCCGCTACGTCTCCACGCCGAAGCGCGTCGACCTGATCACGACCGACCACCACCCGCGCGACTACAACAACTCGATCTACCACGGGTACCTGGAAGCCGGCGCGCTGCACCGCACCGACGGGACCGTCGTGGACGAGGTCGCGCTCGACGCGGACGCACCCTCGCAGGTCGAGCTGACCACTCTCCTCGCCGCCGACTCGGTCTGGGGTGGCGAACCGATGACGCACTGCTGGACGACCGACATCCGCCGCGGCGACGACGGCACGATCGTGGCGGTCCTGACCGCTCGCCACGACACGCCTGAGAAGCCGGAGGACGCCTTCGAGCGGCTGCACCCGGTCCCTGACCACCGCTTCTTCTACGCGCGCCTCGCGCCCGGCGGGACCTGGCAGGTTCACCAACTCGCCAAGGCGGGCCACGGTCTGTTGCCGCACGAGAACGACTACACGGGCCTGGTCGCGATCGACCCGTACGACCTCGACTCGCTGTACGTCTCCACGCCGATCGACCCGCGGGACGGCGCCGCCCTGAAGCACCACGAGATCTTCCACGCCCGTACGGCGGACGGCGGCGCGACGTGGACGTGGACACCAGTGACGGAGAACTCGACCGGTGACAATCTCCGGCCGATCGTCGCGCCAGGCGATCCGGGGAGGGTCCCGCTGCTGTGGTTCCGCGGCGAGATGACGGCCTCGCAGCACTACGCGTGTGAGGTCGTGCTCCGGGATCAGCCGCGACAGACATAGTAACAAGCGGTACCATCTGACCCATGGGTGTGCCGGTTCGGCGGTTGTGGGTAGCGGTGCTGTGTGGATACCTCGCGTTCGGAGCCGCGTTGCAGGCGCTGCCGTCGTACGTGCCGAGCAGGTACGGCGGTGGCGCGCTGGCCAGCGGGACCGCGGTCGGGATCGCGTTTCTGGCCACGGCTCTCGGGCGCCCGTTCGCCGGTCGGCTGGCGGACGCGGGCAGGTCGCGACCGGTCGTGCTGACCGGGGGAGTGCTGGCCGCGCTTGGAGGCCTGGGGCAACTGTTGGCGCCGGATCTCGCGGTGCTGCTGGTCGCGCGACTGGTGATGGGCGCGGGCGAGGCGGCGCTGTTCTCGGCGGCGTTGCCCTGGGTGCTGGCCGGAACGCGGATGGCCCATCGCGGCCGGCTGGCAGGATGGTTCGGCCTGTCCATGTGGGGCGGATTGGCCGGCGGCCCGGTCCTCGCGACAATCGTCGGGAGTGCGGGAAGCGCGGGTGGTGGGGGCGGTGCGGGCGGCGCAGGTGGGGATGTCGTCTGGTGGGCGGTCGTGGTGTTGTCGCTCGTGTCCGTGGTGCTGGTGCTCACGACCCGTCGCGATCCAGGCCGAAGCGAGCCGCTGACACGCATCCGCAGTATCCGGGATCTGATCCCCGTCGGCGTTCCCTTGCCGGGAGCAATCATCGGCCTGGCCGCCTACTGCTACGGCACCGTGGCGGCGCTACTCGTCCTCAGACTGAGAGCCGACGCGATCGGCGTCGACAACATCGCCCTCGCCGTCTTCGCGCTCGCCTTCCTGATCGTGCGCTTCGCCGGCAGCCCACTGGTCGATCGGTACGGCGGACGCGTCGTCGCGGCAACGACCGTCACGATCGAGATCGTTGCCTTGCTCGGCCTCGCAAAAGTCGACGGCCCGGCCGGCGCGCTCGTCTTCACCGCGCTCGCCGGCGTCGGTATGGCGCTGATCTATCCGGCCTGCGTCTCGATGACGCTCGATCGCGTCCGTGGTCTGCGGCCGGGCGTCTCGATGGGCGTGATGACGTCGTTCTGGGACTTCGGCGTGATGGTCGCAGGTCCGCTGGGCGGGTTGACCGCGGACCGCGCGGGCTATCCGGCCGCGTTCGGTCTCGCGGCCGGAGCGGGCGTCGCCTGTGTCGCCGTACTGCTCAGAATGCCGCGGCGAGCAGTGTCTCCACGATGACCCGCGCCTCCGCACCGAGCCCCGGATCCTGGTCAACCGCACTGATCAGCGTCGCCCCTTCCAGTACGACGACCAACTGCCGCGCCGTCGTCTCGGGATCGCGGGCGCCGGCGTCGGTGAGCAGGCGTTCGAAGAGTTCGCGGTAGAAGGTGAGATGGTCCCGCGCGAGCCGGCGCGGCGCCCCGTCGTACCCGCGGTCCTCGGTGGCGGCGTTCATCATCGCGCAGCCGCGGAACCCGGACTCGGCGTACCAGGTCGCGACCAGGTCGAAGACGGCGAGGACCTGGTCGCGGCCGGGCGGTGCCGCGGCGACGGCCTCGTGGTGCCAGGCGCGGACCCGGTGCGTGCGGTCGGTGAGGACGGCCTCGACCAGGCCCTCCTTGGAGCCGAAGTTCTTGTAGATGGTCAGCTTGGACGCGCCGGCCGCCTCGACCACCTCGTTGATCCCGGCCGCGTGGATCCCGCGGCGGCCGAACACGTCCGCCGCCGCCTTCAGGATCCGGGCCCTGGTCGCCTCCGGGTCCAGTCGTTCACCTGCCTTGACCGGCATCGGGTCACCACCTCCGGACTCCATAATACCGATCGGTGTTATCTGGACGTAGATAAGAACGATCGGTACTATCAACGTCATGTGGACAGCGGCAGGATTCGAGCGCGTGGCCGAGGCCTTCGAGCGCAACTTCGTCGAACGCGGTGAGGTCGGCGCGGCGTTCGCGGCGTACCACCAGGGCCGGTTGGTGGTCGACCTCTGGGGCGGGACCGCCGACCCTGAGACGGGACGGGCGTGGGACCGCGACACCATCCACCTGATGTTCTCGGGCACCAAAGGGTTGACGACCGCGTGCGTCCTGCTGCTGGTGCAACGCGGGCAGGTGGGGCCGGCCGATCCGCTCAGCCGCTACTGGCCCGAGTTCGGTGCCGAGGGCAAGGAATCCGTCACGATCGCCGACGTGCTGTCCCACCAGGCGCGGCTGCCGCACGTCGAGGCGGGGTACGCCGACCTTCTCGACCACGACGTGATGGCGGCACACCTGGCGGCGCAGGCGCCGTCGGCCGATCCTCGGGACGGGTTCGTCTACCACGCGATCACGTGGGGCTGGCTGCTCGACGAGTTGGTACGCCGGGTCGACGGTCGCACCGTGGGACAGTTCTTCGCCGCGGAGTTCGCCGTACCGCTGGGGCTGGAGGTGTGGATCGGGTTGCCGGCGGAGCTGCACTGGCGGGCGGCGACGATGGTCGCGCCGGAGGGTGTGCTGTTCGACGGGCCGAATCCGTTGTGGGTGCCGGGTGCCGAGAAGATCTGGAACAGTGACGAGTACCGATCGGCCGGCCTGGCCGCGGTCGGTGGGTACGCGACCGCGCGCGGGATGGCGCGGTTCTACGCGTCGCTGCTCGGCGAGGTGGACGGCGTTCGGGTGCTGGCGCCGGCGACCGTCGAGCTCGGGCGCCAGGAGATCCGGCGCGGCATCGAGCCGACGTGGGGGAGTCCGATGGCCTACGGCGCCGGGTTCGAGTTGCAGACCGGTGACGGACCGGCGGACGCGTTCGGTCACGCCGGAGCGGGCGGTTCGCGGCACGGCGCCTGGCCGGGCCGCGAGACCGCCTACTCCTATCTGATGAACGAGGTGCGCGCCGCTCCGGACGGGCGCCCGCTCAGTCTGCTGGGAGCGCTCAGCCGAGGTAGTCGCGCCACGGGCCGGTGATGGCCAGCGTGATCCCCGGCGTCTGGATGTTCACGAACAGCACCTTGCCGTCCTCGGAGAACGCCGGGCCGGTGAACTCCGAGTCGTTCAGCATGTTCCGGGCGATGGCGTACGTCGGGCCACCCGGCGTGGCGCTGAGCACGTGGCTGCTGGCCTGACCGTCCTCGGCGAGGATCAGCGAACCCCACGGGGTCACGGTGACGTTGTCCGGGCCGTCGAAGTTGAGGTCGTCGTACTTCACGTCGGCGCGGCCCTTGTTCGCGGCGGCGTTCTCCGGGAAGTAGGTGACCAGCTGGATGGTCTGCGCGTCGTAGTCGTAGAACCAGACCATGCCGTCGTGCGGTACGGCGTCGGCGGGCAGGTCGGCGGTGCCGGACTCGGCGTACGAGTTGACGACGTACACGCCCTTCTTGGTGCCGAACACGCCCTCGAACTTCTTACCGCGGGTGATCTGGCCGTCGGTGAACTGCTTGCGGACCGACGTGGTGGCGCCGTCGCGGTCCGGCACCGGGATCCACTTGACCCGGAACGGGCGGAGCAGCTGGGCCGAGGTCAGGTACGCGACGTCCGGGATCGGCTTGCCGTCGTCACCGAGGATGGCCAGCGCCTCGAGGGTGCCGAAGTCCTTGTTCTGCAGGTCCTGCCAGCTGCGCGGGCCGAGCTTGTAGCCGCGCGGCGCCGACCAGCGGTAGAAGGTGCCGTTCGGGCCGGAGGCGTCCTCGGACAGGTAGACGTGGGTCCGGTCCTCGTCGATCGCGAGCGCCTCGTGCGCGTAGCGGCCGAGCGCCTTCAGCGGCACCGGGTGCGCGGTCTTGCCGTCACCCCAGACCTCGAACACGTACCCGTGGTCCTTCAGCCGGGTGGTGCCGTTGGCCTTGTTCTCGGTCTCCTCGCAGGTCATCCAGGTGCCCCACGGGGTCGGGCCGCCGGCGCAGTTCGTCAGCGTGCCGGAGATGCCGACCCACTCGCCGAGGTTGTTGCCGTCCTTGTCGACGTCGATGACCGTGCAGCCGCCGGCCGCGCCGACACCCGCGTCGTAGACGGTGCCCTCGACCGGCGGTACGCCGAGGGCGTTGGCGCTGCCGACCTCGTGGTTCTGGATCAGCTGGTAGCGGCCCTGGCCGGCGCTGAACACCGCCGTACCGTCGTGCAGGGTCGGCGTCGGCTGGCCGGTCTTGAGCTTGGTCTGGCCGGCCTGGGTGACGACCTTGTACTTGAACCCGGCCGGCAGCGCGAGCAGGCCCTTCGGGTCGTCGAGCAGCGGCGGGAAGGGCCGGTGCTGCGGGAACGGCGAGCGGTCGGCGTGCGACGCGGGTGCGGCCTCGGCGAGCGTCGGCATCGCGCCGACGGTGCTGATGCCGACTCCGGCGGCGCCGACGGCGGCACCGCGCAGGACGGAACGACGATCGACTGACATGGTGTTGACTCCTTGGAAAAAGCGGTTCCCGAGTTGCCCAGATCCTTCAGGCCGTGGACTGACGGCTGGGAAACAACACCTGAACAACATTCGTGCGATCCATCTGCAACGAATGCACAGCCCCCGGCGTCTACTGTGGGAGGTGATGGTGATGCGCACAGTGAGCGTCGTGCTGCTGGTGGCCGGACTGCTGGTTGCTTGCGGCAATGACCCCGGATCGGGAGGGACCCCTTCGATGAGCGATACCCCGACAGGCAGCCCGTCGAGCAGCGTGCCGTCAGGTGGACCGGCCGACCAGGCCAAGGCCGACCTGGCCACGCGGCTCGGCGTCGCCGCCGCAGAGGTGACGGTGGTCAGCTCCGAGGAGGTCACCTGGCCGGACGGCAGCCTCGGCTGCCCGGAGCCCGGGATGCGGTACACCCAGGCGCTGGTGCCGGGGAACCGGACGATCCTCGAGGCCGGCGGCAAGCAGTACCAGTACCACTCCGGCGGGCACCGGGCGCCGTTCCTCTGTGAGCATCCGCAGGGTCCGGCGCGTTGAAAAGTTTCCTCGGGACGCGGTGTATCACCGCAGGCCGAGGGTGACTCCGCAGCAATAGGGGGGAAGCCTTCGGGCCGTTGCAGGAGGGAGAACGGCGCGCAGGTGCGTAGAGGGGGGTGACGCGGTGCGGGGGCCTGGCCGATGAGGCCGGGAGCCCGCACCGCGTCAGCGTGGAGCTAGAGCTGCTCGAGTGACGCCAATGCGTCGCCGGCCCGCAGGACTGGACCGGTGCCGGGCTCGGGCTGGGACAACGCGAAGGCGAGCAGGGCGTCGGCGGCCTGCTTCGCGTTCTCGCCGGTGACCGACATCCGGCCGGCGATCAGGCCCGCGACGAGCGGCGTCGCGAACGACGTACCGCTCCAGCGCGCCATACCGGCGAAGGAGCGCAGTTGGCCGGTGTTCGGCGGTTCGGTGCATTCGTAGTCGCCGGTGAGGAAGGCGTTCACCAGGTTCTCGCCCGGTGCATAGACGTCGACCCAGCCGCCGAAGTTGCTGAACGACGCGCGGTCGCGGCCGTTGTCGGCCAGCGCGCCGACGCCGACCGTCTCCGGGAACGCGGCCGGCCAGAAGTAGTCCCGGCTCGCTTCGTTGCCTGCGGCGGCGACGAGGGTGAGTCCGTTGACACGGTTCAGCCGGGTCTGGATGAAGACGTCCAGCCCGAGCGCCGGCAGGTCGAAGCGGGTCCGCGTCCCGGCCGACAGGCTGATGATGTCCGGCGCCAAATCGAGTACTTCGTCCAGCGCCTGCGCGAGGTCGAACTCCCACATCGCGCCGGCCGCGGTGAAGTAGCTCTTCACCACGACCTCCACGTTCCGCGCGATCGCCCGCAGTACGCCGGCGATGAACGTCCCGTGGCCCGCGTACGGCCGGATTCGCCCGGACCCGTCGAACGCGTTCTCCGGATCACCCGTCACGCCGTTCAGCCAGTACGCCGCCGGCGCGTCGGACCACCCCACGTCGAGTACGACGACCTTCACCCCGCGACCGTCCGCGGCACCCGCGGGCAGGAACGGGGTCGGTAGTACGGGATCCGGTGGGATCCCCGGCGGTACCTCCTCGGGCTCGGTGGCCGGGCACGGGCTGACACTCGGGCTCACGTAGAACAGGTGCTCCGGGGTGACCACGCCGCGACCGAGCCGCAGATCGGCATGTCTCAGGAATCGTTGGGTGGGCGAACGATCCTCGGGTGCGTCGGCCGGGACCTTGTCCGGTAGCAGCAGCCGGGTGACGCCGCCGATCCCGCCCTCGGCCGGGCGTCCGCCCTCGAACAGTTCGACCACTCGGGCGAGGTCCTCGTCGCGGACCAGCACCACCCCGGTCCGATACAGGTAGTCGGCCCCTTCCGGGCGTTTCTCCCAGTCCTCCGGGTAAACCTCGACCGCGCGCCCGAACGCCTCGAGAATCAGCTCGATCTGGGCGATGTACTTTCGCTCGGTCGTTTGATTTTCCATTTCCGGCATTCCCCCTCTGAATCAGCGAAATGACCGATATCATTCCAGAGTGCCGACGGCCGGGGGGAGTGCCGAAGCAGCGGAAAATCTGCTGCCGCTCGCGTTGTCACGTCCGCACGACGCGATCGCGTCGGCGCGGCTGCTGCTTGCCGCCGCTCCGGCCGCCCGCGAGGCGTCGATCGCGCACCAGGCCTGGGGCATCGGCCTGCGCCAGCTCGGCGACGTGACCCGGGCGGTGCGTGAGTTGCGGACCGCGCTGCGGCTCGCCGAGCAGTCCGGGCGGTCCGAGCGGGAGGCGGATGTCCTTGCCACGTTGGGCGCAACGCTCGGCCGGGCCGGCCGCAGCCGGGAGGGGCTCGAGCGGCTGGACCGGGCCGTCGACCTGAGCCGCGGTGCGCTGACCGGGCGGGTGTTGTTGCGGCGGGCCGACGTACTGCTGGTGCTCGGGCGGCATCGGGAGGCGCTCGACGATCTGCGGTCGGCGATCACCCGGTTGCGGCGATCCGGCGACCAGGTCTGGGAAGCGCGGTCGCGGAACTACCGTGGATTCATCCAATTGGCGTTGGGCGGGACGCAACGGGCGGACGCGGATTTCGCGGTCGCCGAGAAGTTGTACGCCGCAACGGGTCAGGAGTTCGAGTACGCCGAAGCTCGGCAGAACCGTGGACTGGTCGCGTACGCGCGCGGCGATTTACCGGCGGCCTTGCGGTATCTCGACGACGCCGGCCGCCGGTTCGCCGCGGTCGGCGTGGTCTGGCCGGACCTCGCGATCGACCGCTGCGGCGTACTGCTGGCCGCCGGGTTGAGCACCGAGGCGCTCGCGGAGATGGACCAGGCGATCGCCCGGATGGATGCCGACGGCGGTACGGCGACCAAGCGCGGCGAGCTGTTGTTCGCAGCGGCGACGGCCGCGTTGGCGGCCGGAGATCCGCAAGCCGCGCGGCAGCGGGCCGAGCGGGCGCGCCGGTCGTTCTCGGCGCACCGTCGGGAGTGGTGGTCGGTGCGGTCGTCGCTGGTGTTGCTCGAGGCCCGTTACCAGGCGGGCGAGCGGGGGCCGCGTCTGCTGCGAGGGGTCAGCGAGGTCGCGCGCCGGCTCGATGCGCTGGGATCTTCCGAGGCGTCGGCCGCGCATCTGCTGGCGGGGCGGATCGCGCTGGCCGACGGGCGGTCGCGGACCGCGGATCGTCAGTTGGAGTCGGCCGGCCGGCACGCGAAAGGCGCCCCGCCGATTGCGCGGAGCGCGGCCTGGCTCGGGAGGGCGTTGCGGGCCGAGGCGCGGGCGGACGTGCGCGGCATGTTGTCGGCGTGTGGTCGTGGGCTCGACGCACTCGACGAGCATCGGTTGTTGATGGGTGCGACCGAGTTGCGCGCGTTGGCGACCGGGCAGGGTGCCGAGTTGGCGGGGCTGGCGTTGCGGGACGCGGTACGGCGTGATGATCCGCGGCGATTGCTGGTGTGGGCCGAGCGATGGCGGGCCACGGCGCTCGACGTACCGCCGGTGCGGTCGTCGGACGACACGCACCTCGCTGCGGAGCTTGCCGCCCTGCGAGATGTCGTACGGCGCTCGGACGCGGATCCCGATCCGGGGTTGGAGAAGGAGCGGCGGCGACTGGAGAAATCCGTTCGCGACCGGGCGTTGCTGGCGCAAGGTGCTGCCTTGGGTGGTGGGGCATCGCGGCTCGACTTGGACGAGTTGGTCGGCGCGCTGGGCGACACGGTGCTCGTCGAGTTGGTCGAGGTCGACGGGGTGTTGCATGCGGTGGTGGTGCGGGACGGCCGGATCACCCGGCGGGAAGTCGGGCCGATGGCCGCGGCGGCCCTCGAGGTCGAGCGCTCGCGTTTCCGGTTGCGGCGACTGGCCCACGGCCGCTCCCCAGGACGGCCCAACGGCAACGGCCGAGTGATTGGACGGTCCAACGGTGAGGGCCGGGGGCAGATGCAGCTGGGGCCGTCGTTGGAGGTGCTGGGTGCTCGGCTCGGGGGAGCGATTCTCGGGTCGGCGCTGGAGCTGCTCGGGGATCGTCCGGTGGTGATGGTGCCGCCTGCTCGCCTGCAGGCTTTGCCGTGGGGATTGGTACCGGAGCTGGCCGATCGGCCGGTCAACGTTGTGCCCTCGGCCGCGTCTTGGTTGCGCGCCCGGCAAGTGCGACCACCCGCCGACCGGCGAGTCGTGCTGGTGCTCGGGCCAGGCTTGTCGGCCGGTCGGGCCGAGGTACTGCGGCTGGCCAAGAAGTACCCCGACGCGACCGTCCTCGCCGACGGTGAGGCGACCGCGGAGAAGGTACTGCGGGAGCTCGACGGTGCCTGGATCGCGCACATCGCCGCGCACGGAACCTTCCGCGCGGACAGTCCGCTGTTCTCGTCGCTGCGGCTCGACGACGGCCCGCTGACCGTGTACGACTTCGAGCGGCTGCGCAGAGCGCCGTACCGGATGGTCTTGTCGAGTTGCGATTCCGGGCTGGCGAAGCCGGTCGGGGCCGACGAGTTGCTGGGGTTGAGCAGCAGCCTGATCCCGTTGGGCGCGGCGGGGATCCTGGCGAGCGTCGTACCGGTGAACGATCCGGCGACGGCGCCGTTGATGCTCGCGCTGCACGACAACCTGCGGGCCGGTCAGCCGCTGGCGGCCGCGTTCGCCGGTGCGCGGTCGGCGGCGCGCGGGGATCCGGTGGCGCTGGCGGCGGGGCGATCCTTCGTCGCACTCGGGGCCTGAGTTTGTATCAGCGGACATCCGGACTGTCTCTGTAGAAGTAGCGGTCCGGTGCGAGAGGGGGACGGCATGCGGGACGATCCGTCGGTCGTCGACCTGGTCACCCGGGCCAGGGACGGCGACAAGAGCGCGTGGGACGAACTGGTCGAGCGGTATGCACCGCTCGTCTATTCGGTCTGCCGCCGATACCGGCTGCCGCAGGCGGATATCGACGACGTCGGGCAGAGTGTGTGGCTGCGACTGGTCGAGCACCTGCCGGGGTTGCGGGAGCCGGCCGCGTTGCCGGGCTGGATCGCGACCACGACGCAGCGCGAGTGCTTCCGGCTGATCCGTTCGACGAGCCGGGTGGAACCCGTCGATCCGGCCGAGTCGGCCGACGTACCCGAGCCGGCGATCGCCGAGGAGGAAGTACTGCGGCACGAACGCCGGCGGATCCTCCGGACCGCGTTCGCCGAGCTGTCGCGCAAGTGCCAGCTCCTGCTCGCATTGCTGATGCAGGACCCGCCGACGCCGTACGACGAGATCGGCCGGACGCTGCGGCTACCGATCGGCAGCATCGGGCCGAACCGGGCCCGCTGCCTGACCCGGCTCCGGCAGACCCCCGCGCTCGCGGTGCTGGTCGCGGACGGACCCGATGACCCGACGAGGAGGTGAGCGACCGTGCTGGACCCCGAGTGGAGCGATGACGAGAAGCTGATCGAGGCCCTGCGGGACGCGCTGGCGTCGGCCGGCGAGGTGCCGGAGGCTTTCGTCGAGGCCGGTAAGGCGGCGTTCGCGTGGCGCACCATCGACGCCGAACTCGCGGCGCTCACCTACGACTCGGCGTGGGACTCGCTGGACGCCTTGGCGATTCGTTCCGAGAGCGCGATCCTGCGGTCGCTGACCTTCGCCTCGGACGGCTGGACGGTCGAGGTCGAGCTGACCCCGGACGCCGTCCTCGGGCAACTGGACCCGCCCGAGGCCGGGACGGTCGCCGTCCGCGGGGCCGGTGGCAACTGGCCGACCGCGGAGATCGACGACCTCGGGTTCTTCGTCCTGCGCCCACCACCGACTATTCCCTACCGGCTGTCCTGCACCACCGCGTCCGGTACGACGATCCTCACCGGCTGGATCACGCCGTAGGGATAGTGCTGCTCAGGCGGCGAACACCTGCGAGTCGTCCGCGAACGCCTTGAACTCCAGGGCGTTCCCGGCCGGGTCGAGGAAGAACATCGTCCACTGCTCACCGGTCTGCCCCTGGAACCGGACGTACGGCTCGATGACGAACTCGGTACCGGCCGCCTTCAACCGCTCGGCGAACTTCTGGAACTCCTCGACGCTCAGGATCAGCCCGAAGTGCGGCACCGGTACGTCGTGACCGTCGACCGGGTTGTGGATGCGCTGCTGCCGCTCGGGAGCGACGTGCGTGACGAACTGGTGGCCGCGCAGGTTCCAGTCGATCCACGTCTCGGAGCTGCGCCCCTGCTCGAGGCCGAGGACCGTGCCGTAGAAGTGCCGGGCCGCGTCCAGGTCGTCGACCGGCATCGCGAGGTGGAAACGGGGAACGGGGGAGTCGAGAACGGTCATGGCGTCCATCGTCGCCTACGTTCGGGCGCAGGGCAGCTCCAGGCAGCTCAGGCGGTGGTCGCGTTCCGCTGGCCGGACTCGACGTGCGGGCGGGACTGCCACAACGCCCACTCCGCGCTGACGTCGCCCGCGGTCCGGAGCAGCAGCGGGAGATGGTCGTGCAGCAACGTCTCGACGGAGGTCTCGGCGGCGTGCACCGTCACGTTCATCGCCGCCCGGACCGTCCCGTTGCCGTCGCGCACCGGCGCTGCGACAGACCGGACGCCGGGCGCCAGCTCCTCGTCCGCCAGCGCCCACCCGCGTGCCCGGATCTCGGTGAGTTCGTCCCGCAGCTGCTCCGCGGTCCTTCCGATGTACGGCGGCAGTCCGGCGCGACTCGGTTGGGCGAGGACGTCGGCCAGTTCGTCCGGGGTCAGCGCGGACAGCAGCACCTTGCCCTGCGACGTTTGCGCCGCGGGGAACCGGGTGCCGATGTCGACGCGCAGCGCGATCAGTTTCGGTACCGACACGCGCGCGACGTACACGATGTCGGAGCCGTCGAGCTGGGCCATCGACGAGGACTCGCCGGTGCGCGCGACGAGCGCCTCGAGGTGCGGTTTCGCGATGTCCCAGAGGCCGAGCGAACCGACGTACGCCATCCCCAGGGTGAGCACCTTCGGGGTCAGCTGGAAGGCGCCGTCGGTGGTGCGGACGAAGCCGAGCTCCTCGAGGGTGAGCAGCAGCCGGCGCGCGGTCGGCCGGGCCAGGCCGGCCGCGGTCGCGACCTCGGTGAGCGACATCGTCCGGTGGTCGGCGTCGAAGCAGGCGAGCACGTCCAGCCCGCGAGCCAGCGCCTCGACGAAATCCGGCCCTGCGCCACGCCCTGCCATCTGTTCCTCCGTCGGTCGACTACGACTCACCGAAGATGGTGCCACGTGCCTCACGGGTCGAGTCGGACTTGTACTCGGTGTACTGGTACGGGTTGTCGAGAACCTCGCCCTTGGGCAGCTCCGGGTTCATCCCGTTCCGCCAGGCCTCCTCGCCGAGCGACGAGCGCAGGTGGTCGACGGTCGCCTCCACTTCCCGCCGTACGGCGGCCAGGTCGCAACCGACCAGCTGGTGATCCTGCTTCACCACGCGACCGTCCACGATCACCGTGTGGACGTCGCCGCGCTGCGACTGGAACGCGACCTGACCGTACGGGTTGATCAACGGGAACGACACCGGTGACGCGTCGTTCTTGATCAGCACCACGTCGGCCTTCTTGCCCGGTTCGAGGCTGCCGAGGTCGTCGCGGCCGAGGGCCTTAGCGCCGCCGCGGGTCGCCCAGTCCACGACGTGTTCGGCGCGCAGATGGCTGTGCGTCACCGTGGCGCCCTTCATGTGCGCCTCGAGGTGTTCGCGGGCGCGGTCCGCGCCGAGGGTGGTCCGCATCGCGCTGAACAGGTCGCCACTCCACCACACACTGGTGTCCTGCGACAGCGAGACCGGGATGTCGTGGCGGCGTACCTGCCAGGTCGGTGGGTAGCCCTGACCGGCGCTCTGCTCGGACTCGGTGGAGACCGAGATCGATCCGCCGGTCGCGGCGATCCGCTGGTACGAGTCGGTGTTCAGCGACGCGGCGTGCACGTAGATGTTCTGCGGCGTCATGAACTCGTTCTCGTGCATCAGCCGGATGCCGTCGTCGTTGGTCGCACCCCAGACCCCGGCGTGCGTGGTGACACCGAGCCCGAGCTCGCGCGCCACCTCGAACGCGGGCCGCTCCGGGAACGCCGGGTCGCCGGTGACGTCGAACGCCAGCTGCAGGCCCAGCTGCGAGTCGTCCCGCATCCGCTCCAGGAACGCCCGCACCGCCGGGTCCGCGGTCCACTCCCACGGCCCCGCCTGGATGTTGCCGTAGGCAAGAACAAACCGCCCGGGTACGGCGCGCAACGCGTCGGCCGCCGCCTCGGCGTGATCGACGGTCTGCAACCCGTGCGACCAGTCGACGGTCGTGGTGACACCGGCCTCGAGGGACTCCCAGGCCGACGTCAGGTTGCCGGCGTGGATGTCCTCGGGCCGGAACGTCTTCCCGTGCTCCAGGTAGTACCAGACGAAGTACTGCGTGAGCGTCCAGTCGGCGCCGTACGCGCGCATCGCGGTCTGCCACATGTGCCGGTGGGTGTCGATCATGCCCGGCATCACGATGCCGCCGGACGCGTCGATCACCTGGGTCCCCTCCGGGACGTCGAGGTCCCGGCCGACGGCCGCGATCCGGTCGCCGTCGACCAGCACGTCGCCGTCCTCGACGATCGTGTGCCGGTCGTCCATCGTCAGTACGGTCCCGCCCCGCAGCAGCAACTTGGTCATGATCCCCTCCAGAACAGTTCGGACAGACGTCCGTATCACGGTCACATGGGGCGCTGCTGCTCACTATTGGAGCGCTCGTGGACCCTGTCAAGAGGTCGCGCCGGGTGGTTGACAGGCGACGGAAGGCGTGCGGAAACTGGTGCGGACAGATGTCCGTAGATCTCGCCGGGAGGTCAGGGTGAACGGTCCGTTGTCCGGCCTGCTGGTGGCCGACTTCTCCCGGATCCTCGCCGGTCCGTACGCGACCATGCTGCTCGCCGATCTCGGCGCCGACGTGATCAAGGTCGAGGCGCCGGCCGGTGACGACACCCGGTCCTGGCAGCCGCCGGTCCGCGACGGCATCTCGACGTACTACCTGGCGGTGAACCGGAACAAGCGGTCGATCGCGCTGGACCTGAAGGACTCCGGTGATCTCGCCGCGGCCCAGGAGCTGGCGCGGCGCGCGGACGTCCTGGTGGAGAACTTCCGGCCGGGCGGGCTGGCCCGGTTCGGGCTCGACTACGAGACCGTTGCCGCTGGCAACTCACGGCTGGTGTACGCGTCGATCAGCGGGTTCGGGTCCGGGCCGAAGGGTGCCGAGCTGCCCGGGTACGACCTGATCGTGCAGGCGATCTCCGGGCTGATGAGTCTGACCGGCGATCCGGACGGCGAGCCGTTCCGGGCCGGCATCTCGGTGTTCGACGTGATGGCGGGGCTGCACGCGACGATCGGCGTACTGTCCGCGCTGAACGCCCGGCACGAGACGGGTCGCGGTCAGCACGTCGAGGTCAACCTGCTGTCGTCGGCGCTGTCCGGCCTGGTCAACCAGTCGAGTGCGTACGTCGCGGGTGGCGTGGTGCCGCGGCGGATGGGGAACAGCCATCCGAGTCTGTTCCCGTACGAGCCACTGCCGTGCGCGGACGGGGAGCTGATCATCACTGCCGGGAACAACGGCCAGTTCCGCAAGCTGGTCGAGGTTCTCGGGGTCCCGGAGTTGGCCGACGACCCGCGGTTCGACCGGAACGAGAAGCGGACCGCGAACCGGGAGGAGCTCCGGCCGCTGCTCGTCAACCGGTTGATGACGCGGACGAAGCTGGAGTGGTTCGCCGACATCATCGCGGCCGGGGTGCCGTGCGGACCGATCAACTCCGTCGACGGCGGGGTCGCGTTCGCCACGGACATCGGGCTGGACCCGGTGGTGACCGTCGGTGGGATCCCGACGGTGCGGAATCCGATCACGTTCACGGGAGGCACGGATAGTGCAGCGTCGTACCGGCTGCCGCCGCCGTCCCTGGACGAACACGGTGACGAGCTGAGGAAGTGGCTGACCTGATGACCTTTCCGACATCACTGGGTACGTCGACGGAGGACGAGATCCGGCTGCTCGGGCAGGATCTCACCGCGGACCTGATGGGCAAGGTCGGGTTCGGGGAGCTGGCGTTCTGGCTGGTCGCGTTACGGCGGCCGACGCCGTCCGAGACGCGCGTGTTCGAGGCCGTGCTGGTCGCGCTCGCGGATCACGGGTTCACGCCGACGGCCATCGCCGCGCGGCTGACGTACTTGTCGGCGCCGGACTCGTTACAGGGGGCGCTCGCTGCCGGGCTGCTCGGTGGGGGATCGCGTTTCCTCGGAGTGACCGAGGACTGCGGGCTGTTCCTGCACCGGGCTCTGGAAGGTCACGACGTGCCGACGGACGACGCCGGCTGGGACGAGCTCGCGCTTGCCGTTGTCCAGAAGGCGCGAGCAGACGGGAAATACATCCCCGGGCTCGGTCATCCGGTGCACAAGGTGCAGGACCCGCGCACGCCTGTGCTGCTGGGGATCGCTGAGGAGGAGGGCCTGCGGGGCAACCATCTGCGGTTGTTCGAGGCGATCGGGCGGGTCCATGAACAGGTCCTCGGGCGCAAGCTGCCGTTGAACGGCGCCGGGGTCTGCGGCGCCGCGCTGGCCGACCTCGGGCTGCCGGTCGAACTGTTGCGCGGATTCGCGCTGCTCGCGCGGGCGGCCGGCCTGCTCGGGCAGATCGCCGAGGAGCGCCGCCGCCCGATCGGCATGGACGCCTACCTGACCGTCGACCGCAACGCCGAGTACGTCGATCCGGAGTCCTGAAGGGGGACCAGATGGCCACAGTCGCCGCGGTGATCGCCTCGACCCACCACCCGTTCTACTACCGCGCGAGCACCGCCACGGGTGCCGACCGGCCGCCGTTCGCCGACGAGTGGGTGGCGAAGATCGAGGCGTTCCGGGAGACGCTGACGAAGGCCCGACCGGACATCCTGGTGATGGTCGGGAGCGATCACTTCCACCAGTTGTGGCTGGACAACATGCCGCAGTTCCTGGTCGGCAAGGCGCCGTACTTTGATGCCAACTGGTACAACGAGGAGCGCGAGTTCGGGCTGCCGCGGATGCGGCTGGCCGGGGACGAGCAGCTCGCGGGGCACATCCTGCGGAACGGGCTGGACGCCGGGTTCGATCTTGCCTTCAGCAACGAACTGCGGATCGACCACAGCATCACCTGCCCGATCATCACGCTGCGGCCGGAGGCGGACCTGCCGATCGTGCCGATCTACACCAACATCTTCGCGCCGCCACTGCCGCGTCCCGGCCGGTTCGTCGAGCTCGGGCGGACGATCCGGCAGCTGGTCGAGTCGTGGCCGATCGACAAGCGGGTCGCGATCATCGGAACCGGGCACCTGTCGCTGGAGCTGGGCGGGCCGCGGCAGTTCGGTGCGCACGGGCCGGACCCGGAGTTCGACCGCAAGGCGGTGGACTGGATCGCCGGCGGCGACATCGAGGGGTGCCTGTCCGAGGTGACGCTGGACAGCCTGCATCAGCCGGGGAACGCGACCCATGGGTTCATGGACTTCATGTTGATGATGGGCGTCGCAGGCGCGGGACAGAAGGCGGACCACGTCGACTCGCTCGACCTGTTCCACACGATGGAGGCCTACTTCACCTGGTACCCGAACGGGGTGCCGGCATGAGCAAGTACCTGCTGAACAAGTTCCTCTACACCGTCGACCGCGACCCGGAGCTGGTCGAGCGGTACCGCGACGACGCCGCCGGGACGGTGGCCTGGTGGGAGCAGGAGATCGCCAACCAGCTCCTGAACTGCGCGGTCGCGGAGAAGTCCACCTGGCAGGAGTTCACCGAGGAGGAGCGGCGCGCACTGCGGGAGCACGATCACGTCGCGCTGTTCGGCCTCGGCGCGCATCCGTTCCTCACGCTGACGCTGTTCATCGCGATGTTCGAACGGGACCACGGACCGCTGGAATATCAGAAGGCGTATGGTCGCGCATTGCAGCACCTGTCGTTGCCCTATCCCGACGTCGCCACCTGAGGAGAGCTCGCGTGCGCGCAGCAGTCCTGCAAACCCACGGTGAACCACCGACCCACGCCGAACACCCCGATCCGGTCGCCGCGGCCGGGCTGTCGATCGTCCGCGTGACTGCTGCGCCGGTGGTCCCGCTCGACCTGCTGTGCGCCTCCGGTACGTCGTACTTCGGTCCGCCGGCGGTTCCGTACGTACCGGGTGTCCAGGGTGTCGGCGTGGTCGAGCAGTCGGAGGTGGTGGCGCCCGGGACGCGGGTGTTCTTCGCGACGTCGGCCGGGATGGCCGCGGGGGACGGGAGCTTCGCCGAGCGTGCCGCGGTGCCGGACGAGGACCTGATCCGGCTGACCGGCGGCGAGGCCGTCTCGGACGCCGCGGTGGCTGCGATCGGACTGTCCGGCGTGGCCGGGTGGATGACGTTGACCTGGCGGGCCGGGATGCAGGCGGGGGAGCAGGTGCTGGTCCTCGGCGGTGGTGGCGCGGTCGGTCAGGTGGCGATCGGGGCCGCCAAAGTACTGGGTGCCTCGCGGGTGGTGGCGGTGGTGCGGTCGGACGCGTCGCGGGAACGCGCGCTGGCGGCCGGCGCTGACGAGGTGGTTGCCCTGAGCACGGATGTCGACGAGTTGACGGGGCGGCTGGGCGAACCGACGTACGACGTGGTGATCGATCCGGTGTTCGGGGTCGCCGCGACGGCTGCTGCGCGGGTGCTGGCCGCGGGCGGGCGGCTGGTGAACCTTGGCGGGTCGTCCGGTGACGAGGCGGTGTTCTCGTCGGCGGTACTGCGGAGCAAGACGGCGAGCGTGCTCGGGTACACCAACAACGCGCTGACGGCGGACCAGCGGCGGGACGCGCTGACCGCCGTACTCGAGCACGCGGCGACCGGCGCCATCGCCGTGGCCCACGAAACCGTCACGCTCACCGACGTCGCGTCCGCCTGGTCGCGCCAGTCATCCGGCGACACCTCGGGCCGCCTGGTCCTGACGATCGACGGCTAGCGCTGGCTGGTTGTTTGCCGGCCGGCGTGTTGTAACACGGCACCGGTGAAACAACCTGCCAGCGGCCACCCTCACAGCAGGCGGCTGATGAGGCCGTACGTCTGGGCTTCCTCGGCGGAGAGGACGCGGCCTTCCAGGTCGTGGGCGACCTCGTCGGGCGAGCGACCGGTTGCGTCGGCGATCAGGTCGCGGAGACGGGCCGTCTGGCGTGTGTGCTGCTCGGCGAGGGTCGCCAGTTCGTCGGCGGTGCCTTCGGCCGCGAAGTGTGGGACCGAGAGGACGAACATCGTGTGCCGCTGCGCCTCGCGCTGTCCGGCAGCAGCGAGTACGGCGATCGCGGGGCCGCGGACCGTACCGCGCGCGACGGCGTGCACCGGGGCGCTGATCAGGCCGATCGCGCCGACGACCGAGAGCGCCGCCTCGAGGTCGGACTCGGTGGCGGACAGCTGCAGGGTGATCGGGTCGTTGCTGCGGGCATCGAGTAGCAGCAGCTGCGCGGTGACGTGATTCGCCAGCCGGTCGTCGAGGTGGCCGCCGATGATCAGCACCCGCTCGGCGAGCAACCGGTCGGCGATCTCCTGTTCGACGCTGATCGACATCGGCTCGAACCAAGCCGGCAGGATCGGCTGCGGCACCGTTCCAGGCTGCGGCGCGTCAGGCTGCGGCAGACCGGGGAACGGGCCGGGTCGTGGCGTTCCCGGATTCGGCTGCGGGATCTCGGGTTTGCCCGGCCAGGTCGCGGCGGGCTTTTCGACGTACATGGTGTCCTCCTTCGACCTCTCCACCTTGCGGTAGGCGGACGGCTCGGAGAACCCTCTTCCGCTGTCAGCAGACGAATGCGATCAGCCGAGCGTGGTGATCGCGCCGACGATCCGGTCCCAGAACGCGGTGCGGTCGAGCTCCATCGCGATCCGGGCGTTCGGCGGGCGGCCGGTGTAGTGATCCAGGTCGACCACCGTCGCGCCGGCCGTCCACTCGCCCTGGGTCTCGACGACCAGGTTGGCCTCGACGCACCGGACGATCGCCGGGTCGATCACCCGCGCGACCGCGACCGGATCGTGCAGCGGCGGCGCGACGAACCCGAACAGCTCCTGGTACGTCGACGCGAAGAACGTCATCCACTCGACGCAGACCCGCGCCAGCGGCGTACCGATCCGGTCCAGACGGGCGACCACTTCGTCGGTCACGAGCGCCTGATGGGTGACGTTCAGGCCGCACATCGTGAACGGGACTCCCGACCGGGCCACGAGATCGGCTGCCTCGGGGTCGACGGCGGCGTTGGCCTCGGCGAGTGGGGCGATGTTCCCGCGGCCAGTGGAACCGCCCATCCAGACGATCTCGGTGATGTTCGACGCGAGACCGGGTTCCTCGGAGAGCAGGCGCGCGACGTTCGTCAACGCTCCGGTCGCCACGATCGTCGCCGGCCCGGTCCGCAGTACGTCAGTCAGGATCTGCTGGGCCGAGTACGGCGACTCCGGGACCGACGGTTCGTCCGCGAATTGAGGGCCGTCGAGACCGGTCTGCCCGTGGACGTCGTCGGCGATCCGCAATCGGCGTACCAACGGCTGCTCTGCGCCACGCGCCACCGGGATGTCGGGCGCACCTGCGAGGGACAGCACGCGCCGGGCGTTCAGGGTGCACTTCTCGACGGTCTGGTTGCCCGCCACGGTCGTCACGGCGCGCAGGTCGATCGCTGGATCGGCGACCGCGAGCAGGATCGCGATCGCATCGTCGTGGCCGGGATCGCAGTCGAGGACCAGCGGGGTGGGCATGCGCCAGCGTACGTCGTTCGGGTTGGTGCTGGGTGGCAGGCGGTTCGAGGTCCTATGTTGGGCTGCATGACCGACAAGGATCAGCCGGCGAAGGACGAGTCCTCGGCCGACCGCCTGGATCATCGGGGGCTACCTGGTGCTCTTCCTGCTCACCACGATGCAGGACCAGCTGTCCGGCGGCGAACAGACGATCGCCTACACCGACTTCACCGCGCAGGTCCAGAAGCAGAACGTGGCCGAGATCTTCGCCCGGGGCGACACCATCGAGGGCCGGCTGAAGAACGCCGCGCCGGTGCCGGGCAAGAGCGGCTCGACGTTCACGAAGTTCACCACCGAGCGGCCGACGTTCGCCAACGACAACCTGTACGGCGACCTGCAGAAGGGCGGCGCCACGGTCCGGGCGACGCCGGTCGTCGCGCAGCGTGGCGTGCTCTGGAACCTGCTGATCTCGCTCGGCCCGTTCGTCCTGATCGCGGCCTTCTACTGGTGGCTGATCCGGCGTAGCCGGGCCGGCGGCGGTCTGGGCGGGCTGCTCGGGGGCAGCGGCCAGCAGAAGAAGCCGGTCGACCCGACCACCGTGCGGGTGACGTTCGCCGACGTCGCCGGAATCGACGAGGTCGAGGCCGAGATCGAAGAGGTCGTCGACTACCTGAAGGACCCGGACAAGTACCGGCGGCTCGGGGCGCGGGCGCCGAAGGGTGTGCTGCTGGCGGGCGCGCCCGGCACCGGCAAGACGCTGCTGGCGCGGGCGACCGCGGGCGAGGCCGGCGTACCGTTCTTCTCCGCGAGCGCGTCCGAGTTCATCGAGATGATCGTCGGGGTCGGCGCGAGCCGGGTGCGGGAGCTGTTCGGCGAGGCGCGGAAGGTGGCGCCGGCGATCATCTTCATCGACGAGATCGACACCATCGGCCGGGCCCGCGGCGGCGCCCGGTCGGTCGGTGGGCACGACGAGGGCGAGCAGACGCTGAACCAGATCCTCACCGAGATGGACGGCTTCTCCGGCACCGAGGGGGTCGTGGTGCTCGCGGCGACGAACCGGGCCGACGTGCTCGACCCGGCGCTGCTGCGGCCCGGGCGGTTCGACCGGACGATCACCGTGCACGCGCCGGACCAGCCCGGGCGCGAGGCGATCCTCAAGGTGCACGCGCGCGGGAAGCCGCTCGCGCCGGACGCCGACCTGGCCGCGTTGTCCCGGTCCACACCCGGGATGACCGGCGCCGACCTGTCGAACCTGCTGAACGAGGCGGCGCTCGCGGCGGCGCGGCAGGGCGAGTCGCAGATCACCCAGCGCGACCTGACCGACGCGCTGGAGAAGATCCAGCTCGGTACGGCGCGCAACGTGGTGATGCCCGAGGAGGAGCGGCGCAGGACGGCGTACCACGAGGGTGGGCATGCGTTGCTCGGGATGATCCAGAAGGGCGCGGACCCGGTGCGGAAGGTGTCGATCATCCCGCGCGGACGGGCGCTCGGCGTCACGCTGTCGACGCCGGAGACGGACCGCTACGGGTACGACGTGGACTACCTGCGCGGCCGGATCATCGGGGCGCTCGGCGGCATGGCCGCCGAGCAGGAGGTACTCGGGATGGTCACCACCGGCGCGGAGAGCGATCTCGAAACCGCAACCCGCATCGCCCGCTCGATGGTCGGCCGCTGGGGGATGTCGGACGCGATCGGGCCGGTGTCGGTGCTGCCGTCGGAAGGCGACGCGCGCACGGCCGGGGTGTCCGACGAGCTCCTCAACACCGTCGACGAGGAGGTACGACGGCTGATCGAGCAGTGCTACGCCGATGCGCGCCGGTTGCTGCGGGAGAACCGTGCGAAGCTGGACTCGATCGCCGGTCAGCTGCTGATCCACGAGACCCTCGACGAGGCCGACGCGTACGCCGCGGCCGGGATCGCGCACGAACCCCGTCAGCTCCCGGCACCGGAGCCCGCAGTCCCCGATGCGGCCGCGGAATCAGCGGCAGAACCGGTCGCGGAACCGGCGCGGCAGTCGCAGGCGGCGCCGCGGGACGGCGCCTAGGGCGTCGATCGTTCACCTCCGAGTCGCTTGTTGACCATCGGGCGGGGGTGGACCGTTACCTGCTCACTGACAGATTTCGCGCCGGTCGCGTATGCGCGTGTCTTGGGGGACCGTGAGCATTCGGAGCGTTGACGCGTGGGCAGGTTCAGGCGGCTGGGTCTGGGGTTGACCGCCGGAGTGGTGCTGGTGATCGCCGGGATGTCGCCGGCGGCGGCGCACCCGTTCGGGGATCCGCAGACGGTGTCGATCACCGCTGACGGCACGGACCGTGCGGTCGTGCACGTGCGGTGGAAGGTCGGCGGGCTCGACGACCTGACGTTGCTCGGCGTCGCCCTCGGCGTACTGCCGCAGGACCGCGTGCTGATGGACGGCGCGGTCATGTATCAGCCGGCCGACAGCGCCGCGATCGGCCCGTCGCCGAAGTTCACCGGTTACCTGCTGCGCCGGATCACGGTCGCCAGTCGCGGGAAGGACTGCCCGGGCTCGGTCACGTCGGCGGCCGATGTGGCGAAGGCTGGTGTATCCATCGACTACACGTGTCCCGCCGCGGTTGGCGAGATCGCGCTGACCGTGACGACGCTGACCGATCTGAACCCGGCGTACAAGACGCTGGCGACCGGGCCCAACGGTGCTCGCGCGATGTACGGCGACGGGAACGAGCGGCACGACTGGACCGTCGGCTCCGTCGAGGACACGCACCTCGGGCGGAGCGCCGCGATCCAGGTCGGAGCGATCGCGCTTGCCGTGCTGGTGCTGGCGGTCGGTGGCGTGTTCGGCGTACGGCGCTGGCGGCGCGCGTGAGCGTCGCGGATCAGCTCGAGGGTTTCGTCCACTCGCCGGGGGTGCCGCCGCTCGCGTTCGTGCTGGCGTTCGCGGCGGGGGCCGGGCATGCGGTGATGCCGGGGCACGGGAAGAGTCTCGCGGCGGCGTACCTGGTGGGGGAGCGCGGCCGGGTGCGGGACGCGGCGTGGCTGGGTGGATCGGTCGCGGTCATGCACACGGTGTCGGTGCTGGTGATCGGTGTCGCGTGGACGTTCCTGTCGCTGGCGGACTTTGTGCAGCTGGAGCAGCTGACTGCTGGGCTGCAACTGGTCGGTGGTCTGTTGGTGGTGGCAACGGGCCTCTGGTTGTTCCGCCGTCACAAGCAGCGCCACGGTCATGGTCACGGCCATGGTCACGGACATGGTCACGGACATGGTCACGGACACGGCCACGGACACGGCCACGGGCAGGCTTCTCGGCCGGGGCTGGTGCTGCTCGGGATCTCCGGTGGGCTGACACCCTCGCCGTCGGCGTTCCTCGTCCTGGTGGCCGGGCTCTTCCTCGGCCGCGCGGGTTTCGCGCTGCTGCTCGTCATCACCTTCGGCGTCGGGATGGCGGTGGTGCTGTTCGGCGTCGGCCTGCTCGCCGTTGCCGGAAGCAACGTTGTCGTCCGCGGCGGCCGCTCCCACCACCTGCTGTCCGTCGCCACCCGCGTGGCACCCCTGCTGGCCGCCGCAGGCATCACCCTGGCCGGCGTCGTGATCACCGCGGACGCCGCCATCCGTCTTTCAGCTCGACTGTAAATCCGCCTATGAAGGAGTTCCCTGCCATGACACCTGCCCTGAGACACCGATTCAGACGGGCGCGCGCCGTCTCGGCGATGCTCGCGGCCGCGCTGGTCGCCGGCTCCGGCGCCGCGATCGTCTCCACCACGTCAGGAGCCGAGGCCGCCGCCGCGGCCGAGTCCACCGGCGCGCCGAGCCTGAACGTCCGCGACGGCCAGACCCTCGAGGGTACGGCGGCCGTCACCGCCGAGCCGTCCGCCGAGAACGACTCGGTGGTCGCGCTCAAGGTCGACGGTGCACAGGTCGACGCCGCGAAGACCGCTGGTACGGCGCACTTCGCGTTCGACATGGGCGGCAACGGCACCGAGGCGCGGTACCACAACTACCTCACCGTGAACGGCCGCACCGAGAAGGTGTTCTTCCCGGACATCGCGGGCGGCCAGAGCGGGCGCCTCGACATCCCCGGCGAGTGGCTGCACACCGGCGTCAACACGGTCACCGTGCACGCCGGCGCCGCCTGGGTGGACACCACCAACACCGCCGCGGTCGGCTACGAGGTGCTCCCGTACGGCGAGGGCGGCCGCTGCCCGAACTACGACGACTTCCCGCTGAGCAGCATCGGCCTGAGCCTGCTCGGGACCGCGATCGACGGCGAGCAGAACGACTTCAGCTACAGCTTCGGCGACGGCACCTGCGGCAGCTCGAAGCACCTACTGACCCAGGACCTGACCTTCGTGGTCTCCGGCGAGCCCGGCAGTACGGCGGGACTCCGCAAGGATCTCGACACCACGCAGCTGACCAACGGCGAGCACACGATCGCGGCAACGACCGCCTCCGGCGCGACCGCGACTGCCACCGTGCAGGTCAACAACGCCCCCGCCGGCGCCCCGAAGATCACCCCGGCCGACGGCACGGTCGTGAAGGGCGAGCAGCCTGTGATCGCCGCCGTCCCGGGTGACGCCCAGGTGGACTCGCTGGCGATCGACGGTGCGCCCGCGCAGAACGACGAGACCCTGGCCGCGGGTACGGCGACCTTCGGCCTCACGGTCGAAGCAGGGAACTCCGTCGAGGCCCGTTACCACAACTACCTGCTGGTCAACGGCAAGCGCGTCGACCTCGGTGGTGACTACGGCGTGAGCGGCGCGGAGCCGGTCTCGATCAAGCTCCCGCAGCGCTTCCTGAAGCTCGGTGACAACACCGTTCAGCTGAAGACCGGCGACTACAACGGCACGCTGAACGGCGCGACCTGCGCGAACCACGACGACTTCAAGATCAGCGCTCCGGTCCTCAGCGCCGCGGGCACGGTCACGCGCGGTACGACGTACCTGCTGACGACGACGGGCTCGACCACCACGAAGGCCGCGACGAGCGACGCGATCCTCGCGCTGGGCGACGGCACGTGTGGGCCGAACAAGGAGGCCGAGTTCCACTTCACGATCGCGGATGCTCCGACCACGAGGACGGTCGAGACGCTCGGGAGTGCGGGCGACGCGCACCTGAAGGTGTACGTCGGTGGCAACGGCGCCGACAACGGGTACGACAACAAGGTGCTCGTGAACGGGATCCCGCTGGACCTGGGGATCTGGGAGAAGGAGACCGCGGACCTCACCTTCCCGAACGAGTGGCTGGTCCCGGGCGTCAACGTGATCGAGTTCGTGGCCGGTACCGACCACGGCAGCGCCAAGCCCGGCGGGTGCGACAACTACGACGACTACACGCTGCGGGACTTCGAGCTCACCCCGGCCGCGGGCAAGGCCACTCAGCTCACCAAGTCGGTTGCCGAGAGCAACGTGACGATCGGCGGCGCGACGTACCCGGCCGGTTCGCCGGTGACCGTGTACATCGGGGACGGCAGCTGTGGCAGCAGCTTCAATGCCGAAGTACGCAAGACGATCCTGTTCGACGTGACCGCGACGGACGGGTCGCCGCTGGCGGCGCGCGGCCGCCGGGCCGATGTCGACACCACCGGGATCGCGGACGGCGCGCACACGATCGAGGCGGTCGTCGGTGACAAGACCGCGACGCGGCACTTCACCGTCGACAACTCTGCACCGACCGTCGAGAACAGCGTCCCGGCCGCGGGCCAACGACTGACCTCGACCGTCGCGCTGATGGTGAACGTCAAGGACGCCACCGGTCTGTCCGGTACGCCGCTGATCACGCTCGACGGCAAGCCGGTGAAGCAGGGCGACCAGATCGGTCACGGCCTGCCGGCCGGCGCGCACACTCTTGCGGTGACCGCGGCCGACACGCTCGGCAACACGGCCACCCGCGAGATCAAGTTCACCAGCGCGAGCATCCCGGATGTGCCGACCGATCTCGGTACGACGGTCAGCGGGGTGAACGAGCAGGCAGCGACGCTGTCCGCGAAGATTCCGGGTGAGGACGGCGTACCGCTGACGGCGACGTTCACGAAGGCGGACGAGTTTGTCCCGTCGACCGGGTACCAGGGCGAGGCGGCCGACGTACCGACCACGTTGGACGTCGCGCACGACAAGACTGTCGACGTGAAGTCGCTCCGGCCGCTCGACGGGAAGACCGTCGACACGGTGTCCAGCCGGGCCGTGGTGTTCCAGCGATACGACCTGAACTTGGGCGCCACGCCCTCGCCGCCGACGCTGCGGTGGGAGGGGACGATCGACCCGAAGCGCGTTGTCGCACTGCGCGCGTGGGATCCGAAGGCGCAGAAGTGGGTCGCGCTGACGAGCGGCCGGGGTCAGACCGGCCGGACCACTGTCCTCACTACGCAGGTCGAGAACCAGTACCGGGACGGCAGCGTCGTTCACGTGCTCGTGACCGGTGAGGACCCGTTCGCCGACGATCTGTCGCCGCGGGACTCGTCGGCCCAGAACGACAAGGACCACTTCGAGGACCCGGCGTCGTACGACTTCGCGATCGCCCACTTCACCGACACGCAGTACCTCACCGAGGGCGCGGCCGGTGGCACCTACGACGACTGGGACGGCGTGAAGGAGCCCAGCGACGTGATGACCGCCGAGGAGCAGGCGATCTGGGCGGCGGCGTACCGCAACGAGGTGCAGTGGATCGCCGACAACAGCGCCGGCCGCAAGATTCAGTACGCCGCGCACACCGGCGACATCATCGAGAACGACTACTACGACCCGCTGGCGACCAAGCCGGACGGCTCGCTGCAACGACCCGGCCTGAACGAAGAGGTGGAGAAGGAGCTCGCGCTGGCGTCGAGCTACCAGGCGATCCTCGACAAGAAGGGCGTCGTCAACCAGGTCATCGCCGGTAACCACGACAACCAGTTGGGTGCGGAGACCGGCCCGGCGTCGCGGTTCAGCAAGACGTTCAGCGCCGAGCGGTACCAGGAGGTCGCGAAGGGCTGGCCGGCCGGCGCGGAGTACCACGCCTGGGACGAGAAGGTGAACGCCGACGGGTCGATCACCCCGGGCAAGGACAACCAGAACAACTACGTGCTGTTCTCGGCCGGCGGTCTGGACTTCGTCGCGGTCGGTCTGTCGTACGGCGTGACTCCGCAGGAAGCGAACTGGGCGGACTCGATCTTCAAGCGGTACAAGGACCGCAACGGGATCCTGTTGTCGCACGACTACCTGCGCCCGTCCACCAACCCGGACGGTCGCGACGCCGGCTTCTCGGCACCGGACGGCTCGCCGCTGTACAAGCAGGTCGTCGAGAGTAACCCGAACGTCTTCCTGGTGCTCGCCGGTCACGAGCACGGCGTCGGCACCAACCTGAAGACGAAGGTCGGCGTGACGGTCGCGCACGATGTCGTGGAGCTGCTCGCGGACTACCAGTTCTACACGGTGCCGGCCGGTGAGCTGTGGCCGTCGTTGGTCGATGCTTCGGGCAACATCGACGTCAACGGTGACGGTACGCCGGACCACAAGGCGACCGACCGGCTGCAGTTCGGCGCGAGCTTCCTGCGGCTGCTGCAGTTCGACGTCAAGCGGGCCGAGATGCACATCGACACGTACTCGCCGTTCCTGAACAACTTCGGGGCGACCGAGTACGACCTGCGCCAGGACGGCAGCCAGACGAAGCCGCGGTACAACGGTGCCGAGGACAACCTCACGCTGCCGGTCGACCTGAGCACGCGTAAGACGTCGTTCAGCACCGACTCGCTGGCGGCGTACGTGCCGAACGGTGTGATCGGCACCGACACCGTGACCGCCAACGGTACGGCGACCACGACGTGGAACGGGTTGACCCCCGCTACGTCGTACGGCTGGATCGTCACGGCTCGGAGCGCGGACGATGGTACGGCGGTTGCGCAGCCGTCGGTGTTCCGGACTCGCAAGGGTCAGCCGGTCGTCACGGCTCCGGCGGTGACCACACCGTGGGGTAGGGCGGCGAAGGTGACTGTCACCGTTGCCGCAGGCAACCTGCCGGTCGACGGCACGGTCGAGCTTCGAGAAGGCACCAAGGTCCGGGGTGCGGCTCCGGTCTCGGGTGGCAAGGCGACGTTCACCCTGCCGGTCGGGCTGAGTGCCGGTGCGCACGCACTGACCGCGGCGTACTCGGGTAGCGACACCTTCGAGCCGGCGCAGGGCGCGGTGAATGTCACTGTCGCCCTGCCACCGGTGTGGAACGCGAAGACCCTGTACAAGGGTGACGCCACGGTCTCGTACCAGGGTAAGCCGTATCTGGCCGCCTGGGCGAGCATCCGCCAGACGCCGGGGGACCCGTACGGCGCCTGGCAGGAGCTCGCGATGACCGAGGACGGTACGACGTTGTGGACCGCGTCCCGGATCTTCGAGAAGGGTGACGTGGTGTTGTTCAAGGACAAGCGGTACCAGGCCAAGTGGTGGACCCGGAACCAGGCTCCGGGCGATCCGTACGGGCCCTGGACGCCTATCCGGTAGTCACTGTCTGGCCGAGGTCGTTGTACCCGGTGCTCGGCTGCCAGGTTCCGTTGTTGGCGAGACGCAGCGCGTAGACAGCGTTGTAGGTCTCGCTGGAACCTGGCAGGCGGGCCTGGGACTGCAGCTTCGGGTCGGCGATGTTCAGCAACACCTTGTACTTCCCGGGCACCGGCGGAGCGGGCACGGTCCAGGTGAGGTCGGTTGAGCCGCCGGCTCCCCAGCGGCGGGGATCGGCGGGTACGTCGACCTTGAACGTGTGCTTGTCGTTCTGGAACACCAGCTGGACCTGTCGCGGGTTGAACGGCGCTGCCCAGCCGTCGTTGCGGATCTGCAGGTCGACCTGGACCTTCCCGCGGCGGCTCGTGACCGTGCTCTGCGTCAGTGCGAAGCGGTAGCCGAGCTTCTGCTTCGCGGTCGTGATGTTGTCGCCCCAGGTGTTCAGGACGTCCTTGTTGTAATCGGTGTTCAGGAACGACACGTGCAGCTGGGCCATTTCGGCCGACGCCGACGGCCAGTCGGATCGTGGTGAGTTCACTGCGCAGGTCTCACCACCTTCGGGCACGTAATTGGTGTCCTGGGCAACGAAGTCCTTGTCGAGCTGGATCGGGTCGCTCAGGTAGGTGCCGAAGTCGTCCGGGCTGGCGAGGAAGCAGTCGTTGTGGTGCCCGATCCGCGCCAGCGCCGAACCGTCGTACGCCTGCTGCGCGGTCAACGCGCCAGCGGTGCCGGTGGGTACGCCGTACATGCGTTGCTTCATGTACGGCGTACGGACCTGGATCATCTTGTCTTTCGGCAAGGCCTTCAGGAGTGCGTCGATGACGGCCCGGCGGTCGAGCCAGTTCTGGTCCGAGACCTGGCTCGGGTCCTGCGGGTTCGAGAAGTGGTCGGTGTAGTAGCCCTCGCCCCAGAGCCCGACGAAACCGGACTGGACAAGCTCGATGACATCCGAGTTCTCGCGCAGCACCGGGGTGAGTTGCTGGATGTGCTTCAGGACGCGCGCGACCGGAGCATCGCCGTACGGCGTCGGTGGTGGCCAGCCGTCACCGGGCAGGGCGTACGCGAACCGGACGATCACCTTCACGCCGGCTGCACGGGCGGTGCGGAAGTCGGCGCGGACCAGGTCGAGGTATTGCTTGTCGAGCGTGTCCTGGGTCGCGAACTTCTCGAGGTAGAAGACGCGGAGTATCTGGGTGATGTTTTCCTGCGTGCGGAAGCCGCGCAGGGTGGTGACGTCGAGCGGGACGTACCCGGTGTTGTCGGCCCGGTAATGCGTCTCGGTGTGGTGGTAGAAACCACGCTCCTGGTTGGCGATCACGTCGTCGAACGTGGTGTAGGTGCGTGTTGTGTTCGGTGTGGCGATTGCCTGCTGGGCGGGGAGCAGCAGGCCGATCGCGGCGACGGCTGCAGCGAGCTTTCTCATGGTCGTCTCCTAGCTGATGCTGGCGGTGTGCAGGAGCGAGCGTCCCTTTCGCTGGGCGTGGCGATGGGGATAATCATGGAGTCCAGGGAAATTATGTCAAGGTCTCAGGCCGGAGGTGATCGTCGACTCGACCTCCTCGAGCGCCAGCCGGACCGCGCCGAGCGCGACCCCCTCGTCGGCGAACGCGGACACCCGGATCTCCGGCGTTCGCAGACACCATCGATCCACTTCCCGCCGCAACGGCTCCACCATCACATCCGCCGACCGCGAGAACCCACCCCCGATCACCACCAGTTGGGGGTCGAGTGTGAGCACGAGCGCCGAGGCCCCCACCGCCAGATCCTTCACATACCCCCGCACCGCTTCCAGAGCACCCGCATCACCCTCCCGAGCCGCCACAAACACCCGCTCAAACTCACCCGAACCATTTGTAGGCGGCGCGGTTTTCGCTAGCCAGGCTTGGAGGTGTTTGGGGGCTTCCTGCCAGCCTGCGGCTGGGAGCGCTCCTATTTCGCCGGACCAGTTGGCGAAGCCTCGGTGGAGTTTGCCGTCGATGATTAGGCCGGCGCCGGTGCGGAGGCCGGCTAGGAGGAAGACGACGTCTTTGGCGTAGCGGGCTACGCCTCGCCAAGTCTCGGCGAGTGCGGCTAGTTTGCAGTCGTTTTCTACGCGGACGGGGCCGGGGACCAGGCGGCGTACGTGCGCGGCGAGATCCACTCCGGTCCACTCGGGGAGGGAGTCGGACAGCATCACCTTGCCGGCGCCGTCGACCAGGCCGGTGGTTGCCACGCCGGTCGCCCAGATCTCGCCGGACCCGGCGTCGACGCGCGCGCCGGCGAGGGCTTTGGTGACGCAGCGGTCGAGGGCGGCGAGGCGTTCCCGGCGGCCGGCTTCGGCGCGGATCTCGACCCGGGTCTGATGCAGCACCTCGCCGTCCAGATCCGTGACGACCGCCAGCGCCTTGTGCCCACCGATGTCCACCCCGAGCAACCGCCCGGCCCCAGCGTTGAACCGGTACCGCCGCGCCGGCCGCCCGACCGACCCCACGGCCGGCGCCACCTCGGCCAGCCAGCCGCGTCCGAGCAGGTCCCGGGCGACGTCCTCGGTCGATGCGCGCGACAGTCCTGTGCGTTTGGACAACTCGGTGAGCGTCAGCGGCTGGTCCCCGCGCAACTCCCGCAGTACGGCGACCGCGTTGAGCTGGCGCAACCGCGAGAGGTCCCCGCCGGCCGGCTCCTCAGTCATCCGCGGCTCCTCACCTAATCCAGGACTCCTGGATAACTATAAGCACCGCGTCTGCGCACCGGTCTCAGCGTGTGAAAGGGCGCGCCAGACCCCTGTCCAGACCTCCTGACAACGTTGTACCGTGATCAGCCGACGGTCGATCCGAAACGTTTCCGAACGCATCCGAAATGAGGAGGACCTGCGTGTCCAATCCACTGAAGATCGCCACGCTCAGCTTCTGGCACGTGCACGCCGGCGACTACTCGAGGCAGGCTCAGGCGCACCCGGGGACGGACCTGGTGGCCGTCTGGGACGACGACGCCGAGCGCGGCAAGGCCGGCGCCGAGAAGTTCGGCGTGGAGTACACCGACGACCTCGACGCGCTGCTCGCCCGGGACGACCTGGACGGCGTGGTGATCACCACCCCGACCGACGTGCACCGCGACATCATGGTGAAGGCCGCGCAGGCCGGTAAGCACATCTTCACCGAGAAGGTGCTGGCGCCGACGGTCGCGGAGGCCGAGGAGATCGTCGCGGCGACGGACGCGGCCGGCGTGAAGCTGATCGTCTCGCTGCCGCGGCTGTATCACGGGTACACGACGGCGATCCGCGAAGTACTCGACAAGGGAACCCTCGGTCAGCTGACGTACGGCCGGGTCCGGCTGTCGCACGACGGCGCGATCGGGCGGGACGGCAACGAGGGCTGGCTGCCGCAGCGGTTCTTCGACCCGAAGTCCGCGATCGGCGGCGCGCTCACCGACCTGGGGTGTCACCCGGTCTACCTGACACAGCTCTTCCTCGGCGCGACGCCCGAGACGGTGAGTGCGACGTACCGCTCGGTGGCCGGTCGTGGTCTGGAAGACAACGCTGTCGTGGTGGCCGGGTACGGCGACCAGAAGATCGGTGTGATCGAGGCCGGATTCGCGAGCGGCAACCCGTTCACGATCGACCTGTTCGGGACCGAGGGCACGCTCACGTACACCGACGCGGGCAACGTGCTCACGGTGAACGGCGAACAGGTCCCGGTGCCCGAGCACTCGACCGACGCGTTCGCGCAGTGGGTCGATCACATCGCCAACGACACCCGCGCCGACGACAACATCGCGCGCGCGATCGAGCTGACCCGCCTGGTGGTCGCGGCGAACGCGGCCGCCGAGTCGAACCGCGTCATTTCCTACAGCTGAGGAGCGTTCCGATGATCAAGGTTGGGCTCATTGGCGCCGGTGGAATCGCCTCGGCGCACATCCGCGGGTACGCCGAGCACGCGGACAAGATCGGCATCACCGCGGTCGCGGACGCGGTCGCGGAGACCGCGAAGAAGCGTGGCGAGGAGCTCGGCGCCACGTCGTACACGGACTATCGGGAGATGCTCGCCAACGAGGAGCTGGACGCGGTCGACATCTGCCTGCCGCACCATCTGCACCGGGACGCGATCGTCGCGGCGGCCGAGGCGGGCAAGCACGTGCTCTGCGAGAAGCCGTTGTGCCTCAGCGCGGAGGAGGCCGCCGACGTCCGGGCAGCGGTCACCAAGGCCGGCGTGACGCTGATGTGCGCGCACAACCAGCTGTTCATGCCGGCGGTGGCGAAGGCCAAGGAACTGCTCGCGGCCGGGACGATCGGCACCGTCTACGAAGTACGGACGACCGACAGCTTCTACAACGACTTCGACCCGAGCTCGATGGGCTGGCGGGCGAGCAGCAAGACCAGTGGTGGTGGCGAGCTCATCGACACCGGGTACCACCCCACTTACCTGATGCTGCACCTGGCCGGCGGGCTGCCGGTCGAGGCCACCGCACTGCTCTCCACGCACCGGTTGAAGTTCATGGAGGGCGAGGACTCCGCGCAGGTCCTGATCCGGTTCGACAACGGGGTCGTCGGCCAGATGGTGACCAGCTGGGCCTACCAGCCGGCCGAGGGCACTGAGCGTTTCTCCGTGGTCGGCGAGCTCGGCTCCCTGACCAGCGACGGTACGACGCTGTCGTACCGGCTCCGCTCCGGCGAGACCGAGACCTTCTCGTTCGAACCGGTCGACACCTTCGTCGCCGAGATCGGCCACTTCGCCGACTCGCTGGCCGACGAGACGCGTCCGCTGCACACCGAGGAGGAAGGGATCGCCGTCCTGGGGATCCTGCTCGCGGCGTACGAGGGCTCGCGGACGAAGGTCATCGCCCCGGTCCTCAAGGTCTAACCGAAGTAGAACCCGGCCGCCAGGTCGGCGAGCAGGTCCGGATGGGTGGGCTGCCAGTTGAGCAGCTCACTTGTCCGGGCCGCCGACGTCGGGCTGTTCATACTCGCGAACCGACCGAGGAACCCGAGGTACTGCGCTGCGTCCTCAGCGGCGACCGAGCGCGCCGGAAGGTCGAGGCCGCGACCGATGGCCTCGGCGATCGTGCGGAACTCGATGCCCTCGTCCTGGACCGCGTGCAGCCGGCTGCCCGCGGGGGCGGACTCCAGCGCCAGCCGGTAGAGCCGGGCGGCGTCGAGCGTGTGGACCGACGGCCAGCGGTTCGTCCCGTCACCGACGTACGCCGCGAAGCCGTTGGTGCGGGCGAAGGCGATCAGCGTCGGCGCGAAACCGTGCAGATCGAGGCGGCTGTGGGTGATCTGCGGCAGCCGGATGATCGACGAGCGGACTCCCTTGGCAGCCAGGTCGACGACGAAGTTCTCGGCGTCGATGCGGTAGCCGCCGTTCGGGTCGTAGTCCTCCTCGGTGGCGGTCCGGTCGCGCACGATCTGGGCGAGCATGCCGGTGCCCGACGTACTCACGAGTGGTTTGTCGGTGCCGGCGAGAGCGTCGCCGATCGTCCGCAGGGCGGCGAGATCCGACTCCGCGGCACCGGCCAGGTCGCCCGCCGCCATCGCATCGTGGCGGAACGCGAGGTGGACGACGCCGTCGGCGGCCGTGGCCGCGGCGTGCAGCCGGTCGAGATCGTGGAGGTCGCCGCGGATCGCCTCGGCGCCCCAGTCGGTCAACCGCTTGGCGGAATCGTCGGAGCGGGCCAGGCCGAGAACCTGGTGGCCGTTGTGCAGGAGCTCGGGGACGAGGGCGGACCCGACGTGCCCGGACGCTCCGGTGATGAAGACGCGCATGCTGCTTCCTTTCGTGATGTCAGTGTGTGACATCACGACCGTACACCCTGATGTCATTGAATGACATCGGCTAGGATCGAGCCATGGGACGGTGGGAACCGGGCGCGGCCGGGCGGCTGCGCGAGGCGGCGATGGCGCTCTACACCGAGCGCGGGTACGACGGCACGACCGTCGCCGAGATCGCCGACCGGGCCGGCGTCACCGCCCGCACGTTCTTCCGGCACTTCGCGGACAAGCGCGAGGTGCTGTTCGCCGGGTCCGAGATGCTCGAGCACCAGATGGTGAAGGCACTCCGGGAGGCGCCACCCACCGCGACGCCGATGGAGGCGGTCGTGGCCGGGGTGCTGGCGTCGGCGGAGTTCTTCGACGACATCCGCCGGGAGTACTCGCGCCGCCGGGCGACGGTGATCGCCTCGACGCCGGAGCTGCGAGAGCGCGAGCTGATCAAGATGGCGTCGCTGACGGCGGGGATCACCAACGCGCTGCTCGACCGGGGCGTCGATCGGGACGTCGCAGCGCTGGCGGCCGAGACCGGTGTCGCCGTGTTCCGGGTGTCGTTCGAGCGGTGGATCGCGGCGTCCGACGACGTACCGATCACTGAGGTGATCCGGTCGACGCTGAAGACGCTGTCCGAGCTCACTGCCTGACGGTCTCGGTCCACGAGGCGACTGCGACCAGGGCAACGCAGGTCGCCGCAAGTAGGGCGAGGTCGGCGACCGATCCGATCTGCGGTGTCGCGAGCGGCAGTGCGAGCAGTACCGCGGCGCCACCGGCCGCCGTACCGAGGTGGGCGCGGGACGGCTCGCCGACGCAGCGGTGCACGGCCCAGAGTAGGAGGACGAAGCAGGCGGCCGGTACGGCGACCGCGTAGCTCGCGCCGGTCGGGGACAGATGGAGCTCGTGACTGGTCTGTTCGACCGCGACCTCGAGGCCGGCGCCGAGCGCGGCGAGCGAGGCGAAGATGCCGTAGTGACCGTAGCCCCAGCGGTACGAGCGGTCCCGCCGGTCCTCGAGCCGCGGACCGGCCGGGCGCAGGAAGTACAGCCACCACAGGGCGAACAGGATCACCAGTCCACACGCCGCGACGGCGATCAGTTCCGCGCTCACCGCGGTCGCCACGACAGCTCGCCGTACGGCGTTGGACGAGGCCAGGACCGCCTCGCCGAGCAGGATGATCGTGAACAGGCCGTACCGCTCGGCGATGTGATGCGGATGCCAGTTCGTGGAGTGTGGACGCTCGGCCCACAGCGGCACGCACAACTCGAGGGCGGCCAGGACGACGAACGTGACGAGCAGGACGCGATCCGAAGCGCCCGTGGTCGCGAGATACAGCCGGCCGAACCAGCCGACCTGCAGGATCCCGATCCCGAACGCATAGCGGAACGCCGTACGCCGGGAGGCCGGGTCCTCGATGCCGGCGCGCAACCACAGCGAGATCAACCCGAGCCGCATGATCAAGTAGCCCAACGTGATCATCAGGTAGTCACCGTGGTCCGCTGCGGCCGGGACGCCGGCGCCGAGCAGCAGTACGCCGGCCATCTGCACCATCGTGAGGATCCGGTACGTGACGTCGTCGGTGTCGTACGACGAGGCGAACCAGGTGAAGTTCATCCACGCCCACCAGATCGCGAAGAACACCTGCAGGAACGGCAGTACGCCGTCGCTCGCGTGACCGTCGGCGATGGTGTGCGCGAACTGCTCGGTGACCGCGGCGACCGCGACCACGAACGTCAGGTCGAACAGCAGCTCGAGCTGACTGGACACCCGGTGCGGCTCGTCGATCGGCCGCGCCGTCATCCGCACCCGGATGCGGATTCCTGGGCTTGACACCTGCGGGCTCCCTTCGTCGGACGTCCTCATCCAGTGAGACAGCGCACAAACCTCGGCTGTGACCGGACGGGAGCTGTCACAAGACGGCGTACTGCCCTGTCTCACCTCATGACAAGGGCGGAATCCACCGCCCACGTCAACGAAACGTCAACGAAAGGGTTCAAGCGATGAAGATCGTCGTGATCGGCGGGACCGGCCTGATCGGTACGAAGCTGGTGGCGAAGCTCACCGAGCACGGCCACGAGGCGGTGCCGGCCGCGCCGAGCACCGGAGTGAACACCATCACCGGCGAAGGCCTGGCGGATGTCCTGAAGGACACCGACGTGGTGATCGACGTGGCCAACTCGCCGTCGTTCGAGGCCGGGCCGGTGATGGAGTTCTTCCGGACCTCGACCGGGAACGTGCTGCAGGCCGAGGCCGCGGCGGGCGTCCGGCACCACGTCGGGATCTCGATCGTCGGCACCGAGCGGATGCCGGACAACCACTACTTCGCTGCCAAGATCGCCCAGGAAGAGCTGATCAAGGGCTCGGGGATCCCGTACTCGCTGATCCACGCGACCCAGTTCTTCGAGTTCGTCGCGGCGATCGCCGACGAGGGCACCTGGAACGACGGCAAGGTGCACATCGCGCCGGTCGCCTGGGCGCCGATCGCGGGTGAGGACGTCGCGGCGATCCTCGGCCGGACCGCCACCGGTGCGCCGCTGAACACCCGGATCGACATCGCGGGCCCGGACGAGTACCGGATGGAGGAGTTCTTCCGCACCGCCCTCGCGCAGCGTGGGGACACCCGCGAGGTGGTCGCCGACGAGCACGCGCGGTACTTCGGCTCCGAGCTCACCGAGCGCAGCCTGGTGCCGGTCGGCGAGGCGACGCTGGGGGAATGGCACTACGACAAGTGGTACGCCGCACAGGACGGTCAGTGACGATGGCCGGCGACGATCCGTTCCTGCGTGCGCTCGACGTGGAGGTCGAGGCCGACATCGCGCTGAACGCGGCCGGTACCGCACCTGACGACGAGCCGCCGAGTGAGTGGCTGGCCGATCCCTTCGAGGTGGAGGCGGAGGCCGCGGACCTGAACAGCCTGCACGGCGCGATCGAGGCCCTGGAGGGTGATTCGGGGGTGGATCCGAACGTATCCTCCAGCTGAGATCCGAGGGGGTTGTCCGATGGTGGACGACGTGGACGACGTGGGTGACCTGGACGACGCGGTCGCCGTGTTCAACGAGGTGCGGCCGCGGCTGATGGGGATCGCGTACCGGATGCTCGGCAGTCACTCCGAGGCCGAGGACCTGGTCCAGGAGGTGTGGCTGCGCTGGCAGGCCGCCGATCGGGCCGCGGTGCAGAGCCCGGTGGCGTACCTGTCGACCGCGGTCACCCGGCTCGCGATCAACGCGAGCCAGTCCGCCCGCGCCCGCCGGGAGACCTACATCGGCCCGTGGCTGCCCGAGCCCGTCGACACCAGCGCCGACCCGTACCTGGGAGCCGAGCGCGGGGAGGCGCTGAGTTTCGCGGTGCTCCTCGTGCTCGAGCGGCTGTCGCCGACCGAGCGGGCGGCGTACGTGCTGCGGGAGGCGTTCGACTACTCGTACGGCGAGCTCGCGACCATGCTGCAGTCGACCGAACCGGCCGTACGGCAACTGGTCAGCCGGGCTCGTAAACGGATCCGCGCGGAACGGCGTACCGAGGTCAGTGGGAGCGAGCAGCAGACGCTGCTGTCGGCGTTCATCGTGGCCGCGCGGTCGGGTGATCTGAGCGCGCTGGAGACTCTGCTCGCGAAAGATGCGATCAGCTATTCCGACGGCGGCGGCGCGGCGCGGGCGTCGAAGTTCCCGGTCGTCGGGCGGCTGCGCGTGGCGAAGTACCACAGGGCGTTCCACACCCGGTTCTGGGTTGGTGTCGACGTCGAGTTCGGGATGGCGAACGGCCGCGCGGTGTCGCTGCTCCGGCGCGACGGTACGACGTTCGCGGTGTGCACCGTGACCGCATCCGAGGACGGCATCGACGAGGTGCTGTGGATGATGAACCCGGCGAAGCTGACCGCGATCGCCTGAGCTGGAGGAGCTGTGTCGAAGCGGGGCGATCATGCCGTCGTACACCGGTTCGCGACCGCGTGGCGGGCGGGCAGTCCGGGCGCGATCCGCAGCCTGCTCGCGCCCGAGGTCGTCGCGGTCAGCGACAGCGGCGGACGGGTGCCCGCGGCGCTCGGTCCGGTCCACGGACCGGAGCAGGTGGCCCGGTGCGTGACCGAGTTGCTCGGTCCGGACATCGCGCTGACCGTCGAGGCGGTGAACGGGGAGCCTGGCGTCGTACTGCGGGGGACCGCGGGCGTGGTCGCGGTGGTCAGCCTGAAGCTCACCGGGGCGAAAGTGGCGGCGGTGTGGATCGTGCTGAACCCGGACAAACTGCGCGGCTGGGGCTGATGCCGCTCCCGGGAATGAACCCCACTCACTCTGGTGTTGACGTGTCAACCTAGACTTGGTGTGAGTGGACAAGGAGCGTGCGGACATGACTGAGGTGAAGTTCGGCCTCGACACCTTCGGGGACATCCCGGTGGACGACAGCGGCGCGCCGGTGACGGCGGCGGCCGCGATCCGGCAGGTGGTCGACGAGGCGGTGCTGGCCGACCAGATCGGCGTGGACGCGATCGCCCTCGGTGAGCACCACCGGCCGGAGTTCTCGATCTCGACACCGGAGACGGTACTGGCCGGGATCGCGACCCAGACCTCGAACATCAAGCTCGGCTCCGGCGTGACGGTGCTGAGCTCGGACGACCCGGTGCGGGTCTTCCAGCGGTTCTCGACCGTCGACGCGCTGTCGAACGGGCGGGCCGAGGTGATCCTCGGGCGCGGCTCGTTCACCGAGTCCTTCCCGCTGTTCGGGTACGACCTGGCCGATTACGACAAGCTCTTCGAGGAGAAGCTGCAGCTCTTCGTACGGTTGCTCGACGAGAAGCCGGTCAGCTGGGAAGGCACGGTGCGGCCGTCGCTCGACAACATCGAGGTGTACCCGAAGACCGAGTCCGGCCGGCTGACCACCTGGGTCGGTGTCGGTGGATCGCCACAGTCCGTCGTCCGGACGGCGTACTACGGACTGCCGTTGATGCTCGCGATCATCGGCGGATCGCCGGAGCGCTTCGGGCCGTATGTCGACCTGTACAAGCGGGCCGCGGAGCAGTTCGGGAGCGTCGCGCATCCGATCGGAATGCACTCGCCGGGGTTCGTCGCCGAGACCGACGAGCAGGCGAAGGAGATCTACTACGCGCCGTACAAGGTGATGCGGGACCGGATCGGCGCGCTGCGCGGCTGGCCGCCGCTGAAGCGTGAGGAGTTCGAGTCCGAGGTGCTGCACGGGTCGATGTACGTCGGCTCGCCCGAGACCGTCGCGCGGCGGATCGCTGCCGCGGTGAAGACGCTCGATGTCGGACGGTTCGACCTGATCTACTCAGGTGGACCGCTGCCGGTCAGCGCGCGGACGAAGGCCGTCGAGCTCTACGGGACCAAGGTCGTCCCGATGGTGCGGGAGCTGCTCGCGGAGGAGTCGGAGTGACGACGATCGGGATTCTCGGGGCCGGCAAGGTCGGCACCGTGCTGGCGCGGCTCGCCGTCGCGGCGGGCTACCGCGTCCTGATCGCCGGCTCGGGTGACGTCTCGAAGATCGCCCTGATCGTCGAGGTCGTCACCCCGGGCGCCGTCGCGACGACAGCGGCCGAGGCGGTCGCTGAGGCGGACGTCGTGATCCTCGCGCTGCCGCTCGGCAAGTTCCAGACGATCCCGGCTGCGGCGTTGGGCGGGAAGCTCGTTATCGACGCGATGAACTACTGGTGGGAGGTCGACGGGATCCGCGACGATCTCACCGACAAGCGGACGTCGTCGTCGGAGATCGTCCAGGAGTTCCTGGCCGGGGCCCGGGTGGTGAAGGCGTTCAACCACATGGGGTACCACGACCTGGACGAGGGCGCCCGCCCCGCCGGCGCCCCGGACCGCAAGGCGATCGCGATCGCCGGCGAGCCGGACGACGTCGCGGAAGTTGCGGCCGTTGTCGACGCCTTGGGTTTCGAGCCCGTTCCGTCCGGGCCGTTGTCCCACGGCAAACGCCTGGAGCCCGGAACCGAGGCGTTCGGCGCCAACGTGGACGCGGACGAACTCCGCGAGATGCTGGCCCGCTACCCGTCGACAGTGCAGGGCCAGGAGGTAGCGCAAGTCCGGGCCGGCTGACTGGCGGCTTGTGCGACCGCTGGCGTGTTGTACCGCGTCAGCGGTGAAACAACGCGCCAGTGGGTCAGGCTGCGAGGACCTGCTGTTGCTGCTTCGGGCGGACGGCTCGTTCTGCGCCGATGCCGGCGGCGATGACGCAGGCGATGCCGATCGCCTGCAGCAGCGTGGGGGACTGGCTGAGGAAGACCCAGCCGACCAGCAGCGCCAAGGCGGGCTCGAGGCTCATCAAGGTCCCGAAGACTCCGGCGTCGAGGCGGCGCAGAGCGAGGTACTCGAGGCTGAACGGGATGACCGGAAGCAGAAGCGCCAGCCCGAAGCCGATGATCACGAGCTGCCAGGTCATGACCGGGATCGTGCTCGGCCCGGCCACCGCGGTGGCGACGACGGCGGCGACGGGCAGCGAGACGCCCATGCCCTGAAGTCCGGTCACGCTGCTCCCGACGCGCTGGGTGAGCACGATGTACGCCGCCCAGCACGCCGCCGCACCCAGCGCGAACAGCACGCCGACGAGGTCGACCGCTCCACGCCACGGCTGCGTCAGCAACAGCACACCGGCGAACGCCAGCCCCGGCCACACCAGTCGCCCGCGACTCCGCAGTACGGCGACCGACAGCGGACCGAGGAACTCCAGCGCGCTCGCCGTCCCGAGCGGCAGTCGCGCCACCGCGGCCATGAACAGCAACGTGACGCCCGCGGTCGCGACACCGAGCCCGACCGCGGCCAGGAACGACTTGCGGTCGAACGAGCTTGGCCGCGGCCGGAACAGCACCAGCACGATCAGCCCCGCGCACACCAGCCGCAACCAAGCCGCACCCTCCGGCCCGACGCGGTCGAACAGCCCGACCGACGCGGCCAGTCCCAGCTGGACCATCGTCATCGACAGCACCGCGAAGGCGATACCGGTGTCACGTGTGCGCATGCTGTCCAGTGAAGCCCGCGATTCCGTTCGCGTCCACGTGAGAATCATGGACAGATCGTTCGGGATCGCTGAACAATGACGAGATGGACGTACGCCGTCTCGAACTCCTGCTCGCGCTGTCCCGGCTCGGCTCGATGCATGCGGTGTCGGAGACGCTCGGTGTCGCGACGTCGACGGTCTCGCAACAGATCGCCGCACTCGCCAAAGAGGTCGGCCTGCCGCTCGTCGAACCCGACGGCCGTCGCGTCCGGCTCACCCCGGCCGGTCGCCGGCTCGCCACGCACGCCGTCCACATCCTCGCCGCGCACGAGGCGGCCCGGGCCGA
Organism: Kribbella sp. NPDC043289; assembly: GCF_056436705.1. Lineage (NCBI taxonomy): Bacteria > Bacillati > Actinomycetota > Actinomycetes > Propionibacteriales > Kribbellaceae > Kribbella > Kribbella sp. NPDC043289. The sequence goes on from NZ_JBWKCB010000001.1 coordinate 807,670, forward strand.
TCTCGATCCGTCCGCGGAACCTGCCGGAACGGTCCGGGTCGCCGCGTTCCACACCGCGATCCGGGACAGCCTGCTGCCCGTCGTACCGCAGTTGCCGCCGGCGGTGCGGTTGGAGATCCAGGAGCAGGAGCCACCCGACGCGCTGGCGATGCTCGAGCGCGATCAGGTGGACCTCGCCCTGACCTACGACTACAACCTCGCGCCCGCGGCGATCGACCCGGCGCTGCACGCCACCCCGCTCTGGGACACCGCGTGGAGTCTCGCCGTACCGTCGCGTTCCCGCCGCACCTCCGGTACGGCGGCCGACGTGCTCGGCGCGTTCGCCGACAGTGACTGGATCGTGAACTCCCGTCACGTCGCCGACGAACAGGTCATTCGCACCATCGCTGCGCTCGCCGGCTTCGAGCCGCGGGTCACGCAACGTGCGGACAGCCTGCAACTGGTGCAGGAGATGATCGTCGCCGGCCTCGGCGTCGCCCTCCTCCCGGCCGCCTACCCGAAAACCACCGGCGTCTCGCTCCGCCGCCTCCGCGACCCCGAGCCACGCATCCGCGCGTACGCCCTGACCCGCGCCGGACGCACCGGTTGGCCGCCACTGTCACTGGTTCTGAGCCACCTGCACTGACCCCGGTCACAAACCGCCCGGCTGCCCGGTCTTTCTCAATAGCTCGGGGAACAAGATCGAGGAAAGGGAAGACCCATGAGTGAAAGTCCGGTCGTCGTCCTGGTGCACGGTGCGTTCGCCGAGTCGGCCAGCTGGAACGGTGTCGTCGAGAGGTTGCAAGCCCGGTCGATCGAGACGGTCGCCGTCGCAAACCCGCTGCGCAGTCTCGAGGGCGACGCGCAGTACGTCCGGGACGTGATCGCGGGCATCGGCAAACCGGTCGTCCTGGTCGGGCACTCGTACGGCGGCATGGTGATCACGCAGGCCGCGGCGGACAACGACGCGGTGCGATCGCTGGTCTACGTCTGCGCGTTCGCGCCGGACCACGGTGAGACCGCGTTCCAGTTGTCGCTGCAGTTCCCGGGCAGCACGCTCGGTGACGCGCTGAACGCCTATCCGGTCAGCAGCGGTGGCAACGAGCTGGCGATCCGGGCCGACGTGTTCCGGACCCAGTTCTGCGCCGACGTACCCGCCGAGCAGGCCGCGTTGATGGCGGCCACCCAGCGTCCGGCCACCGAGGCGGCGCTGACGGACCCGCTGCCGACGTCCACGCCGGCGTGGCGGACGATCCCGTCCTGGTTCGTGTTCAGCGATCAGGACCTGAACATCCCGGTCGCTCTGCACCGCTTCCTCGCCGAGCGTGCCGGCGCGAAGGTCACTCGCGAGATCGCCGGTGCTTCGCATGCGGTCAGCGTCTCGCAGCCGGAGGCCGTCGCGACTACGATCCTGGACGCGATGGGGAGTTGACGATCGGACGGAGAAGACGGATGCGCAGGATCCTGGTGGTGGGCGGAGGGTACGCCGGGTTCTACACGGCGTGGCGGCTGGAGAAGAAGCTCCGGCGCGGCGAGGCCGAGGTGATCGTGGTGGATCCGCGGCCCTACATGACCTACCAGCCGTTCCTGCCCGAGGTGGTGGCCGGCTCGGTCGAGGCCCGGCACGCGGCCGTCTCGCTGCGCCGGAACCTGCGCCGGACGCGGATTGTCGACGGCATGGTGACCCACATCGCGCACGCCGACCGGACGGTCACCATCCGCCCCGCGCTCGGACCGGACTACGAGCTGTCGTACGACGTGATCGCGGTGACCGCCGGCGCGGTCACCCGCACGTTCGACGTCCCCGGCGTCGCGGAGCGGGCGATCGGCATGAAGCACGTCGAGGAGGCGGTCGCGATCCGGGACCGGCTGTTCACCGCCTTCGACCAGGCGGCCGGTCTGGAGCCGGGGCCGCTGCGGCGCAAGCTGCTGACGATCACCTTCGTCGGTGGCGGGTTCTCCGGCGTCGAGGGGTTCGCGGAGCTGCAGTCGCTGGCCCGGGCGTCGCTGAAGAAGTTCCCCGAGCTGTCGGCCGACGACCTCGCCTTCCACATGGTCGAGGCGACCGGCCGGATCCTGCCCGAGGTCAGCGACCGGCCCGGCGAGTGGGTGGTGAAGATGCTCGAGAAGCGCGGCGCGGTGGTGCACCTGAAGACCACGATGACGTCGGCCGCGGACGGGCACGTGGTGCTGTCCGACGGGTCGGAGTTCGACTCGGAGCTGATCGTCTGGACGGCCGGCAACGCCGCGACCCGGCTGCTGCGCAACCACACCGACCTGCCGCACAACGAACGCGGTCTGGTCCAGGTGCGGGCCGACCTGCGGATCGGGACCGCGAACGAGGTGGTCCCGGACGCGTGGGCGGCCGGTGACGACGCGGCGGTGCCCGATCTCGCCGCGTCGAGCGAGGGCGCGTACACGGTGCCGAACGCGCAGAACGCCGTACGGCAGGGGAAGTTGCTGGCGAAGAACCTGCTGCGATCGCTGCGCGGACGGGCGCCGAAGAACTACGTGCACCACAGCCTCGGTGCGATCGCGACGCTCGGCCTGGGCACCGGGATCTTCCAGTACCGGCGGCTCGTCATCAAGGGTCTGCCGGCCTGGCTGATGCACCGCGGGTACCACGTGCTCGCGGTGCCGACGTGGGACCGCAAGGTGCGGGTGCTGGCGATCTGGCTGGTGTCGTTCGTCTACGGCCGCGACATCGTGTCGCTGGCCTCGGTCCAGAGCCCACGGGAGGCGTTCACGACCGAGGCCAAGGCACCGAAGCTCAGCGCGTCCCGCCCGGGATGAGCAGATCGGGCAGGCCGAACGTGGCGCCGGCGGCCGGCAGTGTCGGCTGCCAGTCCGGTTCGAGGCTGAGGTAGCTGGCCGGGTCCGCGCGCAGCAGCCCGATCAGTACCTCGGTCACGATCCGCCCGCCGACCGGCCCGAGCCGATCGCCGTGAGCGAAGTACTCCGACTCCTTCAGGATGTAGAACCACAACGGCGTACCGCCCGGCCAGGTCTCCTCGGTGAGCGCCGGTACGCCGAGAAGCTTGGCCACCGCCTCGCCACTCGGCAGGCCGGTGGTGTCACCGCGCAACAGATCCCGCACCGCCAACGACCGGTACGCCGTTTCGTCCACCGCACCCGTCACTCGCTCGGGCAGCCCGATCAGGCTCGCGGCCAGCCGCCCGTCGAGCCGCTTCGACCGCTGCGCCCGCGGACGTCCGGGGACGTCGAAGACCTGCGCGAGATCGAGCCGCCGCTCGGCCGCCAGCGGTCCGAAACCCACCAGGTCGGGGAACAGCGGGTACTCCGAGCCGCCCTCGACCAGCCGGTACTTGTGCCGGATCTGCCCGTGCCCGTACCGGTACGCCGCATCCGCGAACTCCAGCGGGATGAACCCCCGCGACGGTTCGGGCGCGAACCAACTGCCGCCCTTGTCGAGCACCTCGTCGACCAGTTCGCGGCCGACCAGCCGCGGCAGAAAGTCGTGGACGACGATCCACTGGTAATGCCACGTCAGCGTCACCCGGGCCTTCTCGAACACGTCCTCCTCGGCCACGCCGCTCGCCCTGAGCCGGTCCACGATCCGGTTGTGCGCGTGCAGGAACGCCACGTGCAGACTCAACGAGAACAGGTGTACGTCGTTCCGCGGGTCGCCGATCAGCGCCACACCCTGGGGATTCCGCGGTACGTCGTACCCGTCGGGGTCGAGCAGGAACTTGGCCGGGTCGTCCACGTCGAACAGGTACGGCGTGCCGATCGGACCGTCGGCGTACAGCATCTCGAGGTTGAGCCGAGGCGAGCGGGCGTTCCGCAAACCGTCTGTGTCCGCGGGAACCCCGGCGATCGGTGAGCGGTCCGCGGTCGTGTCGTGCGCCACCAACTGCCCGAAGAACGGCCATCCGGCCGCCTGCTCTGCGTCATCACCACCGCTCCCGAGATCCAGCGCGGCCGCGGCGTCGCAGACCCCGCCGTCCGCACCGGCCCGCATCAACACGTGCGGATCCGTCCCGAGCGGCTCGAGGCCCCCGAACATCCGCCCGTACCGCGCCCCACCTGTCGGTCGGTCCACGCTCCGCACCAAGCTCAAACAGTGGTCGCGCGCCGCCGGATGCGTACTCATCCCAGTCCTCCTCAGCGTTGTCTCCACAAGAAAGACAGCACACCTCGGCCCCCTGTGACGAGGGGTCAGCTGATGCGGGTGAGGCGGCCGTCGGGGAGGACCCGGATGGTGGTTTTGCGGGCTCCGACGGTGAGGTCGACGAAGAACATCGTGCCGACGGTGCGCGTGGTGAAGGAGACCGGTTCGGTGGCGCCGGCAGGGACGACAGCGGACAGGATGCTGGCGCTGGTGCCGTTGCGGTTGAACTTCACGACCGGAGCGGGCTGCCGGTGGAAGATGTCCGGGTAGTACCAGCCCTGGACCGGGTCCTGCTGACCCTGGACGACCGTGATGCCGTCAGCGGGCGGCTGCTGCTGGTACGGGATCTGCAGCAGGTGGGTCTTGGTCTTGTCACCCGGCTTGCTCGCGATCGCGGTGGTGGGGGACTGGACGGTGACCTTCTGGTCCGGCGCCAGATGCCACAGGGTCTCGTACCGCTGGCTGCTCGTCGACTGGCCGCGGTCCAGCGTGATGATCAGGTCGGGGTCCTTCAGCACCAGCACGTCCCGCTTCCGGGTCACCTCCGGCGCCGGCGAGTCCTCGAGGGAGTACGACTCCCAGGTCGGCGTGATCGCGGCGCGCACCAGCCGGGTCTCGACGGAAGCCGTCTGCGCCGACGGGATCGTCATCACGTTGTGCGCGGCCTGACTCTTCGACCAGGCCTGCCACTTGTCGAGCTGGTACCCCGAGTGCCCCGGGTCGATCAGGACGTCCCGCCCGTGCGAGGAGTAGGTGATCGACATGTGGTCGTCGTGCCCGTGCAGCCGCCGCGCTACGCCGTACCTGATGCTGTACGTCGACTCGTTCGCGAACGGTCGCGTCTGGCCCCATCCGGTCCGCCCGAAGACGTACCCGGCGTCGAACACCGCGACTCGCTTCGCCGGCGCCTTGCCCTGCTTCCCGAGCGAGGCGACGTAGTCCAGCGACGTACCGACGGCCCCGGTCGGCTTCTGCCGTACGGCGTCCCCGACCTGCTGCAGCTCACCGGTCGACTTGGTCGCGAGCGCGAGCCACTCGGACAGCGCGGCCCGGCGCCGCGAGATCACCTGGCCCGGATCCGACCCGCAGCGCTGCAGGGCGGTGGTCGCGCGACCCCAGAGCAGGTAGTTGAACATCGCGTACCCGACCGACTGCTCGTTCGTCGACCCCTGCGGGTCGATCGCGATCGTGATCGCCTGGGTCAATCGGTCGACCGCCAGCTTCTTCAGCTCCGGCCGCTTGAGCGTGCAGCCGACGCCGAACATCGCGATGCTCTCGTCCGTCCCGTGGTTCGACGAGCCGCTCCAGTTCGCGATCATGAACTGCGCATGGTCGACGAGCGCCTTGTCGAGCCAGGCGTACTGCGTCGGCAGCGTGCGGACGTGCATCCCGGTGAGCACCGCCTGCCGCGTACACAGCAGCACGTTCGTGCGGTGCATGGTCGCTTCCCAGGCGCCAACGTCGCCCTTCCACGAGTACGGGTTGTCCTGCACCCAGTCGTGGATGATCGCCAGCACGTGGTTCAGCGTCTTGCGGTCGCCGCGCTGCCCGGCGGCGATGCCTTGGCCGAGCCAGCGCAACGAGTGCAGCCACATGTACCAGCTGGGCTTCTGGTACGGGTTCGAGCGCCAGTTGATGTCGCCCTTGCCGTTCCCCACCTTGTACGCCGGGTCGTCGCCCCAGAGGAAGGTGTCGTTCATCAGCATCGACACCGGGACCTTGGAGTCGATCCCGCTGAAGCCGGGGCACTCGTACGTCCCGGTGTTCGCGACCGGCGTCGACGGCGGGGGAGTGGCCGGGGTGTCGACACCCGGCAGCGGCTCGTCGGTCGACGACGGCACGCTCGGGGTCGCGGCGGGCTGCGTGTTCGGGCGGGGTGTGCTGGGCGTCGGCGATCCGCTCGCGGCGACCGGCGTACTGCGGTCGCGGGCGCCGGGCATCAGCACGAAGACGGCGCCCGCGAAGGCCACACCACAGACCAGGACGCAGACAAGCGTCAGCGCGACGGTCGTCCCCCACCGCCTCGCCGGCCGCGCACCCACCCGCCCCCACCACCCTTCCGAGAACTAGACGCTCCGAGTCCCCCGATTGGTTGCATCCGGCCCCGGTTGGTCGATTGCAGCTCGTACGAGCGAATTCTTCAAGCCCCGGCCGGTGACCCGCAGACAAGCTACCCGCATCACGAGTCGCAGGCCGCCGAGGGTACGAGGACGGGCGCGCGGCGGCCGAGGGCGGTCACGCAGAGACCGGCGACGCTGGCCGCGGCGGCCACGATCGCGCAGGTGACGAAGCCAGTGCTCAGGTTGTGGGCGGTGCCGAGCAGCGGGCCGAACGTCGCCACACCGATCGCGCCGCCGATCTGGCGGGAGGTGTTGAACGCTGCCGACGCCGCGCCGTGCAGGTCGGGCTCGACGGCGGCGATGGACTGCGCGGTCATGGTCGGTACGAGGATTCCGGAGCTGAAGCCGATCGGGAGCAGCGCGAGGACCATCGGCCAGACTGCGGACGCCGTACTGGCCCAGGCGAGCGCGAGCAGTCCGATGGTGAGGACGGCCTGGCCGAGGGCGAGCACGGTCGGGCGGCCGAGCCGGCGGGTCAGGGGCGCGGAGCAGAGGTTGGCGATCGAGATCAGGCCGGTCAGCGGCAGGAACAGCAATCCGGTCACGAGTGCGCTGAGGCCGCGACCCTGCTGGAGCAACAGGCTCATCGAGAACAGCACGCCGTAGAAGGCGAAGTTCAGCAGGCTGCCCTGCAGCGCGGCGGCCGCGAACCCGCGATCGGCGTACAGCCTTGGAGGCAGCAGCGGGCCGCGGACGGAGCGCTCGACCAGGACGAAGCCCACCAGACCGACGACGGTCAACGCGCCCGCCGTGAGGATCGCTGGATCGAGCCAGCCACGGGACGGCGCCTCGATCAGGGCGAACACGAGACCGCCGATGAAAGCCGTGGCGGCGACCATTCCGCCGACATCGAGCCGACGACCACGGCGTACGACGGCCGGCATCGAGCGCAGCGCCCAGATCGCGGCCGGGATACCGATCACCACGTTGACCGCGAAGACGGCCCGCCAGTTCGCGAGCGCCACCAGACCGCCACCGAGCAACGGACCGGCCGCCATGCCGGCGCCGCCGGCCGCCGCCCACCAACTGACCAGGCGGTGCCGCGTTTGCTCGTCGGTGGCCGAGGCGGTTGCGAGGACGAGCGCGCTCGGCAGCAGCAGCGCGGAGCCCGCACCCTGGACGAGCCGGGCCAGGTTGAGCATCAGCATCGAGCCGGCCGCCGCGCAGACAGCCGACGACAGCGTGAAGACGACGAGCCCGGTGAGGAAGGCCCGCTTCGCGCCGAGGGTGTCCGCGATCGCTCCGGCGCCGAGCATCAGTGCAGCGAACGACAGCGTGTAGGCGTTCAAGGACCACTCGAGCTCGGCCCGCGACGCGTGCAAATGGGTGCCGAGTTCGGCCAAGGTGACGTTCACGATCGTGCTGTCGACGAAGACCATGAACGAGGCGATCAGGGCCAGGGCGACGACGGACCGGCGGTGTTCGACGGGCATGGAACTCACCCTACGACATTGTTTGACACGCGTCGAACAATAGACCACTCGACGGGACCCGTTGACCTACGCGCGGGTCCTGACTACGGTGTCGGAAATCGATTTCTCCCACACACCGCCCGTCAGGAGAACCGAATGACCGCCAGCGATCTTCCGCCCGGCTGTGCGAACCGTTCCTGTGCCGGTGACTGTCCCCGGGCCCATCTGAGTCGCCGTACCTTCATCGCCCTCGGGGCCGGTGCCGCCGGTGCGCTGGCCGTCCCGGGCCAAGCCGTCGCCGCGTTCGCCGCACCGCCGGCTCCGGACCCGAGTGTGCTCTTCGACCGCGGCAAGCCGACGACGTACAGCGGCGCCGCGCTGCCCAAGATCGGGATGCCGGTCGGCGGCGGTACGACGGGCCAGGTGTACCTCGCCGGCGACGGACGCCTGTGGGCGTGGGACATCTTCAACCCGTCGTCGTTCCCGCTCGGTGGCGCGGACTTCTCCGGGCACAACTACGCGGATCCGCTCTCGGCCGACCAGCCGGGCGCGTCCCAGTTCGGTCAGGGCTTCGCGCTGCGGACCACCACGCGCGGCCGGGCGACGACGCGGACCGTCGACGCGGCCGGCTTCCGCGACGTCCGGTTCACCGGCACGTATCCGATCGGCCAGGTCTCGTACGCCGATTCCGCCAGCCCGGTCGCGGTCGAGTTGGACGCCTTCTCGCCGTTCATCCCGCTCGCCACGCTGGACTCCACGCTGCCGACGACGATCATGGCGTTCACGCTGCGGAACACGTCCGCCGCGGCGGTGCACGCGACACTGCTCGGGTACGCCGAGAACCCGGTCTGCATCGACAGCCGCGATCGCCAACCCACCACGTTGCAGGCGCGGAGCTTCTCGAGCGGGATCCAGTTCGGCGCGGTCGACGACCTGGCGGCCGAGCAGGGCGACATTCTGTTCGAGGACTGGGAGAAGGACACGTACGACGGTTGGACGGTGACCGGCGACGCGTTCGGGCCGGGTCCCGTGCGGCCGCTCGACGTACCGAACCTGATGAAGCGCTTCGGGGACCTGAACGTGTCGGGGACGCGATACGTCACGTCGTACGACTTCCGGGGTGGCGGCAACGACGGCGCGACCGGGAAGCTGACAAGCCGCGAGTTCACCATCGAGCGCCGGTACGTCGCGGTCGGGGTGAGCGGCGGACGCCAGGCCGGCGTCAACGTGGTGGTCGACGGCAAGGTCGTCGCGTCGGCGACAGGTGACGAGAGCGAACCGCTGGTCGCGCAAATGCTGGACGTCGGCGATTACCAGGGCCGCACCGCGCGGATCGAGATCGTCGACGCGACCACGGGTGCGTGGGGACACATCAGCTGCGACGCGATCGTGTTCACCGACCGCCCGGACATCGTGTTCGAGAACTGGGACAAGACGACGTACGACGGCTGGACAGTGGCCGGTGAGGCGTTCGGGGCCGGGCCGGTGACCGCGGCCGAGACGCCGGACGGGTTCCGGCGGCCGTTCGGGGTCCGGACCGAGCTGAACGTGAGCGGGCGGTTCGTCACGTCGTACAACTTCCGTGGCACCGGCGATCCGGATCGGTACACCGGGTCGTTGACGAGCCGGGACTTCGTCATCGAGCGCCGCTTCGTGACGGCGTGGGTCGGTGGCGGGCACCACAAGGCGGAGACCTGTCTGAACGTGGTGGTCGACGGTCAGGTTGTGGCGAGCACGGCGGGTACCGACGTCGAGCCGCTGAATGCTGTGTCGATGGATGTCGGGAAGTACGCCGGGCGGACCGCGCACATCCAGATCGTCGACAGCAACACCGGCGGCTGGGGCCACGTCAACGTCGACCGGATCCTGTTCAGTGACCGCCCGATCCGGCGGCAGCCCGTGGCCGAGCGGCCGGACGGCGGCACGTTCGCGCTGGCCGCGCTCGCACCGGGCGCGGTCGCCCGGCCGTCGATCGCGAAGTGGGACAGCACTGCCCAGCTCTTCGACTCGGTCGCCGGTCCGGTGGACTCCGACGGTCCGCAGGCCGGGACCGTCGCGGTCAGCGTCACGCTGGCGCCGGGGGAGTCCAGGACGATCCGCTTCGCCTACGGGTGGTTCTTCCCGAACCCGGAACGCGAGCTCTTCTCCGAGCTCGTCGGCGCCTCGACGTTCCGCCGCCACTACGCGAGCCGGTTCGCGTCCGCCCGCGAAGTCGTCGAGTACGTCGGCAAGCACGTCGACCGCCTCGAGCGCGACACGAGAACCTGGGTGAAGACGTGGTACGACGACTCGTCACTGCCGCACTGGTTCCTCGAACGCACGCTCGCGACCGCGTCCACGATCGCCACCAGTACGTGCTATCGCTGGGACGACGGCCGTTTCTACGCGTGGGAAGGCACGTACTGCTGCGCCGGCACCTGCGAGCACGTGTGGAACTACGCGCAGGCGATCGGCCGGCTGTTCCCCGACCTGGAACGCGACACCCGCGAACGCGTCGACCTCGGGATCGCGTTCCGGCCGACCGGCGAGATCGGGAACCGTGGCGAGTCGGGCGATGCGTCGAGCTCGTTCGCCGACGGGCAGACCGGGACGATCCTGCGGATCTACCGCGAGCACCAGATGAGCAAGGACGCGACGTTCCTGCGCCGCGTCTGGCCCCGGGTGCGGACCGCTGTCGAGTTCCTGGTGACGCAGCGGGACGGCAAAGACGAGGACGGGATCTTCCGCGGCAGCCAGTGGAACACGCTCGACACCGAATGGTTCGGCGAGGTTCCGTGGATCAGTGGCTTGTACGTCGCGTCTCTGCGAGCGGCCGCCGCGATGGCCGGTGAGGTGGGGGATACCGCGAGCGCGTCCCGGTACGCGGCGATCGCCGACCGAGGGTCGGCGTACCTGTCGGGGAAGCTGTGGAACGACGAGTACGGGTACTACGTGCAGAAGGTCGATCCGGCGCATCCGACGGCGGAGAACAGCAACCGGGGATTGTTCGTCGACCAGATGTACGGCCAGACGTACGCCGCTCAGCTCGGGCTGCCCCGGGTGTTTCCCGCGGACCAGGCGCGGACGGCGCTGTCACGGCTGTACGAGTCGAACTTCCGGGTCGAGCCGGGAACGTACCGGCCGCCGGGGATCGGGGTGGGCCGGGTCTACACCACCGAGGGCGAGAGCGGCGTGATCATGGCGACCTGGCCGCACGGCGGGTCGGACGAGACCCGCGGCCTGATGTACTTCAACGAGGTGTGGACCGGTCAGGAGTACCAGTTCGCCGCGCACCTGTTCTCGGAGGGCATGACGTCGGAGGGCCTCGCGGTCACGCGGGCGATGTACGAGCGCTACTCGGCGACGAAACGCAATCCCTACAACGAGATCGAGGCCAGCGACCACTACGCACGCGCCATGATGGGCTTCGGCGTCTACCTCGCAGCCTGCGGCTACGAGTACCACGGCCCCAAGGGCCACCTCGGTTTCGCCCCACGCATCCACCCAGAAAACTTCCGCTCCGCCTTCACCACCGCCGAAGGCTGGGGTCTCTACACCCAACGCCGAACCCCAACCACCCTCACAGCCACCATCGACATCCGCTACGGCCAGGCGTCCCTGACCACGCTGTCCTTCGAAACCGCACGCCCCGCACACCAGGTCAAGGCTCGCATCGGAAGCGCCTCGGTCCCTGCCACCGTAGTTGCCACCGGCAACCGAGCCGTAGTCACCCTCACCCGCCCAGCCGCGATCACCCCAGCCGGCGCCCTGCAGATCACTCTCACCTGAGGCTGAGACCCGCACCGGTGACTGGAGACCTGCTATAGGTAGTCTCCAGTCACCACGAGGTGTCTTAGGTCGGGTCGGGCTCGGCGACGTGGCAGGCGGCCTGGTGGTTGTCGCCCATCGGGCGGAGGAGTGGGGTGACCTCGTGGCACTTGTCGACTGCGAGCGGGCAGCGCCAGCGGAAGCGGCAGCCGGGGGTGGGGTCGATGACCTTCGGGGGCTCGCCGGTGTCGCCTTCGATGCCGGTCGAGAGGGGAGCCCGCGGGTCGGGAACCGCGCCGAGCAGCAGGTCCGTGTAGGGGTGTTTCGGGTTCTGGAGGACCGACTCCGTGGGGCCGGTCTCGACGACGTGGCCGGCGTACATGATCATCAGGCGGTCGGCGACGTAGCGGGCGCTCGCGATGTCGTGGGTGATGTAGAGGAACGACACCCCTTCCTTGCCGCGCAGCTCGGCCATCAGGTTCAGCAGGCCGATCCGGATCGACACGTCGAGCATCGACACCGGCTCGTCGGCGAGGATCAGTTTCGGTTTGTGGGCGAGCGCCTGCGCGAACCCGATCCGTTGCCGCTGGCCACCACTCAGCTCGTACGGGAACCGGTTCATGATGTCCCCGGCCGGTGACAGCCCGACCGCCTCGGCGACCCGCTCGGCCTCGGCGTACCGCTGCTGCCGGTTGATCTCCGGCCGGTGCAGCTTGAGGCTGCGCAAGATCCCGTGCGACACCCGGAACGCCGGGTTCAGCGAGCTGAACGGATCCTGGAACACCATCGGTACGTCGGCCCGGTATGCGAGCTGATCCTTCCGGGACCGGTAGGTCGACAGTGCCCGGCCCTGGTAGTAGATCTCGCCGCTCGTCGGCTTGTACACGCCCGCCAGCAGCCGTGCGATCGTGCTCTTGCCGCTCCCGCTCTCACCCGCCAGCGCGACGATCTCCTGCTGACCGATGGTGAAGTTCACCTCGTCGACCGCGTGCAGCAACTGCCGCGACAACCCGCGCCCGACCCGGAAGTGCCGGGTCAGCTCCTTTGCCTCGAGCAACGGTGTGCTGGCCGGTGTGGCCTCGGTCTGCTCGGCGTCGACGCTCGTCATGACACCTCCCGGGCGGATTCCAGCGATGGTGCGTGCAACAGACAGCGCGCTTCGACGGCGCCGACCGAGTACAGCTCCGGTGCGATCTTCGGGCAGTCCTCGAACGCCTTCGGGCAGCGCGGCTGGAACCGGCAGCCACTCGGCGGATCGGCAAGGTTCGGCGGGCTGCCCGGGATCCCGGTCAGCGGCACCTTCGGCCCGCGGATCGACGGGAACGCGTCCAGCAGCCCGGCGCTGTACGGGTGCTCCGGATGGTCGAACACCGCCCGAGTGGCACCGAACTCCACCACCTGACCGGCGTACATCACCACCAGCTTGTCGGAGAAGTGACTGACCAGCGACATGTCGTGCGTGACGAAGATGACCGCGAAGCCGAGCTTGCGCTGCAACTCCTTGATCTGCACCATCAGCGACCGCTGCGCGACCACGTCGAGCGCGGACGTCGGCTCGTCCATGATGATCAGGTCCGGGGTGAACAGCAGCGCCATCGCGATCATCGCCCGCTGCCGCATGCCGCCGCTCAGCTGGTGCGGGTAACTGCGCAGGTGAATCGGGTCGATGCCGACGAGGCGCAGTACCTCGGCCGGACGGTTCTCGTCGACCGCCTCGTCGTGCGCCATGATCGTGTCCTTGAACTGTGCGCCGATGCTCTTCACCGGGTTCAGCGCGTTCATCGCGCTCTGCATCACGACCGAGAAGTCCCGCCAGCGCAGCGCGGACAGCTTCCGCTCGTTCATCGTCACCAGGTTCTGGCCCTGGAACGTCACGCTGCCGCCGGTGATCGCGGCCGGTGAGGTGAGCAGTTGCGCGATCGCGAACAGCAGCGTCGACTTGCCGCAGCCGGACTCGCCGACCACGCCGACGAACTCACCGGCGTGGACGTCGAGATCCACGTGGTCGACCGCGACGACCGGACGGGATCCGGTGTCGTACTCGACCGTGAGGTCCTGAACCTCAAGAAGTGGCTTTGGCACGTCGCCTCCGAACCGGCCGCAGTGCGGGGTTGCTGATCTCGTCGAACGCGTAGTTGAGCAGGGCGAAGGACACACCGAGCAGCGCGACCGCCAGACCCGGCGAGAGCGCCCACGCGGGCAGGCCGTTCACCAGGGCGCCCTGGTTCTGCGCCCAGTAGAGCATCGTGCCCCAGCTCAGTGAGTTGGGGTCGCCGAGCCCGAGGAACTGCAGTCCGGCCGCGGTGAGCACGGAGTACAGCGCGGCGCCGAGGAAGTTCGCGACGATCAGCGAGATCATCGTCGGCAGCACCTCGACGACGATGATGTACGAGCGTCGCTCGCCCCGCACCCGCGCCGACTCGAGGAAGTCCCGGTTCCGCAGCGACAGTGCCTGCGCCCGCATCTGCCGGGCGCCGTACGACCAGCCGGTGAGGATCAGCACGATGATGATCACGGTCAGGTTGCCCTTGCCGGCGTACGTCGCCAGCACGATGATCAGCGGGAACGTCGGGAGGACCAGGAAGATGTCGGTCAGCATCGACAACCCGTCGTCGGCGAATCCGCCGAGATAGGCGGCCGAGACGCCGATGATCACCGACAGGATCGTCGCGCCGAGACCGGCGACGATCGCGATGACGAGGGACTCACGGGTGCTGTAGACGAGTTCGGCGTACACGTCCTGGCCGAGGCCGGTCGTGCCGAGCCAGTGGGCGCCGGACGGTTTCGCCAACGGGGTATCGCCGATCGCGCGGGGATCGCCGTGCAGCCAGGGCACGAACAGATGCGGGAACGCGGCGAGCAGGATGAACAGCAGCAGCAGAGCCGCACCGACCATGGCCTTGCGGTTGCGCAGAGCGGCTCGGAAGAGGCCACCGCGCGGGCGGCGGGTCGAGGCGGTGGTAGGCGCGGCGGTGCCGGCAACAATCGCACTCATCGGCAGCTACCCCTTCGTCCGGGCGCGCGGGTCGAGCAGGAACACCGCGATGTCGCAGAGCAGGACACAGATCAGCACCGCCAGCGTCACGAGCAGGAACAGGGCCTGGAGCAACGGGTAGTCGGTGCTCACCGTCGCGTTGTAGAACATGTAACCCAGACCCGGGTAGTTGAACACGTACTCGACCAGGATCGTGCCGGAGATGACGAAGCCGAGCGACATCGCGAAACCGGACAGGTTCGGCAGGAACGCGTTCCGCCCGGCGTACCCGAACATGATCCTGCGGTTCGGGATGCCCTTCGCGCGGGCCATCCGTACGTAGTCCTCGGCGAGCGTGGTGATCATGTTGTTCCGCATGGTCAGGATCCAGCCACCGACCGCGGTGATCAGGATCGTCGCGGCCGGCAGGATCCCGTGCTTGAGCACGCTCAGCACGAACTCACCGGTGAATCCCGGCGTCAGGCCCTGGTCGTAGTTGAAGTCGTTCGGCAGCACCGGGTTGCTGCCGATCGCGAACGTCGAGATCAGCAGCAGCGCCACCCAGAAGTACGGCAGCGCCGAGGTGACGATGAACACCGGCGGTACGACGCCGTCGATCAGCCCGCCGCGGCGCCAGCCGGAGATGGTGCCGATCAGCGTGCCGAGGGCGAACGCCAGGATCGTGGTGATCCCGACCAGGCCGAGCGTCCACGGCAACGCGGCACCGATCAGCGACGTCACCGGTACGCCGAGGCTGCTGCCGATCGACACGCCCCAGTGACCGCTGACCATCGACTTCAGGTACTCCAGGTACTGCAGCATCAGGTTCTTGCCCGGGTCGAACCCGAACTCGGCCAGCACGGTGCGCAACTGCTCCTCCGTGACGACCGAACCGCCCTTGCTCAACCGCGCGCGCAGCGCGTCCTCCGGGCTGCCCGGCATCATCCGCGGGATGAAGAAGTTGAGCGTCATCGCCGCCCACAACGTGAGCACGAAGAACCCGAGCCGTCGGATCAGGTATCGCACAACCACCAGCTCCTCGTGCTCACGCGAGATTCCTTACTTCTGGGCCTATTTCTGGGCGGACTTCGAGTACAGACTGGTCAGGACCTGTCCCACGTCGGGGATGTTGTACGGCGCGGGCTGGGCGTAGGGATTGTCCTGCGTCGGCCAGCCCTGCAGGTCCTTGGTGTTGTATTGGTACCAGTCGACCGACTCGGTGGTCGGGATGACCGGCACGTCCTTGATCATGTACGACGAGATCTGCTTGACCAGCTTGACCTGCGTGTCCGGGTCCGCGGCGGCGTACTGGTCGAACAGCTTGTCCACCGCCGGGTTCATGTAGCGCGAGTAGTTGGAGCTCGCCTGCTTGCCGATCGGGGCGCTGTTCTTCGAGTACAGCAGCTGCCGCAACTCGTAGTACGGCGTCGGGCCGCCGGCCTGGCTGGAGTACGCGAGGTCGTAGTCGCCGGTGTACAGCTTCTGGTTGTACGACTGCTGCTGCAGGTCCTGGATGGTCAGCTCGATGCCGACCTTGGCCAGTTGCTGCTTGACGACCGCCAGCGACGCGTCCCAGTCGGTGTAGCCGGTGACCGTGATGATGTTCAGCTTCAGCGGGTTCGAGTCGGAGTACCCGGCGCTCTGCAGGAGCTGCTTGGCCTTGTCCATGTTCGGCTTGTCGTAGCCGGCCGCGGCCACCGCGTCCTTGTCGTAGTACTTGTCGAACGTCGGCGTCACGACACCGCTCTGGTTCGCCGCGGGCTGGTAGCCGCTCTCACCGATCTTCGAGACCTGCTCGCGGTCGAGTGCGTAGGCGATCGCCTGCCGGACCGCCAGCTTGCTGGTCGCCGGGCGGGACGGGTCGTTGTTCGCGACGATCGCGACGTTCGCGGTCGGCGGGAACCAGTAGTTGTTCTCCGGCGCCTTCGCCTTGTAGAAGTTGTCGATGTTCGGGATGTACTGACCACCCCACTGCGCCTTGCCGCTGGCCAGGTCGAGGTTCGCCGGGTTGTTGTCCAGGTACGCCGGGTACTGCACCTTCTCGACGTACGGCTTGCCCGGCTGCCAGTACGTCGGGTTCGCGGTGTACGTGATGTTGTTGCTGGAGCAGGACTCGACGGTGAACGGCCCGGTGCCGACCGGCTTCGGGTCCGCCCAGGTGGCCGGCTTGGTGGCCGCCTCACCGGTGGACCAGATGTGCTTGGGCACGATGCCGACCTGGTTGGCGAAGTTGAAGAAGTACGGCTCGGCCGCGGCCTTGAACTTCAGCGTCACCTTGTTGCCGGCGGCCGTGACACTGCTCAGGCCGGCGCCGGTCCACAAGGAGTACAGGTCGAGCGCCGGCTGCTCCTTCATCCGGTTGAAGGTGTAGACGACGTCGTCGGCGGTGAACGGCTGCCCGTCGCTCCACTTCACACCGTCGCGGATGGTGAAGACGATCGAGTCCTTCGCCGGCGACCAGCTGAAGCCGGTGGCCAGCATCGGCGTGGTGGCGCCGCTCTTCAGCACGTTCACAAAGGTCAGCGGCTCGTACACGAAACCGAGAGCCTCCTGGTTGACCGCCGGGTTGAACGGGTTGAACTGGCACGGCCAGGTCTGCCCGCCGACGTTGGCGATCGTGACGGTGCCGCCCTTCTTGTACTGCCCGTTGCCGCTACCGCCACTGGCGCTCGTCGTGGACGACGGGCTGGACGATCCCGCGTTCCCGATCGGCTTGTCGCCACTGCCGCAGCCCGCGGCCAGTGTGCCGACCGCGATCGCGGCGACACCGATGCGTGTGATGCCCCTCATCGTCTCTGCCTTTCGCTCCTGGTAATCCTGCTCATGCGAATGCCTCTTCGCCGAGGGCGGCACCGGCCGCCTCGACGCCGAGAGCGAGCGCCCCGATCAGCGGTGCGTCCGAAGGAAAGCGCGCCACCGACAACTCCGGCGGAAACGGAACGGCCGCGGCGAGGGCGCGTCGCAGACCGGTCTCGATCTGGTCCCAGGAACGCACCAGGCCACCGCCGACGACGATCCGTTCCGGATCGACGGCGATGGTCAGGTTGGCGAGATGCATCGCCAGTTCCCGGACGAACTCGTCGGTGAGGACGGCGGCGTCCCGGTCGGTCCGCGCCATCGTGAAGACGTCGGCGGCCGTGACCGGTCGCCCGAGCCGGGTGGTCCCGGTGGTCTCGAGCGCCTGGCCGCTGACGACGTGCTCCAGGATCGTGCGCCCGCCCTCGTCGACGTACACGTCGGCGGGTGAGCGCAGGTTGTAGCCGATCTCGCCGGAGGCGCCGTGCGCCCCGGTGATCACGGTGCCGCCGGCAACGATCCCGATCGCGAGACCGGTGCCGAGGTTCAGGTAGAGGCCCGGGTCGCAGCCGGCCAGCGCGCCCCAGCGCAGCTCGGCCGCCGCGGCCGCCTTCACGTCGGTGGCCAGCCGCACGGGTACGCCGGGGAAGGCGTCCCGCACGAGTCGCCCGAAGGGCAGTTCGCCCCAGCCGGGAAAGGTCGGGGCCAGTTCGACGCGGTCGTCGTACGGGATGCCGAGAGTAGCCGCGCCGACACCGGCGAGCTGCTGGCCGGGGGCGACATCAGCGAGTAGTTCGTGGGCCGCGGTCAAGCCGCGGGCCAGTGCCGCCGCGGCACCGCCGGACCCGTCGTGGCTGTCCACCCGGCTGTCGATGGTGCGGTCGCCCAGACGGCGGCCGGCGAGGTCACCGACAGCCAGGGCGATCTTCGTCCCACCGAAGTCGAGTCCGAGGACGACCGGCGCTGGAATCACGGGGTGGCACCTCCTCGTGCCGACCAATAGAATCGATTGGAAACTAACTTAACAACCACGCGGCCCACAAGGCTTAACTCCGACTTGGTGGCCGAGTTGTTAGCGAGAAGGGGGTCGACGTGACGGTTGTCGCCGGTGGTGCTGCCGCAGCGCGCCCACAGCTGATCCGCGAGATCAACGAGCAGGTCCTGCTCGACCACATCCGCAGCTCCGGGCCTCTCTCGCGGACCGAGCTCGCCGGTCTGACCGGACTGTCGAAGCCGACAGTGTCGGCCGCGCTGAGCTCGCTGGAGCGGACCGGTCTCGTGCACGTTACCGGCCAGCGCACCGGCGTACCCGGCCCGGCGGCGAGTCTGTACGAGGTGCGCCCGGAGGCGGGGTACGTCCTCGGACTTGATGTCGGGCGGGAGTTTCTCCGGGGTGCGATCGCGGACCTCGCCGGCACGGTGCGGGCGCGGTTGAGTGTGCGGACCAAGGCGGGGGACGCGATGGCGCGGATCCAGGAGTTGGCGGTCCTGGCCGCGACGCTCGCGACTGAAGCCGGTATCGAGGTCACGCAACTGACCCAGACCGTGCTCGGCAGCCCGGGCGTCTACGATCCGCGGCTCGATGCGCTGACGCTGACCGGGCGGCTGTCCGGCTGGGATTCGCCCGCGACGCTCGCGGCGCTGCGCGATCAGTTCGGCCCGACGCTGATGATCGAGAACGACGTCGACGCCGCCGCGCTCGCGGAGCGGGTGCACGGACATGGCCGCGACGTCGACAGCTTCGCCTTCGTCTCGGTCGGGACCGGTATCGGCATGGGCCTGGTCCTGGACGGCAAGCTCCGGCACGGTTCGCACGGAGTGGCGGGTGAGATCGGCTACCTGCCGTTCACGGAAGGTAGCGGGAGTGATCCGCGGGACGCTCGCAAACGCGGTGGTTTCGACGCGTCGGCGTCCGCGGCAGCGGTGGTCCGGGCGGCGCGCCGAGCCGGGGTCCGTGGGGCTTCGACGGCGGAGAAGGTGTTCGCGGCCGCGGCTCGGGGCGACGCCCTGGCCGCGGCGGTCGTCGCCGAGGAAGCACTGCTCGTCGCCAAGGCGGTGTGCACGGTGATCACGGTCGTGGATCCCGACCTAGTGGTCCTGGGTGGCGGGATCGGGCAGGCGCCTGGCTTTCTGGAGGCGGTCACCCGGCAGTTGCGTCAGCTCGCGCCGGTGCTGCCTGAGGTGAAGGCGAGTGTGCTCGGTTCCGAAACCGTCGTAGCCGGCTGCATCGCCTCCGGTCTCGACCGCGCCTGGCTGACCCTGGCCGGCCGCGCCGGGAGTTCTGTCTGAGTAACGGACGCGGAACGTCCGGAATGCTCAGTAAGGTGCGATCCATGGCTATCGCGATGTACCCCAGTTTCGTCCTCGACTGTCCGGACGCGGCCCAGCTCGGGCAGTTCTACGGTGAGCTGCTCGGCTGGAAGGTGAAGACCGACGACGGGTGGGCCGAGATCCGCCCCGAGGACGGCAGCAACTGCATCTGCTTCCAGCAGGTCGCGAACTACAAGACACCGACCTGGCCGACCCAGGACGTGCCGCAGCAACTCCACCTCGACGTGATGGTCCGCGACCTCGACGAGGCCGAGTCCGAGGTACTGGCGATCGGTGCCACCAAACCCGAACACCAGCCGGGTACGTCGTTCCGCGTCTTCCTCGACCCGGCCGGCCACCCGTTCTGCCTCTGCGTCGACTAACAAATAGAGTGACGGTGTGACGAGCTGGCGCGATGAACGACGGGCGGCCGCGGCCGAGCATGCGGCTGCCCTGGAGCGGAAGAAGGCTTCCGAGACCGCGCAGGCCCGTGAGCTGCTGACGGGGTTCATCGCGACGCTGAAGGAGCGTGGGGTCGAGCCCGAGCCGCTGCGCGCGCAGGTCATCGGTTCCAGCGCCAGCTACCGCACCAACCTCACCGGGTGGTACCTGCGCCGCAACCGTTCGCTCGCCGTCGACGTGGACGGCAACTTCTACATCCTCGGCGTACCGGCGAG
Organism: Kribbella sp. NPDC043289; assembly: GCF_056436705.1. Classification (NCBI taxonomy): domain Bacteria; kingdom Bacillati; phylum Actinomycetota; class Actinomycetes; order Propionibacteriales; family Kribbellaceae; genus Kribbella; species Kribbella sp. NPDC043289. Next base: position 827,817 of record NZ_JBWKCB010000001.1, read on the forward strand.
TCTGAAGTCGCGCGTCGCCGGGGTGAACGTGCTGCCGTCCGACCCGCCGCTCGTCGTCGGTCAGGGTGCGCGCGACGGCGAGTCGATGCCGCTCGCCGACCTGCTACGCCTTCGGCTCGAGTCCTAGCACACTCGCGATCAACGCCGTACCGGGTGCCGTTCGGCCGCCCGGTCCGGGAGACGGCGCGACGTCGTCCATCCGCAGCGCCTCGCCGCACTGCGAGCAGCACACCGACGGCGTCGTGATGTTGCCGCAGGTCGTGTGCGTGAACCGGATCGGCTGGCCGGCCGGGGGAGTCGCCCAGCGATCGCCCCACGCCGTCAGCGCCATCAAGATCGGTACGAGCTCCCGCCCCGCTTCGGTCAGCTCATAGCTGTAGCGCACCGGATTCTGCTGGTACGGCGTGCGTCGTACCAGCCCGCCCTCGGTCAGGGTGGCGAGGCGGTCGGTCAGGAGATTGCGGGAGATCCCGAGGTCGGTGACGAACTGGTCGAAGCGGTTCAGACCGAGGTACAGGTCCCGCAGCACGAGCGGTGTCCACCAGTCGCCGATCAGCTCCAGAGACTGAGCGAGCGAGCAGTGCATCGAGGCGAAGCTGGTGTTCCGCATGTCCGCAGTCTAGTCAGTTGCGTTATTGAACTCACTACTCCTAGGCTGCCGTCATGGGCATCTACCACCGGATCGTGGCGCGGAAGGTGCGCGGCACGTTCGCGCAGATCAGTGCGGGCAACTCGGACGCGATGGTGTCCGGCATGGCGCCGTCGTTCAGCTACCGGTTCTACGGTGAGCACGCGCTCGGCGGTGAGCGGCACACCCACGAGGCGCTGCGGCGCTGGTGGGATCGCTGCCACCGGCTGCTCCCGGGCACCACGTTCGACGTCCAGGACGTCGTCGTCGCCGGCCCGCCGTGGAACACCCAGGTCGCGACCGCGGTCACCGTGCACGTCACGGTGGTCGACGGGTCGGCGTACGAGAACGTGGTGCACCAGTTCCTGCGGATCAAGTGGGGGAAGATCACCGAGGTGCGGACGCTCGAGGACACCGCCGTCCCGGAACGCGCCCTCGACCGGCTCGCCGCGGCCGGGTACGCCGAGGCGCACGCGGAGCCGATCGTCGGCTGAATTGCGGGCCCGGCCGGAAACTCGGGTGCGAACTGTCGGTGGCCGCGGTTACGGTCGATCAGGTGCTGACCCTGTTCCGTTACGGCGTACGCGTTGCACCTGGAAGCACCCTTCTGACGATGGGTCTGACCATCCTCGGCGCCCTGCTGGGGATGGCTGTCACGCTGCTGACCGGGCGGGTCGTCGGGGCGGTTCCGGGGGTGATCGAGAATCGCCCCGGCGCGATGCCGCTGGCCGAGTTCGGCTGGTTGCTCGGCGCGCTGCTGGTGGTCTTCGTGGTCGACAGCCTGTTGCCCGCGCTGCGCCAGGTCGCGTCGCTGATGATGGACGCCGGCCTGGTCCGCGCGATCGGCACCGGCATCTCCGAGCCGCTGCTCACGCCGCGCCGGATCGAGCATCTCGAGGACGCCGAGGTGCTGGACGTGCAGGAGCGGGCGAAGGGCAAGGGCGGGTTCCATCTGGCGCAGGGCATGGGACAGCTGCCCTGGTTGCTGGCCAGCCGGGTCACGCTGTTCGGTTCCGCGGTGATCGTCGGCGTGATGTTCTCCTGGTGGGTGGCGGTCCTGCTGGTCGGCGTCGCCCTGATCGTGGAGTGGTACGGCGGACGCCTCGTCGAGGGTGAGATCGACGTCTGGTGGGGCAACACCGAGGAGCAGCGCCGGGCGCACTACCTGTTCAACCTGGGGATGCGTGACGCTCCGAAGGAGCTGCGCGTCTTCGGTCTGCACACCTGGCTGGTCGAGCGGTACTTCCGCGACTGGACGGCCGGCTACCGCCCGGTCTGGGCCCGCCGGAAGCGGAACGCGAAGTGGTCGATCCTGTTCGGTGGCGTGCACCTGGTGGCCAACGGCATCGCGATCCTCGCCGTCGGCCGCGCCGCGCTGAACGGCTCGCTGCCGCTCACCCAGGTCGCGACCACGCTGCCCGCGATCCTGGCGATCGGTCAGACCAACAACGGGTACGGCGTGGTGCAGGTCCGCCGCGGACTTTCGGCGTACCGCGCGATGCGGGACCTGCCGACGACGATCGCCGAGCGGCACCCGGAGCCGGTCGCGAGCGTGGAGCACCGGATCGAGACGATGCCGGCCCGCGAGATCCGCTTCGAGAAGGTCAGCTTCCGCTACCCGGGCTCCGAAGTCGACGTACTGCGGGATCTCGACCTCACGATCCGCGCGCGGGAAGCTCTCGCGCTGGTCGGTGTCAACGGCGCCGGCAAGTCGACGCTGGTGAAGCTGCTCGGCGGCGCGTACCGGCCGACGAGTGGCCGGATCCTGGTCGACGGAGTGGACCTCGCGGAGCTCGACCTGGCCGTGTGGCAGCGGCGGGTCGCGGCGATCGTGCAGGACTTCCTGCGGTTCCCGCTGTCGGTGACGGACAACGTGGTGTTCGGCGCGGTCGAGCGAGCAGGCGACGAGCTGACGCTGGCCAGGGTCGCGCGCGAGTCGGGGATCGACGAGGTCGTGCGCGGGTTGCCGAAGGGCTGGGACACCGTGCTGGACAAGACGTTCGACGGTGGTGTCGACCTGTCCGGCGGCGAGTGGCAGCGGGTGGCGCTCGCGCGGGCGCTGTTCGCGGTGCATGCCGGCGCGGGGGTGCTCGTGCTCGACGAGCCGGCCGCGGCGCTCGACGTACGGGCGGAGGCGGAGCTGGTCGAGCGGTACCTCGAGCTGACCTCGGGCGTCGCGTCGCTGATCATCTCGCACCGCTTCTCCGTCGTGCGGAACGCGCACCGGATCTGTGTGCTCTCCGACGGCCAGATCGTCGAGGACGGCACGCATGAGGAGCTGCTCGCACAGGACGGGGAGTACGCCGGGATGTTCCGGCTGCAGGCCGAGCGCTACGTGACCGGACCGGAGGCCGTCGATGCGTAACTCGACCCGAAATCTGCGGATCCTGTGGCTGTGGTTGTCCACGTCGTTCAAGGCGGCGCCGGGCCTGATGGCGATCTCGACCATCCTGGTCGCGGCCCGCGCCATCACCGCGCCGACCCAGACGTACGGCGTGAGCCGGCTGGTCGACGGGATCGCGTCGGACGAGTCGAGCACGATCGCGCTCGGGATCGGGATCATCGTCGGTGGTCTCGCGGTCTCGTTCCTCGCCGACGGACTCGGGTGGCCGCTGCAGGACACCGCGCAGGAGCGGATGGCCCGTCGCGTGCACGCGGATCTGCTCGACGTGACGTCCGGCATTCCAGGTCTGTCGCACCACGAGCGGCCGGATGTCGCGGACCGGCTCGAGCTGGTCCGGGAGCGGGCCTGGCGGATGGGCGTCGGCGCCGAGGTGCTGCTGTGGGCGTTCGCGACGGTGACGAACACCGCGACGGTCCTCACGCTGCTCGGGTCCGTGCACCCGGTGCTCCTCGTGCTCCCGCTGCTTGGTGGCGCCCGCATCTGGTCGGCGTACCTGAGCAGCACCAGGCAGCAGAAGGCCTGGGAGGACTCTATGCCGCAGGAGCGCCTGATCGATCGGCTGATCGAGGTCGCGAAAGATCCGCGGACCGGGCTGGAGCTGCGGGTCTTCGGGCTCGGCAGGGTGCTGCTGGAGCGGATCTTCACGCTGCAGACCGAGCGGTTCAACCGTCGCGTCGAGGCCGCCCGCTGGGGTGGGAAGGTCGACGGGGTGGTGCGGCTCGTGTTCGGTGTCGCGTACGCCGCCGCGGTCGTCTGGGTCGTCGTTCGCGCGCGGAACGGGCAGTCGTCCGCGGGTGACGTCGTACTCGTGCTGCTGCTCGCGCCGCAGGTGGATCAGATGACCGGCGGTATCGCGCAGAACGTGTACTGGGTCGGCGAGGTCGTGCGGAGCTTCAGCCGGTACGACTGGCTGCGTGAGTACGCGAAGCAGAACGCGTGGCAGTCCAGCGTCACGCCGGCGCCCGAGCGGCTGACCTCGGGGATCGAGCTGCGGGACGTCGGGTTCTCCTATCCCGGTTCGGAGTCCGCGGTGCTCAGCGGGGTCGACCTGAAGGTGCCGGCCGGGTCGGCGGTCGCGCTGGTCGGCGAGAACGGGGCCGGCAAGACCACGCTCGTGAAGCTGCTCGCGCGGATGTACGACCCGACGACCGGGAGCATCCTCGTCGACGGTGTGGACCTCGCGACGATCCGGCCGGACGACTGGCGGTCGCAGTTGTCGGCGGGGTTCCAGGACTTCGTGAAGTTCGAGCTGACCGCGCGCGAGGTCGTCGGGATCGGCGACCTGGCGCGGGCCACCGACGACGATGCGGTTCGGACAGCGATCGCGCGAGGCGACGCGGAGGGAGTGATCGCCGGACTGCCGCGCGGGCTCGACTCACAGTTGGGCAAGAAGTTCGCCGACGGTGTCGAGCTGTCCGGTGGGCAGTGGCAGCGGCTGGCGCTGGCGCGGGCGTTCATGCGGGAGCGGCCGCTGTTGCTGCTGCTCGACGAGCCGACGGCCGCGCTCGACCCGGAGGCGGAGCACCGGCTGTACGAGCAGTACGCCGATGCCGCGAAGGTCGCCGCGGCCGAGACCGGCGGTATCACCGTGCTGGTGTCCCACCGGTTCTCGACCGTCCGGATGGCCGACCTGATCGTCGTCATGCACAACGGCCGCATCGAAGAGTTCGGCACGCACCCCGACCTCCTCGCCGCCGCCGGCCGCTACGCCGACCTCTTCGAACTCCAGGCCCGCGCCTACCGCTGATCGCCGGCGCGCCGCCCGGCACGCTCGGCGAGCTCGTTTCCCTTCGACGACCTACCCGACCGTCACAGGTGAGGTGTCTGTGCTGTCTCACCAGGTATGAGTCAGCGCATCGACACCATCGACAGTCTTCATCAGCACCTGCAATGGGCGATCGAGCTCGAGCACGCCACGATCCCGCCGTACCTGTGTGCCTTGTACTCGCTCGACCCGGCGCGGAACGCGGACGCGGTCGAGCTGGTGAGCAGCGTGTTCGTGGAGGAGATGATCCACCTCGCGCTGGCGTCCAACCTGCTGAACGCGGTCGGTGGCGAGCCACGGCTGGACGTCCCGGAGATGTTGCCCGGGTATCCACGGCGGCTGCCGCACGGGTCGATCGAGTTGTCGCTGCTCCCGTTCGGTTCGGAGGCGCTGGAGATGTTCCTCCGGCTGGAGAAACCCGAGAAGCCGGGTGCACCGGGGGAGAGCGACCACTACGAGACGATCGGCCAGTTCTACGACGCGATCGAGGACGGCCTGCGCTCGCTGACCGACACCCTTGGCGAGGACAAGGTGTTCTCCGGTGACCCGGCGCGCCAGGTGACCGCCGGCCCGTTCCACCACACCGGCGGCGTACTGCGACCGGTCACCGGCCTCGCGTCGGCGCTGGCTGCGTTGGAGGAGATCGTCGAGCAGGGCGAAGGGACGTCACGCGGTGAGGTCTGGGACGGCGACCATGACATCTTCCATCCCGACCGCGACGAGGTCGCGCACTACTACCGCTTCGAGGAGCTGAAACTCGGCCGCCGCTACCAGCGTGGCGACACCCCGGAGTCCGGCCCCGGCGGCGAGCCCGTGACGTTCGATCCCACCGGAGTCTCTCCGATGCAACCGAACCCGCGCCGATCGGCCAACTCCCAGATCCGGGCAGCACAGGCGGAGTTCGACAGCGCCTATTGCACCCTGCTGTACCTCCTCGACCAGGCCTTCACCGGCGAGCCCGCGCTGATCCGGGACGCGACCCGCGCGATGTTCGCCCTGAAGGGCGAGGCCCTGAAACTGATGCAGCTCAGCGAAGACGGTCGCTCCACCGCGGGACCGACCTTCCAGTACGTCGCTCCGGAGGACCGGCGGTGACGCCAACGAACTAGTCAGTGAAACGTCGCTCGGGCGGTCGGTGACTGAGAGCCGGCTGAGAGCGTCCCGGAAAAAAGACGCCCCCAGTTTGACAATCATTAACCTTCGGTCTTCACCTCTCCGTACATTGCTTTCTAATGTATTAACCATGGACACTCCGCCCGCTGTCCGTGCCCGCGGCCTCGCCAAGAGTTTCGGCGAGGTCATCGCGCTCGACGGTGTCGATCTCGACGTCGCCCCCGGCCAGATCCACGGTCTGGTCGGACCCAACGGAGCCGGCAAGACCACGCTCCTCGGCCTCCTGCTCGGCCTCGCCGTCGCCGACCGCGGCACCCTGGAGATTCTCGGTACGCCGGTCGGCCGCGCCCTCGCCGTACCCGCGGGGGTCGCCGGGTTCGTTGACGGCCCGGGGCTGTACCCGTCGATGACCGCCAGGCAGAACCTCGCGGCGCTGGCCCAGCTCCGCGGCGACGACGGCGGGACGCTGAAGATCGAGGACGCGATCGACCAGGTCGGCCTCACCGACGTCGCCGACGACCGGGTCCGCGGCTTCTCGCTCGGCATGCGCCAGCGCCTCGGCCTGGCCGCCGCGCTGCTCACCAAGCCCCGCCTGCTGATCCTCGACGAGCCCTCCAACGGCCTCGACCCGGCCGGCAAGAAACACGTGTACGGCGTCCTCACCCGCCTGGCCGCCGACGGTACGGCGGTGATGCTCTCGAGTCACCGGATGGACGACGTCGAGGCGCTGTGCTCCGAGGTCACCATCCTGGCCACCGGGCGGGTCGCGTTCACCGGACCGATCAGCAAGCTCGCGTGCGAGACCAGCGAACTCGACTACCGGGTCCGCACCTCGAACCCGGTCGCGGCCCGCCGGCTCGCCCGTCAGGTCCAGGGCGTCCGCCTGCGCGACGAAGCCGTCGTCCAGGACGACGTCGAGCTGCTCGTGATCTCGGCGCCGGTTCCAGCCCTCGATGAGTTCGTGAAGCGGCTGGTCCAGGACGACATCGCGGTCCGCGAGCTGGCGCCAGTGGTGTCGCCGCTCGAAGCCGCCTTCCTCGCCCTCACCGAGCAGCAGGAGACCAACTGATGACGGCCACTGTGGCTGCCCCCGACATCCCTGCGCCCGATACCCCTGGCGCCCACCGCGTCCCACTCGTCCGTGGGTACCGTTTCGAACTCGTCAAGCTGCTCACGCAGTGGCGGGTCCGCGTCCTGATCGTCGCGTGCTGGCTGGCGCCCGCGGTCTTCGTCGCCGTGGTCAGCCAGCAGGCCTCGCTACCGGTCGACACCTTGTTCGGCCGGATGATGCACGCGACCGGCTGGGCCGGGCCGCTGGTCCTGCTGGGCTTCTCCGGCTCGTGGGCACTCCCGTTGCTGACCTCGCTGATCGCCGGTGACGTGTTCGCCTCCGAGGACCGTCTCGGCACCTGGCGCCACCTCCTGGTGGCGGTCCGTTCGCCGCGCCGGATCTTCGTCTCGAAGGCACTGGCGAGCCTGACGGTGATCGTCGCGCTGGTACTCGGCCTGGTCGTGTCGAGCACGGTGAGCGGTCTGCTGGTGATCGGCAATCGTGCGCTGATCGGTCTCGACGGCCACCTGCTCTCGCCGGGCGACGCGGCCGGGACCGTGCTGCTCGCCTGGCTGTGTGCGCTCGCTCCGACGCTGGCCCTCGCGGCGATCGGTCTCCTCGGCTCGGTCGCGCTCGGCCGCTCACCGATGGGCCTGCTGCTCCCGGCCGTCGTCGCGCTCGCGATGCAGATCGTCCAGCAACTGCCGGTCCCGGTCGCGTTCCGGCTGGCGCTCCCGGGCTACGCGTTCGTCAGCTGGAACGGTCTGTTCACCGCACCGGCACAGGTCGGCCCGCTGCTGATCGGTGTCGTCGTCAGCCTGGTCTGGACGCTTGCCGCGACCGGCCTGGCCTACTTCCTGTTCGTCCGCCGCGACTTCACCAACCCGACGCACGACGGCTCCGGCCGGCGCGCTCTGACGGCTGGTCTGCTGCCCCTCGTCGTCCTGCTCGGTCTGACCACCGCGGTCCTCACGCCGGTGACCGGATTCGGTTCAGGGATCGACCAGGACAAGGTGCAGCGTGCGGTCGCGGTGGAGTTCGCGCATCTCTACCGTCTGCAGACCAGACAGCTCAATCGGGCCGATGTCACCGAGGAGCAACTGCAGACCGCTGCCGAGTGCACCAAGGGTGGCGACCAGGTCGCCGCCCGCGGGCCCGGCAACGACTGGCGGTGCGTGGTCAGCTGGCACATCCCGGGGGTGGAGGCAGCCGGCTCGGCGATCTACCAACTCGACATCAACCCACTCGGTCGGTACGTGTCCGACGGGGACGGACCGAAAGAAGTGAATGGCTTCTTCCTGGTCCGCACCCGGTCCGGGGACGAACCGAACCCCCTGTGGCAGTTCGACGGCACAGTCGAACTGCTACCCACCCACTGAAGGGATGTCTCCCATGCAGGTAACACGCCGCCGCAGGCGTGACGTACAGGGCCCGTCCAGCCCCCTTCGGCGCAGAGTACCACTGGTCACGGCGGGCGCCACGGCCGTCGCAGTGGCCCTCGCCGGCACCGCGGTCGCCTCCACGACCGGGTTCGGGAAGGAGCAGGTCGGGCAGGTCACGGACAAGGGTCAAGTGATCTCCTCCGACCAGTACATCAAGCCGATCGGCGACCGTCTCGTCCTCCAGAAGGGCAAGATCATGTCGTCCTCGGTCAGCCCGGACGGCAGCCACATGGCCGCCGGGGTGACCGATGGCGGGATGGCGCTGGCGATCGTCGACCTGAAGAACTGGAAGGTCCAGCAGTACGTCGGCAACAACAACGCGGCCGACCTGAAGATCCCCGGCAACGACATCGGCCAGGAAGGACCGACGTACTCGCCGGACGGCAAGCAGGTCTGGCTGGGGCAGGCCGACGGTTACCGGAAGTTCACCGTGAATTCGGACGGCTCGCTCGCGAACCCGGCGTTCGTGGCGATCCCGGCCGACGGCAGCAAGCGCGCGCTGGCCTCGGAAGCCGTGTTCTCCGCGGACAGTTCGACGGTGTACGCCGCGGTGAACGGCCAGAACAAGGTCGTCGCGATCGACACCGCGACCGGTGCGATCAAGCAGACCTGGGCGACCGGCAACGCACCGCGCGACCTGGTGATGGTCGGCGACAAGCTGTACGTGAGCAACGAGGGCGGCCGGACGGCGCAGGCCGGTGACAGCACGGTCAACTCGTACGGCACGAACGTGGTCGCGAACCAGGACGCGATCACCACCACCGGTACGGTCTCCGTGATCGACACCAAGAACGCGTCGGCCGCACCGGCGAGTATCGCGGTGGGTCTGCACCCGACCGCGGTGTACGCCAAGTACGGCGCGGTGTTCGTCACGAACACGTCGAGCAACACCGTCTCGGTGATCGACGCGACGAAGAACAAGGTCACCCAGACGATCGCGACCCAGCCGTGGCCGGAGGCCTCGGTCGGGTACGAGCCGAACAGTGTCACGCTCACCGACGACGGCCACCTGCTGGTCTCGCTCGGCCGAGCAAACGCGGTCGCGGTCTACAAGTACAAGAACCCGCTCGAGCCGGTCAGCTACGTCGGTCTGCTGCCGACGGACTACTTCCCGGCCGAGCTCGCCCAGGTCGGCAAGGACATCGTGGTGTCGAACACCCGCGGCGTCGACGCCCGCCGGGACACCACGGCCGCCGGTCACGCCACGCACGACACCACGTCGAGCCTGACCAAGTTCCAGCTGCCGGACGACCACGCGATCCAGAAGTACACCCGGACCGTTTTCGACCAGAACGGCTGGACCAAGGGCTCGGCACAGGTTGCCACCAGCAACGACCACCGCAGCCCGGTCGCGGTCCCGGCGAAGCTCGGCGACCCGTCGACGATCAAGCACGTGTTCCTGCTCGTCAAGGAGAACCGCACCTACGACCAGGTGTACGGCGACATCCCGGAGGGCAACGGCAACCCGGCGCTGGCGCAGTACGGCGAGAACGTGACGCCGAACCAGCACGCGCTGGCCAAGCAGTTCGGGCTGTACGACAACACCTACGACGTCGGCACGAACTCCGCCGAGGGTCACAACTGGCTGATGCAGGCCGACAACCCGGAGTACACCGAGTCCTCGGCCGGTGAGTACCTGCGCAGCTACGACACCGAGAACGACGCCCTCGGCCACCAGAAGAGCGGCTTCATCTGGACCGGCGCGCAGGCGGCCGGCAAGTCCGTCAAGGACTTCGGCGAGTTCCTGTCGATCGAGCAGAAGCCGGCCGGCGCGAGCTGGCAGAACTTGTACTGCGACACCTTGGCGATGCAGGGCGGCGCCGACACGAAGTACCCGATCCAGGTCGGCTCGGCGATCCCGTCGCTGAACAAGGTCGCGGTGCAGGGCTTCCCGCAGTTCGACACCACGGTGCCGGACATCTACAAGGAACAGGTCTGGGAGAAGGACTTCAAGAAGAACGGTCCCGCGAACCTGAACATGTTCTGGTACTCCAACGACCACACCGGCGGGACGGCGAACGGCCCGGCGCAGGTGGCCGACAACGACCTGGCCGTCGGCCGGACCGTGGACGCGATCACGCACAGCAAGTACTGGAAGGACTCGGCGATCTTCATCGTCGAGGACGACTCGCAGGCGGGTCTCGACCACGTCGACGGGCACCGGGCGCCGATCCAGATCATCAGCCCGTACGCCCAGCACGGCGCGGTGGACAGCCACTACTACACGCAGATCACGATGATCCGCACCATCGAGCAGATCCTCGGGATCCACCCGATGAACCAGAAGGACACCGCGGCCACCCCGATGTTCGGCGCGTTCACCAACAAGCCGAACCTCACCCCGTTCACCGCGGTCCCGAACCGGACCTCGCTGACCGGTGGCGTGAACCCGCTGCCGACCTGTGGCGCGGACACCCCCGCGGCGCAGAACCCGAACGTGGCGGCGGCTCCGACGGCGTCCGTCCCGGCGGGCATGGAGGCGACGGCGGCGCAGTGGTCGGCGTGGAAGGACCAGCAGCGCACCACCGGTCCGAACGCCAAGGCCGACTTCGCCAACCCGGCGCAGATGAACCACTACAACTGGTACGAGGCGCACAACTGGTCCACGCCGTACCCCGGTGAGGCCCAGATCTTCGCGCCGCAGAACGTCCCGGGTGCTGTCATCCCGGGTGCCGAGAACGACGGCTGAGGTCTACCCCTTGTTAACACTCGGCGTGTAGAAACAGCGCATGCCGAAACGAGCGACGCGGGCGCCGGCCCGGATCGAGCAGCACGCCGATCCGGCCGACGTCCGCGACGTCGGTTACGGGCCCCGTGACGTCCCGGTGGTGCCGGAGGAGTACGCCGGGCTGCCGGTGCACAAGGAGGAGTCCGGCCGCGCGGACGAGTGGAACGAGCGGCTGATGGACCCGGAGCCGTCGGCGGTCTACATCGTCGACGAGCGCTACCTGTACGTCACCGACGACGAGGGCCGGGTGAAGCACGCCGAGGGCTGGCTCGGCTGGCTGCCCCACGAGCAGAACGAGGAACGCCGCAACCTGGACGCGCAGCGCGACGCCGGCAAGCCCGACCGCGAACGCGAGGACGACGGCGGCCACCTGTTCGGTACGTCGTTCAACGGGCCGGGGGAGTCGATCAACCTGACCGCCCAGTCCCGCTCGCAGAACCAGGCGGTGAAGGGCAGCGAGAACTGGCGCCGGATGGAACAGACCTGGCAGGCGATGCGGGCCGCCGGGATCCAGGTGCACGCGACCATCGACGTCGCGCACCCGAACCGGTCGACGCGCCGACCGTCGAGCCGAACCGTGGTGGCCCTGCACGAGGGCCGGCGCGACCCACGGCGTACCTTCAAGGAGACCAAACCCACGGCCCGGGGAGCGCGATGAGCGAGATCGGTGTGATCGACACGATCGCGCGCGCACTGGTCGCGGACCTGCCCGCCGGGTGGCGTGAGGTGAGCGCGGTCTACCGGTCCACGACGTCGTACGCCGAGCTGGACGCCGACGTGCTCGGTCCGTCGGGGACGACGCAGTTGCGCAAGCTGCCGGCCGGGCTCGAGGACCGTTTCGAGGAGCTGCGGCGGGCGATGTACCAGCCGGGCAAGGGCACCTGGCTGACGGCCCGGCTCACGGTCACGTCGACCGGGCACTTCGAGACCGACTTCGACTACGACCACGAGCCGGAGTGGTCGATCGACGTCGACCGGGACATCTACCCGGCCGATCTGGCCGAGTTCCCGCGGGACGCGGAGCACACGCCCGACTGGCTCCAGTAAATCGGTCGCAGCCCGTCTGGGCGGGTGGTAACGTCGCGGGCCTGTCTTTTCGGGATCGAATCGAACCGGATGGATCTGCTCCGGGGCGGGACCCAGCCAAGCTCACGATTCGAGGCTTGCTCTCCGATGGCCCAACCTGCACCGCAACCTGAACCCCTGCCCGAACTCACCTCCGAACGCGCCCACCTGAGTACTGCCCGCGCCGCGCTGCGGATGATGTACGCCGATGTCGTCGACCGCGACGTCCAGATCATCGGCGGCGAGGACAACGACGAGCGCTTCACCAACGAGGCCAACCAGCGGGCGAAGGAGATGCGCACCCACGCGCTCCTCGACCTGCCCGACGTACCGCTCTTCTTCGGCCGGCTCGACTACGAGCACGGCACCATCCCGGACCTGGACCAGATCTACATCGGCCGCCGGCATGTGCACGACGGGTCCGGCGTACCGCTGGTGATCGACTGGCGGGCGCCGGTGTCGGTGCCGTTCTACCGGGCGACCCAGAGCGACCGGCAGCAGGTGCTGATGCGCCGGCGGTACGGGTTCTCCGATCACGCCGAGCTGACCGGGTTCGAGGACGAGCCGCTGACCGGGGTCGTCGAGACCGACCAGGCGGACGCGTTCCTGCGGGCCGAGATCGAGCGGCCGCGTACCGGGCCGATGCGCGACATCGTCGCCACCATCCAGCCCGAGCAGGACGACCTGGTCCGCGCGCCGCTGCACCCGAGCGTGTGTGTGCAGGGTGCGCCCGGCACCGGTAAGACCGCGGTCGGCCTGCACCGCGTCGCGTACCTGCTCTACACCGAGCGCGAGCGCCTCGGCCGCGGCGGTGTCGTGATCGTCGGCCCGAACAAGTCGTTCCTGTCCTACATCCGCAAGGTGCTGCCCGCGCTGGGCGAGGTCGACGTACGCCAGATCACCATCGACGAGTTGCTGACCCGGCCGACCGCCGCGACCGACTCGGTCGAGGCTGAGGCGTTGAAGGGCGACGCGCGAATGGCCGCCGTACTGCGTCGCGCCTTGTGGTCGTACGTCGGGACGCCGACCGACGGAGTCCTGTACAGCAAGGGATCCCGGCGGTACCGGGTGCACGACTACGAGGTTGTCGACATCGTCTCGGACCTGCGCGAGTCGACCCGCTACGCGCCCGGCCGGAACGCCCTCGCGCAGCGGATCGCGCACGTCGTCCTGGTCCGGATGGAGGAACGCGCCGAGTCCCCGGACGACCGGGTGCAGAACGCGGTGGCGCGCTCGAAGCCGGTGAAGGAGGTCCTCGACTCGGTCTGGCCGCGGGTCGTCCCCGAGCAGATCCTGCACCGGCTCTTCGCCGACGCCGACTTCTTGGCCGAAGCAGCTGCCGACCTGACCGACGAGGAGCGTACGGCGCTGCTCTGGACCAAGCCGCCGCGCTCGTGGAAGTCGACGAAGTGGTCGTTCGCCGACACCGTCCTGCTCGACGAGCTCGAGGACCTGATCGAGCGCCGGACCGGCTCGCTGGGGCACCTGGTGCTGGACGAGGCGCAGGATCTGTCAGCGATGCAGCTGCGAGCGCTCGGCCGCCGGTGCCGGACCGGTTCGGCGACGGTGCTCGGCGACCTGGCGCAGGCGACGACGCCGTGGGCCGCGGGTTCGTGGGACCGGGTGCTCGGTCATCTCGACAAGAGCGACGGCGTGGTGGCCGAGCTGGACCGCGGGTTCCGGGTGCCGGCGCAGATCATCAACTTCGCCGCGAAGCTGCTTCCCGAGATCGCGCCGACGCTGGGCACACCGAGCGGCGTACGGACGGTGGCGGACGCGCTCGGGATCGTCGGGGCCGACGAGGCGACGTTCGCGGACCAGGTGGTCGCCGAGTGCCGGGCGGCGCTGGCCGGTGAGGGCTCGGTCGCGCTGATCGCCGCCGACGACCAGATCGCGGTACTGCGGGACGCGCTCACCGCAGCGGGCCTGGAAGCGGCGCTGCTCGGGGAGACCGAGGACGAGATCGACACCGTCCGGCTGGTCTGCGTGCCGGCCACGCTGGCGAAGGGACTGGAGTTCGACGCGGTCGTCGTGGCCGAGCCCGCCCGCATCGTCGCCGCCGAGCCCCGCGGCCTGCACCGTCTGTACGTCGTCCTTACCCGCGCGGTCAGCCGGTTGCAGATCATCCACGCCGACCCGCTGCCCGGACCGCTGGCCTGATCCCGTCCCGGCGCTATCGTCCGGTGTGCAAGTAGCCTGATTGGGGAGACATACGTGAGCGCACTGGTCATCGTTCTGCTGGTCGTCGCGGTGCTCGCCGTGGCCGGCATCGTCTGGGGGATCGTCGCGCTCGTCCGCCGCCAGCAGTACATCGACGCGATCCGCCGGCGTGGCTGGAACTTCGTCAACACGCCGACGTGGGACGCGGTGGCGCGGCTCAGCAACCCGCCGTTCGGCATCGGTTTCGACCGCAAGCCCGACGACCAGATCACCGGCGTGACCGCGTCGGGCCGCTCGTTCCAGGTGATCGAGTACGCCTCCACCTACTGGTCGGGCTGGCTCGGGATGGTCACGCTGTCCCGCCGGCTTCCCGAGCTGTGGATCACCGGCGGCGAGACCCAACCGCGGTACGGCGTCCGCGTGACCGCCGTACCCGCACCGGCCGAGCTGGGACCGGGATGGCAGGTCGGTGTCGTGGATCCGGGGTTCGCGGCCGAGGTGATGACGCCGCAGTTGTCCGCGCAGCTGAACGCGCTGGCAGCCGGGCAGCCGGGCGTGAACATGAGCATCGACGGCGACCAGCTCGTCGTCCTGGACCCGCCGCGCAAGGACCTCGACAAGCTCGGCCCGTGGCTGGAGCAGCTCGGTGCCGTCGCGGCCGCGATCGATGCCGCACCGCTCGACGGCTGGCGTCAGCCGGAGCCACCGCAGCGGCTGACCTTCTACCAGCACCCGGACTGGTACTGGGTCGGCGTCGACGACAGCTTGCTGCAGTTCACGCCGGTGAATCGCGGTGGGCACGACCACAAGACCACCGACGTGGTCCGCGGGCAGGACGCCGGAGGGCCGCCGTTCGTCGCGTTCGAGCACCACTGGAAGACGACGCGCACCGAGACCTACACCGACAGCGAGGGCCGGACCCAGACCCGGACCGTGACCGAGAGCCACAGTGAGCCGATCCTCGGGTTCCAGCTGCCGATCCGGATGCCGCGGCTCCAGGTCGGGCGAAAGGGGCTGAGCCGCGGGATCAGCTTCGAGAGCGCCGAGTTCAACAAGCGGTTCGCGGTGAACTCGCCGGACACGAAGTTCGCGTACGACGTGATGCACCCACGGCAGATGGAGTACCTGATGGCGAACCCGCCGGCGCCGTTCTCGATCGAGGAGGACTGGGCCTGGGTCTCGCCCGGCGAGCACAGCCAGCCGGCGATCGCGCACAGCTCGGAGTTCATCCGCGGTTTCCTGGCCCGGGTGCCACGTTTCGTCTGGAAGAACCTCGGCCTGCCAGACTCGCCGTACCCAGCCCTTGAGACGTCCAGGACGCAGTAGGCGCATCTTCCTGTCTCACGCCTACTGCGCGGCGCTCGGCGGGCACCTCGACGCGCTGGAGGAGAGGGAACGATGAAACCACATCGACCCCTCCCCTCCAGCGCGCCGAGGCACTCCGCCGAGCACCTGCTCGCTACGGCGTGAGACAGGAAGATGCGCCTACACGGGAATGCGGTTACCCTCCTCGCGGTTGCGTCTGAGGGTGTGTGGCTCCACAGGTGAAGCCACACGGCACAGTCTTGGGAGGCATCATCACTACGCAGACGGCCCTGCTGCCGGTCGAGGCTCGGCCGGCGGGGACGGAACAGCGGACGCTGGTCATCTTCGGCGCCAGCGGCGACCTGAGTTCACGGTTGCTGCTGCCCGGTCTGGGCAGTCTGCTCGCAGGACCGCGCGCGACCGGCGTCCGGATCATCGGCACCGGCCGCTCGGCGCTCGGCCCGGCGGAGTGGGCGGACCGGGTCCGGTCGGCGTTCGCGTCCCGCGGCGAGATCGGCCCGGTCGCGGCCGAGACCCTGGCGACCACCGAGTACGTCGCCGGTGACCCGACCGACACCGAGCACCTGCGCACGCTCCTCGAGCTCGCCGGTCCGGCGCCGGTGCTGTACTTCTCGCTGCCGCCGGCGGTGACGACCGCGATCGTGGAGAAGCTCCGCGAGGTCGACCTCCCGGCCGGGACGGAGCTGGCGTTCGAGAAGCCGTTCGGTACCGACTCCGCGTCCGCCGCCGCGCTGAACCGGCTCGTCGGCTCCCTCGTCCCCGAGGAGAACGTGCACCGCGTCGACCACTTCCTCGGCCGGACCGCGGTGCTGAACCTGATCGGCCTGCGGTTCGCCAACCGCCTGTTCGAGCCGGTGTGGAACGCCGAGCACATCGAGAGCATCGAGATCGTGTACGACGAGACGCTCGGCCTCGAGGGCCGCGCGCAGTACTACGACAACGCCGGCGCGCTCGTCGACATGATCCAGAGCCACCTGCTGCTCGTCCTCGCGCTGCTCGTGATGGACGCCCCGTCGACGATGGACGCCGTCGAGGTCCGCAGCGAGATGGCCGGCGCGCTGCGGAGCGTGCGGCTGCACCGCGGATCCGCGACCGCGGCCGGCCGACGGGCGCAGTACACCGCCGGGATCGCCGACGATCGCGTGGTTCCGGCGTACGCGGCCGAGGCGGGTGTCGACCCGGAGCGGGAGACCGAGACGCTGGCCGAGGTGACTGTCGAGGTGGACACCAACCGCTGGGCGGGCGTCCCGTTCACGCTGCGGTCGGGCAAGGCCCTCGGGGTCGCGCGCAAGGAGATCGTGGTCAAGTTCAAGCCGCTGCGGCACCTGCCGTCCGGCCTGCACGGCGGCCGGGACGGCGAGACGCTACGCATCGGTCTGAACCCGGGTGAGCTGTCGCTGTCGGTCCCGGCGCTCGGCGTCGACGGCCCGTACACGATGGGTCAGGTCTTCCTGGACGCGACGCTCCCGTCGTCCCCGGTGCTGCCGTACGGCGAGGTACTGAACGGCATCCTGCGCGGCGACCCGCTGCTCTCGGTCCGCGGTGACGTGGCCGAGCGCTGCTGGGAGATCGTCGAACCGGTGCTCGCCGCGTGGCGCGCCGGTGAGGTCCCGCTGCAGGAGTACGACGCGGGCTCGGACGGCCCGGCCGACTGGCGGGAGCCCAGCGAGTCCGCGGCCTGACACCAGGGACTCTCCCTGGGGCGACGCAGCGGCGGCGGCTGGAGAGTGAATCCGTAAACGGAATCACTCTCCAGCATGAGGTGCAACGAACTATGAGAACCGCTCTCTCGCGACGCACCCGCGTCGTGTTCGCCGCGGGTGCCGCCGCTCTGGCAGCCCTGGTCGGCGGCCTGACCGTCACCGGCGCGGCCGACGCCAGCACAACGTCCAACGCCAGGACCTCCAGCACCGACCCGGTCGTGGCCACAGGCAACGGTGTGGTCCGGGGTCTGACCGTCGACGGCACGTCCGCCTTCCGCGGTCTGCCGTACGCCGCGCCGCCCACCGGCAACCTGCGCTGGCGGGCACCACAAGCCGCTGCGAGCTGGCGTGGGGTGCGCGACGCGACGTCGTACGCGCCCGGTTGTCCGCAGGCTCCGGGGATCGCGCCGCCCGGGCAGTTGCAGGAGGACTGCCTGTACCTGAACGTCCAGACGCCGGCGGTGCGCTCCGCGACCAAGCGCCCCGTGCTGGTGTGGATCCACGGCGGCGGTCTGATCCAGGACAGCGGCTCCAACTACGACGGCACCAAGCTCGCCAAGGCCGGCGCGGTGGTCGTCACCATCAACTACCGGCTCGGCGCACTGGGCTTCCTGGCCCACCCGGCGCTCGCGTCGCGGCCCGGGGGAGCGGCCGGCAACTACGGGCTGATGGACCAGCAGGCGGCGCTGCGCTGGGTGCAGCGCAACATCGGCCAGTTCGGTGGCGACGCGCACAACGTCACGATCGCCGGTGAGTCGGCCGGTGGACTGTCGGTCCTCGCGCACGTCGCGTCACGCGGCTCGGCGGGACTGTTCCAGCGGGCGATCGTGGAGAGCGGCGCGTTCGCGCTGCAGCAGGAGTCGCTCGCGCAGGCCGAGAAGTTCGGTACCGACTTCGCCGCGAAGGTCGGCTGTGCGGACCAGTCCGCGGACTGCCTGCGCATGGTGCCTGCGCAGACGCTGGTGGACAACGTCTCAACGGCGACCGCCCTCATTCCGGGTGTGGTTGACGGCGCGGTACTGAAGGAGTCGATCGGTACGGCGCTCGCCGCGGGCCACTTCAACCACGTTCCGATCCTGAACGGCAGCAACCACGACGAGGAGGCGCTGTTCACGCTCGGCGGCCGGGTCGTGAGCCGCGGGTACAACGTCGCCTACACGAGCCCGGTCACGGCGCAGAACTACGAGAGCAACATCGCGTCCGCGCTCCGGGTCACGCCGACTCAGGCCGCCGCGATCGCTGGCGAGTACCCGCTGGCGTCGTACCCGACGGCTGACAAGGCGTTCGGGACGCTGATCGGCGACGCGACGTTCGCGTGTGGGGCGGCTCAGGTGAACACGTGGGCCGGGCGGCACGTTCCGACGTACGGGTACGAGTTCAACGACGACACGGCGCCGTTCATCTTCGCGCCGGCTGGGACGCTGTCCGTGGCCACCCACGGGTCGGAGATGTGGTACCTGTTCGACCTGCCGAACGCGCCGTTCCCGGTGGCGCTGAACGCCGAGCAGACCAAGCTCGCCGACACGATGCGGGCCGCCTGGGTGAGCTTCGCGAAGACCGGCAAGCCGGCCGCGGGCTGGCCGTCCTTCGGGCACAACGGCACGGTCGTCTCGCTCGCCACTTCGGCGCCGCAGCTGTCGACGGACTTCGCCGCGCGTCATCACTGCACCACTTTCGCACAGAATCTTGACAAGGTTAAGTAATAGTTCCAATATCCTATCCGATTCGGTTCTCTCAGAGAGGTCACCGCCATGACCAGATCCGTTCGGAGCAGGGTGTTGCGGGCCGCGCTTGCCGGTCTCGTGGTCGCCGGGCTGCTGCCGGCAGGTTTGAGTACGTCGACAGCAGCACCGGCCCATACCAGCGCGACCGCCACGACCGCCACGACAACCGCGACGACCCCACTTGCCGGTCCGGCAGGTGACACAGCGGCTAGGCCCTACATGGGCTGGAGCAGCTACAGCATGCAGGTCTACAACCCGAACGGCGGCAGCTGGATCACCGCGGACCAGCTGATCAAGCAGTCCGACGCGATGCACACCAAGCTGCAGCCGTACGGGTACAACTACATCAACATCGACGCCGGCTGGAACGACGGGATGGACGCCTACGGCCGGCCGACGCCGAGCAAGAAGCTCTACCCGAACGGCCTGCAGGCGGTCATCGACCACATCCACGCGAACGGCCAGAAGGTCGGGCTGTACGCGATCCCGGGGATCAGCAAGGCGGTCATCGACGCCAAGCTCCCGATCTACGGCGCCCCGGAGTGCACCACCGCGGACCTGCCGGTGCTGCCGCTGCAGAAGGGCGACTACTGGGGGATCGGCTACCGCATCGACTTCTCCAAGCCGTGCGCGCAGAAGTACGTCGACTCGATCGCGGACCTGTTCGGCTCCTGGGGGCTGGACTTCCTGAAGTTCGACAGCGTGACCCCCGGCTCGGGGATCAGTGACCTGTCGGTCGACGCCCGTGACGACGTGAAGGCGTGGTCACAGGGGCTCGCCCGGCACAAGATCTGGCTCGAGATCTCCTGGGCGCTCGACATCAACTACGCCGACTACTGGAAGCAGTACGCGAACGGCTGGCGGATCGACTGGGACGTCGAGTGCTACTGCACCGGCACCGCGCTGACCGCGTGGCCGAACATCAACCGGTTGTTCCCCAAGCTGGCCGACTGGTGGCGCCACGCTGGGCCGGGCGGCTGGAACGACCTCGACTCGCTCGACGTCGGCAACGGCCAGATGGACGGTCTCACCAAGGACGAGCGTCGTACGGCGGCCACGCTGTGGGCGGTGTCCGCGGCGCCGATGTACATCGGCAACGACATGACCAAGCTGGACTCGTACGGTCTCGACCTGCTCACCAACCCCGAGGTGATCGCGGTCGACCAGGCCGGCCGCCCGGCGCAGCCGCTGTCCACGAAGACCAACCGGCAGGTGTGGTTCTCGCTGAACCCGGACAGCTCGTACACCGTTGCCCTGTTCAACCTTGGTCAGACCGACGCCGACATGACGGTGAACTTCGCGGACCTCGGCCTGAACGGTCCCGCGAAGGTGCGTGACCTCTGGGCGCGCAAGGACGTCGGTTCGTACGACGCCAGCTTCACCGCGCAGAACGTACCGATCCACGGCGTGCGGCTGCTGAAGGTGACGCCGCAGAAGAACGCGGCGATCAGCGTGAACGACGACGACCTGCGGGTCACGTACGACGGCTCGTGGCAGCGCAACAACAACTACGAGGTCCCGGCCGTCTCGCAGGCGCTGACCGTGGGTGTGACGGACTCCTCCGCTCAGTCGAAGGCGGCGGCGAAGACTGCCGACGTCGCGACGCGGACCGTTGAGATCAACAACAACAACTCGCAGATCGTCTACACCGGCAACTGGAACTACAGCTCCGGCCGTGGGCTCGGTGACTACCAGGACGACGTGCAGTGGACCGAGGGCAACAACGACTCGTTCTCGTACCAGTTCGTCGGGACCGGCGTCGACTACGTGACGGAGACCGATCCCGGTCAGGGCGACGTCGACATCTACATCGACGGCGAGCTGAAGCAGACCGTGAGTACACGCATCGATCCGGCGGAGGGGCACAACAAGCCGCAGCAGGTCGTGTACAGCATCTCGGACCTGCCCAACGGCACGCACACGATCCGCGGGGTGAAGAAGTCCGGCCAGTTCATGCTGCTCGACAAGCTGAACATCCGGCAGGAGAGCCTGCTGAACCCGGACACGGCGGCCTTCGACAAGAACGCCCCGGCCGATGTCAGCATTCAGCTCGGGCGCGACCCGGGCGAGCTGGCCGGCATCTCGAAGGCGGGTCAGGACCTGGTCGCGGGCACCGACTACACGATGACTGGCGGCACGGTGACGCTGAGCAAGGCGTACCTCGCGACGCTGCCGGTCGGGAACACGTCGCTGGACTTCCGGTTCCGTGGTGACTACCGCGACGACATCCACTCGACGAAGGCGGACGGTGCCGCGGTCAACTTCACCTTCACCGGTACGGGCGTCCAGTGGATCACCGCACTGGCTCCGGACCAGGGAGACGCCGACGTGTATGTCGACGGCAAGCTGGCCCAGCGGGTGAACCTGCACAACGACACCCGGGTGACGGCCAAGCAGGCGTTCAGCGCGACCGGCCTGAAGAACGGGCCGCACACCGTGCGGATCGTCAAGGTCAACGGCGACGTACTCCGCAACGACACGATCCGCTACACGATCGCGAAATAGTTCGGGCACCAATACAACTGCGGGTGGTGGTCCTTCGGGATCGCCACCCGCAGGCGTATGTGCACGGGCTCACACCGAAATAAACTGACTGATCAGTCAGTCACCTGGTTATTCTGGAGCCCGGGGGCTCGAGCCCGCATCTCCGTCCTTGGAGCGAGGTTCCGCGTATGTCGTTGAGCGATGTCACCACATCTGTCAGGTCGCGCCGGGGGCGCCGCCGGGAGGACTCACGGCTGGCCGACCACGTCGACCGTCTCGGCGAGGAGCACCCGCCGATCCCGCTCGACAGTGTCGACTACACGATGAACAATCCGGACGTGCTGGCCGAGCAGTTCGGGTCCGTGCTGGCCTACATGACCCGGGTCGAGCTCGAGGTCGAGCGCAACGTGCTGGAGCTGAACATCCTGCTGCCCGACCCGCCCGAGGTCGACAAGCACTTCTACGCCGACGTGTGGATGCCGCAGGAGACCCGGCACGGGCAGATCCTGGACAAGCTGCAGGAGCTGATCGGCGTGGACCCGCACGATCCGAACCTCGCCGACGTCTCGTTCAGCTACAAGTTCCTCGGCGCGCTCGGCCGGGTGCGCGGCATCCAGGACATCAGCCGGATGCTGTACTACCTGACCGGGCTGGCTACCGAGCGCTCCGCGGTCATTGCCTACAACAAGTTCCACACCGGGCTGCTCGAGCTGGGGGAGCGGGCGATCGCGGCGACTGTGATCGCGCCGATCCGGCGCCAGGAGCCGGGTCACTTCGCGTATTACCAGATGGCCGCGCAGCAGTTGTGGGACCAGCTGTCGGGCTGGCAGAAATGGCTGACACGCGGGCTGCGGAAGCGTACGTTCGAAGTGGTGGGCGCCTACAACAAGCGCCAGGTGGCGGAGTTCGGTGACGTGATGGACGCGCTGAAGATGAGTGACGGCGGCGAGGCGGAGCTGCGGGAGTACGCGCGGCAGGTCGGGCGGGCCGAGTACGAGCTGATGTTCGCGCACCGGCGCGGGCTCCGCGTCCCGGACTACGTGTTCAAGTCCCTGCGGCGGGCCGCCGAGCTCGCCGCCGACCGGAAAGGTGAGGTCTGGCCCGCCGCCCAACCAGCAGGATCATGACCGCACCGGCGCACGCGCGCCACACCAAGCGGCAGGTCATCATCGAGACCGCCGAGCGGTTGTTCGCCGAGCACGGGTACGACGCCACGTCGACGGCCCGGATCGCGCACGAGGCCGGCGTACCGTCGGGGCTGGTGTTCTACCACTTCGCGACGAAGCTCGACCTGCTGCTCGCGATCGTCCAGGAACGCCCGGCCCCGAGCGAGGTACTGCGTTCCGCGGCCCGCGGCCGGACGGTACGCCGCCGGTTGCGGGCGATCGTGGCGACGATGGCCGAGGAACTGGAGCACGACCGCGCCGCGCGCATCATCGTGTTCCGGGAGGCGCAGGCCCGGCCGGAGATCGCGTCCCGCGCGGCCGAGCTGTTCGCCGAGGCGACCGAGACGGTGGCCGACGTACTCGCTGGGGCGAGTGACGTGGTGGCCGATCCGGCGCGGGTGCAGGCGGCGGCCGAGCTCGTGGTCAGCCGGGTGTTCCTCGACACGCTCGCGCTCAGCCAGGCCGACACCGCCACGAACCGGCACGCGGCGATGATCGACCTGATCGCGGAGTCGCTGACCTGCGGTGGACGCGCCCAGACCTGACTGCGCCAGACCTGACTGCGCCAGACCTGAATGAGCCTGGCCTGAGTGCGCCCACCGGTGGTCGTCAGGCCCAGGGGTCGAACGGGATCCCGGACGGCTTGGACGCGTTCAGCAGGTTGCGGAACCGGTCGCCGGAGTCGGTGATCTTGATGGTCGCGGAGCCGAAGTCGGCGGTCATCAGGGTGTCGCGCAACGACGTACTGGGGTAGCCGTCCCAGCCGACGAGCGGCGGGTAGCGCCAGTCGTGGTAGTGGTTCTCCGGCGGCTCGTCGTTGGTGTTGGCGAGCCGGAAGAAGTGCGTGCTGGCGCCGTCCTTGTGGTAGACGACCTTCGGGTGCGAGCCATCGAAGCGCACCTGCGAGCGGGTGTAGGTGACCTGGCTGGAGTGCTGCGTGGTGCTCACGTACTCGACCTGGTTGGAAGCCTGGTTCACCCAGGAGATGACGTGCTCCCAGTCGTGCCGGTGACCGCCGAGGCTGCTACCAGGTACTGCCTGGTCCTTCTCGAAGTAGCTGGCGTACACGATCGCGCACCAGCCGTTGTTGCACTTCGAGCGGGCGTAGGTCTGGGAGTTGTCGAGGTCGGACTGGTCACGGCAGTTGCCGTTCACGGCGCCGGTCGGGTTGAGACCGGGGTTGAGCGTGCCGTCCGGTCCGATGGCCGGGGTGGCGTAGCAGCCGTCGGTGTCGTAGTCGTAGGCCGGCGAGAACGACTGCTCGTACCCGCCCGCGTTCTGCGGGAGGTTCGGCGGCGGGGCGGCGTACGCCAGCGCGGCCGAGGTGACCATCAGACCGGTGGTTCCGAGTACGACGCCGAGCAGCCGGCGGACGCGGCGCGGACGAGGAGGCGGGGCGGAGTCCTGCATCGATCGCTCCTTCGGGACTTACTTCAGGGCGGAAAACAACGACACGACAATGACAGCACCGGTGCACGATCGCCTATACGTCACGTGGCTACAGGTTGACGGTGCGTGAACGTCCGGGCCCGGCGCGCGTGCGAATGGCGGGCGGGGCGCGTGGGTACCCGGAGGTCTCTTGGAGGTGGCACACCATGACCGAGAAGGAACCGCTCGGCCTCGTTCGGATGGACGACACGGACCTGACGCTCGCGAAGACCGAGGACGATGTCCGCGGCCTGACCGTGGTCGGCTCCGACGGCGACGAGATCGGCAAGGTCCGCAGTTTGTTCGTCGACGCCGACGAGCGCCGGGTCCGGTTGCTCGACGTCGAGTCCGGCGGACTGCTGGGGCTGGGCGCTGAGCACCGGCTGATCCCTGTCGACGCCGTCGTGAAGGTGTCAGACGACCAGGTCACGATCGGCCGGACCCGCGCCGAGATCGCCAAGGCTCCCGGGTACGATCCGGACCTGGCAGAGCTCCAGCCTGCCGACGACCTCAACGATGTGTACGGCTACTACGGCATGACCCCGTTCTGGACCCCGGGTTATCGCTATCCGGGCTTCCCGTTCCGCGGCTGAGTTCCCTCACCTGACGGAGTAGTTGCCGTCAGCACCCGGCGACGGTGGTGCCGTGCCACCGTCGCCGGTAGGGTGCATCCTGGGGTGGGGAGGGTGCGATGCGACTGGACGGCAACGTTGCACTCGTCACCGGCGGTTCGGCGGGCATCGGGGCGGCGGTGGCGGAGCGACTCGCGGCCGCGGGCGCTCGGGTGGTCGTGCACGGCCGCGACCATGAGCGGACCGCAGCGGTTGCGGCACGGGTCGGGGGAGTGCCGGTCGTCGGTGATCTCGCCGAGCCCGACGTGGTGGCCGACGAGGCGCTGCGCGCGCACGGGCGGGTCGACGTACTCGTGGCGAATGCCGGGGTCGGGTGGTCGGGGCCGTTCGTGGAGATGCGGGACGAGGAGATCGATCGGCTGGTCGCAGTCGATCTGCTCGCGCCGCTGCGGCTGGTCCACCGGTTCTTGCCGCTGATGGTCGAGCGGGGGAGCGGCCACATCGCGCTCGTCGGCTCGGTTGCCGGGCGGACCGCGGTCGCGGGCGAGGCCGTGTACGCCGCCACGAAGGCGGCTGTCGACATCTTCGGGGAGAGTCTGCGGCTGGAACTTCGCGGTACCGGCGTCACCGTGAGTCTGACGGTCCCGGGCGTTGTCGACACCGGGTTCTTCATGGCGCGCGGCCGGCCGTACGACCGCAGGCTTCCCCGGCCAGTGCCCGCCGCGGACGTCGCGCGGGCGCTGGTCGATGGCATCGCCAACGATCGGGCGGAGGTTTGGGTGCCGGGGTGGTTGCGCGTCGCGCCTGCCGTCCGCGCGGTTGCCCCTGGCGCGTACCGGCGGCTCTCCGCGCGTTTCGGGGCGCAGGTGGAGTCGCGGAAGGAGTTCCGGTGAAGGGCATCGTCGTACCGTCGGCCGATGCGTTCTTCCTGCACATCGAGCGGACCGGCGCGGCTCAGCATGTTGGCGGGGTGGTGATGCTCGAGCCGACCGATCAGCGGCCGTCGATCGACGAGATCCGCAAGCTGGTCGGAGACGGGTTCGCCCGGCTGCCGCGGATGCACCAGCGGCTCGCGCCGTCGTCCGAGTGGCGTCGGCCGCGCTGGATCGAGGCCGGCGACGTCGACCTGGATTGGCACGTGATCGAGTACCGGTCGCCGGACGGCGTACCCGGGCTGCTGCGGTTCATCGGCGACATCGCCGAGCAACCGATGCCACGGGACCGACCGATGTGGCGGATCGTCAGGGTTCGCGACGTCGGGCCGGGCGGGGCCGATGCCCTGGTGGTGCTTGTGCACCATTCGATTGCCGACGGCATCGGAACGGTGCTGCAGGGCCTCAGCCTGTTCGAACCCCGTCCCACGCTCACCATGCCGTCCGGCGCCGGGCCGGGTCGACTCGCCCGCGCGGCAGCAGTGACCGTGGGCCTCGCACAACTCGCGACCGACGGCACCTCCGCACCGCTGCCACCAGGATCGTTGCGCCGCGACTTCGGCGTCGCCGCAGTCGAACTGGACGTCGTACGACGAGTCGCGACGGCACGCGGCGTCCGAGTCACCGACCTGCTCCTCGCCCTCCTCGCCGACGGCCTGTACGCCGTTTCGCCCGCGCTCCCGCAGCCGGTGCGTGACCGGATGCGGTTCTCGGTCACCACGATGGTGCGGACGCCCGAGAGCTCGGCGGAGGGGAACGCTACGGCGGCGATCATGGTGGAGGTGCCGGTCGACGGACGTCCGTTCGACGAGTTGCTCGCCGAGGTCTCGCGGCGGACCGAGCGGCTGCGCCGGCCGACCCGGGCGCTGGCGTCCCGGTTCGTGATGGCGACCGGACTGCGGGTGGTTCCGGAACCGTTCGTCCGGTGGTTCGCGCGCACCGTCTACGGGCCACGGTTCCTGCACGCGGTGGTGTCGAACATGCCCGGACCGACGATCCCGCTGACGTTCGCCGGCGTACCGCATCGTTGTGCGTACCCGATCCTGCCGTTGGTCCCGGGTACGCCGCTCGCTGTGGGCGCGCTCAGCTGGTCGGGCGTACTCGGGATCGGGCTGGCGACGGATCCCGAGCTGGTCGACGGGCCGGCGCTGGCGGCGTACCTCGATCGTGTCTTGGAGAGGTTGCGTCGCGAGTCAGGGGCCGGGCCACTCCAGGGCGAGGAAGAGACGAGCGCGTGACTCGGGGTCGTCCAGGCGGTCGCCGTACAAGGCCCTGAGCCGCGCCATCCGGTAACGCACCGTCTGCGGGTGGATGCTCAGTTCGTGCGCGATCGCCTGCCGGTCACCGAAGTGCCGCAACCAGCTCGCCAGCGTCTCGGCGAGCCGCTCCCGCGCGGCCACGGTCTGGCCGGCCAGTGGCGCGAGCATCTCCTCGCGCAACGCTGCGACCAGCGACTCGTCCCGCCAGACGATCAACGCGTCCAGATGCTCGTCCGCGAAGACAGGGTCATCGGTGAGTACGCCGGTCCGCCGCAGCCGGACCGCGATCCGCGCGATCTCCAGACTGCGCGGGAGCTGCTCCGGCGCGACCGAGTTGCCGATCACCGCTCCGCGTCCGGCGAGGTCCCGGCTGAGCTGCAGCCGGCGCCCCGGACCGGACGGTTCCGGAACGATCGCACCGATCAGGACTCCGTTGCGACGGATCGGCAGGGCGCCTGGTTCGAGGCGGGCGACCAGCGTGCTGGGTGGTTCGTCTTCACCGTCTCGGTAGATCACGACCGCGGCCGTCGCCGGAATCCGCCAGGCCGCCTGCGACGCTGCTGTCTGGATCGCCTCGCTGCCGGCGCGGCCGGACAGCAACAGGTTGGCCAGTTCCTCGCGGCGCCGCTCCCGCGCTATCGCGTCGTCGATCTGCTCCTGGAGGTATCCGTTCGCGGCCGAGAAGGACAGCTGGTTGACGAATACGAACACCGAGTCGGCGAGTGCGGCGAGATTGTCCGGCGCGAAGTCCAGTTGGAGTGCGGTCGCGGCGACGTGCCGCCACGCGACCCGGGCGCCGAGCTGGAACGCGGTGAGCAGCCGGGTCAGATCGTTGCCCTCCTGCAGCTGCCGGCGGCCGATCTCCTCGAACACCCGCCGGACCGTCTCGTCCGCGAGGTCGAGCGCGCGGTCGACGGTGGTGCGGTCCGGGCTGTTCAGGTTCGCGATCGACATGTCCAGCAGGCGATGCACGAACAACGCGGCGGGTTTGACGACCGCGTCCCGGTCGGCGTCGAGGAACGCCGCGTAGTCCGGCCAGTGTTCGGCCAGTCCGTCCCGCACCTCGGCGACCAGCGCGGGCAGTCCGTCGAGCAGCGCTTCTTCAAGACTCGCGCGATCGAAAGTCGTGATGGTCATGCCTGCCAACCCCCTTGACGGCAGCTGCCCCCCTCGAAGGCAACTGTCCGCTCCAAGGCAACTGTAACTCCGTGACAAATTCTCCCCGGCCGAATGTTCTCCACCGGGGCAGAGTTGGCAGGAAACCGCTTCGGATCATGGAATGGTGCATCCAGACGGACTGCAGAAGGAACTGGGCAGGAAGGAGCGGGGCGAGAACTTCCCGGTCGCGCTGAAGTTCTTGCCCTCCGGACATCGAGAAGCGCTACACGCTGTCTACGGTTACGCCCGCACGGTCGACGAGTTCGGCGACAGCCATCCGGGCGACCGTACGGCGGCCCTGCGCGCGTTCGCGACCGACCTCGACCGCATCTGGACCGACCAGCACCCGGAACACCCGGTGCTGCGTCGGCTGCTGCCCGTGGTCCGGGCGCACGAGCTGACCGCGGAACCTTTCCAGCATTTGATTCAAGCCAACCTGCAGGACCAGAACGTCAAGTATTACGAGACTTTCGAGGACCTGATCGAGTACTGCCGGCTGTCCGCGGACCCCGTCGGCCGGATGGTGCTCGGTGTCTTCGACGTGCACGACCCGGGGACCGAGCGGCTGTCCGATCTCGTCTGCTCGGCATTGCAACTGGTCGAGCACTGGCAGGACGTCGGCGAGGACTGCCGCGCCGGGCGGATCTACCTGCCACAACAGGACTTACGAAAGTACGGCGTCGCCGCGAGCGATCTCGAGCGGGATCGGGCGACGCCGCAGGTGCGCGCGCTGATGAGGTTCGAGACCGACCGGGCCGCGGCGATGCTCGACGAGGGGGCGGAGATCGTGCGACGACTGCACGGATGGGCGCGAGTGGCGGTGGCCGGGTTCGTGGCCGGTGGACAGGCGACGGTGTACGCGTTGCGCCGTACCGGGGGTGAGGTGCTGGCCGGACCGGCGCGGCCCTCGAAGGTGGACACGGTGCGACTGCTGATCCGGGCGGTGTCGCGATGACGTCGACTGTCGAGGCGGCGTACGACGCCTGTCTGGAGATCACCCGGAACGAGGCAAGGAACTTCTACTACGGCATCCGGTTGTTGCCGCCGCCGAAGCGCAACGCGTTATCCGCTCTGTATGCGCTGGCCCGGCGGATCGACGATATCGGTGACGGTGATCTTCCGTTGGAGGACAAGCGTTCGGCGCTCGTGCGGGTGCGCAAGGATCTCGGTCGCCTGGACGACGTGGACGAGCCCGTGTACGTCGCGGTCGCGGACGCCGCGCGTCGCTATCCGGTGCCGCTCGGCGCGTTCGAGGAGTTGGTCGCCGGGGTGGAGACGGATCTGGCCGACGTACGGATCGGTGACTTCGACGAGCTCGTCGTCTACTGCCGTCGCGTCGCCGGTTCAGTCGGGCGACTGTGCCTGTCGATCTTCGGCTCCGCGACGGCCGGCGCCGACGTCGAGACACTCTCGCAGTACGCCGACCAGCTCGGGATCGCCTTGCAGCAAACGAACATCCTGCGTGACATCCGCGAAGACCTGATCAACGACCGGATCTACCTCCCGGCCGACGAGCTCGAACGCTTCGGGGTCCGGATTGCCCTCGACGAGCACGGCAGGCTCGACGATCCGCAAGGCAGGTTGGCCGGCTACATCCGGTACGCCGCGGGTCGCGCGCAGGACTGGTACTCGCTGGGGTGGCGCCTGCTGCCGTACCTGGACTGGCGCAGCGGTGCGTCGTGCCGCGCGATGTCCGGCATCTACCACCACCTGCTGCAGCGGATCGGCGCAAACCCGGTGCTGGTGTACGACCAACGGTTGTCGTTGTCGGCGGGGGAGAAAGCACAAGTCGCGATCGTTTCGCTGGCGGGAGCCCGGTCGTGAGGCGGGTGGCGGTCGTTGGAGGTGGTCTCGCCGGGATCACCGCCGCGCTGGCGCTGGCTGATGCTGGATGCGAGGTCGTGCTGTTGGAGGGTCGCCCGAAGCTCGGTGGGCTGACCCACTCGTTCGAGCGTGACGGGCGCTGGATCGACAACGGCCAACACGTGTTCCTGCGGTGCTGTACGTCGTACCTGCGCCTGCTGGAGCGGCTCGGGGTGCGGGAGCACGTGTATCTGCAGCCGCGACTGGATGTGCCGGTACGCAGCGGAACGCGCCCCGGGGTCGGGCGGATCTGGCGCAATGGGATGCCGGCGCCGTTGCATCTTGGGCCCGCGTTGGCGACGTACCGCTGGTTGAGTTTGGCTGAGCGGGTTGCCGCCGTGCGGGGTGCGCTGGCGATGGGGCGCGTGGATCGGAACGCGGCGGCGACGGATGCGGAGTCGTTCGGCGGCTGGTTGGCTGCGCACGGTCAGGACGCTCGCGCGATCGAGGCGTTGTGGGAACTGATCGGCGTGGCGACGCTGAACGCGCGCGCCGATGACGCATCGCTGGCGGTCGCCGCGACGGTGTTCCAGATCGGTTTGCTGGAGCAGGCCGATGCCGCGGACATCGGGTGGTCGTTGGTCCCCCTGCAGCAATTGCACGGCGACGCTGCCCGGCGGGCGTTGGCGGCTGCAGGTGTCGGAGTTCGGGTGCGTGCCCGCGTGCGTGACCTGGCAGCTGCCGGTGGCGGATGGACGATTGGGGGCGAGCGGTACGACGACGTGGTACTTGCGGTCCCGCCCGACGAAGCCGCGCGATTGTTGCCCGACGATGCGCTGGATGTCCCCGGCGGTTGGTCCGAGGCGCTCGGCAGTTCGCCGATCGTCAACGCGCACCTGATGTTCGATCGCCAGGTCCTGGACGAGCACTTCGTCGCCGCCGTGGACAGCCCGCTGCAGTGGGTGTTCGACCGCGGCCTGAACGGTCGCGAGCAGTATCTCGCGGTCTCGTTGTCGGCGGCCGACGACCTGATCGCTGCCCCGGTGGCCAAGGTGCGGGACGTGCTGGTTCCTGCTGTTCGGCGGCTGCTCCCGGAAGCGGCCAACGCACGTGTGAGGGAGTTCTTCGTGACCCGAGAGCGACATGCGACCTTCCGACCGGCGCCAGGCACCGGTCGCTTCCGTCCTGGCGCGACCACTCGCCGGCCCGGGCTCCATCTGGCCGGCGCGTGGACCGCCACCGGCTGGCCCGCGACGATGGAGGGCGCGGTCCGCAGCGGCGAGGCGGCTGCCGCTTCAGTCCTGCGCACGCCCAGCAGGATCACCGGCCTCAAGCCCGCCGACGTGGTCGCGAAGGACGTGGTCTCGTGACCGCGGTGGAGAGGATGCTGGAGACAACGACGGTACCCGGGCTGCTCGCCCGGGGACGAGAGCTGGTGGACCCGCCGCTGCGGCAGGCGCTCGACCGGCTCGACGACCACAGCCGGCTGGTCGCGTCCTATCACCTCGGATGGTGCGACGAGGAAGGACAACCGGCCACCGGAGGTTCCGGCAAGGCGATCCGGTCCGGACTGACGCTGCTGGTCGGCGAGGCAGTCTGCGGGCAACCGGAACCGGCGGTGCCGGGTGGCGTCGCGGTCGAGCTGGTGCACAACTTCTCGCTCATCCACGACGATCTGATGGACCGTGACACCAAGCGGCGCCACCGGCGTACCGTCTGGGCGATCTGGGGTGACGCGACCGCGGTGCTCGTCGGTGACGCGCTCGCCTGTCTCGCCGACGAAGTACTTGCCGAGAGCAACACGCCGTACGCCGGGCCCGCGGGACACGCTCTCGCGATCGCCACCCGTGAACTGATCCGCGGCCAGGTGCTGGACGTCGCGTTCGAACGCCGGAACGACGTGACGTTGGCCGAGTGTCTCGACATGGCGGCGGGCAAGACCGGTGCGCTGCTCGGGGCGGCGGCCGAGCTGGGCGCGATCCTGTCCGGTGCCGATCGGACCACCTGCGAAGCGTTCCGCAGCTACGGGTGGGAGCTCGGCCTCGCGTTCCAGCTCGTCGACGACCTGCTCGGCATCTGGGGTACGCCGGAGAAGACCGGGAAGCCCGTCTTCTCGGATCTGTTCGCGCACAAGAAGACGCTGCCCGTCGTCTGGTCCCTCCAGTACGGCGGTGCGCCCGGCCGCGAGCTGGCGGCCTGGTTCGCGGACCCGGCGGACGACGCCGCGGAAGCTGCCGGGCTCGTCGAGCGCGCAGGCGGCCGGGAGTGGGCGCTCGCGGAAGCGGAGGAACGGGTGCGGAAGGCCGGGAAGGCACTGGACGCCGCGGGTATCGCGCCGGCCAACCGGGACCAGCTCGACCAGTTGGCCCAGTTCGTCGCGGAGCGGCAGCTGTGACGGCGGAGCGGGTGCCCCAAGAACGGCTCGAGCGACGGTTCGCCGAACGGACCGGCGTACAGGACTGTTTGGACGCGGCGGTCGAGTATCTGCGGTCGCTGCAGCACGAAGACGGCTGGTGGAAGGGTGATCTCGCGACGAACGTGACGATGGACGCCGAGGATCTGATGCTGCGGCACTTCCTCGGCGTCGCGTCAGCGCAGACCGATGCGGAGACCGCGCGGTGGATCAGGTCGCAGCAACGGGACGACGGGACGTGGGCGACGTACCCGGGTGGACCTGGTGACTTGTCGACGACGGTGGAGTCCTGGGTGGCGTTGCGGATGGCGGGCGACGATCCCGCGGCGGCGCACATGACGGGCGCGGCGGAGTTCATCCGCTCCGCCGGTGGTGTCGAGAAGGCGCGGGTGTTCACACACATCTGGCTCGCGCTGTTCGGGCTCTGGAAGTGGGACGACTGCCCGGACCTCCCGCCGGAGCTGATCTTCCTTCCGCGCTGGGCCCCGTTGAACATCTACAACTGGGCGTGCTGGGCGCGGCAGACGATCGTGCCGCTGACGATCGTGAGCGCGCACCGGCCGGTGCATCCGGCGGACTTCACGGTCGACCTGCTGCGCGCGGGTACGCCGTCCGCGCCGCTCGCATCGCCTTGGCGACTCGACGGAGCCTTCCAGCGGCTGGACGTCGTACTGAACTGGTACACCCGTCGCGGGGTGTTCAAGGGACTGCGGCGGTTGGCGATGCGACGGGCGACCGAGTGGATCGTGGCGCGGCAGGAGGCGGACGGCAGCTGGGGCGGGATCCAGCCACCGTGGGTGTACTCGCTGATCGCGCTCCGGTTGATGGGGTACCCACTCGACCATCCAGTGATGGAGGCGGGCCTGCGCGGACTCGAAGGGTTCACGGTCCACTCCGAGACCGCCGACGGGCCGGTGCGTTGGCTCGAAGCCTGTCAGTCGCCGGTATGGGACACCGGGCTCGCCGTCGCGGCGCTACTGGACGCCGGAGTGCCGGGTGACGACAAGTCGGTGCTCAAGGCAACGGACTGGCTGCTGACCGAGCAGATCGACGCGCCGGGGGACTGGCAGGTACGGCGGCCGGACCTGGTCAACGGCGGGTGGGCGTTCGAATTCGCGAACGACGGGTATCCGGACACCGACGACACCGCCGAGATCGTGCTCGCGCTGCGGCGGGTGGATCATCCCGAGCCGGCGCGGTTGCGGATGGCGCTCGACGACGCGGTCGCGTGGACGACCGGGATGCAGTCGGCCGACGGCGGGTGGGGCGCGTTCGATGCGGACAACACCGACACCACGCCGCTGAAGCTTCCGTTCTGCGATTTCGGCGCGGTGATCGATCCGCCGTCCGCCGACGTCACGGCGCATGTCGTGGAGATGCTGGCGGCTGAGGGACGGACCGAGTCGGAGGAGTGCCGTCGGGGCGTGCGGTGGTTGCTCGATGCCCAGGAGGTGGACGGATCGTGGTTCGGCAGGTGGGGGACCAATCACGTGTACGGGACCGGGGCCGTCGTACCGGCGCTGATCGCGACCGGGATGTCACCGCGCGATCCCGTCGTACGGCGGGCCGTGCGCTGGCTGGCGGAGCATCAGAACCCGGACGGCGGCTGGGGTGAGGACCATCGCTCGTACGTCGATCCGTCCTGGATCGGCCGTGGCGATTCCACACCGTCGCAGACCGCCTGGGCTCTGCTCGCGTTACTCCCCGCGGACGAGCGTCGTGAGTCCGTGGCGCGCGGGATCGGCTACCTAGTCGACACTCAGCGAGCGGATGGCGGTTGGGACGAGCACCGCTACACCGGCACGGGTTTCCCCGGCGACTTCTGCATCGGCTATCACCTTTATCGCTTGGTCTTCCCCATCTGGGCGCTGGGCCGCTACCTCGGGAGCCCGCGATGACGGCGACCGTCTACACACCACTGCTCGCCGAGTGGCTGGCCTTGCGAGGCGACCTCGCGACCTGGGTCATCCACACCGGTCGATCGAAAGGCAGATCGACCGAAGGCCCAGCGCTGGTCGCGGGCGTCGCCGGCGCGCTGACCAACGGCATCGCCGTCGGCGACGTGGTGGTGGCTACCGAGGTTCGGCACCGGCAGAGCGTCAAGCCATGTCGCGCGGCCGAGCTGGTCGCGGGAGAGCTGCGGCGGCTCGGGCTGACGGTCCACACCGGTCCGACCGTGACGAGCGATCACGTCGTCGACTCGCCCCGGGAACGCGGCGAGCTTGCTGCGAGTGGAGCGATCGCCGTCGACACCGAGTCGGGATTGCTGGCGGGCGATGACGGACTGACGGTCGTAGTTCGGGTGGTCGTGGATACGCCGTCGCGGCAGCTGCGGGGGATCGGGATGCCGCGCCGGGGAGCACAGGCTTTGAGACAGTTGCGACGGACCGCGCCGGGAATCGACGCGTGGGCCGCGGCGACGGGGGAGCGGGAGCTGCTGCTCGCCACACCGCGTTCGTTCTGCGCCGGCGTCGAGCGTGCCATCGAGACCGTCGAGCGCGCGCTCGAAACCTTCGGCGCCCCGGTCTATGTCCGTCGGCAGATCGTTCACAACCGGCACGTCGTCAGCGACCTGGAGCGCCGCGGCGCCGTCTTCGTCGAGGAAGTGGACGCAGTCCCGGAAGGCAGCCGCCTGGTGCTCGCCGCGCACGGCGTCACCCCGGCCGTCCGCGAGCAGGCAGCGGCGCGCAACCTTCACGTCATCGACGCCACCTGCCCACTCGTCGCGAAGGTCCACCAGGAGGTACGCCGGTACGCCGCCCGCGACCGCACCGTCCTGCTGATCGGCCACTCCGACCACGAAGAGGTCATCGGCACCGTCGGCGAAGCCCCGGACCACGTGATCGTCGTCGCCAACCCCGCCGAAGCCGAGACGGTCGAGGTGCCCAATCCCGACAACGTCGGCTACGCGATGCAAACCACTCTCGCCGTCGAGGGAGCCGTCGAGACGGCATCAGTACTTCGCCGACGCTTCCCGAACCTGACAGCTCCGCGCCGAGACGACATCTGCTACGCGACCAGCAACCGCCAGGCCGGCGTCCGCGCGATCGCCGAACGCTCCGACCTCGTAGTCGTCCTGGGCTCGCAGAACTCCTCCAACTCCCGACGCCTCGTCGAGGTCGCGGAGGCGGCCGGAGCCCACGCGGTCCTCGTCGACGACGCGGGCGAGCTCGAACTAGACCGCCTCGCAGGCGTACGACGTATCGGCATCACCGCCGGCGCCTCGGCCCCGCCGGCCCTCGTCGACGACCTGGTCCGCGGCCTGTCCGGACTCGGCCCGATCAGCCTCAGCGAGCACGGAAGCCTGATCGAGGACGTCCGCTTCGCGCTACCGAAAGAGGTGACTCAGCCGTGAGCATGCCGCTGCGGCAGTCCATCCGCCTGGGCGGATATCTGATGAAGCAGAAGCTCCGCCGCCGGGAGAAGTTCCCGATCCTGCTCGAGCTCGAACCGCTGTACGCCTGCAACCTGAAGTGCGCGGGCTGCGGCAAGATCCAGCAGACCCACGACTGGCTGAAGCGGCGGATGTCCGTCGAGCAGGCGGTCGCGGCGGTCGAGGAGTGTGGCGCGCCGATGGTGTCGATCGCCGGCGGCGAGCCGCTGATGCACAAGGAGATCGACGAGATCGTCCGGCAGTTGCTGGCGCGGAACAAGATCGTGTTCCTGTGCACCAACGCCGTCCTGCTGCCCAAGCACCTGCACAAGTTCACGCCGCACAAGAACTTCGCCTGGATGGTGCACATCGACGGGTTGCGCGAGCGGCACGACCAGTCGGTGTGCAAGGACGGCGTGTTCGACCAGGCCGTGGACGCGGTCCGGCAGGCGCAGGCGGCCGGGTTCCGGGTGATGACGAACACCACGTTCTTCGACACCGACAGCCCGCAGGACGTCATCGACGTACTGGACTATCTGAACGACGACCTCGGCGTGGACAACATGCAGATCTCACCCGGGTTCGCGTACGACAAGGCGCCCGACCAGGAGCACTGGCTCGGCCCGGAGGAGACCCGGCAGCTGTTCCGCAAGGCCTTCGCCGACGGCCGCCGGAAGAAGTGGCGGCTCAACCACTCGCCGCTGTTCCTCGACTTCCTGGAGGGCAAGGTCGACTTCAGCTGTACGGCGTGGGCGATCCCGCTGTACTCGCTCAAGGGCTGGCAACGCCCCTGCTACCTGATGGACGACGGGTACGTCGCGACGTACCAGGAGCTCCTCGACGAGACCGACTGGAGCACGTACGGGCGCGGCAAGGACCCGCGGTGCGCGAACTGCATGGCGCACTGCGGCTACGAACCGACCGCGGTGGTCGCGACGCTCGGCTCGCTGAGGGAGTCGATCCGCGCTGCCGTCAGCTAGACCTGTTCACGCATACTGAGGATCACGAAGGCGACGATCGCGAGCCCGGTCAGGCCGGCTGGGATGAAGAAGACGTGGGGGAGGCCGATCGCCGCGACGCCGATACCGCCGATGGTGCCGCCCATCGCGGAGCCGAGCGGGATCGCGCTGAGGAACACCCCGGAGGCGGTACCGACCCCTTCGGGGTAGAGACGCTGGGCGATCGAGACGCCGAGCGCGCCGACGCAGGCCCACAGACCGGCCGTCAGGGTCTGTCCGAGAAACAGGCCGGCGACCGACGTACTGAGCGCGTAGGCGATGTTTCCGCCCAGTCCGAGGATCGCGCCGACCGTCATCGCGCGCATCGCGCCGTACCGGTCGGCGAGCCGGGCCACCACGGGGAGCAGGGCCAGTTCGAGGAGCGGCTGCACGCCGATCACGACACCGCGCAGCGAGTCCGACACATGCAACTCTTCGGCCATGTAGATCGGCAGGTAGCCGAACTTGATGGTGTCACCCGTCATCGCCAGCACACAGACCGCGGTGAAGATCAGCAGCGGCATCATGTGGTCGATGCTTCGGCGTTCCACGGGCGTGTCGACGGGCGGAGCGTCGTACCGCTCGACCCGTTGGCGGCCGAGGGGGAGGATCTGGGCGAATACGCACACCGCGGTCGCGATCAGCAGCGCGCGCAGACCGAACACGCCGCCGAACCAGCTGCCGAACACCGGGCCGAGGATCCAGCCTGTCGTGAACGCCATCCGGATGGTCGCGATCACCCGGTTCTCGGAGCGGGTCGGGTGGCGGCTGAGTTCGTCGCGGCAGGCGGCGAACAGTTGCGCCATCGACCCGCCGGCGACGCTCAACGCCAGGACGCTGATCACGAACGGCATCCAGATCGCGTTGGTCGCCGCCATTGCGAACCAGCCCGCCGACCCGATGAGCGCACAGATCCGGAACCAGAGCAGACGGTCGTGACTGCGGTCGGACCAGCGCCCGACCAGGAATCCGGCGACCGGGGCGGCCAGGTTCGTCACGTAATACAGGCCGGCGACCGGGAGCGGCGTACCGAGGTCGCGGACGAGGAAGAGCGTGAACTGGGGCGTTGCCGCCGACACCCCGATACCGGCGATCAGCAGCGACAGGAACGCCGAGCGGTAGAACCGGGAGCGGAGGACGATGCCGAGCGCGGATTCGGACCGATCGAGCATCACTCGAGACCCTGTACGGCGAGGCGCACCGTACGGGCGGCGAGATCCGAGATCCGGGAGTTGTCGAAGCCGAACAGGGCCGAGCGGGTCCGGTCCTCCAGGGGTGCGATCAGGTGCTCGGGCAGGTCGCGGGTGCCGGTGAGGACGCCGAGGACCGAGCCGACGGTGGCACCGTTCGAGTCGGTGTCCCAGCCGCTCATCACCACCCGGCCGACCCCGGTGACGAAATCGCCGTCCGACCAGAGCAACGCGGCGGCAACGAGCGCCGCGTTGTTGATCGCGTGCACCCACGAGTAGCGCCCGTACCGCTGCTGGATCGCGGTGAGCGCGTCCTCCCAGGTGCTCCCGGCCGCATGCTGCGCGAGCACGTCCCTAATCGCCTCGGCCAGCCGAGACTGCGGCGGTACGACGGCCAGCGCCCGCTCGACCACCTCGCGCGGACCGGACGCCGTGAACGCCGACGCGACCAGCGCCGCCGCCCACATCTCGCCGTAGATCCCGTTCCCGACATGCGAGAGCGCCGCGTCCTGGTACGAGAGCCGCGCAGCCGCCCACGGGTCGCCGGCGCGCACGTACCCGAACACGTCGCCGCGGATCTGCGCACCGATCCACTCCCGGTACGGGTTCCGCCGCCGCGCCACCTCGGGCACCGTGAACCCGTTGACCAGGTTCAGGTACGCCGCTCGCTCGGCGGTGAACACCTGGCCGATCGGGAACAGCCGCGTCCACGCCACGCCGACGTCCGCGGGCCGCAACCCGGAGCCGTGCGTCTCGAGCAGGTGCAGCGCCAGGATCGCGTAGTCGATGTCGTCGTCCCGCGCCGACCCGTGGACGTTGCCGCGGGTCGTCTCCGGCCAGCACGCGATCAGCCGGAACCCGTCCGGCATCGGGTCCAGCACCGGCACGTAGTCCCGCAGCGGGTACGCGTCGGCCAGCGTGAGGTAGTCGCGAATCCGGTCCGACGTCCAGTAGTCACCCGACTCGACCGGCTTGCCGACGTTGCACCCCGCGATCCGCCCGAGCCACCCCGCCTGGATCTTGTCCGCCAGCTCCGCCTCCGGTACGCCGGAAGCCTCGGGCAGCGCGCCGAGCGTGTCCTCGATGTCGACGAGCTCGTCCGGTTCGACGTACCGCCAGCCCGGCGCCCGGGCCGCGAGCGACATCCGGTCCACCAGGTCGAGCACGGCCTCCCGATCGTTCGGGTCGGTCCGGTTCGCCTCGGTGACCAGCGCGTCGACGTCGTACCCCGTCTCGCGCCGCTGCCGAACTTCGTCGTACAAGAGGTTCACCGGTCGCATCGCGTCGTGGAACTGACTCGAGTACCCGGGCCCCAACTCCACCTGTCCGTCGGTCACGGGAACAGTCCATCATGTCCGGCTAGGGTCGCGTCATGGAGTTCCACGCGCTGCCCGCCGCCGCCTCGTGGACGCATGCCGGCGTTCGCGCCGGATTCGAGGTTCTCTTCACCGCTCCCGGCCGGCTCCGGGGCCGGACGTCGGCCCGCGAACAGGAGGCGACCTGGTACGTCGGCTACGACATCGCGGTGAACGCCGATTGGACGACCCGGACGGTGCGCGCGGTCAACTCGACGGCGGCCGGTGACCGCGAGGTCCGGCTCGAGCGGGACGGGATCGGCTGGACCGTCGACGGGGTGGCCCGTCCGGATCTCGACGACTGCCACGACGTGGACTTCGAGTCGTCGGCGGTGACGAACACCCTGCCGATCCACCGCCTGCCGTTCGTGGTCGGCACGCCCGTCGACATACCGGCCGCGTTCGTTCAGGCCGAGGATCTGAGCGTGCTGCGGCTCGAGCAGCGCTACACCCTGCTCAGCTCCGATGCGGACCGGCACGTGTTCCACTACCTGTCCGCCACCTTCGACTTCGAGTGCGAGCTGACCTTCGACGCCGCGGGCCTTGTCCTCGACTATCCGGGGATCGCCACCCGCGACCGCTAGCTAAAAGAGCGCCTGGCTGACGGCGGCCCCGAGGAAGACGCTGCCGAGGCCGGCGACGATGCTCGCCGTGACGTTGGCGACGGCCAGGAAGCGCGCGCGGTCCTCGAACAGCCGGATCGTCTCGTAGGAGAAGGTCGAGTACGTCGTGAGCGCGCCGCAGAACCCCATACCGACGAAGAGCTGGACCTCCTGCGGAAGCGCGGACGAAGCACCGGCCAGGAATCCCAGGACCAGCGAACCCAGGACGTTGACGCTGAACGTGCCCCACGGGAACGGCGAGTCGTGACGGGCCTGGACGGCGCGGTCGGCGACGTACCGCAGCGGGGCCCCGATCAGGCCGCCGGCGATCACCAGGACGAGCGCTGTCATCGCGTCCTCCAGGTGATCAGCGCGCGGGTCGCCGACACCGTGGCCCGTACCGCGAGCAACGCGCCGACGATCGTCGTGACGAGGTACAGCAGCGCGGTCCCGGCATGCTGACCCGTCACGAGCCGCTGGATGTCGACGGCGTACGTCGAGAATGTCGTGAACCCGCCGAGCACTCCGGTCCCGAGAAAGGGGCGCAGCAGCCGCTGCCGGGTCAGCACGTCGGTCACCACGACCATCAGGATCCCGATCAGTCCGCAGCCGACGACGTTGATCAGCAACGTACTCACCGGGAACCCGCCCGCCGGAGTCGGCCAGGCAAGCCCGACCAGGTAGCGAGCGGTCGCGCCGAACGCCCCGCCGATCGCGATCGCGCCGAGGATCACCGGGTCGTGCGCACGTCCCGCGCGGCCGTCGATCCGCAGATCGACGTCAGAATCGACCGGCCCCTTGGGCAGGGGTTCGACAGGGCGGTGCTCCACAGACAGGCCTCCTACCTGGACTGACCTCCCGGCATGACGCCGCGAGGTTACCTGGGTAGGGACTGTTGGCCACCGGATGGCGACAGTTCGGTCCGGCGAGCCCCACCGCCGGTCTAACGTCCGGTCATCCTACCGGTCGGTCGCGTGCGGGCGTCACGCGGACCCGGATGTTCTTCATGAGGGGCTGGTCACTCTGCGTGCTGTAGTCGTTCGCGGCGACGAGCACGTTCATCTCCGGCATGTACCCGGCGGCGTTGCCTCGTGGCAGGTCGTAGCGCAGAACGCGGTACTGGCGCAGTTCGCGCACCGACCCGTCTCGCGCGGTCGCAATGATGTCGACCAGAGCGCCCTGCTCGAGACCTCGGCTGCGCATGTCGTCCGGGTTCATCAGGATCAGGGTGCGGAGGTTCTTCACGCCGCGGTAGCGGTCGTTGTCGGAGTAGATCGTGGTGTTCCACTGGTCGTGCGACCGCATGGTCTGCAGGATCAGGACGTCGTCCTCAGCCGGAACCACGTCCGGCAGGTCGGCCGTGGAGAACTCGGCGCGCCCGCTCGGCGTGCGGAAGACGAGCTCGCGGGCGGGCTGCCGGAGCCGGAAGCCGAGGCGGTTGCGGACCCGGCGGTTGAAGTCCTCGAACCCGTCGAGGGCCTTGGCCATGATGTCGCGGATCCGGTCGTAGTCCTCGACGTACCAGGTCCACGGCGTCCGGGACGCGGGCAGCGTCGCCTGTGCGATGCCGGCGATGATCGCGGGCTCGGACAGCAGGTGCGGTGACGCCGGGCGTTTGTGGCCGGTCGACAGGTGCACCATGCTCATCGAGTCCTCGACCGACACCGACTGCGGCCCGCCGGGCTGGACGTCGATCTCGGTGCGGCCGACGCACGGCAGGATCAGCGCGTGGCGGCCGTGGACGAGATGGCTGCGGTTCAGCTTGGTGCTGACGTGGACGGTCAGGTCACACGACCGGAGTCCCTCGGACGTCGCCACGGTGTCGGGCGCAGCGAGGACGAAGTTCCCGCCCATCCCGACGAACACCCGCACCGCCCCGGTACGCATCGCGGCGATCGTCCGGACGGTGTCCACGCCGTGCTCGTGCTGCGTGATGCCGAGACACCAGCTGAACAAGGTGCGCCGCGAGCGCGAGTAGATCGTCGCCGCCTGCCGGATGTCCGCCTCCGACAACCCCGACTGCTTCTCGAGGTCCGCCCAGTCGGTCTCCTCGCACACCTTCCGGTACGCCGCGAAGCCGTCGGTGTACCGCTCCAGGAACACCTCGTCGAGCGCCTTGTCATCGGTGCGTGCTTCCTCGAGCACTGCCTTCGCGATGCCACGCAGCAGGGCCAGATCCCCGCCGACGCGCACCTGCAGGTTCAGGGTGCCGGTCCGGGTGGCCTTGAACAACGCCATGTCGACGAACTCGTGCGGCACGATCGTCCGCCCGGCCGCGGCCTCGATGAGCGGGTTGACGTGCACGATCTGCGCGCCGCGGCGGTACGCGTCGGACAGCGCGGTGAGCATCCGCGGGGCGTTCGACGCCGCGTTCACACCGAGCACGAAGATCGCTTCGGCGTTCTCCCAGTCGCGGAGGTCCGCCGTACCCTTGCCCGTGCCGAGGGCGGCCTGGAGGGCGCGGCCGGAGGCTTCGTGGCACATGTTGGAGCAGTCGGGCAGGTTGTTCGTCCCGTACTCGCGGGTGAACAGCTGATACAGGAAGGTCGCCTCGTTGCTCAGCCGGCCGGAGGGTCCTCGTGGTTCATCTTCAACATCGCCCGCGGCCCGGACAGTACGGCGTGTTCGCGGCCGAGAACCGAGGCCACGGACTTCGCCGCACCCCAGCCGGCGGACGGGTGCTGGTAGTCCTGCTGCGACCACTCACCGTCGGCCGCCGGCCCGTCGCCGCCGGAATTCGCCGTGTCGTCGGTCATGTGCCGTTCCCTCCGCCAGGGGTCGCGTACTAGGCACGAGTCTGCACTTACCGCCCGTCGAAGTCACAGCACACCGGGGCCGGCCGCAGCAGCGCGGCCGGCCCCGGATCAGATGTTTCAGCCGTTCAGTACGTCGTACTTCGGGGCGATCCGGAAGTACTGCGGGTCGGAGAAGGTCAGCGGGACCTTGCCCAGACTCTTGATCGCCGTGGCCGTGCCGTTGGCGTGCCCAACGGCGTACAGGTAACCGGACTTGGTGTCCCGGTCGATGCCGAGCAGCAACGTGCCGTTCGCGCCGCACTTGGTCGCGATCAGCTGCTCGAAGCCCTGCCAGGTCGACCCCCGGACGACCTTGCTGGAGGCGGGGCTGAGGTACTTCGTCGGCCAGTTGACCGTCACCAGGGCACCGGACCGGGTGGTGGCCAGGAAGGTCTCCGACATGTTCGTGCGGTTGATCAGTGCGATCCCCTTGACCGTGCTGAGTCCGCCGACGCCGGCGGTCACACGCCAGCCGCTGCCGTCGGAGATCCAGCGCGTGGTGCTGCCGTTGGTGCTCTGGCCGTACAGCAGGGTGCGGGCCGGGTCACCGGCGTTTACCGGCTGCAGGACCGACTGCTCGATCCAGCGGTAGTTCGCCCAACCGCCCCCGACCCGGAGGTTGTTGTGCGGGTAGTGCGGGTCGAGCTGGCTCTCGCCGTCGACCACGAACGAGCTCGAGTACAAGGCGCCGCCCATCACGGTCAGCCCGGACCGCGCCTCCAGGCTGCCCGCCAGCGGCGTACCGACGACGGTGGTGATGTGCTGGACCTGGTTCGCACCGAACACCCCGGCCGTGCCACGGACGCCGCCGACGGTGATCGGCGCGGTGGCATTGATCATCCGGCTGGTGAACGCCCCGGTGGACGTCACCGACCCGAGCCGCAGCGCGCACGCCGCGGTGGTCGCCGTCGTGCTGTCTGCTGCCGACGACTTGGCCTGCGCGGACGGCACCATCGCCGCTCCGAGTCCCAGCGCGAGCATGCCGGCCGAGGCCAGACCTACGGTCTTACGAAACATCTCGATCGTCCTCCCCAATGCCGCGGAGGCACCCCAGCCTCCGTCGTACCGCATTGGATTCCGGCTGCCGCCGAAAAGTTCACAGCCGCGTTGCGGGAAGATCTCATTCGTTATCGGACTAAGGTGAGGCCTGATCGGGGGACGGGAAGGGACGTATGTCGAAGCCGAAGGTGCTGGCGGCCGGACCGGCCTTGATCCGGGTGGCCACCGCCGTCACGGAGCACTACGAGCGCGTCAGTTCCGACCTCGGGCTGACCATGCAGCAGGCCCGGTTGCTGTTCATCCTGCACCGGCAGCCGACGAACATGCTCGGCCTCGGTGCGGAGCTGCGGCTGACCAAGTCGACGATGACCGGCGTGGTCGCCCGGATGGAATCGGCGGGCCTGGTGGTCCGCGTACCGGACGACACCGACCGGCGTAATTTCGTCGTCCGGCCGACCGAGCACGGGGTCGCCGTCGCCGAGGAGTTCGAGCGCCGCCTGCGGACCGAGGTACGCCGGATGCTCCGGGTGCTCGACCCGGCGGAGCGGGAGACGCTCGGCGTACTCCTGACCGCGCTGCTCGCCGGAGACGCGAACTAACAGTACGAGTGTCGGACTAATTCGCCATTCCCCCTGGTGTCGCGGGGGCGCTGTCGGCTACCTTCGCATTGGTACGAGATTCGTACTGATCGGAACGCGGAGGTGCAGCATGTCGGTTGGACAGCCGCCGTACGGCGCTTCGCGCGACCGCAGGCCGTCCTTCGGTGGCTCGTTCCCGCTGTCCTGGTGCTCTCACTGATCCCCGACCTGATCCTGCTGGCCACGAAGTTCATCCCGGGCACCTCGGGCCTCGCGGTCGCGGGTCTGATGGTCATGCATGTGGTCGTCACCGCGGTCGCCGTACCGGCGTTCCAGT
Source organism: Kribbella sp. NPDC043289 (assembly GCF_056436705.1). NCBI lineage: Bacteria > Bacillati > Actinomycetota > Actinomycetes > Propionibacteriales > Kribbellaceae > Kribbella > Kribbella sp. NPDC043289. The sequence continues at coordinate 872,368 of NZ_JBWKCB010000001.1, forward strand.
TCGTCAGGAAGATCTGAGGGTTGCGAAGAGGTCGTCGAGTCGGGCGCCTGGGGTGCGGCCGTGTTCGACGTACCACTCGCGGCCGAGTAGCAGGCGGAAGAGCCACGGCGGCAGCTTGAGCAGGAGTGCGAGCGTCCGATCGCCCTGGTCGGCACTCGCCTGGCTCGCGTGTGCTTCGAACGACTGACGCTTCGCCGGCAGGTACCTGCGGACGTCGACCCGGTGCGTGATCGCGGTGCCGGGGGAGTAGGCGTCGTCATAGTCCGCCGCCGAGACCTCGGGCAGTACGCCCGGGATGGCCTCGACGATCCGGATCAGCCGCCGGATCAATCGCCGATCGATCGTTGCCTCGAGCACCAACGGCGTACCCGCCGCGGCCGCGGCGTACGTCCCGGCGGCGTGCACCTGCCGGTGATCGGGGTGACCGTAGCCACCCGACGGGTCGTAGATGGTCAGCGCGTCGGCCTGTTCCTCGCGCAGCAGTGCGATCAACGGCGCCGCCGCCTCCTCGACCGGGAGCGTACTGAAACCGCCCTCCGCGGACGGTCCCGACGATCCCGAGTCCGTGAAGCCGAACCGCACCACCCGCGCACACCCCAGCGCCGCCGCCGACCGATCCAGCTCACTACGCCGGTACGCCGCCAGCCCGCCACCCGACCGGTACGCCGAAGCCGCCGCGCCGGCCTCACCGTCGGTAGCGATCGCCAGCACGACCCGATGCCCCTCCGCGGCGAGGCGCGCGAGGGTGCCACCCATCAGCAGCGCCTCGTCGTCAGGGTGCGCGTGAAACGCCACGAGGGTGAAAGATTGGCCCACCCTACGAGGATGACACGCCCTCACGATCCGGCCTAGTTGCTCTCAGCACCCTCTCAGCGTCCGGGCTCCACGCTGGTACCGATGAGTGATCTCGAACAGCGCAAAGGATGGCGGCGGCGCCTGACGACCTCCGTCCTGAGTGGGCTGGTGACGGCGGCGCTCGTGGTGTTCCTACCGCGAGCGGTCGGTGCCACCTGGGCTCAGATCGGCGACGTCCTCGCCCGGGTGTCGCTGGTCTCGCTGCTGCTGCTCGCAGTGGTGTGGATCTCCGGCCTCTGGGCGCACTCGTTCGTCCTCGCGGCGTCGCTGCCCGGGCTGACGAAGCGCCGCGGGCTGACCCTGAGCCTGACCGGCAGCGCGGTGGCAAACGTTCTCCCGCTGGGTGGCGCCGTCGGCACCGCGCTGAACTTCAGCATGGTCCGCCGCTGGGGCTTCACACGGCGCGCGTTCGGCGGGTTCCTCGCCGTGACCACCCTGCTGAACGTCCTCTCGAAGCTCGGGGTGATCGCGGTCGCGCTCGCGCTGGCACCGATCCTGCACAGTGCGTCCGCGTTCGGGAAGGGCAGTCTGCTGTTCCTGCCGGTGCCGATCGCGGTGCTGGTCAGCGTCTGGATCCTCGTCGACGAGCGCGCCGCGACACTGATCGGTCGCGGGATCGACAAGGTGTTCCGCCGGTCGCGAATGGCCGAGCGACTTCCGAGGTTCCGCCGTACGACGCTGCACGTGATGCGGACCGGCTGGCGGACGATGACGGTCGGCATGATCGCGTACCTCGCGCTGCAGCTCGCCCTGCTGTGGTTGTGCTTCCACGTCCTGCACGTGCCGCTCGGCCTCCCGGTGCTGTTCACCGCACTGGCCGTGGAGCGGCTGCTGACCCTCGTTCCGATCACCCCCGGTAGCGCGGGAGTCGTCGAGATCGGTACGACGGCGGCGCTGGTCGCCCTCGGCGGCGATCCGGCCGGTGTCGCGGCCGGCCTGCTGCTGTTCCGCGGGTTCACGTTCCTGATGGAGATCCCGGTGGGTGGCATCCTGCTCGCGATCTGGTCGTCGCTGCAGCACCGCGCGTCGCGTCTGCAGGCGGTGGCCGGATGAGAATCGCGCTGGTCAGCGACTGCTATCTGCCACGCCTCGGGGGCATCGAGTTGCAGGTTCACGATCTCGCCGTCCAGCTGATCCGGGCCGGACACGACGTGACGGTGTTCACCATCACGGAGGGGCCGTCCTCCGGCGGTGTCCCGGTCGTCAGACTGCCCGCCGCGGCCGGCGTACCAACGGCTGCGGGCGTCGAACGGCTGCGGGTCGAGCTGGCGACGTTCGACCTCGTCCACGCTCACTCGTCCTTGGTGTCCCCGCTGGCCTGGCGTGCGGCGCGGTTGGCCGATACCGCGATCATCACCGTGCATTCGTTGCCCGGTCCAACGATGCCGTGGCCGATCGCGCAGATCGACAAGTACTGCGGTGGCGTCGCCTGGACCGCGGTGAGTGAGGCGGTGGCGAACGTCGTCCGGCGGGCGCTGCCCGGCCGCGCGGTCGACGTACTGCACAACGGCGTCGAACCGACCGCTTGGCGGCTCGCCGGACGGGTGAGTCATCCACTGACGATCGTCAGCACGATGCGGCTGTCCCGGCGGAAGCGTCCGACCGCGCTGCTCCGGACCCTGGCAGCGATCCGCGAGCTCGTGCCGCCCGAGGTCCCGCTCCGGGGCGTCATCGTCGGCGCCGGACCGCGCGAGCGCGCGCTGGAGAGCCGACGCCGTTCGCTGACGCCGTGGGTCGAGCTGCCGGGTCGCCTGACGCGGTACGAGATCCAGCAGCTGTACGCGTCGGCGGACGTCTACCTCGCGCCGGCGGAGCTGGAGTCGTTCGGGGTCGCGGCGCTCGAGGCGCGCTGCGCCGGTCTTCCGGTGGTCGCGATGGCGTCCGGTGGCGTGCGCGAGTTCATCCGTCCTGGTGTCGAGGGGTTCCTGGTCGAGTCCGACACCGAGATGGCCAGGACCGTCGCGGCACTCTTGTCCGACACCGCCGTACTGAACCGGATGCAGCAGCACAACCGGTTCACCGATCCGGTGATGACGTGGGAGCGCGTGGTCGCGCAGCACGTCGCGGCGTACACAGCTCAGCGGGCTCTCAGGGAAGGTTCTCTAGCGTCGGCTACATGAGGCGGAGCTGGGTCGAGCATTTGATGGGAATGCCCATCAGTGTGCTCGCCCGAGGAGCTCAGGCCGGCTCGGACGCGGCGGATTCCGCCGTCCAGGACCTGTACGCCGAGCTTGGCGACATCGACCGGCTGTTCTCGCCGTACAAGCCGGACAGCGTGGTCAGTCTGCTGATGCGCGGCGAGGTCGATTGGAGCGATGCCGGCTTCGATGTGCTCGAGGTCTGCGAGCGGTGTGCCGCGGCCCGGGAGATGACGGGCGGCCTGTTCGACGCCGACCTGCCGGACGGTGGCTGGGATCCGTCCGGGCTCGTCAAGGGATGGGCCGTCGAGCGCGCCGGTGAGCGGTTGCGCGCGGTGGCCGACGTGGACTGGTGCCTGAACGCGGGCGGCGACGTCCTCGTCATCTCTCCCAGCGCCGAGGCGTTCACGATCGGCATCCAGGACCCGCGGGACCCGGGCCGGGTCGTCGCGAGCCTGGACCGGACGTGGGGAGCGGTGGCCACCAGCGGTACGGCGGCGCGCGGTGAGCACCTCTACGACCCGCGGACCGGGCGTCCGGTGCGAGGCCGCTGGCTCTCGGTGTCCGTCAGCGGCCCGTCCCTGGAGTACGCCGACATCTTCGCCACCGCCGCGTTCGTGGCCGGTGACGACTGGCCCGCGATCCTGCTGCCGGGATTCGAGGGGTTCGGCATTCTTGCTGACGGCAACATGTTCTCGACGGCCGGCTGGGGAACCTCGTGACCGCACGGATCCTGCTCGTCGAGGACGACGCCGACCTGATCGGCATGCTCGACCGAGTGCTCACCGACGAGGGGTACGCCGTGACGCGGGCCGGCGACGGCCACACCGGTCTGCATCTGGCGCTGACGCGTCCGGTCGACGCGATGATCGTCGACCGTGGCCTGCCCGCCGTCGAGGGGCTGGATCTGATCGCCCGGCTGCGGAGCCGCGGCGTCGGCACCCCGATCCTGGTGCTCTCGGCGCGGAGCAGCACCGAGGACCGGGTCGCCGGTCTGGACGCGGGCGCCGAGGACTACCTGACGAAGCCGTTCGAGTTGAGCGAGTTGCTGGCCCGGGTGCGGGCCCTCCTCCGGCGTCATCTCGATCAGGCCGTCCACCTCGCCGTACCTGGTGGCTCACTGGACCTGGCCGGCCGGACGGTACGCCGGAACGCGGGCGGGACCGTGGAGTTGTCGGAGCGGGAAGCCGCACTGCTCGGTCTGCTGGCGGCGCGGCCCGGGGTGGTCTTCAGCCGGTCGGAACTGCTCGACCTGGTGTTCGGCGACGCGGAGTCGGAGAGCGTGGCAGACACCTACGTGCACTACTGCCGGCGCAAGTTGGGACGGGGCGTGATCAGCACGGTACGGGGGCTCGGGTACCGGCTGGGTGCGACATGAGTGGACAGCTGATCGGCGACGAGGTGCTCGTCCAGCGAGCTGCCCGTGGAGTCGCCGTCCGCGCCGCGGGTTTGGTGGCAGCGGCGATGCTGCTGCTGATCGCGCTCGTCACGGTCGTCGTGGTGCGTGGACAGTCCGATGCGGCGGACGACTTGCTGCGATCCGCCGTCGCGACGGCCGACGACGTCGGTGATCCGCCGGCTGGCACGTGGCTGGTTCTGTCCGGTCCGTCAGGGACGACGTCGTCACCCGGGCTGCCGGACGATCTCAGTCCGGAGCTGGTGGCGTTGCGAACCGATGCCGCGCCGGAGATCGACGTGAGCACGGTCGCGGAGCGCGACGGCGAGTACCGGGTCGCGACCGGGATGGTGAAGGGCCGCCCGGTGCAGGCGATCCTCGATCTCGAGGCCGCGCACAAGGCCCAGGCACGGTTGGTGCAGTCGATGGCGTTGGCCGCGGTGCCGGCGTTGTTGCTCGCCGGCTTGCTGGGCGTGGTGATCGGACGTCGCGCCGTCCGGCCGCTGGCGCAGGCGTTGACGTTGCAGCGGGCGTTCGTGGCCGATGCCGGGCACGAGTTGCGGACGCCGTTGACGTTGTTGAGCACGCGAGCACAACTGCTCGGCCGGACGCTCCGGCGCGAAGGTGCCGGCGACGAGGTCCTGGGCGACGCGGACGGAGTGATCCGTGACACACGGCGGTTGGCGGAGGTCGTCGACGACCTGCTGGCGGCGGCCGATCCGCGCGGCGCCGAGCAGCAGGAACCCATCGACCTGACCCGGGTCGCGCGCGAGGTGAGCGACTCGGCGACGGCCCATGCGGAGCAGGCCGGCGTACGGCTGCGGTGGGTCGCTGACGACGGCAGCGCGGTGACGATCGGCTCGCCGAGCGCGATTCGCCGGGCCACGATTTCCCTTGTGGACAACGCGATCGATCACACGCCGCGCGGGGGAGAGGTCCGGATCGCCGTACGGCGGCAGCGCGCGGAGGTGATCCTCGCGGTCAGTGACACCGGGCCCGGACTCGATCCCGAAGCGGCGCAACGGGTCCTGCGGCGGTTCGACTCGAGCGGACCGCGCAGTGGTCGGGCCCACTACGGGCTCGGCCTGGCGCTCGCGCACGACGTGGCGAACCGGTTCGGCGGCCAGTTGCGGCTCGCCCCGAGCACGGTCGGCGCGACCTTCGAACTGGTCCTGCCCGCCGCTATGGTGGACCCGTGACCGCGGTCCGGCAGACCTTGCGGGCCGACTGTGGTGCGATGTTGCCTGCGGCATCGGAATCGCCGATGCCGGTGCTGCCGGGCGAGGAAGAGTGCCGGGCGAGGGCGCTACCTGATAGACACAGGTCCAGGTCCAGGTACGGGCAGCGGACAGGGAAGCGGCTTCGGATGGTAATGGCATGGCGGTTCGGCGCCGTTGGCGTTGACGCCGTGACGGCGGTGCTGCGGGATCCCGCGACGTTCGCCGACTGGATGATCGCCGTACCGTCCGAGCTCCGGCCCGCGCACAACTGGCCCGAGGCCGGTAGCACGCTGGAACGCGACACCGGCAAGGAGCTGCGGGCGCGGCACGCGCACAACCGGCACCTGATCGTCGCGGTGGTCGAGAGCTGGCGGCCGGACCACGAACTCGTCGTACGGCTGCGCAGTGGTCTGGGTGGCTGGGTGCGGATCGCGGTCAAGGTGCAGCCGCGACCGGGCGGGGCGCTGATTGAAGTCTGGTCCGACCCACTGACCGCGACCGCCCGCCTGCGGTACGCCGGTGCGGCGCGCGGCCGGGCCGAGGAACGCTGCGCGCAGGTCGCCGAACGGTTGATCGAGCTGGCCACCGTCGACATGCCTGACGACGACTTCTAGCAGGCCGGACGTGCCGGAGGCGGCCGCGGACAAGGTCCACGACCGCCTCCGGCAGTTCGATCAGGGCCGGATCAGCCCTGGTTGTCCGGGATGTCGTCGTTCTGGCCGTCCAGGTTGTCCAACCCTTCCTTGGCCTTGTCGACGCCGGCGTCGATCTTGTCGCCGTACTGGCCGCCTGTCTTCTCGTCGACGAAGTCGCCGGCTTTGTCCAGGCCCTCGCCGACCTTGTCACCGTGGCCGTCGACCAGGTCGGTGGCCTTGTCCTTCAGGCCTTCCGCGGCGTTCTTGATGTTGTCGAAGACACCCATGGTCAGATCTCCGCTCAGTTGCCGTAGCTGTTGTTGTCGCCGTCGTTCGACGAGCCGAAGCCGCCGTCCGACGAACCCTCGGTGCCACCCTGGCCGTAGCCGCCCTGCTGCGAGGACTCCTCGCGCTGACCGTAGCCGCTGTCACCACCAGACTCGCCGCCCTGGCTGAAGTCGTTACCACCGCGCGAGTCGTCGCCGGAGTCACCGCTCTGGCCGTAGTCGTTCCCGCCCCGCGAGTCGTCGCCGGAGCCGTAGCTGCTGCTACCCGACTCCTCGCGCTGACCGTAGTCACCACCGGACTCGTTGCCGGAGCGCTCCGACCCGCCACCCTGGCCGTAGTCATTGCCCTGGCTGTCGCTGTCGTTCTCGTTGCCCCGGCTCTCGTAACCGCCCTGGCTGTCGTTGCCGTCGTCGCCCTGGTTGCCCTGGCCGTACGAGCTGTCGCCGCGGGATTCCCCTCCGCTGGAATCCGCGCCGAAGTCGTTGCCCTGGTCACCGGAACGGTCCGACGATCCGTTGTCGTCGTAAGGATTGCTCATGCGATATCTCCCCGTGAGATATGGATGGATCGGCCGTGTCACGGCCGTGAGCCGGATGGCACCCGCCCTTTCCTACCGGAAGGTAGATAGGTGCGCAAGGACTCCGCGTCGGTGTTTCGCCCGCGTTCATCCACGGCGCCTCCCGCAGACCTCAACGATCCTTGATCAATCCGCGCAGGCGGTTGGTGGCGCGGAACTGCAGTTGCTTCACCGCGCCGTCGGTGCGGTCCATCGCGGCCGCGGTCTCGCTGATCGACAAGCCGGTGAAGAACCGCAGGAGCAGGCATTCACGCTGGTCGTCGGGCAGCCCGGCCATGGCGCCGCGCAGTGCGGCTTCGCTCACCGACGCGAGCGCCGCCTGCTCCGGTCCGGCCGACTCGTCGACCTGTGGATCGACCTCGTCGGTGACGACCGCGAGCCGGCTCCAGCCGGACCGGTGATGGTCGATCACCACGTTCCGGGCGATGGTGACGAGCCACGCCGCGAAGTTCAGCCGCGCCCGTGGTTTGCCGATCGCGCGGAACGCTCGCAGGAACGTCTCGCTGGTCAGGTCCTCGGCCACACTGCGGGACGAGGTCTTGCTGTAGGTGTAGCGGTAGATCGACGGCAGGTACCGATCGTAGAGCCGGCCGAAGGCCGGTCCATCGCCCGCTTGCGCGAGCCGGATCAGTGCGTCCTCGTCGTCTGTGTCGGTGGCGGTATGCGTGTGTACAGACACATGTGTGGACATGTCTCGGTCATGCACCGCCCGGTGCGAAATGCTCCATGCGCTTCCCAAGCCCCGTTCTCAGTCAGCTACGCCGTGAACATCACGAAAAGGTTACACAAGGTTGCGCATCGTGTCACGCCCCTTTCACTACGTACCGAAAATCACTTCGATATCGCTTACGTCGTCGTGCCGGCCCTGACGCGACGGCGACTGGTAGTTGCGTAGGGCAACAGGTGTGAGGAGGGGGCGTGGAAGACGTCCGGCTGCGACCTGCCACGTCGGCCGACGGCGAGTTCCTGTACGACCTGCACCGCCGGACGCTGGGCGACGTGATCGAGGCGACCTGGGGCCCGTGGGACGACGCCGTGCAACGGCAGTTCCACCGGAACTGGTTCCGTCCGGAGACGATCGAGATCGTGCTCGTCGACGGCCGCCGCGCGGGCATGCTGCAGGCCGCTCCAGACGCGGACGGCATCTACTACATCTCCCGCATCGAGATCGCTCCCGAGGTGCAGGGGCGGGGTGTCGGTACGACGTTGTTGCGGCGGCTCGTGGAGCGTGCGCGAGAGTCAGGTGCGGCGGCCGTCGAGTTGCACGTGCTGCAACTGAATCGTGCGCGGGAGTTGTACGAACGCCTTGGTTTTCAGGTGATCGCTGAGGAACCGCCGAAGCTGCGGCTGCGGCTGGTGCTGTCCTGATCGGGAGGCCGGAAGCTGCAGTACTCGTGACCGCTCGGTAGGGGTCGGGCAAGATGGGCGCATGGATTTGTCTCTCGCCACGTCGTACGACGCCTCTCCGGAGGAAGTGTTCGCGATGATCACCGATGTCACGTTCCAGCAGCAGGTGTTCGAGCGGATGCGGGCGCAGTCGTACGACGTCGTGGTGGGGGACGACGGTGACGACCTGGCGGTGCGGTTCCACTGGCAGACGAAGGCCTCCGACGTCCCGGTGGTCGCGCGACGGTTCGTGGGCAGCACGCTGGAGCTTGCGCAGAGCAAGGTTTGGCATCGCGCCGATGTCAACGGTGCGCGTGAGGCGGATGTCGACGGCGAGCTGACCGGCGTACCGGTGAAGTTGATCGGCACGACGCGGATCGTGCCCGACGGCCGGGGGACCGCGCAGGCGTTCGACCTGCAGGTGACGGCGTCCGTCCCGGTGGTCGGCAGCCGGCTCGAGCAGCTCGTCGCCGATGCCGTCCGGGCTCGGCTGGAGAAGAAGTTCGAGGTTGCCAGGTCCTGGTTGGACGGCTCACTCTGATCGAGGCGTCCAGTCCCACCCGGTGATAGCGGTCCGCAGCAACTGCGCGGCCGTCGACAGTCGGCTGTCCGCACTCCAAAGCAACGAGAGCGTACGCCGGCACTCGGGATGGTCGACGATGAGCCACGCGACTGGATAGTCGGGCATCGATCGGCGGGCGATCTCCGGATTGAAGCCGATGCCGAGGCCGGTCCGGATCAGCTCCTGGATCGTCCCCGCCTCGTCGCTTTCGCAGACGACCCGCGGTGTCAGACCCCTCTCGGTGAACAGTCGGTCGAGCAAGCGTCGTTGCCAGTGGCCCCTCCGGGCCGTGACGAACGGCTCGTCTGCGAGGTCGTCGACGGTCACCGTGGTGCGGCCTGCGAGCGGATGGTCGAGCGGCGTCACGACGTACACGGCTTCGTCCAGCAGGACGGCTGATTCCAAGCCGGCGCTGGGCACCGGTTGGGAGGCGACGCAGAAGTCGACGTCCTGTGCGCGCAACTGGCTGGGCATGTCCGCGGGCGACATCTGCCGGAGCTCGATCTCGATGCCCGGATGATCGCGCTTGAAGGCAGCCAGCGGTTCGGTCAGGGCCAGGAAGGTCTCGGCGGCGACCCGCACGGCACCCGAGCCTTGTTCGGTCGCCTCGGCAACGGCCCGGCGACCGGCGTCGAGCTCACCGAGCGCGCGTTCGACGTACCCGCGGAACAGTTCCCCGGTCGGGTTGAGGCGCAGTCGGTTCGCGCGGTCGAACAGCGGCGTACCGAGCTCGCTCTCCAGGCGGGCGATGGTGCGGCTGAGGGATGGCTGGGCGACGTGCAGTTCGTCGGCGGCCCGGCTGAGGTGCTCGAGCCGGGCGACGACGGCGAACTGCCGGAGCATGGTGAGATCCACCGCGGTCCTCTCGGTTATGCCGTTTCGATCATAACTGGATAGCGATATTGGTCTTGGACGCTCATAACTCTCGAATCATAGTGTCGCTTCGCATCCAGAACCTGAGTGAGGAGGCTGCCCGATGACCAGCGGGTGGGTACTGCGGAGCGTGGTGAGCGCGCATCTGGTGGCGATCTGCGCCCAGCCGGTGTTCGCCGGCGTGTATCTGAGTGGTGACTTCGACGGTCTGCGGTTGCACGCGGCCGGCGCGGACGTGGTGACGTCGATCGGCTATCTGCAAGTGATCGTCGCGGTCGTCGTCTGGGGGCGGCTGCGGCAGGTCTGGCCGTTCGTCGCATCGCTGGCGGTGGTGGCTGCCGAGACGGTCCAGTACTTCGCCGGAATGGACGGTGCGTTGTGGCTGCACATCCCGCTCGGGGTGATCACGGTGGCCGCAGTGGTCCTGCTGTTCGTATCCGTCTGGCGTCAGCCGATTGTGCGTCGGACCGAGCCTGAGGTGGGTGCTGACATTGCCTGAGCGAATGAGCCGACGGCAACTGTTCGGCATCGGTGGCGCGCTCGGGGTGGTCGCGGCGGGTGGGTTGTCGAGTGCTGCGGCGCTGGCGCGGCGTCCGGCGCAGACGGGGGCGCTGCTGCGGAGCGACGTACCGCTGCCGCCGGCGTTCGAGGTGCCGTTGCCGGTGCCTTCGGTGCTGGCGCCGGTGAAGGTGGTGGATGGTGTGAAGCGGTACGAGATCGTGCAGCGGGAGGTGACCGCGGAGATCCTGCCGGGGCTGCGGACCGGGTTGTGGACGTACGGCGGGACGTTCCCCGGACCGACCATCGAGTCGCGACGGGGCCAGGCGATCACTGTTGCGCACCGCAACGAGTTGCCGGTGCCGACGGTCGTGCACCTGCACGGTGGGCGGACACCGCCGGCGTCCGACGGCTACCCGACCGACCTCGTGCTGCCGACGGGCTGGGTCCCGGATCACCTGTCCCACGAGATGCCGGGAATGACTGGTATGCAAGGAATGCAAGGGATGCACGATCCGCGGGCGACGACGACCGAGGTGACACGGGAGTACACGTTCCCGCTGGATCAGCGGCCGACCTTGCTCTGGTACCACGATCACCGGATGGACTTCACCGCGCCGGCGATCTGGCGCGGGCTGGCCGGGATGCACATCGTCCGCGATGACGCCGAGGACTCGCTCGGTCTGCCGGCGGGGGCGCGGGAGCTGCCGTTGATGATCGCCGACCGGGCCTTCGCCGCCGACGGATCGTTCAGCTATCCCGCCCTGGATCCGACGCTGCGGTCCAAGCCGGGTGTCCAGGAGCCTTATATGGCAGGGGTTCTGGGTGATGTGATCCTGGTTAACGGTGCCCCGTGGCCGGTGCATGAGGTGGACGCGGCCCGGTACCGGCTACGGATCCTGAACGCCTCGAACGCCCGGCACTACGACCTCGAGGCGGTACTCGACGACGGACGGCGACTCGATCTCGTCCAGATCGGCGCCGACCAGGGCCTGCTTCGGGAACCGGTCAGGCATCGCAACCTGCCGATCGCGCCCGCCGAGCGGTACGACGTCGTTGTCGACTTCACCGAGGTCCCGGTAGGAAGCCGGGTGCGGATCGTGAATCGCGCGGGGACCGGGCGGACGCGCGACGTGATGGCGTTCGACGTCGTACAGAAGGCGGCCGACCCGAGCCGGATTCCTCCTGTGCTGTCGGAGGATCTGCCGCAGTGGCAGCGATCGGAGGCGGTGCGGGTCCGTGACTTCGCGTTCCGCGCCGGGCAACTCGGGGATGGGCACGGATGGCTGATCGGTGGCCGGCCGTTCGCGCCGGATCGCACCGATGTCACCACGCGGCTGGGAGATGTGGAGATCTGGCGATTGATTGCCGACGTCCACCACCCGGTGCATCTGCACCTCGTGGGGTTCCAGGTGCTGTCCCGAGGCGGCCACGCGCCGCTTCCGCACGACGCGGGCCTGAAGGACACGGTGTCGCTGCGCCCGGGGGAGTCCGCCGAGATCATCACTCGATTCGACGGCTACCGCGGGCGGTACCTGTTCCACTGCCACAATGCGGAACACGAGGACATGGGGATGATGGCCAACCTCGAGATCACCTGAGCCTATTCGCGCCAGCCCGTGAGATCGACGGACTTGCCGGTGTCGACGCGGAAACCCAGCCGGACGGTGGTTTCGGCGCCGGCGGCGAGGTCGAGCTTCCAGGTGATGACGCCGAGTTCGGTGGTCTCGGCCGGGTCCGGATGGGTGCTGATCGGCTTGATGGTGATCTCGTGGTCGCGAGCCACCGGCAGCTGGTCGAGGACCGTGATCCGCGCGCTGCGTGGGGTGTGGTTCTCGATCTGGGTCTCGTACTCGACCTGACGGCGCCGGGTCGAGCCGAGGGTCGCCTTGGTGGCTTCCCGGCGTACCAGCTTGCGTTCGACGCGGATGCGGTCGTCGAGGCCGAGGGCGAGTTCGACGTCCTCGCCGGGGGCCCACAGCGGGAGCGCGGCCGAGCCGACGAAGTCCGCGTCGTGGAAGACCGCGGCGCGGCCGGCGGGGAGGGTGTGCGCGGACGAGTTCACGACGGTCGCGCGCAGGTGGACGTCGGTCGAGCGCACCGGCGCGGTCACGTAGTCCAGCTCGGCCTCGAGATCGATCGCCGTGATCGTGGCGCGGTGCGTCGCGCCGTCCGCGGGGACGGCGATCGGCCGGGGCGGCGTGTAGCTCGCGGCGGTGACGCCCTGCTCGACGATCGCTTCCGAATCGGCGAACGCCCGGTCTCGGCGTGCCGCCATCTGCATCCCGAGACGTGGTCCGGCGGGCGCGGACTGCAATGTCTCGGTCCCGTCCCAGGCGCCGGGCGCCGGGGCGGCGACGGGCACCGGCGGCTGGAAGCGATCGAGGTACCACGGGTCGAGCTCGGGGATCTTCGCCGTGACGGTCGGCCGCGCGGTCGAGAGTGTCAGGTCGCACTCCGGCCAATCCTCGCCGGTCTGCTGCGTGACGAGGCCGTACCAGTTCAGCGTGAGGCGGTCGCCGGTCAGACGGACGTCGTACGAGCTGGTCCAGCCGGCGGCGGGGACGACGTACGAGAGCTCGATCTCGACCTCGGCCTGGGATTCCACCGCCAAGGCGATGGCGGCGGCGTGCCGGTCCGGCACGCGCTGCTTCGTGATCGCGGTCAGCCGACGCTCGACCGCCGCGAGACGCTGGTCCGCGTCGTGCCGCTGTGCGGCGAGCTCCCGGCGCGTGGCCCGTACGGCGGAGAGCCGGGCGGCGAGCGACTCGGTGAAGTCACCCAGCTCGGCGCCTGGTTCGCTCGACGCCAGCGTCCGCGCGAAGCTCCCCCCGGCGCGCCGAGCGAGCTGAGTGAGAAAGGCGTCCACCTGCGCCTGTACGTCGTCGGCGTCCGTCAGCTCGGCGACGTGGTTCTGGGCGTCGAGGCGCTCGCGTTCTAGCTCGGCGACGGCCTCGTCAGGTGCCTGTGGGTGGTGCTGTGTCGCGATGTCCACACCCAGCACGGCGGCCGGCCCGCGGCCGGAGACCCGGACCGAGTCCTGTTCGAGGGACAGCGGGAGCGGTTCGAGGGACACCGTCTGGTCCCCGGCCGGCACCGCGATCCGCCCGCGCCGGGTCACCCGCGCGCGATCCGGATACACAGTCACACCAACGATCGGCGCATCCACCACGAGTCGACTCATACAACGACAGTAGCCAGCCGCTCCACCTGCCGGCTGGACTCCGGAATCCGAAGTGGTCGGCCGGAGAGCGAATTTCGATCCTCGCCCGTGTAGATCTGATCATGAGTCAATGGCTACAGAGCGTGTTGTCCGTCAACCGCTCGCGTGCGGCAGCGAACTGGGGAGGGGCTGCAGTGGCTGAAAAGGCATTGGGGCAGGAGTATCGGGAGCGGTTGGCCGAGTTGCTCGGGGAGCCGATCATGGTCGACGATCCGCTGATCACAACCGCTCAGGCGGCGGCGTTGCTCGGCGTGTCGCCACCGCGGGTGGTCGGGCTGGTGCGCGCGGGACGGCTGCCGGCCCGGTCGCGTGCGCATCGCCGGCTGCTGCTCTCGGACGTCGTCCAGGTCGGCCTGGACCGATGGATGTCCGTCGCGGAGGCCGGCGCCGAGCTCGGCCTCGGCCAGACCGGGGTACGGCGGTTGATCGCCGCGGGGCTGTTGCATGCCTACGGCAAGGAATTCCCGCTGCGACATCAGGACGTGGAGGTGCTCGCGCGGCTGCGCCAGGGCTGGCTGCCGTTGTCGGTCGCCGCGCGCAGTCTCAGTGTCGGCGTCGACGAGATCCACGAGATGCTGCGCGACGGCACGCTCACCCACACCACCGACGTGGCGCGGCCGGTGTACCGGCACGAACTCGCCACCCGCGTCGCTGCGATGACCTGACCTAGCAACCGTCGCGCAACGTCGTACCGGGCGACTGGCCGTATGTCGCTCGGTAGTGTTGGTTGAACCAACCAGTTGAGGCGAAGCCCCAGCGGAGCGCGATGTCGGCGACGGTGTCGCCGCTGTTGGGGTCCGCCTCTTGGAGTTCGCGGTGCGCGCCTTCGAGCCGGACGCGGCGGAGGTACTGACGTGGCGTGCACGACAGGTGCCGGCGGAACGCGTACTGCAGTGCCCGCGCGCTGGTGCCGGCGGCCGTCGCCATGTCCTCGACCGTGATCGGCTCGGCCGCGTTCGCGTCGGCGTACGCCGTCGCGCGGCGCAGACTCGCCGTACCGACCGAGCCGGGGGACGGCAGGTGGTCGAGTTGCATCGTCGCGTTCGGGAAGACGGTCAGCATCGACGTGGCGACGTACTCGAACAGCTGCGCGGCGACCAGCGGGTTGTCGGCGATCGACGGTGCCGTGCCGAGTGTCTGGCGGACGAAACCGCTGAGTGCCTGCCAGTGCAGGTTCATCGCCCGCGACACCGGCCGGCCGGCGCCGGGCCACAGCTGCTTCGGTACGACGTCGCACCGCCGGGCCGCCACTCGGTCGACCTCGGCCTGCGGGACCCGCACGACGACGAGCTCGAGCGGCTCGGCGCGGAAGTTCATCATGTCGTTGCTCGAGTACATCAAGGAGTCGCCGGCAGTGAGGTTGTGCGCGCCGGCGCGGTCGTCGGCCCCGAGCCGGCCGTTCACCAGCCAGACCGCGGTGAGGTCCCGCCACGAGTAGATGCGGCTGTTGAAGCTCATCTGCATTCGGCACCGATCGGCGCCGACGCCGCCACCGTCCGCCGTACTGAGAGCGAGGAAGCCGTCGTCACGGTTCCGGCCGACGAGGTGCAGCCGGGCCGGGTACATGCGGTTCAGCATCTGCACGGCCGCGTCCAGGCCAGATGCTCGTAGACTCTCGCGCCGCACTCCGGCCGTCGACGTCATCGCGGTGTGTACTCAGCCATCTGGAGCAGGAAGCGAAGTCCGTCGTACGACGGGGTGTCGGGGGCGGCCGTGTACGCGACCAGGAACTGCTCCGGGTGGGTGTCGACGGTGAACTGCTGCACGTCGAGCGTGAGCTCGCCGGCGACCGGGTGCACGTAGGTCTTGGTCAGTTGCCGCGGGCCACGAACTTGATGGGTCGCCCACCAGTTCCGGAAGTCGGCGTCGTGGACGCTGAGCTCACCGATCAACGAGTTCAGCGCCGGATCGCCAGGGGTGCGGCCGGCCTCCATCCGCAGTACGGCGACGCACTCGCGGGCCGATCGCGTCCAGTCGGCGTACAGCGAACGGAACTGCGGGTCGAGGAAGGTGAGGCGGATCAGGTTCCGGTGCGCGGACGGCAAGGCCTCGAAATCGGTGAGGAGTGCGACGGCGCCGCGGTTCCACGCCAGCACGTCCATGGTGCGGCTGAGCACCATCGCGGGGACGTCGTGCATGGTGTCGAGCAGTTGCCGGAGGTGCGGTGCCACCGCCGGTCGGGTCGGGCGTTGAGTGGGTGCGACGTCGGCGACGGTGAAGAGATAGGAGCGCTCGTCGTCTGCGAGTTGCAACGCGTCGGCGAGGGCGTCGAGAACGGGCCGCGAGACGCGACGGGTGCGGCCCTGTTCCAGGCGGACGATGTAGTCGATGCTGACGTGCGCGAGTTGGGCGAGCTCCTCGCGGCGGAGGCCGGGCACTCGGCGAAGGCGTCCGTCGTCCGGCAGTCCCACCTGATGCGGTTCGAGGGCGGCGCGCCGCGAGCGGAGGAACTCGCCGAGTTCGTTCATGATCCAAGTGTCTCCTAGGGATGGCATATGTGCCTGGTACTGGCTTGCCTAGGCAAGACCCTCCCTGGAACCATGTTCGGCGGGCGCGGACTGTGGAGCCATGACCGAACAACAGCAGGACGCAGTCGAACCCATCGACGTCAGCTTCGTCAGCGCCGGCCTGAAGCTCGCCGGACACCTCTACGCACCTCGCATCGACGGACCCGCTCCGGCGGTCGTCGTCGGCCACCCTGGCAGTGGCGTGAAGGAACAGGCGGCTGGTTTGTATGCCCGCCTGCTCGCCGAGCAGGGTTTCGTCACGCTCGCGTTCGACGCGGCGTACCAGGGAGCGAGCGACGGTGAGCCGCGCGGGCTGGAGGATCCCGCGCAGCGGATCGAGGACCTGAAGGCCGCCGTGTCGTTCCTGACCACCCGGCCGGACGTCGATGCGGACCGGATCGGCGTCCTCGGCATCTGCGCGTCCGGCGGCTACAGCCTCGCCGCGGCCGGCACCGACCACCGGATCAAGGCGGTGGCGACCGTGAGCGCCGCCGACATCGCCCGCCAGTTCCGGCTGGGCGCAGACGGCACGCAGGATCCCGCCGTACTGCAGTCCCTGCTCGACGCCGCCGCAGCTGCTCGTACGGCGGAAGCTCGGGACGGCGGCGTCCAGTCCTTCGACCTGTTCCCGGCGACCGAAGAGGTTGCGCGGCAGGGTGGTCAGCACGTGTTCGAAGGCTGGGAGTACTACTGCACGCCGCGCGGAATGCACCCGCGCTCCGCGAAGACACTGACCTGGTCGAGCGTCGACCGCATCATCACCTTCGACGCCTTCCGCACAGTCGACCTGATCGCCCCACGCCCCCTGCTCCTCATCGCCGGCTCAGCAGCCGTCACCTCGTGGATGAGCGTCGAGGCCTATCAACGAGCCCAAGGCCCCAAGGAACTGTCGCGGATCGACGGCGCAACTCACGTCGACCTCTACGACAAGCCGGAGTACGTGACACCTGCCGTGGCGAGGCTGACGACCTTCTTCAGCACCTACCTGTAGCCGTTGGCCGCGATGTGGGCGGCGATTGGGGTGAGGTCGGCGGTGAGTTGGTCGACGTCGTGGGGGCTCAGGATCACGTAGGCCGGTGCGGCCAGGGTGTCGGTGACGGACTCGATGTGGTTCTTGAGGTCGCAGCCGGCGGGGGTGAACTGGTCGGACTCGTCGACCAGGCCGCGGGCGCGGAGGCCGTCGACCACGGTGGCGAGCTGGTCGTCGGTGAGGGGGTTGAGCCGTCCGTAGTCCCTCGGCTTCATGCCCCAGTCGATCGCCTGGAACACGTGGGCTTCCTGCCCGTCGATGCCGGCGGCGACCAGCGCGATCGTGTGGCCGTCGCCGCGGTGTTCGCGGAGCAGCGTGGCCGCGTGCCAGATCCGGGCGACCGGCTCGTCCGGAACCGGGAGCGACCGCAGACCGGCGTACAGGATGCGGCCCGCGGGCGGGGCGTTGAACGCGATCTTGGTGGCGAGGTCGGCGGCGCGGGCCAGTTCGGGGGAGTCGGCCAGGTCACCGAGGATGCGGCGGAGGGCCTTGACCGCGCCCCGCTCGCGGGCGGCGAGCGCCGCTTCGGGAGTGGTGACCTCCCAGACGCTCGGGATGTAGGCGGCGACCTCGCCGGGGGCGAAGTTGTAGAAGAGGGCGTCGACGACTTCGGCGGGTACCTTGCCGAGCGGCGCCGACCGCGCTGCGAAGTACCCCGGCCAGTAGCCCTCGAAGCCGAGCGCGTTGATTTCCTCGGTCGGCTCCTCGGCCATGTAGGCGACGAGGTGGATCGGCTCCAGCAGTTGCTGGCAGAGGCGGCGCGCGATGGATTCCATCCGAGTGCTCCTAGCGATGACCGGACCGGTCCGTTGCCGGTCTCTCACCCTCGCTACGAACGGGGACGACGCCTTTCGACATGGTAATTTATCTCGGTTGTCGAGTTTTCTCGGAGGTGTCGTCGCGATGGGAGAAACGGGCCGTCGTCGCGATGAGCTGACCCGGCTGACGCAGGCGCTGGTGGCCGAGGGTCAGCGGATCGGTCACGTCTTCGGCCAGCGCAACGGCGTGCACTCGACCGATGTCGAGGCGCTGACCCGGATCCTGGTTGCCGGCCGCTCCGGGCATCCGCTCACGGCCGGTGAACTCGCCACCGACCTGGGGCTCTCGACCGGTACGGTGACCAGCCTGATCGATCGGCTCGAGCGCGCCGGTCACGTCCGGCGGGAGCGGGACACCGCCGACCGACGCCGCGTGATCCTGCACTACGGCGACTCCGGTCTGGAGCTCGCCGGGCGGTTCTTCGGCCCGCTGGGGGAGTTGCACGACAGCGTCATGCGGCAGTTCAGCGAGGCCGAGCTCGCGGTCGTCGCGCGCTACCTCTCGGCGACCCTGGAGGCCTTCCAGCAGTACCGCGCCGATCTCGCCGACGAGGCCTGAGCCCCGGACCCGGTGAGAGGCTGCGGAACGCCACGGTCTAATATCTTGATAATCGAGATACTAGATTCTGGAGATTCTTGTGTTCCGAGTTAAAGCTTTGCCGTCCTCCCGACGCGCCGCGGTGGTCTTCGTCCTGCTCGGGCTGGCGGTGGCGGCCGTCGCCCTGCTGAGTCCGAAGCCCGAGGCCGCGACGGCTCGTTCGGCGACCGGACTGTCGTCGTCGGTCGAGTCCGCCGAGGTCGAGCGGCTCCGCGACCAGTTGCCGGGCGCCACCGACGAGACCTCGGCGCTGATCGTCTTCAACCGGCCGGACGGCGCGGCACTCGACGCGGCACAACAGGGCGAGATCCAGAAGCGCGCCTCGGCACTGGGCGTACGGGTGCCCGTTCAGGTGTCGGAGGAACGAACAGTCGCGCTGGCGATCCTGACGCTGCCATCAGGCGACGACGATCAGATCAGCAAGCAGGTCGACAAGCTCCGCGCCGACCTGAAGGACCTGCCCTCCGGTGTGCAGGCGGCGGTGACCGGCCCGGCCGCGTTCACCACTGACCTCGTCCGGGTCTTCGACGGCGCGGATACCAATCTCATCCTCGTCACGGCGATCGTGGTCGCGATCCTGCTGCTGATCACTTATCGCAGCCCAGGCCTCGTCCTCGTGCCGCTGCTCGTTGTCGGCCTGACCGAGCAGACGACCACCGGTCTGTCCGAGCAGGTGCTCGCGCGGCTCGGCCTCCCCGGCGGCGGACAGGTTTCCGGCATCGCGAGCGTCCTCGTCTTCGGCGCGGCGACCGACTACGCATTGCTGCTGATCGCCCGGTACCGCGAGCAACTCCGGCAGAACGACAATGCGCTGGTCGCACTCCAGATCGCCGTACGCCGGGTCGCGGAACCGATTCTCGCCAGCGGTGGAACGGTCATCGGCGCGCTGGCCCTGCTGTTGCTCGCCAGTACCGAGACCCTGCAGGGAATCGCGGTGTCCTGCATCATCGGCATCGCGTTCGCGATGCTCGCCGGGCTGGTCGTGCTGCCGTCCGCGCTGGCGTTGTTCGGGCGGCGGATCTTCTGGCCCTTCGTCCCGCGCGTCGGCGACCAGGCGTCCGAAGGAAAGCTCTGGGGTCGCCTCGGTACGGCGGTCCTCAAGCGACCCGCCCTGATCCTGGTCGCGTCCCTGATCGTCCTGGCCGGGCTCGCCATCGGTGGACTGGGCGCGCGCACCGGACTCGCACAGAACGAGCAGTTCCGCGTTGAGCCCGAGGCGGTCAAGGGCGCCAAGGTATTGGCGCAGGCGTTCCCGGCTGGCAGCACCGATCCGGTGGTTGTCGTCGGGCCGGCCTCGGCGGCCGACGAGATCGCCCGGGTCGCACGGACGGTCGACGGCGTGGCTCAAGTGACGCCGGACCGGAAGAGCGACGAGGTCGTGTCCTTCAACGTCGTACTGTCGTCCGAGCCGGGGAGTCCCCAGTCGGTCGATGCTGTCCGCGGGTTGCGGAGTGCGCTTGATGTCGTCGACGGCGGGTCGGTGCTGGTGGGCGGCGGCCCTGCCGAGACACTCGACGTGGACAAGGCCGATCAGCGCGACCGGTTGCTGATCATCCCGTTGATCCTGTTGCTGGTCGGTGCGGTGCTGGTCGCCGTACTCAGGTCGGTGCTCGCGCCGGTGCTGTTGCTGTTGACGGTGATCGCGTCGTTCTTCGCGAGCTTCGGTGCGAGTTGGCTGTTGTTCGACCACTTGTTGGGGTTCCCCGCGTTGGATGGCTCGGTCTTCTTGCTCTCGTTCCTGTTCCTGGTCGCGCTCGGGGTCGACTACAACATCTTCCTGACCACACGGGCCCGCGAGGAGGCGGCCACGTCCGGCACGCGCGACGGGATGCTCACCGCGTTGCGGGTCACCGGCGGCGTCATCACCAGCGCTGGGTTGCTGCTCGCGGCCGTGTTCGCGGTACTCGGCGTGCTGCCGTTGATCACGCTGACGCAGGTGGGTGTGATCGTGTGCGTCGGCGTACTCCTCGACACGTTGCTGGTGCGGACTGTCGTCGTACCGGCGCTGGCTTTCCTGCTGGGAGACCGTTTCTGGTGGCCGGGACGCGCCGATCGATCAGTGGCGTAACGCGATCGATGACTACTCGTTGTAGTTCGGTCTGAGCAGTACGGGGCCTGACAGGAAGTAGATTCATGCGTCGCGGACAAGCCGGCACGGTGGTTCCCCAGTCGTACGACGCGTTGGTGAACGTCGTCTTTCTGGCCACCCCGGTCAGACTCGGCCGGCACCGCCGAGTGCTGCTCGCGCACGCGATCGTCCAAGGCCTCGAAGACGGTACGCCGGACACGGTGTTCAGCGTGGCGATCAGGGAAGCTCTGGTCGCGCGTTCTGTTCCGCGCTGGATGGGGATTCGGGGACTGCGGTTCTTCCCGGTGACCGATTCGCTGCAGCCGCTGCAGAGCGAGGTCGAGCTGTACCGGTCCGCGCCGGAGGTGCGTGCGGCGTGGGCGCTGCTGCACCGGTCCGGGCTCGAGGACGATGCGCTGGTCGGGGTACTGCGCGATGCCGGGATCACCGCGCCGGAGAATGTGCTCGCCGCGGCTCGGCAGATCTCGGTTCCGGCCGATCAGATCTTCGACCCGTGCGCGGTGAAGCTGGCGCCGGAGTGGAATCGGCGGACGCGACCGCGGTTCGCGCTGCTGGCGATCCCGGCCGTGCTCGTGGTGCTCGGTCTGGTCGCGGCCGGCCTGATCTGGCGGCTGAACGGCGACTCCACGACGCAGCCGCAGGCGACGAGCATGGGCGTGGCGGACTCGCGCGGCCCGGCGCGGCAGGCCTCCTTCAGCGCGGCGGCCTCGGACGACGAGTGGCGCCGTACCTCCAAGCTCGACTTCAGTGCGTGGCCCGCGCGCGGCGAACTCCTGCAGGACAAGGGTTTGCAGGACCGCATGTGGCGCTTCTGGGAGAAGCAAGCGCAGATCGACGCGGCCCCGGGTACGTCGACCGTGGCGCCGACGACCCCGCCCTCGGTGCTGTACGCCGGCAACGTCGACGGATCCCTGGTCGTGGTGGTGTACGACGGTCAGCGGCTCGGCCGCTACACCGAGGCCGGCGGCCGCGGCAGTCTGCGGCTGGACCGGGTCGACTCGGCGGATCTGATGACGTCGGCGGCGCTCGTCGTGAGCCGTGGTCCGCAGGGCCGCAGGTATCTGCTCGCGCCGTGGATCGCCGGTGCCGGCGTGCGCGATCTCGCCGTACGGGATGCGGTGTCGCGTCCGCTCGCGGTGACGAACGGGCTCACCGCTGCGGTTCCCGCGGGCGGTGCCGGTTGCCGGAGCCGGTTCGTTCTCGAACTGCGCAGTTCGCCCGCGGTGGCGGAGAAGCACGCGTTCGTGCTCGCGGACCTGGATGCCTTCGTGCCCACGCACCTCACCTATATGCCGGCGCCGGACGGGGGAGCGGCACGCCCGCCGCGCGAGGTGCTGAGCACCGACGCGCGCAACTCGTGGGCCTTGCACGCGTGCAGTTTGGATGCCTGGCGCAACAGTTCGGCGCGGCTCATCAACAGTTGGGCGTTCGCCGAACAGACGCTCCCCACGGGTGGCACGGCTCGTTGGACGTGCTTGCGGCTGGATACCTGGACCGGCGGCGGCCAGGCCAGCATCCGGCTGGAGCCTCCCTCGGGTGCGGCACTGCCCGTGTCGGCGGCGACGAACACCAGCGCCTGCAGCCGGTTTTCCCAGAACGTGGTCGCCGCGACGCTCTGGCGCGCCCCGAACCGCGCTTCCTACTTGCTGGCCGCGGGCAGCCGCCGCATCTCGCATATCACCGTCCGCGAGAACCGCGGCGCGCAGACGTACGGCACACCGGTCGCACTCCCGTTCCTCTCAGGCACCGCGGTCACGAGCATCGCCGGCAAGGAAACCACCGGAACGACGATTCCCGGTCTGATCAACCCGGCTCTCACTCGCGCCGCGCGCTGATCGCGGGCCTTCGGCCCATCCGAGGTGACGTCGGGGCCGAAGAGATGGTGTTGCTTCGGTCGTCGATCGTTGGAGTCGCACCATGGTCACTCTCGCCCTCATCGGTCTGCTCGGTGGTCTGATCACCGGGGTCTCGCCCTGTGTGTTGCCGATGCTGCCGATCATCTTCTTCGCCGGTACGACGGGAAGATCTGCGCCCGCGCAATCGGCGAGCGGCGGCGTCCTGGTCGACGAGGCACCGGTCCGCCGTGGTGGGCGGCCGCTGAAGATCATCGCCGGGATCGTGATCAGTTTCAGCCTGTTCACGCTGACCGGCTCGGTGATCCTGTCCGCGCTCGGACTGCCCGACAGCTTCCTGCGCTGGGTCGGCCTCGTGGTGCTCGGACTGGTCGGTCTCGGGTTGATCTTCCCGGCGCTCGGGCATCTGATCGAGCGGCCGTTCTACCGGTTGCCGAAGGTCAATCGTCAGGACGGTGGCGCGTTCGTGCTCGGTCTGGGTCTCGGCACGCTGTACGTGCCGTGCGCCGGCCCGGTGCTGGCCGCGATCACGGTCGCCGGTGCGACGGGACATATCGGCTGGCGCACCGTGGTGCTGACGGTCTCGTTCGCGATCGGTGCCGCGCTGCCGCTGCTGGTGTTCGCGTCGGCCGGTTCGCGGATTTCGCAGCGGGTGAAGGCGTATCGGGATCGGGCGCGGGGTTTCCGGATCGCTGGGGGAGTGGTGATGCTGGCGCTTGCGGTGGCGTTGGCGTTCAACATCACGGACGTGATCCAGCGCGCGCTGCCGTCGTACACGAGTGGGCTGGAGCAGAAGGTCGCGGAGAACAAGACCGTGCAGGGTGCGCTCGCACCGGCGATCGGGAACGCGTCGACCGAGCTGTCCAAGTGCACGCCCGGCGCCGCCGAGCTCGCCGAGTGCGGTACGGCGCCTGCGATCCAGGGCACGCAGCAGTGGTTCAACGGCAAGCCCGTCAATCTCACCGACCTCAAGGGTAAAGTGGTGTTGATCGACTTCTGGGCGTACTCGTGTATCAACTGCCAGCGCGCCACCCCGCACCTGCTCGCCTGGGACAAGGCGTACCGCGACCTCGGGCTGGAGATCATCGGGATCCACTCGCCGGAGTTCGCGTTCGAGAAGGACGCGGGCAACGTCGTCGCCGCGATCCGTGCCGAGGGCATCCGCTATCCGGTTGCTCAGGACAACAATTTGGCGACGTGGACGGCGTACCGGAACCAGTACTGGCCGGCGAAGTACCTGATCGATGCGAACGGCGTCGTACGGTCGATCAAGTTCGGTGAGGGGTCCTACGCGCAGACCGAGAACCAGATCCGCGAGTTGCTCACCCAGGCACACCCGGGGATCAAGCTGCCCGACCCCGTGGACGGGAGCGTGCGTGCCGAGGTCGCGGGCAAGGGGCTGACGCCGGAGACCTATCTCGGGTACTCGCGGTCGAAGAACTTCAAAGGCACCGGCTCGATGGCGCCGCGGAAGACCGCGAGTGCGTTCGGGCTGAACGCCTACCAGCCCGACGACACGTACAGTCTGGGTGGCAACTGGACTGTCGGCACGCAGAACGTCACAGCAGCGACCGGCGCCCAGGGGCGTCTGAACTACCGCGCCGCGAAGGTCTACCACGTGCTGTCCGGCCACGGCACCGTCACGGTCTCGATTCCGGGGCAGCCGGACCGAACGATCACCGTGAACGGTACGCCGAACGCCTACCCGCTCGTCGACACCCAGGTGGTCCACCGCGACACCATGACGCTGAAGTACTCGCCGGGCGTCTCCGCCTACACCTTCAGCTTCGGCTGACCAGGTGGCGCGACCAGCCCGACGAGCTGGTCAGTGTGCAGGCCAGACAGGTCAGGGCGACGGCGGTCAGCATCGCCGGGAGGCCGAACCAATGACCGAGGAAGGCCAGCGTGGCGGGCAGCAGGAACCCGACGTACGCGAGGGCGTAGTAGACGCCGGTCAGTCGGCTGAGATCCTCGGGCCGGGCCATGCGCTGCACCTCGAGGAGTCCGGAGACGACCGCGATCCCGTACGCCGCTCCGAGGACCAGCGCGACCGGTACGGCGAGCCACGGACGGGCCACCACAGCGGTCAGGGCCGCCAACGCCATACCGACGGTCATCAACGCCATCGAGACCACGACCGCGCGGGCGGTGGAACGGTCGTCGAGCCGACGGGCGATCGGCTGGACGAGCACTCCGGTGACGAGTGTGGCGACGGTCAGGCCGGAGGTGAACAACAGCGCCCACTTGCCCAGGGACGCGTCGACGACCTGCGGGACGATCGCGTACGCGACGCCGGCGGAGCCGAAGATCCAGGGCGCCATCGGCAGGACGACGTGCAGGAACCGGCGATGCGCGACGCCAGGAACCCGCAGCCTGTCGAGCAGCCGGATGTCCTTGCCGGACTCGCGTCGCGTCTCGACCGATGAGGTCAGCACGAGCCAGAGCGCGGGCAGGCACAGCGCGAGGTGCACGACGTACGGCCAGACGAGAGCGGGAGAGGTCCATTCGGCCAGCAGGCCTGCCGACGCGGGACCGGCGGCGAAGCCGGTCGTGAGCAGGATCGCGGATCGACGCGCGCCCGCTCCGGGGGTCGCGTACGCCGACAGTTCGGTCACCCAGGCGGTGCCGACAGCCATGGCGATGCCGACTGCGATGCCGGACAGTGCGCGGCCGGCGAAGAGTGCGGGGTAGCCGGCCACGTCGCCCAGTGCGAGCAAAGCGCTGCCAGTGAAGGAAGACGCGAGTCCGACGAGCATCAGTGGGCGGCGGCCGAAATGGTCGGACAGTCCGGAGGCGATGAGCAGGCCGGGCACGAGGCCCACGACGTACGCGCCGAGGAAGACGTCGACATCGAGTTGGGAGAACCCGCCGTGCTGGCGGTAGACCATCAACAGCGGCGTGAATTGGTTGCCGCCCCACCCGATCACCAGCATCGCGAGGCCGACCGGCCACCAGGCGCGCTCCGCCACGCGGACCGCGGGAACGGCCCGCACCTGGACGTCAGCAGTCACTGGGCGCCACCCAGAAACGCCGCGTGGGTTGCGGTGAGGTGGGCCGTCAACGACGTGTCGAAGCCGTTCGGATCGCCCTGCTCGATGAACTCGGCCAGTCGGCGGTGCTCGGCGACCAGGGTGGCGAGGTGCTCGGTGCGGGCGCCGATCGAGCTCAGGGCCATCCGGCGCTGCCGATCCGTGAGGGTCGAGTAGAACCGCAGCGAGAGCGCGTTGCCGCTGGCCGCGACGATCGCACTGTGGAACTGCTCGTCGGCCACCACGAAGCCCTGCACGTCGCCCGCGTCCGCGAGCTCCTGCTGCGTCGCGAGCAACCGGATGAGCGTGGCGTGCAGTTCCCCGTTGCCGGTCGCCGCGAGCCGGCGTACGGCGGCGGTCTCGAGGGCCCGCCGAACCTCCAGTACGTCGGTTGCCTCGCCGGGCTCGACCGGGACCACGACCGCGCCCCGTCGGGGCACCAGTCGCAACAGCCCCTCGGCCTGCAGTCTCAGGAACGCCTCGTGGACCGGGGTTCGGCTGATCCCGAGCGGTGCGCCGACCTCGACCTCGCTCAGCAGATCCCCACCGCGGACAGTGCCGGAGAGGATGCCGTCCTTCAGTGACAGGTACGCGCGCTCGGCTGCAGGAATCTCGGTCACAAGTCCTAAGCATACAACCTTGCATGCAAGAACCTTGTAGGGCGCTGAGAGCCACGTGCCTCGGGCGGAGGAGCGACCTAGCCTGGACAGATGCGTGGGGCGGGGCAGCGGGTACGACTGCTGACGCGGTTTTTCGGCGTCAGCGCGTTGGCGGGTGCGTTGGCGGCCGGGTTGGTGATCCCGCTCGCCGGACTGGTCGGGGTCGGCAGTCAGCAGATGGTGAGCTCGCTGCAGCGGGTGCCGCAGCAGCTGGGATCGCAGCCACCGGAGGTCCGGACCCGGATCCTGGCCGCCGACGGCAGCCTGATCGCGTACCTGTACGACGAGAACCGGGTCCCGGTCGGGCTGGCGCACATCGCGCCGAGTATGCGGCAGGCGATCGTCGCGATCGAGGACTCCCGGTTCTACCAGCACGGCGCGCTCGACCTGAAAGGCACACTCCGGGCGCTGATCCGCAACCACACCGACGGGACCACGCAGGGCGGCTCGGACATCACCCAGCAGTACGTGAAGCTGACCCTGTTGGAGAACGCCCGCACCAAGGCCGAGCAGCAGGCCGCGATCGCGCCGACGTACCAGCGCAAGCTGACCGAGCTGCGCTATGCGATCGCGCTCGAGCAGACGTACTCCAAGGACCAGATCCTGGACAAATACCTGAACCTGGCCAACTTCGGTGACGGCACGTACGGCGTCCAGGCGGCAGCCCAGCACTACTACGGTGTGGGCGCCGCCGACCTCAGCCTCGCGCAGTCCGCGATGCTGGCCGGCATCGTGAAGAATCCGAGCGGCTACGACCCGGTGACCAACCCCGGGCCGGCCCGCGAGCGCCGGGACACGGTGCTGGAGCGGATGCTCCAGCTCGGCGTCATCTCGGTCGCCGAGGCGAACTCGGCGCTGCGGACGCCGGTGATCGACCTGTCGCAGGTGCGCCCCGAACTCAACGGCTGCGCGAACTCGGCGTACGCCTTCTACTGCCAGTACGTCGTCTCCAAGCTGCTGCAGAATCCCGCGCTCGGCGCCACCGTGCAGGAACGCGACCACGCCGTGAAAGCCGGTGGCCTGACGGTGTGGACGTCACTGGACCCGCGGATCCAGGCCAACGCACAGTTCTCGATCGACAAGCACAGCAAGCCCAGGGACAACACGATCGCCGCGGTCACGGTGGTGGAGCCGGGGACCGGGCTGGTGAAGGCGATGGTGCAGAGCAAGCCGTACGGCAACGGGCGGCACGAGACGGCGTACAACTACAACGTCGAGAAGTCGTACGCCGGTGGGTACGGCGGGTTCCAGAACGGGTCGACGATGAAGGCGTTCACGATCGCCGCCGCGATCCAGCAGCGCATCCCGATCGACTACAAGATCAACTCGCCCGGCCAGATCGACCTGAGCGGCGTCCGGTACCGGACCTGCCACGGGTACACCCGGGACTTCAACTACCAGCCGAAGAACTCCACCCGGAGCGGCGACTTCACCATGGTCGACGCGGCCCGCTACTCGGTGAACACCTACTTCCTGCAACTGTCCCGGAAGACCGGACTGTGCCCGATCGCGACGATCGCCGCCGACCTCGGGATGTACAACGCGCAGACGATGGGGCCGCTCGACCAGGTGGTGTCGATGACGCTGGGCGTCGGGTACGTGACGCCGCTGATGCTGTCGAACGCGTACGCGACCTTCGCCGCCCGCGGTGTCTACTGCCAGCCGCTGCTCGTCACCTCGATCACCGACCTGAACGGCCAGCCGATCGACACTCCCGCGCAGTCCTGCAAGCAGGTTCTCGAGCCGTGGGTGGCCGACGGCGTCAACCGGGTCCTCAGCGCGGTCATGGAACCCGGTGGGACCGGCGGGCACCTGAAGTTCGGCAGCTGGGACCTGGCCGGCAAGACCGGCACGATCAACCAGAACCTGGCCGTGTGGTTCTCCGGCTACACCCCGAACCTCGCCGCTGCCGCGGTGGTCGCCGACGCGACACCGCCGTACACCAACCTGATCGGCCAGCGGCTCGACGGCCAGGACATCATCGACCCGACCGGATCGGGTACCGCGGGCCCGATCTGGGAGACCACGATGCGCGGCGCCCTGCACGGCCTGCCGGTGGAGCGGTTCACCGCCCCACCCGACCAGGTCCTCGGCAGCTTCGCCAGCTCCAACTCCAGCTCCGCCTCCCCGTCCCCGACGAATACCCCGGGCGGCTGACCCGCCCGGGGCAGGGGTGTCAGAGCTTGATCTCGATGGCGGTTCCACCGGGTACGCCGGGATGGCGCAACCACAGGATGCCGGTCTCGGGGTCGTGGCGGACGTCGGTGAGTTCGGTGCCGTCGGCGGTGACGGCGGACGGTTCGGACGGGACGCGCAGTGCGGTCGTGACATGCACGCTGCTCGGCGCCTCGCAGCTGTAGCGAATCGTGGTCTCGTCGTGCTGCCAGTCGACGACTCGGCCGGCGGAGGCCAGCAATGGTTCGTCGTCATAGGTCAGGTCGCGCAGCCAGGTCAGTTGTCCCGGGCCGAGTTCCCGCTGCCGGACGATGCCGAGCTGCGGGTCCAGGAGGTCGAGGTACTTGCCTTCGACAACATGCGTGCCGCCTGCTTCCTCCAGCACCGCGCCGACGAGGTACGGGCCACGCTGCACCGACAGCCAGTTGGTGGTCTCCCAGGTATGACCACCGGCCTCGGCCAGTTCGCGGATCGCCGCGACCAGCTCGGCGGCGCGTTCCGGTGATTCGCTGAACTCGGCCGGCCTGGACGGCACGAACCGCACCCGGCCCTGACCGACCAGCTGCACGCCGTCCCGTTTGCGGTCCACGCCGAGTGCCTCGGCCAGGTGGTCGGCGCAGGTCTCGTACCGACCCGTCCACCAGGAGCGGATCTCGTGGTACGGGTCGGCGCCGTCACCGACGTACAACAGGCTGCCCCCGCGGCTGACCCACCCGGCCAGCGCGTAGTGGATGCCGGGCGCCAACGGTTTCTGGAATTCGTAGCTCAGGACGAGTACGTCGACATCGTCCAGCGCGTCGGGGGTGTCGATGACGTTCTCGAGCTGCACCGGACAGACCTTCTGCCCGTCGCACAGCGGTGGCAGCGCGAGACCATAGAAGTCCGAGAAGTGCAGCTGCTCGCGACCTTCCAGCGCCAGCGCGTCCTGTAGGCCGTCGTAATGCCCGCTCTCGCCACCGGGCGCCCAGCGCTGGAACATCGCGGTGTCCGAGAGCGCGACGCCGATCCGCGGGCCTTCGTTCGCCCAGCGCACATCGGGCTGGTCGAGGTCCCGGAGGCTGTTCATCGCGACCAGGTAGCTGGTCGCGGTGTCCGGCGGGATCAGCTCGCGCTCGGTCGAGCCTTCGCGCAGGTACGGGCGGTTGAAGATCCGGTTCGGCCACGGCGCCACCTCGTACCGCGAGACGCCCGGGTGCAGCAGCGATGCGATCAGGGTGCGCTGGTAGTTGGCCAGGTAGTCCTCCCAGGTGCGGTCCGGGTGGTCCTCGATCGGGTCGTGCAGGAACCACATCCGGCGGTCGGTGCCGCGGGTGAGGTCCTGCGCGATGCCGTACTCCAGGTACGCCGTTTCGAACGTGCGCTCGGCGACCTTCCCGGCGTACACGTTGGGGGTCCGGGAGGTGCCGGTCCACACCTGCGCGATGGCCCCGTCGATCGAGGGCAGGCTCCGCAGCCGCGACTCGGGGCTGATGATCTGCCACTGCGTGTAGTTCAGGAGGCTGTGCGTCGGGACGTAGAAACGCACCTCGCGACCCTGTTGGAGGGCATCGTCGCGCAGGACAGAGGTGACCCGATCCAGGCTGCGCGACAGGAGGTGCTGCTTGAGCTGTCCGGACCGGAAGTGCGCCTCGGCGGTGCTGTGCGGGGCCTGCCACGGCTCACCGAAGAACGCCTGCCACTCGCGTTTGAACGACTCCGAGTACCCGGCGCGGGCCCAGAACTCCGGCTCCTCGAGGTGGATGCCCTCGACGCCGAGCTCGATGATCGGTCGGAGCTTCTGCACGAGGTACTCGGTGAAGGCGAAGGTCGGCACCATGTACGGGATATCGGGACTCTTCCCGTGCAGGATCGGCGAGCCGTCGCCGGCGGTCTGGGCGTCGGCCCAGTGGCGGGCTCCGTCGAACCGGCCGTCCAGGTAGTCCTGGTACGTGCCCCACGAGATGCCGGTCATCAGGTGTACCCGGTAACCGGCCTCGCGCCAGCGGGCGATGCGCTCCGGTGTGCTCTCGTTGAGCCCGTACACCATCACGAAGTCGGTGCGGAGGTCGATCGATGCCTCGTACGGCGCCTGCTCCTGGAAGCCGGTTGCCTCGCCGTGCTTGTCGGTGCTGTTCGTCGTCATGCGCTCTTCCCGTTCGTCGACTGCCGCCAACCCTGTCGGGTCCGGCACACCGGCGCCAGCATGACGTCAGGTTCTGGACAGCGATTTCCCGCGTCACTCCACGACGGCTCCGGGCGCCTTGGTGTCGACGGGGACGGCCTGAGCACGTTTTCGCGGCAGCATCAGGGCGGGAATCAGTGTGAGAACGACCAGCACCCAGGCGACCCAGTAGGTGTGCGCGAAGGCCGCGGCCGCATCGACCAGACCGCGGACGAGGGCGGCCGGGTCGATGTGCAGTGAGGCGAGGCTCTCCGGGTGCGTGTTGGCCAGGATCGCTGCCTGGGTCTCGTGCAGCCCGCCGTTGAGGCCGGGGACGTTCTCGGTCCCGGGAATGACCGGCGAGTTGCTGAGCTGGTTGGTCAGGATGACCGACATCGTCGCGACGCCACAGGAGGAGGCGATCTGCTGGCTGATGTTGAGCAGCGTCGACCCGCGCGCGACCTGCGGCCCGGCGAGCGTCCGCAGCGCCGTGGTGAACAACGGCATCATCGTGCCGCCCATCCCGAAGCCCATCACGACCAGCATCGCGATGATCAGCGGGTACGGCGTGGTAGCGGTGAGCTGGGTGAGCCCGAACATGCCGATGATGATCAGCCCGATCCCGAAGGGTACGATCCGGCCCACCGGCACCCTGTCGACCAGCCGGCCGGCGATCGGCATCGTCACCATCGCGCCGAGCCCCTGCGGCGCCACCAGCAGACCGGCGTGCAGCGTCGACTCGCCGCGGATCTCCTGGAAGTAGGTCGGCACCAGGAGTAGCCCGCCGAAGAACGCCGCGGCGAACAGGAACATGGTGATGATCGAGATCGTCAGGTTGCGGTCGCGGAACAGCCTGAGATCCAGCAGCGGATGCTCCGGCCGGAAGGAGTGCCAGACGAACGCCGCCATCAGCAGTACCCCGGCCAGCATGGAGACCCACACGCGCGGCGCGCCGAAGTCACCGTTCTCGGCAGGCAGCGAGGAGATGCCGAAGAGGAACAACGCGAGACCGGGCGACATCAGTGCGACGCCGACGATGTCCAGCGACTCCGACCGGCGCGCGTGGTCCCTTTCCAGCGCGAACCAGGCGTAGACCAGCGCGATCGCACCGAGCGGCACGTTGATCAGGAAGATCCAGTGCCAGCTCGCCACCTCGATCAGCCAGCCGCCGAGGATCGGTCCGAGGATCGGGCCGAGCAGCATCGGGACGCCGAGGACGGCCATCAGCCGGCCCATCCGGTGCGGTCCCGCGGCCCGGGTCATGATCGTCATCCCGAGCGGCATCAGCATGCCGCCTCCGAGCCCCTGCAGGACCCGGAACGCGATCAGCATGTTGATCGTCGACGCGGTCGCACACAGCGCCGAGCCGGCGGTGAACAAGAAGATCGCCATCATGTACAGCCGCTTCGTGCCGAACCGGTCGGCCGCCCAGCCGGTCAGCGGGATCACGGTCGCGAGCGCGAGCGTGTACGCCGTGACGGTCCAGGCGACATGCGCGTACGAGACCGGGTTCTCCGCGGAACCGAACTCGATCTGAAAGGTCGGCAGCGCGACGTTCACCACCGTGATGTCCAGGATCGACATCACGGCGCCCAGCACAACGACGCCGGCGATCTTCAGGACCGCGGCGTCGATGTTGTCCGGATAGTCGGGCTGGTCGGAATGAGTAGCGGGCTGGGTCACGGTCGTTCCCCCCTCGGGCACGATTCATGTCTGACCCGAGACTACTCGCGGATTCCGACAAAAGGCGGTGTCAATTCTGGAGGAGATCGGCCTCCTCGAGCTGCCGCCAGATCTCGGACTGGTCGAGGACGGTGACGTCGAGCTTCTCGGCCTTGGCGATCTTGGCGGCGCCGACATCCGCGCCGGTGATCAACAGGTCGGTGCTCGCCGAGACCGAGGACGCGATGGTGGCGCCGGCCTTCTCGCAGAGCCGCTGGAACGCCGGGCGGGCGACCTTCTCGCCGGAGCGTGGGTCGCTGATCGCGCCGGTGACGACCACCGTCTTGCCGGCCAGCGGCGCGCCCGCCGCGACGACCGGCGGGAGGTCCTCCTCGCGGACGTCGAGCGAGACGCCTGCCGAGCGGAGCCGTTCGAGTTCGGGGCGTAGCCGGGTGAGGTGCTCGATCAGTGAGGCGGCGACCTTCGGGCCGATGTCCTCGACCGCGACGAGTCCGTCGACGCCCGCGTCCGCGACCGCTTCGAGGGACCCGAAGCCGGCTCGGCACAGCCGGGCCGCGGTGCCTTCGGAGGCCATCGGAATG
The DNA here is from genome assembly GCF_056436705.1 of Kribbella sp. NPDC043289. Classification (NCBI taxonomy): domain Bacteria; kingdom Bacillati; phylum Actinomycetota; class Actinomycetes; order Propionibacteriales; family Kribbellaceae; genus Kribbella; species Kribbella sp. NPDC043289. Next base: position 905,181 of record NZ_JBWKCB010000001.1, read on the forward strand.
GCGAGGCCGATCAGCGCGCGGCGCAGCCCGACCTGGCGGCTGGTGTCGATCGACTCGATCATCCGGGCCGCCGAGACCTCGCCGATCCGGTCGAACTCCAGCAGCCGCTCCGCCGTCAGTTGGTAGAAGTCCGACGGATTCTCGAGGATCCCGGCCTCGGCGAGCCGCTCGATCCAGACCCCGCCGATCGCGTCGATGTCGGCAGCCGCGCGGGACGCCCAGTGGATCAGCCGCCGGACGGTCTGCGCCGGGCAAGAGACGTTCGTGCAGAACAGTTCGCGGCTGTTGCCCTGCTCGGTCAGCGGCTGCTGACAGGACGGGCACACACTCGGCGGCACGATGTCCTGCTCCGCGCCCGTGCGCTTCGAGGCGTCCAGTACGCCGGCCACGAACGGGATCACGTCGCCCGCGCGGCGGACCAGGACCGTGTCACCGATCTTGATGTCCCGGGCCCGGATCACCTCCTGGTTGGCGAGCGTCGCGCGCGTGACCGTCGTACCGCCGACGAAGACGGGCTCGAGCCAGGCGACCGGCGCGATCTTGCCGGTCTTGCCGACGTCCCAGACCACGTCGGCCAGCACCGTGGTCTTCTCCTCGGCGGCGAACTTGAACGCCAGCGCGCCACGCGGCGAGCTCGACCGGGTGCCGGCGGCCGCGAAGGCGTCGCGATCGGCCAGTCGCAGGACGGCGCCGTCCAGGTCGTAGTCGAGTTCGTTGCGCTGCCGCTCGATCGAGGTGATCACCGCCTGAGCCGCGGCCGCGTCGGAGCAGTGCCGCATGTCGGCGGCGGTGAAGCCCATCTCCTTCAGCGCGCGCTCGAGGTCGGCGTCCGTGGCGTCGCGGTCGCTCAGCAGATCGAACGCCAGGAACTGCAGGCGCCGCTCGGCGACCGTGGCCGGATCCTTGGCGCGCAGGGTGCCCGCGGCCGCGTTCCGCGGGTTGATCAGCGGCTTGTCGGGATGCGCTGCGTTGTACGCCGCGAACGTGGAACGCAACATCACCGCCTCACCACGGACCTCGATCCGATCCGGTACGTCGAGGCGCTGCGGGACCCCGTCGGTGAGGGCGCGGACGAGCGGCGTCACGTCGTCACCCGTCGTACCGTCACCGCGGGTGATCGCGCGGGCGAGCTGACCGTTCTCGTAGACGAGCGCCAGCGACAGACCGTCGAGCTTCGGCATCACCACGACCGATTGGCCGGGGAAGCGGCCGAAGAACGCCTCGACCTGCTCCGGACGCGTCGCCTTCTCCAGCGACAGCATCGGCCGCGAGTGCCGCACCGGTGCGTGCAGCACCGTCGGCGCACCGACCTGGTCCAGCGGGTTCGGAATCGGCGTCAACTCCGGGTTGGCCTCGATCAGCGCCCGCAGCTCGTCCTCGATCGCGTCGTACTCCGCATCGGCCACCGCCGGCGAACCGCGGTAGTACGCGTCCCGCAGTACGACGATCCGATCGGCAAGGTCCTGAATCCGCTCCCCAACGTCCACGTCCGGACACTACCGGTCGGCACCGACAACGGCCGTACGGACACGGAGCGGTTGCCTCGGGCGACCAAATGTGCATCAACTGTGCATAAGTTTGAACCCGGACGTCCAGCACGTTTGGAGGCTGTACCACAAGCACACGCAGTACCGCGGCCCGGCCGGACCGAGCGAAACGTGGTCGGTTTCCCGCTGTTCCCGGTCTACGCCGCGAAGGCGGGTGGCTTCTTCTTCTTCTTCTTCTTCTTCGCCGGTGGCTGAACAGCGGCAACGACCCGATCGCCACGCACTCCACATGTCGATCAACACCATCACCTGGGCCTGCCGGGTGCTGATCGTCTGATGCGAACGGTGTCGTCCGGCCGCACCGGCGGCGGGATCGGATCCGGGCCGCGCTGAGCCGGTTCTACTTCGCCGACTCGGTGCAGATACCCACGATCGCCGAACTGACGGATGCGCGCGCCGACGGGTCCGATCGTCACGCTGTCGAGGACTCGGAGCCGTTGGACCGCCTGACGAAGTCCGGGAAGAGCGGTGTCGGCGGGCGGGTTTCGTGACATCGTAGTGAAATGGCAAGTCGCTCGGGCACCACGCAGTACACCGCCTCGGGGGAGGTGGTGTGGCCGGTGGGGCGCGTCGCGGAGATGCTCGGCGTCCCTACCGTGACGATCCGGAGCTGGGAGCGCCGGTACGGGATCGGCCCCTCGCTACGCAGCGCCGGTCAGCATCGGCGCTACTCCGCCGAGGACGTCGCCCGGCTGCGGCAGATGATCGCGCTGATCGCCGGCGGTACGTCGCCCGTCGACGCCGCCCGCCTCAGCGCGCCGATCGGACCGGCCGTGTCCGAACCCAGCGCCTTGCTGTCGTCCGCGGAGACGTACCACGTGGCCGCCATGGCCGACATGCTCGACCGGTCGATCGAGAGTCGCGGTATAGCCCGCGTCTGGACCGAGGTGGTCGCGCCCGCGTTCCATGAGCTCGAACGGCGGTTCGCGGATGCCGGCGACTGCATCGACCTGACCGTCCTGCTGGCCGGCACCGTCGACGAAGCGATCGAGCGCTACATCGTGCGTCGCGGACTGCAGCACCACGGGACGCCGTGCCTGCTGGTGCCCTGCCCGGACGAGCGTCATACCGTCCCGCTGACGGTACTGCGCGCCGTACTGCTCGAACGCGGTATCCCGGTGATCGCCCTCGCCGCGGGTGGCAACGACGCGGCGATCCTGGCCGCGGCCGACCGTGCCGCGCCGGCCGTGGTGGTGTTGTGGACGACCATCCGGCGGACCGGCCAGAGCGTGCTGAGACGACGCGTCGAGGGCCACGGGCACCAGGTGCTGACGGCCGGTCCCGGATGGCTGCGGCCCGACCGCGACCTCGATGACCTCGACGCGGCCGTCGCCCAGGTCATCGACGTCTACCGCTCCTCAGCCAGGCAGCGAACCCCGGACCACACTGTCGTGTGAGTGCTCGGGATTGCCGTCGTCAGGTTCCAGTGAGACGTCGACGATCCGGTAGCCCTGGCTGGTCAGGCCGGTGGGGACCTGGAAGGTTCCGCCGGTGCTGGGGTCCAGGACGCCTAGCGAGACCATGCGTTTGCCGTCCTCGTTGATCAGCCAGACCTCGTAGAAACCCGGCGTCTTGCTGAGGCCGCTGGCGGTGACCCGGAGCTGGCTGCCGCCGGCGTCCCGGACCAGGTCGGCGTTACCGGCGCCGGACTTGCCGTCGAGTGGTTCCAGCCTGATCGCCGCCTCGGTGGTCGGTTGCGCCGCGTTGTCCGAGGTCGCCAACCGCGTGCCGACGATTCCCGCACCGGCGCCGAGGATCGCCGCAACGCTCGCCGCGATCGCGAACGCCGTACGCGTCGGCCGCCACCCACGCCGCCCATCTTCAGCAGGTACGGCGGTTTGCGCGGGCGCCGAACGGTCGATCGCCGGGGCGTGCCCGCGGCCGTTCTGGAAGCCGAGCTCGGCGCCGACGCGGTCCCAGACGTGGCTCGGTGGGTTCTCCAGCCGGGGGAGTTCGCCGAGGTCGCCCGCGATCGTGCGCAGTTCGGCCAAGCGTTCGCTGCAGGGGGCACACCGCCGGAGGTGATCGGTGGCGGCGTCATCGGGGATGTCGCCGTCGATGACCCACTGGGCCAGTAGCTCCTCATCGAGATGTGTCGTCACTTTTCACCTCCTCCAAGCGGTCCCGCAGGTGCAGGAGGCCGCGCCGGACATGACTCTTCACGGTCCCGAGCGGTAACGCGAGTTGCTCCGCGATCGCCGGGTACGTCTGGTCTTCGTAGAACGCGAGCCGAAGGATCGTTCGCCGTGGATCGTCGAGCCTCGCGATCTCGTCGGCGAGCAGTACTCGATCGACGGTGTGCTGGTCCACCTGCTCGGGTGCCGCCTCGGCGTCCAGCAGGTCGGCCGCGGCCGCCGCGTTGCGGTGGTCGCGGTGCCGGGTGGCGAGCCGGTCGGCGATCCGGTGCTTGGTGATGCCTGTCAGCCACGCGCCGAGCTGACCGTGATCGGGGTCGAAGCTGTGCCGCCCGCGCCAGGCGGACACGAACACCTGTTGGGTGACGTCCTCCGCGTCGTCCCGGTCGCCGAGCGCCTTGAGGGCGAGCGTGAAGACCAGGCCGGCCCAGCGCCGGTACGCATCCGCGAGGCTGTCCTCGCGGCCGGCGGCCAAGCCTTTCGCGATGTCCGCGGGAGACGGTTCCCCGGCCCCGGTACTGGTCACGTTCGGAACTCTAGCGAAACCCCACGGTCCGACGCTCGCCGACAGGTCCCGCGTCATACGGGGACTGCCGTGACGACGAGGTTGTCCTGATAGCCGCCGCGGTCGGGGTCGTACGGCCCGCCGCAGGTGACGATCCGCAGCAGCCGCGCGCCGTCCCGGTCGAAGACCTGGTCGAACGCCATGCTCGTCTTGGGAATGTCCTGGACACTCTGGACCCGGTACGTCGTCGCCGTGCCGTCGGTCAGTCCGATGACCACAGCCGCGCCGGCCCGGAGCGTGCGGAGCCGAACGAGCGGCCCGACGCCGTACTGCTTGCTGTCGACGTGACCGCCCAGGACCACGGAGCCGTGGGTATCGGCGGTGCTGGGACCGAACCGATACCAGCCGATCGTCGCCGGATTCGGTGGGAGTTGCATCTGTCCGTCCGCGGCGACTCCTACCGGGACGACCGGTACGTCGATCCGCACGGACGCGAGTCGCAGGCGCAGCGGTTGCGCCGTACTCGCGGTCGTGGACAGGTCGGCGGAGTGGGTCCGAATTCCGCCGTACGCCGGTTCAGGGCGTCGAGCGGACGGAGCTGGCGACGCTGCCGGGGGAGGGGTGGCAGCTGACTGCTCCGCCCGCCCGCTTCGGTCGCCGGCGACGGCACCGTCCGATGCCGCGCAGCCGGTCAGGCCGAGGAGGGGGAGTGCGGCCATCACGAGGACGGCCGCACCACGACGCCGGATCACGACCGGGCACGCCCCCGGATCGCCGCCGTACCGAGACTGACCACGGCGAGACCGGCGAGCGCCAGAGCGCCGATCAGCCACGGCGAGCTGTTCGAGTTGCCGACCTCGGCGGCCTGACCGCCGGTACCGCCCGGGACACCGGACGGGTTGCCGTGCAGGCCGGAGATCGTCTGTACGGCGAGCTTCAGGTTCTTGCCGGACGCGCTGCCCCAGGCGTACACGATCGTGTTCGTGCCCTCCTTGAGGTTCACGTCGGCCGGGCCGATGGCGACCGTCGACGTACCGGCGAGCACGACGTCGGCCTTGACCGTGCCGGCCGGCAGATCGGCCTTCGCCTCCTTCGGGTTGGTCAGCCCCTTGAACACCGGCTTGCCGCCCGCGCGGACGTCGACAGCGGGCGCCGCCGCATCGTGCCGCACGGTGATCCTCGCCTGGCCGGCCGCGAGTTTCGAGACATCGTTGACGTACGGCGTCAGAACCGGCTTGCCGGCCGCTGACAAGTGCGCCACGACGGTGATGTTGGCGCCGCCGGGCACCTTGACGTCGTTCGCCTGGATGACCGCCGCACCCTTCGGTCCGGCTCCGGCCGCGGTCACTTTCAGGTCGTAGGTGCCTTCGGGGAGTTTGACCGGGTCGGTGAGGGTACCTGGCTTGAAGTTGGTGAGCAGTGCCTTGCCGTTGGCGTACACGTCGACGGTCGGACCAGGCACGGCGTGCAGCACGGAGACGGTCGCTGTCGCCGTCGGTCTGGCCTCGGCGCCGGTCGCAGCCACGGCTGGGGCGATGGCGGCCAAGAGGCCGGTGGCGAGCAGGGCAGTGACTCGTCGCACGGACATGAAGCCCTCCTAGGGATCGGGTTCTTCTCTCCTCTTCCGCGGGAGTCGGCGGGCCGGATGCAGCACCAACCAGAAAAGTTGTGCAAAGGTGGTGCAGACGGGAGCTACGCGCCTCGTCCCAGCCGAGGAAAGGATCGTGGTCGTGGGCCTGACCAAGAGCAGTGTGGTGGACTTTCCGCGGGACGAGGTCTACGGCTGGCACGGGCGGCCGGGCGCCATCGTGCGGCTGACCCCGCCGTGGATGCCGGTGCGGATCGAGCAGGAGGCCGACTCCCTGTCGGACGGTGTGGCCGTGCTCGGGTTCCCGCTCGGGCTGCGCTGGGTCGCTCGCCACGGTGGTGCAGAGGCCCCCGAGCGCTTCGTCGACGAACTCGACTCGGCCCCGCTGCGCTGGGCTGTGCGCTGGCGCCATACCCACGAGTTCGAGGCGCTCGGTCCGGATCGCACGCGGATCACCGACCGGATCGACAGCAACGTGCCGGGACTGCTGCTGAAGTCCATGCTCGCGTACCGGCACCGGCAGCTCGCCGACGACCTGTCCGCGCTGCACCGCGCTGTCGATGGTGGCATGCGTTCGCTGACCGTTGCCGTCACCGGAAGCAACGGGACCATCGGCCAGGCCCTCACCGCATTGCTCAGTACGGCGGGACACACCGTCATCCGTCTCGTCCGGCGCCCGACCGACAACCCGGACGAGCGGTTCTGGGACCCGGAGCTACCGTCCCGGACCCTGCTGCAGGGCGTTGATGCTGTCGTCCATCTCGCCGGCGCCTCGATCGGCGGCCGCTTCACCGACGCGCATCGGCACACGATCCGAGCGTCGAGGATCGGACCGACGCGCGCCCTGGCCGAAGCCGCCGCCGCGACCGAGAACGGCCCCAAGGTCTTCGTCAGCGCCTCAGCCATCGGGTACTACGGTCCCGACCGTGGTGACGAGGAACTGACCGAGACCAGCGACCGTGGTGACGGGTTCCTGGCCGGCCTGGTCGACGACTGGGAGCAGGCGACCCAGCCTGCGATCGACGGCGGTCTGCGCGTCGTGAAGGTCCGGACCGGCTTGGTGCAAACGCCGGCCGGCGGCGTCCTGAAGCTGCAGTACCCGCTCTTCGAAACCGGCCTCGGCGGCCCGCTGGGAGACGGCAGCCAGTGGCAGTCGTGGATCGGAATCGACGATCTCGTGGACATCTACCACCGCGCGCTCTACGACGACCGTCTGTCCGGCCCGGTCAACGCGGTTGCGCCCACTGCAGTACGCAACAGCGAGTACTCCGCGACGCTCGCGCGCGTGCTCCGGCGGCCCGCGCTGTTCCGCGTTCCTTCGATCGGCCCGCGCGTTCTCCTCGGCCAGGAAGGCGCCGACGAACTGGCGCTGGCATCCCAGCGAGTGCTGCCGAGCCGCCTGACCGATCTGGCGCACACGTTCCGCCGTCCCGAGCTCGAGGACACGCTCCGGCATGTCCTCGGCCGAACGGCAGACTCTCCTCAGTGACGCGTCAGGTCCTGCACGACCGCGGTCGCGACGCGCCGGCCTGAGAACAGAGCGCCCTGGATCGAGCTGGTGTCGCGATGGTCTCCGCAGACGTAGAGGCCGGGGCCGACCTTGGCGGGGTGGGTGAGGAGATGGTTCGACGTCATCCGGGGGAGTGCCCGCGGAATGCGGTACTCCTTGATGAGCTCCCAGTCCGCCGTGGAGGTCTGATACAGACGGCCCAGCAGGGCGAGCGCTCCGTCGGTGCTGAAGGCCGTGTTCGGAACCGAGGCGGCGATCAAGGCGCGGCCCGGCGGTGCGTACGTCGCGGCGACCTCGCTCATCACGACGGTGTTCATCAGTGAGCCCTCGGCGCCGTCGAGCAGGAGGGTCGGCCGGTGGAGCGGTGCGTCCGGCGCCGCGAAGTACCAGGTCGTGACGCCGCGCCACTCGGGTGCGCTGACGCTCGGGAGCAGTCCGGAGGCGTCCGTGCCGTCCGTCGCGACCAGAACGGCCCGGGCACTGAGCGGGGTGGTGGAACCCGCCGTTCGGACGAGGCCTGACTCGATCGACTCGACACCGGTGGAGAGTCGGAGCGCGTCGTCGACGAGCAGGTCCGCGAGGGCTTCCGGCAGGGCGCGCATGCCACCGGCCGGAACCGCGGCGCCGCCTCGGACGAAGCATCGCCAGAGCAGGTGGAACATCTTGGAGCTCGTCGTCAGGTCCGGATCGAGGAACACCCCGGCGAGGAACGGCTGGAAGATCTCCTCGGTCGTGCGCGACGAGACATGCCACCGACGAAGCTCGTGTCCGGTCTCCCTCGGGGTCGCGCCGCGCAGCCGGGCCGCGTCGACGACCGCGTCGCGCACGCTGAACGCACCGACCGCGAGCGCGTCGAGCGGTCGCTTGCCGGCGAACCGCGCCAGCGACGCGACAGTGCTCCGGTCCCGGTACGCCGTACCGAGGTCCCAGCGCTCGTCGCGGCCCTGAACAAGGACTCCGCGGCTGAAGGGCCTCAGATCCAGAGCCGCCGGGTCGAGCAGTCGCCGGAGCTCGGGGTACGCCGGGAGCAGCACCTGGAAGCCGCGGTCGAGGAGGAAGCCGTCGACCTCATCGGTGCGAACCCGGCCGCCGACCTCGTCGGCCTGCTCGAGCAGCGCGACCTGAAGTCCGGCGGACTGCAGTGTGATCGCGGCCGCTAGTCCGGCCAGTCCTGCCCCGACGACAATGACGTCCGCGTCGTCCATGTCCTACCTCCGGCTCGGTCGCGGTAAACTGGTGCACAATCGATGCAGCTCGGCGACAGCACTCGCGCAGCGTGCGGCAACGCTGTGGAACAGGCCGCGTCGGCGAGCGCTTGCCCGAGCGCGAGCTGGGTCGGCTCGACCACGACCCGTCAACCCCCGTCTGATGCCGCTGTAGCACTACGGGCGGCGACCGGAGGGGTACCGTCCTCGAGGCGGTGGATCGCCAGGTTGAGGGTGGCGACCGCGCGCAATCGGTGGATCGTCACCCGTTTGCCGGCGATGGTCCGTAGATGCGCGCGGGCATGCCGGAGTACCCGCGGGTCCGGTACCCGATCGATCAGGCGGTCGGCCGCCGACGCCGGAGTCCACTCCGGACCCTGGGCGTCCCGCATCACCTGCACGATCACCCATTCGGGCGATTGTGCGGGTAACAGCCGCAGTGATCGACCGCGTGCCGCGATCCCCGCGGCAGGCGACCGCGCGTCATCAGACGATCGGTGCACCGTGCCCTCCCCAAGGCGCTGATCTGTCGGCGCCGGGGTCTGGGGCGTGCCTGGATTAGTGCTCCCAGATTACTGCCGGCGCCGCCCGGCCACCAGGCAGTCGGCGCAGCTGCCGGGCGGTCCACCGAGGTTCAATCGTTTGTCGCATTCCGCGGATCTGTAGGCGCGGCCAACGATTATCGGAGGGTATTACGGACGTTCTGGTCCCAGGCCGCGGGCAGGGCTATCGTCGAGGTGTTGACGGCACGTGCCCTGGACCTCGGTGCGGAGAAAACTCCCGAGGAGTTGAGCGCTGTGGCGCAACGGAAACGTGCGGATCTGCTGGATCGGCTCGCCCATTCGGAGCGGTTGTCGTCCTGGCCGTCGAGCGAGTTGCGTGCCGCACTGGCAGTGATGGACGTACTCGATGCCGAGCGGCCACGGTTGCGCAGTGGGGTGCGCACGGTCGACATCAGGCTGGCCATCTACCGGCGCCGGCTGCAGTACGAACTCGACCGTCGCGCCGGTGTGGCCCCGGCCCTGGGGACGCTCGACAGCCATTGACCTCTTGACCGGCTCGGAGGGGTGATTCGGTCCGCGGGTATCAGGGGGTCCCGCGGACCGAATCGGCTGCACCCCGTCCGGCCCGGGAGTTCAGGTCTACTTGACATCCCGGGGTCGAGCGGTAGCGTTTGGTGTCCATTGAGGCTGCCCTGGACCCCGGCGGCGAAGCTACTACGCCCTGGGGGGTCAGGTGCCATCTATGCATGATCGTCTCGCCGTTCTCACTCTGGTGTCCAGAGGGTCCGAGGGCGGCGATTGTCATGACTGCCGGGGATGAACCAGTGGTGGGGACGCAGTATCTGGATCGGCTGGCGCGCGCGCAACGCCTGGACAACTGGGCGACCGAGGATCTGGTCGGTGCCCTGGCGACGATCGAGGAGATCGTCGACAAACGGTGGCAGCAGCGCGAGGGCCGGGCGCGGGTACTCAACATCAGGTTGCAGGTCTACCGGTTCCGCGTGCAACGCGAACTGGACCAGCGGGGAAAGCACCGACGGCGAGCTCCGAGCTAGGGCGTGGCTGACGGTCCGATCGAACCAGGAACGCGAACACGATGGGGGGCGAACATGGCCGGCGTCGAGTGGTGATGCTCCAGGCAACCAAGTACCTCCGACGGGTCAGCCGCAGGGCTGGGACTTCGGATGACCTCGCCATCGGCCCGCAGATCGGCCGCCTGGATCGACCGGTTCAGCGCGGCCCGGCCGGCGGCGTCCAGTACGTCAGCCGGCTCCATGGACTGGAGCCGGCTGCCGGGTGTGTCCGTCAGATGTCCTCGGCCAGTGAGTGCGCGAGGGACTCGTGGTCGGGGAACGGGCCGCCGATCAGGAAGATCGGGTGCGAGAGCTGGTCACCGAGCTGCTCGATGAGTTCCGCCTCGAGCTTGGTGCACAGATCGTCGATCGCCTGCTCGGTCATGCCCCCGGCCCGGAAGGTCAGCTTGACCCTCCAGAGCCCGGCCTGCTGGTCACCTGGTTCGTCGTCGCTGGTGTATGTCTCGCTCATTCCCACCCCTCAGCCTGCTGCCGTGCGGCAGCGCCCACCCCTGGTTGTGATCGTCGACCCGCAGTTCCGGACCCGGCAAGGCTCAGAAATCGGCCTCGGCGGTGACGCTGGTGTACTTCGGCAGCTTGCCCTCGCCGGGAACGGTGTTCAGGAACTCGATCGGCTGGGACTGTCCCGGCTCCAGGTCGTCGGACGCGCACTGCATGTTGGCGACGACGCTCTTGCCGTTCAGGAACTTCACGTGGAAGAAGGCGGTGCTGGTGGACTTCGACACGTTTGTCACGGTGCCGGTGACCTTGGTGCCGAGGTACTCCTGGTAGACGACCTTCCAGCCGGCGTTCAGCTGGTGCTTCCCGAGCGTGAACGCCTTGCCGGGCTGCACCGGGCGCGGATCGTTCCGGGTCGCGGCCGCGGCGGTTTTCGTTGCCCCAGGCTCCGAACCGGAGTCGGTCGGCACGGAACACCCGATCAGCACGACCGAGCGACCGCCAACCCAACGAGGTACTACATCATCATCTCCCTTTCCGAACGTGGTCCTTGCGACCACCGGAGAGAAGTCTGACGGAGCAGGAACGGTTGTCAGCAGAGGCGACGGTCCCGGATCTGCGGGGGCTTTCGTGCCGGTCTCGAGGGCCGGAGGGGCACGGGGAGGTTACGCGTCGAGTGGAGCGGTGAGTTCTACGACGGTGCCGTGGGGTTCGTTCGGGCGCACGCTGACCGAGCCGCCGAGCGCCTCCGCCCGTTCGCGGAGGTTGCGGAGGCCGCTCTGCCGCTCGCCGGGGCCGATTCCCACCCCGTTGTCGGCGACCCGGGCGACAACCTCGTTGCCGGTGACCACCACATCGATGGTGACCGCGGTGGCGCGGGCGTGGCGTACGACGTTCGACAGCGACTCCCGGATCGTGGCCAGGATCTGCGGTCGCGCCACGGTCGGTACGACGGTGTCGAGCGGTCCTACGCAGTTGAGCCGCGGCGCGAAACCGAGCGGCTCGGCGTACTCCGCGGCGAGGGACTGGACATCGGATCGCAGCGAGCTGCGGCCGGGTTGGTGCAACAGTTCGAAGATCGCCGCGCGCAGGTCCCGGATCGTGGTGTCGATGTCCTCGACGGCATTCCCGATGCGCCCCCGGGCCTCCGGCTGGACGAGATGCTGCATGGACTGCAGTTGCAGGCCGGTCGCGAACAGCCGCTGGATGACGAGGTCGTGCAGATCGCGGGCGATCCGGTCCCGGTCCTCGAGGACGGCGATCATCGCCTGGTCACGCTGGGCCTGCGCGCGGTCCAGCGCCAGGGTCGCCTGGTTCGCGAACATCTTGACCAGGTCGGTGCCTTCGGTGACGCCGAGGACGGCGCCGCGCTCGGCGGCCACGAGCAGCAGTCCACCGGTCGCGTGACTGCCGGCCGGGATCGGTGCCATGACCGCACGCCCGAGCGACAGCACCTCCGGCAGATCGTCGACGGGCGGCCCGATGTCCTTCAGCACCTGGGCGAGATCGTCGACCACCTCTTGGTTGTCGCCCCGTGCCGCGTCACCGAGCACCGGGAAGTCGGCCGCGATCCGCCGTCCGACGTACCGCTGCAGGTCGTCGGGTCCGTCGATCGCCTCGATCACGAGCCCGTCGTCGTCGGTCAGGAGCACCACACCGATGCGGGAGGCGGAGACCTCCCGAGCCCGGCGGGCGACGAGCTGGAGAATGTCCTTGGGGTCGAACTCTCCGAGCATCAGCTGGGTGATCTCGACGGTGACCTCGTGCCAGCGCCGGCGGCGTTCGGTGTCGGCGTACAAGCGGGCGTTGTCGATGACGACGCCGGCCGCGGCGGCGAGGGCGGTGACGTTGCGCTCGTCCTGCTCGGTGAAGTCCGCACCGGACGCCTTCTCGGTCAGGTACAGGTTGCCGAAGATCTGGTCCCGAATCCGGATCGGAACGCCGAGGAAGCTACGCATCCGGGGGTGGTTCGCCGGGAAGCCGTGGGACGTCGGGTGTTCGGCCAGGTCGTGCAGGCGCAGCGACGTCGGCTGGTCGATCAGCAGACCGAGCAGGCCATGCCCTTGGGGAATCGGCCCGATCGCTGCGGTCTGCTCGTCGGTGACGCCGTGCGTGATGAATCTGCTCAATCGTTTGCCATCTCGGCCGACCACGGCGAGTGCGCCGTACCGGGCGCCGGCGAGATCGCACGCAGCGGTCACGATCCGGTCGAGGGTGCTGTTCAGATTCAGGTCCGTGCCGATCCCGACCACGGCGTCCAGCAGCGCTCGGAGCCGGTCCTGCGAGTCCATGATCTCGTCGACCCGGCCGAGCAACTCCTGCAGCAAAGCGTCGAGCCGGACGCGTGACAGACCGGTGAACCGCATCGCGTCGTTGTCCCAGAGCCGGTCCCGGCTTCCCGGTGTATCGCCCACGTCACTAACCGTACGGAATAGCCTCGCCTTGAGGAACCGGCCGGGCGTTCGGAAAACGTCGAAGCGATGACCTGGCCGGACCACCCGGCTACGCTGGGTCGCGGAGAAGCAGCGGGGAGCAGTGTCGGAGCAGCGGTGAGCGAGGTGACATGGGGATCAAGGTGTTCCTGCTCGACGATCACGAGGTCGTCAGGCTCGGACTGCGGCTGTTGCTGGAGAGTCAGCCGGACATCGACGTGGTCGGCGAGGCGACGCTGGCCGCGCAGGCGATCGCGCGGGTGCCGGCGCTGCGGCCCGATGTCGCCGTACTCGACGTTCGGCTGCCGGACGGCGACGGGATCACGGTGTGCCGGGAGATCCGTTCGCTGATGGCCGAGCCGCCGGCCTGTCTGATGCTGACGTCGTTCTCCGACGACGAGGCCTTGTTCACGGCGATCATGGCGGGTGCCGCCGGGTATCTGCTGAAGCAGGTCAGCGGCACCGATCTGGTCGGCGCGGTACGCCGCTTGGCGGCCGGCGAATCGCTGCTGGACCCGGCGATGACGAAGGCGGTGCTCGACCGGCTGCGGCAGTCGGCCGACTCGAACGAGGACCCGCGGTACCAGTCGCTGACCGAGCAGGAACGCCGCATCCTCGACGAGATCGCGGCCGGCAAGACGAACCGGCAGATCGCGCAGACCATGTTCCTGGCCGAGAAGACCGTGAAGAACTATGTCTCCTCGCTGCTGCGCAAGCTCGACATGGAACGCCGCACCGAGGCCGCCGTGTACGCCGTCGAACGCGCCCGCCGGAACCCGAAGCGCTGACGTGGTTCCCGGACACGTCAGGTGTCACCGTCGTTGCTTGCGGCAACGAGCAAGCGCTCGAACTTCTCGGGTGGATCGGCCTGGGGCGGTGCACCCTTGCGCCTCATCGGCGCCGGTGCGAGTCTGAGTTGTGTACGCCGCCGATCGCGGGAGGGGACCGCGGGGGTATCTGCGCGGCGTCGAGTGTCGGCCGATCGACGGGCCCGGCTGTGGCGGGCCGGTCTGGCGTTGCCGGAGCTCCGAGGAGATGGCATGGGGAACAGAGAGCACGAGCCCGGCCGTCCGGGTGGCCGGGCGGAGGACCGGCGCCGGCAGTTCGAGGAATCGCGCGGACTGACGGAGCACCGTGAGCTCGACCTCGATCACGACTCTGCTGTCGACTCGGCTGACGACTCGGCAGACGACGCCGCTGATTCCGCGGACCACACGGCCGATGATTCGGACGTTGGCGCCGACGAGCCGGCGACCGGGAGCGAGCCGGAGGACCACGGGTAACACAGCGCAGGGGGGCGACACACATGAAGGGTCCGACAGACCTCGATGAGCGCGAGGGCGAGCTGGCGACCAGTGGCCGCGCAGAGGGGGAACGGGGTGTCCGCCGGAAGGTCTTCCTCCGGCAGGCGGCGTTCCTGGACGCACGTGGCCTGAGCTACGAGGCGCAGCCGCTCAGGATCGCCGTCGCCGGGGAACGGCCGGCGACAACACAGTCCTATGTGCAAGCGATGCGCGATCGCGCCACGCTGCTCGGCGCCGCACCTCCGCCGCCGGAGTTGACCTGGCGTTCGCTGGGTCCCGCCGGCATCCCGCACGGGCAGACGTACGGCACCGGTCCCGGCAGTTCCGTGACGGTCAGCGGACGGGTGTCGGCGATCGCCGTCGACCCGAACAACCCCGGCCGAGTGCTGGTCGGAAGCGCGGCCGGCGGGATCTGGGAGACACGCGACGGCGGCATGCACTGGGCGCCGCGAATCGATGACCAGCCGACGCTGTCGATCGGTGCGCTGGCCTTCGACCCGTCCAACACGTCGACGGTCTACGCGGGCACCGGCGAGGGCAACTCGGAGTACTTCCATCTCGGCCAGGGACTTCTGATCTCGCACGACGGTGGTTCGAGCTGGGCGCAGGTCGCCGAGCAGGTGTTCGCCGGGGTCGGCTTCTACCGGATCGTGGTCGATCCGGCCGGCGGCGGTCGGTTGCTCGTCGCAACGACCGGCGGCGCGGCCGAGACACCCGACGGTGGCGCCACCTGGTCCTTGCTGCACCGGGGGATGACCTGGGACATCTCACTGGCCCAGCATCACGCGGGCGTGGAGGAGATCCTGTTGACCGCGCCCGACGGATTGTTCGCCGCGCAGAACGGCGGCGCGTTCGCGAAGGTGAACCTGCCGGGTCTGCCCGCGCTCGATCCGGCCAGGGAGCGGATGGCCGTCGCCCATGTCCCGTCCGACCCCGGGCAGGCGTTCGTGTTCGCGGCGACCGGGGGAATGGCCCGACTCTGGCATCGGCCCGGCCGGACGGCGCCCTGGGTGCGCATCGACCTGCCGTCGTTCAGCCTCGGTCAACTGGTCGACGACGTCCTCGCCGTGGACCAGGCCTCCTACGACTGGTACGTCGCGGTTCCTGGTAACGGCGACACCACGATCTACCTGGGCGCGAAGGAGCTCGTGCGCGGCGTACGAACCGGCGACACCTGGCAATTTACGGATATCTCGACGCGGATCGGACAGGGCGACTCGATCCACCCCGATCAGCACACGATGGCCTTCGACCCGGAGAACCCGACGGTGATCTACGCCGGGAGTGACGGAGGCATCTTCCGGAGTCCGGACGGCGGCGACACCTGGCGGCCATTGAACGCGGGGCTCGCGATCAGCGAGGTCGAGTACCTGACACAGCGGCCGGACGAGCAGATCTGGATGCTGGCCGGGCTGCAGGACAACGGCACGATTCGCCGGGAGTCGCCCGACCTGTGGACGCAGGTGGGTCTGGGGGACGGCGGCGACTGCGGGACCAACCTGTCGCGCCCTGACGTCTGCTACCACTCCTACTACCACATGCACCTGCAGCGTTCGGATCATCGCGGAGACCCCGCCAGTTGGCGAACGGTGACTCCTCCTGGCGATCCCAACGCGCCGGGCCAGCTGTTCTATCCACCGGTGGAGGTCAACGGTTCGGTGGTGGTCAAGGCCGGGCACACGGTGCACCTCTCGCGGGACGCAGGTAACAACTGGGACGACATCGACCTGCAGGGCGGTCAACGGTCGATCGCCTCGGCGCTCGCCATCCCGGAGCCGGGCACGGTGCTGGTCGGCACGATCGAGGGCGACGTCTCCCGGATCAGCTTCGCCAACGGGAAGTGGAGCGACCCCGAGACGCTACCTCGCCCGCGCAACGGCTGGATCAGTGACCTGCTGGTCGACCCGCGGAACGCGAACCGGTATTGGGTGACGTTCTCGAACCCGGGCGCGGTGTTCCGGTCCGACGCCTCGGGCGCGCACTGGACGGACGTGACCGCGAACCTGCCGGCCATCCCCGTGAACGCGGTGATCACCGATCCCGGCCGCGACGACCGGGTCTGGGTGGCCTGCGACGTCGGGGTGTTCGAATCTGTGGACGCCGGCGGCAGTTGGTCGGTCTACGGCACCGGCCTACCGAACAGCCTCGCGGTCGACCTGCTCTTCCACGAAGCAGCGCACGTACTCCGGGTCGGAACGCGCAGCCGCGGTGTCTGGGAGGTGCCGGCATGATGCACTCACGTTCCGCCGTACGACGGCGTTTCTGGCTGCAGGCCGGTTTCTCCGCGGCAGCCCTGGTACTCGCTCTGATCACGCTGATCAGCCGCGAATGGATCGAGCTGCTCACCGGCTGGGATCCGGACCACGGCAGCGGCACGCTCGAGTGGGTGATCGTTGCCGTCCTGGTCGTCGTCGCCGTCGCGCTCGGCGCCGTGGCCGGCCGCGAATGGCGCCGTGAACACCCCGTCACCACCGATTGAGGAGAGTTCTCTCGAAGGGCGGCCCGCCAGCGGCCGCCCTTTTCTTGCGCCGGCGATGTCAAGAACCCGTGACCGGCTCCGACCAGGGGGCAAAGACACTCTGGAGGAGGCAGAAATGCGCAAGGTCGTTTACTGGGTGCACACCTCGATCGACGGGTTCGTGGACGGGCCGAACGGCGAGTTCGACTGGCCGGTGATGGGGCCCGAGCTGTCGGCGTACTCCGAGAATCTGGACAAGACCGTCGACACCCTGCTGTTCGGCCGGCCGGTCTGGGAGATGATGGTCGGCTTCTGGCCGAACGCCGAGTCGATCACCGACGACCCGCACACGCTCGCGTTCGCGCCGTTCTGGCGGGCCACCCCGAAGATCGTGTTCTCGCGCAGCTACGAGGGTGACGAGTGGACGAGCCGGGTGATCAGCGGCGATCTGGCGAAGCAGGTCGCCGAGCTGAAGGCCGAGCCGGGGCAGGACCTGCTGCTCACGGGCGGGTCGGCGCTGGCCGGGGCGCTGGCTGACCTGGGGCTGATCGACGAGTTCCACATCGCCGTGCACCCCGTCGTACTGGGTGGTGGTCGCCCGCTGTTCCCGAACCCGGCCAGCCGGCGCGGTCTGCGGCACGTCGACACGGTCGTGCTCGACGGCCAGGTCGTGGTTTCGCACTATCAGCCTGCGCAGCCGTCCGCCTGAACCTGCTCGAGAGGGAATTCTTATGACGACCACGCCCGAACCGGTCGCCGCAGTGGCCGGACGCTCCCGTAGTCCGCGTCTCGCGCTGGCGCTGCTGGCCCTGCCGTCGCTGTTGATCGCGATCGACATCAGTGTCCTCGGCGTCGCGCTGCCGAGGATGGCCGCTGACCTGCGGCCGTCGCCCACCGAGTTGCTCTGGATGAACGACATCTACGGGTTCATGGTCGGCGGCACGATGATCACCATGGGGGCGGTGGGGGACCGGATCGGCCGGCGGCGGCTGATCGTCGCCTGCGCGGCGGTGTTCGCGATCGCCTCGGCCGTCGCCGCGTTCTCGACCGCGCCCTGGATGATCATCGCGACCCGGGCGGTGATGGGCATCGCCGGCGCGGCGATCATGCCGGCCTCGATGGCGCTGATCGGCCAGCTGTTCCCGGATCCGAAGCACCGGGTGTCCGCGATGGGTGCGTACATGACGTGCTTCCTCACCGGGATGGCGGTCGCGCCGCTGATCGGTGGCGTGATGCTGCAGTACTGGTGGTGGGGCTCGGTGTTCCTGCTCGGCGTACCGGTGATGCTGGTGACCGTGCTGGCGGCGCCGCGGCTGCTGCCCGAGTCGCAGACCCAGGTCACGGCACCGATCGATCTGCGTAGCGCCGCGCTCTGCCTCGCCGCGATCCTCACGCTCGTGGCCACGCTCAAGTGGGCGGTCAACGGTGCGACCGTCTGGGAGGCGATCGGCCTCGGAGCGATCGGCGTCGTTCTGGGCGTGCTGTTCGTACGGCGTCAGCACGCACTGGAGCACCCGCTGGTCGATCTGTCGCTGCTGCGACGGCCCGGCGTGAGCCGCGCGATGTGGGTGCTGTTCCTGACCGCGCTGCTGATGGGCGGTACGTCGATCTTCGCGGCGTTCTACCTGCAGTCGGCACTTGGCCTGTCACCGCTGACCGCGGCGCTGTGGATGATCCCGTCGATGCTGGCGATGATCATCGCGTCGAACACCGGTCCCTGGCTCGGCCACCGGTTCCGCCCGAAGTACGTCGTACTCGGGGGTCTGCTCGTGATGGCTGCCGGGTTCGTGCCGTTCGCGCTGCTCCCGGTCGGGCGGTCCGGCATCGCCGTGGTGGTGTGCGGGTCCATCCTGACGACCGCCGGTGTCGGGGCAGCGTTCCCGTTCCTGATGAACGACATCATTTCGCATGCACCGCAGGAGCAGGCCGGCTCGGCCGCGTCGCTGGCGCAGACCGCGAACGAGATCGGGATCGCTACTGGACTGGTCGTCCTCGGCAGTCTGGCGACGGTCGTGTATCGGTCCAGGCTGTCCGCGGCGGCTGGTCACGCGGACGGGTCCTGGGTCGACGGCTTCCGGCTCGCGACCACGGGGCACGACGCCGTCCTTCTGGACCAGGTCCGTACTGCGTTCGTCGACGGCTACCGCGCTGCCGGAGTCGTTGCTGCCGTGACCATGCTGGTCGTCCTGGCGCTGTATGTGCTCCCGGAACGCCGCCGGGCTGCCTGAATGGTGGACGGATCGGTTGCCCCTGCGGAAGCCGCGGCCTATCGTTGCGCAAACGATTGAGCAGGTCGGCGCGGCACGAGCGGGGGACGGGATGCAGGACGCGGAGCTTCCGTTGGCGGGAGTCGTGGTGCTGGACTTCAGCCAGTTCCTGGCCGGTCCGGTCGCAGCACTGCGACTGGCCGATCTCGGCGCGCGGGTGATCAAGATCGAGCGTCCCGTGACGGGCGAGATCGGCCGGACGCTCGCGTTCGCGGGGCGGTGGGCGGACGAGGACACGGTCTCGTTCCACGCGATGAACCGGAACAAGGAAGCGGTCGTTGCCGATCTCAAGGATCCCGGGGACCTCGCGCGCGTCAAGGGCCTCGTGGCGCGGGCCGACGTACTGATCCACAACTTCCGTCCGGGGGTGATGGAGCGACTCGGGCTCGACTACGACGCGGTGCGGGCGCTCAATCCGGGGCTCGTGTATGCGGCGGCCTCCGGGTACGGCGCCGACGGGCCGTGGTCGGGTCGCCCGGGGCAGGATCTGCTGGCGCAATCGGTTTCTGGTCTTGCGTGGGCGAGTGGCGCCGACCGTCCCGTGACGGTCGGGCTCTCGCTTGCCGATCACTTGATGAGCTGTCATCTTGCGGAGGGCGTGACCGCACTGCTGGTGCGCAAGGCGCGCACGGGCCGCGGTGGGCTGGTCGAGACGAGTCTGCTCGAAGGCATGCTCGAT
Source organism: Kribbella sp. NPDC043289 (assembly GCF_056436705.1). Lineage (NCBI taxonomy): Bacteria > Bacillati > Actinomycetota > Actinomycetes > Propionibacteriales > Kribbellaceae > Kribbella > Kribbella sp. NPDC043289. Next base: position 924,846 of record NZ_JBWKCB010000001.1, read on the forward strand.
CTGCAGTTCGAGTCACTCACCGCACGACTCAACAGGATGAAGGCTGACCGCTCGAACGGTCTGTATCGAACTGCTGATGGATATTTGGCAATCGCGTCGACGCGGGATGAGCTGGGTCGAGTGCTGGGCGACTCCGATCCGGCAACTCGGCTCACGACAGCGAAAACCGCGCACTGGCTGGAGCTTCTCACCAAAGCAGGTATCGATTGCGCGCCACTGCAAACCCTCGAGGAGTTGCTCGCGTCGCCCGAGTTCGCGGCCGTTGAGATGACGCAGGTCGTGGAGCGTCCGCCCGCCGAGCCGGGCGGCGAGCCACTCCGGCTGACCACGACCCGCAGCCCGATCCGCATTGACGGCGAGGTGCTCCGTAGCTCCCGCGCGGCCCCACGTCTCGGAGCGCAGGGCCACGTGCGCCACGGGACCGACATGCTCACCGGTCCCGCCGTGGGGAGACCAGATGGCGGGTAAAGGCGGCGTGTCCGGGAGGCTTGATGGGGGAGGCGGGGGGCGCGTCAGTAGGGTGGGCGGCATGGCCACCCTGGGTGATGTCGCCGCCCGCGCCGGCGTCTCGATCTCTGCCGTTTCGCGCGTGCTCAGTGACGCCCCGGACTCGCGGGTCAGCGCGGAGACCCGGCAGCGGATCGTCGACGCCGCGCATGAACTGCAGTACCGGCCCAACTTCGCCGGGCGCGCGCTCAAGTCCGCCCGGACGCAGGTGGTCGGTCTGGTCGTTCCGGACATCACCAACGCGCTGTTCACCGAGCTGATGCACGGCGCGGAGGACGAGGCGACGGAGCGCGGGTACACGGTGCTGCTCGGGCGCTCGGACGACGTACGGCCGGGTGGGGAGGTCATCTCGCGCCTGATCGGTGAGGGGCGAGTCGACGGCATGGCCCTGCAGGTGGGTGACGGCGTGCCTCCCGCGGGTCTCGGTGCCCTGCTCAGCACGCAGGCGCCGATCGTGCTGGTGAACTCGGCGAGCCCGGGCTACACCGGGTCGGTCACGCTGGACGACCACAACGGCGCGCGCGTCGCGACCGAGCATCTGCTCGAGCTCGGACACGAGCGGATCGCCTTTGCCAACGGGCTGCCGCGGTCGTTCACCGCGAAGCGCCGACGCACCGGTTACAAGCTGGCGCTCGCCACGGCGGGTGTTCGGGTGCCGAAGGAGTACGAGACCCGCGCCGGTTACACGGTCGACAACGGACGTACGGCGCTGCGTCGGCTGATGGCGCTGGACCCGAAGCCGACGGGCATCGTGGTGGCGAACGTCAACGCTGCCGTTGGTTTGATCGGGGAAGCGCGGAAGGCCGGCATCAAGGTGCCGGAAGACCTGTCCGTCGTGACGGTTCACGACTCCTGGACCGCCGAGAACACCTGGCCGCCGTTGACCGCGGTGCGGATGCAGTTCTACACCGTCGGGCGCACCGCCGTACGGAGTGTGATCCGGCGCATCGAGACGGGGGAGACCTCCAACGAGGTCGTCACCGACCCGCCACCGGAACTCGTCGTCCGCGAGTCCACCGCCCGCCCGCGCCGCCGCGGCTGACGGTCTTCACCGCGGCCCGCACTCGTAGCCGCTGACAGCCCGCGAGTCCCGCGCGGCTGCAGATCAGGATTCTGCGGTGGCTGCGCAAAAGTCCGTGCTCAAACGATTGACCACAGGCAATCTGCAGGTTTAGCGTTCTGCTCTAACGTTTGAGCAGCTGGTCGGACAGCTCGGACCGCCGCCACCGCTCGGGACACGAAGCGAAGGAGTCCGTTCATGAAGTCACCCGGAGTACGTCCCGGGACCAAGCGCACCGTGGCCGCCGCGACCCTGGTGTTCGCGACCGCCCTGCTGAGCGCCTGTGGGTCGTCCGGCGGTGGTGCCGGCGCGGAGACCAAGCAGACGGACTCCGGTGGTGCGATCACGGTCTGGGTCGACCCGCCGCGGGTGCCCGCCGCGAAGGCCTTCCAGAAGGCTCATCCCGAGATCAAGACGACCATCAACCAGATCGACGGGACCGTCGGCGGCAAGTCGCTGCAGCAGCAGTTCGCCCAGTTCAACCAGGCCGGGAAGGGCTGGCCGGACGCGATCTTCTTCCCGTCCAACGACGACATCGCGTGGGCGTCCGGTGCGCAGGTCAACTACACCGCCGACCTCAGCGACCAGCTCCCCGACGTGATCAAGGGCTACGAGGACGCGGTGATCGCGCCGTGCAAGATCGACGGCAAGATCCGCTGCCTGCGCAACGACGCCGCCCCTGACGTCTTCTGGTACAACCCGGCCTTCTTCAAGCAGTACGGCTACACCGTCCCGAAGACCTGGGACGAGTACGGCGACCTCGCCGTCCGGATCGCGAAGGAACACCCGGGCAAGCTCAGCGGCTTCACCGGCGACGCCTACGCGCCCGACCGCTACCTGTGGGCCTCCGGCTGCCCGACGAACGCTCGCAAGTCCGAGACCGAGGTCCACATCGACCTCACGGACCCGAAGTGCGTGCGCGCGAAGGACCTGCTGACGAAACTCGTGCAGAGCAAGGCGGTCTCGACGGTCGGGATCTTCGACGCCGACGCCGCGAAGGTCGGCAAGGACGTGGTGATGAGCCCGGGCGCCGCCTGGTGGGGCGACTACCTGTTCCGCCAGTCCTGGAAGGTGCCGGCCGGGCAGGTGACCGCGGTCGCGCCGCTGGCCTGGAAGGGTGAGGACAAGCCGGCCACGGGCAACGAGGGCGGCGGCCTGTGGGGCATCTCCCGGCACATCACCGGCAAGCAGCTGCAGAACACGCTGACGTTCGCCAAGTTCGTTGCCACCGACCCCCAGTGGCAGGTCGAGCTGTCGACCGGACTGCCGGCGTACGGCGCGGTGCAGGACGCGTGGGCCGCGAAGCAGGCGAAGACGAAGTACTTCGCGGACGACAAGACGACGTTCGCAGCGATGAAGGGTGCGAACGCCTTCGTCCAGCCCGATCACTCCTACCTGCTCTACAACACCGGCAGTGTGTGGACCGAAACGGTCGCTGCCGGCCTGGCCTCCGGGAAGAGCGTCGACCAGGCCTGGAGCGGGTTCAACGACGAATTGCTCAAGCAGGCCAAGGCGATGGGCTACACCGTCAAGTAGCCGGACCCGCCACCAGATCAAGGAGTGAGGCATGACGACCGCGCTGCTCGACGAGCGCAGGACGAGCGCTCCGGTGCCGAAGGCCCGGCGCCGCAAGGCGAAGGTGTCCCGGCCGAGTGAGACCAGGGGAGCCTGGATCCTGCTCTCGCCGTACGTCGTCCTGTTGCTCATCGGCGGCATCGTGCCGGTGGGCTACGCGATCAAGACCGCGTTGGAGAAGCCGCCGACACCGTTGGACCCGAGCACCGGGTTCGGCGGCGTCGCGAGCTTCAAGACGGTGTTCACCGACTTCCGGTTCCTCGACACGTTCCAGAACGTGTTCGCGACGCTGGTGATCTGGCTGCCGATCATGATGGTCGGGATCGTCGGCCTGGCGCTGCTGATCCACGCCAGCCCGGGCCGGTTCGGTGCGGCGATGCGGTTCGTCTACTACATCCCCGGCGCGCTGGCCGGGATCGCGAACTTCGTGCTGTGGGTCTACCTGCTGAACCCCGGGCAGTCGCCGATCGAGGGATTCTGGCACGCGGTCGGGGTGGACACGATCAAGCAGGCGGTCGCGTCGCCCGGCCACCTGCCGTTCGTCCTCACCGCGATGATGTTCTTCCAGGGCGTCGGTTCCTGGATCATCGTGGTCAACGGCGGCCTGAACGGGATCCCCGACGACATCTTCGAGGCGGCCGCACTGGACGGCGCGGGAGCGTGGCAGCTCGCGTGGCACGTGAAGCTGCCGATCATCCGGCCGTGGATCGGGTACGCCGCGCTGATGAACCTCGCGTACGGCTTCCAACTGTTCCTCGAGCCCCAGCTGCTCGACCAGGTGGCGAGCAACGCGCTACCTGACCAGTGGACGCCGACGCAGTTGGGCTACGCGTTCGCGTTCAGCAACTACAACTTCCCGGCCGCGGCTGCGATGTCGCTGATCTTGCTGGTGATCACGCTCGGCATCGGGTTGCTGATCGTCTTCCGCAGCGGGCTGTTCGGCAAGGAGGACCAGTGATGCGGATCGAGAACTGGAGCGCCGGCCGGCTGGCCCGCGTGGTGTCGATGCTGTTCGTCGCCGCGATCTTCCTGCTGCCGATCGCGGGCTTCGTCGCGATGGCGTTCCGTTCCAACGACGGAGTGGAGTCGGGAAGCGGTGGACTGCTCGGTCTCGGGGACATTGCCTGGAGCAACGTCCGGTACAGCTGGTCGCAGGTCAACGGTTTCGGCCCCGATGGCGGCCTGTTCACGCGCTGGCTGACCAACTCACTGATCGTTGCCTGCGGCGGTGCGATCCTGGCCGTCATCGCGGCGCTCCCGGCCGGCTACGCGATGGCCCGCCTGCGGTTCCGCGCGCGCCGGGCGGTGCTCCTGATCACGTTGATCACGATGGTGATGCCGAACACGGTCCTGGTGATCCCGCTGTTCCTCGAGGTGAACGCGGTAGGCGCGGTCGGCCAGCTGTGGCCGGTCGCGCTGATCATGGGCTTCTTCCCGTTCGGCGTCTACCTGTCCTACATCCACTACATGACCACGATGCCGAAGGAACTGGTCGAGGCGGCTCGGCTGGACGGCCTGGGTGAGGTGTCGGTCTTCTGGTGGATCGCACTGCGGATCTCCAAGCAGGTCGTCGTACTCGTGGCGTTCTTCGCGTTCGTCGCGAACTGGACCAACTTCTTCCTGCCGCTCGCGCTGCTGTCGTCGAACCAGAACAACCAGACGGTGTCGATCGGTCTGCAGCAGCTGATCGGCGCGAGCCCGCTGTTCAACCCGACGGTCGCGGCCGGCCTGGACGTGAAGCTCTACATGCCGCAGCTCGCGCTCGCGACGTTCATCTCGATGCTCCCGTTGCTGGTGGTCTTCCTCGGTGCCCAGCGCTTCCTGATCCGCGGTGAGACGGTCGGGGCGGTGAAGGGCTGATGCTCAACGAGTTCGCCCCACACCTGGGCTACACCCTCGCGCTGCCGAAGAACCCGCGCCCGATCGTGCTCGTCGGCGCCGGTGGCATCGTCCGCGACGCCCACCTCCCGGCGTACCGCAAGGCCGGCTTCGAGGTCGCCAGCATCACCGACCTCCAGCTCGATCGCGCGCAAACTCTCGCGGAGCAGTACGACATCCCCGAGGTGTACGACGACATCGCTGCCGCCGTGGCAGCGGCACCCGCCGACCCGGTCTACGACATAGCCCTCCCGCCCGAGGCGCACATCGACGTACTCGAAGAACTCCCCGACGGAGCCGCGGTCCTGCTCCAGAAGCCGCTGGGCAACCACTTGCCCGACGGCATCCGCACGCGGGAGGTCTGTCGCCGCAAACGCCTCGTCGCCGCGGTCAACACCCAACTCCGCTTCGCCCCGTACGTCGCGGCCGCTCGTGAACTGATTGCCGCAGGCACCATCGGCGAGCTCTACGACCTCGAGATCCGGGTCTCGGTCCGCACCCCGTGGGAGATGTTCCCGTACGTCCTGAAGCTCGACCGCCTCGAGATCAACATGCACAGCGTGCACTACCTCGATCTCGTCCGCTCGTTCCTCGGCGACCCGACCGGCGTCTCCGCGGTCACCGTGAAGCACCCGGAGAAGACGCACGCGAACAGCCGGTCCGACATCGCTCTCACGTACGGCGATCGCCCGGTGCGGGTCGTGGTCTCGACGAACCACGACCACCACTTCGGCGAGCGCTACGAGGAGAGCTACATCAAGTGGGAAGGCACCAAGGGCGCGGTACGGGCGCAGCTCGGGCTGCTGCTCGACTACCCGCGCGGCGGTGAGGACCGGCTCGAGGTCGTCACCGACGACCGGCTCGAGGAGGGCTGGCGGCCGGTGCGGTTCGAGGGCTCGTGGTTCCCGGACGCGTTCATCGGCTCGATGAGCGTCGTCCAGCGGTACCTGGAGGGCTCGTTCCCGTCGCTCCCCACCTCGGTGGAGGACGTCTTCCGGACGATGGCGGTCGTCGAGGCCGCGTACACGTCCGCCGCGAGCGGTGGCGAGCCACCGCAGTACAACGCCTGACTCTTGCCTGACTCTGTGGGAGGAAGACCTATGAGACACGCTCTGGGAACCGAATGGTGACCGAGCTGCCCCTGACAGGGGTCACCGTACTCGACTTCAGCCAGTTCCTGGCCGGGCCGGTGGCCGCGCTGCGGCTGGCCGACCTGGGCGCGCGAGTGATCAAGATCGAGCGCCCCGGCAGCGGCGACGCGGGTCGGCAGCTGGCGTTCGCGGGCCGGATGGTCGGCAGCGACAGCATGTCGTTCCACGCGATGAACCGGAACAAGGAGAGCCTGGTCGCGAACCTGAAGGATCCGGGCGATCTCGCCAGGGTCCGGGCGCTGGTCGCGGAAGCCGACGTGGTGGTTTCGAACTTCCGTCCGGGCGTGATGGAACGCCTCGGCCTCGACTACGAGACGGTCCGCCGGATCAACCCGGCCATCGTCTACGGCAGCGTCAGCGGGTACGGCGACAGCGGTCCCTTCAAGGATCGCCCCGGACAGGATCTGCTCGCCCAGTCGATCGCCGGCCTGCCCTGGCTGAACGGCTCGCGCGACGATCCGCCCGTACCCGTCGGCCTGGCCGTCGCGGATCATCTCGCCAGCTGTCACCTCGCGCAAGGCATCACCGCCCTGCTGGTACGGCGGTTCCGCACCGGCCGGGGTGGTCACGCGCAGACCAGCCTGTTGGAGGCCCTGCTCGACCTCGAGTTCGAGCTGCTGACGACGCGCCTGAACGACCCGTCGATCGAAGTACGGCGGAAGGGCAATCGCTCCGCGCACGCGTTCCTGCCGGCGCCGTACGGCATCTATCCGACCAGTGACGGGTACCTCGCCATCGCGATGAACCCGGTGCCGGTGATCGGCCGGCTGCTCGAGCTGCCGGAGGTCGCCGCGATGAGCGACCCGCAGTCGTGGTGGGACCGGCAGGAAGAGATCGAAGGGCTGCTGTCCGAGCGCCTCAGCACTCGGACGCGGGCGGAGTGGCTCGCCGTTCTCGACGCCGAGGACGTGTGGTGCGCACCTGTTCTCACGCTGGACGAGCTGGTCGAACACGACGGTTTCCGGGCGATCGCGATGACCCAGGAACTGAGTCGCGACGGCCTCGAGCTGGTCACGACGCGGAGCCCGATCAGGATCGACGGCGAGCGGCTGATCGACCCGCGCCCGGCGCCCCGGCTGGGGGAGCACGATCCCTTCGGCCCTCACGAGGTGGAGGAGATCGCATGACGACGTTACGCGGTATGACGTGGGAGCACCCGCGCGGTTACGACTGTCAGGTCGCCGCGGCGGAGGCGTACGCCCGCCGGACCGGTGTCGAGGTGCAGTGGGAGTTCCGCTCGCTCCAGGCGTTCGCGGACGAACCTCTCGCCGGTCTCGCGGCCCGGTACGACCTGCTCGTCATCGATCATCCGCACGTCCCGTTGGCGGCCGCCGAAGGGCTGCTCGCACCGCTCGACGGCGCGGGCCACGACACGGAGCTGGCGGCGCTGGCTTCCGATGCCGTGGGCAACAGTCATGCGTCGTACGCGCACGACGGCCATCAGTACGGACTCGCCACCGACTCCGCTGCCCAGGTCGCCGTCCACCGGCCGGATCTGCTGCCCGCGCCACCCACGGACTGGGACGGCGTTCTCGCCCTGGCCGGCGAGGGCAGGGTGCTCTGGCCCGCGAAACCGATCGACGCGTACTCCTCGCTGTGCACCCTCGCCGCCAACCGCGGTACGCCGGTCGCCGCCGAACCCGGACGCTTCCTCGCCGAGGACGACGCGGGCGCCGTACTCGACCTGATGCACCGCCTCGCCGAGCGCGTACCCGAGTGGTGCCTCGCGGCGAACCCGATCGAGGTCGCCGAGGCGCTGGTGAAGGACGATCGCTGGGCCTACGCCCCGCTGGCCTACGGGTACTCGAACTACTCGCGCGCAGGCTTCCGTTCCCAGCGGCTCAAGTACGTCGACATTCCCGCGGGGCCGCGTGGCGTCGCCGGGTCGCAGCTCGGCGGTGCGGGAATCGCGGTCTCGGCGTACAGCCAAGACCTCGACGCGGCGCGCGCGTACGCGCTCTGGCTGGCGTCGCCGGAGGTGCAGTCCGGGGTGTACTACGACGCAGGCGGCCAGCCCGGGTACGCCGCTTCGTGGGACGACGACCGGCTCAACAAGGACTCCTGGGATTTCTTCCGCGGGACCCGGCGCACGCTCGAAGGCGCCTGGGTGCGACCGCGGACCGCGGGCTACATGGAGTTCCAGGACGTCGCGTCGCCCTGGGTCACCCAGGCACTGCGTGGCGAGCTGACGGACGCCGAGCTGATCCGGCGTACGAACGCACTGGCCGAGAAGTTGCTGGAGGCAACCCGATGATCGTGGTGGACCGGTATTTCGAGGACTACGCGATCGGGGAGAGCCGGACGACCGTCGGCCGCACGATCACCGAGGCCGACATCGTGCTGCACGCCGGTCAGACCGGCGACTTCTTCCCGCACCACATGGACGCGGAGTGGATGGCGACCCAGCCGGCCGGTCAGCGGATCGCACACGGCACGCTGATCCTGTCCGTCGCGGTCGGGATGACGGCGGGCGACATCAATCCACGGGCGATGTCGTACGGGTACGACAAGATCCGGTTCATCAAGCCGGTGTTCATCGGCGACACCATCACCGTCGGCGCGGTCATCACCGAGAAGGCAGACCACAAGCGGATGCCGGGGACGCACGGCTACGTGCACGAGCAGGTGAGCGTGACCAACCAGCGGGCGGAGACCGTGCTCGTCCTCACCCATCTGTACCTGGTCGAGAAACGAGGTCCGGCATGATCATCGACGCCCACCAGCACGTCTGGGACCTGAACCGCTCGCCGTACCAGTGGCTCGGTCCGCACGTACCGCAGTGGAACCGAACCTTCACCTTCGAGGAGCTGCGTCCACAGCTGACCCGCAACGGTGTCGACGCCACCGTGCTGGTGCAGTCCGACGACCACGACAGCGACACCGAGCTCATGCTCGAGGTGGCCGACAAGCATCCCGAGGTCGCGGCCGTCGTCGCGTACGTCCCGCTCGACCGGCCGGACATCGCCGCGGAGCGCCTTGCCGAACTGCGCAAGGATCCCCGGGTTGTCGGCATCCGCAATCTGATCCATGACATTCCGGACCCGGACTGGATTCTGCGGCCTGAGGTGGACGAGGGACTCGGAGTTCTCGAACAGGCGGACGTGACCTTCGACTACGTCGCCGTACTGCCGCGGCATCTCGAACACGTCCCCACACTGTCGGAGCGGCATCCCGGGCTGCGGATCGTCATCGACCACCTCGCCAAGCCGCCGATCGGGGAGTCCGATCCCGAGCCGTGGTGGAGCCTGATCGAGACGGCCGCACAGAATCCACTCGTGCACGCGAAGCTCTCCGGTCTGTACCCCGGTGCCGCGCCTGACACCTGGACGCCGGACGGGATCCGGCCGTTCGTGGACCGTGGCCTGGAGGTGTTCGGCCCGTCCCGTCTGATGTACGGCGGCGACTGGCCGATCTCGACTGCAGCGGGCGGCTATGACCGGGTGTTCGCCGGACTGGCCGACGTACTGTCCGATCTCTCGGCGACCGAACGTGAAGAGATCTACTCAGGCACCGCGCGTCGCTTCTACCGCATCCGGCTCTGAGAGGTCGCCGTGCCGGGACAGGCTTAGTGCGCCCGCCACCGCGAGGACGAAGCCCAGGGCCGCGACCCAACCCCAGCCCGGCCTCGGGCGGTCGCCCAGGAGCAGGAGGCCGACCAGCGCGGGGGCGACCGTCTCGCCGATCACCAGCGGCGCGGTTGCCTGCGTCACGGTGCCGCGTTGCAGGGCCGTCGAGTAGGTGAGGAGTGCGACTCCGCCGGCCAGGATGAGCGCGTAGATCGCCGGATCGCGCAGCAGGACCCCGAGATCGCTGAAGAGCGTGTCGAGCTGGACCGAGCTGGGCAGGATGCGCGCGGCGACCGCGACCGCGCCGAATTCGAGACCGGCCAGCGAGCCGAGCGCGGCGGCACCTGGCGCGCCGTTGATCCGCCCCAAGGGAATTGCCAGCAGGCCCAGCGCGACGGCTGCCACCAGGACTCCCCAGCGTTCCGCAGTGCCGACCGAGACCGTACGGTCCTCCGCCGCGGACAGCCCGATCAGGACCAGTCCGACAACCACAACGATCAACGCGAACCATTCGGGCCGGCGCAGCGGCATGTGTAAAAAGATTGCGCCGAGAACGGCGGTGACCGCGAGGAAACTCGCCACGATCGACTGCACGACGAACAACGGCAAAGTGCGCAGGGCGGCAATCGACAGCAGGAAGGCAAAAGTGTCGAAGGCGATTCCCAGCACATACCGCCAGGAGCCGAACAATCGAATGAGTAACCGCGGGTCGAGACCTTCCACGGATTGCGTACGGCGGGCCGCGACGGCCTGGAGAACCGAGCCGATCCCGTAGCAGACCGCCGCCGCGAAGGCTCCCAGCAGACCGGCGACCATGTCCCGAGGCTACGCCCGTCGCGGCCGGCGGCCCACCGTCACCGACCGTGTCGGCACGGACGGTAGGCGGTTGTTTCGGCCGTATACGTCACCAACGGTCTCCTGTACCGTCGGGATTCGGGGAGATGCGCGCCGCGCATTCGGGGTGTTTACTGGCGGGCCTGGATGAACACATCGGTGGATACTGCTGCGTTGCCAGTGGGACCGACGGCCCGGGTGCGCGCGGTCGAGGTTCGCAAACCGCTCGACGATCGCTGGCCGGACCATTTCGCGGCGGCCATGTTCGGCTTTGCGGCGTTGGTGACCGTGGTCGCGGTGGTACCGCCGTGGCGGGATTACTTCGCACGCGAGCAGGACATCGTCTCGATGCTCACGATCCCGATCGTGCCGAGCCTGGTCTATGCCGCGCTGCTGGTGGCCATGGGGGTCGCGCTGCGCCGCCGGTTGCGCGCCGCGTGGTGGCTCCTGGTGCTGTGGTGGCTCATCGTGCCGGAGATCGCCCGGATCGGTTCCCTGCTCGACGGCGGTTCGTGGGTCCAGGCCATCGGCCTCGTACTGATCGCCGCGGTCCTGGTCGTCGCGTGGCGTGCCCGTCCGCAGTTCCTGGCCAGGCGCGTGCCCGGCAGCCTGTGGCAGGCGATCGCGGTGTTCGTGGTCGGTGGCGGGCTGGTGCTCGTCGGCGGTGCCGCGCTGGTACGCCGGTTCGGCGATGCGGGCGATTTCGCGAACGCGGCGCAGTACGTCCTGGACGAGATGTTCACCGACATCGGCGTGCTGGCGCCTGATCACGCGGTGACCGCGCCGTGGTGGGTGCGAGGGCTGATCGGGCTCGCTGGCGCGGCCGTCGTACTGCTGGCGGCGCAACTGTTGTTCCGGGCGCCGAAGCAGAGTCGGACTCTGGACGTTGCCGACGAAGCGCGGATCCGGACGCTGCTGCGGGACTTCGGTGGCGCCGACTCGCTCGGCTACTTCGCCACCCGCCGGGACAAGTCGATCATCTGGGACTCCGGCGATCCGGCCACGGCTCAGTCGGGGGTCTCGTACCGCGCGATCGGGTCGGTCAGTCTCGCCAGCGGGAACCCGGTCGGCGACCCGGAGCACTGGCCGATGGCGATCGAGCAATGGCGCGAGCATGCTCGGTCGAAGGGGCTGTCGCTCGCGGTGATGGGTGCGGGCGAGGAAGGCGCTGCGGCGTTCGCGGAGGCTGGACTGACGGCGTACGAGATCGGTGACGAGGCCGTTCTCGATCTGCGGACGTTCTCGCTGAACAGGCCTGGTTTGAAGGCGGTCAGGCAGTCGGTCGCGCGCTTGCAGCGTCGCGGGTACACCACGGACGTCGTACGGCACTCGAGTCTGACGGCCGACGTGTTCGGGGCGCTCAGTACGGCGGCCGCGTCGTGGCGAGGGGATGGCGGGGACGAGCGCGGGTTCTCGATGGCGCTCGGTCGCTTGGAGGATCCGCTCGACGGTGAGTGCGTCTTGGTGCGTACGCAGGACGCGGAGGGCACGCTGCGCGGATTCCTGAGCTTCGCGCCGTGGGGGCACACCGGGCTCTCGCTCGACCTGATGCGCCGGGACCCGTCGGCGGACAACGGTCTGGTGGAGTTGATGGTTGCGGCGCTCGCGGAGGAGTCCGCGACCATCGGCATCGGCCGGGTGTCGCTCAACTTCGCGATGTTCCGCGAGGCGTTCGAGCGGGGAGCTGAGCTCGGCGCCGGCCCGGTTGCGAGGCTGTGGCGTCAGGCGCTCCTGGTGGCGAGCCGCAATTGGCAACTCGAGTCGCTGTACCGCTCGAACGCGAAGTATCTCCCGGACTGGCAGCCGCGGTTCATGTGCTTCGAGTACACCTCGGACCTGCCGCGCGTGGGGACTGCCGCGGGCAGTGCCGAGGGGTTCCTGACGCGTCCGAGTCTCTCGATGCTCCGGGGCAAGCATCCGGCGGCAGCTCTGGACACCGCGGGTGCCGACCACGCCGCGGCGGTGACCGCGCTGATCCCAGCACCACCGGACCCGCTGGCCGAGGCGCTGTCCGTTGACGACCTTCCCGAACAGGTGCGCGTCCGCCGGGCGAAGCTGGACCGGATCAGGGCGAGTGGCGTCGATCCGTACCCCGTGACCTACCCGCGCACGCACAGGCTGGCGCAGGTCAGGGCCGAGGCCGGTGACCTTCCGCCGGGTACGTCGACCGGCCGCCGGGTCGCGGTGACCGGTCGCATCCTCCTGAAACGCGATCACGGACGGCTCGGGTTCGCGAAGCTGCGCGACGGCAGCGGTGACCTGCAACTGATGGTCGACCTGGCTGGCGTCGGCGCGGAGCAGTACGACTTCTGGCGCCATGAGATCGACCTCGGCGACCAGGTCGGTGTCACCGGCGAGGTCATCACCACTCGGCGGGGTGAGCTCTCGGTCCGAGCCGAGTCGTTGCGCTTGACAAGCAAGTCGATCCGCCCGCTGCCGGACAAGTTCAGAGGTCTGGTCGACCCGGAGGCCCGGATCCGGGCGCGGTACGTCGACCTGATCGTGCGTCCCGCCGCGCGCGACGTCGCGTACACCCGCTCGACCGTCGTACGCAGTGTCCGCGATTCCCTGCAGGCGCGGGGATTCGTCGAGGTCGAAACACCGGTCCTGCAACTGGTCCACGGCGGTGCGAACGCGCGTCCGTTCGAGACTCACATGAACGCCTACGACCTCGATCTGTACCTGCGGATCGCGACCGAGCTGCACCTGAAGCGGCTGCTGGTCGGCGGGATCGAGAAGGTGTTCGAGGTCGGCCGGCAGTTCCGCAACGAAGGCGTCGACTTCAAGCACAACCCGGAGTTCACGTCGCTCGAGGTCTACGAGACGTACGGCGACTACAACACGATGCGCGTGCTGACACAGGAGCTCATCCAGGAGGCCGCGACCGCGGTGTACGGCGCGCCGATCGCGCGCCGTACCGATGCGGACGGGAAGAGGATCGAGTACGACCTGTCCGGGAACTGGCCGGTGAAGAGCATCTGCGAAGCGGTGTCGGAGGCACTCGGCGAGGAGGTCACCGCGGACACGCCGACCGAGAAGCTGCTCCGGCACGCCGCGAAGGTCGGCTTGGAGCCGGACGCCGACGCCACCTGGGGCGTGGTGCTCGAAGGTATCTACGAGGAACTGTGCGAGCGCACCACGTCGACGCCGGTCTTCTACACCGACTTCCCGAAGGACAACGCGCCGCTGACGAGGCCGCACCGAGTGGATCCACGGCTCGCCGAGAAGTGGGACCTGGTGATCTTCGCGGCCGAGCAAGGTACGGCGTACTCCGAGTTGATCGACCCGGTGGACCAGCGGGCCCGGCTGGTCGCGCAGTCCCAGCTCGCGGCAGCGGGCGATCCCGAAGCGATGCAGGTCGACGAGGACTTTCTCGAGGCCCTCGAGTACGGCATGCCGCCGACCGGCGGGATGGGGATGGGGATCGACCGGCTGGTGATGAACCTGACCGGTCTGTCGATCCGCGACACCATCCTGTTCCCGTTGGTCCGGCCCAACGGGTAGGACGTGAGGCGACGGCCGGATGATCGTGATGGATTGGTACGGCGATCTCGTCGACACCGGACGGGCGCAGGCCGCGTGGATGCTGTTCGCCTTCTTCGTCACGTTCAGCGTCACCCGGGTGATCACCCGACGGATCCGCGCCAAGCAGCGGGAGGCTAAGAAGGCCGCCCACGCCGAGGACGAGGGCGGGCTGTCCGACGTCTACATCGGCGGCATCCACATCCACCATCAGGTCTGGGGAATTCTGATGGTGATGCTCTCCGGGCTGCTGTACTTCCGCTACACCCCGGGCAGTCCCTGGGCCGAGATCCTCGCCGTGATGTTCGGGGCCGGCGCGGCGCTGACGCTCGACGAGTTCGCGCTCTGGCTGTACCTCGACGACGTCTACTGGGGACCGGAAGGACGCAAGTCCATCGACGCGATCATGCTCGGGGGAGTGCTGGGTGCGGTGCTACTGATGCAGACCAGCCCGATCGGTGCAGAGCCGCATCGGACCGGGAGCGGGATCTCGAACTGGAGCTACTTCGGCGGGATCGCGTTCCACCTCGCGATGGCGGTCATCTGCTTCCTCAAGGGCAAGCTGTCCACCGGTCTGGTCGGCATCGTGGTGCCGTTCGTAGCGTTCGTCGGTGCCGTCCGGCTGGCGAAGCCGCGCTCCACCTGGGCCGTACGCCGGTACGGCGAGCGCAAACTCGAGCGGGCCCAGAAACGGTTCGGCAAGTCGTACACGCAGCGGTGGAACCGCGTCCGCGACAAGCTCGGCGGTCGGGTGTCGTCGTGATCCCGGTCAGACCGTGTAGCGGGCGATGAGGGTGTCCATCGCGGTGTCGACCGCGTGGTCGACGGTCCGCCGGGCCGGGTCCTCGTCGTACCACGCGACGATCTCGCGGGCGCCGGTCTCGAAGGGGATCGTGGCGAGGTAGTCCGGGACGACCTGGCGGAGTTTGGAGTTGTCGAAGACGGCCGAATGGGTCTTGTCGCCGAGCAGTCCGTCGCCCCACCCGGGATGGACCGCGGCGATCGCGTCCGAGGGGACGTGCACGATCTGGGCCGACGTACCGGCCGCGGCGGCGAGGGCGTGCGCGATCTGGTCCCAGGTGAGGACGTCGTCGGAGGTGATCTGGAAGGCGTCGCCGAGCGTGCGGGGGTGGCCGAGCAACGGGACGAAGCCGCGCGCGAAGTCGCGGTGGTGGGTGAGCGTCCACAGCGAGGTGCCGTCGCCGTGTACGACGACGGGCTGTCCGCGGCGCATCCGTTCGACGATCGTCCATCCGCCGTCGAACGGGACCAGGGTGCGGTCGTAGGTGTGCGAGGGCCGGACGATCGTGACCGGGAAACCCTCGTCGCGGTAGAGCGAGGTCAGCAGGTCCTCACAGGCGATCTTGTTCCGCGAGTACTCCCAGAACGGGTTCCGCAGCGGCGTCGACTCGGTGATCGGCAACCGCGCCGGCGGCGTCTGGTACGCCGAGGCGGAACTGATGAACACGTACTGGCCGACGTGTCCGCGGAGCGCATCGGTCCGAGCGCGAACCTGGTCGGGCGTGAACGCCAGCCAGTCGACGACCACGTCGAAGTCCTGCCCGGCAACGGCCGCGAACGCTGCCCGGTCGTCGAGGTCGGCGGTGATCTGCCGGGCCTCGGCAGGCAGCGGACGGACCGAGGTCTTACCCCGGTTGAGCACCGTGAGATCGAGCCCGGCTTCGATCGCCCGCCACGAGCTCGCCGAGCTGATGATGCCGGTCCCACCGAGGAAGAGAACACGCAGGGCACTCATTTGAGCCACTCTACCGAGCAGCGGGAACCGGCGCGGTGCCGTACCGTCGGGAGTGGAGGATCGTAGTACTTCGTTCCTCACGAGGGAAGCCGCCCATGCTGAGAGTTCTTCGTGTTGTGCTGGTCCTGTGCTCGGTGACGCTCGCCGGGGCGGTCGTTCCGGCCGAAGCGTCCACGACGGCCGCGTCCGATCCGGCGCGTGCCGAACTGCGGGGGATCGTCGAGAACGTCGCCGGTGCGACCGGGAAGCGGTACGGCGTGAAGGACGACGCCGGTCATGTGATGGACACCGTGAAGATCATCCAGGACTCGACCGGTGGCTACCTCGCGGTCTCGCACCATCTCGCCAGCGACGGGCACTTCCGGGTGAATCTCGCGACCTCGTCGGACCTGCTCACCTGGCACTGGGTCCGCGAGCTGGCCGGCAGCAACACCGGCCCGGCCTCGCAACCGACGATCGTCCAGGCCTCGAACGGCGGATTCGTGCTCGCCTGGGAACAGGAACAGGCGGGTGGCGGCAACAACCACCTCGCCTTCCGGTACTTCGCCTCACGCGCGGACGTCCTGGCCGGCACCGTCAGCCGCTCGTACGACGCACCCCGCCGGCTCTCGTCCTGCGCGGAGGGCACCCCGAACATCTACAGCGTCACGCTGTCACCCGACATCGACCACTCGACGATCGACATCGGTGGCCACTACTGGTGGAACTGCGATCGCGACCGCCAACAGCGCGGTACCCTCACGAACTTCAACTCCTGGTCGACCGCCGCGCAGCCGAACTTCGACAACGCCCTGCTCTACTGGGGCGTCAACGGCAACATCGGCGACCGCGACAACACCACGTTCCGTGGGTACGCGTTCGGCCTGATCGAAGGCCAGTACACCAAGGGCGACTTCGGCTCGTGGCGCACCTTCGTCTACGACTACCAGACCGGCAACGCCGACCGCACCACGATCACCACCGACGGCGGCAGTACGGCGTTCGCGAACCCCACGATCACCAGCCTGAAAGCTCCCAACGGTCAGCCGGCGTTCGTGATCACCCTGTTCATCCCCGGCGAAGGCGCCGCGGCCGGCGAGTCCGGCGAACTCATTTACTACAAGACGTACTGAACCGCGATCCGGGCAGCGACGGCAGCGTTGTTCCGCGCCAGCGCGAGGTTGGCCGGGACACTCTGCCCGTCCGTCTCCTTCTCGATCCTCGCCAGCACGTACGGCGTGACAGCGGGACCCGCGACTCCAGCCTGAACGCTCGCCTCCAACGCAGCATCGAGTACGGCGTCGATCGTCGACGCCGGGATCTCGTCGGCCTCGGGAATCGGGACCGTCAACAGAACGCCGGTGTCCGGTCGCGCGCGGAAACGGAGTACGTCGCAGACCTCCCGCTCGTCCTCGACGCGGTGCGGAACCGGCAGCCCGCTGGATCGCGTGTAGAAGGCGGGGAACCAGTCGTGCTGCCAGCCGAGGACCGGGACGCCGGCGGTCTCGAGGTACTCCAGTGTTCGCGGCAGGTCGAGGAACGCCTTGGCGCCGGCGCTGACGGTGATCACCGGGTGGTTGGCGATCGCGTCCAGGTCGGCCGAGATGTCGCCGCTGAGTTCGGATCCGCGGTGCACGCCGCCGATGCCGCCAGTGGCGAACACCGAGATCCCGGCGGCGTGGGCGAGGGCGACCGTGGCCGAGACGGTGGTGACGCCGACGTCCCAGCGCTGCGCCTGCGCCACCGCCAGATCGCGCTCGGCGACCTTGCGGGTCCCTTGCAGGACACGCTTCTCCTGGTCCGGCGTGAGACCGACCTGCGGCTGCCCGTCGAGGATCGCCGCCACGGCCGGTACGGCGCCCTGCTCGACGACCGCCTGCTTGCACAGCTCGAGGGCCGCGGCATTCGCCGGCGCGGGCAGGCCGAGGTTCGAAAAGATCGTCGACTCGAGCGCGACGACCGCACGGCCCACGGCCAGCGCTCCAGCCACCTCGTCGGACAGGTTCGGCTCAATCACTCGTGACTCCGTTCTGGTCAAGGGCGGCGCCGGGTTCGCCGAGAACCCTTCGGGCGAGGCGGTGTCCGGCGTCGACCGCCTGGACGATGGTGGCGTCGTCGAGTAGGGCGGTCAGGAAGCCCGCGGCGAACGCATCACCGGCACCGGTCGTGTCACGAACTTCGCCCACCGGCAGCACCGCGACGGTCGTCGTCAGGCCATCGCCGCGATGAATCTCGGTCGGCTCCACGCCGTTCTTGACCACCACCGTCGTACCCGAGCCGGCGAGGTCCCGCAGCGACCCGGTGTCGGCCTCGATCCGATTCGCGAAGACGTACGTCGGCCGCAGGCTGCTGATCACGTCGCGGAACTCGGAAGGGCCGATCGCATCGATGAGCGCGACCGACGACGCATCCACCGTGACGATGGCGGCTTCGGCGTGCGCGATTTCCGAGGCGCGCCGCAGCACGGACAGCGGCGGTCCGGTGAGCGAGTACGCCGAGAGATGGACGGCCGCCGCCCCGGTGAAGCAGTGGTCCGGTACGTCGGTCAGCTCGGCCGCGGCCGCTCGATCGGGGTACATGGTGCGTTCTCCGGCCGCGTCCACGAGGACGACGATGGTCCCGGTCCGTCCGTGCTGCTGGACCCTCGCGTCGACACCGGCCTCGACCAGGTCTCGCACCAGCGCATCGCCGACGTGGTCGTCGCCGACGCGGCCGACGAAGCGGACCGGCGTACCGAGACTGCTGGCGAAGGCGGCGACGTTCGCCGCCGCACCGCCCCGGGTTCGCCGGATCCGCGCCGGATTGTCGGTCCCGCGTCGCGATGCGCCGGCTGACCAGACCACGACGTCTTCGACCAGGTCGCCCACACAGACGAGCGTGCGGTGCGCAGCTGTCACGGCGTACCGGTGTTCGCGTGGAGACGGAGGAGTTCCGCGCGGGCGTAGTTGACGCCGGGGGAGTCGGCTCCGTTGGCGCGGGCGATCTCATGGGCGAGGTCGCTTGCGGCCTCCATCCGATGGCGGGCCTTCCGTCGGCTGTGCAGGTGCTTGCGGTACCTCTTGCGATCCCTCCGGAGGCCGCTGACCGCGTCGAGCAGGGGCGGGTCGATCGCGCCGGTCGCCAGTTCGGGCGTGAGGAGTTCACGGATCCAGGTGCGCTCGTGGCCGGCGGCGTGACGCAGTACGTAGAAGAGTGCTGTCAGCTCGACGATCGTGATCAGGAAGGGCAGGATCCCGGCCCAGACGCCGCCGTTGCTGAGACCCGTCATGTCGTCCCAGGCGAAGTGGAACACCATCGCCATCAGCATCGTGAGTACGCCGCGCAGGATGTTGCGCTCGCCGCGTGTCCGGCCGAGGACCCACATCAGACCGGCGCAGAAGATCGCGCTGAACAGGGCGTGCGAGACGATGCCGGCGGCGCCGCGGATCACGAAGACGCGCAGCGACGAGCCGAGCTGGTCGACGCCGTACAGCTGGGTGGCGCCGTTGTAGACGTAGAGCACGTCCTCGAAGACCTGGAACCCGAGCCCGATGAACGCGCCGATGATGAAGCCGTCGTAGGCACTCCGGACCAGGCGCGGCGCGAGGCCGATCAGCAGGACCAGGCCGAGCGCTTTGCCGAACTCCTCGTTGATCGGAGCGGTGAGACCGGCGGCCCAGTCGGCGGCGAACGACGTACCGCCGATCTTGGTCCAGATCGACAGCAGCGCCCCGTTGGCCGGCAGCGCGATCCAGAACGTCGCCGCGACGCCACCCCACACGAAACCGGCGGCCAGCAGCCCGGCCGGCTGCGCGGTGAAGCGGTTGTGATGACGCAGCACCAGCAGCCACGGCACCAGATAGAGGCCGAACAGTATGACGCCACCGGCCAGCGCCGGCGTGTAGAACTGCGCACCGGGACCGTAATACTTCAGCATCGTCAGCGCTCCACCGCCGACGCCGAGTACGTAGACCCAGAACGCGACGTTGTGCGGCTGCAGGAACCGGAACGGCTGCCCCCAGCCGGACTGCTCGATCGCGTCGAGCTGGGCCGTCTTCTCCTGCGTCTCCTGCGGTACGGCGGTCATCGCGCCGCTCCCGGGGTGATGCTGCGGAGCATCGCGCCGACCTGCTGCTCGTACTGCTCGAACTGCCCGGTCGCGGTGCGAACCCGGACCAGCAGCGCCGGTGCGTTGTCGACGGCCGGGCCCGAGCCGACCGCCATCTTGAAGGCCACGTCGACCCCGTCGCCGTTCGGCCCGGACCCGCTCTGCGCCACACCCACCAGCCCGGAGTCGGTGGTCAACGAGCCGCGCGCCCCCATCACGCCGGGTGGATCGCCCTGCGATCGATGCACCTGATCGAGGAAGGCGGACGCGGACCCGTCGTACGTCGTACCGTCCAGCTCGATCGTCGCGCCACCGTTGGCGAGCACGATCTGCAGACTCGTCGCGGCCGCTCCGGCACCACCGACGAGCGTGCCGTGCTCGAGCTGCCAACCGACCGGCGGCACCGCCGTCGCGCCGTCACCGAGGTCGAGCACCTGCCCGGCGCGGATCTCGTGGTGCCACGGGATCGCCGCGTTCAGTCCCTGCAGACCGTAGATCAGCACCAGCGCGATCGCGAGTGCCGTGAACCCGGCCGCGAACGTCCGCCGGTCCAGTCCGAACCATCGCTGCTCGACCGGCACCCACTCACGGCGCGGCGGCTCCGTACTCACGACCATCGAGGCTCTCCTCGCTTCGATTCGTGGGCGTACCCATCACTTTAACGGAGACCGCCCCGCGCCCATGGCCCGAGAGAACGACACGCGGCTCCCCGGATGCGACTCTGTGGGGGTGGGTCCTGGGACGACAGCTGCCGCCTGGGCCGACCAGCAGGTCGCCGCGGTCCGCGACGACCCGTCCGGGCGGCTCGCGCTGATGCAGCGGTGCTACTACGGCCCGTACGGGAAAGCGCCGCAACATCTGCCGTACGGGCGGGCCGCGACGTCCGCGATGCGGTGGGAACTGCATCGCGGCTGCTGCAACCGCACTTCAGCGCAAGGCCCGGCAGCCCGTGGTGGCGCGCGGTTAACGAGCGGGTACTTCGGGACGGCTGCGAGGCGGTCGCGCTCAGCGGTGATCTGCCCGGCGCGGCCTCGTCCCGGACGGCCGGCTTCTGGTTGTCCTTCGCGCAGTACCCGACGGCGCGGACGTGGTGGCGGGCGCCCCCAGGCTCGCACTCGGCCGGGTCCGCCCGCTCGCACCGCTCCTCGGCGACCCGAGGCTCGGGATGACCGGGATCTTCCTCCAACTCTCCCGGGTCCTGCCCGACGAGTACCCGCTCCGGGACGACGCGCGCGCCTATCTCGGTCGCGAGCTGGGCTTCGGCCGGCTGCTCGACTACGGCGTGATCGTGCCGCGCCTCCAGCAGCTCTACGAGTGGTCCGCCCACGAGTTGGCCGAGCCTGGGCTGCTCGATTGCATCACCGACGGAGCCCTGACGTACGCCTGGCCGGTCGAGGACCGGGACGTCTGGCAGCCACCGCCGTCGCCTGTCCTCCGGCTGGCGCATCGGTTGCTGCCGGCGCAACGACACTGGTGAATTTCACTGACTGTCACAGATTGATGCCTTACTGTGACAGCAATGCATCAATTCACCGGGGGGTCTCGAAGGAGGCAGTCGTGGAATCACCAAGTCCTGCGGCTCGGATCGGCGCGGAGTTCCTAGGGACGTTCTGGCTGGTCTTCGGCGGCTGTGGTGCCGCCGTGCTGGCCGGTGTCGTGCTCACCCCGGACAAGGTCCCGGTCGGCATCGGGTACCTCGGTGTCGCGCTGGCCTTCGGCCTGACCGTGCTCACCATGGCGTACGCCGTCGGCCACGTCTCCGGCGGTCACTTCAACCCGGCCGTCACCATCGGCCTCGCGGTGGCCCAGCGGATCGAGTGGAAATGGGTCCCGACGTACATCGTCACCCAGGTCGTCGCCGGCACCGCGGCCGGAGCGGTCCTGCTGGCCGTTGCCAGCGGCAAGGACGGCTTCAGTGCCACCGCCAGCGGTTTCGCCAGCAACGGGTACGGCGACCGCTCGCCGGGCGGCTACTCGCTGCTCGCCTGCGCGATCGTCGAGATCGTGCTGACCGCGTTCTTCCTGTACGTGATCCTCGGCGCCACCGACGACCGGGCACCCAAGGGTTTCGCCCCGATCGCCATCGGACTCGGGCTCACGCTGATCCACCTGGTCGGCATCCCGGTCACCAACACGTCGGTCAACCCGGCGCGGTCGCTGGGGGTCGCCTGGTTCGCCGGTAGCGACGCGCTCGGCCAGGTCTGGCTGTTCCTGATCGCCCCGATCGCCGGCGCGGCCATCGCCGGCATCAGCTACACCGCCATCACCGGCGCCCGGATCAAGGTCGACGCGGGCGTCGCCAACAACCCGTAGATCAACGCTGCCCCGCTCCGTGCCTCTTCCAAGGCACGGAGCGGGCGCGCGTACCGTCTCACCGGCTCCGCCGGGCCGTGCCTGTCGAGAGGGGTACTGGCAGGGTCTGGTATCCGCACAGACACGACGTAGCGTGAAGACATGGCCCTCAAGAACGACTCCAGCAGCACCGACCTACGGGAGCAGAAAGCATGAGCGGTTGGACCGCGGAAGAGCTGCAGTCCCTCGACCGGATCGGCGAGATCCGCGTTGCCGGCCGCCGCAAGGACGCGTCGCTGCGAACGCTCACGATCGTGTGGCACGTCGTCGTCGACGGGAACCTGTACGTCCGGTCGGTCCGCGGAGCCGAGGGCAGCTGGTACAAGGGCGTCCTCTACCACCATGAGGGCGCCATCTCCTGGAACGGCACCACGCGCGACGTCACGTACATCCCCGATTCCAGCGTCGACGATCAGATCGATACGGCCTACTTCGACAAGTACGGCAAGGGGTCGCCCTCGCGCGCGATCACCAACGCCGCGGCCCGGGCCACGACACTCCGGGTCGAGCCCCGCTAGCCGAAAACCCCGAGCCAGGCGGGGCTCGAGCAACTAGGCTCGCAAGCTGGTGCATGACGAGGAGGCCCCGTGTTCCAGCCATTACTGGCATCCGCGACCCGAGCCGTCGACAAACTCCGTGACATCGGTGAACCGCTACCCGACGACGTGATCAGTCAGCTGACCAAGCTGGCCGACGACACCCAGAGCGACTCCGTCAAATCCGCCAAGATCGAAGAACTCCTGCGCCCGTATGTCATCGTCGAGGCTCAGATCGACGAACAGGGCCTGACCACGAGTACGCCGGGCGCCGCGGCACCGCGCCTCGTCCAGCACGGCTGGCGCAGCTTCCTGGTCCGCATCGAGAACCCACATCAGCTCCTGGGCGATCTCGTCGCGCCGTCGAACCACGTGCTCGGAAACGTCGACTTCCACAGCCACTCGGCGCGGATCGCGATGCCTGACACGCTGACCGTCGTACCGCGGATCGCGAACAGCTGGCTGCAGGTGAAACTCGCCGGACCGAGGGACGTGTCCGGTCTGGACGCGGAGTACAAGGTCATCAGCTTGTACAGCCGCGACGGCGGCAACAAGAGTGGCGAGTTGACCTTGGTACTGGCGGTGGAGGAGGAGTTCGACAGCATCACCCGGCCGCCGGTGCGGAAGGCCTTCCAGCGGATGGGGTTCGAGACCCGTCAGTACGGCGCGCGGTTCGACTTCGACTGCTTGCCCGCGCACGACGTACGACTCGATGTTCGCGAACCGGACGGCAGCAGTAGCGTCGCGGCGCTGACGATCCGGGATTCGCAGCGGCGCGCGTACCCGTCGAAGGCGATGCGGCTGGCGCCGGACATGTTCTTCCACGATCACGTCTACCGGGCGACCGGCGAGGCGATCACGCTTCCGGCCGGCCAGTACGAGATCTCCGCGCGGCGCGGACCGGAGTACCGCGAGGTTCGCCTCGAGGTCGATCTGACGGCCGAGACCGAGGCGGTCGCGATCGACCTCGATCGCTGGGCCGATCCGGCCGCCCGCGGTTACTACTCGGGCGACCCGCACATCCACGCCGGCGGCTGCTCGCACTACAACGTCCCGTCCGAGGGGGTCACGCCGGAGACGATGATCCGGCACGTCCGGGGCGAAGGCCTCTGGATGGGCAGCGTTCTCACCTGGGGACCGTGCTACTACCACCAGAAACAGTTCTTCAGCGGCGCCTCGATCAGCCCGCGCGCCGAGCTCGAGTACCCCGCGATGCAGCAGGCACAGGGGATGACCTGGGATCCGCAGGACACCGATCGGGACGGCCAGAGCCTGCTCCGGTACGACCTCGAGGTGTCGGGCTTCCCGTCCAGCCATTCCGGTCACGTCATCCTGCTCGGGCTGACCGACCAGGACTATCCCGGCACGCAGCTGATCGAGGACTGGCCGTCGTGGAACCTGCCGGTGATGCGCTGGGGACACGCGCAGAACGCACTGGTCGGGTACGCGCACTGTGGTCTCGGCCTCGCCGTCGACACCGACGAGTTGCCGAACTACGTCGTACCGAAGTTCCAGTCGATCGGGTCCAACGAGATCATCGTCGACGTGCCGCTCGGCTCGGCTGACTTCCAGTGCGGTGCCGAGTTCGATCCGGCCGCCGAGCTGAACATCTGGTACCACCTGCTGAACGTGGGTTACCGCACGCTGATGCTCGGCGAGACCGACTATCCCTGCATCTACGACGACGGTCCGGGGGTCGGGCGCACGTACGTCCGGTTGCCTGAGCCGCCGCAGGGTCCGCAGGCGCTGGAGTCGTGGCTCGGCGGGCTGAAGGACGGGGCGTCGTACTTCGGGGACGGGCGCAGTCACGTGTACGACTTCGCGGTCGACGGGGCCGTGGAGCGTGAGGTTGCCGTCGACGAGGCGGGGCCGGTCAAGGTCAGCGCGACGGTCGCGGCCTGGTTGCCCGAGGATCCGCCGGCGGCACGCGGCGTGGGGAAGCCGGTGTACTCCGCGCCGGTCGGCTGGCATCTCGAGCGGTCACGGATCGGGCAGTCCCGGAACGTGCTTGTCGAGGTACTGGTCAACGGTGTTCCGGTGGGGTCCCAGGAACTGCTTGCGGACGGCAACGAGCAGGCTGTCGAGTTCGATGTGGACCTGGAGCGTTCGTCATGGGTCGCGCTGCGGATCCTGCGCAGCGTCCACACCCAGCCGATCTTCGTCGAGATCGGCGGCCGTCCGATCCGTGCGTCCCGGCGCAGTGCGCAATGGTTGCACGACTCGGTCGACGCGCTGTGGGAGGCGAAGTCCGGCTTCATCCGCGAGACCGAACGACCAGCAGCGCGCGAGGCGTACGACGCCGCGCAAGCCACCTACCTGGGACGCCGCGACGAATGCGAGGTCGACTGATGGATCACGCCTCGAATCAGCTCCCGCACGGCGAGCCGGCCGGCTGTTGCGCGCCGGTGCAGACCACGGCCCCGCTCTCGGTCACGATCAACCCGGAGGCGCGGGTCAACGTCGCCCGCACCCCCAACCGGGTCGCGAGCCTGACCGCCGGCGACTGGCACACCATCGAGTTCCCGATCGTCAACACCGGCTACGTCACCGGCGTACTCGTCATCGAAGGCGACCCGGTGCCCGGCGTCGAGTTGGACCTCCCAATCCACGATCTGACGGGCGAACCCCGCCAGGAGGGACAGGTGAGGGTGCGTTTCGACGTACCAACTGTTGTCGACGTCACCCTCAACTTCCGTGCCCTAGCCGCCCTCGGCGGGCTCGCTCTGCACAGCTCCCTGCACCTCATCCTCCGCTCTGTCCCGGCGTAGGACTGGCCCTGCGCACCTCTTAGCGAGGTGCGCAGGGCCGCTTGCTGTCAGAGTCCGCTGCATTGACCTGTCTTCGGGCCGGATACGGCGTTCGGCCGGCCTGCGTTGGTCGGGGTGGGGGAGTTGCCCGCGCAGGACAACGGCCCCTTGATCTGGTTGCCGGAGACGATTGTCGAGCCGGTGTTGTTCTGTACGGCGACTGGGCCCGCCACTGCGCTGCCGTCGCAATCGCCGTTCCGGTTGCCGAGCCACACCCGGGTCGCGCCGGTCACGGTGACCGGCCCGGATATCGACGTACCGCACAGCAGTAGGTTTCCGGACGCCGTGACCGGTCCGCGGATGGTGGATCCGGATGCAGAGAGACCGGCGCCGGTCGCCACACTGACCGGACCTGACACGGTCGCGCCCTCGAGGCAGGCGACTCCCGAGGACACGGTCAACGTCCCCTGGTGCGTCCCGGTGAGCATCGTCGTACAGGCCGGGACGCCGGTCGCGAGGAACGGCACGACCCAGGTCTGTGCCTGCCGGGTGTAGGTGACTGTCCCGTGATACGCCCCGTCGACGGGGTAGGTGTGGCTTCCGCTGACGGTCATCAGGCTTCGGCCCTGGCGCTGACTCGCCAGGTAGTCGCGTGCGCTGATCGGGGCAGCCTGAGGTGCGGACCCGTCGCCCCAGTCGATCGTGGCGATGACCTCACCCGGAGGAATCGAGCCGGCCGCCAGGCGGCCCAGCGGTACGTCGGTCAGCGTCCGGTCCACGCCGAAGTGGGTGACCGTGCCCATCGCCTCCGGACTCCAGTCGACCTGGGCGATCGAGCCGTAATTGACGTTCGCGTATGCCCACCGCGGACCGGCGACGGCGAGCCGCTGCCGGTACGCGTCGTAGTCCTGGGTGAGGGTCTTGGGCGACCAGGCCTTCTCCAGGATCCCGGCCAGCCGGGGGAAGACCATGAACTCGTTGTTCGCGAGTCCACGCATCTGCTCGCCCCAGATGGGCGCCTCGATGCCGATGATGTCCTCCGCCTTCGGCCCGCCGTACGCCGGTTGCGCCCAGACGGAGCGGTACTTCTCGTAGACCCACTCGGGGTCCCACCCGTAGGCCTTGTCGAGTTCGGTGCGCGGCGTGCGGCCGGGAGAGCCGTCGTACCCGAAGTCGAGGTACGCGTTCCACTCCGGCGTGGTGATGACGCTGCGGTGCTGGTTGAACCACTCGGGCTTGATCAGCGGCGGGCCGCCGCCGGTGTAGTCGGACCAGTAGTGGTTGATCGAGGTGGAGCCCGGTGCGTAGCCCTCGAGTGCCGGGTTCCAGCCCATCAGCCGCTTGCCGGCGCCGTCGACGATGGTCTCCATCTGCCCGATCCACCACTTGTAGTCCTCGTGTGGCATGCCGATCGCCTCGTCGCCGCCGATGTGGATGATCGGTCCGGGTGAGATCGCGGCGAGCTGTGCGATCGCGTCCCGCCAGAAGGCGAGGGCCCGCGCACTGGCCGGGTCGTTCGGGTTCGTACAGAACCGGTCGGTCTGGGTCTGGCCCTGGCAGCCCATCACCGCGACGCCGCCCAGCGACCTGATCGCGGCCGTGGCGTGCGCCGGGCCCTCCAGTTCGGGGACGATCTCGATGAACCGGTCGGCGGCGTACTTCACCAGACCCTTGAAGTCCTCCTGGGTGTAGAAGCCCGCGAGACAGCCGGTCCCGTTGCACCCGGTGCCATCCAGCGCTGGGTAGCCCTTGATCTCCAGGCGCCAGGACTGGGAGTCACTCAGATGCAGGTGCAGCCGGTCGCCCTTCAGAGCAGCGAGCTGGTCGATCATCGACCGGATCTCGGCCACGCTCAGGAAGTTGCGGCCCGGGTCGAGCTGCAGACCGCGATGGGCGTAGCGCGGGTAGTCCAGCACGGTGATCGGCTGAACCGTCCACGGCCCGGTTCCCGCAGTGGCGGAGTTGATTGCTGCGGGCAGCAGCTGGCGCAGGCTCGCGAAGCCGTTGAACAGGCCGTGCGCCTGCGGGGCGACGATCTTCGCGCCCGCGCTCGACACCGTGAGCGAGTAGCCCTCGTCCTGCTTGTCAGCCGGGATGGCGGGCACCGGTCCGGTGCTGAGCGCGATGTCAGCAGCCGTTGCGGAACCTGTCACTACGGGGACGACGAACCCGGTGGCCGGTCGCAGATAGCCGGCGAGGACCTCGGCCGTCGGAGTGAGAGCGTTGCTGGACACGACGATCCGGGACGTGTTGGTGAGCGCCCACGGCCGGCCGGTGCCAGGGGTCTGGTGCACCGGCACCGGGATGATCTGTCCAACGGTCGGCGGCGGCTTGGGGCCGGACCACAGCTCGAATTCGTTGAGCGTGTAGCCGACGGTGGATGTCGTGGCCAACGCCTGCATCCGGACACAGGTGATCGGGTCCTTGCGGTCGATCACCTGGGAATCCTCGTCGCTCGGATTCACCACGTGCGTGACCGTCGTCCAGGTCTGGCAGTCGACGTCGGTCGAGACCTGCAGGTCGTACTCGGACGGTTTGGCCGGGGAGGTCCAGCGGCTGAACACCTCGTACACCGGGGCGGGGGCGGCCAGCTTGACCTGGAACCAGTCCTGGGTCGGGTCGTAGCCGTTGCCGACGGCCGCGTAGTTCGAGGTCCATCCGTTGTGTACGAACACGTCGGTCGCGTTGGCGGGCGCGTACGTCGAAGCGGGTGGGGTCACGCGTTGGGACTTGGCGGAGGCGACGGCGCCTGGCAGCAAGGCCAGGTTGACACTGCTCCCGGAGTCGGGCTGGGCGGGTTGATCGGCGGGCGGATCGGCCGCGGCCGGCCCCACGGACAGTGGGACGACCAGGGCTGCGGCGACGAGCGCGAGGGACGGGATTCTCACGGCACTCCTTACCGGATGCTGGGCGGTGTCTCTCGGGTCTGGACGCCCGATCTTCCGCCCGGCGCGGTGTCGGGTGCAAGCACCTGGCTCCCGGCTCGATCAGCCGAGTTTGAACGGGTCCGGGTCGAGCCGGTGAGCTCCGGGCATCGGTAGCTAGCTGGGCCGGCTTTGGGCTTGGGCTCTCAGGCGGTGGAAGCCGCAGGTAGCGGCGATGGTCGCGGCTTCGGCCGCGGCTTTTGTTGCGGCGGGCTCGTTGCCAGTGTGGTTGTGGGCGGCGGCCAGGCTGAGGAGGGCCTCGGTTTCGATGTACGGGTAGGTGTCGCGGGCGATCGCCAGGCAGGTCTCGGCCCAGTCGAGGGCGGCCTGGTGGTCGCCGAGGGTGAGGTGGGACTGCGCGACGGTTGCGGCTGTTTGGGCTTGGGCCTTGCGGTCGCGGACGACGTTGGCGAGGCGGTTCGCCTCCAGCGCGGTGCGTAGCGCGGCCGGGCCGTCTCCGCGCTGGCCGTGCAACCGCGACAACTCGTCCAGCGTGGACACCTCGCCGCGGACATGTGAGCGGCGCCGATAGTCGATCAGTACGTCGTCCAACAGGCCGGCCGCATGATCCACCGCACCCAGTTGGCGCAATGCGCTCGCGAGATTGCCGCGGTTCGCGAGGGCCGACGTCTCGCGCCCGTTCTCGTTGATCTTGAGCGCGGCGGCGAACAGATCCGCCGCGTCCTGCAGCTCGCCCTGGTACAGCCGCGTCATCCCCAGTCCGTTCAGCGCAACGGCATGCACGTGACCGTCCTGATCGTCCTCGGTGAGTTCCAGCGCTTGGCGCATCCAGAAGTCGGCGTCGCTGAGTCGCCCGCGTTCCAACTGGAGCCACCCGACTTGGTGCGCCGAGTACGCCGCAGCCGTCGTCCAGCCGGCGGTCACTGCAAGGGATTGACCGGCGAGGCAATCGGCCATCGAGTCGTCGTCGCGTCCGACGGCCCACAACGCCTGGCCGCGGTTGAAGAGCATCGCCACCTGCGCGATGTCGTCACCGGCCGCCAGCGCAGCGGTCATCCCGGCCTGTGCCGCAGGCAACCATCCGTCGGCGTTCCGGCGGATCAGGAAGTACCCGCGCAGCTGGTCCGCGACTCGCCAGGCCAGCGCGGGATCGCCGTGCTGCGACGCCTCCTGTACGACGGCCAGCAACGCAGACAGCTCATCGTCGAGCCAGTCGAGGGCTGTCGCTTCCGAGCTGAAGAAAGCAGCGGGTCGAGGGTGGGTGCCGAGGCGCACGAGTTGCGGGTACGCCCAGTCGATCGCGGCGGTGACCGCCTCGCCGTACCACGTCTGCAGGCGGGTTCGCGCCGGCTCGCGTTCGGGGTCCTCGGCGAGCAAACGGCGGGCGTAGAGCGCGAGCAGATCGTGGAAGCGGTAGCGATCCTTGGCCTGCTGCATGAGCATGTTGGCCTCGAGGAGGGCTTCCAGAAGCCGATCCGCCGCGGCCGCAGGGATCCCGAGCAGGATTCCAGTGGTCTCCGGGCTGAAGTCGTCTCCAGGGTGCAGGCTGCAGAGCCGGAACGCGCGCTGGGCCTCGGAGCTCAGGTCGGCATAGCTGAGCTGGAAGCTGTTGAGCACACTCGATTCGCCGGCGCTGAGCTCGGTGAGCAGTCGGCTACCGTCGTCCAGCCGCTTGGCGAGGTCGGCCGCCGTCCACTCCTGCCGTGTTGCGAGCCGCGATCCGGCGATGCGCAGCGCCAGCGGAAGCCGAGCGCACGCCTCGGCCAGCGCACCGACACCCTCAGGATCGGCGTCGAGCCGTGACGCGGTTGAGCTGATCAGCTGGACAGCGTCCCGCCGGGGGAGCGGCTCGAGATTGACGACGCCGGCTGTGGTGAGCTCCGGCAGTCGTCGCCGGCTCGTCACGATCACGTCGCTGCGCCCAGCCCCGGGCAGGAGCGGCCGGACCTGCGCCGCGTCCTGGGCGTTGTCGAGCAGCACCAGCAGTCGCCGGTTGGCGAGCTCGCTGCGGAACAACGCGGCCGCTTCGGCCTCGTCGGTGCCGATGCGCCGACCGGGTACGCCGAGAGCGCGCAGGAACCGCCCGAGCACCTGGATCGGTGCGGGAGTCGTCGCGTCGCTGCCGCGCAGGTCGGCGTACAGCTGTCCGTCGGGGTACTCCGACCGCAGACCATGGACGGCGGTCAACGCCAGCGCGGTCTTGCCGACGCCCGCGATGCCGTTGATGAGGACGACTCGGGACGAGAGCGCGCCGGGCCGGCGGAGCGCCGTACAGATGCTTGCGAGCTCGTCCGTTCGGCCGACGAAGTCGGGCGGCGCCGACGGAGCCTGCTGCACGGGCTGGTCCGCGGGCCCGCTCTGCTGCCGGAGTACGTCGAGGTGGACCGCGCGGAGCCGCTCGCCCGGATCGATGCCGAGCTGCTCGGCGAGCGCGGACCGGATCCCGTCGTACGCCGCCAACGCGTCGGCCTGCCGTCCGCTCGCGGCCAGGGACTGGATCAGCTCCACATGCAACGGCTCGTCCAAGGCGTGCCGAGCGGTCAGGCTGCGCAATCGCTCCAGCGCCCGCTCCGGTTCGCGCAGGTCACGCGCCAGGGTCGCGAACGCCCGTACGGCGGCCGTGTACTCGTTGGAGATCGCGACGTACAGCGGGTTCGCGGCGACCGAGTCCACATCGGTGTCGCCGCGCCACAACGCGACCGCGTCCGCGAACTGCGCCAACGCCGCCTCCGGCTGTGCGTGCGATGCCTGCGATGCCTGCGTCGTGAGGTCGCGGAACGTGAGGAGATCGAGATCACCGTCCTCGATCTCCAGTTTGTAGCCGGCGCCGACGCCGACGACCGCCGGTCCGGCCGAATCTCCGGTCTCCAGCAGACGACGCAGTCTCGCGACGCGCGTGTGCAGCAGACTCACCGCATTTCCGGGGACGCTGCGCGGCCAGAGCAGATCGACGAGTTCGTCCTGACTGACCGTCGTCCGTGCGCTCAGCGCGAGCCGGCCCAGGAGCGCACGTTGTGGACTGGACTTGAAAGGCACCGAGATCTCGCCCCGGCGGACCTCGAGC
Source organism: Kribbella sp. NPDC043289 (assembly GCF_056436705.1). Taxonomy (NCBI): domain Bacteria; kingdom Bacillati; phylum Actinomycetota; class Actinomycetes; order Propionibacteriales; family Kribbellaceae; genus Kribbella; species Kribbella sp. NPDC043289. The sequence goes on from NZ_JBWKCB010000001.1 coordinate 956,345, forward strand.
GGACCGAGGACAGCGACGTGCAGCCGTCCAGCCGCGGCCGAATCAGCCGTGGCCGAATGACTGACCGCTTCCTGCGCGCCGGCCAAGGCCAGCAGTTCGTCGGCGACGTGTCCCGTCAACTCGAGCGCGGCCGCGATGGCCTCGATCGAGTCCGGCTTCGGGCTCTTGGTCCGGCCCTGCTCCAGGTCACGAATCGCACCCGCGCTGAGCCCGGCCCGTTCTGCGAGATCGCGTTGGGTCAGTCCGGAGCGTCGGCGATGCCGCCGCAGCAGCTCACCGAACCGCCCGGCCGGTTCCGGAGCAGCCCTAGCACCCGGTCGATCTTTCCGCGGTCGTCCGGACACACGAACATCCTACGGGCTGCTTGGTAGCACCGGCCGAGCTAGGGGCTGTCGGCAACAAGAAACCGCGCACGCTCAGGCGGGCGGTGGCTCCATGTGGCCGAGCTGGATCATGATCGTTGTCGTGTCGTAGTACATCGCGCCTTCCTGCGCGTTCCCGTCACTCCAGCGCAGCAGTTCGCAGAACGGTGTGTCCAGTCGCTTGCCGGTCGGCGGCAGCGCGCCCATCGGGCCGTCGTTCACGCCGCGTCCCTGGAACCGCGCGATCGTCCAGTCGCCGGCCTCCAGATACGTGGCGTCGGCCACTTTCGCGTCGGAGAACGCTGTCTTCCACTCGGCGAGCCAGCCGATGGCCTCACCCTTCCCCTTCAGCGACAGTCCGCGGGCCATGTCGACGTACACGACGTCGTCGGCGAACAGGGTCGCTGCGGACTCGGCGCCTTCCTCGCTCATCCGGCGGTGCGCTTCGCGATGCAGATCACTGTTGGACATCTCTGTCCCCCTCTCCAAAGAACCTCCGTTTTCACGGTCCGTCCGTCCCGGCCGGACGTCAAGGCCGACTTGGGTTACCCCTCGATTACTCCGTCGGGGTGAGGTCGTCGGAGGGTGGTTTGGCGCCGCAGGAGGCGCGGATGACGAGGCGTGGCCGGAGGTGGATCTGGTGGATCGGGAGCGCGTCGCCGAGCTCGAGGCGCTGGAGGAGGACCTGGACGGCGAGCTGCCCGAGCTGGTAACGCGGGGGAGAGACAGCGGTCATCGGTACTTCGGCGACGTCGACGAACTCGTTGTCGTAGGCAATGATGGCGAGATCGTCGGGGACCGCCAGTCCGGCCCGCCGGGCCGCGCCGAGCACCAGGGACGCCTCGCGGTCGCCGAAGCAGAGCGCCGCGGTGATGCCTTCGGCGGTGATCACCTTGATGGCGTCGTCGGCACGCCGCGAGTTCCACTCGGCCACGGAGATCAGCTGCGGGCTGTGCTGGGTGAGGCCGAAGTCCGCGATCGCCCGCTCGAAGCCGGCCAGGATCGGTGGTGCGGTCGGCGCGTCGGCTCTGATCGCGAGGCCGATCTCGCGGTGGCCGAGGTCGTACAGGTGCCGGATGGCGTCGTACGCGCCGCCCTCGTGGTCCGTGCAGACGTGCTCCATCGAGTCGCCTGGGCCGAGCGCGGCCAGTCGGCGCTCCACGAACACGACAGGGACCGGTAGGTCGAGCAGCTGCGACACCCGCGCTCGCGGGTCGGACAGCGCATGCAGCGACGGGACCAGGAGCAGACCATCTACGCCCGCCTCCAGCAGCCCGCTGATCGCCGTGTCCTCGGCCTCCGGGTCGTAGTGCGAGCAGGCGAGCACCAGCCGCGCGTTGGCCTGGAAGAGCGCCTTCTCGATGCCCTGCAGTACCCGGGGGTAGTACAGCGCGGTGTCCGGAACCAGTACGCCGATCACGCGCTGCCGTGGTTGCACCCGGTGATTCGTCGGCGCGACGAACGTGCCGGCGCCCTGGCGTCGTACGACGAGACCGTCGGCGGCGAGTTCCTGGTACGCGTGCCGGATCGTGGTCAGCGACATCCCGGTCTCGGCGGCCAGCGCGTCCTCGGTCGGGAGCTTGGTGTCCGGCGGGTAGGTGTTGTCGAGGATCCGGTGCCGCAGCTCCCGGGCGAGCCGGCGGAACTTCAGCTCCCGCGAGGTCTGGGGCACTGGGTCTCGCTGCACGGCGCGCTCCTCGGGTCCGGTCGGTGCACCGATCATCACATGGGATTAGCAGCGGATTGAAGGAGGAATCCGGACGCCCGATCCGATGCCTTCGCCGCATACGGCGTACCGGTCTGGGAATGAGTCTTGATTCCTCTTCTTCGGTGGCCGCACCGTCACTCCAAGTCGATGCCCGACCGGAGAGGACCACGTGTCATGAACACACCCATTGCCCGCCGGCTGACCGTCACCTGCACGGCGGCGGCCCTCGCAGCGAGCGCTCTCGCGGGCTGCGGCTCGAGTTCGGGAAGCGACTCGGGTGCGGACAAGGAACTGACCTACTGGTCGATGTGGAAGGACGGCGAGCCGCAGCAGACCGCGCTGGCGAAGTCGATCGCCGAGTTCACGCAGCAGACCGGCATCAAGGTCAACGTGCAGTGGCAGGGCCGCGACGTCCTGACCAAGCTGCAGCCGACGCTGATGACGAGTCCGGCCGCGGACCTCATCGACAACCCGTACAACAACGTCAAGTCCAAGATCCCGGCCGGCGGCGCGGAGGACCTGACGAACCTCCTCGGTACGTCGGTTCCCGGCGAGAACACGACCATCGGGAAGGTGATCCCGCAGGACCTCCAGAAGCTGGCGGAGGTCGACGGCAAGCACCCGATGCTGCCGTACGTGATCACCTGCAACAGCCTCTGGTTCAACGGCGCCCGGTTCCCGGAGCTCGCCGGCAAACCACCGGCCACCTGGCAGGCGTTCCAGCAGGTCCTCGACAAGCAGAAGGCGAGCGGTGCTGCTCCGCTGGCACTCGACGCTGACATCCCGGGGTACAACGCGTCCTGGTACATCAGCCTCGTCGTCGCGAAGCTCGGCGTGGGATCGTTCCACCAGGCGGCAGCGGACAAGACGGGCGCGACCTGGGACAAGCCGGAGTACGCCGCGGCCGCCGCGCAGGTCGAGCACCTGGCCAAGGGCGGGTACTTCGCCGACGGGTACAACGCGAGCAAGTTCCCCGCGATGCAGCAGAAGTGGGCGACGAACAAGGCCGACTTCCTGCTGATGGGATCGTGGCTGCCGAGTGAGGCGAAGACGTACGCAGCCGACGGCTTCCAGTACCGGACCTTCAACTTTCCGACTGACGGCGCGTCGGCCACCCCGGTCGCCTGCCAGCCGTCGGGCTGGGTCGTTCCCTCGAAGGCCAAGCACAAGTCTGCCTCCGAGAAGCTGATCGCATTCCTGTACGGCAAGAAGCAGGTCGAGTCCTACGAGGACGGTACGGCGTCCCTGATGGCGCGGCAGGACGTCAAGGTCGCGCCGGCCGCGGCGGATATCGCCGCCCTGGTGAAGAAGAACGGGACCTACATGAACGGTGACGGTGTGACCGCCGACTTCTCCGACTGGTGGACCAAGGTGTTCCTCCCGCTCGACGACCAGCTGGTGACCGGGAAGCTCTCGGCGACCGACTTCATCGGTCAGCTGAAGTCGCAGAGCGCCGACTTCTGGAAGCGCGGCCAGTGACGGCGATCGCCGGCGCGGGTACGGCGGTGGCGACCCGCGCCGTCCCGCGCCGCACCGGGAGCGCGTTGCAGCGGCAGCGCCGGCGACTGTACGTGCCGTTCGTCGCGCCGGCGCTCGTCCTCTACGCGATCTTCCTGCTGGTCCCGGTCGGCGCCACGGCCTGGATCAGCTTCCACCAATGGCCCGGCTACGGTCCGATGGAATGGTCGGGGCTGAAGAACTACCGATACATGTTCGACGATCCGGTGTTCCAGCAGGCGTTCAAGAACACGCTCCTGCTGCTGATCGCCGGTGGCGTCGCGACGTTCGCGATCAGCTTCGGTCTGACCATGCTGCTGCGTGACCTCGCCGGGCGGTCGACGGTGCGCTCGGTGATCTTCTTCCCGAACATCGTTCCGGCGTTGGTCTTGTCGATCCTGTGGGGCTTCTTGTTCCAGGCGGACGGCCTGGTGAACAGGCTGCTTCGGTCCATCGGGATCCAGCATCCACCGGCGTGGCTCTCGCAGGATCATCAGTACTCGATGATTCTGCTCGGGCTGGTGTGGGTCAGCACCGGGTTCTACACGACGGTCATCATGGCGGCGGTCGACCGCATTCCGCCGTACCTGTACGAGGACTGTCTGCTGGCGGGCGCGAACTCGTGGCAGCGGTTCCGGCACGTGACGCTGCCGTTGTCGTGGGACGTGATCGGCGTGTGTTCGGTGCTGTGGACGATCAACTCGATCAAGACCTTCGAGTTCATCCTCGCGATGGCTGGTTCGGCGAGCGGTCTGCCCAGTACGCGGACGTGGACGGTGTCGCTGTATGCATACGCGACCGCGTTCGCGTCGGACGGCGTACCGAGCTATGGGCTCGCGGCCGCCGATGCGATCTTCACGCTCGGCCTGGTGGCCGTGCTCGTCGTCCTGATCCGGCGCGTGATGCGTCGCGACGCCATCCAGTTCTGAACGGACCGACCCCATGAGCTCATTGACTGTCCTGCGCCGGCCCGGGCGGCCGACCCGGGCGGGCGCGATCCAGCGCTTCGTCGGCGCACCCCTTGCCTGGTCGCTGGTGATCTTCGACCTCGCCGTCCTGGTCTGGATCCTGCTCAACTCGGTGAAGTCGACACGGGAGATGCTCGACGCCCCGTGGTCGTTGCCGAAGACGCTGCACTGGGAGAACTTCCAGCGCGCCTGGTCGAGCGGCAACTTCGGACCCGCGGCACTCAACTCCGTGTTGCTCGTCGCCGGCACCGCGGCCGCGACGATCGTGCTGGCGGCACCGGCCGGGTACGCCCTCAGCCGGCTCGGCGCCCGGAGCGCGGGCGCGACCACGTCCGTGTTCGCGATCGGCCTCGGCATCCCGGCGCAGGCGGTCTTCCTCCCGCTGTACGCCGTGATGAGTCACCTCGGCCTCGTCAACAGCCTCTGGGGACTCTGGCTGCTGTACACGGCCACGTCGATGCCGTTCGCGGTCTTCTTCCTCACCGGCTTCTTCCGGTCGCTGCCGTTCGAGCTCGAGGAGGCGGCCGCACTCGACGGCGCCAGTCCGCTGTACACGTTCGTACGGATCATGTTGCCGGTCTGTCGTAGCGGCATCGTCACGCTGCTCCTGCTGAACGTGATCGCGCACTGGGGTGAGACGTTCTTCGCGCTCGTCTTCATCCATGACCAGCAGCTGCAGACGTTGCCGCTGGCCATGCTCGGCTTCCTGCAGCAGATGCAGTACAACGGCGCCGACTGGGGTGGCATGTTCGCCGGCATCGCGATCGTCGTCCTGCCGTTGGTCGGGCTCTACCTGTGGCTCGGCCGCCGAATCATCGAAGGTATGACGCTCGGCTCGGACAAGTAGCCGTCGCCTGCCAGAAAGGCTTTCCAGTGCCTGTACGCCAGACCGCGCTGATCTCGATGACCCCCGAGGTCCAAGCGCTTGCCCTGCCACCCGATCTCCTGGAGCGTCTGCGCCGATCCGTGGACGTCCTCGATGTGGTGATACGGGACTTCGGCGACCCCGGAGTACGGAAGGAACTCGCCCGGACCGACATCCTCCTCACCGGATGGGGATGCCCGCGGCTCGACGCGGCCGTCCTCGCGGACGCCCCTCGTTTGCGCGCGGTGATCCATGCCGCCGGAAGCGTGAAGGGGCATGTCGCCCTCGACGTCTGGGAGCGTGGCATCGCCGTGTCGTCCGCGGCGGGTGCGAACGCCGTACCGGTGGCGGAGTTCACGGTCGCCGCGATCCGGCTGGCCGCCAAGAAGGCGTTCCACCTCGCGGCTCGCTACCGGGTCAGCGGGCATGAGGATCACACACTCGATCCGGGGATGGGCCAGGTCGGCCGGACGATCGGCATCGTCGGGGCGTCGCGGATCGGTCGGCTCGTCATCGGTCTGCTGGCCGGGTCGGGGTACCACGTCCTGGTCAGCGACCCGTTCCTGCAACCGGAGGACGCGGCGCAGCTCGGCGCCGAGCTGGTGGACCTCGAGAGCTTACTGCGACGCAGCGACATCGTGTCGTTGCACGCGCCGGCACTGCCGGAAACCCATCACCTCCTCGACGAGGGCCGGTTGTCGCTGTTGCGCGACGGGGCCGTCGTCATCAACACGGCGCGCGGCGCGCTGATCGACACCGAGGCGCTGATCCGCGAGTGCGCTCGCGGCCGCGTCGACGCCGTACTCGACGTCACGGACCCCGAGCCGCTGCCGGCCGGGCACCCGCTGCTCAGCCTGCCGAACGTCCAGGTCACGCCGCACGTGGCCGGGGCAATGGGCAGCGAGATCAGGCTGCTGGGGGAGTACGCCGTCGCCGAGGTCGAACGTTTCGTCCGGGCCGAGCCGTTGGCCGGCCGCATCACCGCGGGGGAACTTCAGCACATCGCGTAAACAAAGGAGTGCCATGACCAGCACCATCACGTTCTCCCGCCGATCCGCCCTCGCGGGGCTCGGCCTCCTGGGTGTCGTGGCCGCCATCGGCCAGGCGCTGCCGGCAGCTGCCGCCGATCAGCCCGACTTCGCGGTCCTCCGCGAGCGGTGGATCGACCTGATCACCGGCCGCCGCAGTATCGACTCGAACGACCCCGACTTCACCAAGCGCCTGGCGTCGATGGACAGTGCGGTCTCCGCCAACCGCGCGAAGCTGGCGAGTCCGGTGGGGACGCGGTCGAGCGTGTTCACCAACGTTCCGTTCGGGACGAGCCCGAACCTGACCACGACGTACCGGCAGCTGGAACAGATGGCCACGGCCTACGTGACGCCGGGATCGACGTGGTACGGCGACGGCGCGTTGCTGACCGACATCGTCGACGGTCTCGACGACGCGAACCGGATCTTCTACAACGACGGGATGGCGGAGTTCGGCAACTGGTGGGACTGGGAGATCGGGGCTTCCAAGTCACTCGCCAACAGCATGGTCCTGCTGAACGGATCGCTCACCGCTGACCAGCTGACCCGCTACGCCGCGGCCATCGACCACTTCGTCCCGGACCCCTGGTCGTCCCGGCCCGGGCAGACCAACCAGGTCGTGTCCACCGGCGCCAATCGCGTGGACCAGTGCCAGGCGGTGATCGTCCGGGCGATTGCGCTGCCGGATCAGACCAGGCTGACGCACGCGCGCGACGGCCTCTCGGTGACCTGGCAGTACGTCACGTCCGGCGACGGCTTCTACCGGGACGGCTCGTTCATTCAGCACGGCACGATCGCCTACACCGGCACGTACGGCGGTGTGCTGCTGCGCGGCCTCAGTCTGCTGTTCGCCCTGCTGGCGGGAAGCAGCGCTGACATCGACTCGACCCGCGACGTGCTGTACGCGACGGTCGACGAGTCGTTCGCTCCGGTGATCTACGACTGCCAGATGATGGACTCGGTCCGCGGGCGCGCCGTCTCGCGGACTCAGGAGCGCAGCCACGACGACGCATACATCATCATCGAGTCGATGCTGACCCTGGCCAAGGGCGTCGACGCGGCCACCGCGGCACGATGGCGTGCGTTGTGCGCCGGCTGGATCGCCCGCGACTCGTACGGGAACATCCGCAGCGGCGCGAGTCTGCCCCGGCTGGCGCTGCTCAAGGACCTGTCCGGTGTCACGCCGGCCGCCGAGCCGGTCGGGCACACGTTCTTCGCCGGTATGGATCGTGCGGTGCACCGCCGGAACGGGTGGGCGTTGGCGATCAGCATGGCGAGCGAACGCATCACCTGGTACGAGTGCGGCAATGGCGAGAACAACCGCGGGTACTTCACCGGCAACGGGATGACCTACCTGTACAACGCCGACAACGGGCACTTCGACGACAACTTCTGGCCGACCGTCGACCGCGCTCGCCTGCCTGGTACGACGGTCGACAAGACACCGCTTCCGGACAAGGTCGAGGGGGAGTGGGGCGCGGGTCTGCCGGCTGCCGCGTGGGTCGGCGGCGCCGTACTAGGTGCCGATGCCTCCATCGGCCAGCACCTGCTCGGGCCGGGCGGTACGGGTCTCAGCGCACTGAAGTCCTGGTTCTGCTTCGGTGACCTGATCGTTGCCCTGGGCGCGGATATCCGGAACGCGAGCGGCAGCCGGGTGGAGACGGTCGTCGAGAACCGCAACCTCCACGACGGCGACCTGGTAGTGGACGGCAGCGTGGCTGTGCGCGATGCCGGATCGTCCGCGACGCTGCCGGCGCGCTGGGCTCACCTGGCGGGCGTGGGCGGATACGTCTTCCCGGGCGGCGCGGTGCTGAACGTGAAGCGTGAGGATCGGACCGGCGCCTGGCGGGACGTGAACACCGGCGGTACGACGGACGCGATCACCCGCCGGTACGTCACGCTCTGGCTGGATCACGGGGTCGTCGGCGGCGCCGCCGGGCAGTACGCCTATGTGCTCGCGCCTGGTGCTGACGCCACCCAGACGGCTCGTCTCGCCGAGTCGTCGCCGGTCGAGATCCTGAGCAACACGAGCGTCGTACAGGCGGTTCGAGTGCAGCAGGACGGGCTCGTGGGTGCGAACTTCTGGGCGGCCGGGTCGGTCGCGTTCCGGATGGCTGATGGTCAGAAGGTGTCGGTCACGGTCGACAATCCCTGCGCGGTGCTGCTGCGGTGGTCGAACCAGCAGCTGAGCGTGTCGGTATCCGATCCGACGCAGCACACCGGCGTGGTGCGAGTGACCGTGGATCAGGCCGGTTGGTCGGTGGTCAGTAAGGATCCGACGGTGCAGGTTGAGGGTCCGCGGAAGGACAGCCTGCGGTTGGTCGTGACAACTGAGGGCGCGCACGGTGCGAGCCACCGGGCGACGTTCGGCTGATCAGACGACGGGGCGCCGACCGGCATTGTGCCGGTCGGCGCCCTTTTTGTGGGTCACACCCACGGGTCGTTGCACCGCAGCAGTTCTTCGCGGAGGGCGGCCTTCAGCGACTCCACCTCGGCCGGTCGTTGCGCGGCGACGTCCTCACGCTGGTACGGGTCCTGCGCGAGGTCGTACAGCCGGATCCGCTCGGTCCCGTCGGCTGCCCGCTGGACGACCAGGGTTCGGTCGTGTGTTCGCAAGCCGCGGGTGTCCTCGGACGTGTCCTCGAAGCCGCCGGCGGGACGGAGGTAGACGGCACGGTCGGGCCGGTCGACTGCCTTGCCCTGTAGGGCTTCCGCGAGGTTCCGGCCCTGCATCTCGTCGGGGACTGCGGAGCCGAGGAGTCCGAGCAGCGTCGGCGCGACATCGGGGGCGCTCAGCAGCAGGTCGTCGGTTCGTGGCGGGACCCGGCCGGGCCAGCGCAGGAGGAACGGGACGAGCAGCGACTCGTCGTACCAGACGTTCTTGAACATCAGGCCGTGGCTGCCGAGTTGCATGCCGTGGTCGGACGTGAAGACCACGATGGTGTCGTCGGTCAGGCCTTCGGCGTCGAGGGTGTCGAGCAGGCGGCCGATGTGTTCGTCGACGCCGGTCATCGCGGCGAAGTACTGCGCGGCGATGGTTGCCGCCTCACCCGATTCGTCCTGGACGTTCGGTCGGACGAGGAGTTCGTCGGCGGACAGATGCCGGTACTTGTCGAGGTAGCGCGACGGCACGGTGTCGAACGGCTGGTGCGGCGGGTTGTAGGACATCGTCAACGCGAACGGCACGTCCTCGTCACGGGAACGCCGGCCGGCGTCGCGGAGGAAGTCGAGCGCGACCTCGGTCTCGTGCTCCGGCGACCAGGCGTCGATCGTGGTCGGCGCCTCACGTGCGGCGTCGCCCACCCAGTAGTGCGGTCGCAGGTGGTCGTCGCAGCAGCCGTGCGAGTACCAGAAGTCGAACCCGTGCCGGCGGTCGGACGGCGTGTAGGCGTCCCACACGCACCCTTCGCGAACGCCCTCGCCGTGGATCGCGTCCTCTGCAGTGGGCGGGTCCAGGTGCCACTTGCCGACGTACCCGAGGTAGTAGCCCTCGGCGTGCAGGACGTCCGACCAGCAGTTGGCGTCAGGTCGCAGCCCGACTCCGAGCGGCGCGGTGAGCGAGTTGATGTTCAGCGGTACGCCGTTGCGGAACGGGTACTGGCCGGACATCAGCATCGCCCGGTACGGACTGCAGACGGGATAGTTGCTGACGGCATTGGTCAGCATGACCGAATCGGCGGCGAGATCGTCGAGGTGCGGCGTGATCACCGGATCCTGTCCGAGACAGCCGAAGGCGCTGCTCCGCCATTGATCGGCCAGGATGAACAGCAGGTTCGGTCGTCGGGAGCTGGGCACGGCAGGACCTTTCTCTGACACGACAAGAGCCACCACAGTCCTACTTGCGAAAAAGAGGAATCAAGACGAAATCCCGAGGCTGGTCAGGTGGTTGGTCGTCCTGGTGAGGTCCTTCAGTATTGTGGTGACGGCGGTCTCGATCGGCTGGCCCATCCAGCGGGCGGCGGGGGCCTCGTCGAGAGAGACCCGGATCAGGTCAGCGAGGACCTGGAGGTGGTGCCGGGTCACGCTGAGGAAGAGATCGGGTCCGGCCCATCCGAGATCACCACCCGCCGCGACGTACGCGGCGAGGATCGTGCGGATCCGCTCGGGCTCGCCGGCGCCGAAGATGTAGGCGGTACGTCCCGCCTCGAGGGCGGCACTGTCGGTCCGGACGCTGTCCCAGTCGACCAAGACGGGGCCGGACGCAGACATGACGATGTTGTGGGTCTTGAAGTCGCCATGCGTCGTCACAACGTCAGGTGCACTATCGCAGACCTCCGAGATGCGTGTGCTGATCGCATTGATGTGCGGGACCGTGGCGTCGTACAGATCCGCCCATGACGCGCCACGCTCGCGGGCCTTTGCAAGCCAGCCTTCCCAGACCGTGGGGGACCGGGGCCGCCACCACTCGGGCAGCCCGACCGGGCCGATGGGCTGCAAGCGATGAACTTGCCGCATCGTTTCGCCAAGCCAGGTTGAGATGTCTTGGCCCGACGTTGTGTCCTCGATCCAGCGGTACACCCGAAACAGCCGGCCGTCGACGCGCGTCACCCAGCCCACTAGCGGATCGGCCGGCCTGATCGGCTCGGCCATGTCCACGCCCGCCTCGAGCGCGAGCCGCTCGAAGTCCATCGCGGTCGCGAGCGGTTCGCCAGCGCCTGGAAGGTATCCCTTGACGAAGTAGCTCCCACGCGTCGTGTCGAGCCGCCACGCGTCAGCGTCGCCGCGCCTGATGTGAACGAGCCCACCACGCGGCTCACCCAGCTCGAACGCGTCCGCGATACCTACCGGAGTGGACAAAGCGAGCCTCCCATCGGTACGTAGTCTGCCTGAGAGTTGTTCATTTACGGCGTCCGGTGCGGCTCAGAAGCACCGATCTGGGGTACCGGGAGGACCTATAGACGGAAGGTGCGATGGTCATGCGGTTCATGACGTGGAACGTCTGGGGACGCTTCGGGGACAGCTGGATGCGGCGGCAGCGCGCGATCGCGAGGACGGTTCGGGCGCAACGGCCCGAGTTCGTCGCGTTGCAGGCGACGTGGCAGTCCGACGGGCAGCGGCAGACCAGTCAGCTCGGTTTCGAACTGGGGATGGAGTCCGCCTTCGCTCTGTCCCGGATGCCGGCGGACTCGAACCCCGACGTACACCTCGGCTTGGGGATGCCGGTGGCGACGACGTGGTGGTTGCCGGTGATCTGAACACGCCGCCCGGACATCCCGAGCTGCAGCCGCTGCTCGCCGTACTCGACGACTGCTGGCAACCGACGGCGTACGACGGCGCGACGTACAGCTCCCGTAATCCGCATCTCCGCCGCGGCGAGTGGCTCGAGGACCACCGCATCGACTACATCTTCACCGGCGGCATGACCGCGACCTCCGCCCGCCTCGCAGGCTTCGACGAAGACCACGGCCGCCCCCCGTCAGACCACTACGCGGTCGTCACCGACGTACCCCTGCGCCGACGCGACCGGGCCGGCACAGGAAATGTTTGGGAAGGGGCGCATACCGCTGGGCGCTGGCGGGCACCCGAAGAGTGGGTCAAATGGCAGTAGGTGGAGGCGGTGCCCCGCCGCCACCGGGAGGACCCAACATTGACTGGCCAGTCGCCGGGTGAGGGGCTCTGGCGGCTGGTCCATCATGCGTTGCCGTCCTGATCTTCGGTGGACGGAAGTCATTCTTCGGTGGGACGGAAGTCCAGTTCGCGGTCGACGATCTGCTGGGCGATGTCGTCCACGGTGGTGTTGTGGGTGAACGCGTGCGCCCGCAGGGTCGTCAGGGCGTTCTCCGGTGAGGTGTCCAGCTGTACCGACACCATGCCGGTCGCCTGGTACACCACGGTTCGCGCGCTCAGGACCCCGTCCAGCCGTGCAGCGGCGACGTTGCGCAGCAGGGCGACGCCGATCACGTTGGCGAGGAACTGGAGCAGGTCGTCGGGTTCGCGCAGGGCGCCGTACGTGTAGACGCTGTAGGTCCCCAGCAGATGGCCGACCGGCCGGATCGGGAAGCAGTACAGGGTGATCGCGCCGGCGGTCTCGGTGGCGGATCGGGTGAACTCCGGCCAGAGCGTGCTGACCGCGTCCATCAGATCGGTGACCACCGGCTCGCCCTGGCGGTAGGCCTCTCGGCACGGTCCTTCGCCGAGCACGTCCTGCAGGCTCTCCAGCCGTGCCGCCACCTGGTTCGTCGCGGCGAGCGTCACCCGGGCGGTGTCGTCATCGGTGTTGATCGTGATCGAACCGCCCCGGCCGCCGACCAGTTCCGTGCAGGCCTCGCAGAGCTGTTCGGGCAGCCGGTCACCGGGATCAGCGGCCGCCACGAGTCTGGCGAGCCGCTCGACCACCACTGCGCGATCCATTGCCGTTGTCTCCTGACACTCGGCAGCGTTCATCCCCGTCGCCCGTCCGGTGCCCGGACAAGCGGCCCGGCACACTCAGATCGTTCTCAACGAACGCCTGCCACCGGCGCGGGGGTCTGTTTCCGCCCGCGCTTCGGCTGACCGGTCGCCGCTGCCATGCTGTCGCCGTGGTCAAGACCGGCACTGTGCCTCGGCGTCGGGCAGACGGGCGTGGAACGAACCGGCCCGCCCCCGAGACGGCGGAACTTCCATTGCTGCTCGTCGTAGTCGTAGTAGGTGTCAACCCCGCCGACCGCCATTCCGATCCTCCCCACCCCGTGCTGCTCAGTTGAGCAGGCTGCCTTCGCGGTGCCCGGCTCCGCGCCGCGGCAAACAAAGACCCGGCAGGTCAGGTCGCCGACCGGCGCCAGAAACCGATGCGGACGGAGGCGTGATTGAACGTTCGGGGCAGCGGGTCGGTCAGGTGAGCGCGGGTGGTCGGATCGACGTCGAGGTCGTACTGCGCCGCGACATGACTGACCGCGGTCCCGGCGGTCAGCAGTACGACGTTCTGCCCAGGACACCCCGCCGGGCCTTCGCTGAACGGGATGATCGGCCACGCGCCGTCGGTGCGGCCGTCCAACCAGACGGACGGTTCGAACCGATTCGCGAAGTCGAGTGCGGCGTCGTCGCGATGGAACACCGAGCTGACGATCACGAACTCGGTCCCGGCCGGCGCGATCCGATTCCGCCAGACAGTCGGTTCGCCCGCCTGACGCAGTACGACCAGGGTCGTCGGCCAGAGCCGGATCGACTCCTGTACCGCGGCGCCGGCCTCCGCCAACAGCGGAGAGGCCTCCGGGTGACGTGCCTCCGTGAGCAGTGGTTCGACCGCGGACGGATGCGTGCCGAGTACGGCGAAGAGCCGCCAGAGCGCGACCCCAACGGCGTCGAAGGCGAACAGCCAGTGCGGTACCTGACCGGCCGGATCGAGCGTGTCGGGGCCTCGATCCAGACTTGCGACGAGGCTCTCGGCCTCGGCGTGGTCGACGTACTGCGTCAGCGAGCTCAGGAAGCGATTGCGGATCTCGTCATGGTTCGCGCCGAACTGCGCCCAGTTCGCGTCCGCCCGGAGCTGGTCGAGTTGCGCGGTGAGCTCCACGTCGTCGCGGGCGGTGTCTCCGAGCACTACACGCCGTACGACGCGGGACCAGAGCGCGCGGAACTCGCTCCACCCGAGAGTGCCGTGCAGCTCGTCGAGCTCCTGGCGGACCACCTCGGCGAACCGGTGACCGTGGCGATGCACGGGGGAGTGGGTGCCGAGCGCTTGCTCGTTGAGCTCCCGGCGCGGACCGCGCAGCGGCGAGTTGGTGATGAGAACCGCGTGGGGTTGGAAGTGCGTCAGGGCGCCCATCTTCGTACCGGTTGCGGCGGCGAACGGCTCGGGCGTCTCGGCCAGCAACCGGTGCACGTCGTCGGCGGCGAGCACGAGAGCAAGCGTGTGATCACGGATCCGCAGCAGCACAGGCCCATCGCCGTACCGGCTCCGCAGTTGCTGGACACAACGCAATGCCCGGTCGTCGACCCGAAGCCGCTCCGCGAGTACACCGACCCGCGGCCTCCGCAGGACCGCGCCTTGTGCGACTACCGGAACGAGTACGTCTCGCAAAATCCGGCCGCTGTCCATTCCGGACGCCGAAGGCAGAAGAGACTGCATAAGGTTCAGTTTCCGCGCAATTCCAGCTGAAACCTATGGCGCGTTCAGGCGAGCACGTTGCCGCCCGGACCGTCGTACCGGCCGCCGACGGCGGTGCGCGACGCTCCGGGTCTGACTCGAAGCAGGATTCGCATAGCTGAATTCTCGCCCGGTGGATGTCTCAAAATTTGCCAAACGGGTTTGCGGCGCGGGGCGGGCGCCATCGTGGATGGATGAACAGGTCAGAGGAGGACCGCGCGATCGCGCAGGTGATCGATCGGTTGGCCAGGCAGTTCCCGGGGGTGCCCGCGGATCACGTCGCCGAGGTCGTCAGTCAGTCCCGCCCCGAGTTCGACGACGTCCCGATCCGGGACTTCGTACCGTTGTTCGTGGAGAGAGGTGCGAAGGCGCGGCTGCGCAACTACAGCGTTTGAATCAGGCCGCCGTCGATGACCACGTCGCTGCCGGTGAGGTTGCCCAGCCGGTCTGTCGCCAGCAACGTCACCAGGTCGGCGACCTCCTCGGGGCGCGTGAACCTGCCGGTCGCGCCCTGGGCTTCTTGTTGCTTGACCACCTCTTCCGGGTCGAGACCAGCAGCCCGGCCGACGGTCGCCGCGACACCGCGGTCGCCGAGCCAGAGGTCGGTCTGGACCGGGCCGGGGCTGACCCAGTTGACGCGGACGCCACGCGGCCCGAACTCCTTCGACAGCGACTTGCAGAAGTTGCTGAGCGCCGCCTTCGCCGCGCTGTAGTCCAGCACGCCGGGATCCGGCAGGAAGGCGTTGACGGATGAGACCGTCACGATGGACGAGGTCGGATTCTTCAGCAGATGGGGGAGTACGGCGCGGGTGGTGCGGACCGCCGCGAGGAAGTTGATGTTCAGCGCCCACTCCCACTCGGCATCGTCGATCGCCAGAAAGCCATCGAGCCGAGGACGCACCGCACCGGCGTTGTTGACCAGGATGTCGATCCCACCGAAGGCGTCGACCGCCGCGGCCGCGAGCTCCTGCGGTCCGTCCGGCGTCGTCAGATCACCTCGTACGACGCGGGCGTCGTAGGCCTCGGTCAGCCCGTCGAGCTCGGGGCTTCCCGACCGCGCCCCGGCGACCACCTTGGCCCCTTCAGCCGCCAACGCCGTCGCGATCGCGAGCCCGATCCCCCGACTGGCCCCGGTCACCACCGCCACTTTCCCCGCAAGCCCCAGATCCATGCCCACTCCCTCCCTCGGAACACGCCCTGAAGAACTGTACTCACGTAAGGGCAGGTCGGATACGCAAAAGCTGGGTTGGTTCAGTGGCCGATGACGACCGGGGTCGGGGCGCCCTGGACGACGCCCGGGATCGGGTTCGATTCGTAGGGTTGTGGTAGGCCGGGGCGCCACGCGAGGAGGCGGGTGCCGGAACCCGCGTTGAGGGCGATCACCAACCAGTCGTGGTCGGCGAAGGTCAGGCCGGGCTGGGACCTGGCGGGGAGTTCGATGCCCGGTACGACGTTCAGCCGGCCGGTGGTGAGCTGCAGGGTCGCGATGACCATCGGCGGCAGCGGGTCGGCCGACGGGTGGTCGAGCAGGAAGGCGACCGTCGTACCGTCCGGGCTCACGACACCGCAGCACACGGGGCCCGGAAGCGGGTAGGCGGCAATGTCCCCGCCGGCGAGCGCGAGACGGCGCAGCGTGCACGGTGTTGCGGCGTCGCAGCCGTTCGTCCAGACGACTTGGCCCGCGCCGGCGGCCAGCGGTTCCGCGTTCAGCTCCAGCTTTGCCTGCAACCGGCCGGTGCGTGCGTCGACCAGCGCGAGCCAGGTCGGCGAGATCCCCGGATCGGGCCGCAGCTGTCCGACGAGCGTGTCGCCGACGATCGCGGACGGGGCGAAGCCGAGCGGCAGGCGCACCCGTTTCCCTCCCGTGACCGGAGAGATCGTCCCGTACGGCGAGTTGATGCCGGCGGCGGCCGAGGTGATCCAGACGTGATGGCCATCGGTCAGCGCGGACTCGTTGGGAGCGAGTGGGCGGATGAGACTGACCCGGTGGTTGACGCCGACGCGCACCATCGCGTAGGGAGCCGCGTCGTTGCACGACGCGGTGGTCGCGTACGCCGTGATCGGGTCGCCGGTGAGCACATCGGCGTACTCGCCGGGACGGACGATTGCGTCAGGCAACGTTGTCGCGAGGCCACTGTCGAAGTCGACGAGTCGCAGGTGGGTGCCGCCGAGCAGAACCTGGATCCCGGTGCGCTCGGCCGGTGGCGCACTCGACACGATCGGCAGCAGGGTGTCCGCCCCGCAAGCGCCGGCCGCCGTCGGCCAGGTGCGCGCCGGCGGTCCGTGCGAGTTCCTGCTGATCATCGCGGACGGGCCGGGAGCCGGCACGGCCCGATGGCGAGGTCGATCCGCCGCGGCGCGGAGGACGAGCAGAGTGAGTAGTAGTACCAGGACCAGAACCCAGCCGGTCCGTCGGCGCCTCCGTCCCGAAGCCTTCCCGACTTCGAGAATCTCGTCCCGATCGTCCCCCACACCTCCATGTAAGCACCGCCTGCCGCGCCTGGAGCGGTCGTCGGAGGATCAGTTTTTCGACGGCCGATTCGCGGGGTCGGCAGTGTCTCGGGAGGACCGGTCCGCCTCGTGTTCCAGCGGGGACGCGAGGTAGCTGTCCAGGGCGAGGGCGGCCGAGGCATGCGCCCAGTAGCCACGGCGACTCTCGTCGTAATACCGGACGCTCGCCTCGCGGCCGACCAGTTCGCGGTACCGCAGCCGGATCGCCTCGATACACGTCGAGATCTCGTCCTCGGTGCCGACCCGGCCACGGATCGTGGTCTCGCCGGGAGCGACCAGACTCATGATGAGCGGGACGACGCGGCCGAGTTCCGCTGCCCGATCCTGCCGCAGGCGCTGCAACTGCTCGGTGTCCTCGTCCGGATAGAGATCGCGCTGCACGGAACCGGGTGGGAGCAGCTTGGCGTCGACGGCACGCCGTACCAGCGCGTCGTCCGTGCAGGTCGCCTTCACGCAGCCGACTTGCCCGCACTCGCAGGGAAATTCGGATCCCGGTACGACGATGTGGGACACCAGACCGCCTGCGTCCGGACCGTCGCCCACCAGTTCGCCGCCACGCATCTGGGCCACGCGGACCGAGCGGCCTACGAGCACCGTGAGTACGTCGTCTCCGCCGCCGCCCCACCAGTAGTGCTCGAGCGCCAGCGCGCGCACGTTCGGCTCCACCCGGATCGGCTGGGGGAGTCGTTCCCGAAGGCCTTTGAGGAGCTCGTCGGAATCGACGTCTGCCACTAGCGGCGGCGGCTGGCCGTGATGGATTTCGGCCCAGGGCGTCGTCACCCCGATGCCCAGGACTGCGGCCGCCCCGACCTCATCGACCACCTCGCCGATCAACTGGACCGCTTCGGCGATCCGCTCGTCCTGGGTGCGGCCTTGGGCCGGTGCGTTGCGCAACTCCACCAACTCGCCGCGCAGCGTGAACGCCCCGCAGGACGTGCTCTCGGGATGCAGGTGCGCACCGACCAGCAGCCGGTCCTGCCCAGGAACATCGAGCGGTACGACGGGTCGGCCCGCGCCCTGCGGTGCGAGACGGGCCGACTCGGTCAGCGCACCGAGTTCGATCAGCTCCGTGACGGTCTTCGTGATCGTGGTGAAGGTGACACCGGTAGTCGACGCCAGGCCCTTGCGCCCGGAAGGTCCCTCGCGAACGAGCGCACGCATGATCGCCGACGCCGTCACATTGCGCTGACGCACCATGAGCTCAGTGCGCACCGTGCGGGAAGCCACCGTTGGATCATAGGACAAGCGACTACCTACCCCTGGTTCGACAAGCCCACCGGGGACTGAGGTGGCGGGACCGGGCCGAGCAGTAGCGGGTCGTCGGTCTCGATCATCCACCGCTCCAGTCGCTCGGCCAGATCAGCACGTGTCTCCGCTGAGGTCGGGCAGTCTGCGAGATTGCGGATCTCGTGTGGATCGAACATCAGGTCGTGCAACCGCACGGTCGGCACCGGCTGGTCGGCATAACCCGCATCGACCCACAGGCTCTTGCTGGCCGAGGCGTCGACGTTGCGCAGATTCGGCCGGTTCTGGTCGTCGAAGGTCTGGATGTACAGCCACCGATCGGTCCGGATGGCCCGCTGCGGTTGGTAGGCCGCGTGGTACGTGATCTCGGCGAACGTCTCCTCTCGGACCGATCGACCCTCGAGCGTCGGCAACAGCGATCGGCCCTGCAGCCACGGTGGCGGGTCAATGCCGAGCAGAGCGCACAGCGTGGGGAACACGTCGACCTGGCTGACCAACGAGTCGACGGCGAGACCGCTAGGCAGGCCGGGGCCGCGGAGCATCATCATGACTCCGGTGCCGGTCGCCCCGAGCGTGCACTTCATCCCCGGCATCGCCAGACCGTGGTCCGTCGTGACCACGACGATCGTGTTCTCCGCCAGGCCTTCTTCGCGCAACGTGTCCAGCACCGCGCCGAGCGTCTGGTCCACCTGTGAGGCGGCCGCTTGGAACAGCGCCATGTCGTGTCGCGTGACCGGAGTGTCAGGCATCGTCGGGGCCGGGGCGGCCCAGCGATCGTCTTCGGCGGGATGACCGAAGAGCCACTCCGAGCGCGCCATGGTGTGCGTCTCGTTCAGGCCGATCGAGAGGAAGAACGGCTGCTCGTGGTTGCGCCGCAGGTAGCGCACAGCCGCCTCGCGACGGGCTGGTGCGAGATCACTGTCGACCGGCAGGTCCTCGTGATAGCCGATGATCCTCGTTGCCGCCTCCGGACCGGTCGCCTCGTGCTGGACACCGACCAGCGCCGAGGTGTAGCCGTTCCGGTGCAGGGTGTGGATCAGGTGCTGGTCGTAGTCCTTGAGCCCGTGCCCGCGGTGCGTCAGACCCAGCATGCCGGAGGAGTGGGCCCACTGGCCGGTCAGCAGACCGGCGCGACTCGGGGAACAGGTCGGCGCGACCGAGTGCGCGTTCCGGAACACCACCGACTCCTCGGCGAACTCCTGCAGTCGAGGGGTACGAATCGGGGCGCCGTACGGCTCGATGTAGCGCCCGGTGTCGTGGGTGTGGAAATAGATGATGTTCGGTCGGCTCATCGAGTCGGCTCCTCCAGCAATGGTGTTCAGCGGGACGCCTTGTAGGCGGCGTACAGCTCCTCGGCGATCTTGTCGCCGCCGGAGCTCTTCCACTTCTTGACCGCCGGTGCCCAGGCCGACACCGGCTTCCGGCCCTGGATGATGTCGCTGGTCACGGCGTTGAGGTCGCGGTTGATCTGACCACCCTTGCGGCTCTGCGTCTCGGAGTACATGCCGTCGACGGGGTTGGTCTCGGCCTCGGGGCAGATCTCCTTCATGGCGTTGAAACAGGCATCCGTACTGCCTTTCCGCTCGGGCAGGAAGATCGCCCACGGACCGTCGGCTTGGTACTGCAGGGCGAGCTGGGTCTCGCTGAAACCCTTCTGCGTCAGTACCGGGTTCCCGTCGGACACCCGGTGGTCGATGCCCTTGATGCCGTACTTGCGGAACAGGTACTCGCTGGTCCCGAACGGAGCGGCCAGGTAGTTCAGGTACGCGAGCATCGTCTCGACCCGGTCCTCGGCCGTCTTGCTCACGGCCGTGACCGACAGGCTCGGGGCGCCCATCCAGGTGTGGCCGGGGCCCGACCCGTCGTGCGCGGGCGGGGCGATGATCGCGATCTCGGCCTGTTCCTCCATCGTCTGCAGATAGGTCGGCCAGCCGCTGAACGTTGCCAGCACCAACGGTCCGGTGCCGTTGCCGAAGCGCGTCTTGCGGTCCTGGTTCTGGCTCGTGAACGCGTCGGGGTGGATGTAGCCGGACTTCCAGAGCTTCTGGACCAGCGTGAATGCCTCCTGCTGCGCCGGATCCTCGTTGTTGCTGACGAGTTTGCCGTCGGCCTCGCGCCAGCCGTTCGCGATGCCGAACATGTTCTGCACGAACTGGGTCGGCAGATCCGCGAGCGCGAACCGGTTCTTCCGTTTGTCGGTGAGCTCTTTGCAGAGGGCAACGAAGTCGTCGGCGCTCTTCAGCGTGGCCGGGAGCCCCTGCGCGTCGAGGATGTCCTTGCGGGCGTACAGCACCTGCGAGCTGATCGCGCCGCGGGGGATCGGGACGCCGTAGATCTTGCCGTCGAAGATCGCCGAGTTCCAGCTGGTCTCGGGCAGATTGGCCAGGTAGGGGTACTTCGTGATCTTGTCGCCGGCCAGATGCGGAGTCAGGTCGACCGCCTTGGCCGCGAGCATCTGCGGCTTCTGCGGCACGTTGCCGATCATGAACAGGTCCCCGAGCTTGCCGCCGGCGACCGCGGTCGCGAACTTCTCGTCGTAGTCGACCGACGGGGTGAGATTGAGGCGCACCGGTGAACCGACCCGCTCGTTGAACTGCTGCCAGAACGCGTTCTGGGTGACGTTCGGCGGGATCGGGGTGTTGGTGTTGGTCATCACCTCGATCGGCTTGCCGTCACCGGGCCGATCGGCGATCGCCTGCACCGGGTCGGCGGGGTAGCGGAGGAAGCCGTCGGGAATGCCGTACTTCTCGCCGGCGAGGTCGGCCTTGACCCCGTCGTACCGGACGTACGCCGGACGGACCTTCTCCTTCGACCCGGTGTCGTTGCCTCCGGCACCCCCGCCGCGGCCCGCGTTGGAGCACCCGGACATGACACCGGACAATCCGATGGCTGCGCCCGCGCCAAGCAGAGCCCTTCGGGACAACGACTGCGCGTCGACAATCGACATGGGTGAACCTCCCACAGTGACGGGTGAGACAACGGAGTTTGCGCGGTCAGCCTTTGACGGCGCCGGTCAGGACGCCCTTGGCGAAGTGCCGCTGGATGAAGGGGTAGACGCAGAGGATCGGGACGACGGAGATCATCAGGATCGCCATCTGGATCGTGGTCTGCGGTGGTACGGATTCGGCTCCCAGCCCGAGATCCTGGCCGCCGAGTTCGACACCGTTCACGACATAGGTCCGCAGTACAAGCTGCAGCGGCCAGTTGCCGGCGTCGTTGAGATAGAGCAGTGCGTTGAAGAAGCTGTTCCAGTAGCCGACGCCGTAGAAGAGTCCGATCACGGCGACGACCGCCTTGGACAACGGCAGCCCGATGTGTCGGAACATCCGCCACTCCGACGCGCCGTCGACGCGGGCGGCGTCGAGGATCTCGGCCGGCAGCCCCGCGAAGAACGACCGTACGACGATGACGTTGAACGCGCTGACACACGTCGGGACGATCACCGACCACAGGCTGTCCAGCAGACCGAGCTGCTGGACCACGAGATAGGTCGGGATGAGACCCGGATTGAAGAGCAGGCTGACCAGGACCAGCATCAGCAAAGCCTTGTTGCCAAGGGTTCCGCGCCGGCTCAGCGCCCATCCGAGTGTGCAGGTGAGGACGATCGAGATCGCGGTGCCGACGACCGTGACGAAGCCGCTCACCAGCAGCGCCCGAGTCACCGTCCCGCCGGCGAAGATCGATCGGTACGCCGACAGG
The DNA here is from genome assembly GCF_056436705.1 of Kribbella sp. NPDC043289. Taxonomy (NCBI): domain Bacteria; kingdom Bacillati; phylum Actinomycetota; class Actinomycetes; order Propionibacteriales; family Kribbellaceae; genus Kribbella; species Kribbella sp. NPDC043289. The sequence continues at coordinate 978,293 of NZ_JBWKCB010000001.1, forward strand.
TCGATGCCGTGCTTCGGGAACATCACGAAGCCGCCGGCCCGGGTCACTTCCTCGGGGGTCGCCAGACTGGTGGAGATCACCGAGATGAACGGGAGCACCACCAACGCGCTGATGACGGTCAGGAAGATCCCCTTGACCACCCGTTCCGGCATTCCGGGCCGGGGCATTCCGTCGATCACCGCATGACGTCCCGGTTTCGTCGGAGCGGCGGTGGGTGTGGTCGGAGGCTTCGTCGGTGTCAGGGTGGTCATCCGCGGTAGATCCCTTCTTCGCCGAGGCGATGGGCGATCTTGTTGGCCGCGAGGACGAGCGCGAGGCCGATGATCCCCTTGACCAGTCCGACCGCCGCCGAGACTCCCCAGGCGCCGCCGAGGATGCCGTTGTTGTAGACGTAGGTGTCGAGGACCTCACTGGCCCCGGTCCCGACCGCGGGTTGCTGCAGGATGATCTGCTCGAAGCCGACCGACAGCGAGTCGCCGAGCTTGAGGATCAGCAGCAGGATGATGATCGGCTTCAGGCCCGGCAGCGTGACGTACCGGATCTGTTGCCAGCGGCTCGAACCGTCGACCGCCGACGCCTCGTAGAGCGAGCGGTCGATCTGCGACAGCACCGCCAGGAAGAGGATCGTCGCCCAGCCGGTGTCCTTCCACATCACCTGTGAGGTGAGCAGGGCGCGGAACGCCTCCGCGTTCCCGATGATGTGCACCGGATCCATGCCGTGGCCGCGCAACCAGTTGTTGATCATGCCCGTTCCGCCGAGTACCTGCTGGAAGATCGCGACCACGATCACCCAGGACATGAAGTGCGGAAGGTAGAGGATCGACTGCACCAGTTGCCGGAGCCTGTTCGACAACAGGGTGTGCAGCGTGATCGCGACCACGATCGGGGCCGGGAACACGATCACGGTCTGGATCAGGGTGAGGATCAGCGTGTTCTTCACCGCGTTCAGGAACTCCGGATCACCGTTGACGATGACCGCGAAGTTCTCCACCCCGTTCCACAGGCTCTTGCCGATCCCGAGGTACGGCTGGAAGTCCTGGAAGGCGATGACGTTGCCGTACAGCGGGTAGTACTGGAACGCCAGGATGATCACCATCCCCGGGACCGCCAGCAGCAGCACCGGGTAGTCGCGCAGCAGGCGGGCACCGAACGACATCCGCCCCCGCGTTCTGGTTCCGGACCGCTCGCTCACCCTGTGATCCCTTCGCCGCAGAAGCCTCGTGATCGCTGCTGCAGCCGAGGTTCGCATCGCGCCGAATAATTTGTCAAGGGCCTATTTCTAATTCGCACTCGACAAACTATTCGACAGCGAGCGGGGGGTGCGTCGGCGCGAGTTCGGGTGGGTACCTGGGTGGCCTGCGCCTCAGCGGATGAGGAGATTGCTCGATGGTGGTGTCGGATCACATGCCGGCAGAGGTCGGCCCAGGTGGCGGTGTTTCACTCGACATAGCGTGGTTCCGCCACGAGCTCGAGCAGGCGCGGGAGTTCCGCCTCGAACAACTGATCAGCCTCGCGTACGAGGTGGACGTGTCGTGCCCTGCGGCGGCCGAGGTCCGAGCGACGCTGACCACCGGCGCCAGGCGCGCCCTCGCCGAGATCGACGCCGCCCTGTTCCGCCTCGCCCGAGGCACCTTCGGCCTCTGCGAACTCTGCCGACGCCCGATCCCCACCCACCGCCTACTGGCCATAGCCACCACCCGCCTATGCCCACGCTGTGAGAACTCCTGTAGCTGAGTTGCCTCGGTGCCGGCGCTTTGCAGCCAGGCGCGGATTTCGTTGCGTCCGTGGTGCGTCTGGCCTTCGTCGGTGACCTTGGCGTCGTCGGCGTACCACTGCATCGCGGTGTCGACGTCGCGGGCGATGTGGCTGGCGAGGTACTGCGTGATGGGCTCGGGCAACGTGGTCATGGGTGCTCCTTCTCAGAGGGTGGGGACGGTGCCGCCGTCGATGGTGTGTTCGGCGCCGGTGATCGCGCCGGCCTTGTCCGAGACGAGGAACGCGACGAGTTCGGCCACCTCGGCCGGTTGGGCGGGGCGTTGCAGCGGTACGCCGCCGAGCGAGGCGAGGACCTGCTGCCACGCCTGCTCGTGGTCGATGCCGCGGGCGGTGGCGATCCGCTCCACGAGATGGTCGGCACCGCTGGTCTGGATGGCGCCGGGGGAGACGACGTTGACGCGGATCCCGTGCCCGGCGACCTCGTTGGACAGCCCCTTGCTGTAGGTGGTGAGCGCCGCCTTCGCCGCGGCGTACCCGAGTGTTGCCTCGTGCAACGGCATCCGGCGCTGGATGGACGAGACGTGCACGACGGCGCCGTACCCGGCCTCGATCATCGCCGGCAGTAGCGCCCGGTCGAGGCGAACAGCGGCGAGGAGGTTGAGCTGCAGTTCGGCGTCCCAGAGCGAGTCGTCGAGTACGGCGAAGCCGCCGGCTGGACTGCTCGATCCGCCGAGTGTGTGGACGACGATGTCCGGCGTACCCAGGGTGGTGCGAATCGACTCGACGGCGTCAGCGGTGCCGTCGACCGTGGTGAGGTCGGCGGTGGCAAACTGGCCGGCGTCGGGTGGTGCGGTGCGGGCGACGCCGAGTACGGTCGCACCGCGGGCCCGCAGGAGCGTGGTGATGGCTGCGCCGGTTCCCTTGCTGGCGCCGGTGACGACGGCTCGGCGGTCTTTCAAGTCCATGCCGTCCACCGTGGACGCTCTCGGCGGGGGAGGGTCAAGGAGTTGACTCTCCCGTGGGGAGAGGGTGCATTGTGTGCGTCATGAGCCGGGGGCTGACGATCGGTGAGTTCGCGCGGGCGACGCATCTGAGCGTGCGAACTCTGCGGCGGTACCACGAGAGCGGATTGCTCGAGCCGGCGTCGGTGGACGCATCGAGCGGGTACCGGTACTACGCGACGGAGCAGATCCCACTCGCGCAGGTGATCCACCAGTTGCGCGAACTCGACGTACCACTGGTCGACGTCGGAAAGATCGTGGCGAGTGCCGACCCGGACAAGCGGTCGGTGCTGATCGCGGCGCATCTCGACCGGTTGCAGACATCGCTCGATCGGACCCGGGCGGCGGTGACATCCCTGCAGCGCTTGCTCCGACCGGATCCCGGCGAGCTCGAGGTGGAGCTGCGATCGGAGCCGGCGAGGTTGGTTGCCGGGATCACCGATGTGGTTGCCGTGGACGACGTTCTGCAGTGGTACGACGGCGCGATGGCCGAGCTCGACGCCGCCGTACCCGAACCTCTCGGTCCACCCGGAGGGCACTACGACAACGAGCTCTTCGCGGACGGACGCGGCACGGTCCTCGTCTACTACCCGGTCGCGGAAGCGCCGTCCCGAGGCCGGGTGCGGCCCGTCGAACTGCCCGCGGTCGAGTTGGCGGCGACCGTCCACCACGGCCCGCACGACGATATCGACGTCACCTACGGCCAGCTCGCCAGCTGGGTCCACGAACACACCCTCACCGTGGCCGGCCCGGTCCAGGAGACGTACGTCGCTGGTCCCCGCGACACTCCCGATCCGCAGGCGTGGAGAACCGAAATCGCCTGGCCGGTCTTCCGCGTCAGCTGACCGCGACGGACCGCCCGAGACGGTGACGTCGCGAGGGTCGGTGAAAAACATTTGCACGAGATCTAGGCAAAGACTGGTGTTGTCGCTAATCTTTTGCGCGATCTGACGGGAAGCGGAGTGCGAGCCGCAAAGGTTTTGCACCGCGCGTGGGTTGTGTCGGCCCGCTTCCCGTCTACTGCAGCGCGAGAGGAGCACTGGTGTGAGGTCGAGATCTCCGGGCGATGTACTCGCGTCCCGGGCCTACAGCGCCGCGGACCGGTTCGCCCGCGTCGTCGCGCTCAACCTGCTCTGGCTGGTCGCGAGCCTGCCGGTGGTCACCGCCGGCCCGGCCACCGCGGCGGTCTTCGGTGTCGTCCGGGACTGGAACCGCGGCCTCGAGCCGCCGTTGGCGCGATCGTTCCTGAAGTACTTCCGGGAGAACTTCCGGCAGGCGTTCGTGCTGCAGTTGCTGTTCCTCGCGCTCTTCCTGCCGACCGGCACGGTCGTCGCCGCGGTGCTGGTCGCTCCGATCGCGTCGTACGCCTTCACGCTGATGGTCGGCTACAACATGTCCCTGCCGCGGATCCTCGTGGCGTCCGTCCGGTTGGCCGTCGGCAGCCCGCTGGCGACCGTTAAAACCCTTGCGTTGCTGGCGTTGGCCACCGGTCTGACCTTCGTCTTCCCGGCTGCGCCATTGCTGCTCATGGCGGTCGTCGTGTCCTCGATCCAGCGCTGGTGTCAGCCATGATCCGGGCCCGACGGTACTGGGTCCTGTACGCGATGTTGCTGCCGGCACTCGTCTATCTGGCGGTCTACAAGTACGCGCCGATGTACGGCATCGTGATCGCGTTCAAGGACTACTCGCTCGGCGAAGGCATCGTCGCCAGCCCGTGGATCCACCCCTGGTACGGCCACTTCCGCGAACTCTTCGGATCGCCGTACTTCGGCCAGCTGCTCCGCAACACCTTCCTGCTGTCGATCTACAAGATCATCTGGGGTACGACGCTTCCGCTGGTGCTCGCGTTGTTGCTCAACGAGTGCCGGCTGAACTGGATGAAGCGCTGGGTGCAGACGCTCAGCTACATGCCGCACTTCCTGTCCTGGGTGATCATCTTCGGCATCACCGGCGCGTTCCTGTCCGAGAGCACCGGTCTGGTGAACCGTTGGCTGGAGCAACTGACCGGCCACACCATCGGCTTCCTCACCTCGACCGACTGGTTCCGCTCGGTGCTGGTCGGGACCGAGGTGTGGAAGGACATGGGCTGGGGCGCGATCATCTACCTGGCCGCGATGGTCGCCATCGATCCGTCCCGGTACGAGGTCGCCCGGGTCGACGGCGCGAACCGGCTGCGGCAGATCTGGCACATCACGCTGCCGGGAATCCGCAACGTCATCATCCTGCTGCTGGTCCTGCGGCTCGGCCATGTGCTGGAGGCCGGGTTCGAGCAGATCTACATCTTCTACAACCTGCAGGTCTACCCGGTCGCCGACATCCTCGACACCTGGGTGTTCCGGACCGGCCTGGAGAACCTCAACTTCTCGCTGGCCGCGGCCGCCGGTCTGTTCAAGTCGATCATCGGGCTGGTGCTGATCCTGGCCGCCAACCGGATCGCCAAGCGCTGGGACGGTCAGCTGTGGTGACACTCGTCAGGACCCGGATCAAGACCAGGACCAAGACCCCGAGCACCACCCGGATCAGCAGCCGCGAGGACCGGATCGTCAACGCGATCGTGTACGTCGCCTGCGCGCTGGTGGCAGTGGTCTGCGTCTTCCCGCTGTTGTTCGTGGTCGCGGCGTCGATCACGCCGTACGGCGAGGTGTTGCGCAACGGTGGCTACATCGTGATCCCGCGGGCGATCACGTTCGACGCGTACCGCGAGCTGCTGTCCGATCCCGCGATCCCGCGGGCGCTGTCGGTCACCGTGTTCATCACGGTCGTCGGCACCGCGCTGAACATGCTGCTCACCACGTTGATGGCGTATCCGTTGTCGCGCCGCGATCTGCCGGGGCGGAGCGCCGTACTGCTGATCGCGCTGTTCACGACGGTGTTCGGCGCCGGGATGATCCCGACATACCTGATCGTCAAGGCCACTGGGCTGCTCGACACGGTGTGGGCGATGATCGTGCCGGGCGCGGTGTCGGTGTTCAACGTGCTGATCATGAAGACGTTCTTCGAAGGCATCCCCGAGGAACTCGTCGACGCGGCGCGGATCGACGGCGCCGGTGAGCTCCGGATCCTCGTGCAGGTGATCCTGCCGCTCTCGGTGCCGGTGATGCTCACGCTCGGCCTGTTCTACGGGGTCTCGCACTGGAACGAGTTCTTCCAGGCCATCCTCTACGTCCGCGATCCAGACCTGCTGCCGCTCCAGGTGGTGGTCCGCAACCTGCTCGCGCGTTCGCAGGCGACCGAGAACGCTGACGCCGTCCTGCCGTTGGTGACCGTGCAGATGGCCGCTGTCGTGGTGGCGGCGATCCCGATGATCGCCGTGTATCCGTTCGTGCAGAAGCACTTCCAGAAGGGCGTTCTGCTCGGTTCCGTGAAGGGCTAAGTCAACTAGGAGTAGAGATGTACAGAAGTGCTGTTGCGGTTGCCCTGGGGAGCGCTTTGCTGCTCACGGCCTGTTCGTCGGGGGAAGGAAGCGCGGACGGGGCCGCGGACACCGAGTTGTCGATCAGTGAGATCTCGTACGGCGCGACGCCGCCGAAGGATGATGTCATCGGCCAGGCGCTGAAGAAGGATCTCGGCCTGGACATCAAGCTGAACGCCGTCGGTTCGAGTGACGACTACTATGCCCAGCTGTCGGCGTCTCTGGCCGGCGGGGACGCGCCCGATCTGTTCCAGGTCGACCGTTCCAGGCTCCAGCAGTTCGTCAAGCAGGGCCTGGTGCTGGACGTGTCGAAGTACCTGGACACGGATCTGAAGCAGTACACGTCGTTCGTCGGCAAGGACCAGATGAAGGCCGCGATCCTGGACGGCAAGACGTACGGCGTCGTGAAGCGGCCGCAGTACGCCTACAGCACGTACTGGATCCGCAAGGACTGGCTGGACAAGCTCGGGCTGGCCGTCCCGAAGACGACCGACGACCTGTTCGCGGTCGCGACGGCTTTCACCACCAAGGACCCGGACGGGAACGGCAAGCCGGATACGTACGGGATCACCGGCGGCAAGGACGCCGACCCATGGGCGCCGCTGTGGGGCGGGTTCGGCACCGGCGGTCCCGGCGCGGAGTACGTCGAGAACGGCAAGATCGTCAACGGCTACCAGGACCCGGACACCAAGACTGCGCTGTCGTACATCTCCAAGCTGGTCAGCGCGAAGGTGGTGGACCCGGACTTCCTCAGCAGCACGCTTGCACAGGCTCAGGAGCGTGCGATGCAGGGCAAGTCGGGCATCATCTGCCAGAGCTGGCCGCAGATGACCAAGCCCGAGTTCACCGCGTCCGCGAAGAAGGCGCAGCCGGGTGCGCAGTGGATCCAGCTCGCGCCGCTCGCCGGGCCGGGCGGTCCGGGCGCGATGGCCAACGACGACAACTTCGCGTCGATCTATGCGATCCCGGCCAAGGTCGGCAAGGACGAGGGGAAGCTCAAGAACGTCATGAAGTTCCTCGAGTACGTCTCGGGTGAGGCCGGCAACCGGCTGGTGTCGTACGGCATCGAGGGCACGCACTACACGCTTGCCGATGGCAAGGTGAAGCCGACGCCGAAGCTGGCGACCGATGGCGGCTGGTTCTGGCTCTACCAGGTGACCGGGCGGGACGAGGGCGAGTATCTCGGGATCAAGTTCGCCGCCCAGAAGAAGGAGATCGACTTCGCCGCGAAGCAGCCGCTGCTGGACACCTACACGAGCCTGGTGGTCAGTCCCGACGGGTACAACCAGGTCGACGCCGATCGGTACTCGAACGAGCAGCTGGTCCAGTTCATCAGCGGGAAGAAGCCGATGGCGCAGTACGACGCCTTCGTCAGCGATCTGACGAACAAGTTCGGCTACGGCAAGTACATCGAGGGTGCCGAGAAGCAACTCACCGACCTCGGGCTGGCCAAGTGAGCGGCACATGATCTCTGGGGAACGAGCCGGCAGTCCGAGCCCGCTGGAGCTGGTGCGGCGGGCGCTGCCCGACCTGAGCGGTGCGATGCAGCGGGTCGCCGAGCAGATCGTGGCGAACCCGGACGAGGTCGCGCGCGGGTCGATCACCAAACTGGCCGACGCCGCGCGGACCTCGGCGTCGGCGGTCACCCGGCTGTCGACGCAGCTCGGGTACGCCGGCTATCCGGCGTTGCGGGCCGCGCTGGCGATGGAGGTCGGCCGCGGAATGGAGGCCGGGTGGGCGAGCGACATCGGGTCGGAGATCGGCCCGGCGGATCCGCCCGAGCAGGTGCTGAACGTGCTCGCCTCGACGCAGGCGAACGCGTTGCGGAACGCCTTGTCGTCGATCGACCTCGCCGCGGCGACCCGGGTCGCGGACGCGGTCGCGGGCGCCCGGCGTACTCACATCTACGGTGAATGGGGCGACGCGATCCCGGCTCGCGAGTTGTACATCCGGTTGCTGCGGATCGGGATTCCGGTGTGGTTCTTCGACGGTCCGCAGTCGTCGGAGATCGGCGCCGGCCTGCTCGGCGAGGGCGATGTCGCGCTGACCGTGATCCGGTCGGGGCACAACACGACCGCGCTCGAATTCGTCCGGCGGTCGCAGGCTGTCGGAGCGTTGACCGTCGCGATCACCGGGGTGGTCGACTCACCACTGGGCCGTGCCGCCGAGGTGGTGCTCGACACCGGTACGGCGGCCGGCGGGACCTGGACCGAATTCTTCGCGGGCCGCGCGAGCGACGTACTGACAGCCGGACTGTTGTTCGTGCTGGTCGCACAGCGCGTGCCCGATCACCTGACCGCCAATGCGCCGAACGGGCTCGGGCTGCCCGTCGTCCGTCCCGACAGCTGAAGGGCTTTCTGATGGCGATGTTCGATCTTCCGCTCGACAAGCTCCGCGAGTACCGGCCCGAGGTGGCCGCTCCCGCCGATCTGGTCGAGTTCTGGCGCCGCTCGATCGAGAAGGCGCGCACCGACGACCTGTCCGCTTCGTTCACCGAGATCGACAACAAGCTCGCGGTGATCGACACCTACGACGTCACGTACGCCGGCTTCGGCGGCTCGCCCGTGAAGGGCTGGCTGCATGTCCCGGCCGGCGCGACCGGTCCGCTGCCGACGATCGTTCAGTACCACGGGTACTCCGGCGGCCGGGGCCTGCCGCACGCGATCAACTTCTGGGCTCAGGCCGGGTACGCCCACTTCGTCACGGACACCCGCGGTCAGGGCTGGACGTCGGGCGGCAGCAGTACGCCGGACGACAGCGCGTACGCCGGTCTGAGTCACGTGCCGGGGTTCCTGACGTCGGGGATCACGGACCCAGAGACGTACTACTACCGCCGCGTCTACATCGACGCGGTCCGGGCGCTCGAGGCCGCGCGGACGTCGCCGTTCGTTGACCCGGACCGGTTGGTCGTGGCCGGTGTCAGCCAAGGCGGGGGCATCGCGATCGCGACGGCCGGGTTGGCCCCGCTGGCCGGGATCGAGTTGCGCGGCTGCGCTGCCGACGTACCGTTCCTGTGCCATTTCCAGCGGGCCGTGCAGCTCACCGATCGCGGCCGCTACAACGAGATAGCGCAGTACCTGAAGGGTTTCCGGCACCAGGTCGACACGGCGCTGAACACCCTGAGCTATTTCGACGGCGTCAATCTCGGCCGGCTGGCCACCGCGCCCGCACTGTTCTCGGTCGCGCTGATGGACGCGAACTGTCCGCCCTCGACAGTGTTCGCCGCCTACAACCACTACGGAAGCGAGCAGAAGGACATCGAGGTCTACCCCTACAACGAACACGAAGGCGGGCAGGCGTACCAGCAGGAAGCACAGCTCGACTGGTTCTCGAACATCTTCGCAACGCCCACGAAGTGAGGAGAAAGATGAGATCGAGATGGTTCGCCGCAGCACTGACCGGAACGGTGGGAGCCCTCCTGGCGGGTACTCTCACCCTTCCGGCGCAGGCCGCCGGTCCGACGTACTACGTTTCGCCCAACGGCAGCGACAGCAACACCGGCCTGTCACCCACCGAGGCCTGGAAGACGATTGCCAAGGTCAACAGTTCGACCTATGCACAAGGCAGCCTGATCTCCTTCGAAGGCGGCGCGGCGTTCACCGGCTGCCTGGTCTTCAATCCGACGAACGTCCCCGTGTCGTCGGCCTCGGTACCGTTCCGGGTCGCGTCGTACGGCACCGGGAAGGCCACGATCAGTTCCAACTGCGTCGGCGACTACTCCGCGGCCGTCACCGCGGACGCCGTGAACGGTTTCCAGCTGAACAACATCAAACTGGTCAACGGCGGCACGACTGCGGCCGGTGTCCTGCTGGAGAACCAGAGCACGACGACCGCGACCAGCGGACTGCAGATCAACAACGCGGAGATCTCGGACTTCGCCACCCCGAGCGGTAGCACCAGCACGTTCGGTGGACAGATCATGGTGCTCGGCTACGCCGTCAACGGGAACTCAGGCCCGCTGAACGACGTACAGATCGTCAACAACAAGTTGTACGGCGCCAGCGCGACGTCGAACGCGGGACCGGGTGTGTACGGCTGGGGCTCCGGCCTGAACATCAGCAACGTCCGCGTCGAAGGCAACACCGTCTACAACCTCGGGATGGCGCCGAAGTCGACCGGCGCCGCGATCACCGCGAACGGCTGGAACGTCGCGCTGATCCAGCGCAACGTCGTGCACGACATCGGCGCCAACGTGACGTCCTGCGGCGGCACCAGCGGGATCATGTCGTACACGTCGAACAGCGTGACCATCCGCAACAACGAGGTGTACAAGGTCCAGCCGCTGCCGTCGTACACGGCCGGCTGCGACTGGGACGGCATCGATCTCGACGGCGGTACGACGAATTCGCTCGTCGAGTACAACTACACCCACGACAACGCCGGCAGCGGGCTGCTCGCCTACACGTCGACCGCCGCGTCCCGGGTGTGGGGACCGAACACCTACCGGTACAACATCTCGCAGAACGACGACTCGGCGCTCGCCCAGGGCGGCTTGATGGACGTCGTACCGAACGCGCCGAAGAACGCGCTGTCGATCTACGGCAACACGTTCTTCAGCAACAAGGACCAGAGCGCGAACAAGAAGCAGGGCGCCAGTGCCTGCTTCAACTTCGGTTACGCCACCGGAGTCTGGGCGGCGGGCTCGCTGATCAAGGACAACATCTGCTATCTGACGAACCGGAACAACTTCGGCAAGACCGGGCAGATGTACTACAACCCGTACACCCAGACCGGGATGACACTGTCGAACAACCTGTACTACGGGACGAACACCGGCGGCTGGCGCTGGGGTGGCACGACGTACACCACCTTCGCCGCCTGGCAGGCCGCCGGAGTGGAGACCAACGCGGTCTGGGGCGATCCGCTGTTCACGTCACCCGGTGGCGGCGGAACCTGCACCTGGTCGCCGCCCTCGGGCACCGGACCGCAACCGTGCCCGCAGGCCTACACCCTGACTGCCGGCTCCCCGGCCCTCGGAGCGGGAACCCCGATCTCCGGCAATGGGGGAGTCGACTACTTCGGCACCACCATCCCCAACCCACCCAACATCGGCGCTGACGCCGGCTAGCCCTCCAACGGTCTGTCGAGGCGCAGGTGAGGTCGCCTGTGCCTCGACAGACCTAGCCCTTGTACGGCGCTAGCATGCTGGCGTGGACGCTTGGGGCGACGATGACATCCACGACCAGCAAGGCCGTACGGCCGTGGTCACTGGGGCGAACTCGGGGCTTGGCCTGCGCGCCGCGACGGTACTCGCGGCCAAGGGCGCGCGGGTGATCCTGGCCTGCCGGTCCCGCGAGCGCGGTGAGCGCGCCGCGGCGGCAGTCGGCGGCGAGCTGGTCGTGCTGGAGCTGCAGCACCGCCTGCGCGCCGAGGGTTCCTCGATGCTCAGCGTGGCCGCGCACCCCGGGTTCACCGCCACGGAGATCGCCGCCGCGGGCGCGCGCAACCAGGGGCTCGGCGCTTTCGCGAGACCGCTCAACGCGATGACGAAAGCGATGTCCCAGCCGGTGTCCGAGGGGACGCTGCCGGTGCTGTACGCGGCGACCGCACCCGACGTACAGGGCGGCGAATACTACGGGCCGCGGAAGTTCGGCGAGTTCTACCGGGGCGTCGGTCCGGCCCGCATCGATCCCCGCGCACAGGACCAGGCACTCCGCGCCCGACTGTGGCGCCGCACCGCCGAGCTGACCGGCGTACACCCGGACCCCAACTGACGGTTGAACTGGCTGCGGGCTACGACCGTGTGTTCCTCAACAGCATCAGACTTTCGGAGAAGACCATGAAACTCGCACCGCATCTACACCGGCTCGGTAATGACGTCGTCGCGTCGTACCTTGTGGACACGGCCGACGGCATCACGCTGATCGACGCGGGACTGCCCGGGCACTGGCGGGATCTGCAGCGCGAATTGGGCGTGCTGGGCAAGTCGGTGGACGACATTCGGGGAGTCGTGCTGACCCACGGTGACTCGGACCACATCGGTTTTGCGGAACGGTTGCGCAGTGAACACGGCGTACCTGTGTTCGTGCACGCCGCCGACGCGGTCCGGACCCGTACCGGTGAGAAGCCCAAGGTGCCTTTCGGGCCGGCCAAGCTCGGTCCGACGCTCGGCTTCTTCGGGTACTCCCTTCGCAAGAACGGCCTGCGGACCCGCTATGTCCGCGAGGTCGTCGAGATCGGTGACGGCGACGTCCTGGATCTGCCCGGGAAGCCGGTGATCGTGGGGATGCCGGGGCACTCACCGGGCAGTGTGGCGGTGCATGTCCCGCTGGCAGAGGCGGTGTTCGTCGGCGACGCCCTGACCACGAGGCACGTGCTCACCGGCCGTACCGGTCCGCAGGCCGCGCCCTTCACCGACGACCCGGCGATGGCCTTGTCGTCCCTGGATCGGATCGCCGGTCTGTTCGCGTCCTGGATCCTTCCCGGCCACGGTGCTCCCTGGCGCGTCTCGCCGGGGGACGTGGAGACCTGGGTCAGGTCAGAGGCGGTCGAGTAGTTCGTCGTCGCGGCGTACCGGATTCTGGGACTTCGCGGGGGGACGGGTGACGATCGCCAGGAGACCGCGCAGCCGACGGACCAAGTCCGCGGCGTACGGATCCGGCTCGCTCCGACAGCGTCGTACCTTCATTGGCGTCCCCCTCCCTCAGCAGACGTATCGGAATCCTGCGGTACGCCGTTACGCCGTCGAGCGCATGTGAGGGGGACCACGTCACTTCATGGTGATGATGGACCTGCCGCGGGTGTGCTCGGTGAAGGCGGCGGGGGCGGTGGCCAGGTCGTGGACCGCGGTGACGAGCGGGGTGAGCCGGCCGTCGCGGAGGCGCGCGGCCAGTTGCGTGAGCTGTTCGCGGTTGGGCTCGACGACGAAGAAGATCGACCGGCCGTCGCTCGGCTGGACGGTCGGCGGCTCGGCGACGCTGACGACGGTGCCGCCCGGTCGGAGCAGCGCAGTGGAGCGGTCCCGGATCTCGCCGCCGATCACGTCGAAGACCACGTCGACCGCGCCGACGTCCTCGAGCCGGTCGCTGCCGAGGTCGACGAACTCGTGGACGCCGAGAGAACCCGCCAACGCCCGGTCGGCAGCTCGGCCGGTACCGATGATGTGGGCTCCGGTCTCGCGGGCCAGCTGTACGGCGACCGAGCCGACGGAACCGCCCGCGCCGTGGATGAGGACCGTACGGCCGGCTTCCAGGTGACCGTGGTCGTACAGCGCTTGCCACGCCGTCAGACCAGGCATCACCACAGCCGCCGCGGCGACGTGATCGATGTCGGCCGGGAGCGGCGCGAGATTGCGGGCCTCGACGGCGGCTTGCTCGGCGAGCGAACCGTTGCGGGCCCAGTCGGTCAGCCCGAAGACGCGCTGGCCGACGGTCAGACCGGTGGTGCCGTAGCCGAGCTCGACGACCACACCGGACAGTTCGTGGCCAAGGACGCTCGGCGTCCGGTCGCGGCCGGCCCGGTCGGTCCAGGTGCTGGGCCATTCCGGTTCGCCGCGGAGGAATCCGGCGGCGTGGACCTCGACGACGACGTCGTTCTCGGAAGCGGTGGGGGAGGGCAGCTCGGTCAGCGACAGCCCGTAGTCGTCGGCGTCGCGGTCCCGGACAGTGATGGCACGCATGAGGATCCTCAGCAAAAGGTCGGTGGCTGGTCACTTTCGACGGTAGGCAGTCATGGCCCGTGTTCGATAGGCCATTCGCAGTCGGTTCTGATGGGCCACTCACCCCGCCCGCGGCGTCGCCTCGGCCGCTCAGACTCGGGAACGCAGTACGATCTGGGCCTTGATCCGGACGGGTGAGTGGGGGACTGGATGAGTACGACGGTGTTGGTGGCGGGGGCGAGCATCGCCGGGCCGGCGTTGGCGCATTGGCTGCGCAGGCGGGGCGCCGAGGTGACCGTGGTGGAGCGCGCGCCCGGGATCCGTCCCGGCGGGCAGGCGGTGGACGCGCGCGGCGTGGCCAAGGAAGTGATCCGGCGGATGGGGCTGGACGCTGCGGTACGCGCGGCGTGTACCGACACCGCCGGCGCGCACACCGTGGACGCCGACGGGAACGTGCTGGAGACCTACCGCGCGGACGACGACGGCGGCGACGGGTATATCGCGGAAATCGAGATCCTCCGCGGGGACATGTCCCAGGTGCTGTACGACGACACTCGCGACGGCGTCGAGTACATCTTCGATGACCGGATCGCCGAGCTCACCCAGGACGCGGACGGCGTCGACGTGACGTTCGCGAGCGGCGCTCGGCGGCGGTTCGACCTCGTCATCGGGGCCGACGGCCTGCACTCGTCGCTCCGCGCGACGATCTTCGGGCCGCGGGAGCAGTTCATCCGCCACCTCGGGCTCGTGCTCGCGTTCTACAGCGTGCCCAACGAGTTCGGGCTAGACCGCTGGATGCTCGACTACCAGGACCGCGAGTCCGGACGATCCGCGGGCCTGCGGCCGATCCAGGACGCCAGCCGGGCGATGGCCATCTTCTCGTTCCCCGCGGCCAGCCTGGACGTCGACTACCGCGACATCGAGGGACAGAAGGCGCTGCTGCGCGAGCACATGACCGGCCTCGGCTGGCTGACCCCGCGCATCCTCGCGCACCTGGACGACACCCCGGACTTCTACCTGGACCAGGTCGCCCAGGTCGTCATGGCCCGCTGGCACGACGGACGCGTCGGGCTGATCGGCGACGCGGCGTTCAGTGCGTCACCGATGTCCGGGCAGGGGACCGGGCTGGCCTTGGTCGGCGCCTATGTTCTCGCCGGCGAGCTGGCCGCCGCCGGGTGGCACCCGGAGGCCGGGTTCGCCGCCTATCAGGCGCGGATGCGGGCGATGGTCGAGGCCAGTCAGGAGATCGGCCGGATGCACGTGGAGAGCCTCGCCGCCTCTGGACCGGACGCCGCACCGGATGCCGAGCCGGGCCCGGAGCCCGACATGGACGCCTTCATGGAACTCGTCGACCGGGCCCTCAACGGCGTCGACCTGCCCGACTACGCCGACGTACCGGACTCCGGCCCCTCGAAGTCGTCAGCCACGCACTAGTCCGTTCACCGGAGCCAGGTGTAGTGGTGTTCGGGGCGGCCGGTGGTGCCGTAGTGGAGGGTCAGACTCGCGAGGCCCGACTTGGTGAGATCGGCAAGGTAGCGCTGAGCCGTGACGCGCGAGATGCCGGCGTCTTCGGCGACCTGGGCCGCGGTGAGGGCATTGGGTGCGGCGAGCAGGATGTCTCGGACGAGAGTTCGGGTGGCCGCGGAACGGCCCTTCGTCGTGCTCCGGTCGCCGCCGTGGATCACGGCGTACGCGTGGTCGATGTGCGCCTGGTCGACGGTGCGGGATCCGCTGAGACCTGACCGGCCGCGGGCGTACGCCGTGACCCGTTCGACGAGCGCCTCGACCGGGAAGGGCTTGAGGAGGTAGTTCAGTACGCCGCCGGCGATGGCTCGGCGTACCGTGTCCGAATCGTTCGCCGAGGTGACCATGATGCACGGCGCGCCGATGCAGTGGAGCAGCGATGTCCCGGGGGCGTCGGGCAGGTACTCGTCGAGGAGAACGAGGTCGGGTCGTTGCGTCCGGGCGAGTCGCAGCGCGTCGGCCGCGCTGCGCGCCTGACCGACGACCTCGCACTCCGCCAGTGTGTCGAGTACGTCGGCGTGGAGCTGCGCGACGCGAAAGTCGTCGTCGACGACCAGGACCCGGAGAGCCGCACTCATGGCACTCGGATCGTGCTGGGTGCGCCGACGACGTCTTCCAACCGTGCGGAAAAGATCGCGCCGTGCGTCGCGGTACTGCCCGGATCGAGGAGCAGTACGTCGCCCCGATGCCGCCGCGCGGTGTGTCGAGCGAGGCCGAGCCCCAACCCGTGGCTCTCGCGCGCGGGGCCCTGCAGGTTGCGGGTGGTGAACCCGGTGTCGAAGATCGAGCCACGCGCGGCGTCCGGAACTCCAGCACCCGAGTCGGCGACATGGATCACCAGCGTTTGCCCGTCCGAGGCGAGCGTGATCTCGACCCAGGCGCCGTGCGTCCCCGCGGCCGCCGCGCGAACAGCGTTGTCGACCAGATTGCCGATCACGGTGACGCAGTCCAGCGGATGGGTCAGGCGCTCGTCGACCCAGGTCGTCTCGCCGAGTCGCAGCTCGACGCCGACCTCCGAGGCGACGGCCGCCTTCGCGGTCAGTAGCCCGGCGAGATACGGGTCCGCGAGGCGTTCGCCCCAGATCGTCGTCGGACCGAGGTCATCGAGGTACTCGCGGGCTTCCTCGACCCGGCCGAGGCCGAGCAGGCCGGTCAGCGCGTGGATGCGGTTGTTGTGCTCGTGCGCCTGGGCGCGGAGGGCGTCGGTGAGGGCCCGCGTCGCTTCGAGCTCGCGGGCGATGTTGTCGAGATCGGAGTGATCGCGCAGAACGAGAACGCTGCCGAGGTCGGTCCCGTGGCGAATCACCGCCAGCCGGGTCACCTTCACCGTGTTGTCGCCGATGACGATCGTCTCTCCGACCGGTCCCTCGGCTCGGACCAGGAGGGCCTGGACCGAAGCGGGCAGTCCGGCGTGGGAGATCGTCCGGCCGGCCTCGGGTCGCATGCCGAGGAGACGCTCGGCTTCGGAGTTGCAGGCCGTGATGACGCCGTCCGGATCCACCGCGATGACACCGTCGCGGACGCCGCTCAGGATCGCCTCCTGATCACGGAGCAGGTCCGCCATCTCGGCCGGTTCGAGACCATGCGTCGTACGGCGAAGCCGGCGGGCCAAGGCGATCGCGCCGGCGACACCGAGCAGTAGTGCGACGAGGCCACCGGCGACCAGCCAGCGGGTGAGCGACCACACCCGTTCGTTGACCCGGCTCATGGCGAGGCCAACGGTGACGGTTCCGACGATGCGGCCGTCGGTCGCGCGCAGCGGCACGCTGCCCGTCGCCGACCTACGCTCCGCGTCCCGATCGATGGTCATGAGCTGGCTCCCGCTCCGCACCTGCGCGAGGTCCATGCCCGTCCGGCCGCCGACGCGCGCCGGATCGGGATGGCTGTAGCGCGTGCCCGCGGCGTTGGCGACGATCACGTACTGCGCATTCGTGGCGGCGCGGACTCGCTCGGCCTCGGCCTGGATCGGTCCGCCCTGCGCCGCGGGCATCGCGAGCCACGTCGCGTACCGGGTGTCGACCGAGACGCCGCGAGCAATCGTCAGCGCACGGATCTCGAACTGGCGTTGCACGATGCCGCGGACGACGTACGCCGCGATCAGGACGGACGGGATGAGCGTCGCCGCGACCAGTGCGGTGACGAGCAGGATCACCTGGTCGCGCAGCCGCAACCGCGGCCGCCGCGCGGTGGCAGCACTCGTCAACGTCCGTCGCACAGCTCGAACCATAGTGTTCACGCCGCGATCTGGGATCACCTCGGAACGCACGCATCCGCCGGCCACCGTGACCTTTATGAACTCAACGCCGCGAACGAGCGCAAGCTGGGCCGGATCGAGGGTCCTCCCTACGGTAATCGGCACCGGAGCGGTGTAGGGCGCCCGCGCCGCTTGGGTCCGCCGAACGAGGAGGATCAGAATGAGACAACGTCCGGTACGCATCGCGACGATCCTGGTGACGTGCGCGGCGCTCACCGCCGTAGGAGCAGTCAGTGCCGGGGCCGAACCCGACCTCACCGCGAAGGAGCTGGCCGTCTGGGCCGTCGCACCACAGAAAACGGTCACGAAGCAGACCGACGAGCAGGACGCCTACAACAAGGAGCACGGCCGGCCGACGCCTGCTCCCGAGCTGCTGCAACCCAGTGCCGACCCGAGCCTGGCGCCGTACAAACCGCTCGGCCGGAACGCGCTGCGCGGGAACTACAACTGCGGCGCGTCCGATGTCCTCGCGGCGCTCTCGAAGGACTGGATCAAGGAGTTCACCGCGCTGTACCCGAAGGTGACGATCAACGTCGACCCGCCGTACGCCGGAAGCCTCGGAGCGCTGGCGTTGATCGACGGCAAGCTGGACTGCGTGTTCGTGTCCCGCGAGCTGAAGCCGTCCGACGACGTCGCGTTCCGGGCGAAGTTCGGCTACGGTCCGACGTCGATCCCGATCTCGGGCGGAAGCTACCGGCACTTCGGCTTCCTCGACTCGATGGGCTTCGTCGTCAACTCCTCGAACCCTCTGAACAAGCTGTCGTTCGACCAGCTCGACCGGTTGCTGTCCAGCACCCGGAACCGGGGCGGTACGCCGATCCGGACCTGGGGTGATCTCGGTCTGACCGGCGAGTGGAAGGACAAGCCGATCCACATCTACGGCATCCAGCCGTGGAACGGGTTCGAGGAGTTCGTCCGGGAGCGCGTGCTCGACTACAACGGGCAGCGCGGTGAGTGGCGCTCGGCCCAGACCGATCCGAACGTGAGTTGGGAGACGACGGTCTTCAACCAGGCCAAGCACGTGAGCCAGGACCCGTACGGCATCGCGTACACGGGGATGGCGTACGTCGACCAGCCGGTCAAGGTCCTGTCGCTCAGCAACCACGACAACGATCCGGCGTACGCCCCGACGTACGAGAACGTTGCCTCGGCGCAGTATCCGCTGAGCAGGCTGGTCTATCTCAACCTGAACAAGGCGCCGGGTCGCGCGATGGATCCGGTGCTGCAGGAGTTGATCAAGTTCATCATCAGCAAGCAGGGTCAGCAGGTGGTCGGCAAGCAGGGAGTGTTCCTGCCGCTGCGTGGATTCCAGAGCGCGGCGTCGGCGCAGCAGTTGCGTTCGCTGCCGTAGCTGGATTTGGCTGCGGCCCGCATGCCGGGCCGCAGCCGTCTTACCGGGCCTGCTGGAGGAACTCGACGATGGCTTGGGCTGTCGGATCGGGTTCTTGTTCGGCGGGGTAGTGGCCGGAGTGCTCGAGGACTCGTTCCGTGACGTTCGTCGCGAGTGTGCGGAGGCCGTCGGCGACGGCGGAGCCCATCGCGTAGTGTCCTCCGATCGCGAGCACGGGGGTGTGGACTTCTGAGAGCCGTTGTACGTCGGCGATGTCGTCGGCGCGGGCTCGGTAGTAGGCGAGTCCGGCTTGCAGAGCGTCGTACGTCGTGTAGGCGTCGATGTAGGACCGCATCGTCTCGGGGTCGAGGCCTGCGGGGCCTGCGCTCTGTTGGAGGAAGTTCCGTAGTAGGCGTCTTCGTGTCCGGGGACGAGTTGCTCGGCGAGGTCGGGGGCGCGGTTGAACGGGCCGTGCCAGGACGGGTAGTACTCGGCGCCTGGTGCGGGGATGTCGACGTCGATGCCGGGGAGGATCTCCTCCTCGATCACGATCGCGTTCACCGCCTGGGGGAGCGCGGCCGCCAGCAGAAACGCGATCGTGCCACCCCAGTCATGGCCCACGATCGAGAACCGCGTGAGACCGCGCTCGCTCAGCTCGTCGCGGAGCCCGGCCGCAAGATCGCTCTTCCTGAAACTGGTCGTGCTTCCCGCCGGCTTGCCGAGCCCAGGCAAGGTGAGCGGAACCGGCACGAACCCGCTGCGGCTGAGGACCGGCAGCAAGCCTCGCCAGTGCGCCTCGGTGACCGGCCACCCGTGCAGCAGCACGACAGGCCAACCATTCATCCGTCCATCATGCGTCTTCGGACGCCGGTCAGCGTGCTGTCACCGTAATCGAGGGTGGTGCGATGACTGCTGGTGGTTTGCCGGCTTCTGCGCGGATGGTGAGGGGACCGTGGGGGGTCGGGACCGAGGCCTGGGCCCATTCGAGGCCGCCGAGCTGGGGAGCGACCGTGACGGCTGTCATCCCGGGGGCTGTTGGGCGGACGCCGAGGAGCGTCGCGACGTAGTGGTACAGGGGATGTGCGCCCCAGGCGTGGCAGTCGCTGCGGGTGGGTTCGGGGTGTTCGATCACGGTGCGCAGGCCCTGGTCCAGCAGGCCGTACCAGAGTTCGAGCCGGTCGAGCAGTACGTCGGTTCGCCCGATCGCGTGCAGTGCCTCGAACAGGTAGTGATCGAAGTACACAGTGGTCCGCGCGAGCCCCTCGGACGGTTCCTGCAGCATCGTCCGGACCGCCGTCTCGCCGTACTTCGCTCCCGCGAGCACCGCCAGCGCTTGTGCGTGTTCGCTGAAGGCGGTGTGCGCGAGATCGTCGGCGTACAGCCCGCGGTCGGCGTCGTAGAACGCCTCGTCGGCGGCTTCGAGGAGCTGGCCGGCCATCTGTGCGTACCGTGCTGATGCGTCGGACTCGCCGACCCACGACTCCAGCTCGGCGACCTGCCGCGCGACGAGCGCCAGTTGTAGTTGCAGCACCGCTGACTGACCGCGTCCCGGGCCGGGCCAGTCCGCGTGTACTTCGCCGTCCTGGACGATGCCGGGCGGCGTACCGGCTTCCCAGCCCGGCACCCAGTCGGTGAAGTTCCATCCGTGCAAGGCGTGGAAGATCCCGCGCTCGTCGACAGTACGGCGATGCGCGTCGACCGCCGCGCGGACCGCGGGCATCAACTCGGCGACGAAGGCCAGATCGCCGCGCCACAACGCGAAATCGTGCACCATCGCGACCCACCACAGCGTGAACGGCGGGATCGGGGACGACTGCCGGGACGGCGTCCGGGACGCGACCAGACCGTTGCCGTCCTGACTGCGAGCGAAAGCACGAAGCGCCTGCCTGGCGAGGGCGTCGTCACCGGTGGTGGCGTAGGCAATGAGGCATTGCAGGCGGGTGTCACCGGCGTACTGGAGCTGCTCGTAGTACGGGCAGTCCATGGTCGTCTCATGGCTGCAGGCCTGGAGGGTGCGGAACGCGAGTACGCCGACCTTCGCGAGCCGGGGGTCGCTCGCGGTGAAGCCGCTGCGGTCTTCGTACGGGTAGTGGGTCTCGCGGAGTCGCAGGCCGGTGATCGTCAGTGGTTCGGATGCGGTGGTGACGAGAACTTCGACGTACCGGCCGGACTGCCACCACAACGTGCTGTGCGACTCGCGGCCGCCGCCGGCGATGAAGAGGTCGCCGATGCCGTCTTCCTCGAGGCCCGGGCGGCCGAAGAGCTTGCCGTCGATGACGTCGCGGTGTCCCTTGCCGGCTGCCGCGTCCGTCTCGTAGAGGGACTCCTGCCAGAGCACTCGTACCTCGGCATCGCGTCCGCCCTCGAGATCGAGAACGGGGTACGCGCAAACGTACTGGTCGAGGTCGATGAGCACGCGGCGACAGGTCCCGGGCGGGAGGTGCAGCGCCGTACCGTCGAGCAGCCGCTGCCAGTCGTCGGCCTCATCGTCCAAGTGGTCCGCTGGTTCCACGACGCGATCGTGTGTCTGGGCGCCCGCAGCATGTTCCGCGACATGACGCACGCGGGCCCCCTGGACCCACCGCCGCACAGGCCCAGGCAACCGAGCTGGCACCAACAACCGCTCACTGGCATCCGCACGCTTGCCCGCGTCGTCGCTCGCGCGTGCCAGGTCTCCGGTCGCGGCATCTGACCAGGTGAGGTTGTCCTCGCCGGTCTGCCAACCCCACGGATAGGCACGACCGTCACTAACCTGCCGGGCGCCGCACCCATACCCGTCACCCTTCGGTCGCAGACCATGCCCAGACAACACAGCCGCCTGCCAAGCCGCCGTGCCAGTGGCGAGCTCAACCAACTGACCGCTCACAGCCTCAGCAGCAAGGAGGAACGTAGGCCCATCCCCAAGACTCATCTGCCCCATCGGCGCGTCGTCCCCAAGGCTCCACACCCGGGCTGCAAGCCAATGCCCACCGACCGGCAACCGCACCCGATAACTCTCGAACGACCACTGCCCAACCTCCCCCCGCGACGGCCCACGCCCTACAAGCTCCCCGTCGACCCACAACTCATACCGCTCATCCGCCGACACGTGCACACCAACCTCGGCCGCCTCCCCGCACTCAACCCGCAGCCGAAACCCCACCACGTCACCACCGTCAACCGCCCGAACCCACCAGGCCGGCCACTCACCCCCCGCAAAGGGGTCATCCTCAACCTGAACCTCAACAACCTGAGGCATCGTCACAGCTGTCCCTCTTCGGTCTCGCGAGCAAGTTCGACGTACGGCGGCACAACGGCACCGACGCGCATTGTCCCCTGACCGGCGCCACCCAACCGGCGGATCGCCCGTGCGTGTCGCGTTCCGCCGCGGATCGAGGAGGCCGACCGGTGAGTCATTGCGGTCGGTGAAGAGGCAGGTGAGGCGGTAGTCGGGCGGGCGGTCCATCCCGGCCTCCTACTCCTTGCGGTGGTAGATGTTCGGCAGCTCGACCGGCGAGCCGTACTCCAGCCGGCAGCCCGAACTGAGCACCCCCGCCGCTGACTGAGGACAAGCAATAGCCTGTGCGCAGTCCTCGGAGGCTATCCACGGTCCGCCGCGACACCGTAGGCGAGCCTCGCGCCGACGCTGTTCGGAACTTGTTCCGCAGCAGGCGACGAAAATGCTCCGGAAACTACGACGGCGCGCACCGGTGGTCGAGTCGTGGGGTGTGGCGGGCGAGACGGCACCCGGATTCACGACTCGGCGGTTGTGGGAGGCGCCTCGATGCACGACTCGGTGGATCGGCCCCCGGCGGCTATCCAGGTGGCCTTGTCCTTCAGATTCTCGGCCGTGTCTTGAACTTGTCGAAGATGCCGGTCTCGCGGGCTCCCATTCCTGCGAAGAGTTGATGCCAATCCGGCGAAGTTGGCCCTTTATCGGGGGTGGGATGCGGGTAAGGATGGGACTGTGACCGCCATCATCCAGCCCGGTGTGGGACGGCAGGGGCCCGTCGTGGTGCCCCGTCGTCGGCGTTGGTCGCGGCCGCTGCGGCTCTGAGGACCTCAGCGATCTCTGACAGCCACCATCCACGGACTGCCGTGGAACGGTGGCTGTCGCGCTGACCGCCTGTGCTGCGGTCAGCGCTCCGGCACAGCTCTGAGAAGTCGTTTTCATCTCCCTGAAGAAAAGGACAGCGTGATGCTCGATCCCGTCGTCGACAAAGGTCAGCTCACCGAGACTGACCGCTTCATCTTCGAGTCGTGGGGGTATTTCCTGATCCCCAACGTCTTGACCAAACAAGAGGCTGCCGAGGCGTACGACGTTTCGCAGCGACTGCACCAGAGCCGCGACCGCGAGTTCGGGCAGATCGGCCGTACCTACGAAAGCGAGCCGGTTCTCGAGCGGCTGATCGATCACCCGGACGTCCTGCCGAAGGTGCAGGGTCTGCTCGGCGACCGGTTCGTGCTGCAGGCCGGCTGGAACACGATGCAGCCGGCGCACGGCGGGAACGGCGGTTGGCACCAGGACGGATCGTCCGCCTTCGACTTCAAGGAGCTGGGATACCCGGTCCCGCTGCTGCAGCTCCGCGTCTCGTACCTGCTCACCGACCAGACCGTTCCCGGTATGGGCAACATGGAACTGATTCCCGGCAGCCACCGCTCGCGAGTCGCTTTACCTGATGAGATCCGTCAGTCCAAAGGCGACATTTCGATCGGCCACGTCGTGTGCGCCGAGGCCGGGTCTGCGCTGGTGTTCCACAACGGCGTCTGGCATCGCACCTTCCGCCACGACGGCGATTACGACCGCTACACAACTCACTACGTCTACAGCCCGCCGTGGGTCCGGGCCGCCGACCGTCTCAACAACGACCCCGAGTTCCTCGAGCGCACCACGCCTCTGCGGCGCGCACTGATGGGGGAGTTCGCTCGCCCGGACGCGCCCTTCGGTGCCAACTACGACCCGCTGCCCATCTGACCGACTCCCGGGGTGCCGTCGCTGGGCGGCACCTCGGGACCAGTACTACGTGCCTTGCGCGGTGATGGCGGTGACGGTCGCCAGCGCACGCTCGCGCAGCTCGGGATCTTCCTCCGCCAACTGGCGCAACGCGGGCAGGTACGCGGGGTAGCTGCTGTAAGCAACAGCCCAGAGCGCGTGATCCCGGACTGACGGATCCGCATGCGCGAGCGCGCCGCTGATCCGGCTCGCGATCTCGGCGGTGTACTCGTCCGGCGCGCCGGCTCCGAGCCTCAGGACGGCCGTCGCCAGTTCCTTGGGGTTGTCCGCCGCGTCGAACTCTTCAACCAGCTCGTCCAGTCCCCAGACGTACTCCGTCTCGTCGAGCGTCTCGAGGAGCGCCTCCAACACCCGACTCGCCGGCGACTGCAGTACGACGTACCTGAAGCCGGACACCTGGTCCTCGAGGTAATGCAGGGTGGTCCCGTCCGCGCCGGTCCAGGTCGCGCTGTAACCGACGCCGCGATCCGGATCAGGCAGTTGCTCTCCGACAAAGTCCCACCGGAACGCCGCCGCAAGCGCCAGTACCTCCCGGCTCGACGCCGACTCCTTCAACACAACCCTGCGACTCTGCTGCACCCCCAGGACCCTAACCCGCGAACGGTCCGTCAGCGCCTCGCGCTTCAGAGCGCTGGGACGGGGGCGTGCCAGCCGCGGGTGCGGGCGAGCAATCGCCAGACGATGGCGACGGAGGCGGCGACCGTGGCGACGGCGGCGGACGGCAGGCCGAGTTCGTGACCGACGACGGCGAGAGCCGCACCGGCCGCGGCCGGGATCGCGTAGAGCTCGTCCGGACCGAAGACCGCGGGGACACGCAGCGCGACGACGTCGCGGAGGACCCCGCCGCCGACCGCGGTCACGATGCCGAGCGCGATGGCAGGCAGGGGACCGAGCCCGTACTCCAGCGCCTTGAGCGCCCCGGCGACGCAGAACAGGCCCAGCCCGAAGGCATCGAGTACGTCGACAGCTCGCTCCCGTCGCGCCACGGCCGGGTGGAACCAGAACGTGGCGAGCGCCGCGACGACCGGCACGACCAGGTAGCGCCAGTCGGCGAGCGCGGCGGGCGGTGTCGCCCCGATCAGTACGTCGCGGATCCAGCCGCCACCCAGTGCGGTCAGCGAGGCCAGCGCCACCAGGCCGACGATGTCCAGCCTCCGACGTACGGCGAGCAACGCACCGGAGATCGCGAACACGAGCACCCCGGCCAGATCCAGAACCAGCAACAACGACGCCATCCGGCCAGCCTGCATCCCACGCCAACCACCGATCCGCCCCGCCCACATCGTGAGCGGGAATCCGCGACCCACAGCAGGAATCTGCGATATGGTGCCGCGCGACGCATCAACCGCGGGGTCCTGCCGCCTCGTCTGAGTTCGGCGGTATGGATCGGCTGGGTGGGGGCACCGGGATGGTGTTGATCGTGCGCAACGCGCGAAGGGAGAGGCCAATGAATGTGAAGCGTAAGGCGAAGCATGCTGCTGAGGCGGCGAAGGGCGGGGTCAAGAAGGTGACCGGCGAGGCGACCGGCAACCGGGACCTCGAGGCCAAGGGCCGGACGGAGCAGACGAAGGCCGACCTGAAGCAGGCCGGCGAGAAGGCGAAGGACGCCGTCAAGGAATAGCGACGGCGGTTCACATCGGCGGGTGCGGCAATTCTGCCGCACCCGCCGACGCGTTTGCGGGGCTGCCGATTGTTTGAATCGATCGCTTGGCTGAACCGACGCGTAAAGCGACCGCCGATAGCCCGAAAGTAGTGCCGTTTCATGCGGTTGGCGCCGGGTACCGCGTTGGGAAGTCAATGTTCGGCTCGGGGAGAAAACGTCAGGAGGCTTTCGTGGGCATCGGTACGTCGGTATTTCTGATCGCTGACCGGGCGCCCGACATCAACGAATGAGTTGATTCTGGAGTGACCATGCCAACTACGCGTACACCGCCCGAGCCCCGCGAGCTTCTGCTGGACGCATTGCTCGACAAGGTGGCCGAGGATCGTTTTCCGTCGATCTCGATGCTCGACCTGATCGAGTCCATGCTCCGGCCGGACGAGGTCGGGGTCTATGTGCAGCTGCTGCTGCACAAGGTCCGGGACGAGACCTATCCGAGCCTGACGATTCTGCGTCGGATCAACGCCCTGACGCAATGACCTGACTCGCGCGACACCATTCTTGGAGATCACTCGAGGATGGCGTAATTACTTCCGTAGGAGAATTCATGAACACCAGCACAAAGGTGGCGGCGGCGATTGCCAGCGGCTACCTTCTCGGCCGCACCAAGAAACTCAAATTGGCGATCACCGTCGGCGGACTGCTGGCCGGGAAACGCATCGCCACCGACCCGCGGGCGATCGTGCAACAACTCGCGACGGTGGTCGAGCAGAACCCCGAGCTGGCCAAGTTGTCCGACCAGGTGCGTGGCAAGCTGGCTACCGCCGGGCGCGAGGCCGCCGTCGCGGCCGCCAGCAACCGGCTGAACCGGGTCAGCGACTCGATCCGGGACCGTACCGACCGGATGCTGTCTCCTGCGAACTTGGACAGCAGCTCCGACGACGGCGACGACGGCGACGACGGCGAGGACGGCGAGGCCGAGGAGCGCCCGCGGCGGCGTCGTCTGCACGGGCGTCGTGGCGGCCGATCGAACGATCAGGCGGAGAGCCAGGACAGCGAGGACGGCGGCGACGAGGCTGGCGACGAGGTTGAGGACGACTCGTCGAGTGACGGTTCCCGTCGCTCGCGGCGTACCGGCTCGGGCGGCCGGGAGACGGCCGCGAACGGACGCGAGTCCGCGCGCAATGGGCGGGACTCCGGACGCAACGGGCGGGACTCCGCGCGGAGCGGGCGTGAGTCCTCGCGCGCGAACGGTGGCTCGCGATCGCGCCGGGCCTCGAACTCGGGCAGCGAGTCGGGCTCGGACGGCGAGTCCGGCTCCGGCGCTCGGAGGTCGACGGCCAAGAAGTCGCCCGCGAAGAAGAGCTCCGCCCCGGCGAAGAAGGCCGCGGCCAAGAAGCCGGCGGCGAAGAAGAGCGCTGCCAAGACCTCGGCGCCGCCGCGCAAGACGGCGGCGAAGAAGACCGCCAAGAAGGCGACTGCGAAGAAGACCGCGGCGAAGAAGAGCACCAGCAGGTCTTCGACCCGGGGACGTGGGTGATCGACGATGGCTGACCGATCGCGTACCGAGGTACCGAGCATGCTCCAGACGATTCTCGACGAGCTTCCGCTCGACCGCCTGAAGGAGGAGTTGCAGGACGCGCTCTCCGCGGTCGCTGAGCACGGCGTCGAAGTCGCCGGCGACAAGATCTCCGACTTGACCGAGCGGCTGACCGATGTGGCGCAGAACGGTGGCGTCGCGGGGAAGGTACTGGCCGAAGGCGGAAAGGCTGCGGCAACCGGCGGATCGCCCCTGCTCGGCGCGTTGAAGGGCGGCGTGCTGGGCGCGAAGGACAAGGCGGTCGAGGCGTTGGGCGGCGGCTCCGGCGGTGGGTCCGGGGGCGGTGGCAAGCAGAACCCGCTCAAGGCGACGACCATCATCGAGTCGATCGACGTCGGCGTACCGATCGATGTCGTCTACAACCAGTGGACGCAGTTCCAGGACTTCTCCGGCTTCATGAAGAAGGTGGAGCGAGTCGAGCAGAAGTCCGACGAGACGCTGGACTTCAAGGCGAAGATCGTGTGGTCGCACCGGACCTGGGAAGCGTCCATCCTCGAGCAGGTGCCGGAGGACAAGATCGTCTGGCGCTCGAAGGGCCAGAAGGGGCACGTCGACGGCGCGGTGACGTTCCACGAGCTGGCGCCGAACCTGACGCGCGTCCTGGTCGTTCTCGAGTACTACCCGCAAGGGCTGTTCGAGCGGGTCGGCAACATCTGGCGCGCCCAGGGCCGCCGGGCCCGCGTCGAGCTGAAGCACTTCCAGCGGCACGTGATGGTCCACGTGATCCAGCACCCCGAGGAACTCGAGGGCTGGCACGGGACGATCCATGATGGCGAGCTCGAGGAGGGCAGCGAGGAAGAGTACGACGACGAGTACGAGGACGAGGACACCCACGACGGTGAGGAGTCCGAGGACTACGGCGACGAGGACGAAGAGCCCGCCGACGAGGACGAAGAGCCCGCCGACGAGGACGAAGAGCCCGCCGACGAAGCCGAGTCCGATGAAGACGAGTACGACGACGCCGAGGACGAGTACGACGAGGACGAGGACACCGACGAAGGTGACCAGCCCGACGACGAGTACGCGGACGACGAGGACGAGGAAGCCGACGAGGACGAGGAAGCCGACGAGGAC
The DNA here is from genome assembly GCF_056436705.1 of Kribbella sp. NPDC043289. Classification (NCBI taxonomy): domain Bacteria; kingdom Bacillati; phylum Actinomycetota; class Actinomycetes; order Propionibacteriales; family Kribbellaceae; genus Kribbella; species Kribbella sp. NPDC043289. Next base: position 1,006,394 of record NZ_JBWKCB010000001.1, read on the forward strand.
GAGGAAGCCGACGAGGACGAAGAGCCCGCCGACGACGAGGAGTACGACGACGCCGACGAGTACGACGACGAGTACGAGGATGAAGACGAAGAGGAACTGCCCGAGGACGAGGGCGAGGACGAGTACGACGAGCCCACCCGGCTGCACCGCCGGGCCAGCTGACCGAGCGATCTGAAAGGTGGATCCATGACCGTCGCAACCACAAGTGCCCGTAGCTCTGGTGGCTATCTGCAACGGCCCGCACCGAGCGGTCTGGCGGACGTCATCGACAGCATCCTCGACAAGGGTCTGGTGATCGACGCCTACATCCGGGTCTCCCTGGTCGGCATCGAACTCCTCACCATCGACGCCCGGATCGTCGTCGCGAGCGTGGACACGTACCTGCGATTCGCGGAGGCGACGAACCGGCTGGATCTCGAGGCGAAGAGCAAGGACCTGCCGGAGGTGATCGAGGAGATGAGCGAAGGCGGCGCACAGGGGAAGACGCGTGGGCTCCTCTCCGGAGCGAAAGAAGCACTGCTCGGCTCCGACGACGATGACGACTCCGGCGGCCGGGACGGCGAGGACGAGGACCAGTACGAGGAAGAGCGGCCACGCCGGCGCCCCGCGAAGAAGGCGCCGGCTCGTCGGCGAAGGAGTGACCGGTGACGACGACGCCCAATGACCTCGACCAGGCGTGCTATCTGTACGGCATCGTGGCAGGGGATACCGTCCTACCGACGGATCTGCTCGGCGTCGCCGAGCAGGCCGTCGGGCTGGTCCGGTACGGCGAGGTTGCCGCCGTGGTGAGTTCGCTCGGGAGCGATCACTCGGTGGCCGGTCGTGCCGAACTGATGGCGCACAGCCGGGTGGTCGACGAGGTCGCTGCCCAGGGTCCGGTCGTGCCGATTCGCTTCGGTGCCGTGCTGAAGAACCGGCACGCGGTCGAGAGCGAGCTGCTCGCGCCGGGGTGCGATCGCTTCGCGGTCATGCTGGGCGAACTGTCGGGGCGCTCGCAGTTCGTCGTGCGCGCTCGGTACGACGAGGAGCGGGTCCTGGCCGAGATCGTGACAGAGAATCCGGAGATCGCCCGGCTCCGTAGCGCCTCGCGCGAGCGGCCGGAGCACTCCTCGTACAGCGAGAACCTGCGACTGGGTGAGCTGGTTTCCCGTGCTCTGGAGGTGAAGAGCGCCGAGGACGAGGAAGCGCTACTGACCCGGATCGAACGCTACGCCGCTGCTGCCAACCTCCGGGCCCCCGGTGGATCGGGCCGTGTGCTCGACGTCGCGCTGTTGATCGAGGACAGCCGGCGTGACGAGTTCGAGAGCGCGATGGAAGCGCTGGCCACCGTTGTCGCCGGCCGGATCGAGCTGACGCTCGTCGGACCGACGGCGCCGTACGACTTCGTGGAAGAAGAGCAGTCATGGGCTTGATGACGAGTCTCCTGACCCTGCCGCTGGTCCCGGTGCGCGCGACCGTTGCGATCGCGGAACAGATCCGCCGGCAGGCCGAGAGCGAGTACTACGATCCGGCGCGCATCCGCGAGCAGCTCGAGCAGATCGACGTACTCCGGCGGAACGGCGAGATCGACGAGGAAGCAGCTACCGCGCTCGAGGACGAGCTGCTCAACCGACTGCTGGTCCACAACGCCCAGCAGCGTGGGGAGTTCTGATGGCAACGCCACGCAAGACCAGTCCGCCACGACGTACGGCGGCGAACGGGTCCGAACGAAGTACGACGGACAAGGCGCCCCGCGCGTCGCAGGACAGGAAACGCACGGGGCGGCATTCGCTGCGCACTGTGGCGGTGTCGGCCGCGGCGGAGCTCGCGCAGCTGAGCGGGCAGGTGCCCGAAGGCATTGTCGCGGTGGAAAAACGGGACGACGGCTGGTGCGTGCAGGTCGAGGTGGTCGAGTCGCACCGGATCCCGGAGACAACAGACATTCTCGCGGTCTACGAGGTGAATGTGGACGACGGCGGCCAGGTGGTCAGCTATCGGCGCATGAATCGGTACGTCCGCGGGCGCATCGAGGACTGAGGGAGGCGCTATGACCGAACCGACGCTGTCCGCCCGCCGGCCGGCCATGGACCGCTACGGTCAGCCGCCCACGAGCTCGCGGCCGGACGGACTCGCCGACATCCTCGAGCGGGTCCTCGACAAAGGCATCGTGATCGCCGGCGACATCCAGGTGAACCTGCTCGACATCGAGTTGCTGACGATCAAGATTCGCCTGCTCGTCGTCTCGGCCGACAAGGCCATGGAGATGGGGATCGACTGGTGGACCCGGGATCCGATGCTGTCGGCCGGCGCGCGGGACCTGGCGGACGAGAACCGCGAGCTGCGGCAGCGGGTCGAGGAGTTGGAGGGTGACGGTGACTGACCGAGCGACCTACGTTTATGCCGTCGGCCGGCATCTCGACGAGCAGCTGATCGCGGACCTCGAAGGTGTCGGTGGTGGCCCGGTGCGGGCGATCGTGCATCGCGATCTGACGGTGCTCGTGAGCACGGTCCGGCTGGCCGAGTTCGGCGAGTCGGCGCTGCGCAGGAACCTCGAGAATCTCGACTGGGTGGAGCGAACGGCACGGCGGCACGACGAGATCGTTCGGCGGTCGGCCGCGTCCACGACAGCTCTCGCGCCGTTCCGGCTGGTCACGATCTACCGGTCGGACGCTGCAGTCTGCGACCGGATCGAGGAGCTGTACGACGACCTCGTGGTCGCGCTCGAGCGGATCGACCGGCGCGGCGAGTGGAGCGTGAAGGTCTACGACCGTCCGGTCTCGACGCCCGCATCGCCAACCGCGAGGTCGGACTCGGTGGGCGCGGGCGTTGCATACCTGGAGCGGCGCCGTACCCAGATCCAGCAGCAGCGCGAGGCGGCAGCAGACAAGGCCGTGGTCGCCGACCAGTTGTTCTGGGACCTCGTGCCGGTCGCTGCGGCGACCCGTCGGCTCGCGCCACAGGACCGACGACTGACCGGGCGGTCGGCGGCGATGATCACGAACGCGACGTTCCTCGTCGACGATCAGCGTCGTACGGAGTTCCTCGATCTGGTCGACGTACTGCGGACCAGGTACCCGTCGCTCGACATCGAGGTGAACGGGCCGTGGCCGCCGTACTCGTTCGCCGCACTGGACACGCCATGACCATGGAGGCCGTGCGGACCGAACCGAGCCTGGTGGACCTGCTCGACCGGCTGCTCGGCAAGGGCGTCGTGATTACCGGTGACGTGGTGATCTCGCTGGCCGACGTCGACCTGGTGCGTATCCAGTTGTCGGCGGTGATCCAGTCGGTACGCGAGGAGATGACGCGAGTATGACGGATCGAGCGTTGCCGCTGCCTGAGCGCATCGAAGCCGACGCCGACACCGTCGAGCGCGAGTTGCTCAAGCTGGTGCTGACGATCGTCGAGTTGGTCCGTCAGGTGATGGAACGCCAAGCGCTGCGGCGGATCGACCAGGGCGACCTGAGCGCGGCACAGACCGAGGCGCTCGGGCTGAGCCTGATGCGCCTGGACGAGGCGATGACGACCCTGCGGGAACGATTCGACCTGAGCCCGGCCGACCTCAACATCGACCTCGGACCGCTCGGGTCGCTGCTAGCCGAATAGCAGGTGAGGGATGGGGCGTTTGACGGGACTGGATGGAGAGGAGTGGAGCATGTCTGATCGGACGATCGGGGAGCAGGCAGGGGACAAGCTGGAGGACAGCGTGCGGCACGCCGTGGCCGGCGCGATGGACCTCGCGGCCCGGGCGGGCGTCGGTTCTGGGAGCCCGGACAGTGGGAAGACCAAGTCCGAGCTGTACGCCGACGCGAAACGCCTTGGAATCAAAGGCAGGTCGAAGATGACCAAGGCCGAACTACTGAAGGCTGTACGCCGGGTCTGACGTGACTGTGGAAGGTGACGTGTACTGGCGTCGCGCGCGCCGACGAGGTGGGTCGGCGCGCACGAGCGCGAGGTGTCCGCCTGGCGGTGTCGGGCAGCGGCACAGACCGATGGCGGCATGTGCACGGCTCAGTGGGGGGTAGAGGTCGCGCGGCCAGGCTCTCTCGATCAACTGCCCGGTGGAGGAGACCGCCAGGCGGAACCATCCCACAGTAGATGCCCTCGCGCGCCCGCCAACCCCATCACCCGAAACCGACCGCTGAGCGGACAAGGCGCTGGATTAATTGCCCGCCGCAAGCAACCCTCCGCCGAGGCGGGAGAAATGCCGCGACCCCCGGGACGGCTGTGTGGGGGGCCAGTCAACCGGGGGTCGCTCGACTGCGTGGTGCCCGATTGTGACGCTTCGTAATCCCGGTGGTCCCTACCTGAGTGTCGGCTGAGTTTCAGAGGGCGCAGTACGGGCGGGCCAGGTCCAGGTCGGCGTCGACTCTGCGGAGGCCGGCGAAGCCCCACGTGTTGATTCCCTCCAGGTCGACCTCCTCACAGAGGCGTACTGCGAGGTCGCGCAGCGAGCGTGCGAGCCGGGCGTACTCGAGGTGGGTCAGGTCGAGACCCTCCGCGCCGTACGCCTGGAGAAAGCGAACGGTGTCGGGCTCGCACAAGGCGGCGAACAGATCGTGCTCACGCGGTGCCAGCATCGTGTGACCCCAGTCGAGCAGGGCTGCGACGCGACCGTCACGGTCGATGAGGACGTTGTGCGGGAACAGGTCGTGATGGCACACGACGTGCGGTACGTCGGTCGCGCGTGCCCGCTCGATCACCGCCTCGAGCCGGTCGACGCAGGCCATGAGTTCGTCGCTGCGATCGCCCAGCCAAGGGTGGTCGCGCCGGTCGCGCAGTGCCTCGATGCACCACTCGTCGACAGCGGTCCGCGGCAGGACGAGGTCTGCGATGTCGTGTACGGCGCGCATCGCCCGAGCAATCGCTTCGGTGTCGTCGCGCGTCGCCTGGCGGCCCTCGACGTACGGGAACAAGGCGTAGCGCCGGCCGAGGTGCTCACCGGTGTACGAGCCGTCGAGCGCCCGCTGCGCAGCCGGGACCGGTACGCCGCGAGCCGCCAACTCACCCGTGAGCGCCAGCGCCGCATCACTGTCCGGCTCCTGACGCCACAACTTCACAAACCAGCGCCCGTCCGTGAACGCATCCGCCTCGAACCCACCCGCACGCGCCCGGAACTCGCCCACGTCCACCCCGAACGCATCGCAAACCTGACCAGGCGTCGGCGGTAGCGCTTCACCCCACATGGCCCAGCACACTACCGAGGACCAGCAGAGCCAACGAGCGCTTTTCGAGCTCTGGTGGCTCCGAGCAGACCGGCCAGGGAAACGACCGCGCCGGTGGTGATGAGGGCGGCCATTGGTACGGCGGTGCGGGCGCCGCCGAGGCCGGCGATCGGCGCGATGGTCCCTGCCGCGACCCATTGAACGAAGCCCTGCAGGGCCGAGCCGGTGCCGGGATGATCGGGTACGGTGGCCGACGCGAGCGCGCCGCCGTTCGGGATCATCAGGCCTTGGGCGGTCATGAGGACGAAGAAGCACACGAGCGCGAGGAGCAGCGGCGTACCGAACCACAGGGCGCCGATCAGTAAGGCGATGCCCGCGGCGAGTGCGGCGATCTGCCCGGTCAGGATGAGCTTGCGGGTGGAGACCCGCCCGGCGAGCCGCGCCGCGATCAGCGCTGCGGCTGTCATGCCGCAGGCGTTGACCGCGAAGTCGATGGAGTAGGCGATCGGCGAGAGCCCGTTCATCGTCTGCAGCACGAACGCGGAGGTCGCGACGTACGCGAACAGCGCACCCATCGCGGCGCCGGCGACGACGAGGTAGCCGACATACTCCCGGTTGCCCAGAACGGTGCGACCGGCAACCAAGAAGTTGCGAAGGCCGCCGGCGTGACGGCGCTCGCGCGGGAGTGTTTCAGGTACCGCGAGCACGGTCGCAAACGTCATCGCGACGCCGAGCACCGCAACGAGCCAGAACGAGACCCGCCAGTGCGACAGTTGCAGGATGAGCCCGCCGAGGAGCGGGCCGACGATCGGTGCGAGGCCGCCGACGCCGGCGATGACGTTCAGCACGCGGACGAGCTGAGCGCCCGTAGCCACGTCGACGATCACTGCCCGCCCGATGACCATCGCCCAGCCGCCCGCGAAGCCCTGGACGAACCGGGCGACGGTCATCACCGCGATCGTCGGTGCGAGCGCGCAGACGACCGAGGTCACAGTCATTAGCGCGAGCGCCGCGAGGAGCGGGACGCGCCGGCCGCGCTGGTCCGAGACCGGTCCGCCGATCAGCTGGCCGAGCGCCATCCCGACGAAGAACGTCGTGAGCGTCAGCTGAACCTGCGTCGCGGTGGTGGACAGGTCCCCGGCGACCCGAGGGAACGCAGGGACGTACATGTCGGTGGCCAGGGGAGCGATCGCGGTCAGGAACACCACGGTCGCAACCAGCCCGGCCGTCAGCCGGGCTTGGCGAGGTGACTTCAGCACGGGATCAGACGGTGAGGAGGACCTTGGTGGCGGTTCGCTGGTCCATGGCCTCGTAGCCCTCGGCTGCGCGGTCCAGGGGGAGGACGAGGTCGAAGACCTTGCCGGGGTTGATCTTGCGGTCCCAGATGAGCTGGATCAGTTCGGGCAGGTACTGGCGCACCGGTGCCGGGCCGCCGTGGAGATGGACGCCCGCCATGAACAGCTCGTCACCCGGGATGGCGACATCGTGGGCAACGCCAACGAATCCGACGTGGCCTCCCGGACGGGTGGAACGGATCGCCTGCATCATGGCTTCCTGGGTGCCGACGGCCTCGATGACCGAGTGCGCCCCGAGCCCGCCGGTGAGCTCCTTGACCCGGGCCACACCCTCGTCTCCTCGTTCTTCGACGATGTCGGTGGCGCCGAACTCCGTGGCCAGGGCCTGCCGGTCGGCGTGGCGGCTGAAGGCGATGATCCGCTCGGCGCCGAGCTGCTTCGCGGCCAGGATCCCCAGCAGGCCGACGGCGCCGTCACCGACGACCGCGACGGTCTTGCCCGGGCCGGCCTCGGCGGCCACGGCGGCGAACCAGCCGGTGCCGAGGACGTCGGACGCCGCCAGCAGCGATGGGATCAGGTCTGGGTCGGGCATTGCGGGGGTGGCGACCAGGGTGCCGTCGGCCAGCGGGATGCGGGCCAGTTCGGACTGCGTACCCAGGGTGCCCATCAAGACGCGGTGCACACAGTAGGCCTGGTACCCGGCCTGGCAGATCTCACAGGTGTTGTCGGAGGCCCAGAACGAGCCGACGACGAAGTCACCGACCTTGATGGTGCGCACCTCGTCGCCGATCTCCTCGACGACGCCGACGTACTCGTGTCCCATCACCTGGTGGTCGACGGGCTCGGCGCCGCGGTACGGCCACAGGTCGCTGCCGCAGATGCAGGTCGCCGACACGCGGATGATCGCGTCGGTCGGCTCGATGATCTTCGGGTCCTCGCGGTTCTCGACCTGGACGGTCCCAGGGCCGTGCATGACTACCTGACGCATTGCGTGCTTCTCCTCATGATCGAGACCCGCCGAACGGGGGCCACGCTCCGAGTCAACGCCCCGGCGCGTGGCGGGAGAAGTCACTGTCGATGGGTGTACTGCCAGGGCACCCTTCAGCGTCGGTACGCCGTCATTGGTCGTCTACTGTCGATGGTGTGGACAACCGGCAAGAGGTGCGCGAGTTCCTCACCACTCGGCGCGCCCGCATCACCCCGGATCAGGCCGGTCTCCCGGTCACCGGCGCCCGCCGCGTGCCCGGTCTGCGTCGCAGCGAGGTCGCGACTATCGCCGGGCTGAGCGTCGAGTACTACGCGCGGCTCGAACGCGGGCAGATCGCCGGCGCCTCCACCGGCGTACTCGAGGCGCTCGCCCGAGCACTCCAACTCGACGAGACTGAACGAGCGCACCTGTTCGACCTCGCCCGCGCCGCCGACGGGATACCGACCTCGGGCCGGCCGCGCCGCCGTACGCCGGGCAAGGCGGTCGCGCGGCTCAGCCTGCAATGGGCACTCGACGCGATCAAGGACGGCGTCGCGATCGTCCGCGACCCGCACCAGAACCTTCTCGCCACCAACGCCCTGGGCCGCGCCTTCTACTCACCGGTCATCGGAGACGGCGGCCGGGTCCCGAACCTGGCCCGGTTCCAGTTCCTCGATCCCGCCTCGCGCGACTTCTACCCGGACTGGGACCTGTTCGCCCAGATGTGCGTCGGCATCATGCGTGCCGAGGCCGGCCGCGACCCGCACGACAGCGGTCTCCAGGACCTCGTGGGGGAGTTGTCCACCCGCAGCGAGACGTTCCGTCAGCTCTGGGCGGACCACAACGTCCGCACCCATGGAACCGGCACCAAGCGGTTCAACCATCCCGTCGTCGGCGAACTCAACCTCGCGTACGAAGAACTCGCGATCACCGCCGAACCGGGCCTGATCCTGCTCGTCTACACCGCGGAGCCGCAGTCACCATCCGCCGAACGGCTCCAGTTGCTCGCCGCGTGGGCAACCCCGGCGATCAAGAGCTGAAGGCTGATCCGCAGGCGCGAACTATTCGAACTGCTTCTCCGTACTGCGGACCAGTTCGTCGGCGACGTCGCGGAGTTTGCGGTTGGACTGCTGACTGATCCGGGCCAAGACGGCGAACGCACGGTTACCGGAGACCTTGTAGCGCTCCATCGTGATGCCGATGGCACGGCCGATGAGGTCGCGGGTGTCGATCGCCTGCTCGAGTTGGTCCTGGCGCTGCGCATCGGCGTACGCGACGGCGGCGTGCGCGGCGACGAGGAGGCCGACATGTTCGGATTCGTCGGTGAACGCTCCGGGCCGGCTGCTGTAGAGATTCAAGGCGCCGAGGTTGTCCGCCTCGACGTACAGCTGGAGTGAGAGCATGCTGCGGATTCCCGCGTCGGCGGTTCGTTCCGCGAACTTCGGCCAGCGCTGCTCGGTGAGCGTGTCGTCAACACGGACGGTCTTGTGCTCCCAGGCCGCGTCCAGGCACGGCCCTTGGCCGGTTTCCTGCATGAACAGGTCGACGCGACGGGCAAGATCGCTGGACGCCGCCTTGTGCTCGATCTGCTCTCGCGCGACGAAATCGGCAATCGATCCGTGTTCGGCTCCCGGAACCATGTGCACCGCGGCGACGACGGCTTCGGCCAGCAGTGCACCGGAGTCGTCGGTCTCCTGCAGAGTGCGCGCGACCTGGCCCAGCTGGACCGCGAGTGCGTCCTGTCCTTCCATCGTTCCGGTGTCCTGTGGCGACGGTTGGCCCCGATCCGACTGGTCCGGACTGGTCTTGTCCGACATGACGGGTACACCTCCTCACCGTGTTTGGTGCCCAAAACTGCGGGGATCACGCCCGCGTGCGCGCCGTCCCTGCTGTCCGGGCCGCCGGGTTTGGTTCAGTCGATGGGACGGTAGGATCGTCGATGACTCAGATTCTTGGAGTCGAAGGGGCTCAGGCATCGGGCCGCATGTAACCCATCGTGGGAGTGTGGCATGCCTGCAGAGTTCACTGCCGGTGCCTTCGCGGAGATCGCGGGCTACCTGGCGCAGCTGACGAGCCCGACCGAGGTCGCGGCGGCTGCAACCACTATCGGGCCGGATCTGCTCCCCGGGTACGCCGTCAGCGTGATGGCGCGGCGGGGACCAACTCTCGAACCGATGGCTGCGAGTAGCACCGCAATGACAGCAGCAGACCTCGCCCAGGTGGAGTTCGACGAAGGGCCCGCTCTCGACACGGTCCGAGACACGACGCCGGAGGTGTGTCTCGACCTTGTTCGGACTGACCTCTGGCCTCAATGGCGTCCGGTCGCCGGCGAGCTGGGTTGGCGCAGTTGGGCCAGTTTCTGCCTCCTCGACCGCCGACGCCGGTCCCTGGGCGTCCTGGCCGTGGCTCACTCCGAGTGTCAGCCGCTGGATGCGCAGTCGGCGTACCACCTGAGGGTGTTCGCCGCACACATCGCCGTCGCGCTGGACACCTTGCGCTCGGAGGAGAACCTTCATGAGGCAGTGCAGGCCCAGCAACGGGTCGGTCAGGCCTCCGGGATCCTGATGGAGAGGTACGAGCTGACTGCGGATCAAGCGTTCTCGGTCCTGCGTCGCTACTCGCAGGACCAGAACCGCAAGCTGCGGGACGTCGCGGCCGAACTGCTCAGCACCCGCGAACTCCCACCGGCACCCGAGACAACCACATCGACCCCCACCGGGTAGGGAAGGTCAGGCGGAAAGGGCGAGCTGTAGGCGGCCGATGATCGCGTGCAGGAGCCGGGACACCTGCATCTGGCTGACGCCGATCTCAGCGCCGATCTCCGCCTGGGTGTGGTGGTCGACGAACCGCCTGCGCAGGATCAGCTGATCCCGCTCGGGCAACCCGTCGACGATCGGTCGGAGAGAGTGGACCTGGTCGACCAGCTCGTAGGTGTCGCGTGGATCGGCGATCTCCTGAGTGACCGGACCGCTGCCGGATACCCGGTCGACATCCAGCGAGGTGGGTTGAAAACAGCCACGGGCCTGTTCGGCTTCGGTGATCTCGGCGATGTCGATACCGGTCGCGTCGGCGAGTTCGGCGTACGTCGGCCAGTGGCCCAGGTCGCCGGCCAATGTGGTTTGGACGGCGTTGACTCGCGCTTGGACTTCCTGGAGACGCCGCGGGAGTTTGATCGCCCAGGCGTGGTCGCGGAAGTGGTGCCGGATGCCGCCGCGAATCGTCGGCACGGCGTACGACCGGAAGTCCGAACCGGCACTCGGGCGATAGTTGCGTACGGCCCGTACCAGGTGCTCGAACGCGACCTGCTCGAGGTCCTCGGGGTCGACGCCGCGGCCTCGGTACCGGCTGGCGAGGGTGCGCGCGAGGGGTACGCCGGCGACGATCGCCTGGTCGAGGAGTTCGGTACGCCGGTGTCCGCGCGCGGCGTGGGCTGCTCTGAGGAGTTTCTCCAGCCTGGAGGACTCTGAGCGGCGCGACGAGATCGTGGCTGGGGTGTTCGATGCCATGACGGGGTCGTCCTACCTGTCGCAGTCCTGGTCGAATACGGCAGGTGGTTGAACCGCGACCGGGACCTTCCCCAAGTACCCAGCCCCCGACACGAAGAATCCTCACGCGGCCCGGTGGTTTTGGCGCGGCCGACACGGGCACCGTGACGTTGCGCTGCTGGACCTCGCGTCGTAGACGAAAGGAGTGTCGCGTGTCGCGCAGAAACGGATCCCTACCGGTGCCGGACTTCGAAGTGGTGCCGCCCGCTTCGCTGGCGTCGCGGATGGGTGGGCTTGATATCGAGCAGGTGGAGCAGCTGATCGGATACGAGCGCATCCACGGCGAGCGAGGTCGAATCCTCGACCTGCTCGAGCGACGACGCGACCAGATCCGGGCGGATGAGGACCGGTCCGCGGAGGTCGACGTACACAACCCCGACTTCGATCCCGGCCAAAACTGAAGCGGGTACACGGGTCAAGCTCGGATGGTCCAGAGGAGGGTGTGGCCGCCGTCGCCTTCGGGGACGAATTCCTCTCGCTCCACCTGGAGACCGGCGTGCTCGATCCAGGTTCGGGTCGTGGATACGTCGGCCTGGCTCCACCACATCGGGGCGCCACCACCGAGCCAGTTCTCCTCGGCTCCGGTCCAGGCGGTGGCGCCGACAGTTGCGACGAAGAGACCGCCCGGGCGTAGCCACTCCGCCACGCGCTGGAGGAGCACCTCCTGCTCGTCGAGCGGAACGTGGATGAGTGCATAGAACGACAGCACCGCATCAAAGGACGCCGCCGGGAAGTTCAGCTTGGTCGCGTCAGCCTGGATGAAGGTGGCCGCCGGGACCCGAGCTCTCGCCCGGCTGACCTGCACTTCGCTGATATCGACCCCGGTTACCTCGTGACCAGCCTCAGCCAGGACAAGCGCTACCGGCACACCTGATCCGCAGCCCAGGTCGAGCACCCGGCCGCGCCTGGGCAGCCGAGTGAGGATCTCCTCCAACCAGTCGCCGTACTTCGTCTCGCTGCCGTACGCCTCGTCGTACCGAACAGACACCGCGTCATAGCCGCGCCGCACCACATCCTTGGCCGCTTCGTTGTCCACAAGAACGAGGCTAACCCCGCACACTCCGAGTAGTTGTGGTCAGGTGGTGAAGACTTGTTTGGCTACTGTCATGGCGGACATTGCTTTGGGCCAGCCGGCGTAGAAGGCCAGGTGGGTGAGGGCTTCGATGAGTTCTTCCTCGGTGTTGTCGTTGGCCTTGGCGAGGGCGAGGTGGAAGACGAGTTGGTCGGTGTTGCCGCTGGCCTTGGCGAGGGCGAGGTGGAAGACGAGTTGGTCGGTGTTGCCGCTGGTGGCCAGGCAGGCGACGGTGACCAGGCTGCGTTCCTTCGGCGAGAGTTCTGTACGCTTCCACACCTCGCCGAACAGTACGTCGTCGGTGAAGTGCACGAGGCCTGGCGCGAAATCGCCGAAGATCTTCGCGGCACCGGAGGGTTCGTTCGAGTGGTCGGTCACTGCTGTTTCCTTTCATACAGGCAGATGGCTGCCGTTAGCGCGGCGGCGAGTACGACGGCCGCGGCGACGAGGAGGCTGTTGCGTACGCCGGCTTGAAGTCCGCCAGGCGTGTCGAGAAGGGCTCCGAAGACTGCGATGGCGAGAGCCCCACCGAGCTGTCGACTGGTGTTGAACACGCCGCTGGCAGTTCCGGGGCGTTCGCCAGGTACGGCGTTGAGCAGCAGCGCGATCAACGGTGGGATGACGGTCGGCCCCGCGAGTCCGACGAGGATCATCAGAGCCGCGAGTACGGCGATTGGCGTGCCGGCCGGCGCGACGGCGATAGACGTCAGGCCGACGGTCATGAGGACCAGACCGGTCGCGATCACACGACGAGCTCCGAATCGCTCGACGGTCCGCGGGCCGATCGGGGTGACGAGGAGGCCGATCAGCATCATCGGTACGAACGCGGCTCCGGTCTCGAGCGCGGTGAGGTTGCGGTGCTGCTGGAGGTACAGACTCATCACGAAGGGAAGTCCGTAGTACCCGATCATGAAGGCGAAGCCGACGACCGTGCTCGACACCACGACGCGCGACCTGAACAGCGTTGGTGGCACCATCGGATGCGCGGCTCGGCGCTGGACGCTGACGAAGGCGACCGTCGCCGCAACCGCAACACCCAAGGAGACGAGCACGCGGCGATCGGTGAAGCCGGCCCGCCCGGCGTCGATCGCCGCGAAGACAAGCGCGGCCATCGCGACGACTGCCGCGACCTGACCCGGCCAGTCAAACGGAGTCCGCGCCCGGCCAGACGGGGCCGCCCGGGTGAGGAGCAAGAGCGCGACCAGGCCGAACGGGATGTTGACCAGGAAGATCAGCCGCCAGCTCACTGACGTCAGCGCACCGCCCAGGATCGGTCCAGCCGATGACGCGACAGCGCCACCCATCGCCCACCATGCCACCGCGCGGGCTCTGCGCAGCGGATCGGGATAGGCCAGCGCGATCAGTGCCATCGAGGACGGCATGATGATCGCGGCTCCGGTGCCCTGAACGAAGCGGAACAGCACGAGCAGGGGAAGAGTCGGAGCGAGACCGCACGCCGCGGAGGCGAGCACGAACAACGCCGTACCGAGTCCGAAAGAGGCTTTGGCGCCGATCCGGTCGACCAGCGCGCCGGAGGCGAGCAGGAACGCGGCGAACAGCAGCGTGTACCCGTCGACCACCCACTGGAGCCCTTGGATCCCACCACCGACATCGGCCTGGATCTGCGAGAGCGCGACGTTGACGATGACCGCGTCCAGGGTGACGAGGAAGAACCCGAGCAGCGCGGTGAAGAGGGTCGTGCCCGCGGCGCGGCTGGGTGCGCGCTCCAAGGTGGTCATGACAACGAGACAACCGCGCTTGCCGTTCGTGCGGCAGGTCGAGCTCTTCCAGGTACCAGCAGAACCTCTCTCGTACGGCGTGGGCCCCGTACCGTGGAGGCGTGAACCAGAAGAGCAGCGAGGCCCGCGACTTCCTGGTGACCCGGCGCGCGAAGATCACGCCCGAGCAGGCGGGGCTGAGCCATTACGGCGGCCATCGCCGCGTACCCGGCCTGAGGCGCGAGGAAGCCGCACTGCTCGCCGGGGTATCGGTCGACTACTACACCCGGCTGGAGAAGGGGAACCTCGCCGGCGCCTCGGACAGCGTTCTGGATGCAATCGCTGACGCTCTTCAGCTGGACGAAGCCGAACGGATCTACCTGTATGACCTCGCCCGCGCCGCCAACGCTTCCGGCCGGCCCAGCGCACCGGTTGGTCAGCGCCGCCGCCGTACGCATCAGATCCGGCCCACCGTCCAGCGGGTCCTCGATTCGATGAGTACGACGGCCGCGTTCGTCCGCACCGGGCGCCTCGACATCCTCGGCACCAACCTGCTCGGTCGAGCGCTCTACGCGCCGGTGTTCGACAGCCCGACCCGAACCAGCGAGATCTCCCCGCCGAACCTGGCCCGGTTCCACTTCCTCGACCCGAGCGCGCGCGAGTTCTTCCCGAACTTCGAGGAGGCGACGAACACCTGCGTCCAGCTGCTGCGAGCCGCCGCCGGCCACGATCCACACGACCGTGACCTCAGCGCCCTCGTCGGCGAACTCTCCACCCGCAGCAGCGACTTCCGTACCCGGTGGGCGGCCCACGACGTACGGGTCCACCGGACCGGCGTCAAACACTTCCGGCACCCCGCCGTCGGCGAACTCACCTTCGGCTTCGAAGCGATGGAACTGACCGCCGACTCAGGTCTCACCCTCACGGCCTACACGCCCGAGCCGGATTCACCGTCCGAAGAAGGAATGAAGCTGCTCGCCAGCTGGGCCGCCACCACGTTCGACGCCCGTCAGCCGGCGCAGGGCTGACGATGGAGTACACCAGGCTCGGCCGGTCCGGGCTCGAGGTCAGCCGGATCGCGCTCGGATGCATGAGCTACGGCGATCCGACCCGCGGTCTGCACAGCTGGACCCTGGACGAAGACGCCGCGCAACCGTTCTTCCGGCAGGCGATCGAGCTCGGCGTGACGTTCTGGGACACGGCCAACGTCTACCAACTCGGGAGTTCGGAGGAGTACGTCGGCCGCGCGATCACCCGCTACTCGCGCCGCGAGGACATCGTGCTCGCGACGAAGGTGTCCGGACGGATGCACGACGGACCCGGAGGCAGCGGCCTGTCCCGCAAGGCCATCCTCGAACAGGTCGACGGCTCACTCACCCGACTGGGCACCGACTACATCGATGTCTACCAGATCCACCGCTTCGACCCCGACACACCGGTCGAGGAAACGATGGAGGCCCTGTACGACGTCGTACGGGCCGGCAAGGTCCGCTATCTCGGCGCGTCGTCTATGTGGGCCTGGCAGTTCGCGAAACTCCAGCATGCCGCGGCGCTGCACGGGTGGACGCCGTTCGTGTCGATGCAGGACCAGTACAACCTGCTCAAACGCGAAGAGGAACGCGAGATGCTGCCGATGTGCCTCGATCTCGGCGTCAGCAGCATCCCGTACTCACCGCAGGCCAAGGGCCGCCTCACGCGCCCGTGGGGCACGCAGACGTCCCGGTCCGCGGTCGACGAGGTCGCGAAAACCTTCGACAGTCCCGCCGACGGCCCGATCGTGAACGCCGTACAGACCCTCGCCGAAGCACGCGGCGTCTCGATGGCACAGATCGCGATCGCCTGGCTCCTGACCAAACCGGTCGTCGCCGCCCCCATCGTCGGCGCCACCAAGCCCCACCACCTCACCGAGGCAATCAAGTCCCTCAACGTTGCCCTCAGGAACACGGAACTTGAGGCCCTCGAAGCTCCCTACATGCCGCAGGAACCGTACTGGTGGTGACCAGCTAGGCGTAGTCCAGCTTCATGAGCTCCAAGCGGGGAGCTCGGCGGCCACGCGGTCTACCAGTGTGTGTCGGCCCAGGACGGCAGGTTCGCATCGCTCACGGCAGAGACACTGTCCGCCACAGGGAGCTACGGTCGGGCGATACGCCTCGTCATCGCGACTCCGTCATCGGCGCTGCAGCATCCGACAGCTTTCCCGTAGGCACGTGACCGGCCCGTGGGTGGGACCAGTGACTTCACCGGACGCGGTACCGGGGCGCGCAGGGGCATCGTGGTGGGCAGAGACAGGAACCAGTTGAAGGAGAATCTGCGATGACCACGATCCAGTTGCACGCGAACACCAAGTCGACGCCGGAGCAGTTCGTCGAGGGCCTGACCGACTTCGGGCCGGGCCGGAGGGAGCTGTTCGGGAACAGCACCGACAAGGACCTGGTGGTGCACGAGAAGGGCGTCGACCACGCCGATGTGACCGAGGGGTCGAACGGTGTCTGGGAACGGCTGAGCTACGACTGGTCGAACCCGCGACACATCGTCCTGAAGACCACCGACTCGAACGTCTGGGGCGGCGACTCCGGTCACGTCTACGACCTGACTCCGCGGGCCGACGGTGCGACGGATATCCATTACACGATCGTCCGCGACGGCAAGAACTTCCGCGGCAAGGTGTTCGCCGCACTGTTCGCGAGCGTCGGAAAGGGCGTCCTCGCGAACGCGTTCAAGAAGTCGGTGCACGCGATCGAGCAGCGGTCCTGAGCGCAGCGTGATACCCGGTGAACGGGGGGCCGATGCTGCGGAACGGACCATTTCGCCGGTCTGTGCTCGCGGTTAGAGTGATGTCGTCGCGCGGGAGGGGATGGGGGATGCCGCGCGCACGCCGGTCTGTACCAGAAACTGCGTTCGGAACGGGCATCGACGGGTCGCCACCGCTGACCTCGCACGGAGCAGACGTAGATGCCGAGGGCAATGGATTGCTCGATCATCCCGGCGTCTACCAACTCCTCCGTCAGCCCGGACCCATCATCGACCGAACCTTCGAGATCGTCTTCCAACAACCCGGCGTCCACGCCTACGCCTTCACGTTCGGCTGAGCCAGACGAACGCGGGCAGGAAGGGACGAGCATGATTCCTGATCTGCAGTTCCGTACTGTCGACGGGCTCCGGATCCGCTACGCCGACAGCAAAGGCTCGCGCGGCTCGACGATCCTGCTGACCAGCCCTTGGCCGGAAAGCCTGTATGCGTTCGCGCCGATCTGGCCGACGCTGGCCGAAGCAGCCCGCCTCGTCGCGATCGATCTCCCCGGATTCGGCCAGTCGGAACGCCGCGACGATCTGATGTCGCCGCGCGCGATGGGCAGCTTCCTCAGCCGCGTGGTCGGTGAGCTGGACCTGGGGCGACCGTACGTCGTGGCGCCTGACGTCGGTACTGCGGCGGCGCTGTTCGCGGCCACCGACTATCCCGAGTTGTTCGCCGGTCTGGTCGTCGGCGCCGGGGGAGTGGCGGTTCCCCTGCAACTGGGCGATCCGCTCAAGTCGTGGGTGCTCGACACGGACCTGGAGAAGTACCGGAAGGTCGACCCACACACCGTCGTCAACGTGGCGATGGACACGCACGCGAGCGACGTACCGGATGAGATCCGGGCCGACTACCTGACGTCGTACAAAGGCGACCGGTTCTACGAGTCGCTGGCCTATGTACGCCGCTATCCCGCAGAGCTTCCCGTACTCGCGGAGCTCCTGCCGGCGATCGCGACCCGCGTGACCGTCATCGGTGCCACCGGCGACCGCGTCGTACCGCTGGCCAACGCCGAATTCCTGGCTGAGCGCCTGCCGAACAACCGGCTCGTGGTGCTGGAGTCCGGTCACTTCGCCTGGGAGGACACCCCTACCGAGTACGCCGCGACGATTCTGGATGCTGTCCGGCTGCCGTGAGCTCCTACTGGCTGGACCGGGAGAAGATCTGCAGGAAGAACAAGAACACGTTCAGGATGTCCAGGAAGATCGAGGCGGCCATCAGCGGAGCGGACGCGATGTCGCGCGACCTCCGCAGCCGCTGGAAGTCGAACGCGATCAGTCCGGCGAAGATCACCAGGCCGAGGACCGAGTAGATCAGCGCGCCGTTCGGGATCCGGACGAAGATGAGTACGACGCCGAACAGGAGCAGGCCGACGAGCGCCCAGGTCCCGATTCGTGCGAGGACCGTCAGATCGCGGCGCGTCGCCCAGCCCGCGGCGCCGAAGCCGGCGACGAAGAGAGCCGTCGCGCCGCCCGCCTGCCAGAAGGCGCTCGGGGCGACCGAGGCGTAGTAGGCGAGCGTCGGCGCGATCGCGAGTCCCAGGAGAAGACCGAAGGCGCCGAGCAGGAGAAGCGCTGTCCCGGCCGAGCGCCGGGCCGCGAACTGCATGCCGATCAGCGCGCCGAACGCCGCGATGAAGGCGATGATGCCGACCACGCCGTGCAGATTGCGGCCGAGGTATGCCCCGAGCGCGAACAGTGCGGTGGTGCCGGCGACGTACTGCATCGTCTGCGCGAACAGACTCCGGGCCCGATCCCGGCCGATCACCCCGGTCGGTGCGGTGGTTGAGCTCATCTTCCTGCCTTCCGTGAGTGCTTACCTCCACCATGGGCCTCGAGCGGCCACGTCACACCAGGGCTTCCCACTGGTCCGCCACGCCGGGCACCTGAAGAAACCCCGCGACCCTTCCACCTTCGGCATCTACCTCACCGCCAAGGGGTTCAGGATGAGTTCGTCGGCGACGGTGGAACGGTCGTTCACGGCGCTACCTCGTGAGGAGTACGCCGCGGCCGATGAATTGATGGCCGGGCCGATGCAACCAACTTTGCACTCGTAGGCGTGTCTAACCCGGTACCGAGGATCTGGAGGGCACATGAGTGACCGGGACGCCGCGTTCGAGGCGTACTTCGCGGCGCGGTCGGACGCCATGCGCGGTACGGCGTACCTGCTGTGCGGCGACTGGCATCGCGCGGAGGACTTGGTTCAGCAGACGTTCACGAAGATCTATCTCGCGTGGCGCCGGATCCAGCGGCACGAGGTCATGGACAGCTACACCAGGCAGACGCTCGTGCGGACCTTCCTGTCCGAGCGGCGCCGGGGATGGTTCCGGCACGAGTCGGTCGGGTCTTCGGAGACCGAACGCGTCACGCCGTCGTCCGGCCTCGCCGACGAACGGCTCGTGTTGCTGGAGGCGCTCGCGAAGGTGCCGCCGCGGCAACGCGCCGTCCTGGTCCTGCGGTACTGGGAGGACCTGTCCGTCGAGCAGACAGCCGCGCTGCTCGACTGCTCGGCAGGAAATGTCAAGAGCCAGGCCGCGCGCGGGCTGGCGACGCTGCGCGGCCTGCTGGAAGAGGAGAAGGTTCGATGAAGAAAGAGGATCTGAGCGAGGCGTTGCACGACGTCATGGTGCGCAGTAGCCCGCCGCCGTCGATGGACCCTGCGAGCGCCCTCGCCCGGGCCCGCCGAACGCGCAAGCGCCGTACGGCGGCATTGACAGGGGCCGCCGCCGTCACGCTGGTGGTTGGCATCGGGGCCGGTCCAGCGCTGGTCGCGCATGTCACCGCCGGCCGACCGACGGGCCCGATGGTGGCGAGTGCCACCGGCACGCCGCAGCCTGTGTCCACGCCGCGAGCCGTCGCCACCGTAACACCGAAGGCAACGACCACGCGGAAGTCTACGGACCCGTGGCCGGAGGGCCAGATCGACCGTACGGCGACCACGGGCCCACGCGCCGACCGGGCTGTGGCGCTGATGGATGAGCTGAGCTCGTCCGTACCGGCAGGATTCACCACGCCGAACCTGAAGTACGCAGACGGCCGCCCGATGAGATGGCCGCAAGCCCAGTACGCGTCCAATGACGGTGAACAGGACTACTGGGACTACCAGGCCATCATCCCCGTGCAGAAAGACGGCCGAGTCGGCCAGCTGCTCGCGCAGTCAACCACCCCCGACGGCAAGCCGGCGACAACCCCATGCAAGCTCGCGCAACGCTTCTGGGGCGGCACCGGCACCTGCACCGTCATCGACGTAGCCGGCAAGAAGGTCGGCGTACTCACCACAAAGGGCCGCGCCACCTACGACCAATGGGCCGCCTACCGCCACCCCGACGGCACCGTCGTGTATCTCGCGCAGGCCAAGAAGACCGACGACCAGAGCCGCTCACCGTTGACGCAACCGGTGTTCACCCCCAACCAGCTGGCCGAGCTGGTGACATCGGCAAACTTCAAAATCAGCACTTGACCGGATTCTGACCGACGCGCAGCACAGCGCCGTACGGGGATTTGGTGGTTGAGGCTGGCGGACAATCAGAACGATCTGGGCGTGAAGCCTGGCTGATTCCGGTGACTGGTGGCGTTGGATCGGTGCTGCCGCCGAGCAGTGGTTCGTGCCCGGGAGCGGTTACTCCGGGGCGGTGCTGATGCGCATGCCTGCCGCTTGGACGGATCGGAGCAGGTGCCCGACCGCGCAGAACGGCTGCCCTCTCAGCGCCCAGGTCGCTACCCCAGGCCCCGGATCCGTCAGCACCGCCAGCACGCCCAGGTACTCACCGCCAGGCCCGATCAGCTCGGGCCATGGACGGTTGAGTTCATCCATCGCGTCATCCTGCAACCGGTCGGCCGCGAACGCGCAGGCGGCCTCAACGTCCTCCACATCGACCGGGAACTCGTGCCCGCCACAGACGAGGATGACGTCATCTCCGGCCGAGTGGGACCAGGACGGGTCGTAGCGGAACTCCACCGTGTCCAACCCGGTCCCGGCGAAGTCAACATTGAGCCGGTCGGCCACGAACGCCTCGGCCGCAGCCATCGTCGAGGTTTCCACTCTGCCCCTCCTTCTCCCTTTTGCCAGTCTGTACTGGATGTGTGGCTCGTGCCACGGCATTAGCTGTGGCGGTGCACGAGGGGTGTAGCCGGTGGCATACCAACCTGCCACCGCTCGCCTCGACGGTCACCGGGGTCTAGGAAGGATTCGGGTACGCCAGGCCGGCGTCGTAGGCGAAGATGACGGCTTGGACTCGGTCGCGGGCGCCGATCTTGGCGAGGACTCGGCCGACGTGGGTTTTGACGGTTGACTCGGACAGGTGCAGGCGGTCGGCGATCTCGGGGTTGGTCCAGCCGTGGGCGATGGCGACCAGGATCTCGCGTTCCCGGTCTGTGAGGGCTTGGATCTTCGCGTCGTCGTGGTCGCGGTCGGCGCGCGGCAGGCGGTGGGCGTAGGTGTCGAGGAGCCGGCGGGTCATGGCGGGGGCGATGATCGCGTCGCCGGCGGCGACTGCGCGGATGCCGCCCAGCAGTTCGTCCGGTCTGGCGTCCTTCAGGAGGAAGCCGCTCGCTCCGGCTCTGAGCGCAGCGTGTGCGTACTCGTCGAGGTCGAAGGTCGTCAGCACCAGCACGCGAGACCGGTTGCCGCTAGCCACTATCTGCCGGGTCGCCTCGATACCGTCCATCCCAGGCATCCGGATATCCATCAACACGACATCCGGATGCAGCTCCGCGGTCCGCCGTACTGCTTCTGAACCGCTGCCGGCCTCGCCCGCCACCTGGGTCTCGTCGACCGACTCCAGCAGAATCCGGAGGCCGAGCCGATGCAGGGGCTGATCGTCGACGATCAAGACGGTGGTCACGGTGCTCCCTCGTCGATGGGTGGCAGTTCGAGCTCGGTGTGCACAGTCCAACCACCGGCGCTGGACGGCCCGGCCGTGACTGTCCCGCCGTACAGTGCGGCCCGCTCGCGCATCCCGATCAGACCCTGTCCGTCCGCCGTCGGCGTCGTCGGTCGGAAAGCAGGCGTCGGGCCGCTGTCCTCGGCCAGGATCCGCAGGTGATCGTGCTGCACCTCGAGCGAAACGCGCACCTCGGTCTCCGGGCCAGCGTGCTTGAGCGAATTGGTCAACGCTTCCTGCACGATCCGGTACGTCGCCAACTGCAGACCGCGGTCGGATGGGAGCACGCCCGCGGTCCGATAGGTCAGCCGAGGTCCCGCCGCCCGGATCCGGTCACACAGCGCGTCGAGGTCGGCGATCCCCGGCTGCGGTGCGAGGTCCGCGACGGCGGGCTCGTCGCGCAGGGCGCCGAGGGTACGTCGTAGATCGTTGAGCGCCTCGCGTCCGGTCTCGCCGATCAGGGTGAGCGCTTCGGCCGTTCGCGCAGGATTGGTCCGGACGGCGTACGCTCCGCCGTCGGCGAGTCGGATGATGACGGACAGGTTGTGCCCGAGGATGTCGTGCATCTCGCGGGCCACGCGCGCTCGTTCTCCGGCGACCGCGAGGGCGCTGCGCTGATCTCGCTCGATCTCGAGCCGAGCCGCGCGCTCCCGCAGCCCGGCGAGCTGCGATCGCCGAATCCGGACGACGAGCCCGAGAGCGACAGCCGCCGTGGAGGCACAGACCAGGAAGAACGCCACCTCGGCCACCGACGCGAACGCGGAGATCCGGACGAGAGCAAGTGTCAGTACGACGATGGTGATCGCGCAGGCCAGCAGCAGTCGCCGGAGCGTGCTGTGGAGCGTCAGGC
Source organism: Kribbella sp. NPDC043289 (assembly GCF_056436705.1). NCBI lineage: Bacteria > Bacillati > Actinomycetota > Actinomycetes > Propionibacteriales > Kribbellaceae > Kribbella > Kribbella sp. NPDC043289. The sequence goes on from NZ_JBWKCB010000001.1 coordinate 1,028,661, forward strand.
TGTAGAGCGCGATGAACAGAGCGACATCGGCCCTGAGAAACACCGGCAGCGACCATTGCAGCGCGAACACTGTGGCGATCAGGACGAGAGCCGTCATCGGTGCTCGTCGGCGCAGGAAGAGGGGGAGGATCAGGCCGGCCTGCAGGGCAACCGTCGCCCAGAGTGGAATCTGCGCGAAGAACCCGTCGAGTTCGCGTGGGCGGTTGTCGCGCACGAGGTCTGGTAGGCAGAAGAGCAGCAGGGCCGCGACGACCACCAGGGTGTCGAGTGTCCAGGGGTGGGCCTGGTCCCAGCGCCGCAACCGTCGGCCGATCCGGCCGAGGCGCAGTACCAAGGGGTGCTGCCACAACGGATCCGGGTCGGCGACGGTTGCGTCGGCGATCGGCGTCGTCCGCGCGCTGTCAGTCGCGGTCACATGTCCATTGTGACCGTCGATCAACACGGGTTCCCGTTCATGCTGCTCAGGCGTCGCTCCGTACGAGGCGCCAGGCGGCCGCAGCGAGGGCCAGGGCTGACCACCCGACGAAGACCAGAAGTCCATGACCTGGCGACAGAGTGTGCGGTGCCTGATGCAGTGCGTACATCGACTCGCCCGCGAAGCTCGGAAGGTACGGCTGGATCGCGTTGTGCCACGAGGTCGGCAGTAGCGAGATCAGTCCCGGCACCAGCATGAGCGCCGCCACCAGAGCCGAGATGGCGCCGGCGACGGACCGCAGCATCGCGCCCAGGGCGACACCGAGTACGCCGACCAGGGCGAGGTACAGCGTCGCGCCGAACAGGCTTCGTACGACGCCCGCGTCAGAGATCGTCAGCGCGGCCCGCGTCCCGGTCAGGATTCGACTGTCGACGAGGAACGCCGTGAAGGTCCCGACCAGAGCGATCGCCAAGGCAACCACGAAGTACACGGCGGCCTTCGACCACAACACCGGGAGTCGGCGCGGAACGGCGGCCAACGTGGACCGGATCGTCCCGGTCGAGTACTCGCCGGCCATGACCAGAACGCCCAGTACGCCGAGCGCCAACTGCGAGAGTGGAACGCCGAAGAGCGCGAGACTGAGCGTGGTGGAATCGGCGAAGTCAGGGTCCATGCGCCGGCCGGAGGTGACGAGCGAGTGATAACGCGCCGCGGCGATGATGCCGAAGGCAATCAAGAACAGCAGGCCGAGCCCGAGCGTGGTCCAGGTCGAGCGTAGGGACCAGAGCTTGGCGGTTTCCGAGCGGAGAACCCGAGGACCGGTGACGCGGTACCGCGGCTTCTCGGAAACCGCCGATCCGCTGCCGGAGGGCTTCGGCGACGCGACGACGCTCATGCTGCACGCTCCGCGAGCTCGGTGGTGCCGTGGTAGACGACATCGTCCCGCGTCAGATCCATGAACGCCTTCTCCAGGGACACCTTCTTCGTGGTCAGTTCGTACAACGCGATGCCGTGTTCGGCCGCGGTCGTTCCGACGGAGCGAGCCGAGAGCCCGGTGATCTCGAGTTCCTCGGAACCAGATCGCCCGACGACTTCCACGCCCGGCCCCGCCAGTACGTCGCGCAGTCTCGCCGGATCCGCGGTCAGGACTCGCACGGTGTCGCCACCGGCCTCGCGCACGAGTTCATCGACGCTCGTGTCGGCCAGCAGGCGACCGCGTCCGACGATGATCAGTCGCTCGGCGACCAGGGCCATCTCGCTCATCAAGTGGGAGGAGACGAAAACGGTCCTGCCGTCGGCGGCGAGTCCGGTCAGGAGGTTGCGGATCCAGAGGACGCCTTCAGGGTCGAGGCCGTTCACTGGCTCGTCGAGCATGACAGTTGCCGGATCGCCGAGGAGGGCCGACGCGATTCCCAGCCGCTGTCCCATGCCGAGCGAGAATTGGCCGGCGCGCTTCTTCGCCACGGACTGCAGGCCGGTGAGCTCGATGACCTCGTCGACGCGCCTGCGGGGGATTCCGTGCGTGTAGGCCTGGGCGAGCAGGTGGTTGATGGCGGTGCGGCCCGGATGGACGGATTTGGCCTCCAGTAGCGCTCCGACCTCCTGAAGCGGAGCGGCGTGGTCCCGGTAGTGCTTCCCGTTGACGGTGACCGTGCCGTGGCTGGGAGCGTCGAGTCCGATGATCATGCGCATCGTCGTTGACTTGCCCGCACCGTTCGGTCCGAGGAACCCGGTCACGGAACCAGGTCGCACGGTGAATTCCAGCCCGTCGACCGCGATCGTCTCGCCGTACTTCTTGCTCAGTTGTCGTGCCTCGATCATCACGCCGCCCTTGACTCCATGCACCAGGTGCTCGGTCGCTCTCGTCGTCCAAGCTAGGCAGCGTGACGCGCCCGATCGTGGTACCGCGGCCTGATCTTCGGGCTGCGCGTCGTACCGGGGTACTACCCACTGCGAGGGTTACGACCAGATGTATTCCTCGGCGATCGCGCCGTCGCGCCACTTGGCGACGGTGACCATCCGGCCGCCGCCCTCGAACTCGCCGACGACGCAGGTCCACTCTCCGGAACCGAAAGAGATCGGGTGGGCAGTGATCTGCGGCGGCGTTCCCCCTGCCGATTCGACGAACGCCTTCATCGCGTCGATGTGCTGCGCGACACCCGTCGTCGGCGGCTGGCCTTTCCAGTCGACGAGGACGTCGTCGGTGTGGTGGTCGGCGAAGACACCGTCCCAGTCGGCGTTGTTCCACCCGGTGAAGTCGAGGTCGTCCATACCCTTGAGGTTGTGCTGGACGTTGTCGTCTGCCATGGCGTTCCCCTTCCTGAACTGCAGCTGAGCCCTGAAGCCGGCAAGGGGATGCACCGAATCGATGCCAAGGGCACCTATCGGCGGGCCGGCGCGTGATCGACGATGCCACGCGTTCTGTCTAATCGACGCTACACCTGTCGGTTGGCGTGAAACAGAGCCTGTCGACGGTCTCGGGCAGGTGGCGACCCGTGGGTGTCGTACCGTGCTCTGATGCGTGAACGTAGCTGGTCGCAGGCGGTTTGGTTCAGCTTGGTGCGTGCCGTGGGCCTCGGTGTGGGGGTCGGCGTGGTCGTCGCGATCGTGTTGGGCGTGGTCGGGTCGATGGAGTGTGAACCCGACGAGGACTGCCTGGGAGTCGCGGCCGGCTTTCTCCCCGGCATCCTCGCCGGAATGCTCGTGACCATGGTCACCGTCGTCGTACTGTCGATCCGCCAGCGAGTGCCGGCCTTCGGTATCGGTGTCGCGATCGCGCTACCGACACTTCTCGGCCCGGGCTGGCTCCTGCTCCTGGACCACGCCGCGGTTTACGCGCTCCTCTCCCTGATCGTCTTCGTCGGCTGCACCGCGCTGAGCAGACACCTCCGCCGCCCGCGAACCACAGACTGACCACCACTACGCAGCTACGCCGAAGACGCCGAGGAAAGAAGTCGGCGCGTAGTCGGTCGGCCTTCCTGGTTGAGGCGTACGACGATGTGCTCGTCCCATCGTTCGTCGGCCTGCGGATAGTCGGAACGCCAGTGGCAGCCGCGGCTGTCCTGCCGTGCGGTCGCCGCGACGACGACAGCCCGCGCCACCGTCGCTAGCGGTCCGGTACCGAGGGCGTCGAGCTCGTCCGTGGCGGCGTTCAGACCGGCGCCGTCGCGACGGATGCCGGCGTACCTGCTCAGGATCGTGCGAATCAGCTCCGGCTGACGATCATCGCCGAGCGTGACCTCACGGGTGCGGCCGAGGTCCTTCGCGGGGAGGTCGAGGGTCAAGGCCGCTGCGACGCGTCGCCCGAAGACGAGTCCTTCCAGCAGGCTGTTCGAGGCGAGCCGGTTGGCCCCGTGGACGCCGGTCGCGGCGACCTCGCCGACGGCGTACAGGCCGGGTACGTCGGTTGCGCCGTTCCGATCGGTCCGAACGCCGCCGCACAGGAAGTGTTCGGCCGGCGCGACCGGGATCTGCTCGGACAAGAGGTCGACGCCGATGCGTGCGCACGAGGCCAGTACGGTCGGGAACCGCTTCCGGAGTACGTCCGGCGCGACCGCTGTCGCATCCAGCCAGACATGGTCGGATCCGTCGCGGCGCATCGTCGCCTCGATCGCCCGGGCGACGATGTCTCGTGGCGCCAGGTCGGCCTGCGGATGCCGTCCGGCCATGATCCGACGGCCGTGGACGTCGCGCAGTACGGCGCCTTCGCCACGGACCGCCTCGGTGACCAGGGGCAACTGGCCGCTCGTCTCCCCGGTGTGGAGCGCGGTCGGATGGAACTGGACGAACTCCATGTCCACCAGCGACGCACCGGCGCGCAACGCCAAGGCGATCCCGTCACCGCGCACCGCCGCGGGATTGGTGCTGGCCAGGTACGCGTTGCCGATACCGCCAGTGGCCAGTACGACGGCGCGCGCCTCGATCTGTGTGAGCTCGGTGCCCGTCTCGACAAGCACCCCGACCACGCTTCCGGACTCCGACTGCAGCAGACCGACGGTACGCCCGGTCACCGTCTGAACGTTGCTTCGCTGCAGGGCGGCGAGGAGCGCGCGATGGACCTCAGCGCCGGTGGCGTCGCCGCCGGCGTGCACGACCCGGGGACGGCTGTGGCCGCCCTCCAAGGTCCTCGACAGCGAGCCGTCACCGTTGCGGTCGAAGCGCGCCCCGTGAGCGATGAGTTCGGCAAGCCGCTGCGGTCCCTCCTCGACCAACGCCCGTACGTTGCGGGGATCGCAGAATCCCGCGCCCGCAACCTCGGTGTCGTGCCAGTGGTCGAGCGGATCGTCATCGCCGTACGCGGCCGAGATGCCGCCCTGCGCCCAGGGCGTGCTGCCGTCGCCGGCACTGAGCAGGATCACCCGACGGGTCGCCGCGAGACCGAGTGCGGTCGACAGGCCCGCCACGCCGGAGCCGATGACGACGACATCGGCCACGCGCGTCATCGAGCACCCGCAGGCTTGCCGATGGCAACCATCCGCTCGACCGAACGCCGGGCCCGCTCGACGACCTCAGGCGGCAGCTGGATCTCGTCGCGTCCCTCCCGTAGGCACCGCACCAGCAGCTCCGGGGTGATCATCTTCATGAAGCGGCACGAGGCCTTCGGGTTCACCGGCAGGAACGTCGTCTGCTGGTTGACCTTGCGCAGTTGGTGGAGCATGCCGATCTCCGTCGCGACCAGAGCCGTCTTCGAAGTCAGGCCGCGAGCGGTGTCCAGCATGCCGGCGGTGGACAGGATGTGGGTTCGCTCGGCCGGAAGATCGCCCACGCCGGCGAGCCAGATGGCCGATGACGCGCAGCCGCACTCGGGGTGCACGAGGACCTCGGCCTCGGGATCGGCGGCTACCTGAGCGCGCAGGTCGGCCGCGCTGATGCCGGCATGCACATGACACTCGCCCATCCACACCTCGATGTTGTCCCGGCCGGTCTGCCGCCGGACGTGCGCGCCGAGGAACTGGTCGGGCAGGAACAGGATCGGCCGATCCGCCGGAATCGAGTTCACCACGTCCACCGCGTTGGACGACGTGCAGCAGACGTCCGCCTCGGCCTTCACCGCCGCGCTCGTGTTGACATAGGCAACAACAACGGCGTCGGGGTGCTCAGCCTTCCAGGCCCGAAGCTGGTCGGCATCGATGGTGTCCGCCAGCGAGCAGCCCGCCTGGGCCGTCGGGATCAGCACGGTCTTGTCCGGGCTGAGAAGCTTGGCGGTTTCCGCCATGAAGTGCACGCCGCAGAACACGATCGTGGACGCATCGGTACTCGCCGCGATGCGCGACAGTGCGAGTGAGTCGCCGACGTGGTCGGCCACGTCCTGGATCGCCGGTTCCTGGTAGTTGTGGGCGAGTATCACCGCATCGCGCTCCTGGGCGAGGCGACGTACCTCTTCCTGCCAGGTGATTGCTGTGGTCACAACAGGTCCTTCTTTCGGGGAGTTTTCGCTTATTGAGCGATAACTGGAGATGGCAAGGCCACCAGCAGGCTGATGTCAAGTGCAGTAGGGGAGTGGGTCAGGGCGCCGACCGAGATGGCATCGACGCCGGTGGCGGCGACCTCCGCAATGGTGTCCAGGGTGATGTTGCCGGAGGCTTCGAGTCGGGTGGTGGAGCCGGAGGTGTTGCGCTGCTCGACGATCTGGGCCATCTGCTCGACCGTCATGTTGTCCAGCAGGATCCACTCGACCTGGCAGCCCAGCGCTTCGCGAGCCTCGTCGGCAGTGGTGACTTCGACCTCGATCGCCACGGCGTTGTCGTCCGCGGACATGCCCTCCCGAACTCGGCGAACGGCCGGAAGGACGCCGCCGGCCGCGGCCAGATGGTTCTCCTTGAGCAGCACCATGGCGGACAGGTCGAGCCGGTGATTGGTGCCGCCGCCGCAACTCACGGCGTACTTGTCCATGGCCCGGAGGCCGGGTGCTGTCTTTCGCGTGTCGAGGAGCGCGACCGGACGCGCTCCGATCGCGGCGACGAATGCCGACGTGAGGGTTGCGATGCCCGACATCCGTTGTGCGAAGTTCAGCGCCACGCGCTCGCCGGTGATGACCGACCGCGCCGCGCCGCTGATCCACGCCAGCGGCTGCCCCGGGACCACCGGATCGCCGTCGGCAACAGCTGCCCGTACCTTCACGGTGGGATCGACGGCGGCGTACACCTCCTGTACGACAGTCAGGCCGGCCACGCGACCGGACTGCTTGGCGATCATCGTCGCCTCGACCTCCAGCGCCTCCGGGACGCTCCATCGGGTGGTGACATCGTCTGCCGCCTGGTCCTCGATCAGTGCGGCCGCCACCGCGGTCCGGACCGTCTCCGTCGTCAGTTGCATCTGCTGTCCTGCTCTCCGTGATGTTTTCGCTTCCGAGGCGATAACTAGATGCACGCTACCATCGGCCTCGTGCTCGCAGCCAAGAAAGGTGATCCGGTTAACTTCCCCAGCTACCCGCACGAGGTGCTCGCCGTGGTCCTGTCCGTTCGCGACGGCAGGCTGTGTGTGCTGCTGTGGAAACGCGGACAGAGCCCGTTCCGCGCCCGTTGGGCGCTTCCTGGTGGCGGGGTAGAGTCCACCGAGCGGCTCCGGGACGCCATCACCGGGCACCTTGCGACGAAGGTCGACGTACGCGACGTCGCGCATCTCGAGCAGTTGGCCACGCACAGTGCGATCGATCGTGATCCGCGGGCCCGCGTGCTGGCGACGGCCTATCTGGGTCTGGTGCCGTCCGACGTACAGCCGAAGCTTCCGTCCGACACGCTGTGGCACCCGGTCGACGAGTTGCCGCGGACCGCGTTCGATCATCACTTCTTCATCGAGGCCGCGGTCGCGCGGTTGCGCGCGAAACTGTCGTACACGAATATCGGTTTCGCGCTGGCGCCGCTGGAGTTCACCATCGCGGAGCTCCGTGATCTGTTCGGTGCCGCGCTCGGCTATGAGCTCGGCGCCACGAATCTCACCCGCGTCCTGACCCGCAGGCACGTGATCGACCCGACCGAACGGCGAGCCAGCCCGGGCCAGAGCGGCGGCCGTCCAGCGACCGTCTACAAGTTCGTGGCCCGCGAGCTGACCGTCACCGATCCGTTCGCCGTACTCCGCCCACCACGCTGACGTTCAGTGCGGCAGTGCTCCCGTGGTTGTGAGGCCTAGAAGGACGGTTCCCAGCGCGATCCGGTAGATGACGAAGCCGGTGAAGCTGTGGGTGGTGATGTAGCGCAGGAACCAGGCGATGGCGGCGTACCCGACGACGAACGCGATGCCCGTCGCGAGCAGTGTCGGTCCCCAGGCCGGGGTGTCGCCATCGGTTCCGATCTTGGTGAGCTGGAGGAGCCCGGAGGCGAGTACGGCGGGAATCGCGAGCAGGAACGAGTAGCGGGCGGCGGCCTCGCGCCGGTAGCCCATGAGGAGTCCGGCGGTGATGGTGCCGCCGGAGCGGGACACGCCGGGGATCAGCGCCAGCGCCTGGGCGAATCCGTACGCGATGGCGTTGCCGCTCGTGAGCCGGGTGAGTGGCTTGTCGTCGGCGGCGACGCGGTCGGCGATCCCCAGAACGATGCCGAAGCCGATCAGCGCCGCGGCGACCAGCCGCAGATCGCGGAACGCGGTTTCGATGTGATCCTGCAGGACGAGGCCGAGTGCGGCGATCGGGATGGTTCCGATGATCACGTACCAACCGAGCTTGGCGTCCGGGTCGCTGCGCAGTTCGCGGCGTACGAGTGATCTCGACCAGGTCGCGATGATCCGGGCGATGTCACGCCGGAAGTAGATCAGTACGGCGGCCTCGGTGCCGAGCTGTGTGACCGCGGTGAAGGCTGCGCCGGGGTCGGGCCAGCCGGCCAGGACAGCGACGACCCGCTGGTGGGCCGACGAGGAGATGGGAAGGAACTCGGTGAGTCCCTGAACGAGGCCGAGGACGACGGCGGAGAACCAGTTCACCGGCGCGAAGCTAGCAGCCAATTCTGAGCCTCAGCTGAGCGGCCGGGTTGGCACTGGCCGCTCACCTGCCACTGCGGCCCAGCAGTGGGACGAATCGGCCGACTGCGGCTGCGTAGTTGCGGTACGTCGTGCCGTGGAGCCTGGTTAGGTGTGGTTCCTCGACCACGCGGACCTGGAGTTGGATGGCGGTGATGAGGGTGACGAGTGCGGCGATGGCGACGAGGTTGGGGGTCATTGCCGCGAGTCCTGCCGCTGCGACGGCCGTGAAGGTGAAGAACGGGTTGCGGGAGAGGCGGAAGAGGCCGGTCGACACCAGATCGGTCCGTTCGTGTGCATCGACCCCGACGCGCCACGTCGTACCCATGGCGTGTTGGGCCACAACGGTCCCGACGCCTCCGAGTACGGCGACGACGCCGCCGAGAATGCCGATGGTTGTGTGCTGCAGGCCGGGGATCGTCGGGAGGCCGAAGAGATCCGCGAGTGGCGCAAGCAGGCCGGCGATCAACGCGAGGGCGAACAGGCGTCCGGCCCACCAGGCAGCGGTTCCGGGCCGGCCGGTGAGTCGGCGGAAGCCGGTGTCGCCCGTACGGCGGCGTTGGTCGAGACTGCGCCAGCCGAAGACGACTGTCAGCCAGGTCGCGCAGAGCGCAAGTGCGGCGATTGCCATTGCCATCCGGTCACCATCCATTAGGCGTGCTGGGGTTGTTCGTGTCGGACATGTCCGCTCGGCTCGAGCTGGAATGTCGCGTGCTCGACGTCGAAGTCCTTCCTGACGCGCGCCTGCAATTGATCGAGTAGCCGGGGAGCGTAACCGTCCTGGAAACACGTCTCCTCGACCACGACATGCGCAGAGAGGACCGGCTGACCGGAGGTCACTGTGGTGACGTGCAGGTCGTGGACCTCGGTGACGTGTTCCACGGTTTCGATGTTCCGCCGGAGCTCGTCAAGGTCGATGTCGCCGGGTGCGGCCTCGAGCAGGATGTGTACGGCGTCACGCAGCAGACGTACCGCCCGCGGCAGGATCAGCAACCCGATCGCCACGGAGACGAGAGCGTCGGCGCGGACGAATCCGGTGGTGGCGATGACGATCGCGGCGATCAGAACGCCGACCGAGGCCGCCGTGTCGGTGGCGACCTCCAGGAACGCGCCCCGCAGGTTCAGGCTTGCGCCGCGGGCACGGAAGAGCAGCGCCAGCGCGACCAGGTTTCCCAATAGCCCGACAAGCGCGAACATGCCCATCGATCCCGCTTCGACCTGGCCCGGTTCGACGAGGCGGCGTACGCCCTGGACGAGGACGTAGAGGCCCATTCCGGTCAGGATCAGGCCGTTCGCGGCGGCGGCCAGGATCTCGGCCCGGGCCCAGCCGAACGTGCGCCGGCCGCTCGGCGGGCGGGCAGCGAGTGTTGCCGCGGCGAGTGCCAGGGCGACGCCGCTGGAGTCCGCGACGACGTGTCCGGCGTCGGCGAGCAGTGCGAGGCTGCCGGACACCATGGCGCCGACCACTTCGACAACCAGGATGGCGAGCGACGCGATCAAGGCGCCGATCAGTGCGCGCCGGTGCTCTCCGGTGGCTGTCGGGTGCCCGTGTCCGTGCCCGCTCATGCCGACTCGGCCGACTTTCGGTTGCTAAAGGCCACATCTGCAGATCTCTTCATATGTGCAATGTAGCGGCGGCGGGCGTTGCTTGTCGAGGCCGTGACATGAGGTCGCGGGGGTCAGCAACGGATCCAGGCGCGTGGGTCTGTCAGCAGCGGAAGATCTGCAACGCGATGGAGCAGGGCGCGATACGGACACTCCGGGCCTGGTGGTCACGTGCCAGGCGGGAGTGCAACGTCGTGGCACGCGCGTCGACGATGCCATCCGCCGACAGAGCGGCGGCATCGGTTCCCGGTTGGGCCTGACCGGCGCCGGAGATCGCGAGGCGCTCCGTGTCCGAGGCCGGCGGGTGTTCTGAGTCGTGCGCTGGGTCGCCGTCCGCGGTATCGACGACCCCGAGGTCGGTACGTTCGGCAGCACGCTCGATTGCGACCGACTGTACGACGGTGTGCGAAAGAGTGCCGTGGAACAGCAGAGCCGCGAGCACCGCGGTGATCACCGCGGCCGTCCATCGGCCCATGCCACCTCCCGGGTCAATCGGCATCCACAGCGGACAACGCTCACCGACAGTCGGATGGTTCCCTACGCGCTGTGACCATCCCCACGCGGGATTCCCTTGCGCCACCAGGTTACGGAGTGGCTGCGTTTCGTGGTGCGGCGTCGTTCGGACCGTGGCCGACCGCTGAGCCGCGGTCGATGTGGTCGGCGTGGAAGAGGGCTTGGGCCAGGAGACCCTGGACGTGGTCGTCGGCGGCCGAGTAGTAGACGAAGGTGCCTTCGCGGCGGCCTTTGACGAGGCCGGCGAGGCGGAGTTTGGCGAGATGCTGACTGACGGCGGTCGGGGCGGCGCCGGCGAGTTCGGCCAGACACGCCACCGACGATTCGCCCTGCAGGAGGGCCCAGAGCACCTTGATCCGGGTCGGGTCGGCGAGCAGGCGGAACGACTCGGCCGCGAGGTGTACCTGCTCCTCGTTCGGCATCTCGAAGTCTTCGATCGACGAGTGCATGGGTCGATGGTAGCCCTACCTGCTTGCCTGCCTGTGTGCGTACCTGCATGTTTGCGCATGTAGGCTAATCGGGTGACGATCCAACTCAACGACTCCCGAGCACCCGACATCAGCCGGCTGAACGAACGTGCCGGCGGCTGGTGGTCAGCCGCATGGACCCTGGCGGAGGTGCGATGGGCGACTGCGGCCACCGCGCTGTTCGCCACGGGGCTGGTGGCCCAGCTGGCAGGGGCGCCGGGGTGGCTGACGTGGCCGCTGTTCCTGGCGTGCTACGCGGCCGGAGGATGGGAGCCCGGTTGGGCAGGTCTGCAGGAGCTTCGCCAACGTCGGCTGGACGTCGACCTCCTCATGGTCGTCGCGGCGATCGCGGCCGCGGCCATCGGGCAGGTGCTGGACGGCGCGTTGCTGATCGTCATCTTCGCGACGTCGGGCGCACTGGAGGCCGTCGCGACGAAGCGCACGGAGGACTCGGTCCGCGGACTCCTGGACCTGGCGCCCGACACCGCGACGAGGGTCAGTCGTACGGCGGAGGACGTCGTACCGGTCCGTGAACTCGTGATCGGTGACGAGATCCTGGTTCGCCCGGGGGAGCGTGTCGGCGCTGACGGGACCGTGCTCGACGGATCGAGCGAGGTCGATCAGGCCACCATCACCGGTGAGCCGCTGCCGGTGGACAAGGCGTCGGGTGATGAGGTGTTCGCGGGGACGGTCAACGGAACCGGCGTACTGCGCGTGCGCGTCGACCGTTCCGCCGAGGAGTCGGTGGTGGCGCGGATCGCCGCGCTCGTCGAGGAAGCATCGAAGACCAAGGCGAAGACGCAGTTGTTCATCGAGAAGGTCGAGCAGCGGTACTCGGTCGGTATGGTCACGATGACAGTGCTGCTACTCGTCGTCCCGCTGTTGCTCGGTCACGATTTCACCGCCACGTTGCTGAGGGCAATGACGTTCATGATCGTCGCCTCGCCGTGCGCGGTGGTGCTGGCGACGATGCCGCCGTTGCTGGCCGCGATCGCGAACGCCGGCCGGCACGGCGTACTGGTGAAGTCCGCGGTCGTCATGGAGTCGCTCGGCGCAACGACCCGGGTCGCGTTCGACAAGACGGGAACGTTGACGCGGGGCGCACCCCAGTTGTCGGAGATCCGTCTCCTCGCAGACCTCTCCGACGCCGATGCACTGCGGCTGGCCGCGTCGGCCGAGCACGCGAGCGAGCACCCGCTCGGCGCCGCGATCGTTCGGGCCGCTCGCGAGCGCAAGATCGACCTGCTGCCGGTTGACGACTTCCAGGCGACCGCCGGCCGTGGGATTTCCGCGCGGGTCGACGGTCGCGCCGTTCGCATCGCTGCTCCGCGGGAAGATCTCACCGAGGTGCGCCGGTTGCAGGCGTTCGGGGCGACGGCCGTTGTGATGTCCGTGGACGAATTGCCGGTCGCGGTGTTCGGGCTTGTCGACGAGCTTCGCTCCGAGGCAGCCGGTGTCGTTGCGAACGTCCGTCGGCTGACCGGCGACGGGCCGGTGTTGCTGACCGGAGACAACGCGACGGCGGCGAGCGCGGTGGCCACGCAGGTCGGGATCGACGAGGTCCGGGCCGAACTGCTGCCCGATGGCAAGGTCGCCGAGGTATGTCGGCTGCAGGCCGATGGTGCGCGGGTGGCCGTGGTGGGGGACGGGATCAACGACGCGCCCGCGCTGGCCGCCGCGCATGCCGGTATCGCGATGGGCGGCGCCGGCTCCGACCTGACCTTGCAGACCGCCGACGCGATCGTCGTACGCGACGACCTCACCACCATCCCCGCCGTGATCGAGCTGTCGCGACGTGCTCGCCGTGTCGTGATCGCCAACCTCGTCATCGCGGCAACGTTCATCACCGGTCTCGTGATCTGGGACCTCGTCGGCCATCTCCCGCTCCCACTCGGTGTCGCCGGCCACGAAGGCTCGACGATCATCGTGGGCCTCAACGGCCTCCGCCTGCTCCGCAACGCCGCCTGGCCCCGCCGGTAGCCGGGTACGGGGGTACGTCGACCGTGCCGTACCCCCGCATTTGCTACTGGTGATGCGCGACCAGTTGGTGAGCTGCTTCCGGGTCGAGGGGCTCGGTGTGGATCGTGGCGGACGAGAGGCGTCGTACGCCGTGGATCAGGTCGTGCTCGACCTGGTGGCTCAGGTGGTGCGCGTCGGTGAGGGACGTGTTCGTGTCGACGGCGATTCTGGCCTCGGCGCGGAGGCTGTGGCCGAGCCAGCGGAGCTGGATGCCGCGGACATCGATCACCCCAGGCGTGGACCGGATGATCTGCTCGGTCTGGTCGACGAGGGCGGGGTCGACCGCGTCCATGAGCCGGCGGTACACCTCGCGGGCGGCGTCGCGAAGAACGAACAGGATCGCGATCGTGATCAGCAGACCGATGATCGGGTCGGCGAGCGGGAAGCCCAGCCAGGCGCCGACCGCGCTCAGAACCACCGCCAGGCTGGTGAATCCGTCGGTCCGGGCGTGCAGCCCGTCGGCGACCAGGGCAGCCGAACCGATCCGCTTGCCGGTACGGATCCGGTACTGCGCGACGACCTCGTTCCCGAGGAAGCCGACGACTCCGGCGATGATCAGTACGCCGACGTGCCGGACGTCGGACGGGTTGATGAAGCGCATGACGGCCTCGTAGCCGGCATAGGCGGACGACAACGCGATCAGGACCACGACGATGATGCCGGCCAGGTCCTCGGCGCGGCCGAAGCCGTACGTGTACGCACGCGTGGCGAGGCGGCGGCCGACGAGGAACGCGATCGCCAGTGGGATCGCCGTGAGGGCGTCGGCGTAGTTGTGCAGGGTGTCGCCGAGGAGGGCGACCGAGTTGGTGTAGATGACGATCACGGTCTGGATGATCGCGGTCAGGATCAGGCCGGCGAAGCTGATCTTCAGGCAGCGCATGCCTTCACGGCTCGCCTCGAGCGCGGAGTCGACCTTGTCGGCGCTGTCGTGCGAGTGCGGGACGAAGATCTCCTTGAGCTTGCCGAGGAAGCCGTCGTGATGCGCGTGCCCGTGACCGGCGCCGTGCCCATGCCCGTGTCCATGCCCATGACCCTCGCCGTGCTCGGCGGCCGGCTGATGGTCGTCGTGCTTCTGCTGCTCGTGGCCGTGACCGTGCCCATGACCGTGCCCGGCGGTGGCGGTGTCCTCGTGGGGGTGCTTGTGGTCGTGTTCTGTGGCGCTCATCGGCTCTTCGTCCTCTGATTCGTCAGGTGGCAGCGGCAGGGTCGACGTGAGTCACCGAACCGGTGGCCCGGTGGTGCTCAGGAAACCCGCCGCTGGAGTGTTCGGCGTGGTAGATCGCGTCCTCGACGAGCTGGCTCGCGTGGGAGTTCTCGATCCGGTAGAAGACCTGGATTCCTTGTTTGCGGGTCCGGACCAGCCGGGCCATGCGGAGCTTGGCCAGGTGCTGCGAGACGCCCGCGGGGGACTTCCCGACCGCCTCGGCCAGCTCGTTCACGGGCCGCTCGCCGTCGAGCAATGCCCACAGCAGCCGGACCCGCGTGGGGTCGGACAGCATCCGGAAGACCTCCACGGCGAGGGCGACGTGCTCCTCGTCCGGGTCAGATCTATGCAATTGCTTATCTGCGCGCATATGCAGATACTAAGCAGTGCAGATGACCGAGGGCAAGAGGAGCGGCGATGTTCGACGGTGGTTCGGGCGATCGGTTGGTCCAACTTCGTCGCGCACTGCACGCGCGCCCGGAACTGGGCTTCACCGAGGTCATCACGGCCGCGACCGTCGTACGACTCCTCGAGCCGGTCGCGGACGCGATCGCTCTCGGTCGTGACGTGCTGCGGCTCCCGACGAGCGCCGGAGTACCGGGGTCCGCCGAGCTTGCGGACGCTCGTCGGCGGGCCGGTGACGCGGGAGTGCCCGACGAGTTGGTGGAGCTGCCGGTGCGTTGAGCGGCGTACGACGGATGATCGGTCTGCATCTGGGCATCGGTCTGCCCGTCGGTACGGTCGCAGCGTCGGCGCTGGGCGTGATGGCGACCGAGAAGTGGCGCGTGGTCCTGACTGGTCGGTCCGCCCATGCGAGTCTCGCGCCACCGGACGGACGCCACGCCGTCCTCGGTGCTGCTGCGACGACGCTTGCGCTGCACACTCTTCCGCAGGTCGCCGGCGCGGTGACCCGGCTGAACGTCGGCGCCTTGCACGGCGGTACGGCGGCCAACATCGTCCCGAATCGCGCCGAACTCCTGGTCGAGCTCCGCGCTGACAGTGACAAGGCGCTCGGGTCTCTTCTAGAGCGGGCACGTGAAGTCATCGCGGGCGTTGGGCTGTCGTACGGCCTCGGCTGGGCGGTCGATGTGAGTGGGCGCGCGCTGACGGCGCGATGCGACGAGGCCGAGATCGACGAGCTGCTGGTCGCGGCTGACGGCGTCCCCGGGATCGTCCAGGTACTGCGCGGTGCGCCGATGTTGGCGAGCGATGACGTGACGCTGCTGATGGACGCAGTACAGCGGGACGGGGGTACGGCGACCTTCGTGCTGGTCGGCGCGAGCAGCCCGGCGCCGCACCACCACCCGCTGTTCGACCTCGACGAGCGTTGCTTGCCGATCGCAACCGATTGGCTGGAGGCCGCGATCAGGCGGCCTGCCGACCGGGAGCGAGGAACGTGATGTCCCGGTTGGTCTTGCCCGTGGTGGCGAGGTCGGCGGCGATGTCACCCATCACGGGCGCGAACTTGAATCCGGCGCCGGAGAACCCGCACGTGATCACGAGGCGCGGGTCGGTCGGGGAGAGTCCCACGTACGGTCGTCCGTCCGTGCTGTAGCCCTCGACACCCGTTTGCAGCCGAGCGGGATCCGGATAGAGCCCGGGAAGGTACTCGCGGATGACCGTGCCCACGCGGCGCAGGTAGTCGGCCGGCACGGACCGGTCGACGAACCTCAGGTCCTGGACCACCGGGTGCGCGCCGAACTTGACGCCGACCTTCACTGTGACCCCGTCCAGCGACGGGAACCCGTAGGCGGACACATCGCCGACACGCTCGAACACCGGGAAGATGTCGGCGGTGTAGTCGCTCGCCAGCCGGGCGAGATACCACCCCTGCACCAGCCGACGCGGTACGACGGAACTCACCGCCTCCGGTGCGAGCCCACCTGCCCAAGCACCTGGTGCCAGAACGACCCGCTCGAACGTCTGCTCGTCGTCACCCGTGATGACAGCGATCCCGCCGTCCCGTGGCTCGACGGCAAGCACCTCGGTGTTCAGCCGCACTGTCGCGCCCGACGCGTCGGCACGTGCGATGGCCGAGCTGACACCGGCCTCCGGGCGAAGGTACCCCGCGAGCGGATCGATGACTCCGGCATCGGTCGGCCGTACGACGTGCTGCGGAAAGCGTGATCGCAGTACGTCGGCTGTGAGCGCCTCGTGGGGGAGCCCGTTCTCTTGCGCGGACGCGATCGCGGAGGCGAGAGCGGGTGTGCCTTGTGGACCGATGATCACGCCTCCTGTCTGAGTGAAGAGCTCGCGCTTCGAGTGGTCGCTGAGCTCACGCCAGAGCTCGAGCGCTTCGACGGCGAGTGGTGTGAAGCGCGGATCGCCCTGGCTCTGGACGGAGAAGCGCCGGGTCTCTCCGGCCGAGGCGCCGTGGTCGTGCCCGGCGCTGAACCGTTCGTAGCCGTGGACTGCGATGCCGCGTTCGGCGAGTCGCCACAAGGTCATCGACCCGATCGCGCCCAGCCCGATCACGGCGACCTCAGCGTGTGTCATCGGTTCGTCCTTCCTTCGCGAGCCGGCGCGTCACGAACGCGGTCACCTCGGCGGTCGACGCCGTACCTCCGAGATCGGCGGTGCGGGTGTAGGGGTCACGTAACGATTCCTCGATGGCAGACATGAGTGCGGTCGCCGGGTCCGGGAGGCCGAGTTGCTGGAGCATCAGGACGACGGACCAGAGCATCCCGATCGGGTTCGCGAGACCGCGGCCGGCGATGTCGGGCGCGGAGCCGTGCACCGGTTCGAACATCGACGGCCCGGGCCCGTCCGGTGCGAGGTTGGCCGAGGGAGCGATGCCGATGCTGCCGCAGACCGCCGCGGCGAGGTCCGACAGGATGTCGCCGAACAGGTTGGATGCCACGACCACGTCGAAGTCGGTGGGATGTAGCACCATCCGCGCGGCGAGCGCGTCGACGTGCTCGCGGGTCACAGTCACCTTCGGATGCCGGGCGGCGACCTCGTCGACCACCTGGTCCCAGAACGTCATCGTGTGGATGATCCCGTTGGACTTCGTCGCGGACCGGACCCGGCCGCTACGACGCTCCGCCAGGTTCATCGCATACTCCGCGATCCGCTCGACCCCGATCCGGGAAAACGTTGCCTGCTGCAACGCCACCTCGGACCGTCCGTGCCCGAGCCGGCCGCCGACCTCGCTGTACTCGCCCTCGGAGTTCTCCCGCACGACCACGAAGTCGGTGCCCGCGGACCACTCGGCTCGCACCGGTGCCGGCACACCCTCGAAGACCCGCATCGGGCGGAGGTTCACGTACTGCTCAAAGGCTCGCCGGATCGGGATCAACAGACCCCACAACGACACATGATCCGGTACGCCGGGCCAGCCGACCGCGCCGAGCAGGATCGCGTCGTGCGGAGCGAGCAGGTCCAGTCCGTCCGGCGGCATCATCGCGCCGGTGCGCTGGTACCGCTCGCAGGACCAGTCGAACTCGGTGAGCTCGAGCGTCACGTCGTACGACTGCTCGATGACGCGGAGCACCTGTTGGGCGGACTCCATCACCTGGACGCCGATGCCGTCGCCGGGGATGAGCGCGAGTCGCTTGACCGTCACGAGTGGAATCCCGGCGACGAGAGGTACTTGAAGTGCTGGTACTCGTGCAGTCCTTCCGGTCCACCTTCGCGGCCGAGTCCGGACTGCTTCACGCCGCCGAACGGTGCGGCGACGTCGGAGACGAGACCGCGGTTGATCCCGACCATCCCGGTCTGCAGACGACTCGCGACCCGGCGGGCCCGGTCGATGTCCTGGGTGATGAGGAACGCGGCCAGACCGTGCTCAGTGTCGTTGCCCGCAGCAATGGCCTCGGCCTCGGAGGAGACCCGTCGTACGGCGGCCACCGGACCGAACACCTCTTCACGCAGAATGTCCGCGGTCGGGGGTACATGGTCGAGCACTGTTGGAGCGACGTAGTACCCGGGACCGTCGGGGAGTTGCGCCTGCGCGACGATCTCGGCGCCCTTCGCGACCGCATCGTCCACCAGCCGACGGACCTTCTGGACAGCTCGGTGGTCGACGAGCGGGCCGAGGTCGGTGTCCTCCTGGGACGGGCGCCCGACGGTGAGGGCGGCCATCCGCGCGGCGAGGGCGCTGACGAACGCGTCCGCGATGCCGTCGGTGACGATGAAGCGGTTGGCGGCGACGCAGGACTGCCCGCCCAGACGCATCTTCGCGATCATCGCCTCCCGGACCGCGAGGTCGAGATCCGCGTCGTCGAAGACCAGGAACGGTGCGTTGCCGCCGAGCTCCATCGACGTCCGCAGGACCCGTCGGCCGCTCTGTTCGAGCAGCAGTCGCCCGACGTCCGTGGAACCGGTGAACGAGACCTTCCGCAGCCGCGGATCAGCCAGCAGCGGCCCGCAAACGTCAGCCGGTCGACTGGTCGTGATCACGCTCAGCACACCGGGCGGCGCGCCGGCTTCCAGCACCAGTTCACCGAACACCAGCGAGGTGAGCGGAGTCAGCTCGGCCGGCTTGAGTGCGGCGGTGCAGCCCGCCGCGAGCGCAGGTGCGACCTTGCGAGCCGCCATCGCCAGCGGAACGTTCCACGGCGTGATCAACAGACATGGTCCGACCGGCTCGGCCACTGTGACGATGTGGTTCCGCCCGTCGGGCGAGACCGTACTGCGTCCGTGCGGCCGCACCGCTTCCTCGGCGTACCACCTGATGTAGTCCGCCGCGTAGTTCACCTCGCCCCGAGCCTCGGTGATGGTCTTCCCGACCTCGAGCACGAGCAGTTGGGCCAGCCGCTCGCGTTGACTGATCAGCAGATCGAAGAGCCGATGCAGTACGTCGGCCCGCTCCCGCGGCGTCGAAGCGGACCAGGTCGCACTTGCAGCGAGCGCAGCGAGAGCGTCCTCAGGTCCACAGTCGGCAACCGAGGCGATGACCTGCTCGGTGCTCGGGTCGACGACATCGAAGGTGGCGCCGGAGGCGGCCGGGCGCCAGCGGTCGGTCAGAAAGCCGTCCGGGACCGACGTGAGTACATCGGTGCCCCAGGCAACGGTGGTCATGCGGCGATCCTTTCCCCAACCGCTGTGATCGCGGTCGCCATCACGTCGGCGGCGAACTGGATCTCGTCGGGAGTGATGACGAACGGCGGACAGACATGCAGGGTGTTGCCGGCCAACAGTCGCGTGAGGACGCCGCCCTCGCGACACCCACGGATCACGTCGTCCGCGGGCACATCGGGCGACAGCTGCACCCCAGCCATCAACCCGATCGAGCGAACCTCCTGCACGAGCTCGGACGAAGCGAGCGATCCGAAAGCGCCGGCGAGGATCGGTTCCAGCATCCGCACCCGGGCCAACAGATCCTCTTCCTGGAGTACGGCGAGGTTCTCCAGCGCGACCGCGCAGGCGGTGGCGTGACCGGAGTACGTGATGCCGTGCCGGAAGATTGGTGCGTCCGCGCCGGACATGAACGGTGCGGAGACCTGCGCCGAGACCGCCACGGCACCGAGCGGCAGGTAGCCGGACGTGATGCCCTTGGCCATCGTCATGAGATCAGGCTGGATCTCCCAGCGATCACTGCCGAACCAGGCGCCGGTGCGGCCGAAGCCGGTCACCACCTCGTCGGCGATGAACAGGATGTCGAACTCACGACACAGTTCCTGCAATCCAGGCAGGTACCCGTCGGGCGGTGGATGCACCCCGCCGGTACCGACAACTGGTTCGGCGACCAAGGCCGCGATGCGTTCAGGGCCGAGTTCCTCGATGATCCGGCGCGTTTCGGCCAGATCTGCGAGCGGGACACGGGCCGTTTCGGGGATCAGCGAGTCGGTGCCGTAGCCGGCCCGGTTGAAGTCCAGGCCGGCGATCGACGTACCGAAGCCGTGGAGTCCGTGGTAGCCACCCGTCCTGCTCAGCACGACGGTCTTGCCGGTCTGTCCGAGCTCCTGCCAGTAGCGGCGCGCGAGTTTGCAGGCCGCGTCGATGGAGTCGGATCCGCCGGAGGTGAAGATGAACGACGCATCGCGCATCGGCACCAGCTCCCGCAGCCGATCGGCAAGGTTCAGCGCCGGACGGTTCGCGTGGATGCCGAACAGGTGATAGGTCTCCAGCCTCGTCATCTGTTGTGCGGCCGCGGCGGCCATCCGTTCGCGGGCGTGGCCGATGTTGGCGAACCAGAGACCGGCGGGCAGATCGAGCAGGAGTTGACCGTCCTCGGTGGTCAGCCAGGCGCCGTTGGCGGAGGCGACGACGAGGCGTTCCCGCATCGTCGTCGGCATGTGCGCCTGCGGATGCCACAGGGCGGGTGGCGTACTCACGGGATTACCTGGCGCCGGCGGCGGCCGTTTCGGTGCTGAACTCGTCAGCCACCGCCGCGTGGATGTGCAGCATCCGGGCCAGGAGTCCGTTGCCGCGGGTGTAGTTCAGGTCGGTGGTGTCGTCGAAGAAGGCAGTGCCCTGGTCCGGCCTCTTGTCGCTCTTGTCGTCGGGGTACAGCGGGTTGATGGTGTTCTCGATCTTCGGCCAGAGTGCTCGGGCCGCGTGGGTCGACTCGAACTCCAGCGTCATGACGAGGGTGTCCGGGAGCAGTTCGCCGGCGGTCTCCTCGAGCACCGAACCACCGAGGTACCCGGGGTGGTCGCCGAGGGAGCGGAGCCAGTCGGCCAGGTACTGCTTCGCCTCAGCCGCCTTGCCGGGCTGCGGGACGAAGATGAAGAGGTCGCGTCGCTTCGCGTCGAGGTTCACAGGGAAGTCCTTTCGGTGAGGGGGAGTTCGAAGAACATCGCTTTGGTCATGCCGTTCACGTCGTCCTCGACCAGTTCGCAGCCGACCGACAGCCAGAACGGCAGTGCGCCGGGGGAGTGCGGGTAGGTGTGCAGCGCGATCGTGTCGTAGTGGCGCTCCTGCCGGGCACGTTCGACGGTCGCCTGGACGAGCGCCCTCGCGATGTGCCGGCGGCGGTGCTCCTTCAGTACGTAGACACGAACAAGCTGGCCGGTGCGTCCGTCGCGGTAGCGCTCGACGAGATGCTCAGGGCTGAGCCCCTCCTTGAGCGCGCCGCCGCGGATGCCGCAGGTGCCGATCACTTCTCCGGTCGCGGTGTCCTGGGCGACCAGGAGGAAGGGGCCGGTCGGCTGCAGGTACCAGCCGGGGATGTCGTCGATGTCGGCATGGATGACGGGGTCGTACGTGGACCCGAAGTCCTCGACGACCGAACGCGTCATGACCGCTTGCGCGGCTGGGATGTCGGCGCTTGTGAGATCCCGGATCAGGACACCGTCCGGGTCGGTGGCGGTGTGGGCCATGCCAATGATGATGACCCGCGGACAGATTGTTGACAACCCTGAACGACAGGAAATCTTGCCGTCATTTCGCTGTCACATTGCTCGCTCTCGGTGGCTTGGAAGCCTTGTTTTACGCGTGTTTGGCGACTCGCCGTGTTTCGTCGACAAGGAATGGAAGTAACTGTCAGAACGTCGACAGTGCAGTCGCTTGTGCCGAGTTGTTGACAATCTGGAACGGCCCCTCCTACCGTCCCTGTATCGCACCGGAGCCCGTTCCGACGGCTCCCCTCCCACCAGGTGGTGACGCATGCGATCGATTCGTCCCCTGCACGGCGCCGCGCTCTCGCTCGCCGCACTCCTCTCGGTCACGGCCTGCGGCAGCTTCACCAGTTCCGGCAACGCCGCTGGTGCTGCGGACCGCAGCCTGACCATCGCCCTCCAGTTCACGCCCAAGGCCGGTTACGCGCTCGAGACCGACGACGCGTTCGTTCTCGCGCAGGCCGGGTGCCTGGAGACTCTGCTCAAGTACGACTTCCAGGCCGGCGAGCTGCAGCCGCTGCTCGCGACCAAGTGGACCCAGTCCAGCCCGACAACGTGGGACTTCACGCTCCGCCAGGGCGTGAAGTTCCAGGACGGTACGCCGTTCGACGCGAACAGCGTGACGCTCGCGCTGAACAAACTCCTCAAAGCGACGGCGCCACCGCGCGCGTTCAAGCCGTCGGTGATCAGCGGTGTCACGGCGCTCGATGCGTCGACCGTGCGGATCACGACTCCGAAGCCCAGTGCGCTGGTGCCGTACCGGTTGGCCAGCGTCAACACGGGCATCCTGGCGAAGGCGGCGTACGCCGGACGCGGGATCGACCCGGTGAAGCACTGCACCGGCCCGTTCACGATCACGGCCCAGAAGCCTCAGCAGTCGATGTCGCTGGAACGCAACGACGCGTACTGGGGAACGAAGGCGACGCTGGCCAAGGCGGAGGCCAAGTTCCTCCCGGACGGGAACGCGCGGGCGACGCAGGTTCGCACGGGGGAGTCGCAGGTCGGCCTAGGCATCCCGGCCGCGAGCGTCCAGGAGCTCCAGGGCGACAAGTCTCTGACGGTCTCGGAGGCGAACACCCCGCGGACCACGGGCCTGTACCTGAACGACAGCAAGGCGCCGTTCACGAATCCTGATGTCCGCAAAGCGATCCAGATGACGATCGATCTCGACGCGGTCGCCAAGACGATCTACTCGGGAACCGTCACGCCGGCCTTCGGACCTTTCGCGGCGAGCGAGCCCTGGGCGCCGAAGGGTGTCGAACCAGCCAAGCACGACGTCGAGGTGGCGAAGGCCCTGCTGCAGAAGGCCGGATACGGTCCGGGCAAACTGACGCTCACGCTGCGGGCCTACACCGAACGCCCCGAGTTCGGCGATCTGGCCGCCGTGGTCCAGGACCAGCTGAAGCAGATCGGTATCACGGTCAAGGTCTCGATGTCCGACTACGCCGGCCTGGAACCGTCGCTGCTCGGCGGCAACTACGACATGGCGCTGCTGTCCCGGAACCACCTGACCGATATCGCCGACCCGATCGGGTTCCTGGACGCGGACTACACCTGCAAGGGCTCGTTCAACATCAGCCACTACTGCGATCCGGCCTTCGACGCGCGACTCGCGCAGGCGAACGGCGAGAAGGATCCCGCCGCCCGGTACGTGATCTATGCCGAGCTCGCCAAACAGCTGCAGGAGAAGGCCGTCACGGTGTTCATGGTCTCGGACAAGACCATCGCGGCCCGGCGTTCCGGCGTACAGAACTTCGTCGACGACCCGCTGGGACGGTACGCGCTGACTCCCCAGCTCTCCCTGACCGACTGATCTCCCAGAAGGGGCACGCCCATGGAACTCCTCGGGTTCAAGCCGAAGTACATCACCTTCGACTGCTACGGCACGCTGACCAACTTCCAGATGAACGACACCGTGCGGCCGTTGATCGACGGCGTGATCCCGCCGGAGCACACGGACCGGTTCCTCAAGGACTTCCGCGCGTACCGGATCGACGAGGTGCTCGGGGAGTTCAAGCTCTACCCGCTGGTACTGCGTGATTCCTGGCAGCGGACCTGCAACCGCTGGCGGATCCAGTTCAAGCCGTCCGACGTCGACGCGATCATCGCCTCGCTCGGCACCTGGGGCCCGCACGCCGACGTACCGGAGCCGCTGGAGAAGCTCGCTTCGCACTACCCGTTGGTGATCCTGTCCAATGCGGTCGACAGCATCCTGGCCGGCAACGTCGCGAAGCTCGGTGTCGATTTCCACCGGGTCTTCACCGCCGAGCAGGCCGGCGCCTACAAGCCGCGGTATCGCGCCTTCGAGTACATGCTCGACCAGCTCGCCGTCGACCGGACCGAGATCCTGCACGTGTCGTCACACATCTGGTACGACGTGATTCCGGCGCACGAGCTCGGGATCAAGCACAAGGTCTACGTGAACCGCGGGTACGACCCGTCGACGCCGTACTACGAATACGCGGAGACGAGCGACCTGACCGGCGTACCGGGTCTGCTGGGGCTGTGACGCCATGAAGCTCACCTCGTACTGGCTCGACACGGCCAAACCGGCGGGGGACTTCCGGCACCAGGAGCTACCGGCGTCCGTGGACGTGGCGATCGTTGGCGGCGGCCTGACCGGCCTGTCCACGGCGCTGCACCTGGCCAAGCAGGGAGCCTCCGTCGCGGTCCTCGAGGCGCACACTCTCGGCTGGGGCGCCTCGGGGCGCAACGGCGGGATGGCGACGACCGGCCTGGCGATCGATTTCACCAAGGGCGTCGAACGCTACGGGCTCGACACTGCGACCCGGATGTTCAAGCTGTACAACGAGGCGATCGACACGATCGAAGAGGTCGTCGACAGCGAGGGTATCGACTGCGACTTCGAGCGGGTCGGCAAGCTGAATCTGGCCTGCAAACCCACGCACTACGAGGAGTTCCAGCGCTCGGCCGAGTTGCTGTCCCGACACGCGGGCCACGAGATGACGCTCGTCCCACGCAGCGAGATCCGTGACGAGATCGGCAGCGACTTCTACCACGGGGCGATGATCGACCCGATCGCCGCCGGCGTGCACGTCGGCAAGCTGTGCAGCGGTCTCGCGATGGCGGCGTCGCAGTACGGCGCCTCGCTGCACGAGGACTGTGAGGTCGTCCAGCTGGAACGGATCGGCGAGCGACGCCACCGGGTCGTCACCTCGCAGGGCTCGCTGCTCGCGGACGACGTGGTCGTCGGAACCAGCGGGTACTCCGGCCGGCTGCTGCCGTGGCTGCGCCGCCGGGTGGTGCCGATCGGCAGCTTCATCGTGGTCACCGAGCCGCTGGATCGCGCGGTCGTCGACGAGTTGTTGCCGAAGCGCCGCGTCGCGTCGGACAGTAAGAACCTCGTCTACTACTTCCGGATCACCCCGGACAACCGGCTGCTCTTCGGCGGCCGCGCGCGGTTCGCGATGTCCAACCCCGGCTCGGACCTGCGGTCGGGTGACGTCCTGCGGCGGGCGGTCACGAAGGTCTTCCCGCGGTTGAAGGGCGTCGGGATCGACTACTGCTGGGGCGGTCTGGTGGACATGACCCTCGACCAGATGGTGCACGCCGGCCGCAAGGACGGAGTGTTCTACTCGGTCGGCTACAGCGGTCACGGCGTCCAGATGGCGACGCACATGGGCAAGGTCGCGGCACAGGTGATCGGCGGCGACTCGCGCGCCAACCCGTGGGGAGATCTGACGTTCCGAGCGGTCCCGGGGCATGTCGGGCCGCCGTGGTTCCTGCCGCCGGTGGGTGCCTACTTCCGCTTCCTGGATCTCGTGAAGTAGCTCGGAGGCTCGTGATGCGATTCCTGGCCAGGCGGTTGGCGGTGCTGGTCGCCGCGCTGCTCGCGGTGTCGTTGCTGGTGTTCCTGATTCCTTACCTGACACCGGGAGATCCCGCACGCAAGATCCTCCGCGGGCGGGTGAACTCGATGGAGATCGATCCCGCGCAGCTGGAGTCGCTGCGAGCGCAGTTCGGCCTGAACCGCCCGGTGCTCGTGCAGTACGCCGATTGGCTCGGCTCGGTGCTGCATGGGGACTTCGGGTACTCCTACACCAGCCAGGCCGCGGTGATGCCACAGATCGGTGCGGCAGCGATGGTCACCCTGGTGCTCGCCACCGGTGCGCTCGGACTGGCCGTCGCGATCTCGCTGCCGTCGGGGATCATCGCTGCGATGCGGCGCGGCGGCCCGATCGACACGGCGATCACGACCGTGACACAGGGCTTCGTCGCCGTCCCGGAGTACTGGCTGGCACCGCTGCTGATCCTTGTATTCGCGGTCAAGCTGGGTTCGTTGCCCTCGGCGGGCTGGGCCGGGCCGGCCTGGATGGTGCTGCCGTGCGTGACGCTGGCGCTGCGGCCGATCAGCTACTTCACGCAGATCACGCGCGCATCGATGGTCGAGGTGCTGGAGTCGCCGTACATCGTCGGTGCCCGCGCTCGCGGCCTCGGGCGCTACCGGACGATCGTGCGGCACGGGATCCGGAACGCGCTCATCCCGGTGCTGACACTGTTCTCGGTGTGGCTCGGCGGTCTGCTGGGCGGCTCGGTCGTGGTGGAGGTCATCTTCGGGATCCCGGGGATGGGGCGGCTGGTCTACAACGCCGTACACAACGGGGACATCCCGCTGATCCAGGCCTCGATGGTGACGATCGTGACGATCACCGTCGTACTGGCGACCGTGACCGACGTGCTCTACACCGTGATCAACCCGACCGTGAGGGGGAGCCATGTCGGTTCTTGACGGCCCCAAGACGATGAGCGTCGTGGACGGCGCCCAGACCGGGACGGCGCGCAAACAGCGTTCCGCACGGAACATCTTCCGGCAGCCGTGGACGCTGACGGTCGGGGCCACGATCCTCGGTCTCGTCGTGGCCGTGCTGTTGCTGACGCCGTGGATCGCCCCGTCGGACCCGGCGCATCAGGACCTCACGCAGCGACTGGCCGGCAGCAGCGCGGCGCACTGGCTCGGCACCGATCAACTCGGCCGCGACCTGCTCACCCGGCTGATGTACGGCGGACGGTTCTCGGTCACGATCGCCGGGATCACGGTGATCATCTGCGCCGTTCTCGGCACGCTGATCGGCATTCTCTGCGCCCGCGTCCGCGGTGCCTTCGACGAACTCGTGATGCGCGTCTGCGACGTACTGCTGGCCTTCCCTGAGATGATCGTCGCGATGTTCGTGGTGTCGATCCTGGGGGCGAGCAAGACGACGTTGATCCTGGCACTGGCCGTCGGCGGCTGGACGCCGTTCGCCAAGCTCGCCCGCGGTGTCGCGATGGAGGTCGACGCCCGCGGGTTCATCGAGGCGGCCCGGGCGCTGGGATGCTCGCGGCGGTTCATCGTGCTGCGGCACCTGCTGCCGAACTCGCTGAACCCGCTGCTGGCCCACGCCGCGCTGCGCTTCGGTCACAAGCTGATCACCGTCGGCGCGCTGTCGTACCTTGGGTTGGGGGTCCAGCCGCCGGCGGCGGACTGGGGTTCGATGCTCGCCGCGGCGCAGCCGTTCCTCAGCCAGGCACCGCATCTGGTCGTCTACCCAGGGTTGGCCATCTTCGTCACCGCACTGAGCGTGACGATGATCGGTCAGGGGATCAACGCGCGTCGAGGGAGCCGGTCGTGAGTACGCCGCGATCGGCCGCGCACCGGAGAGAGGACACCATGGCAAACAGCTCAGAGGGCCGCAAACGGCCGACCCGAGTGCCCAAGCCGACGCTGGCGGCGGTGATCGTCTCCGAACTGCGGGAAGCGATCATCACCGGGCGGATCCCACCGGGCAGCCAGATGAACGAGGTCGAGCTCGCCACCCGCTTCTCGACCAGCCGCGGGCCGGTGCGGGAAGGCATGCAGCGCCTGGTGCAGGAAGGACTCCTGGTCAGCAGCCCGCACCGCGGCATCTTCGTCCCGGTGCTGTCCGCGGACGACGTCCAGGATCTGTACTTCGCTCGCTCGGCGCTGGAACGTGCCGCGATGCTGAGGCTGGCCGAACGCGGGATCCCGGCCGCCACGCTCGCGACCCTGGAACAGGTGCTGGGGGAAATGGAGCTCGCCCTCGATGAGGGCGACGTCCGAGCTGTGGCAGCGGCCGATCTGCAGTTCCACGAGGCGCTGGTCGCCGCGGCGGACAGTCCACGGCTCCTGCAGATGTACCAGGCGCTACTCGGCCAGATGCGGCTCGGGCTGAACCTCGTGATCGACACCTACGCCGAGCGGTCCGGGCTGATCGAGCAGCACCAGGTGATGCTGCACCAGATGAAGACCGGCGACCGCCGAGCCCTGACCGACGCCATCGACCACCACTTCGACATCGCTGACGAGGACATGTCCGGCGGCCACAGTCACGGGAACGGCCACAGTCACGGGAACGGCCACAGCCACGGTGGGGACGCCCGCGTGTTCAATCGCTGAACGACGCCGGGCGGCCGCCCCGCCCGGCGAGGAACCGAGGCAACCATGGAACCCCTGCTCGAGATCGACGGCTTGACCGTCGGTACGCGTACGGCGGCCCGGCCGCTGCTCGACGACGTCAGCCTGCGGGTCGCCCCAGGTGAGGTGCTGGCAGTCGTCGGCGAGTCCGGATCCGGCAAGAGCCTGACCGCACTGTCCGTCATGCAGATGCTGCCGTCGACGCTATCGATGTCGGCGACCGCGATGCGTCTGGAAGGCACAGATCTGATGTCGTTGCGCGGCCGCGAGGTCGACAGGCTGCACGGCGGCCGGATCGGGATGCTGTTCCAGCAGCCGCGCCGGATGCTCGACCCGACCGCGACGGTCGGCAGCCAGGTCGCCGAGCCCCTGGGCCGGCACCTGCACCTGAGCCGCCGCGATGCGCGTCGGCGTGTCCTGGAGTTGCTCGCCGACGTCGGGATCGACGAGCCCGAACGCCGCGCCCAGGCCTACCCGCACCAACTCTCCGGTGGGCTCGCGCAGCGGGTCATGATCGCCGTCGCGCTGGCCGCGTCACCGTCCCTCCTGATCGCCGATGAGCCGACCACCGCGCTCGATGTCACGGTCGAGGCCCAGATCCTGCAGCTCATCGAACAGAAGAAACGCGAGCTCGGGATGAGTGTCCTGTTCATCTCGCACGACCTGACCGTCGTCGCTTCGATCGCCGACCGGATCGCCGTCATGTACGCCGGCCGCGTGGTCGAGATCGGGACCGCCGACGAGATCCTCACGAACCCGGAACATCCGTACACCAAGGCACTGATCGAGTGCGCGACGCTGCGACCCGACGCCAGCGGCCAGCTGTACGTGATTCCCGGCGGCAGCGACAGCGCCCGCGAACTCGACCACGGCTGCCGCTTCCGGCCCCGCTGCGGCCTGACCGAGCAAGCGCGCCTGGAAAAGGTGTGCGACGCGAACGAACCGGTCCTGCTGTCGATCGGCGGAACTCCGACCGAGCACGCGTGCCGTTGCTGGGGAACCACCGACGAGAGGGAGGGCGCATGAACGCCCTGGTCGAACTGGAGAGCGTCGTCAAACACTTCCCGCTGCGACGGCGGGGCTTCGGCAAGCGCGAGTTCGTGCACTCCGTCGACGACATCACCCTGAGCGTCGACAACGGTACGTCGCTGGGCATCGTCGGCGAGTCCGGTTCGGGCAAGAGCACCCTCGCCCGGATCATCCTCGGTCTGCAGGAGCCGGACACCGGCCGGGTCGATGTCGCGGGTGTTCGGGTGACGTCGTTGAAACGCAAGGACGACAAGGCGTTCCGGCGGAAGGCGCAGATCGTCTTCCAGGACCCGCACGCGGTGATGGATCCGCGGATGACGGTCCGCCAGAGTCTGACCGCCGTACTGGCGCAGCATCGCATCGGTGATCATTCGGAGCGGGAGACGCGGGTCGTGCGGGCGTTGCGGGAGGTCGGCCTGGATGCGGAGTACCTCGATCGGTATCCGGGCGACTGTTCCGGCGGACAGTTGCAGCGCGTGGTGATCGCGCGAGCCTTGTTGCTCGAGCCGGAGCTGTTGGTGTGCGACGAGCCGACGTCGGCGCTAGATGCTTCGGTGCAGGCGACTGTGCTGAACCTGATCGGTCAGTTGCGCCGGGAGCGTGATCTGACGATGGTGCTGATCTCGCACGATCTCCGGGTGGTGCGGCTGACCAGCGATCGGGTGGCTGTCATGTATCTCGGGCAGATTGTGGAGACGGCCGACCGGGAGCAGTTGTTCACCGACGCGCGCCATCCGTACACGCTTGCGCTCCTTGCTGCGGCGACGCATGCGAAGGGGGAGGAGCGCGTCGTCGCGCAGGGCGAGCCGCCGTCACCGGTCCATCCGCCGGCCGGCTGCCGCTTCAACACGCGTTGTCCGTTGGCGACGGATCGGTGTCGTCTGGAAGCGCCCTCGCTGAGTGTGGTCGACACTGGACACGAGGTGCGGTGTCTGCGGGCCGACGAGACCCGCGAGGCGCTGGCATGACGTCGGCGGTCGCGTGCGAGTTCCACGAGGAGTTCTTCGAGCCGGCCGGCGACGCCTTTCTGGAGGGTCGTTGGACGTGGGGCTCGCGTGCTCTGGAGGTTCTTGATCCGGGGTCGGGAGAGGTCGTGGGCACGGTTTCCGAGTCCGGTGCTGCCGAGGTCGATCGGGCGATCAGCCATCTGGCGCGTGAGTACCCGCGAGCCGATTGGCCGCTGTGGGCGCGACGCGAGGCGATGACAACTGCCGCTCGTCTGGTCGATGCGCGTGCTGCTTCACTGGCGGCCTTGATTGCGGCCGAGTCGTCGAAGACGCTGCGCGAGGCATCGGCTGAGGTGCGGCGGGCCGCGGAGACGTTGCGGTTGTCGGGAGAGGCTGCTGCTGCGCTCGAGGGCCGGACTGTCCCGTTCGAGAACACTGAGCGGGGCGCTGGGTGGATCGGTTGGTCCACGCGAGAACCGGTCGGGATCGTCGGTGCGATCACGCCGTACAACGATCCGCTCAATCTTGTGGCGCACAAGCTCGGGCCCGCGTTGCTCGCCGGGAACGCCGTCGTACTGAAGCCGTCGGAGTTGACGCCGCTGTCGGCGTACGCGTTGGTGGAGATCTTGCTGGAGGCGGGTGTGCCGGGTTCGCACCTGGCGCTGCTGACCGGGCTGGAGGCGGCACGCGCACTGGTCGACGACGATCGGGTTGACGTGATCTCGTTCACCGGTGGACGGCGTACTGCTGACCAGATCGCGGGGCAGGGGCGGGCGCGGAAGTTGTTGATGGAGCTCGGCGGCAACAACGCGTTGATCGCCTGCGCGGACGCCGATCCTGCCGAGGTGTCCGCGGCGATCGTTGACGGCGCCTTTGGTGTGGCCGGCCAGAACTGCCTGTCGGTGCAGCGAGCCCTGATTGCCCGGCCGCTGTACGACGAGATCGTCGAGCGGGTCGTCACGCTGGCCTCCGCACTCCGCGTCGGCGCCAAAACCGATCCGTTGACCGATCTTGGGCCAATGATCAGCTCAGAGGCCGCCACCGTGGTCGCCGAGCGCATCGCGGGAGCTGTCGCCGCAGGGGCGGTTCTGCACTGTGGTGGCCAGCGGCAACGGTCCTACGTGCATCCGGCGGTTCTGACCGGCGTACCGCACGACTGCGATCTCTGGCGCGACGAGATCTTCGGGCCCGTCGTCGTACTGGAACCCTGGGACGACCTGACCACCGCGATCGCGGCGGCCAACGCTGTCGACACCGGTCTCCAGGCCGGCGTCTTCACGCACGATCTCGACCGAGCCCTGCAGATCGCCGAATGCCTTCGGGTCGGTGCCGTCCTCATCAACTCGAGCTCCGACTACCGGATCGACGCGATGCCCTTCGGCGGCTTCAAGTCCTCCGGCGTCGGCCGTGAAGGCATCACCAGCGCCATCGAGTCCCTCACCGAGCCCAAAGTGGTCGCCATCCGCCGTACGTCACGCTGACATCCCTACGGTCGTTTCGCAGGTGCCCAGCAAATACTGTGCTCTGAATTCGCGTGGGCTCATGCCGTAGCGCTGGCGGAATGCGGCGCTCAGTGCGCTGTTGGAGGAGAAGCCGCAGGTGTGGGCGAGGTCGCCGATGACGATGCGGACGGGGCTGCGCAGGCGTTCGTGCACCAGCGCGAGTCGTTCTTCCCGGATCAGTTCCCGGGGCGTCGTACCTGCCTGCTGCATGGCCAGCTGAACCTGCCGCAGCGACCAGCCCAGGGCACGTGCCACCGTTGCGCCGGTCAGCCCCGGATCGGGGGCGTGCTCTCGCACGTAGCGTCTGACCATCGCCTGGACCTCGCTCAGGCCGCCCTCGGTGTCCGGTCGGTCGTCACCGATGGCGAGCATGCACAGCAGATCGACCAGCCGATCGCAGACCGCGTCGAATTCGGCTGCCGACAGGTGGGCCCGCTGAGCGAACAGTCCACCCAGCATGCCGACAAGAACCCGGCCCAAGCCGCGGTTGGTGTCGAGAATCCGGGATGCCGAGCGGCGCGCCCCGGGGCGCAGGCGGGTGTCCACCTCCGCCCCGGGAATCGTCAGCAGCGCGATGTCGGCGTGGTCGAGCTTCGCCGCGAACGGCGAAGTCGACGACGCCAAGAACGCCCCACCCGGGCCGACCCGAAACTCCCGACCATCTTGGCTGACCAGCAACTGACCGCGGATCGTCACCATGAGCGTGCGGAGGTCGTGCGGATCCTCCGACGCCATGGCGGCGGTTCGATGTCCCTGCGCACAGTCGGCCGACACCCGGCCGAGCGTGTAGGCGACCGTGCCGATGCGCAGCAGCCGGCCCCGGAAGGTCCCCGGCGAACACGTCGGATCCACCCGGTACCGGGTGGCCGCGCTGATCACGCTCATCCAGTATTCGACACGTTCCGGTGGTCTGACATCGTCAGTCGTCCACGAGTCGACCGAATAGGGCGAACCCGGGGCACCACGCGTGCAGATCGCGGTTGACATAGGGACCTCACTTGTTCCGGCGCAAAAGAGCCTTGGGCGGTTGGTTCTAAGGGCTCGTCAAACGACGGCGGACGCTCAGTCGAGTGCGTCGATGGCCTTCTTCGCGGCCGCGTGCAGCGGCACGGGGTCGGTCATTGCAGCGTTCTTGAGGTCGATCCCCTTGGCCGCGGGATTGACTTTCACAAGGGCTTCTTTGTTCTTGAGGAGCAGGCTGGTGAGCTTCTCGGCCAGGTCGTCGGGCATGTCCTTACGGACCAGCAGCAGGTTCGGCACGATGATCGTCGCGGTGTCGGTCGGCTGCTTGTACGCCGCGGCAGGGATCACGCCCGCGGCGTACACCTTTCCGTGCTCCTTCTGCAGGACGGGCAGCACGTCGTCGAGAGGGAGGAAGCGCACCTTGTTGCCCATCGACGTCGTCAGGTCGGTGATGCCGCTGGTGGGCAGGCCGCCGGACCAGACCAACGCGTCGATCTGTCCGCTCTTCATCGCGTCCACCGACTCGGGCAGGCCGAGCCGCTGCGCCGTCACGTCCTTCACCGGGTCGACGCCGGCGGCGGTGAGCAGGCGCCGCGCGATCACCTCGGTGCCGGAGTTCGGCGAACCGGTGGAGACCCGCTTGCCCTTCAGATCGGCCATCTTCGTGATGCCGGACGCCGCCCGTACGACGACCTGGGTGTAGTTCGAGTACAGCCGGGTCAGCGCGACGACGTCCTGCGGCGCGGTGAAGCTGTCCTTGCCCGCGACCGCGTCGGCGGCGGTGTCGGCCAGGGAGAAGGCGATGTCGTAGTTCCCGGCGGTCAGTCCCTGGATGTTCTGCACGGACGCGCCGGTCTCGCTGGCGGTGGCGCGATACCCCTCGAGGTTGTCCGAGATCAAGGAGGCTAGGGCACCGCCGAGCTGGTAGTACACGCCGGTGGTGTTGCCGGTCGCGATGGTAAGGCGACCGCCTGCCGCGCCGTCACCCTTCTCGGGCTTGCGTTGCCCGCCGCAGGCGGCCATCGAGACCGTCAACGCGAGTGCGACCACCAGAGTGGACAAAGAACGGAGTCTCATGAGGGTAAGGGCCCTTCCGTGGTGTTCCGCAGGCGTTGACGCCGTGCGAGGTTGATGACGACGGCGACCCCGAGCAGCCCCAGGCCGACGCCGATCGTGATGGGTGCGAGATAGAGCAACAGCAATGCGGCAGGGACACAGAGGACACGCTCCAGCCAGCCGGTCCGGACGACGATCCATCCACCGGTGACCACCGCCAGCGCGGCGACGGCGAGCGCCGAGACCACCAGCGTCCAGGCCGCACCTCCCAGACCCTCGAGACCGAGCAGGTTGGCCCCGTTCGGCGTCAGCACGAACGCGAAGGGCACCAGGAACGCAGGCAGCGTGTACTTCCACGCCTGCCACATCGTCGGGATCGCCCGCCCGCCGGTGATCGCCGCCGTCGCGACAGCAGCGAGAGCGGTGGGCGGCGAGACCTCCGACAGGACGGCGTAGTAGAAGATGAACATGTACGCCTCGGCCGGGGCCACGCCGAGCTGGAACAGGGCGGGCGCGATCACCACGGCGGCGATGATGAACGATGCGGTGACGGGCACCGCCAACCCGAGCACCATGACCGCGAACGCCGACAGCGTGACGGTCATGATCAGTACCACGGTGTGGTTCTCGGAGATCGCGGATGCCGCGGACACGATGATCTCGGCCAGGTTCAGACCGAGGCCGGTCTGGGTGACGACGGCGACGATGATGCCGGCTACGGCACAGGTCGCCACGACAGGGAGCACCGAGCGAGTGCCCTGCGCGAGCGCCATACCGAGCCGGCGTGGCGTCAACCGGTGCTCACGGTCCAGGAACGACAGCCCGATCTGCAGCAACGTCGCGTAGACGACGGCCTTGAACGGCGGAATGTCCATCGCCATGAAGCCGATGATGAGGAACAGCGACACGAAGTGATATCCGAACCGCAGCAGCAGTCGGCGCGCCGACCGGGTCGATGGCTCGGCCGCTTCCGTGCCGTGGCGCCGGGCGTCCATCTCGATGGCCAGCAAGATGCCGAGGTAATACAGGACGGTCGGGACTGTCGCGTAGCCGAGCACCACGAGATAGCTGACCTGGAGATACTCGGCGATGATAAACGCCGCCGCGCCGAGCGTGGGCGGCGACAGGATCGCCCCGATACCGGCCGCTGCCAGCATGCCGCCCGCCGGCTCGGACGGATATCCCGCGCGGCGCAGGATCGGCCAGGCGACGGTGCCCAGCGACACCGCCGTCGCCGTACCGGAACCCGACACCGTGCCCAGCAGGAAACCCGCCAGCGTGACGGTCCGCCCAGGCGCCGTACGGCTGCGTTTGAACGCCGCGAACGATACGTCGATGAAGAACTTCCCCGCACCCGAAGCGTCCAGTACGGCGCCGTAGATCGTGAACAGGACGATGTAACTTGCCGCTACAGACAACGGCGTCCCGTAAAAGCCCGCCGTACCCATGAATAACTGCGCCACGATCGCCGAGAAGTCGAATCCTTGGTGCGCCAAGGCCCACGTGTACGGCAAATAGCCGCCGTAATAGGCGTAGGCGATGAACAAGAGGCTCACCACCGGCAGAACCCAGCCCGTCGTACGCCGACACGCCTCCAACGCCAGCACCAGCAGCAGCGACCCCGCGAGCAGATCGAGCTGTGTAGGAGCCTGCCGACGCTCGAGAAACGCGTCGAAGTCCAGCAACGGGTACAGCGAGACCATCAGTGCAACCGCCGCCAGGACCCAGTCCGCCACCGGCGGGTCGTCGCTGCGTCGATCTGCGCGGAACGGGTTCAGGAACGCCGGCACCCGCCAACCGCGGTAACACAACAGCGCCCCCGGCAACACCGCGGCAAGAAACAGCATCAGATAGAACTGCGTCCCCGCGGGAATCGGAAAGAATACCTGCACCAGAACGCCGACACTGATCAATGCGCAGCACACCGAGAGGGCGCGGTCCAGCGCCGGGCTCAGCCTCCGCGCCGGCCTTTCCTGCTCGAAAGCAGCCAGTTCTTCTGCGCTCGGGCCGGTGCTCACCGAATCGGTAATGGCAGTCATATAGCGCTCGTTGCCATAAGGGGCCTCCTGTGAATGATCTGCCGCAAACAATCCTCAGTTCACAGGTGGCCCACAACCCCCACCGCGGCATCCTTACCTCGCCTTAAGAAGAATCCCTGGACAAGGTGGTGCGGAACGCAGCGAGTTCTCCTGACCGGCGGCGGGCAGTCGATCAGGCGCGCCGCCGGTGCAGGAGAACTCGGGTTCAGATTTCAGCAGATACTGAAGATGTTGTGCCCCCAGGCCTTCCACGAGACCACGCACTTCGTCTTCTGCTTGGGCTTGTCGTTGCGATGTGGAGAGCGGGTGTCTCCACCGAGCATGTCGTAGAGCAACCAGAGGCCGAGGCCTCGTCTGAAGGCCTTTCCATCGGCTCTGAACTCGCCCTTGACCTTGCCGAGTTGTCCCCGCGGGGTGACGCCGCCCTTCTTCCAGATCTCGCCGACCCGGTAGAGGGTCCAGGTTCCACGGGCGTAGACGTACCACTTGACGGCGTGCCACTGGCCACCGTCGGCCTCCCCCTTCGCGAGCGCCGAGCCGAGGACGGCGCAGGTGTTCGCCGGGGTGCCCCGGATGAACCGGCAGACCGCGAAGCCGGCGCCGGCCACCTTCACCTGTGCCCAGGCCTCGCCGCCGAGGATGGAGTTCCCCTTCTTCTTGGGGCGGTGTTTCGCCTTGCGGTGTTCCTTCTTCTTGGGCTTCTTGGCGTGTTTCTTCGCCTTCTTCTTCTTGAGCTTGGCCGCCTTCTCACGCGCCTTCTTGGCGGCGGCCTTCTTGGCGGCCCGCTTGGCCGCGGCGATCTTCTCCTTTTTCTTCTTCGCGAGGTAGCGCTGGTAGTCGCAGCCATCGCAGTAGTGGGGGGCGGCCTTCTTGGTGGCCTTCTTGTGCTTCTTGGCTTTCTTCTTCTTGGGGGCGTGGTTGTAGCCGCCGCAGCCGTCGCAGTAGTGGCCGCCGGGCAGGACGCGCCATTGGCCGTCGGGGTCGCTGGCCGTGATCGGGGTGTTGTCGGCGTACGCGTAGCCGTTGAGCTGTTGCGGGTTGTCGAAGTCGGCGACGGGGTCGGTGGAGATGAAGCGTCCGCGGGCGGAGTCGTATTCGCGGGCGCCGAGGTGGGTGAGGCCGGTGGGGTCGTCGACGCCGTCGACGTACCCGTGTTGGTCGGGCCAGGTCGCGGGCTTGGTGCCGCGGTCGACGCCGAACGGGGTGAAGCGGCGCTGCTCCTGGCTGAGGTCGGTGGCGTTGACCGAAAGGGTGTTGGTGCCGTTGTGGTCGGCAACGGTGAAGGTGAGACCCGACTCGTTGCGGACGGCGCTGGGGGCGCCGAGGTCGTAGTAGCGGGTGGCTGTCACAGTGCCGGCGGGGCTGAGGTGGACTTCGGAGTTGTCGAGATAGAGGGTGCTGCCACCGGTGTCGCGGGCGATGAGTCGCTCACCGTCGGCGTCGTACAGGTAGCTGGTGGCCTTGCCGTTCTCGGTGAGGGTGGCCAGATTGCCTTCGGCGTCCCAGGTGAGGGTCTGGGCCTTCCCGGCGACGTTGCGGGCAGTGGTGTTGCCCACGGAATCGTAGGTGAAGGTGTCGGTCCGGGTGCCGGTGGCGACGCCGCCCAGCGCGTGCGGTCGGGGCCCTCCGGCGGCTGGGTAGGTGTAGTTGGAGGTGGTGGCGGCGCCGGTGACCGGGTCGTGGTTGGTTTCGCTGAGCCGGTTGCCGGTCTTGTCGTAGGTCCAGCCCTGCCAGTACGGCGCGGCTCCGGCCAACGCGGTGGCGCTGGGTTGGGCGGCGCAGTCGGCGGCAGGGGTCCAGGCCTCGGTGAGGCGGCGCAGGTGGTCGTAGCTGAAGCACTGGACATCACTCACGCCGTCTTGAGGCGTGTCGGCGATCTTGGTGATGTTGCCCGCCGGGTCGTAGGTGTACTTCACGTCCGCCAGGTGCTCGGGGGCAGTGGAGCGGTCGACCAGGACCCGGTCCAGGTTCCGGGTCGCGTCGTCGTAGAACGCGGTGTGGACGACCTGCTTGCCGGCCACGGCTGACAGGGTCGACTGGGCGACCTCGTCGTAGGGCGTGTACGTCGCTGCGGTGAGCATCGTGCCGAGACCACTGCTCGCGGTCTGCAACCGGCCGGCCGTGTCGTAGCCGTACCGCAGCGTCTCCGCCGCGAGCCCACCCGCTGCCGGGTAGGAAACCAGCGACGGCAGCCCGGTGGCGGTGTAGCCGGTGTTGGTCTTGTACGACCCGGCCAACGCGCCCTCGGACGCGGGAATCGTGACGGTGCTGGTCAGCGGCCGGTACCGGATGTCGTAGGCATCGACCGACTTGGTGTAGGCGTTGCCGTTCACGAAGCGGGTCGAGGTCGCGAGCATGCCCTTGACGCTCGTGCCCGTGACGAGTGTGTCGTAGGTCCACTGAGCACGTTTGGTGCCGGAGGTGGACCCGTCGTACATGCCGGTACGGCGTCCCAGACCGTCGTACGTATAAGCGAGCGTGGTGCCGCGCGCGTCGGTGCTGGTGAGGATCTGGCCGGCGTTGTCGTAGGTGAAACTGCTCGTTCCGGTGTCGGGGTCTTCGCGTTGGGTGACCCGGCCGCGCAGGTCGTAGGTGGTGTTCCAGGTGTTGCCCGCCGGGTCGGTCGTGGCGACCATGTCGCCACGGTTGTTGTAGGTG
The DNA here is from genome assembly GCF_056436705.1 of Kribbella sp. NPDC043289. Taxonomy (NCBI): domain Bacteria; kingdom Bacillati; phylum Actinomycetota; class Actinomycetes; order Propionibacteriales; family Kribbellaceae; genus Kribbella; species Kribbella sp. NPDC043289. The sequence goes on from NZ_JBWKCB010000001.1 coordinate 1,066,744, forward strand.
TAGGTGGTCGCATCGTAGGAACCGGTGGGTGAGCCGCCGGTGTACTGGCGCAGCTCTACGACCGCGTCGTCGGCATCGGTGATGGACGTGGTGGCCGTGTCGCCGTCTGGCGGGTCCACGCTGGTGCGGTCGCCGCCGTAGGTGGTGGTCGTGCGCCACTTCTCGAACCCGTGCGAGCGGAAGATCTCCACCGTTTCGCGTTCGGCGCCGTCGTAGATGGTCACGTCCTGGCCGGGCACGGACGCGTCGGTCACGCCTGTGAGCAACGTCGTACCGGCGGTGCCGTTGTTCCAGTACGAGCCGTTGGACTTCGCCTCGAGGCCGCGGGAGTCGTAGAACGTGTCGGTCACGACGCGGCCGCCGTCAGCCGCGGGGTCCTGCGTCTGCCGTTCGCGCAACTGCCCGTCGTACAGGTCGAAGCTGGCCTCGTACGTGCCGTCGTCGCGGACCTCCTCGGTGGTGATCACCGACGGCGCGTCCTGCCGGATGAGGTAGGAGTACTTGGTGTTCGGGGTCTTTCCGGCCGCCTTGGACCGGTCCGGCAGCCACACCGCGGTGATCCGGCCGAGCGGGTCCCGCGTCGTGTCGGTACGCCGCCCGTTCTGGTCGATCTCGGCGACCGACTCACCGAACGCAGGCTCGACGGTCGTCGTGGTCACATGCCCGGCCGGGTTGGTCACGGTGATATCGGTGACGGCCGCGCCACTGGCCGGCGTATAGGTGGCCGACGACTTGCGGTCCAGTTGGTCGTAGGTCTCGATCGGCCGGCCGTAGGAGTCGTAGACCGTGCGTCCCTCCTGGGTGTAGACCGGTGTCGTGCCGGAGTAGGAGGCGAGTTCCTTGCTGAGGGTCTCGTTGCCCTTGGTCGGCGCCGCACCCAGAGTGGTGGATCCGTCGTAGTAGGTCAGGTCGTCCGACACCGCGTCGGCCGGGTACGACGGTGTCGCGGTGCAGGCCACGGACACGGCCTGTTCGCGGGCCTCGAAATCGATCAACCACGACGAGACGTTGCGCGCGTACGTGGTGCGGGTGCATTCCTCGTCGCCGGTCTTGGCGGTGTCGCCGAGGTCGTTCTCCTCGACCGCGAGTCCGTAGGAGTCGTAGGTGGTGCGGGTCTCGGTGTTGCGCCATCCGCCGGACGACAGCGCCTCGCGGGACCGTTCGGCGGCCTCGTTGACCATGTAGGCCTTGAGCGTGCCGTTGCGGGTGACCTGGGTGGCGGTGGGGGAGGAGATCAACGGGTCGGTGATCTCGCCCTCGAGCACGCTGCCGCCTGCCTCGGTGTAGGTGAGGGACTCGCGTTGGAACCCGGCCAGCGCGGGGTGATCGGCGATCGTGCCGCCCAGGGAGTCGGTGACGGTCACCGAGCGGGTGCTGCCGTTCGCGAGCTTGTCGCCATCCATCCCGCGCAGGTACAGGTTCTCCTCCTGGGAGCGCGTCTCGCCGGGGTTGCCGTGGAGCTCCCGGACCTGGCCGTAGCCGCGCCACTGTCCCCACGTGCGGTACTTCGCCGGCGTCAGCTCGTTGTCGTCGTAGTGCCACGCGCCGCCGCCGACGTACTCGTAGTCGGTGCGCTCGGTCCCGGCCACACCGGCCTGGTCATCCTCCAGCACCTGGACCGGCACGTATTTGTGGAACCAGTCCCGCGTCAACGAGTCCGACCCGTCGGCCTGCCAGTACTGCGGGAAACACCGCTTCGTGTTCTGATCCGGAGCCGGCAACGAACCCGCCGTACACTCCGGCGCCGAGTAGTTGACGTGGGTGTGCCCGCCGGCCTCGTCGTACACGTCGGTCAACCGCCACTTGTACATCGGCGGAATCCCCTCGGCGGCGTCCACCCGGTTGGCCAGCTGCACACCCTGGAACGACACCGAGGGAAGCGACGCGATCCCGCCGACCTTGCCGGTCGCGGTGATCGACGCCAGCCACAACGCCGGCGATGTTCCGTCACCAGGATCACGGAACTCATAGCCCAACGCCCACGACGTCGCATCCCGGTACGTCGTCCCGGACACCCACAGCTGGGTCGTCACCGACGCCAACCGCTTGCGCGTCCAGAACGTCGGCGAATACAACCCCGTGCACTTCGCACCCGCTGAACAGTTCTGGTCGTACGGCACGTCCGGCCAGTTCGCGGCAGTGGCCGACGTGATGTCGCCGGTGCCGCAGGTCGCACCCGCCGCGCAGCGCTCGTCCACAGTGAACGACACCCGCATCGGAGCGGGCGCTGAATACATCGACGTGGACCGCTGGCCGTAGTCGATCCGCTTCAGGTACCCACCGCGCACGTACTGGGTGCCGGCGGTCGCGGTCAGGTTCCGGCCGTAGTAGTTCGTCTCGCTGCCGTAGAAGTACGACATCGCGTTGCCGTTCGGGTCGACCACGTAGTCCAGGTTCCAGCGCCACGCCTGCGTGCAGTACGACGACGCGAACGACGCCCCGTGACACGGCTCGCCCGTGTCGTTGCCGAACACCGGCGCCGTCCAGACCGACCCGGTCTCCTCGTTACCCGCGGCCCATCCCGGCAGCCGGTTCAGTCCGAAGTAGTACTGCGTGCCGTCCAGCGACGTCAGCCGCCAGTGCTCGCCGTCGTTGTCGCCGTTCACTCCACCGGTCAACCGCTCCAGCCGCGAACCGTCGTCGTCCCGCAGCTTCCAGGCACCGGTGGCGTCGTCATGGACGATTTCGGACGCGGTCCCACCCAACACCAGGTAGGCGTTGTCGGTCTCCCAGCACAGGTCCTGGGGCTTCGGTGTCGTCGTCACCTCATCCGCGCACGACGAGTACCGGCGCTCGACGAACCCCTCGTCCAGGCCCCAGCCTTCCCCGACCCACGACGACTGGTTGTTCGTCGACGCCACCCGGCCGTCGATGTCACCCGACGAATAGCCGAGATCAAGATCCGGTTCCGGGCCGCCGAAACTGTCCGGGCTATCCATCGAGTAGCCCCAGGTGAACGCACCTGACGAGCCGCCCGCGTTCCATGACGCCGACGCCGACAACGCGGTCGGCTTGTAGCTACCCGCGCTGCCTGACGGTGCCGAGGTCAACGCCAGCACCGTCTCCGCACTCGAGGCAGCGACCTCAGCAGCGATCCGGTTGTCGCCGGTGACACTGGACTTCAGCACCTGCCCGTTCGAGCACCCAGCCTTGTCCGGAGTGGTCAGCGCACACGCCGGCAGCCGGACGAGCCGCAGCCGGCTTGCCCAGTCACCGCCGTACGCCGAACGGAACGTCGAGTAGTCCACCTCGACCTTCACCTGGCCGCTGCTTGCAACTTGGTCGGCGCGACCGATGCTGAACAGCATCCCCGAGACGCCCAGCTTCTCGGCAGCCGAACGGTCGTGAACCTGGACGCGTACGCGGTTCACGTCCGTCAACGCAGCGCCCTGAACCCGCGTCGCGCCGACCCGAACCGGCAACCGGCCGGCCTGTGTCGTGGTGCCGTCGCGGGGGAGCGACACCTCCGCCTCACCCGCCTCTGGTCGACTCACCTTTGGAGGTTGCTGCAGCACGGACGCTGCCTTCGGATCGGCCGGACGTGGCTTCGGCGCGGAATCGCGCCCCGGTACCGAGAACTCGGACTGCGCGGCGGGCCGCCACGCGTTCGACGTACCAACATCGGCGTACGCGGTCGGCGCGGCGACCAGGCCGCCGGCAGCGAGCGCGACGGCCGTGATTATTCCGGTGAACGGCACCAGCATGGCGCCACTCCTTTCATCGAGCGGGGCGGAACTCTGTGACCACGAGTGGGTTACTGCTGGGACGGCAAGTACAGGTCGGCGATCTGCTGATCCGTGAGCACACCGGAATACATCTGGACGTCGTCGATGGCGCCGGTGAAGAAGTCACCGAGGCCGGCCGCCGACGTCCACCTCGCGCCGAAGCGTGCCGCCCCGGTCGCGTTCCACGCACTGCGGTGATACGTCTCGGCGACGAACTGGCCGCCGACGTACAGCCGCAGCATCTGATCCTTCGCGTCGTACACCCCGGCGACGTGTGTCCAGCCACCGGCGACCGGCTCGTCGAACGGGCCGACCGCCGTGTGCACCTCCGCCGACGCCGAGTCCGCGACCGGCATTGCCACCGACCAGCGGTAACCGCCGTACAGGTCGTCCCAGACGTATCCCAGGCTGAAACCGCTCACCTGCGAACCGTCCTGACTGATCACGACTTCGTTCTTGCCGACCGTGGACGGCTTCACCCAGGCGGCCACCGTGAAGCTGCCGTCGGTGCGGACCGCCGGCCCTGACGCCGTCACCACACCGGTGCTGCCGTTCAACTGCACCGCGTTGCCGGTCTTCCCGGCCACGCGTGACACACCGCTGGCCGACCAACTGGCCGGATGCGCCCCGGCGGCGTCCCCGGCCGTCGTACCGGAGCTCTCGTCCATCTGCCAGTGACCGTCGCGCCGGGCCACCTGCTGGATCTCGCCGGGCAGCAACACCCGGTTGTGCACCTGGAGCTGGTCCAGGTCGCCCGGCCAGTACTCGCCGTAGACGCCGTTGACCTTCGACCGCCCGATCTGGAATGAGCCGGCCGCGCTCCACGGTGTGGTGTACGCCGTGGTGGCTTCGAGAACACCGTTGACGTACAGGCGGATCTGGGCGTTCGGAGCGTCGTACACACCGGTCAGGTGGACCCACCTGCCGTCCGCCGCGGGCACCGTGGTGGAGATCGCCCGAACGTAGGTCGGCGAGGCGACGTCGGCCGAGGTGCGGTTGAAGATCCACCGCTTGTACGAGCTCGAGTAGTACAGCGTGAAGGCGCCGGCCTGGTTCCCGACCTGGGTGGCGATCACCGAGTTGCGCGACGTGTCGGTCAGCCGCACCCAGCCCGACACGGAGAACGAGTTCAGTGTGTTGACCACCGCCCCGCTCGTCGCGGCGTACCCCGTGGTGCCGTTGAGCGTCAAGGCACCGCCTTGCCTGCCGTCGCCCCAGGACGCGCCGCCACCCAGGGAGGCGCCGTGTCCTCCCGGCCCGGAGTCGATCGCCACCGTGCCGTCACCGGTCTCGTCCAGCCCCCAGTCCGCCACCGGGCCGGGCGCCGGGCCTGCGTAGAACACCGCCGTCACCACCGCGGAACGGTTGCCCCCGGCATCGACCGAGCGGACATGCACCCAGTTCACGTACCGATCCGGCACGACCGAAACCGTCACCTCGCCACCCGGCTCCGACGGCGTCGCGGTCAGGTTCAGCGCAGTCGAGGTCCCGTTCAGGGCGTACTCGTACCTGACGACATCGGACTCGCCGTTGGCGCCGAACGTCACCGGCAGGCTCGTCCCCATCACCGCGTCACCGGCCCCGTTGTCCGGGAACCCCGACGACACCGCCGTCGGCGCATCGGGCACGGTGGCGTCCACGGCGAACTCACACCACGGACTCCACGCGCTGACGTCGATGCCGTCTTCCGCCCGTACCCGCCACTTGCCGACCGCACCGTTGCCGAAGGCACCCGATGGAACAGTGGTCGCCACGACCGTCGGCGTCGCGCCGGCGACTGTCGGCGAGACGTACTCGCCGACCGGGGCCGAACCGTCGACCGTCCACCACTCGAAGTGCGCCTGGACCGAGTTGTCGGCGTCTTGGAGAGTCGCTCGGAGCGTCGGCGTCACCGTGGACACGACCAACCGCTCGGGGCCCGTGACACACGACGCCGAGCCTTCGGTCGTGAGGTTGGCCGGGTTGTCAGGAATCGTGTTGTAGTCGATGGTGATGCTCGGGTTGTTGGCGAACTTCTTCCACGAGTACGGATCGTTGTTGCTCTCCGCCCACGTCGACGACCGAAGTCCCTGCGTGACGTTGGACCAACCGTTGGCCGCGGCGTTCGTGACCTGGCTGGTCACGTTGAACTCCACCCCGCCGGCCGGGCAACTGGACGACGAGAAGCCCTTCGCGAAGCTCTTCTTCTCCATCTGGTACGCCCAGGTTGGCTGGTTCTTCCAGGTGGTCGCCGAGGAGATCGGGTTCGTCGCCCAGACCTGTACCTCGCGCACCGTGCACGACCACGACCAGTTCGAGGATGTCTGCAGTGTGGCCTTGAGGATGTGCTTGTACTTCACGCCGCTGGTGTCGAACTGGAAGAACGAGCGGGTGCGCTTCTTGTCCGTGCTGTCGTAGCCCACCCGGGCGACTTTCTCCGAAGTCCCGAGGTTCGCCCCGTTGTAGAACGACGTAGTCGGGTAATTGCTCCACACCTGGGTCCAAGCCTGCTTGACGCCGGACCACGACGGGTCGATGTAGACCGGGAATCGGGTGGTCTTGCCGGTCAGGAACGCCCGATCCGGCACGAGTGACAGCTGATCCCCGGCGACCCGGGCACCGACTGCCGTGACCCGGCCACCGGGCTGTACGGCGGACCCGTGACCGGAGGAATCCCACATGTACGGCGCGGGTCCACTGAACACGACCTCGCCGGCCGGATCCGTCGCGGTCAGACCGGCCGCCGTGGCATGAGCCACCAAACCCTTGGTTGTCAGGCGATACGGCAGCGATCCGAGCGCCGGGTTCGCCGCGGCCGCCGCGTTCTTGACCACCAGGATCTGCGACAGACCGGTCGTCGAGGCAGTCAGGACGAGGTCGACGCCGGGAAAGACCTCCCGGTACGTCGCGGTGTCGCCGGACAACACCGGCTGGGGGAGTGCGCCCGGCCAGCTGACAGCCAGCTCACGCCCGTCCCGGCGAAGCCGCACCAGAGGCGTCTCGCCACCCCCGGAGAACGCCAGATCGAGCGGGGCGGCAACAGGCGCCACCGTTCCGTCCGTTCCGGCCCGCAACGTCATATCCACCGGCACCCACCCGGACGAGCGGCGTACCCGTACCGGCAACGCCGACTCGTGCCGGGTGAACGAACCGTCCGGATTGGCGAGCACCTGCCCTGTCTCGGTGGTCAGCGTGTCGACCTCGACCTGGCGCCCTGTCCTGGCGGCGACATCCCGCGCCTGCGCCTCGCCCATCACCGTCGCGGCTTCAGCCGGGGTCGAGGCGATGACGACCAGCAGACTTCCCAGAAGGGCGAGGACACTGCTCATCGCCACCGCCAACCAACCGGGCATACGCGGGCGTTGAAGAGTTCGAGATCGCATGACGGCCTCCACGGGGCGACAACGGAGTACTGAGTCCTCCGTGTCAAGGAACACGGTCCGGCGCTGTCGCGTCCACGCAGTCCTCCACGATCCTGCGCGTACCGACAACAGACGTGCGCGTCTGCAGTCCAGCGGTTGTGCTCAAGGCCACGTAAGGATTCGGCGCTCGGGGTTGTGCAGTACGGCGGTTGTCAGGACATTGACGTCGTGCGGATATTGATCGCCGAGGACGACGACAGCGTCGGTGCGGCGCTGGTCGACGTCCTCGGCGCGCATGGACACCAACCACATCGGGTCTCCAGAGGCGCCGACGTACTGCTTCGGCACAGCTCGGCCGATGTCGTGTTGCTGGACCTCGGCCTGCCCGACGGAGATGGGCTGGACGTACTGCGAAAGCTGCGCCAGGTCAGCGAAGTACCGCTGGTGGTCGTCACCGCGCGCGGCGACGAGCGGTCGGTGGTGCGCGGCCTGCGGCTCGGCGCGGACGACTATCTGGTGAAGCCTGTGCGGTTGGGCGAGCTTCTGGCCCGGATCGACGTCGTGGTCACCCGTCGTGCCCGGAGCTCCCTGCCGGCCGGGGTGGTCGAGGTGGGTGACGTCGTGATCGACCTGACCGCTCGACGCGTCAGGGTCAGCGAGCGGGAGATCGCGCTGACTCCGAAGGAGTTCGACCTGCTCGGGGCGCTGGCGCGCCGAGCGGGTGCCGCTGTGAGCCGCGAGGTGATCCTTGACGAGTTGTGGGGCGATGCCTTCCTGGCGAGTTCGCGGGCGCTCGATGTCCATCTTGCGCAGCTCCGCGTCAAACTCGGCAGTCCCGGCCTGATCACCACCATCCGGGGTTTCGGATACCGGCTCGGCGCATGAGAACGCGAGTCTTGATCGTGCTGACGGTGTTCTCGATCGTCGCGGTTGCCGGGTTGGTTCTGCCGTTGCTCGTGACCACCTCTCAGGCCCGAACGCAGGCGCTGTTGCTCAGCCGCGTCGCAACACTCGACCGGCTTGCCGCACTGGCCAGAGAGATGAAGGATGCCGGCGACCTGGCCACCGTGCAGGCGGAAGCGTCCCGGATGACCGAGGTGTACGGCGAAGACCTGCTGCTGGTCGGCCCGAGCGGACACCCTGTCATGTCAACGGGCTCGCTGGACCTCAACGATCCGGGTGTGCGAGAGACCCTGGCCTCCGCGTCGCGGAACCTTGCGCAGACGACCCTCGACCCGGTGCGGCCGTGGAGCGAGCCACGGCATCTGCTGGCCCGTCCCGTCGGCAACCCCCATGAGTTGGCCGGCGCAGTTGTACTGCGAGTCGACGCCGGCCGGGCGATCTCCGGCGTACGTCGCGACTGGGCTCTGATCGTGACCGGGGCGATCGCCGCCGAGCTGCTCCTCCTCGAGCTGGCGATTCTGCTGACTCGCTGGGTGGTCCTTCCGGTCCGGCGGCTCGAGGAGGCCGTCGTCGGCCTTGCCGAGACACCGACGACTGGTCCAGCTGTCATGCTGTCCGGCCCGCCGGAGCTGCGCCATCTGACGCGATCGTTCGCCGACATGGCGGCCACGGTCACACGATCCCTGGAGATGCAGCGCCGGATGGTGGCCGACTCGTCGCACCAGTTGCGGAACCCGCTGGCCGCCGTCCGTCTCCGGCTCGACGCGCTGGCTTCGGAGCTCCGCGATCCGTCGAGCCCGCGGTTCGCCGGCATACAGCAGGATCTTGATCGGCTCGAAGCGTTGCTCAACGATCTGCTCAGGCTTGCTGAGGCCGAGAGCCGGCGCCCGGTTGCCGTGGTCGGTCAGTCGGTGGTGTCCGAGGTGCTGCCCGGTGAAGTGGGAGCGTGGCGGCTGCTCGCGGCCGAGAACAGTGTCGACCTGGCCGCCGAGCTCGCCGCCGTACCGCCTGTGGCGATCAGCGAGATTGACCTACGACAGATCGTCGGCGCTCTCGTCGACAACGCAATCAAGTACGCCGGCGACGGAGCGCAGGTGATCGTCCGGATCGAGCAGTCAGGTGCGGACGGCGTACGGCTGAGTGTCGTCGACGACGGGCCAGGGCTTCCCCAGGAGCAACGTGAGTTGGCATCGCAGCGGTTCTGGCGCGCCGACCAGCATCAGTCGTCGCGAGGCAGTGGCCTCGGTTTGGCGATCGTCGATCAACTGGTGAGCGCCGCCGGTGGGACGCTCACGATCGAGGCGGTGACGCCACACGGCCTGGCGGTTCACGTCGACCTGCGGACGGCGACATGAGCGACGACGTACGCACTGGGCAGGAGATGCTGCGCTTGTCCCGGCGGGCTCTGCTAGCTGCAGGACTGGCGTCGTCAGTCGTTGGGTGCAGCTCTGACCGCCCTCTCGTGGACCGGCTGGTGGTGGCCGGCGGCGAACGTGGCGGGTTCTACCTGGAGTTCGCACAGCTCCTCGCCACCCAGCTGACGGCCGCAAAGGTCGCCCGGGCCGTCGAGGTGCGGTCGACCGAGGGCAGCCTGCAGAACCTCGAGCTCCTCCATCTCAGGCAAGCAGACTTGGCACTATGCCTCGCCGATGCCGCGGCGCAGTCTCGCGAGGTTGTCGCCCTCGGCAGGGTGTACGAGAACTATTTGCAGTGCGTGGTCCGCGCGGCCGGACCCTTCCGCCAGTTGCCTGATCTCGTCGGCAAGCGGGTTTCCTCCGGGCCACCAGGCGCCGGCGCCGCGCTGACCACGGACCGGCTCCTCCTCGCAGCCGGCATGCACGCCGAGCGTGCGCCCGTGATCGCCAACCTCCGTCTGTCGGACGCCACCGACGCGCTTGCCACCGGGCGGATCGACGCGATGTTCTGGTCCGGTGGGGTACCGACCCGGCGGCTGTCAGATCTTTCCTCCCAGGTACCCATCCGTCTGCTGCCTCTCGATCGCTGGCTGTCCACGCTGCGCACGGCGTACGGCGTGGTCTACCAGCGCGCGCAGATCCCGGCCGGCACCTACAGCGGTGTTGAACAGATCAGCACCATCGGCGTACCGAACCTGCTGATCTGCCGACCCGACGTCCCCCGTGCGGTCGCGTCGAAGATCGTCGACGTCCTCGTCAAGCGCGCAGCAGGCCTCGTGCCGGCCTCCGCGGTCGGCGCCCACTACCTCGACCCGAACTCACTCATCGGCACCAGCCCACTAAAACTCCACCCAGGCGCCGCCGACCGCTACCGCACCGTCCACGGCTGACCGGCCGACCTAGGAGAAGCCTTCGAAGTTCTTGGGTTGCGCCGGGTGGGCTCGCACCGATCGACGCGGCCTCGACAGGCGCTCGGGGGCTCACTGTGAGATGTTTGCTACACAGCGATCACTCTCGGTGAGGGGGCGGGGTGGGGTGGAGCGATGAGGTCGTGGCGGCAGTGGAGGAGTGGATCGCCCTGGAGGGCGGCACTTCGCGACGGCCGTCGTGGCGGCGCATCGGGCGTGCCATCCGGACGGCGGTCGACGGTGAGTACGTCGTCGACGTCCGGGGTTCGGAGCTTGGACCGGACCAGCTCGACGATCTGAAGCTGGCGGGTCCGGAGCGAACCAGCATCGACTCCGGGCATGCTGTGATGCAGGTGTCCCAGAGCGGGACGACACTCACGGTCCGGGTCGCCGAGTTCGCTCGGCCCGAGGACCCGCACCTGTGGCTGATACGGCAGCCCACGACGTTCCTGATCGAGGCGCTGCGCGACGGGTTGGCCGACCTCGGCGACGCTCCCCTCACTGCCTTGCTCGCTGATGGAAATCTGCGGGGCAGGCCGGCCTCGACGGCGGGCCGGCCCGGATTTCTGCCGGCTCAGATGGAGACCTACCGGGCCTGCCTCGGGTCGGGTCTCTTTCTGGTCTGGGGGCCACCGGGGACCGGTAAGACGATGGTCCTCACACGTGCGATCGGCGATCTGCTGGCCGAAGGCAAGCGGATCCTGCTGGTCTCCGGGACCAATATCGCCGTGGACAACGCGTTGCTCGGCGTGCTGCGGGAGGGCGGTCAGTCCGCCGGCGAAATCCTTCGAGTCGGGCCGCCCCAGCTTCGTGAGGTCGCGGCGGACGCGGCAGTGTCCCTGCCCCTGCTGGTGCGGGACCGCTTGACGGCGATCGAGGCGAAGCGGCAGGCGATCTCGCACGAACTGGTCGCCATTCAGGAACGTCAGGATCGGCTGGACGCCCTGGAGAAGGAACTCGCCGACTTCGACGTCGACCGGTACGTCGGCGCGCGGCGACTGTTGGCCCGGCACGACGACGACCTGACCGGGTTGAGCAGTGCGGTGCTCAGCGCCGAGACCGCCTGCCGGAAGCGGGCCGGCGATGTGGAAGCCGCTGCTCGCGAGGTCCGGCAGGCTCGGCAACTGCTCGACGAGGTCGCCGACTCCCGGCACCTGTGGACACAGGTCCAGCAGCTCCGGGCAGAGGCGGACCAGGTCGAGGTTGCGGCGACCAAGGCCGAAGCAGCGGCTCTGATGGCCGATCAGGAGCGTAGCGATGTCGAGCGTCGCCTGGGCGGGCTGGAACGTCTCTCGGGCATCTCGAAATGGCGAGCCCGCAAGGAACTGGCCACGACGACGGAACATCTCCGACTGGCGGCCGAGAAGCAGACGACCCTTGCAGCGAAGGCATTGTCGGCTCGTGACGTCGCCAATCGCCGGTCACGTGTTCTCCTCGACCAAGCCCAGGCGATCGCGTCCGGAATCCCGTTCAGCAGCGAGGTGATCCGGGACCGGGAAAGCCGCGCACGTGCGGCCGCGCCGGAACTTCAGCGGCTCACCCGGATCAAAGAGGAGACCTTCAGCCACTTGCGGTTGGCCGTCGAGCGGCAGCAGGACGCACAAAGGGCTGACGAGATCGTTCGGTCCGAGAAGTCGGCCGGGCGGCCCGTTCTGCACACCCAAGCGCAACACTTGCGACGGCACGTGGAAGTGGACGGCCCGCGGTCAGCCGAGTTGGAGGCGCAGTACCAGGCTGTTCAGGAGGAGTTCGAGCGGCTGGCGCGCGATGCGGAGGGAGAGATCATCGCGACGGCGCGGCTGGTCGCTACGACACTGGCCAGATCGCGGACCAACAAGCATGTGCTCAACGGCAGGTACGACGTTGTTCTCGTCGACGAGGTCGGGGCGGCAACGCTGCCAGAGGTCCTGCTGGCCGTCTCGCGGGCATCGTCAACTGCGGTCCTGCTTGGTGACTTCCTCCAGCTCGGTGCCGTACTCCCGCAGGCCATCAGCAAGAGCAAGCAACCAGAAATCGTCACCTGGCTGCAGCGCGATGTCTTCGAGCACTGCGGAATCGTCAGTCCGGCCAAGGCGAGGGCCCACCCCTCGTGTATTACCTTGACGGCGCAGAACCGTTTCGGCCGCACGGTGATGGACCTGGCCAACGCGATCGCGTACGACGGCGCGCTCGAGGCGGGGCCACTGGTGCCCGCGCGAGACATCCGCGCCGATCCCGAGATCGTGCTGATCGACACCGACGGGCTGGGCGAACTCGCCGTACCGACCAGGACAGGCGCCGCGAAGGGATGGTGGCCCGCGGGCGCGTTGCTTGCCCGGGCACTGATCGAGCTGCACGAAGAGAATGGTGAGGCCACAGGTGTGGTGACGCCGTACCGCGATCAGGCGTCCGCGACGCTCGAGGCGCTCCGCGACGTCGAGCGAACCGGAGGCCCACTGGCCGAGGTGGGGACGGCTCACCGTTTCCAGGGCCGGGAGTTCCCGATCGTGATCTTCGACCTGGTCGAGGGAAGTGCCGGCAGAGCGTTGTGGATGGCACAGGCAGGCCGCGGCTCCGGCACCAACGGGTGGCAGCAGAACGGGCTTCGCTTGTTCAACGTCGCGATCACCCGTGTCCAGACCAGGCTCTATCTGCTAGGTAGCCGCGAACGGATCACCGCGGCAGCCCCCGGAACGGCTTTCGCTCAGTTGAAGGACCGGATCAATCGCACGGTGCCCGGAACCGCATTGATCACGCCCCGGACCATCGCAGACCCAGACCCCCTGGGACCTTTCGGATCACGCCTGCGGGAGGTCCTCGGGAGGCACGTCGAGATCACCGATATCGACGATGAGCGAGAGTTCTTCGAGACCTTCATCAATGCGATCCGTACGGCGCGTGCCTCGTTGTGGATCTGGGCACCCTGGGTCGCCAACCGCGTTCGCCAGCTTGTTCCGCATCTCACGGAAGCCGCCGCGCGCGGCGTCCGGATCGTCGTCTTCATCCGCGATCCGAGCGACGCCACACAGCGAGCCGCTGTGGAGCTGGTGGCGGAACTGCGCGCTGCCGTCCACTCCGCGATCCTGGTGAACATGATGCACCAGAAGATCATCGTGGTGGACGAGGAGACGGTGATGATCGGCAGTCTGAACGCCCTGTCCCAAAGCTGGACCCGCGAAATCATGGTGACCGTCCGCGGCGCGCATTTCGCCCGCAAGATTCTCGAGCACGAGCACGCCGAGGTTTTCGCGAACCCGCCAACCTGCCCGAAATGCGGTAAGGCCGACGTCGATCTTCGGCGCAGGCGCAACGACGTCTGGTACTGGCGCTGCTTCAATCGAGCTTGTCCTGCTGGGACCGGCCGGCAGGCGTGGAACCAGGACATCGTGCTCCCTCGCGAGCCCCGATGACGTGTGTCAGATGAAGAGCACACTGGTTGCTAACGGCAAACCGCTGCCCAACCGGACCCCGCTGACCCAGGGCCTGTCGACCCTGCCGACCTGCGGCGCGGACACCCCAGCGGCGCAGGACCCGAACGCCGCGCACGCGCCGACAGGGAAGGTCGCCGCGCCCACCCCGGCGGTCCGTTCGTGTTCATCCGCCTCGGATGAGGCGGACTGCCTGGTCGGTTGTCAGGGTCGGCGCGGACACGTTCACCTCTGCTGAGGAGGTCCGGATCGTGCCTGCGGACATGAGCGACCGCACCGATTTCGACAACGCGACGCGTGGGTTGGTGTCGCAACTGAAGCCAGGAGTGATCAAGGCCGCGGACGGCCGGGTGGTCTATGACGCTGATGCCTATACCGAGGCGACGGCCGGGGACTGTCCGGATACCGTGGATCCCAGCCTGTGGCGGCAATGTCAGCTGACCTCGATCCAGGGCCTGTTCGAAGTGACCGAGGGCATCTACCAGCTTCGCGGCATCGAGCTGTCGAACATGACCGTCGTCGAAGGCGATTCGGGCGTGATCGTGATCGATCCAGCGGTGTCCGCCGAGGTGTCGGCGGCCGGGCTGGCGCTCTACCGAGAGCACCGCGGCGATCGGCCGGTGCGAGCGGTGATCTACACGCACTCGCACATCGATCACTTCGGCGGCGTCCTCGGTGTGGTGGCTGCGGACACGGACGTGCCCATCGTCGCGCCGGCTGGATTCCTCGAGCACGCAGTGTCGGAGAACGTCTACGCCGGTACGGCGATGCTCCGCCGTGGCCTGTACCACACCGGCATGGGTCTGCCGGTGAGCGTGACCGGAACCCTCGGAGTCGGCCTCGGTCCTGGGACCTCGACCGGCGCGGTCGGCCTGATCGCACCCACCCTGGACATCACCCGTACCGGTCAGGAGGAGACTCTCGACGGTGTGCGGATCGTCTTCCAGATGACGCCCGGCACCGAAGCGCCGGCCGAGATGAACTTCCACTTCCCGCAGCGGCGCACCTTGTGTCTGGCCGAGAACGTCACCCACAATCTGCACAAGCTGCTCACGCTGCGCGGTGCCGAGGTACGCGACGCGCGTAGCTGGTCGCGGTACATCAACGAAGCCATGGAGTTGTTCGGTGACGACACCGACGTGGCGTTCGCGTCGCATCACTGGCCGACCTGGGGCTCCGACAACATCCGCACGCTGATGAGACAACAGCGTGACCTGTACGCGTTCCTGCACGACCAGACGCTGCGGCTGATGAACCAGGGCTACGTGGGCAGCGAGATCGCCGAGATGATCGAGATGCCGCCCGAGCTGGACGCGGTCTGGCATACCCACGGCTACTACGGCTCAGTCAGCCATAACGTGAAGGCGATCTACCAGCGCTACCTCGGTTGGTACGACGGCAATCCCGCCCACCTCTGGCAGCACCCGCCAGAGGCCGCTGCCGCCCGCTATGTCGCGGCTATTGGGGGCATCGATGCGACCATGGCGCGGGTTCGCGAGTTCGCTGACTCCGGAGACCTCCGCTTCGCGGCCGAGCTCGCCAGTCACGCCGTGTTCGCCGACCCAGCCCATGCGGGTGCCAAGATGCTGCTCGGCGAGGTGTTCACCCGCCTGGGCTACGGATCGGAATGCGGAACCTGGCGCAACAACTTCCTCACCGGCGCGCAAGAACTTCGTGGTCGGGTTACGCCGGCGGCCGTCAGCGCAGCCGGGATGGCGACGGCTCTGACCGTCACCCAGCTCTTCGACAGTCTGGCCATCCGCATCGACGGCAAACGCGCATGGGGCACCACGGCGTCGATCCGCTGGCACTTCAGTGACACGGGCGAGACGTACCGAATGGAGCTGTCCAACGGCGTCCTCACGCACCTCCCGACCAGCCAGACCAAGGACGCCGACCTGGTGATCACCCTCACCAAGCCGGAGCTGCTGGGCATGCTCGGCGGTGCGGGAACCGATGGCGTCCAGTTCGACGGTGACCCACAGATCTTCGCCATGATCGCCGGTCTGACTGATCAACCCGACCCCGGCTTCGCGATCGTCACCCCGTAAACCGTGCCAACGCCGACCACATCCGTGACAGCATCCGCGCCCTCGCCGTAGCCGGGTTGAGGGCCGTGGTGCTCGACGGCGAGACCACTCCGTTCATCGACATCACCGCGGCCGACATGCTCGACCAGCTCACGCGCGACCTCGCCTCCCACGGCGTCAGGCTCTACTTCGCTCGCGCTTTGACGAACTCTGGAGCCGCTACGAGACCGTCCCGACCGGGCGCTCGCGCAAGACGGTCGTGCATGCCGAGCTCGGTGAGATCACCCTGGACTGCGACATCCTCACCATTGAGTGCGCCGACCTGCACATCGTGCTCAACTGGGCCGAGCCAGGCACGCCCAACGCAGAGAAGCTCGACCTGCTCCGCGAACGGATCGCGGCCACTGGCCGCGACTAAGACCCCCTAGGGCAGCCCTCACGCTCTCGGTAGCGGTGGTCGCCTTGCTCGGTTCGCAAGGAGGTCATGAGCCGCCCACGGCGAGGAGCGCTTGTGGATGTATTGCCGCAAGTACAGCAACTGCGGGCGACCGGTGTGCACCGGTCGCCTGCCCGCATTATCTGAGGCCGAAGGCGCGGGTGATTGTCTGGCTGATGCCGCCGCCGTTGCGCTGCTTGGCGATGACCCGCACCGACACCATCCCGGCCGCGGCGGCGCCTGCAGCCGCGTCTCCCAGCTGCCCTTGCTCTCCTTCAGCTGCAGCCGTTGCCAGGTCGCCCCGTCGTCGTACGAGGGTATACGTGCTCGTCGAGTACGGCGTGAGCTCGGCGTTCCCGACGGTGTCGGCCACCAACCGGTACGCAGCACCGGAAGACACATGTAAACGAATTGCCCGTTCTCGCCACGAACGCCGCGATTTGGCAAGAATGGGCACACAGCCAACTCTGCTTCGGTACGCCGTCTGGTGCGGTACGCGGTCGCTGGTAGCCCGTCTCCCACCGCGTGTGACCTCGGGAGGTGAATGGCCCGGCAACTGCTCGTTGCTATTCTGACGCCGGTGATGATCGCGGGCTCGCCGCCAGGTGCGGTGCGGGCGACTGAGCTTCGGGTGGACAATGCGGTGAATCCGCTCGGCATCGACAACCTGGCACCGGCCCTGAGCTGGCAGCTCGCCGGCAGCACGCAACAGACGGCGTACCGGATCCTGGTCGCCACGGAACCCGCGCCGCTACGGGACGGGCGTGCCGACGTCTGGGACAGCGGGCGGATCACGAGCGACGAGGCGATCGGCATCCGGTACGACGGGCCTGCGGTGTCGTCGTCGACGCGGTACTACTGGACCGTCGACGTCTGGGACACCCGGGGTCGTCGTGCCGGCTCGAGGGAGATTGCCTGGTGGGAGACCGGCCTGCTGAACGACGCCGCCTGGCAGGGCGCCCAGTGGATCACGCCTGACACCGGCGATCCGGTGCTGATGACCCGCGGGCCCGAGGCGCCGATGTTGCGGAAGGACTTCGCCGTCGGCAAGCGCATCGTCCGCGCAAGGGCAACTGTCTACGGTGTGGGTTTCTACGAGCTGCGGCTCAACGGGTCCAAGGTCGGTGACTGGGTGCTGAGTCCGGCCAGTACGCCGTACGAGCGGCACAACCTGTACGACACCTACGACATCACGAATGACGTACAGCATGGTGCGAACACCGTGGGGATCTGGCTGGGCAACGGCTACGGGGCGCGGTACAACCCGTACGGCTTCCGATGGACCGGGCCGAAACAAGTCATCGCGCTGATCACGATCACCTACGCCGATGGGACCTCGCAGGCGGTCGGCACCGACGGATCGTGGACCTGGTCGACGGGGCCGATCGTTGCCAACGACATCTATGCCGGCGAGACGTACGACGCCCGCGCGGAACGGCCGGGTTGGGACCGCCCCGGATTCGACGCCGGTGACTGGGAGCCCGTCCGCACCACGCCCGCGCCGAGCCCGGTGCTGGCCGCGAACACCATGCCGGCCCTCCGCGTTACGCAGACCCTGCGCCCGGTCGGTCTGACCGAGCCGAAGCCAGGCGTCTACGTCTACGACCTCGGCCAGAACATCGCCGGTTGGGCACGGCTGCGCGTCAGCGGCCCGCGGGGTACCGAGGTCCGTCTCCGGACTGCCGAGGAGCTGGGCGCCGACGGCCTGCTGGACCGGCGGACGAACCGTGGCGCCGCCGCGACCGATACCTACATCCTGAAGGGCACTGCCGGCCTGGAGACCTTTGAGCCGCGCTTCACGTACCACGGCTTCCGCTATGTGGAGGTGACCGGTTATCCGGGTCGCCCGGACCGGAACGCGGTCGAAGGGCGAGTAGTCCATGCCGACGTGGCCTCGACCGGTGCCTTCCACTCCTCCGACGAGCTGCTGAACACGATCTGGCGGAACAACCGGTGGGCGATCCTCAACAACTCGATGAGCCTGCCGACCGACACACCGGTGCGCGACGAGCGCACGCCACCGACGATGGACGTCCAGGCGTACCGGGACGCGGCGATCCGTGAGTTCGGGATGAACCGCTTCTACGCCAAGTACCTGCGCGACCTGCCGCCCGGGACCGCGCTACCCAGTGACGCCGTGAAGGCGCAGTACCCCGACATGGCCGGGGGACAGGTCTCGCTGGCCTGGCATCTGTACGAGCAGTACGGCGATCGCGCCACACTGGCTGCGACGTACCCGGCCATGAAGGCTTTTGTGGACAAGAACGCACAGGACCAGCCGAGCCTCATCTGGCCCGGCGACCAGGGCTTCGGGGACTGGTGCCCGCCGGATCACGGGCCTGAGGCCAACGGCGGGATGGGCAGCCCGAACGCCGGGGAGTGTTTCAGCGAAGTATCGCTGGTGAACACCGCGCTGTGGTATCAGCAGACGGTCGATCTGGCCAAGTCGGCCAACGCCCTCGGGCAGAAGGCGGACCGCGTTCGCTACGACCAATTGGCCGCAGCCATCAAGTCGGCCTTCAACAAGCAATTCCTGAACACCGACAACACCTACAGCTCCGGCAGACAGTGCACCAGTGTGATCCCGCTGGCCCTCGGACTCGTCGCAGCCGATCGGCTCGAGGACGTCGGAGCGAAGCTGGTCGAAACCATCACCACCAAGAACTCCGGCCATCTCGACACCGGCATCTTCGGCACTCGCTATCTCGTCGACGCGCTGGCCGTGATCGACCGGCTGGACCTTGCGATGCAGATCCTCCAGCAACGCACATACCCGAGTTTCGGGTTCCAGATCGGCAAGGGCGCGACCACAGGCTGGGAGCAGTGGTCGTACGACGCCGGCATGATCACTCACGACCACGCGATGTTCGCCGGTATCAACGCCGCGCTCTACACCGTGCTGGCCGGCATCCAGTTGACATCACCGGCGTACCGGACCGTCACCATCGCAGCGCGCACACCCGAAGGTCTCGACTACATCACTGCCTCGATCGACACCGTCCGCGGCCGCATCACGTCCAGCTGGCGCCGTACCTCGGCCGGGCTCGAGCTGACCCTCACCACGCCCTTGAGCACCGAGCCCACGGTCGTCGTCCCACTCGCGACCCCCGCAGCACACGTTGCCGCCCCGGCGAACGCCGTACTCATCAGCAGAACCGCAACCGCTGCCACCTATCGGGCCGCGTCCGGCCCGTCAACCTTCACCGCCGGCTGAGCGGCAAGGGCCAGCAGGTTCACAGCGGGATCCACTCGGTCGAGGTGGTGACCGCGTCGAGATGGTCCGGTAGCGGGAGCCGTCGCGAGTAGAGCACCGGGGGTGCGCTGCGCTCACGCGTCCGGCGCCGGCCCGCATTACTGTCGTGAACGTGTGTTCGGGGCGGGTGCGGCAGCGTCGCTGACCGTCGCCCCGGAGCTGGTGCGGCTGATGGGCGAAACGCCGACGACGCGGCGTGCCGCGTGGGCGGCGGTCCTGTCCGAACGTAAGCCGTCATTGCCACCATCCGAGCAGACGCCACCCCTCTCGATGACCGGGAACCCAGGTGTGCCTGCAGACCGCCGCGAATGACCTTGCCGAGCCTCACATCGCGAAGCCCTGAGCAGACTCCGCTGACCGCGCGGTCGCGGCGCGCAGATGCTGGGCGGTCGCCGAGTCCGGGCGGTCGAGCAGCGCCTCCGGCGTACCTGTGAACAGGATGCGGCCGCCGTGGTGGCCCGGGCCAGGACCGACATCAACGATCCAGTCGGCCGCGGCTATGACGTCGAGGTTGTGCTCAATGGCGATCACCGTGCTGCCGGCGTCGACGAGCCGGTCGACAATGCCGAGCAGCTGGTCGACATCGGTCATGTGCAAGCCGGTGGTCGGCTCGTCCATCAGGTAGACCTTCGCCGGGGTCCGCAGCTCGGTGGCGAGTTTGACCCGCTGAGCCTCACCGCCGGACAGGGTGTTCAGCGGCTGCCCGAGCTTGAGGTAGCCCAGTCCGACATCGTCGAGCGACCGGACAACACGCTCGATCACCTCGCTGTCGAACACGCCCGTGGCCTCGCCGACCGTCAGCTCCAGGACGTCGGTGATCGTCCGCCCATCGAGCCGGTACTCGAGCACATCCTGGGTGTACCGATTCCCGTCGCACTCCTCGCACACCGACTTCAGGTCGTCCATGAACGCCAGTTCGGTGGTGACGAACCCGAGCCCGCGACATTTCGGGCAGGCGCCGTCGGAGTTCGCGCTGAACAGCGATGCGCTCACACCGTTGGCAGCGGCGAACAGAGTGCGGATCTCGTCCATCAGCCCGGTGTACGTCGCGGGGGTCGAGCGGCTGTTGCCGGACAACTGGCTCTGGTCGATCGCCACGGCGTCCGGGTACCGCTTGCGCAGCTCGCCGTTGACCAGGCTGCTCTTACCCGAGCCCGCGACACCACTGACCACCGTGAAGACCCCGATCGGGAACTCGACCGTCACATCCTGCAGATTGTGGGCGGTCGCGTTGGCGACGGTCAGTACGCCGTTCGCCTGACGGGGCTTGCGGTTCAGCTCGAGCTGCCGGTTCATGCCGCGACCGGTCGGCGTACCGGCCTTGAGCAGGCCGTCGACCGGTCCCTCGTACAGGACCTGGCCGCCATTCGGGCCGGCGCCCGGCCCGACGTCGACAACGTGGTCGGCGATCTCGATCACGTCCCGATCGTGCTCGACGACGAGCACCGTGTTGCCCTTGACCTGCAACTTGCGCAGCAGCTGGTTGAACCGCTGCACATCGCTCGGATGCAACCCAGCCGTCGGCTCGTCGAAGATGTACAGCATGTCGCCGAGGCTGCTGCCGAGGTGGCGGACCATCTTGATCCGCTGCGACTCGCCACCCGACAGTGTGGTCGTCGGCCGGTCGAGGCTGAGGTAACCGAGGCCGATGGTGACCAGGTTGCCCAAGCGGTCCCGCAGGCTCTCGACCACCGAAGCGGCGTCCGGCGTGTCGACAGATTCCAGTACGTCGAGCAGCTCGTCGGCCTGCAGCGCGGCCAGCTCGGCGATGTTGCGCCCGTCGATCCGGGAAGCGAGCGCCGCCGCGTTCAACCGGGCGCCCTCACAGGTCGGACAGGTGCCGGACTGAACCAGCCGCTCGAACTCCGCCCGGCGCTTGGGCGACATCTTGGCGACGTCCTTGCGCAGGAAGATCCGGTTGAACCTGTCGACCACACCTTCGAAGTCGGTCGGCGTCCCGGGCAACGGATCAACGGCCTTGCCGCCGCGGCGCAGGGTCTCCCACTCGCGATCGGAGTAATCGCCGAGTCGTTTGTCGGGGTCGAACAGCGGGTTGTCGCCGTAGTACTGCCAGTACCAGGTGCCGACGGCGAAACTCGTGAAGCGGAAGGCGCCCTCGTTCAGCGTCCGGGACCGGTCCAGCAACTCGCTCTCGTCGAGCCGCGCGCTGATCCCGGTGCCGTGGCAGTCCTGGCACATACCTTCAGGATCGTTGAACGAGTAGCGGTTCGAGGACCCGGCCGTGGGTCGGCCCGCGCGAGAGAACAACAGGCGCAGCAGAGGGTGGATGTCGGTCACCGTGCCCACGGTGGAGCGGGCGTTACCGCCGATCCGGCGCTGAGCGACCACGATCGCGGGCGAGAGGTTCTCGATCCCGTCGGCCGCGGGCTGCCCGTACTTCGGCAGCCGGTTGCGGATGAACGTACTGAAGGTCTCGTTCAACTGACGCTGCGCCTCGGCGGCGAGGGTGTCGAACACCAGCGACGACTTGCCTGAGCCGGAGACACCGGTCACCACGATCAGCCGGTGCTTGGGCAGCTCAAGCGACACGTCTCGCAGGTTGTGCTCCCGCGCCCTCACGATCCGGATCACACTCATGCACCCACGACCTTCCATAACCATACGCTGTACGATTCGCCGTACCATACGGCGTACGAATACTGCAGGCAAGCCGGGCCACAGCCGATGATCATTGATGAGATCCAGCGGCTCACGGAGCTTCTGCTGTCGATCAAGGCTCGGGTCGACGAGCGACCGGTGCCTGGTCAGTTTTGGGCAGCAGCGGCCGCTTTGGTGTCGTGGTCGGACGCTGGGCCTGCGGGAGGGCAGAACGATGGCGGCGTGCCATGCTGGCGTGGTGGAGGATGGGTTGATTGCGGGGCTTCGGTTGCCGTCGCCGGTTGTCGAGATTGATGACGAACGGTTGAGGGCTGCGGGGGTGCGGGTTCTGCTGAAGCGGGATGATCTGATTCATCCAGAGGTGGCGGGGAACAAGTGGCGGAAGCTGAAGTACAACGTCGCGACTGCCCGGGAGTTGGGGTTCGGGACTCTGCTGACGTTTGGTGGTGCCTATTCGAATCACATCCGGGCCACTGCTGCGGTCGGGTCGTACTGCGGCTTCGGCACGATCGGCGTGATCCGTGGTGAGGAACATCTGCCGCTCAACTCGTCGCTTCGCTACGCCGTCTCGCGCGGTATGCGGCTGATGTACCTCGACCGGACGACGTACCGGGCGAAGGCCTCGGAGGCTGTGATCGAGGCGCTGCACGAGGAGTTCGGCGACTTCTATCTCATCCCGGAGGGTGGTAGCAATGCCGATGCCGTCCGGGGATGTGCGGAGTTGCCGGCCGAGCTGGATGCGTCCGTCGACGTCGTGTTCTGCGCGGTTGGCACCGGAGGGACGATCGCCGGTGTCGCTGCCGGTATGCGGCCGGACCAGCTGGCGATCGGGGTTCCGGTCCTCAAGGGTGGCGCGTTCCTTGAGGATGACATCGTTGCGCTCCAGGAGCAGGTGTACGGCGCGCGTACTGGAACTTGGCGGCTTGAGTGTGATTACCACTTCGGTGGCTACGCGAAGCGGACACCTGAGCTCGGCGAGTTCATCGACGACTTCGAGAAGCGGCACGGTGTGCGGCTGGACTGGGTGTACGAAGCGAAGATGATGTACGCACTGTTCGACCAGATTGCGCGCGGCGCGTTTCCGAACGGTACGACGATCGTTGCCTTGATCAGTGGGTCCGGCGAGGTGCCGGAGGTCTGATGGTCAGGCTTCTAGCCACTCGAGGTGCCAGTCGCCCGAGTTGACGATGAAGTTCTTTCCGAAGCCGAGCCAGCGGCCGTTCATGCCGCGGGCGTGAGGGCTGACGACTAGCTGGATGGTGCCGTGGTAGACCGCGCCGCGGTAGTAGCCGGTGGGTGCAGTTCGTTCTTTCCAGGTTCCGGTGGCGATGGCTCCGCTGACGGACAGATCCAGTGTCAGCCGTGATTCGCCGTCGGCGGGATCGTTGGTGCCGTGGAGCCGGCTGCCGGTGTGGTGGAGGCGGATGGTGTGTTCGCCTTGCAGGCTGGCGTCGCGGCCGGTGGAGAAGTAGCTGTAGCGGGAGAGCCAGAGGCCGTTGAGGTCGCCGCTTGTGGCTCGGGCTGTGTCGAGATTCGAGTAGTCGGCTAGGTCGATGACGAGGTCGGCCACGGAGCACTGGTAGAGCTCGGCCAGGCGGGCGAGGACGTCGAGAGATGGGGCGTAACCGGTCGGTGCCGGCCACTGCTCCCAGTAGGAGAAGTTCTTGAAGGTCTTGGGGTCGTCCGGCCAGTGATGGTTCCATTGGTCGGCTGCGTCGCGCTGGCTCCAGTCGTGGGCGAGGCGGAACGCCACCCGTGGGTTCACGCCGTACCGGTCGGCGAAGGCGTCGGCGATCTCGACCCAGGTTGATCCCTGGGCGCGCAGTTCGGTGGCCCAGTCTCGTCGCTGCTGGCGCAGACTGCTCGCCTTGGCGGGACGGGCGCCGACGTTGATGCTCATACATCCCATGGTGTCACAAACTCCCTGTTGTGCGGGGAGGTTTGGGGTGAATGGTCACTGGCTGTCTCGGTGGTTCCTACGCGCTGCTGGCGGCAGATTTGGGGGCACGGTCAGGGCGGCGGGTGAGCCCCGAGCGTGCGCCGGGTGGTGTGCGGTTCTCCTGCCCCGTCGCCCTGGCCGATCCAAGCGATGGCTGTGATCGGAGGACGGGGAAGTGGATTTGACCAGGCAGAGCGGACGCGAATGGCCGGTACTCCGTTCGGCGCAAGAACTGGACTGCGACGGGCGGAATCCCCGCACGGATGAACCGTGCCTCCTCGGCTATCACCAGGGTCCGCATCGGGACGCGATTGGCGAAGAGTGGCTCGACGACTGACCCGCGCGGGACAACCCGCTGACGTTGCGAAGCGTTGAGGACTGTGCATAGCTCATGCGTTGAACACGCATGGACAAGTCAGATGCGGACGGTGTCAGTGGGGATTCCGGGAATGAGCCGCGAGTCCGGGTGAGGATGCCGAGCAGGCCGCCGGCGCTCTATCCGCAGGCAGCTCGTGTGCTGCGCCGGATCGTTTTGCGACTGGCGCGGGCGAGGCGCGGAACCGGCGCTGCGTCGCAGTCGGGGGAGGAGGCATCATGAGCGGCGACGGCCTCGATCCGTGGGCGACTCTCGACGACCTGCTGGGCACAGAGGCGTTGCCTCACCACTCGACGGCCAGTGGCGTTGGACGGCTGGCGTTCTACGGGCGGTGCTCGACCGAGGACAACCAGGATCCGAAGACGTCCAAGGCTTGGCAGCTGGGGGAGGCGACGCGGTTCGTCGAGCCGCTTGGTGGCGTGGTGGTGGAGCAGTTCTTCGACATCGGGCAGTCGCGTTCGTTGCCGTGGGAACGACGAGACGAGGCCAGCCGTGCGTTGCAGGCTTTGAAGAATCCCAATCGCGGATGGGACGGATTGGTCGTCGGCGAGGCGACTCGATGCTGGTTCGGCAATCAGTTCAGTCTGACCTGGCCGAAGTTCGATCGGTACGGCGTATCGCTCTGGGTACCGAGTCTCGGTGGTCGGTTCGATGCCGAGAACACTGTGCACGACATGGCGATGACGATCACGGGTGGACTGTCGAAGTCGGAGCGGCAGCATGTGCAACGTCGAGTTCGAGCTGCGATGGCAGCCCAGGTTCTGATCGATGGCAAGCATCAGGGCGGGCGAGCGCCGTACGGCTATGTCGTCGTCGACGCAGGACCGCACCCGAACCCACGAAAGGCGCAGGAGGGCTATCGACTGAGAGTCCTTGCCATAGACGAGGTGGCGGCTCCGATCGTCGAGCGGATCTTGGCGCTGTACCTGGAAGGCATCGGCCACAAAGGCATCGCCCAGTTGCTGAACGCCGAGCATGTCCCGTGCCCGGCCGCCCACCCTCCTCATCAGAACCGGCATCGTTCAGGCGACGGCTGGCAGGGCTCGACAGTCAGGGCGATCCTGTGCAATCCGCGGTACACGGGGTATGCGATCTACGGCAGGTGGCAGAAGGTCGAGGAACTGCAAGACCCGGATGACGTCGCGGCGGGCCACGTCGTCAGGTACAAGCGTTCGCCGGCGTCGAAGATCGTGCGATCACGCGAGCCTGCCCATCCGGCGATCGTGTCGGTCGAGGACTTCACGCGAGTGCAGCTGGAGATGTCCGCGCGGGCTGGAGCGAGCATGTCCGAGCGAGCGCGAGCAACAAGGACCCGCGTCGCGTCGTCGCACACCTACGTGCTGCGTAGACGGATCCACTGCACGATCTGCGGGCGACGGATGGAGGGCTCGCACCGGTCACACGCGACGTTCTACCGCTGTCGGGCCCGAAGCCTGGCTCCCGGGTCACCCGCGCTGCAGGACCATCCGGTGAACGTCTATCTGCGCGAGGACCACCTGACAGCCAAGATCAACGCGTGGATCGCCCGGTTGTTCGCCCCGGCCCACATCCAGCGCACTGTGGAGGCGCTGGCCGACGCCGACGAGCTGGCGGACAGGATCGAGACCCAGGCGCAATCGTTCCGGCGCCGTATCGCGGCCGCGGAGTCGACGATGGAGCGCCTGCGGCGGGCGATCGAGGTGGGCTGGGATCCGGAGACCCTCACCGAGCAATACAACGCGGCAGCGGCCGACAAGCGAGCTGCGGAAGTCGGTCTGAAGGCTGTCGATCCAGTGCCTCAACTGACCGCAGACGACGTCCGCGCGATCGTGACGCAGCTTGGTGACATGGCGAAGGCGCTGGATCTCGCGGACCGTAACGATTTGGCCGAGCTGTACGAAGCCTTGGGCCTGACGGTTGCTTGTGACCATCGAGTGCAGGTGGCGGAAGTGTCGATTACTCCCGCCCTGCGTGGGGTTAAGAAGTGTGTCCGAGGAGGAACACGCACCTTAACCACACGCCTCGACCTGCGGGCCGCGAATGAGGCGACTGAACGGGCGTTGGCCCTCGCGGAGCCCGACCGATTGGTCCTGCCGTTCGCGATCACGGGGTCGGCGGAGCTACTCGAGGCGCTTCCCCCACATGCGACTGCGCATGCCGCCCTCGTTGCCGACATCCTCGATATCCTCCGCGGCTCATCCCCGGCGGACAAAGCGCCGCCCTCGTTGCCGCCGACGGAGGAACTCAGCGCGGCGGAGCTGCGGGTGCTGCGCTACCTGCCGACCAACCTGTCCCGGCCCGAGATCGCCAGCGAACTCTCCGTCTCGGTGAACACGGTCAGCACGCACATCCGCAGCATCTATGCCAAGCTCCAGGCCGGCGACCGGTCGTCGGCTGTCCAGCGTGCTCGGGGACTCCGGTTGCTGGCAGTTGCGGGCGGCCGGGACTCACCTCATCACGGTGATGCGGGTTCACCTGGCGGCTCCTGACCATGATCACGTGGACTCGGCACCTGCGCTGTACATGATCCGGATCAACGGACGCCTCGGTGCGACTGTGCTGTCCGCGTTCCCGGCGCTGGAGCCGCGGCAGGACGGCACACGGACGATCCTCACCGGACAGATGGATCGGTCCGCGTTGTACGGCGTACTCGCGGTGATCGAGGCGCTCGGCCTGGACCTCCTCGAGATCCGAAAACTCACCCGCGAATCACTGTGATCTGGTGAGGACTCCTCATCTGCCCGGCGGCCAGGCTCGGAATGAGCCGCCTCCTGCGGCGAATCCGCGAGCGAGGGGAGATCTTCGGTGAGCACCGAACAGCGAGAGAATCTCGACGCGATCCTGCGACAGGGAGCGTTTCCGGCCGACATCGGGCTGGCTGAGCAGCGTCAGCAACTGCAGGCGTTGCTGTCGGCTCAGCCGCTCCCGGCCGACGTGACCGTAACCTCGGCGAGCCTGGGCGACGTACCGACGGCGGAGGTCACTGTCGACCGGGTCAGACCTCGCCATGTCGTCCTGTACTTTCACGGCGGCGTGTACGTGATGGGCGACGCCGCTCTCTCCGCCGACTTGGCCTCGCAGATCGCTCGGCGGGTCGACGCCAAGGCGATCTCGGTCGACTACCGGCTCGCCCCCGAGCACCCGTATCCGGCGGCGGTCGAGGACGCGTTGGCGGCGTACGACGCTCTGCTCGACAATGCCATCGCTCCCGCGGACATCATCTTCGCGGGAGAGTCCGCCGGTGGCGGGCTCGCCGTCGCCACGCTGGTGAACGCCCGCGACCACGGGCTGCCGATGCCGGCTGCGGCGTACGTGATGTCGCCGTACGCCGACCTGACGCTGACCGGGCAGAGTATGGAAACCAAGCGCGAGGCCGATCCGCTGATGAGCCCGGACGCCCTTCTCGCCAGGATCCCCGACTACACGGCCGGGCACGATGCCACGCTCGGCCTCATCAGCCCGATCTTTGCCGACCTGTCCGGGCTTCCGCCGTTGATCATCCAGGCCGGATCGCACGAGGTGCTTCTCGACGATGCCACCCGCCTCGCTCGTCAGGCGGCAGCCGCTGATGTCGAGGTCACACTGGACATCAGCCCTGGGGTGCCCCATGTCTTCCAGGCCTATCACGCGATGCTTGACGAGGGCACCGCGGCGCTGGACCGGGCCGGACGGCTCCTGAGGGCGTACCTCACGGCCGCGGCACGCATCAACGCCTAGAACGACAGGAGTTCGACATGAGTGACTGGAACGCCGGAACCATCGCGCAGTTCCGGGCGAACGAGGGCAAGGTCGGCGGGCCGTTCGAAGGCGCTCCGATGCTCTTGGTGCACCATCGCGGCCGCAAGACCGGCCGCGACTACGTCACCCCGACCATGTACCTGCCGCACGAGACCGATCCGGACACCATCTACATCTTCGCCACCAAGAGCGGCGCACCCACCAACCCGGACTGGTACGTCAACGTGATCACGGCCGGCGCCGCGACCGTCGAACGCGGAACCGAGACGTACGACGTCACCGTCCACGAATTGACCGGTGCCGACCGCGACCGCGTCTACGCCGAACAAGCCCGCCGCTACCCGGGCTTCGCCGACTACGAACGTCGTACTGCCGGAATCCGCACCATCCCCGTCCTCGAACTCACCCGCACCCCACGCCGCTAGGTGACAATCGGCGGTTGCGGGTCGTGGGGGAGGTCGGCGAGGGCGTCTCGGAGGGCGGCTCGGGTGGTGATGCCGAGTTTGGGGAAGACCTGGTAGAGGTGGGTCGAGACGGTGCGTGGGGAGAGCACCAGGCGCTCGGCGATCTGCTTGTTCGTGAGCCCGGCTGCTGCGAGCTCTGCGATCTGGCGTTGTTGGGCGGTGAGGGGCGTCTTGGCCGGGGAGTCCACAGGTACGCCGGTGGCTCGGAGCTCGGTCGTGGTTCGGGTGGTCCAGGGGCGGGCGTTGAGGCGCCGGAACGCATCGGCCGCCGCCATCAGGTGGTGACGGGCGCGGGCGGTGTTCTTGGTACGCCGGAGGTGAGCGCCGTACGTGAGCTGGATCCGGGCGAGCTCGAACGGCCATCGATCGTTGGCGGGGGAGACGATGGCGTCCTCGAGGCGGTCGTCGTCGATGTCGGTTTCGGTGATGGCGGCTGTTGTGAGGACGACGAGGCGCAGGCGTGCTGACAGTTTGTCGAGGCCGAGTTGCTGGGCGGCTTTGACGTGCGCGACGGCCTCGGTGTCGCGGCCGGTGAGCATGGCGGCTTCGACGAGGTCGAGGAAGACCCAGAGCGCGTGCGGGCAGTACGGCGTGATCGTGCCGGCCGGGCTGATGAACGTGACGTGCTGGTAGGCGGCCTCGAAGTCACTGCGGCCAAGCGCGGCGAGTGTCTGGATGTGCGCGGCGTACAGCTGAGTGGTGCGCGCTCGGCGTGGCGCGGCCCAGGCGCTCATCTGGCGTGCAATCACGCCGGGAGTCGTGGTGTCGCCGCGGGCGGCGGCGAGGAGACCGTTGATCAGGAGCCCAGGCCAGCTGAGCAATTTGTAGCCGTGCTTCTCGCACAGCTCGAGCCCTTCGTGGATCAGTTGCTGTGCCTGGTCCCATTGCCCGGTGTGGAAGGAGTCCTGGCCGAGCAGGAAGAGTCCTTCGATCGCCGAGGTCACGGCGCCGCCCTCGCGTCCGTGCTGGACCGCGCGGAGCAGGCCGTCCCGGCAGTCCGTGAGGCGGTCGAGGTACGCCGCGGCGGTGCCGGTGCGAATGATCCGGGCCGGACTGACCTGGTGGCTGAGTCCGGCGATCGATGCATCCAGCTGGCCGAGTGCGTCCTGCGATGCGCGAGCGGGATCGCTGAAGGTCTTGCTGAGGATGCCGAGCAGTTCGGGGACGCGCGGCTTCAATCGGGCGATCGCGTTCTCGTACGGAGGCCAGAGCTCGGCCCGTCCGCCGAAGAAGCAGATCATCAGCAAGGTGTAGAGCGCCTCGATCAGCACCTTGTTGTGCGCGTCGCCGGGGTCGTCGAGGTTGTCGATCGCGTCGATCAGCAAGCGGTGCGCGGTGTCGATGTCGCCGTCGCTGTGCAGCAGTTGATACGCACCGGCGACGGCGAGGGACAGCGGCCCGTCGGAGCCTTGGATTGATCGCCTGGCGGCGGTGAGGAGTCGCGGGGCATCGCGAAGGTCACCCGTCACGATCGAGCCGAGGTACGCCGCCTCGGCCAACCGCCCGCTCCGCCCCTTCCCCGTCGGACTGAGTTCCGCGGCGCGCAGTAGCTGGGTGACGGCACCGACGGAGTCGCCGCGTCGGAGGTTGGCGTGCGCGACACCCTGCAGGAGCGCCGCAACGGTCTCGTCAGGCTCGGCAGTGGCTTCGGCGAGATGCCAGATCCGTCGCTCCGGCTGATCTTCGAGGTGGTCAGCCAGTACTCGGTGCGCCTCGCGACGCTGGTCGCCGGTCGAGAGTTCGACGACCGCCGAACGGATCAGCGGATGCCGGAATACCAATAGCTCGGCGGTGTTGTCGGCGCGCACGAGTCGCGCACGCTCGGCCGGTGCGAGACCCTTCCCGTTCCGTCCCTGCGCGATCCGCCGGATCAGGCGAAAGTCGCCCGTACCGTCCAACGCCGCCAACAACAGCAGCTTGTACGTCGAACTCGGCAACGCTGTGATCCGCGACGCGAACGCCGTCTGGAGCCGGCCGGTCAACGGCAGGATCGTCGGCGCAGCAGGACCCTCGATGCGAATGCCCAAGGCAACCGGGAGCTCCAGCAACGCCAAAGGGTTGCCTTGGGCATCGGTCAGCAGCCGCTGACGTACCCGCGGTGCGAGAGCGGGATAGTGCGTGGACAGTAGTTGTACGGCGGCATCGTCGGTCAACGGATCGATGCTGGCGACGGCCAGGTCGGTGTGATCGAGGAAGGTCGGCTCGCCGGTCCGAGCTGCAGCGAGCAGCGCGACGCGCTTGCCGGCGAGGCGCCGCGCGACCATGCCGAGCACGAGCCCGCTCGCTCGATCGAGCCACGGGACGTCGTCGATCACCAGCAACACAGGGCGTTCTGCGGCCAGGTGCTCGAGAACCGCGAGCACCGCGCCGGCGAGCATCAGCGGCGCGAGCGGCGGGCCGTCGGCGAGCCCGAGCGCGACCTGCAAGATCGTTGTATGCCGTTGGTTCAACTGGTCGAACGCCGACAGACAAGGCTCCAACAGTTGATGGAGTGACGCGTAGGTAATGTCGGCCTCGAACTGCGCACCAGTCGCTCGAAGCACTCGTGTGTTGTCGGCGGATGCGCGGGCAGCCGCCTCCTCGAGGAGCGCGCTCTTGCCCACGCCCGCGTCACCCGACAGCAATAGTGCTCCGCCGTTCTCGGCGATGTCCGCGACGAACCGGTGCAGCCGCTCGATCTCTGCGTCCCGCCCCACCAGCGCGCCCACGAAATCCCCCTCACAGACGGCGGCCCCGCACCCGAGCATAAGGGTGCGGCGCCGCCGCCGTACCCGCTAGTTGGACGCGCCTGCGGCGGCCTGAGCGATCACCTCCGCGACCTTCGCGGGCTGGGAGACGTAGATCGAGTGGCTTCCGGCGGCCTCGGTGACCGTGGCGCCGGCGCGTTCGGACATCGCGCGTTGTGCCGGCGGCGGGATCATCCGGTCATCGGTCGCGACGAGGTACCACGACGGCTTCACCCGCCAAGCTGGCTCGGACACCGTCCCGGCGAGCGCGTCGACGCCCCAGGGCGTCTGCGAGTCGGCCATGAAGGCGGCCTGCTGCGGCGGCAGATCGGCGGCGAACGACGCCGCGAACTTCTCCCGGTCGAGGAACAGGAACCCGTCCTTCGGCGGCAGGATCGGCGGCACCGGCGCATTGGGCGGCGGATCGGCGATGAGCGTGTTCACCGACTCACCCTTGTCCGGCGCGAACGCCGCGATGTAGACGACCGCCGCGACGCTCGAGTGGTTGCCCGCCTCGGTCACCACCGCGCCGCCGTACGAGTGACCGACCAACACCGCGGGACCGTCCAGGCTGTCGAGCACCGCCTCGGTCGCCGCTACGTCACCGGCCAGCGAGATGGTCGGATTCTGTACGACGGCCACTCGGTAACCGCTCTGGGTGAGCTCGTCGTACACGCCCTGCCACCCTGATCCGTCGACGAAGCCGCCGTGCACGAGTACGACGTTCTTCACTGCTTCACTCATCGTGCGCCTCCTTCGCCCGCAACACCGCGAGCCTCAGTACCGATGGCCCGAAGCTAAGTCGCGGCAGCGGTCGCCGGATTCCGTCAAATGACGTATCTCGCCCGTGTCCGGACCAGGGATTGTGCCTGGGGTGAGCGTCCTGGCGCCCGCTCATAGTGGAGGTGAGCAAGGGAGGGAGCAAGACCGATGACCACCATCCATCTGCACGCGAACACGACCCCAACGCCGGAGCAGTTCATCGCGGGTCTGACCGACTTCGGTCCTGGTCGCCAGGAGCTGTTCGGCAACAGCGCCGACCAGGACCTGAAGGTGCACAGCAAGGCCGCCGACCACGCCGACGTCACTGAGGGTTCCAGTGGCGTCTGGGAACGCCTGTCTTACGACTGGTCGGACCCGCACCGCCTTGTCGCGACGACCACCGACTCCAATGCCTGGGGCGGCAAGTCCAGCCATAGCTACGACCTGACTCCGAGGCCGGACGGCACCACGGACGTCGACCGCGGCCATCTATTCGCCGCCCTGTTCGCGACGGTCGGCAAGGGTGTCCCGGCGAAAGCGATCCAGAACTCGGTTCGCGCCATCGAGCGACGCTCCTGATGCCGCTCCCACGAGCCCGCTGGTAGCACGACCGATCAGCGGGCTCTTTCTGTTCCTGGTGATCGGCCCTCCGGTAACGAAGTACTACCTTCAACCAGTTTCGCCTTGCCTGTGACGGAGCGGCTGCGATAGGTAACCATCACCAGGAGGGAGATGTCCCGATGGACGGCGGCAACGAGGTGACCACGGCGCTTCAGGATGCGTACAGCGGTGTGGTGCGGGCCGTAGAGCCGGCGCGACGCCGACCGGACGATCGGGCCGACACGGCGCTGGCCGTGTCGGACCTTCACGAGCTGCGCTCGCTGATGTCGGCCGCGGCGCAAATGATGCGGTCGTTCCGGCTGACCAGGTACGGCTCGATCCAGTTCGGAGCTACGCTCAGCCAGGCTCGTCCAAGGCGTACTTGGTCGTGTCCGACATCCTGGCCGCCCGCGACGCGCTCGTGGCGGCCGGCGTCGAGGTCGGCGAGATCACCCACATCGGGGCGGAAGGCCCGGCCCCGGGCGTGGATCCCGAGCGAGGTTCGTACCGTTCGCGTACCACCTTCGCCGATCCCGACGGGAACGCCTGGATCCTGCAGGAGGTCAACAGCAGGCTCCCCGGCCGGGCGGACACGTTCACCGCGTCGTACACCTCGGTGGACGACCTGAAGGAGGCGCTCGTGCGGGCCGCGACCGCCCACGGTGAGCACGAGAAGCCCCATCGCGAGGCGGACCCCGACTGGCCTGACCGGTATGCGGCGTACATGGTCGCCGAGCACGCCGGCGCCGAACTCCCGCTGTAGGACGATGAGTTCGCCATCCCCCTCCGCACCTCCGTCCGGATCGTCGCCGCCGACGGGGGCACCGCGGTTCCGCCTGGTCGCAGAATCGGTCGGCCTGGTCTTCGCCGGGTGGGACGAGACCAGTCAGCCCGGGAGGTCCTCCGAGCGCTTTGCGGCGAGCTTGCCGTGCAGCAGTCCGGTGGACTGTCCGACCTCGATGAGGTACCCGTCCGGGTCCCGCATGTAGCAGCGGGTCTCTGCTCCGCGGTCGATCGGTGGCGTCACAAACTCCGCACCCTTGCTCTTCCATTCCTCGTAGCGAGCCTTGATATCAGCGACCCGTAGGTTCAGGAAGATCGAGGTCGTGTCGCCGGGCTCATAGTTGACCACCGAGATCCCTGGCTTGTCGGGGGTGGGCGGCCCGCCGGGGTTCATGATGATCCACGAGTTGGCCAGCTTGACCATGCACGGATTCTCTTCCAGGACGACGGTGCCGCCGAGGACACGCGAGTAGAAGTCCCGGGACCTCGCGATCTCGCGGACGGTGATGAACAACGTCACCACGATGCCGTCCTCGGGCGCCGGGAGATTAGCGAAGTCGATCCGGTCGGCGGGGTCCGTCATGATTCCTCCATTCCGGCGGCATTGGCTGATCGAACGCCGGTCCTGGTTCCCAACCTCTCCCTCCATGATCGCAGAGGCAAGGCGGTGCACGTGATGCGTGCTCGGCCGGCCTGGGGCGGCACGGAACGGCTCTCAGCTCAGGGTGTCGAGCCTTTGTCGGGCGGCCGTGAGATTTGCCGCCGCGCTGTTGAGATGGTCGAAGGCGGCGCGCAGGTCGGCGTCGGCCCGGGAGAGTACGGCGGTCGAGCTACCGCGATCCCGCGGGTGCAGCAACATGGCGAAGCGGGGCAGCTCGAACGACTCCATCAACAAGGCCGTAGCCGACATCATGGTGCGCAATTCGTGGAGCTCGTCCACCAGACACTTCGCGGCGACGTCGTCAGCCGGACGTCGGCGCAGGATCTCAACGGCGCAACGAAGCCGCTCGCCCGCCTCCTGCAGTGGTCCCTCCGCGCTGTAAGTCACCCGAGCACCTCCCCTCATCGACGCGCTTTCCGCGTTGAGATTCGAGGCTGCCAGGGCACCAGCCCGGCGTCGCGTCTGGCAAGTACTTCGGGCCGTCGTGCATGAATTGTGACTATGCCATCTCACGCAGCCGCGACTTGGCGCCCCTCTCGACGAACAAAGGTACGAAATCCCGGATCGGAACATCGTCGAACTCCGGCCGGGATTGGCTCACGGCCTGCGCGACCTCCGCTGGCGCAATATGCGGAAACTGCCTCCCCAACCGGTCGACGACCTCGGCAATTGCCCGGTCCTCATCTGACCTGTCCATTCATCCACGATCCGGTCCGAGCCGGGCTCACACAAGCGCCGTACAGAATTTGATCAATAAGAACATTGGTGTGACGTGCGAGCGTGCACCAATGCTCACCGGCTGTCAGATTTCGGCGCCGAGGGCCTCGGTCAGTCCTTCGCGAGTGAAGCCGAGACGACGGAGCATCTCGGCGTCCGCGTCGTTATCGGGGTCGATCCGGTCAGGTAGCTGTTCCGCGATCGACTCGGCCCTGTCCGGTCCGTAGGCGCGGCGGATGGCGGCCAGCAGTTGGGCCTTCGTGTGAGTCGCCATTGATCCCCCTTTGGCAGTTCCCGGCCTCGAATCTTCACGGTACGCCCGGACCGCCACAGTGGTCGGACGAGGTACCGGCCTCGCGCCCGGTCTGGCGGGGGCCGTATGTTCGCGCGATGGTGGAGGTTGGGAGTCACTCGGCCGGGGGAGGAACGTTGGCCGAAGATCAGGACGGCCCGGCCGGCTTCGTGTCGGACATCAAGCCGTTGTTCCGCGAAGTCGACCGCAGATCGATGCTGAGGCACTTCGACCTATGGTCCTACGACGACGTGAGCCGCCACGCCGCTGCGATCCTCCCGCGTCCGTGACGGCTCGATGCCCTGCGACGGGGCTTGGACTGACGCGCAGGTCAGCCTGTTCGAGCGGTGGATCGACAACGGGAAACCGCAATGACGGTCGAGTCGTGAGCCCTGCATCTGGAGAACCTGCTCAGTCGCACTGAGTAGTCCGAAACCTCGCGTGAAAGGAAGCCCCCGTGAAGACCATCGTTCTTGTTCATGGGTTCTGGGTGACTCCGCGGAGTTGGGAGCACTGGATCGACCGGTACCGAGCGGCCGGGTACCAGGTTGTCGCGCCGGCGTACCCGGGGCTCGAGGTGGAGGTCGAGGCGCTCAACGCCGACCCGACGCCGATCGAGGCGCTGACGGCGCCGGCGATCATCGAGCATCTGGAGTCGGTCGTCGGGGGACTGGACGAGCCGCCGATCATCATGGGCCACTCGGCGGGTGGTGCGTTCACGCAGGTGCTGCTCGATCACGGGTACGGCGTTGTGGGGGTGGCGGTCAACTCGGCGCCGACCGAGGGTGTGCGTGTGATTCCGCTGTCTCAGCTGAAGGCGTCGTTCCCGGTGCTGAAGAACCCGGCGAACCGGCACAAGGCCGTCGGTCTCACACCGGAGCAGTGGAAGTACACGTTCGCCAATACCTTCACTGACGAGGAGTCGCTCGACCTGTATCACCGGTATCACGTGCCGGTGTCCGGGCGGATTTTCTGGAACAGCGTGCTGGCGAACTTCGAGCCCGGCCCGCAGGACGTCCACGTGGACTATCACAACGACAATCGGCCGCCGCTGCTGTTCGTCTCCGGCAGCGAGGATCACCTGATGCCGCCGGCCGTGCAACGCTCCAACGCCAAGCACTACAAGTCGTCGAAGACCATCACCGAGAACAAGGAATACGAAGGCATGCCCCACCTGCTACCCGCCCACCAGGGCTGGGACCAAGTAGCCGACGACGCCCTCGCCTGGGCCACACGCCAAGCCGGCTGGCCAACCGCGCCGGGCCCCTGACGATCACCTACGCCGCGCACGCGTTGAACAAGTGCGTGATCAGGCGGTCGCCGCAGAGACCGTTACGAAGAAGTTGCGTAAGGCATTGAATCTGGGGGAGATGAAAAAGGCCGGCCTGATGGGCCGACCTTTTGGATGGAGTGTGTCCGAGGGGGGACTTGAACCCCCACGCCCCGCGAAGGGCACTAGCACCTCAAGCTAGCGCGTCTGCCTATTCCGCCACCCGGACGAGTGGTCTCACCGCTTGCGCGGTGCCGACCGGAGAACAGTAGCAAACTCCAGGGGTGGAATTCACATCGGGGCGCCGGGGTGGTGACGACCGGGTGTGATCGGCGTAGTTTGAAATTCAAGGAGTGGCCTCTGGGGGTGGAGGTGGTACGCCGTGGACGCGTGGAACGGGATGTCGTTCGAGGGTAAGGACACGATGCTCCGGGTGGTGCGGGACGAAGCGGAGCTGTTCTTCGGGATGGTCGACACCGACGACGTGTGGGAGGCGCCGACCGGGGCCGGGCACTGGGAAGTGCGCGATGTGGTGGCGCATCTCACGGACACGACCGAGTCGTACTTCGTGGCGTTCGACGCGGCGCGGTCGCACAGCGAGGTACCACCGGCGTACGGGCTGCCGGGGATGGCCGAGCGGGTCGACAAGCAAGCGTTGGCGCTGCGGAGTGTGCCGCGGGCGGAGCTGGTGGAGCGGCTGCGGACGGACTTCGACAAGATGATGGGGATCTTCGACGCGCTCGGGCCCGACGAGTGGGGTGGGTTCACCGTGCCGCACTTCTACATGGGTCCGCTGCCGGCGTTCTTCTTCCCGGCGTTCCAGTTGATGGACTACGGCGTCCACTCGTGGGACATCCGGCAGGGCACCGGCCGCGCGCACGGACTGTCGGGGGAGGCGGCCGATCTGCTGGTGCCGTTCATGTTCGTGCTGTGGAAGTACACGACCGGCGCGAAGGATCCGTGCCAGCTCGGGATCCGGATCACCAGCGGCCCGAACGCCGGTGACACCAGGGTGTCCGTCGGTCCGGACGGCATGGACTACACGGCCGGTGACGCGAGCGATCTGTCGGCGGTCATCGAGTTCGATCCCGGCAGCTTCGTGCTGACCGCCTTCGGCCGGAGCAACGCCGGTACGATCCGAGGCGACCGGGCGGTCGCCGACCGGTACCTGAACCTGTTCTTCCGGATCTGAGGGGGATGGCATGACCGAGATCGACCTGCCCGCGATCGAAGCCGAGCGGGACCGGATCAGGTCGGCGTACCTGAAGCCCGCCGGTCCGTCGTCGGCGCGCGGACTGCATCACACCGCGTTGCTGAGCGCGGACGTCGAGCGCACGGTGCGGTTCTACCAGGACGTGCTCGGGTTCCCGCTGACCGAGATGGTCGGGAACCGCGACTACGCCGGCTCGACGCACTTCTTCTTCGACATCGGGAACGGGAACCTGCTGGCGTTCTTCGACTTCCCGGGGCTCGATCTCGGTCCGTACGCCGAGGTGCTCGGCGGGCTGCACCACCTGGCGATCTCGGTCGAGCCGTCGCAGTGGGAGCGGCTCAAGGAGAGCCTCACCGAGCACGGGGTCGACTTCCAGGAGGAGAGCGGTACGTCGATCTACTTCCGCGACCCTGATGGCGCCCGGATCGAGCTGATCTCCGACCCGCTGGGTGAGATGTACGGCCTGAAAGTGCTCTGAAGCGGGCCCGCTGTGGAAGTCCCGCCTAGAAGGACCGGCCAGCCGTTGACCAGCCGCGGTGTCGGCGAGATTCTCGTCTGGGGGCGAGTCTCGGGGTGAATCGGGGAGATGGGGCAGCGCAGTCCTTTGGTGACGCTGGCGGCGACGGCCGTCGGGTTGGTCGCGTTGCTGGTGGTGAACAGCACCCAGGCAGCGGGCCCGCCGGGGTACGCCGCGACGCCCGCCTCAGCCAGCCCGACGCCCACCCCTGAACCGACGCCGACACCCACAGCGACTCAACCGACACCGCCGGCGCAGACGACGCCAGCTCAGAAGACCGTCGTCTACATCGGCCGAACGACTGGCCGAGAAGCCACCCTGGCAATAGCCGTCAAGGGCACCCGCTCCGTCGCCTACATCTGCGACGGCCGCCGCTTGGAAGCGTGGCTCACCGGAACCGCGACCCCAGGTCGCCTCACGCTGAAGGCCCGCACCGGAGAACACCTCACCGGCGCCACCACCGCGAATGCAGCCGCCGGAACCCTCACGCTGAACGGACGCACCCTCCGATTCGCAGCCCGCCCAGCAGGACCACCGGCCGGCCTCTACCGCGCCCGCAACAGCACCGCCACCATCGGCTGGATCGTCCTCCCCGACGGCTCCCAGGTCGGCATCGACAACGACGGCACACCCGCCCCCGCTCCACCGCTCGACCCGACCACACGCTCGGCGACGGTGAACGGCGCGCAGGTCACCGCCCAACCCATCACCGGAGACGAGGAGGGCCGATGAGTACGACGTCAGTCGCGAAGCGTGGCGCGGTCGCAGTACCGCTCATCGCCGGGGCCGCGGCGGCTGTCGCGCTCGGGGTCTACGGGCGGGTGCATCACCCAACCGGTGTCGCGATCGACATCGCGGGTTTCTCCAGTTTCCAGGCGGTGAAGACCTGGCTGGCGACGCTGGCGGCCGTGCTCGGTCTGGTGCAACTCGCCAGCGCGGTCGCGATCTACCGCGGGCGCTCCAAGCTCGCGCCGCTGCACCGCTGGTCCGGGCGAGCCGCCGTCGCGGTCACACTCCCGGTCGTCGCGCACTGCCTGTACGCGCTCGGCTTCCAGTACGGCGAGCCGCGCGTGCTCGTTCACTCGCTGCTCGGTTGCTTCTTCTACGGCGCCTTCGTGGTGAAGATGCTGGCGCTCAGCCGCACCGACACGCCGTCCTGGCTGCTCCCGGTCGCCGGTGGAGCCGTCTTCACCGGCCTGATCGGGCTGTGGCTCACTTCCGCGCTCTGGTTCTTCACCACGTTCGGCATCACCCGCTGAGACGCCACCCACTGAAAGGACCCTCGCCGTGAATCCACCCAGCCGTAGGACGTTCCTCGCCGGCGCCGCGGCCGGCGCTGCCGCGGGACTGACCGGGTGCTCCAAGTACGGCGAACCGAAAGGCACCCCACCCCCGGCGCCGGCCAACGTCGTCCTCGGCACCACGGACGAGATCCCGGTCGGCGGCGGCAAGATCTTCGCGTCCCGGCAGGCCGTGGTCACGCAGCCCGTCAAGGGCACCTTCAAGGGCTTCAGCTCGATCTGCACCCACCTGGGGTGCCCGGTCGCGAGCGTGTCCAACGGGACGATCAACTGCGACTGCCACGGCAGCAAGTACTCGATCAAGGACGGCTCGGTCGAGGCCGGCCCGGCGCCGCGCCCGCTGCCGCCGAAACCGCTCAAGATCAGCGGGGACACGATCACCCTGACCTGAGTCCCCTTCCGCGCCCGTGGTGCGAGAGGATGGGGCGCATGACGACCCCCAGCGACCGTCCGTCGTACGCCCCCGATGCCGAGGTGGTGGAGCTCTGCAGTGAGCTGATCCGGATCGACACCACGAACTACGGCAACGGCAAGAGCAACGGCGAGCGGGTCGCGGCGGAGTACGTCGCCGCGCAGCTGGACGAGGTCGGCATCGAGTCGACGATCTACGAGTCGGAGCCGGGTCGCGCAACGCTGGTCGCGCACTGGGACGGCGAGGACCAGAGTGCGGACCCGTTGCTCGTGCACGGGCACCTGGACGTCGTACCAGCGGATCCGAAGGACTGGAAGGTCGACCCGTTCGCGGGGGAGATCTTCGACGGGTGCGTGTGGGGTCGCGGCGCCGTCGACATGAAGGACTTCGACGCGATGGTGCTGTCCGTGGTCCGGGCCCGCCAGCGCGCCGGCGTGAAGCCGCGGCGGCCGGTCCGCCTGGTCTTCACCGCCGACGAAGAGGCAGGCGGTGTGTACGGCGCCCAGTGGCTGATCAACAACCACCCGGACACGGTGGCGGACTGCACCGAGGGCATCGGTGAGGTCGGCGGCTTCTCGATCACGGTCAAGGACGACCTGCGGCTGTACCTGATCGAGACGGCCGAGAAGGGAATGAACTGGATGCGCCTGAAGGCTCGCGGTACGGCGGGCCACGGGTCGATGGTGAACACCGACAACGCGGTCACCAACCTGGTCGAGGCGGTCACGCGGATCGGCTCGCACGAGTGGCCGCTGCGCGTCACGCCGACCGTCCGCGAGTTCCTGAAGACGCTCGAGGACGTGCTCGAGGTGGAGCTCGACCCGGAGGACATGACGACGACGCTGGCGAAGCTCGGCAGCTTCAGCCGGATGTTCGGCGCCACGATCCGGAACACCGCGAACCCGACGATGCTGAACGCCGGCTACAAGGTCAACGTGATCCCCGGCGACGCCGAGGCGCACATCGACGGCCGGTTCCTCCCCGGGTACGAGGACGAGTTCTTCGCGACGATCGACGAACTGCTCGGCGACAAGGTGCAGCGCGAGACCGTCGTCCAGGACATCGCGCTGGAGACCGAGTTCAGCGGTGGCCTGGTCGAGGCGATGAAGGCCTGCCTGGCCGCCGAGGACCCGCAGAGCCGGACGGCGCCGCTGCTGATGTCGGGCGGTACGGACGCCAAGTCGTGGAGCCGGTTGGGCGTGCGGTGCTTCGGGTTCGTCCCGCTGCAGCTGCCGCCGGACCTGGACTTCATGGGCATGTTCCACGGCATCGACGAGCGCGTGCCGACCTCGGCACTCGAGTTCGGTTCGCGGGTCCTGGACCGCTTCTTGGATCAGGCCTGACGGACGATCGTCGGTACGGCGAGTAGCCCGGAGTACACGTAGTCAATCGCGTGCTCGATGTGCTGCAGATCGAAGCGGCGCCCGTTCTGCGCGGTCACCTCGGCGGCCGCGTCGAGCAGATGCTGATCGACGGACAGCGCGTTCGCAGCCGTGTTGTGGACGACAACCCGCAGCTCGTTCACACCCGGACGCACGGCGTCGCTGAGATCGATCCGGTACGGCGGCGCCCACAGCGAACCGCAGTGGGTGTCGTTCAGCCACACGTCTGCGGCGACCCCGACCGGCGGATTGATCAGCGCCCGGTACGAGTTGCCCGGGAGATACGGCTCGCTGTCGGGCGCGACCAACGAGCCGGCGCCGAAGTCGAGGGCCAGGTGATCGCCGGTGTCCGGGACCTCGAAGGTGGTGCGGTACGTGGCCGAGCCGGAGTACGTCGCTCGCTCGCGGTCGTCCTCCCAGCGGTGCGGGAGTTCCACCGGACGCACGTCGTTGTCGAAGGCAACCGTCCACTCGCCGTCGAGCGTGCTGACCAGCTGATCCGCGGGCGCGCCGGTGTCGACCGCGGTGGTGGCGGGCACGAGGACGGCTGACTCGTAAGGGTGCAGGGTCGTGGAGCGGCGGACGCTGATGTCCTCCGAGCGCGGGTTCCAGACCTCCATCGGCTGGTCGAAGGTCAGCTCGCGCGGCGCGGCGCCGGTGTTGGCGACGAAGTAGAAGTCGCCGTCGTCCAACCGCCGGTGCACCACGCCGACGTCGGGCACGGCTGCCAGCGGGGCGGCGGGAAGCCGAAGGGCGTCGATATCCGTCACCACGGACCCGCCGGCCGCGGCAACGGCGTCGAGCCAGTCCCGGGTGGCAGGAGGCATCGTGGTCCCGTCCGGGACGACGATCAGCGGAACGTCGGCCGGGTCGACCACGGAGATCGCGTCGTCGTCGATCAGGTCGAAGTCGAGACCCGCTTCCCGGATCGTGCGCGGGACGCTCTCCGGGATCAGCTGCCGAACCACGCGGTACAGGTTGTTCGGCTCCGAGAACCCGGCCCGCACGGCGGCGTACGCGTCCGAGGCCGGGATGTAGATCTTCACCGGCCGCACCGGTGTGCCCTGCTGCAGCAGCCACGAGAGTCGGTGCAGGGAGCCGAAGAGAGCCGTTGCCGTCGGCCACCAAGGGTTGCGGTCATCGAGAGCGCCGGACGCGTAGAAGATCCAGCCGAGGCCGGGACCGTTCGAGGGGGAGTACGGCCAGCCGTGACCGATCAGCTGGTTGACGCCGGACAGGAAGTGTTCGTGTGCCTCGCCCTGCAGATCGAGTGGCGTGGCCCGGAACGACGGCGAGTGCACCCACGTCCACACCTCGGCGGACACCACCGACCGGCCGTAGACAGCGGCCGCCGACGACGCCCACCGGGTCTCCGGGATGCGCGTCCACCCCCAGCCCTCGCCCTCGAAGATGTCGGCGTGCCGGTAGCTGCTCATCGTCGCGGGCGGTTCACCGTAGCTCTGGATCCGGAACGGTACGCCGTACCCGGCCGCCCAGCTCTGGAAGACCTTGAGGAAGTTGTCCTCGTACAGCTCCGACAGCGTCCGGCCGAAGTCGATCCGCAGCTGCTTCGACCCGTCGGTGTTCACGAGCAGTTCGAACAGCCGCGGCCGCAGGTCGTAGCCGCGACGCTTCGCGAACTCGTCGAAGATCGCCGGCGTCCAGTCGCCGCCGTACACCTCGAGGCTGTCGCAGAACACCGATCCGA
This sequence comes from Kribbella sp. NPDC043289, assembly GCF_056436705.1. Taxonomy (NCBI): domain Bacteria; kingdom Bacillati; phylum Actinomycetota; class Actinomycetes; order Propionibacteriales; family Kribbellaceae; genus Kribbella; species Kribbella sp. NPDC043289. The sequence goes on from NZ_JBWKCB010000001.1 coordinate 1,109,621, forward strand.
GCAGTTCGGGAGTGGCTGCCTTCAGCAACGGCTCCGCGACCGTCCGGATGTGCTCGTGCGCGGCGGCAGCCGAGTAGTGGTCGAGCGTGTGTCCCTCGGCGCCTGACGCGGTCCGCTTCACCTGTTGCCCGGTCACGCGGGACGTCGCGATCAGCACCTCGCGCGGCTGACCACCAGCCAGTACCTGGATCACCCCGTCGCGCGCGGGCACCTCGACGTACGACGACGGCGCCCCGGAGGACCCGTCACCCACAAAGGCGGCCACGAACTCGTCACCAGGCCAGGACGCCGCGATCGGTACGTCGTACGCCGCGGAGCCGATCTCGCGCCGGTCCCAGTGCAACTGCCGCGCGGCCAGCTCCGGTCCGATGTGCGGACCGCCGAACGACCATCCGCTGCCCAGCGTCACGTCGAACCGCAGGCCCAGCTCGCGTGCCTTCCGCGCCGCGTGGCCGACGAGTTCCAGCAGCTCAGGCGATCCGAACGGCGCGGTCACCGGCCCCATCGGGTACACGAACGCGACCTCGGCCCCGCCGAGCCCGGCCGCGGCCATCGCCTCGAGCTCCCGGTCGAGCTCGTCCCGCTGCACCGACGGACCGAACCACCACCAGCGCATCATCGGCCGCCCCTCGGGCGGCGGGTTCCGGAACTGTCGTCGTACGTCGTCGACGGTCGCCATACCCTTCACCCCATCGCGACCGGCGACGCGGGTCAACGCGGATGACCAGTACCGGTCACTCTGTCCCGCGACTCGGTGACTCCCGAGGCGAGCAGGTACTGGCCGACGGCGTACGTCGCCATCGTCAGGGCCCCGCGGCCGCGGAAATCACGGCCGGCCATCCGGAGCGCGATCAGCGAGTCGGAGATCAGGAACAGCGCACCGCCGGCGCCGCTGCGCGAGTTGTGCCAGCGGGACGTGATCGCGGTTGCCGTCAGCAACAACGCGTACGCCGCCACCGGGACCCGCAGGCCGCCGAGCCTGGGGGACAGCACCGCGATCAGCGCCGCCCAGAGTGCCGCGTACGCCGCGAGCACGCGCCAGGAACGTTGTGACGGGTCGGCGAGGAAGACGGCGAGGTAGCACGCATGGGCCGCACCGAACGCCGCCATGCCGGCCAACTCGAGATTCGTCTCGAGCAACAGATCGCCCGCGGCCGAGGCCAGCAGCGCGGCTTGCAGGAGCGGTGAGGCGTCCTGCGTGCGCGACCACTGCCACAACAGCGGCATCAGGGTGGGCTTACTGACCAGTTTGAGGATCTTGGCATCGAAGGCCACAGCCGCGACCTGCACCACCGTCGCGCCCCAGAACCCCGCCAACACCCGGCGCCCCCGCGCCAACCTCCCCAGGTTCATATTTCCGAGTGTGCCGCAGACGGCGCCAGAACTCACCGGTGTTCATGACAAGTTCAATGTGGCGCGGAGGTCCGGGAGATAGGCCATCAGGGGTTCCGGCGGGGTCGGCGTGGTGACGACCGAGAGCGTCAGGCGGTACCGGAAGGGTGCTGGGACCAGGTGCTCGCCGGGCCGGAGCTCGGTGGCGAGGGCGCTGCGCGGGATCAGCGCGAGGTGTGAGCGGCGGCGGGCCATGGCGACGGTGGTGCTGAGCGTGACGCCGCGACGGGGCAAGGCACCCAGCGCGGCCAGGCGGGTGTGGACCTCGTCGCTGCCTTTGTCGTAGGTGGAGAAGGCGATCGGGCGGTCCTTGAGCGGTTGCCGGCCGCGGCCTGGCGGACGGGCGCCGGGCGGCACGAACAGGACGAGTTCATCGTGGCCGACGCGCTGCGCGACGGTGCCGCGAGGGAGTGTCATCTGCTCGGCGATCGCGATGAAGGCGGCGTCCATGGTGCCTTCCGCGACGCGTTCGACCAGGAAGTGGCCGTGGTCGACCTGTTGCTGGATCTCGAGGTTCGGGAGATCGGCGTCCAGCACGGGGAACAGGATCGGGGCGATGCTGACGAAGGTGCCGATCACCAGTCGCCGGCCGGTGGCGGCCAATCGAGTGGCGTCGTACACCTCCTCGAGGTGGCCGAGGATGTGGTCGGCGCGGCGGCTGAGCTCGGCGCCGGCCAGGGTCGGGCGGGCGCCGCGGGTGTCGCGTTCGAAGAGTTTGGCGCCGCAGAGCCGTTCGAGCCGGGCGAGCCGCTGCGAGGCTGACGGCTGGGAGATCCGCAGCTCGCGGGCCGCCGTACCGACGGCGCCGGTCCGCGCGACGGCCTGGACCAGGCGGAGGTCCTCGACCGATGGTAATGAGGTCATAGGGTGAGCCTATGGCAAGCGGGCAACCGCCGGTAGCTACCTGAGGTGCGCCGGGACGCCAAGAATCCTTGCTGTGAGGGCAAAATTCGAAGCACTGGCCTTGCTGGCCGGCAGCGGTACGGCGGACTTCGCGTTCCGGATCGCGCAAGTGGCACTGCCTTTGGTGATCCTTCGCGAGACCGGATCGGTGGCAGCGACCGGGTTGGTCGGTGGCGCCGCCGGCGTACCGGTGTTGTTGTCACCCTGGTGGGCGCGGAAGGCGCGACAGTGGGTCGACTCCGGGCCGCGGCTGGCCGTGGTCGCGCTGATCTCCGCGATGGCGTTGGCGTCCGTGCCGACAGCAGCCGGCCTCGGGGTGTTGTCACCGCCGTTGCTCGTGCTGAGTGGCCTGCTACTGGGGTTTGGCGATGCCTTGTCGAATCCGGGGCGGTCGGCGTTGCTCGCGGACACCGGGGACCGATGGGGCGAGGGACGGGCAGTCCTGCTGCTGACGTGGCAGGACGGACTACGGCGGATCGGAATGCTCATCGGGCCGACGGTGGGGGCGCTGGCGGTGTCCGCGGGCTTCACGAACGAGCTGCTCTGGGCGGAAGCCGTCGCGGTCGTGGCGGCCGGGCTCCTCGCCTGCACGGTCCAGCCCGAGCGCACGCCCGCCGCAGACCCGGTGGCCGCCGGAGGTCCTTCCATCCGCGAGAGCCTGCGCGGGCGGAGCGACGTGTTGTACGGGTGGATCGTGCGCGGCACCGGCTGCGTGACCTGGTTCGCCTTCACGCTCGGTCTCTCCGTGGTGGGCGAGGAACGCGGACAACCAGGCGTCTACCTCGCCGCGGGCATGACCGGGTACGGCGTGGGCTCGCTGGTCGGAACCGCGGTGTCCTTGGCAGTGGTGCGGCGTACCAAACCGGTGGTGACGGCGGCTGTCGCGTGGGGCTGGTCAGGACTGTGCTGGGTCGGGATGGGCGTCTGGACGACACCTCCCGTGATCGCGGTGATGGGCGCGTTGTCGGGCGTGACGGTGGTGATCGGGATCGCGGCCATCTCAGTCCTCATCACGCGATCGTCCCAAGGGGCGGAACGTCGAACGCTGCTCTCGGGCCAGAGCGTGGTGGTGAGCGCCGGGAGCGCGGCCGGGCTGTTGGTGGGCGGACACCGATCATCGGCGCGATCGGAGCGGAGTACAGCCTGGTCGGCGCCGGCCTGATCACCGCGCTCGTCGCCGGACTGGTCCTCCTGCGGTGTCAGACCGCGGGATCTCTAACGGGCGAGGCGGCCCAGCAGCGTTGATGCGGCGATGATGCCGGCCACGGCGGCGACGATGAGGACGGTGAAGTCGAGCCAGTACGTCGTCGGCTGGCCGATCAGGAGGCCGCGCAGCGCACTGACCTCGTAGGTGAGCGGATTGACGTGCGAGACGGCCTGCAGCCAGCCGGGCATCAGGGCGACGGGGTAGAGCGCGTTCGAGGCGAAGAACAGCGGCATCGTGATCGCCTGCCCGATACCCATCAGCCGGTCGCGACGCAGGACCAGGCCCGCGATCGTCATCGAGAGGCACGAGAAGAACGCCGCGCCGAGCACGACGACGACCAGGACGGCGAGCAGCTTGAGCGGGTTCCAGGTCATGCTGACGCCGAGAAGCGCCGCGACGATCATCACGACGATGGCCTGGGAGATGGTCCGGACGCCGGCCGCGAACGCTTTCCCGGCGACCAGCGCCGAGCGCGGACTGGGGGTCACGAGCAGCTTCGTGAGGATGCCGGCGTCGCGTTCCCAGATGATCTGGATGCCGTAGAAGATCGCCACGAACAGCGCCGACTGCGCGATGATCCCGGGCGCGAGATAGTCGAGGTACGGGACGTCGCCGGTCGGGATCGCCCGGATCCGGCTGAACGTCTGGCCGAAGATCACCAGCCAGAGGACCGGCTGGATGGCGCGGGTCACCAACTCGGTCCGGTCGTGCCGCAGCTTCTGCAGCTCGACCAGGCAGAACGTACCGATCCGCGAGAACAGCCGCAGGACCGCTCGCGGCCGCGAATCAACCCATGCGTTGGGCGGTGCGACGGGTGCCACGGACATCGCGCAGCCCTCCCTTCTCCGCAGCTGCCAGGCTCTCGCCGGTGTGGTGCCGGAACACGTCCTCGAGGCTCGCGTCCGGACCGCGCTCGGCCTTCAGGTCAGCGGGCGAACCGATGGCTCGCAACCGGCCGAGGTGCATCAGCGCCACCCGGTCGCAGAGCACGTCGGCCTCCTCCATGTAGTGCGTGGTCAGCAGCACGGTCATCCCGTACATCTCCTGCATCTCCTGCACGCGCGCCCACACCGAGTCCCGCGCGACCGGGTCCAGCCCGACCGTCGGCTCGTCGAGCACGAGCAGCGCGGGCCGGTTGACCAGCGCCTGCGCCAGCTCGAGCCGCCGCACCATGCCACCGGAGTACGTCGACGCGAGCCGGTCGGCCGCATCGGTCAGGTCCACGATCTCGAGTACTTCGGCCACCCGGGCGGCGCGTTCCCGCCGGGGTACGTCGAAGAGTCGGGCGAACCACGACACGTTCTCCCGGCCCGACAACGCGCCCTCGATCGAGAGCTGCTGCGGGACGTACCCGAGCATCCGGCGTACCGGCATCGCGTCGGTGCGGACGTTCAGGCCGAAGACGCGGACCGTGCCCGACTGCGGGGGATAGAGCGTGTTCAGCACCCGGAGCGTGGTGGTCTTGCCGGCGCCGTTCGGACCGAGGAGACCGAAGCACTCGCCTGGGGCGACAGTCAGGTCGAGGCCGTCGACCGCGAGATGCTCGCCGAAGCGGTGGCTCAACCCGCTGATCGCGACGGCCGGCGCTGGATCGGCGGTGCGATCGGCGGTGGGATCGGCACTCATACGCGCTCCTTCCGGTCTTGCTCGAGGTTTTGCTCTGCGGGGTGCAGGCGCTCGGCCAGTCCGGCGAGCACGGGCAAGGCGGCTCGGAGCGCCTCGCGGTCGTCGTCCGCGAGGTCGTCGAGTGCCCGGGTGACGAGCGCCGTACGCCGGTCGCGCCAGGCCTCGACCTGTTCGCGGGCCGGATCGGTGAGCGTCAGTCGCGCGACCCGGCGGTCGGACGCGTCCGGGGTGCGCTGGATGAGCCCGCGCTCGGTCAGCTGGCCGACGAGCGTGGAGACGGTGTTCGCGACCAGGCCGAGCTCGGCCGCGGCCTCGGCGACCGAGATGCCCGGGTTGCGGCGAACCGTTCGGACCAGCTCGGCCTGCGAGTCGGTGAGTGCGGACAACGGGAACGGCCGGCCGACCGATCGGCGCAGATGCCGGCGCACCAGCCCGATCGCCGCCAGCAGGTCCTCGGCGAGATCCTCGGTCACGTCTGACAGAATACCTCTGTCGCAGAGATATTTCACCGGCAGAACCCCAACTAATCGGGGTATCCGCCGGATCCCGGTCCGCGCACGCTCGAGGTATGAACGCAACAGACAGCAACAAAACCGTCGTCAAGGACTTCATCGACGGACTGTTCAGCCAAGGAGATCTCGGTGCGGTGGACGCCCACCTGGCCGAGGACTTCATCAACCACGACCCGCCGTTCGGCGTCACGCCGGACCGCCAAGGAATGCGGGACGCCGCGCAGATGATGCGGGCCGCGTTCCCCGACTGGCACAGCGACCTGCACGCGCTGATCGCCGAGGGCGAGGTAGTCGTCGAGCGGTTCACAGCCGGTGGGACGCAGCGCGGCGAGGTGATGGGTGTGCCGCCGAGCGGGAACACCGTCAGCCTGGCCGGGATCAACATCTGGAGGCTCCGGGACGGGCTGATCGTCGAACGCTGGGGGCTGCTCGACGAGCTCGGCTTCGCTCGGCAGCTCGGCGTAGCATCCTGACCATGGGGGCGGGGGATCGCCTGGAGATGCTGATCCAGCGCTGTTACGCGGGGCTGGACGCCGATCAGCTGCGGTCCGAGGTGCTCGCGCGGCTCCGGGGCGTGTTGACGGTCGACGTGGCGTTCTTCGCGACGGTCGATCCGGCGACGATGCTGTTCACGTCGGCGGTCGTCGACGAGCCGCTCGGTGCGGTCACCGAGCAGTTCCTCGCGAACGAGTTCGGGCAGGATGACGTGAACAAGTTCGCCGTACTGGCCGGTGGCCGCGACCCGGTGCGGTCGCTCGGCCAGGCGACCAGGGGCGACTGGGGGAGCAGTTCGCGGTACGTCGAGGTGATGCGGCCGCTCGGTCTGGGCGACGAACTCCGCGCTGCCCTGCGGTCGAACGGCCGCTGCTGGGGGGTCTTGTGCCTGCACCGCGAGAATGCGGACGCCGGCTTCGCCGTCCAGGAACTCCAGTTGGTACGCCGCCTCGCACCGCACCTCGCCGAAGGACTGCGCTTGAGCCTCCGGGGCCGGCCACCCGCGGGCACCGGGCGCGACGTGGGTCCGGGGGTCGTGGTGCTTGACGGGTCGCTGCGGACGCAAGCGGTGACGGCTGAGGCGGAGTACTGGCTCGGGGAGCTCGGGCCGGTGGTGGAGTTGCCCGTGGGGGACTTGCCGGTGGCGGTGCGGGCGGTGGCTGCACGGATGCAGCTGGATCGGGCGACCGCGCGGCTGAAGGTCAGGGCGCGTGGCGGTGAGTGGCTCGAGCTGCAGGCGTCGCGGCTGGGTGACGACGGGCAGATCGTGGTGGTGATCGAGCCGGTGACGCCGGCTCAACTGGGGTCTTTGCTGCTCGATCTGCACGGGCTCACCGCGGCTCAGCAGCGGGTGACCGAGTTGTTGCTGCGCGGCTGTTCCACGCGGCAGATCGTCGAGCGGTTGTGTCTGTCGCCGCACACCGTGCAGGAGCACGTGCGGGCGTCGTTCGACAAGGTCGGCGTCGGCAGCCGACGGGAGCTGGTGAGCGCCTTGCTCAGATGGTCCGCATCACCCTGATGATGCGGCGCCGGAGCCAGACCCGGCGCGAACCGTCGGGATAGCGTCGCAGCCGGGCCAGCTCCCAGCCGCCGTACTCCGCGTGCTCGGTGAGCAGCTTGCGCACCGCGCCGCGGGACTCCGTCCTGGACACCTCGAACTGCTGCAGTTCGTACTCGGCCATCCACACCTCCGCACTACCAGAACGCCAACGACCTCACGAAACATCCTCCAGCGCCGCCGCGATCGCCGGCGGCAGAGTGAGCTCCTCCACTCCGAGGACTGCTTTCAGTTGTAGCGCAGTACGGGCCCCGACGATCGCCGCCGACACTCCGGGCCGGTCCCGCACCCAGGTGAGCGCCACCTCGAGCGGGGTCCAGCCGAGCCCGTCAGCGGCGCGCGCGACCGCTTCCACGATGCCCGAAGACCGGCCGTCGAGATAGGGGTCGACGAATCTGGACAGATGCTGGGACGCGGCCCGTGAGTCCGCGGGGATGCCGGTGCGGTACTTCCCGGTCAGCACGCCGCGACCGAGCGGCGACCAGGCCAGGATCCCGATCCCCAGCCCCGCGGCGGCCCGGATCGCGTCGACCTCGGCGTCCCGGGCGAGCAGCGAATACTCCACCTGGTTCGCGACCGGGACCGCGCGGCCCGGCCAGGCCTGCTGCCAGGTGACGGCGCGGGCGGCCTTCCAGCCGGCGTAGTTCGAGACGCCGACATACCGCACCTTGCCGGAGCTGACGGCGTAGTCGAGCGCGGAGAGCGTTTCCTCCAGCGGCACGTCGTCGGACCAGGTGTGCAGCTGCCAGAGATCGATGTGGTCGACGCCCATCCGGCGCAGCGACCCGTCCAGGTCGCGGAGCAGGGCGCCGCGGGACGTGTCGGTGATCCGCTCGCCGCGGCGCACGCTGAACCCGGCCTTGGTCGCGATCACCACGTCGTCGCGGTCCACCACGTCGCCGAGCAGTGACCCGATCAACAGCTCGCTGTCACCGTCGCCGTACGCCGCGGCGGTGTCGATCAGCGTGCCACCGGCGGACACGAACGCGGCCAGCTGCTCGCGCGCCTCGTGCTCGTCGGTGTCGCGGCCCCACGACATGGTGCCCAGGCCGAGCCTGCTCACCGCGAGTCCACTGTGACCGAGATAGCGCTGTTGCATGACCCGAGCCTATTGCGGCCCACCGACATGTTCTCGCTAGGCTCGCCAGTCATGCGACTCGGACTCAACATCGGCTTCGTCTACGGCGGCGACGACCATCTGGACCACCTGAGGCTGGTCAAGGAGGCCGAGGCGCTCGGTTTCTCGGTCACCTGGGCCGCGGAGGCGTACGGCTCGGACGCCGCCACACTGCTCAGTTGGATCGCCGCCCAGACCACCACGATCGACGTCGGCGCGGCGGTCTTCCAGATCCCGGCCCGGACGCCGGCGATGACCGCGATGACGGCGGCCACCCTGGACCGCCTGTCGAACGGCCGTTTCCGGTTGGGCCTCGGCGTCTCCGGGCCGCAGGTGTCGGAGGGCTGGCACGGGGTGCGTTTCTCTCAGCCACTGCTCAGGACCCGTGAGTACGTCGACATCGTCAACGCGGCGCTCCGTCGCGAGACGGTCGCCTACGAGGGGAAGTACTTCACGCTCCCGCTGCCCGACGGACCCGGCAAAGCCCTCAAACTGACTGTGCGGCCGATCCGCGACCACGTACCGGTGTACCTGGCCGCGGTCGGACCGAAGAAGCTCGAGCTGGCCGGCGAGATCGCCGACGGCTGGCTCGGGATCCTGAACGACCCCGGATTCCTTGGAGAGCAGTTGACGCACATCAGGACGGGCCGGCAAACCCGTCACGGTTCCGAGAGCCTCGACGGTTTCGACGTCGTGGCGTCGGTGCCGGTCATGGCCGGAGACGACCTGCAGGCCGCGGCCGACCCGATCCGTGGGTACGCCGCCTTGTACATCGGCGGCATGGGCGGCCGGGAGAAGAACTTCTACAACGCGCTCGCGGTCCGGATGGGCTACGCCGACGAGGCGAAGGAGATCCAGGACCTGTACCTGGACAAGAAGCACCGCGAGGCGATGGCCGCCGTACCGTTCGGCTTCCTGGACTCGATCTCGCTGCTCGGTGACAAGCAGCGGATGGCCGAGAAGCTGACGGCGTACGCCGAGGCGGGGGCGACGACCGTCGCGCTGACGCCGTTCGCGTCGACCGTGGAGCAGCGGATCGCCGACCTGCACACCGCGGCCGAAGCCCTCGAACTGGCCGGGGTCGGCAGCTGATGACGATCCTGGACGCCATCATCCTCGGCATCGTCGAGGGCCTGACCGAATTCCTCCCGGTCTCCAGCACCGGGCACCTGACGATCGTGTCGAAGATGCTCGGCCTGAAGATCGACGACCCGTCGATCACCGGCTTCACGGCCGTCATCCAGGTCGGCGCGATCGCCGCCGTCGTCCTGTACTTCTGGAAGGACATCCAGCGGATCGCGGTCGCCTGGGTCCGTGGGCTGGCCAAACCGGAGTACCGCGGCGAGTTCGATGCCCGGATGGGCTGGTACGTGATCGTCGGCTCGGTGCCGATCGTGATCGTCGGCTTCCTCGCCCGGGACCTGATCTCCGGACCGCTGCGCAGCCTGTGGTGGGTGGCCGCGGCGCTCATCGGCTGGTCGTTCGTGATGGTCGCCGCGGAGCGCCTGGGCAGCAAGAGCCGGCCGTTGACGCGGATCACGTTCGTCGACGCGCTGGTGATGGGCCTCGTCCAGTGCCTGGCGCTGATCCCCGGCATCTCGCGGTCGGGCGCGACGATCTCGGCCGGTCTGTTCCGCGGACTCGAGCGGGTCGCCGCGACCAGGATCTCGTTCCTGCTCGGCATCCCGGCCCTCGTCGGGGCCGGCGTCTACGAACTGAAGGACGCGGTCAACGGCAACGTCGGGGTTGTCCCGCTGATCGTCGGGACCGTGGTGAGCTTCGTCGTCGCCTACGTGTCGATCGCCTGGCTGCTGCGGTTCGTCGCCAAGCACACGATCGAGGTCTTCGCGTTCTACCGGCTGCTGCTCGGCGTCGTCCTGATCATCCTGCTCTCGACGAGCACGATCACCGCAACCTGAGGTCGGGTCTGGCGGTCCAGCGCCTACTGCGCGGCACTCGGCACGGCACCTCGCCGCACGGGAGCAAAGGCCACGATGCTCCGCATCGAGACCTTCACTCCCGTGCGGCGAGCTACCGCACCGAGCACCTGCTCGCTACGGCGCCGGACCGCCAGACCCGACCTAAAGCCAGCCGACCTTGCGGAAGAAGCGGTACATGGTGACGCAGACCAGCGCCATCACCAGCAGGATCGCGTAGTAGCCGAAGTGCCAGCGGAGCTCGGGCATGTTGTCGAAGTTCATCCCGTAGATGCCGGCCAGCATCGTCGGCACGGCGGCGATCGCGACCCACGCCGAGATCTTCCGCATGTCGTCGTTCTGCTGCACCGACACGCGCGCGAGATGCGCGTTGAGTGCTGAGGACAGCAGTGTGTCGATCGCCTCGGTCTGGTCGGAGACCCGGCTGAGGTGGTCGGCCACGTCGCGGAAGAACGGCCCGGCCTTCGCGGCCAGGCCGGCCATACCGTGCGCGAATTGCTCCATCGGTTCGCGCAGCGGATCGACCGCCCGGCGCATCTCCAGCACCTCACGCTTCAACCGGTAGATCCGCTCCGCGTCGCTGGTCCGCTCGGGGGAGAACACCGAGGACTCGATCTCGTCGACGTCGATCTCGACCTGCCCGGCGACGTGCTCGTAGTCGTCCACTACCTCGTCACAGATCGCCCACAGTACGGCGGCCGGCCCGTGCCCGAGCATCGACGCGCGTTCCTCGAGCTCGTGCCGCGTCGTGGCGAGCTCGCCACCCTCACCGTGCCGCACCGTCACGACGTACCGCGGGCCGACGAAGACGGTCACCTGACCGGTCTCGACGGCGTCGCCCTCGTCGACGTACCAGAGGGTCCGGAGCACGACGAGGAGCGTGTCGCCGAAGCGTTCCACCTTGGGACGCTGGTGCAACTGCAGCGCGTCCTCAACTGCGAGGTCGTGCAACCCGAAGAGCCGCTGTACCCGCGCCATCTCGGCGTCCGAGGGCTCGTGCAGACCGATCCACCCGAAGCACTGCCCGTCGTCGTCGATGGCCTGGGCAACCGTCTCGGGATTCTTGGGCAGGTCCTGCCGTTCCCCCTCGGCGTAGACCCCGCAGTCGACGATCACGCCACCCATCATTGCATCAGGGGTTGCGCCGACCGGATAACGTGCCTTCCATGCCCACCGTGATTCTCGTCCGCCACGGTCGTAGTGCCGCGAACACCTCCGGAACGCTGGCCGGGCGGACGCCCGGCGTGAAGCTCGACGCCACCGGGATCGAACAGGCCGCCGCCGTCGCGGGCCGGCTCGCCGAGCTGCCGCTGGCCGCGATCGTCACCTCGCCGTTGGAGCGCTGCAAGCAGACCGCGGCCGCGATCGCCAAACACCATCCGGAGTTGCGTCCGGCAACCGATCGCCGGCTGACCGAGTGCGGGTACGGCGACTGGACCGGCCAGAAGATCGCGACACTCGCAAAAGACCCACTGTGGGCCGTCGTACAGCAGCACCCGTCAGCGGTCACCTTCCCGAACGGCGAGTCGATGCGCGGCATGCAGCAACGCGCCGTCGACGCGGTGCGCGCACACGACGCCGAGCTCGCCAAGACCCACGGAGACGGCGCGATCTGGGTGGCGGTCTCGCACGGCGACGTGATCAAGGCGATCGTCGCGGACGCGCTCGGTCAGCACCTGGACACGTTCCAGCGGATCGTCGTGGACACCGCGTCGACGACGATCATCACCTACACCCCGGTGCGCCCGTTCCTGGTCCGGCTGAACGACTCCGGCAGCGAGCTGGCCTCCCTGATTCCTAAGCCGTCAGCGAAAGCCAAGCCGAAGAAGCAGTCCTCGGACGCGGTAGTCGGTGGACGGTAATAGGGTCTAGGTATGGCGCGAGTTGTGCACTCCTTCGACGACCCCGAGCGGTTCGTCGCCGGCACCGTGGGGGAACCCGGTGCCAGGACCTTCTTCCTGCAGGCCCGGGCCGGGCATCGGCTGACCTCGGTGGCGTGTGAGAAGGAACAGGTGATGGCCCTCGCGGAGCGGCTCGACGTGATGCTGGACGAGGTCGCCCGGCGCTTCGACCGGGACCCGGTCGCGCAGGGCGGGTCGGACGACAACGCGCCGCTCGAGCAGCCGATCGAGGAGGAGTTCCGGGCCGGCACCATGACGCTGGCCTGGGAGGCCGACGCGGAACGCGTGGTGATCGAGGTGTTCGCGGTCGTCACCGGTGAGCAGGTCGAGCTCGAGGAGGAGGACCCGGTCGCCGCGGCGATGGAGTCCGACGACGCCGAGGTGTTCGTGGTCCGGATCACCGAGGAGCAGGCGCGGTCGTTCGCCCGCCGCGCGGTCGCATTGGTCGCGTCCGGTCGCCCGAGCTGCCCGTTCTGCGGCCGGCCGATCGACGCCGACGGCCACATCTGCCCGCGCGCCAACGGCTATCGCAGGCACCTCCCGGAATGACGGTCGACCCGGAGCTCCTCGCCCTCGGAGAGCTCGCGCTGCACGGCCGCCTGGTGGCCGCCTCGAACGGTACCTACCAGGGTTCGGTGAGCCTGGCCGGCGAGACCGCGACGGTGGTCTACAAACCGGTCGAGGGGGAGCGCCCGCTGTGGGACTTCCCCGATGGCACGCTGGCCCAGCGCGAGTTCGCGGCGTACGTCGTCTCGGAGGCGCTCGAGTGGTCGGTCGTGCCACCGACTCTGTTGCGCGACGGTCCGCTCGGTGTCGGCATGGTGCAGCTGTGGATCGACGAGGCCGAGCTCAAGGCGGGGGAGACCGAGCTGGTCGACATCGTCCCGCAGGGCCGCGTGCCGTCCGGCTGGGTCGGTGTGCTGGAGGCTCTCGACGGCCGCCACAACCCGGTGACGTTGGTGCACGCGGACAATGACGCGTTGCGCCGGATGGCCGTATTCGATGCCGTGGTCAACAATGCCGACCGCAAGGGCGGCCACGTGCTGAACCCGGGCGACGGCCGGGTGTACGGCGTGGATCACGGCGTCACGTTCAACGCCGACGACAAGCTCCGCACGGTGTTGTGGGGTTGGGCCGGCGACCCGATCTCGGCCGACCTGCTCGACGACGTACGGCGGTTGGCGGATCAGCTGGCCGGTGCGCTCGGTCAGCAACTCTGCGAGCTGATCACCACTGTCGAATTGACGGCGACCAGGGAACGTTGCGCGGCGCTGCTCAAGACTGGCACGTTCCCGTACCCGAGCGACGACTGGCCGGCGATTCCCTGGCCCGCGTTCTAGGCCTTCGGTTCGACGTTCACGTTGGCGAGCCGACCTTGCTCGTCGTACGACGTGACCACGATGCTGCCGTTCGGCGCCGTACCCCGGAGGAACTCGGCGTTCTCCTGGAACTGGAAGCCGAAGTGCTGGAAGTAGCCGCGGACCACTCGCCGGTGGTCGGCCGGGAACACGCTCACCGCGGTCGTCAACAGCCGGGGTGTCGCGAGCGCGTCGAAGCCCGCGCGCGGCAGCTGCTCGTCAGCCACGTGCAGGTAGACGTGTCCGCGGCCCTCGTTGATCGCGGTCGACCAGACACCACGACCGCCGAGTACGGCGCCGGCCGTGATCGCCAGCGTGATCGCGGCCTGCTCCGGCTGCGGGAAGCCGCTCAGGTCCGGGCTGTCCGTGGTGAACTCGGCGATCCGGTGCTGTTCGCCGAACGCGCGGATGCCGGCCGTCGGCGCGACGGCCGGCGCGTCCGCGCCGAAGCCCGGGTTCGCCCAGCCCCACAGCCAGGTGTGGTCGAGCTCGGAGAAACTGCCGAGCAGCGAGACCCGGCCGAGGACGCCGCGCTCGCCGGTCAGCGTGCGGGCGTCGAGGTCGGCCTGCAGCGAGTCGGGCCCGACGACCTCGTTGAACAGGTCCTGCTGCTGGATCGAAGCGGCGGCGATCCAGGCGCCGTACGCCTGGAACTCGGGGCTGAAGTCTGCTGATGCGCTCATCACCCGCGAGGCTACCGGCCATCGGGCGCATAGCTCACCCCACTGTCCACCGCAGCCCGGACCACGGAATGGAACCGTGTCGCGTCATTGAAAATCGGACTGGCATAAGCTCCGACACATGCAGGCGTGGACGAAACCAGACATCCCGGTCGTACCCGGGCCGGCCCGGCGGCTTCGCCTCTACGACACCGCGTCCGGCGGCTTGGTCGAGGTCCCGCCGGCCCCTGGCGACACCGACGGGCCCGCGCGAATGTACGTGTGCGGCATCACGCCGTACGACGCGACGCACATGGGGCACGCGGCGACGTACGTCACGTTCGACCTGGTGAACCGGCTCTGGCGGGACGCGGGGTACGACGTCTCGTACACGCAGAACATCACCGACGTCGACGACCCGCTGCTCGAGCGCGCGACCGCGACCGGCGTCGAGTGGACCGATCTCGCGGCGCAGGAGATCCAGCTGTTCCGCGACGACATGACCGCACTCCGGGTGATCCCGCCGCAGCACTACATCGGCGTCGTCGAGTCGATCGACCTGGTCGCGGACGCGATCGAGGACCTGAAGCGCGCGGGCGCCGTCTACTCGGTCGACGGCGATCTGTACTTCGCGGTGAAGACTGACCCGGCCTTCGGCGGGGTGTCCAACTACGACCGCGAGACGATGAACGAGCTGTTCGCCGAGCGCGGTGGCGACCCGGAGCGCGAGGGCAAGCAGGACCCGCTGGACAGCCTGCTGTGGCGGCACGAGCGGCCGGGTGAACCGGCCTGGGACTCACCGCTCGGACGCGGCCGCCCGGGGTGGCACGTGGAGTGCTCGGCGATCGCGCTGAAGTACCTCGGGATGACGTTCGACGTCCAGGGCGGCGGGTCGGACCTGATCTTCCCGCACCATGAGATGTCCGCGAGCGGCGCTCAGGTGGCGACGGGGGAGCACCCGTTCGCGCGCGCTTACGTGCACCAGGCGATGGTCGGTCTCGACGGCGAGAAGATGTCGAAGTCCAAGGGCAACCTGGTGCTGGTGTCGAAGGAGCGGCTGGCCGGCGTGGACCCGATGGCGATCCGCCTCGCGCTGCTCACCCACCACTACCGGACGGACTGGTTCTGGACCGAGTCCGACCTGACCGACGCGCAGGCGCGGCTGGACGTCTGGCGCGGCGCGATCGGTCGCGGCGCGGGACCGGACGGTTCGGCCGCGGTGGACGCCGTACGGGCGGCACTCACGAACGACCTGGACAGCGCGGGCGCGCTGGCGGCTGTCGACGCGTGGGCCGAGGCCGAGGGTGACGACCACGAGGCGCCCGCCCTGGTCGCCCTCGCCGTCGACGCTCTCCTCGGTCTCAAGCTCTAGCAAACAGTTCGGGGAGGGCCGACCGTCCTCCCCAGACTGGAGATCAGCCGGTGACGGGCTGGTGGGTCTTGACGGGGGTCGGGACCGGCGCCGACGGCGGGGTGTCGATCTGCGCGGGGGCCGGGTTCTCCGGGTGCGGGGTCGGCTTGGGCTTCGGCTTCGCGGCCGGTTTGGCGCAGGTCGCCGACGCCAGGTTGATGGTCTCGGCACCGCCACCGAGATTGATGCTCAGACCGGTGATCGTGAACGCGCCGTCGGAGTGCTTGCCCTGACTGTTGACCGTGATGGTCGCCAGCGGGTTGGACGGCAGCGACGCGCCCTGCTTGGTGCTCGGCAGCTTGATCGCCTGACCGAGCAGCGTCAGCCCGCCGATGTCGACGCCGCCCTGGTCACCGGAGCAATAGACGTTCAGCGCGTCGATGGACAGCAGCGACTTCGGCGGCGTGAGCAGCAGTTTGCACAGGTCGGGCAGGTTCTTGACCGGCAGGTCCTTGGTGCTGAACTTGGGCAACGGCAGGCCGAGGTCGGGCAGTGCGATGTCCGGGACAGGCAGGTCGTTCGCGCCGGTGGACGGGAGCGAGTTGCACTGCTCCTTCAGTTCCGGCGGGATCTGCACCTGGTTCAGGATGTCCGGGCCGACCACGATGTCGAACAGCTCGACCGAGGCGGAGTCGTTGCCCGCGGTCGCCGTACCGGCCCGGACCGAGAGCAGCGGGTTCTTCGGGAGCTCGAGCGCGGACGTCGTCTGCCGCTTGCCGTCCAGCGATTCGGCGTACGGCGTCTTCGCGATCGGCACCTGGCCTTCCGCGCTCACGGCGTACGCCGAGGACGGCCGGGCCGCCGCGTTGCCGACCGGCGCACTCGCGACCAGGCTGAACGTCACGACGCCTGCCACGGCCGCAGCCGTCAGCACGGTCGGAGTCAACTGTCGTCGCATCGGACCTCCTTATTTGCTGTCGATCAGGACGAGCGTCCCGAGCGGAACCTTCTGCAGGTGGGCGAGAGCGGTCTTCGGCACCCGGACGCAGCCGGCGCTGATCGCCGCCCCGAAGACATGGGGATTCGGCCAGCCGTGGATCGCGACCGTACCAGGTCCGCCACCGAACGTGTCCAGAGTGGGACTGTGCGCACCCAACGGCAGCACGACGGGAGAGGCCGAGCGCTTGTGGTCGATGATCGAACCGAGCAGGAACGTCCGGCCGGGCGGTGTCGGCGTCTTGGTCGCGCCGACGCCGGCCTTCCAGGAGCCGAGGCTCTTGTTGTTGAGGAAAAGCTCCAGCGTCCGCGAGCTGGTGTGCACGCGGATCAGATACGACGAGGTCGCGCGATCGAGGTCCTCGTCCTGGAGCCAGCCCGTGGACCGGTTCGGCTTGGAGGGGAGCAGGACCCGGACCCACCCGTCGGTCTGCTCCACGACCGGCAGCCAGGTCGGCCCGAACTGGGTCGGGCCGATCTTGCCGACGGCGTCCGCGTCGGGTGCGCTGAACAGTGCGGCCTCGCCACGCGGGTGTACGACGAGCCCGCCGGTCCCGGAGAACGGCTGGGTGTCGAGGGGAGCGGTAGCGATCGTGGTGGCAGTCGTCGAGGCGGTCAGCGTGCTCAGGTCGACGTCGATGTGTTTCGTCTTGTTGCCGAAGATCCCGACCGCGGCGACGATCCCGAGCAGCACGAGCACGGCGAGCGCAGGGATGGAGCTGGCGCCCCGCTCGTCGCGCATGCTGTTACTCCCCGTGGTCCCGGTGACGGCACGCCGTCACCCCCCCCAGTTGTCCGGTCGAGAATAAACCCATCGGTAACAACGCGCCACGCCTCGTCGGGTTACGGCCGGGCGAAATGCTCCGCGATGGCGTCGCTGGTGGTCAGCCAGACGTCCGGCTGCGCCGCAATGTACTCGAGCGCGAGGTTCAGGTACTTCGCCCGGAACGGCTGCCCGATCACGAACGGATGCAGCGCGAGCGCCATCACCCGCCCGGTCTCCGCGGAGTCCTCGCGAAGGACGTCGTACTGGTCCTTCACCATCTGGAGGAAGTCCGGGCCGCTGAGGCCGCGCAGGAACAGGCCCAGGTCGTTGAGCTCGACGGTGTACGGGACGCTGAGCATGCCGGGGACGTTCAGGCGGTACGGCTGGTCGTCGTTGGTCCAGTCGAGCACGTAGCTGTAGCCGAGCTCGGACAGCAGTTGCGGGGTGTTGTGGGTCTCGGTGAGCCCGGGGCCCATCCAGCCCTTCGGACGCTGCCCGGTCGCCTTCTCAATGGTCTCCGTGATGTCGGTGAGGACGCGGCGTTCCTCGTCGGGCTCGTACCCGGTGTGCAGGGTCGTGTTCGTTTTGCCATGCGCCAGCCAGGCCCAGTCGCGCGCGACGCCGGCCTCGATGATCTGCGGGTTGTGCTCGGCGACCAGCGAGTTGACGAGCGCGCTGGCGCGGACGCCGTACCGGTCGAGGATGTCGATGGTGCGCCAGATGCCGACGCGTTCGCCGTACTCGCGCCAGCCCTGGTTGAGGGCGTCGGGCTTGAGGTCGAGCGGCCAGATGCTGGTGGACGGCTGGTCGGGCAGGAAGTGCTCGATGTTGAGGCCGACGTAGAAGGCCACGCGCTTGCCGTCGGGCCAGTCGAGGCGGGGTCGTTCCGGGAGCGGGCTGTAGTCGTAGAGCGTCATGTCTGGACGGTAGAGTCTGACATCAGTGTCAGGTTCAAGTCCGGAGGTCGGTCGGGTGCGGATCGGTGAGCTCGCGGAGCGGACCGGGGTCAGCGTGCGCTCCCTGCGGTACTACGAGGTTCAGGGCCTGCTCGTCTCGGAACGGACGACCGGCGGGCAGCGCGAGTACGCCGAGCGCGCCGTCGACCGGGTGATCCTGATCCAGGAGCTGTTCGCGGCCGGGCTGCACAGCAAGAAGATCGCGCAGCTGCTGCCCTGCATGCGCGACCCCGACGGCGGGCCCAACGAGCGGGCCACGCCGGAACTCGTCACCGAACTGACCGCCGAGCGGGAGCGGATCGACCGAATGATCGCCGATCTCACCACGTCCCGCGGCGTCCTCGACGACGTCATCGCGACAGCGAACCGGGAAATGCCCTAGTCGCTCGGGTGGTTCTTGTTGCGCCGCTTCAGGTAGCGCTCGAACTCGGCGGCGATCGCCTCACCGGTGGCCTCCGGCAGGTCGGCGGTGTCGCGCTGCTCCTCCAGCGAGTGCACGTACTCCGCGACCTCGGGGTCCTCCTCGCTCAGCTCGTCGGCGCCACGCTGCCAGGCGCGGGCCAGCTCGGGCAGGTCACCTTCGGGCATCGCGACGTCGAGCAGTGCCTCGATCTTGCCGAGCAGCGCGAGCGACGCCTTCGGGCACGGCGTGCCGGCGATGTAGTGCGGGATCGCGGACCAGATGCTCACCGAGGGGACGCCGAGCGTGCCGCAGAGGTCGGCGAAGACCCCGGTGATCCCGGTCGGGCCCTCGTATGTCGACGGCTCCAGGCTCCACGACGCGGTCAGCTCCGGGTCCGACGAGGTCGCCGAGACGGGGATCGGCCGGGTGTGCGGCGAGTCCGCGAGCAGGGCGCCGAGGACGACGACGATCTGCGCGTTCGACTCGTCGACGATCTCCAGCAGCTCGCTGGAGAACGCCCGCCAGCGCATGTTCGGCTCGATGCCGCGGATCAGCAGGACGTCGCGGTCGCTGTCCTCGGGGCGGGCCACGTAGACCCGGGTGGTGGGCCAGGTCAGCTGCCGGACACCGTCGTCGTCGAGGCCGACCTGGGGGCGGTTCACCTGGAAGTCGTAGTAGTCCTCGGGGTCGATCTCCGTGACGAGTTCGGCGTCCCACTCGTCGATCAGGTGGTCGACCGCGCCGGTGGCCGCCTCGGCCGCGTCGTTCCAGCCCTCGAACGCGGCGATCACGACCGGGTCCCTCAGGTTCGCGAGATCAACCACTCGCAGGCCCCCTGTCGTCTCTGTAGCCAACTCTCCGGCGCTCGCCGGACCGGACTGCCAGCCTACGTGTTCGCTCCTCGCCGTGCGTCGGGTTTCACCCCGGGCGAACCGTGTCGCGGACCCGAAATGTCCGGATCTGGGGCGACCAGGGAGAATGGGCACGGCAAAGAGACCTGATCGGTGTGTGGACGACGTAGAGGAGCGGTAGTTGCCGGCCCTGCAAGCGGTGTTGTGGGACATGGACGGGACGTTGGTCGACTCCGAGACGGTCTGGGCGGAGGTGCAGCTCGAGCTGATGGCCGAGCTCGGCGCGACCTGGACGATCGAGGACTGCATGACCTTGATCGGGAGCGACCTGCGGGACGCGGTCCAGGTGTGGCTGGCGCGGATCCCGGAAGGCGTGATCACCGCCGACGAGCTGGCCGACCGGATGTTCTCCGAGGTGGTCGAGGCGCTGCGCAAGCAGGTCACGTTCATGCCGGGGGCGCTGGAGCTGCTCCAGGCGCTGCGCAAGGAGGAGATCCCGTGCGCGCTGGTCTCCGCGTCGTACCGGGTGATGATCGAGGCGGTGCTCGGGCATCTGCCGCCGGACCCGTTCGACGTGATCGTGGCCGGCGACGAGGTGACGCTCGGCAAGCCGCACCCGGAGCCGTACCTGACCGGTGTGGAGCGGCTGGGCGTCGATCCGGCGTACTGCGTGGCGATCGAGGACTCGGTGACCGGTACGCAGGCCGCGACCGCGGCGGGGCTGTACGTGGTCGCCGTACCGCAGTTGGTGACCGTTCCGGAGGCGCCGCGCCGGCTCGTGGTGAAGTCGCTCGAGCCGCTCACACCGGAGTCTCTGCGCGCTCTGCTCCATTGAGGAGCTACCGTCACTTGGTGCCCTCGGGGGCGTTGTTGGGGTAACGGGCTGGGAAAGGTGAGACGGTGAGCGAGTGGGTGCGCCGGGTATCGGCGGCCGCGGCGGTGGGGGCGTTGGGCGTGTCGCTGGCGGCATGCGGTCAGCCGGACGACAAGGCGCCGCTGCCGGGCGAGCAGACGCCGAAGCTGGCGATGCTGCGGCTCGCCACCACGGACGCGATCTCGTCCCTCGACCCGGCCGGTCCGTACGACGTCGGCTCGCGGACCGTCCAGGCGAACCTGTACCAGACCCTGCTGACGATCCTCCCGGACAAGCCCACGCCGGTGCCGGACGCGGCCGACTGCCAGTTCGACTCGCCGACGACGTACACGTGCAGCCTGAAGGAGCACCTGACCTTCCCGAACGGGCACGAGTTGACCTCGTCGGACGTGAAGTTCAGCTTCGACCGGCTGGTCCGGCTGAAGACACCCGGGGGAGCGGCCTCGCTGTTCGCGTCGGTGAAGTCCGTGAGTACGCCGGACGACCTGACGGCCGTGTTCAACCTGACCACCCCCGACGCCCGGCTCCCGTACCTGCTCACCACGACCGCGTCCTCGATCGTCGACGAGCAGGTGTACCCGGCCAACAAGCTGCTGAAGACCGAGGCCGTCGGCAGTGGGCCGTACCAGTTGGCGGCGTACAAGCCGGGGTCGGAAGTGACCCTCACCAAGTTCTCCGGATACCGCGGTCCGCGGGCGGCGCAGAACGACGGCGTCACGATCAGCCTGATGAAGGACTCGGCCGCGCTCTACCAGGCCGTCACCACCGGCAAGGCGGACCTCGCGTTCCACGGGTTCGGCCCGAGCCTGCTGGACAAGCTGCGCAAGTCCGACAAGGTCCAGGTCGTCGAGACCAACTCCGCGGAGATCCGGTTCTTCGCGTTCCAGATGAAGTCGCTGCTGGCCCGCAATCCGGCCGTACGGCGGGCCGTCGCGCAGCTGATCGACCGCCAGGCGATCGCGAAGCGGGCGTACGGCGACCATGTGTCGCCGCTGTACTCGGTCGTGCCGCCCGGTTTCGGTGGGCAGGTCGACGCGTTCCGGACCGAGTACAAGCAGCCGAGCAAGGCGGCCGCCGCGGCGATCCTGAAGCAGGCGAACATCGCCGTACCGGTCCCGTTGACGGTCGGCTGGACGCCGACGCAGTACGGGGCCGGCGCGAAGGCCGAAGTACTCGAGCTGAAGCGTCAGCTGGAGGCGTCGGGGCTGTTCCGGGTGACATTGCGGAGCGCCGAGTGGCCGCAGTACCAGGTGGGGACCAAGGCGGGGGCGTACGACCTGTTCCAGGGCGGGTGGGTGCCGGAGTACCCGGACGCCGACGACTATCTCGCTCCGTTCATCGCCAGTGACGGCGCGTTCGCGGCCAACGGGTACCGCTCGGCCGCGGCGACCAAGCTGCTGCAGCAGCAACGGACCGAGCAGAACGGTCTGAAGCGCGACGACCTGATCGCGCAACTACAGGGAGTGATCGCGCTGGACGCCCCGGTGATCCCGAGTTGGCAGGGACGTCTCGCGGTGGTCGCGAGCAACGACGTGGAGAACGTGAAGACGGCCGTCGACCCGCTGTCGTTCCTGTATTTCTCCGGATTACGCCGCTGACCTCGGGCTGACACAAAAATGCCATGGCAGTAACGGTTCGCGAGGCTCCCGCGACCGTCGGTGCGACGCCGTGGTTTACTGCGGAAAGTCCACATTCCGGGACGATTTCCTGACGATCACGATCGGGCAACGCAGCACTTTCCGCGTTTGACTCCGCGCTGTAATGGCGGCAGGTTAAGGCCGCAGCCACACCGGATTTCGTTCCGGTTCACCCGAACCGAGGCAGGGGTACACAGCGCGTGAGCACGCCACTCGAGGTCGAGCCGGGATCATCGTCGGCACAGCCGGAGGCGGTACTCGAAGGCGCCGGCAAGATCGAGGGCCGGTCGCTCTGGCAGATCTCCTGGATGCGACTGAAGCGGGACAAAGTCGCGATCGCCGGAGGTTTCGTCGTCCTGCTCTTGATCCTGGTCGGGATCTTCGCGCCGCTGCTGTGCAAGCTGGTCGGCGTCACACCGAACGACTTTCACCAGGACCTCGTCGATGCGTCCCTGCAGACGCCGATCGGCAAGTTCGGCGGCGTCAGCTGGGACCACCCGCTGGGCGTCGAGCCGGTGAACGGCCGCGACATCTTCGCCCGGATCGTCTACGGCGCCCGGATCTCGCTGCTGATCGCGTTCCTGGCCACGCTGGTGTCGGTGGTGATCGGTGTCGTCATGGGCATCACCGCCGGGTACTTCGGTGGCTGGGTGGACACGCTGATCAGCCGGGTGATGGACATCTTCCTGGCGTTCCCGCTGGTGCTGTTCGCGCTGGCGCTGGTCGGCGCCGTACCGGACTCCATCCTCGGGCTCAGCGGTGACTCGCTGCGGGTCGGCCTGATCGTGTTCATCATCGGGTTCTTCAGTTGGCCGTACATCGGCCGGATCATCCGTGGTCAGACGCTGTCGCTGCGTGAGCGGGAGTTCGTCGACGCGGCCCGGAGCCTGGGCGCGCGACGCCCGTACATCCTGTTCTCCGAGCTGCTGCCGAACCTGATCGCCCCGATCCTCGTCTACGCGACGCTGCTGATCCCGACCAACGTGCTCTTCGAGGCTGGGCTGTCGTACCTGGGCGTCGGTGTCCGCCCGCCGACCGCCAGCTGGGGCGACATGTTGTCGATCGCGGCGAAGTGGTACTCGGTCGACCCCTGGTACATGATCTCGCCGGGCCTGGCGATCTTCGTCACGGTGCTGGCCTTCAACCTGTTCGGCGACGGGCTGCGCGACGCACTCGACCCGCGGTCGCGGTAGGACTTCTCTCCAACCAGGGAGCCTGGGCTCTCACTAATAAAGGGGTGCTACAAGAGATGAGATGGAATCGCATCACGACGGCGACCGCCGTCAGTGCGGCCGTCGCCCTCAGCCTGGTGGCTTGTGGGGGACCGAAGGCGAAGCCGGGCGGCTCCTCCTCCGAGGGGGGCGCGACGGCGGAGTACAACGCGGCGGTCGGCAAGGTGTTCAACCCGAGTGACAAGAAGGGTGGCACGCTCCGGATGGCGATCACCCAGCAATGGGACTCGACCGACCCGGGCGACACCTACTACGGCCTGTCCTGGAACCTGGTGCGCAACTATGTCCGGCCGCTGATGACGTTCGCGGCGAAGCCGGGCGCCGAGGGTGCCAAGCCGGTGCCGGACCTGGCCGAGGCGCCGGGTGTACCGAGTGACGACGCCAAGACGTGGACCTACAAGATCCGCAAGGGCGTGAAGTTCGAGGACGGTACGCCGGTCACCTCGAAGGACGTCAAGTACGCCGTCGCGCGCTCGCTGGACAAGGTCACGCTGCCCAACGGCCCGACGTACTTCAACGACTTCCTGCTGGACATCCCGAAGGGCTACAGCGTCTACAAGGACAAGTCGCTGGCCGGTGTCGCGAAGGCGATCGAGACGCCGGACGACCAGACGATCGTGTTCCACCTGAACAAGCCGTTCGCGTCCTTCGACTACTTCGCGCAGCTGCCGTCGACGGCCCCGGTGCCGCAGGCCAAGGACACCGGTGCGAAGTACAAGGAACACCCGATCGCGACCGGCCCGTACAAGTTCGGCACCTACAACCCGAACAGCGGCTTCAACCTGGTCCGCAACGACCAGTACGACCCGGCGACCGACCCGGACTCGGGCCGCAAGGCGCTGCCGGACCAGATCACCATCGCGTACAACGTCGAGGGCACCGACATCGACAACCGGCTGCTGGCCGGTGACCTGGACGTCGACCTCGCCGGTACCGGTGTGCAGCCGGAGACCCAGGCGAAGATCCTCGCCGACCCGAAGCTGAAGGCACACGCCGACAACGTGCCGGCGCCGCGGCTGAACTGGACCGTGATCAACAGCCAGGTCCCGCCGCTGGACAACATCCATTGCCGCAAGGCCGTGCTGTACGCCGCCGACCACGAGGGCTACCAGCGCGCGTACGGCGGTCCGATCGGTGGCGACATCGCGACGAACCTGATGCCGCCGGGCGTCTCCGGGTCGGAGCAGTTCGACGACTACGGTTTCAAGACCGACAAGAACGGCAACGTCGACAAGGCCAAGCAGGAACTGCAGCAGTGCGGCCAGCCGAACGGCTTCGCGATGAACATCACCTACCGCACCGACCGGGCCAAGGAGAAGGCCGTTGCCGAGACGCTGCAGCAGTCGCTGAAGCGGGTCGGCATCAACCTGACCACCAAGCCCTACCCGACCGGTGACTACACCAAGCTGTACGCCGGCAAGCCGGACTTCGCGAAGGCGAACAAGCTCGGCCTGATCGTCTACAGCTGGGGCGCCGACTGGAACGACGGCTTCGGCTTCCTGAGCCAGATCGTCGACAGCCGGGTGATCCGCGACTCCGGTGGTAACACCAACCTCGGTATCCGTATCCCCGAGGTCGACGCGATGATCGACCAGGCCCTCAAGACGACCGACGAGACCGCCCGGAACAAGATCTGGGTGGACATCGACAAGAAGGTCATGGAGCAGGCGGCGGCGCTGCCGGGCATCTGGGCCAAGGGCCTGCTGTACCGTCCGGACACGCTGGCCAACGTCTTCAGCAACGACGGTCAGAACATGTACGACTACGCGGCGATCGGCCTCGCCCAGAAGTAGTTGCTCTGACCAACCATCATTTCGCCAGCAGAGGTAGGTGAAGGCTGACGGTGGCCGATGATCGTCTTCGATGACCATCGGCCACCAGGCCGCGCACGGTGCTCGCATATCTGATCCGCCGGGTGATCGGGGCAGTGATCCTGCTCTTCATCGTCACGGCTGTCACGTTCTCGATCTTCTTCCTGGTCCCGCGGCTCGGCGGTGCCACGGCGGACGACCTGGCCTCGCGGTACGTCGGCCGGAGCGTCGGCAAGGAGCAGATCCACCAGACCGCGGTCAAGCTCGGCTTCACCGACCCGCTCTACGTGCAGTACGGCCGGTTCATCAAGGGCCTGTTCGTCGGCACGGAGTACAACTACGGTCCGGGCACCGAGCACTGTCCGGCGCCCTGCTTCGGGTACTCGTACCTGACCCAGACCCCGGTGTGGCCGGACCTGGTCGCGCGAATACCGGTGACTGCCTCACTGGCGGGTGGTGCGGCGTTGATCTGGCTGGTCACCGGAGTCGGGACCGGCATCGTCTCGGCATTGAGACGCGGCTCGGTCCTGGACCGATCACTCATGGGCGTGGCCTTGGCCGGGGTCTCGCTGCCGATCTTCTTCACCGGCCTGTTGTCACTGTCCATCTTCAGTTACGGCCTCGGCTGGACCGCGCAGGGCGGGACGAATCCACTCGACGAGACGAACCCGTTGTGGTGGGCCTACGACCTGATCCTGCCGTGGGTGACACTCGCGTTCCTGTACGCCGCGGCGTACGCGCGACTCACCCGGGCCGGCATGCTCGAGACGATGAACGAGGACTTCGTCCGGACCGCGCGGGCGAAGGGCCTGGGCGAGCGGGACGTGATCATCAAGCACGGGCTGCGGTCGGCGCTGACGCCGATCCTGACGATCTTCGGTCTGGACCTCGGCCTGTTGCTGGGTGGTGCGATCCTGACCGAGACCACGTTCTCGCTGCCGGGCATCGGTCAGTACGCCGTCATCGCGCTGCAGGCCAACGACCTGCCGAAGGTGCTCGGGGTGACGCTCGTCGCCGCGTTCTTCATCGTGATGGCGAACTTGATCGTGGACGTGCTGTACGCCGTAGTCGACCCGAGGGTGCGGATCTCGTGAACGAGCCGATCGAAGAAGTCCAGGATTCTGTCCAGGATCCCGTCCACCGGGTCGCGCGCGGCGAGGCGTTCCTCGATGTCCGGGACCTGAAGGTGCACTTCCCGACCGACGACGGTGTGGTGAAGTCCGTCGACGGGATCTCCTTCAAGCTGGAGCGCGGCAAGACGCTCGGGATCGTCGGCGAGTCCGGCTCCGGCAAGAGCGTCACCAGCCTGTCGATCATGGGGCTGCACAAGCCGGGGGTCGCGAAGATCAGCGGCCAGATCTTCCTCGACGGCCAGGACCTGGTGTCCTCGTCGCGCGAGGAGGTCCGGCAGTTGCGCGGCAAGCGGATGGCGATGATCTTCCAGGACCCGCTGTCCGCGATGCACCCCTTCTACACGGTGGGCCACCAGATCATCGAGGCCTACCGGGTGCACAACGACGTCAGCAAGGCGGTCGCGCGCAAACACGCGATCGAGATGCTCGACCGGGTCGGCATCCCGCAGCCCGACCGGCGCGTGGACGCCTACCCGCACCAGTTCTCCGGCGGCATGCGGCAGCGCGCGATGATCGCGATGGCGCTGTCCTGCGACCCCGACCTGCTGATCGCCGACGAGCCGACCACGGCCCTCGACGTCACCGTGCAGGCGCAGATCCTGGACCTGATCCGGGACCTGCAGCGGGAGTTCAACTCGGCCGTCATCATCATCACCCACGACCTCGGCGTGGTGGCCGAGCTGGCCGACGACATCCAGGTGATGTACGCCGGCCGCGCGGCGGAGTACGGCACCGCGGAGGACATCTTCGACGGGCCGCTGCACCCGTACACCTGGGGTCTGCTCGGTTCGATGCCGCGGATCGACCGGGAGCGCACCGAGCGGCTGATCCCGATCAAGGGCACGCCGCCGAGCCTGATCAACGTGCCGAAGGGCTGCGCGTTCAACCCGCGCTGCAACTACGCGCACCTGAACGGCGGCGCCAGCGAGACCGAGCGGCCGGAGCTGCTCGACACCGGTGACGGTCACCTGGTCGCCTGCCACCTCTCCCCACAGAACCGCCAGAAGGCGTGGGAGACCGACATCAAGCCGAAGCTGTGAGCGGCACTGGGAATGGGACGCCGACTGTGACATCTACTGACGCCGAATCGACTCCGAAGGTCCCGAAGCTGGGCGAGGAGCTGCTGTCGGTCGACGGCCTGGTCAAGCACTTCGCGATCCGCAAGGGTTTGCTACAGCGCCAGGTCGGAGCGGTCCAGGCCGTTGACGGACTGTCCTTCAGCGTGAGCCGCGGCGAGACGCTGTCGCTGGTGGGTGAGTCGGGCTGTGGCAAGACCACGACCGGCCGGCTGCTGACCCGGCTGGAGACGCCGACGGCCGGCAAGATCGTCTTCGAGGGGCGCGACATCAGCCACCTCGGCGAGGGGCGGATGCGGCCGCTGCGTCGCGACGTGCAGATGATCTTCCAGGACCCGTATGGCTCGCTGAACCCGCGGCACACCGTCGGCAAGATCGTCGGCGCGCCGTTCCGGCTGCAGAACGTGAAGACCGAGCACGGCGTGAAGCGAGCCGTGCAGGAGCTGCTCGAGCTGGTCGGTCTGAGCCCGGAGCACTACAACCGGTACCCGCACGAGTTCTCCGGCGGTCAGCGGCAGCGGATCGGGATCGCCCGGACGCTCGCGCTGCGGCCGAAGCTGATCGTGGCCGACGAGCCGGTGTCCGCGCTGGACGTGTCGATCCAGGCGCAGGTGGTGAACCTGCTCGAGGACCTGCAGGACGAGTTCGACCTGACCTACGTGATGATCGCCCACGACCTCTCGGTCGTGCGGCACGTGTCGGACCGGGTCGCGGTGATGTACCTGGGCAAGATCGTCGAGCTCGCCGACCGGGTCAGCCTGTACGAGAACCCGATGCACCCGTACACGGTCGCGCTGCTGTCGGCCGTGCCGGTTCCGGACACCAAACGTAAGGCCAAGCAGGAGCGGATCCGGCTGCAGGGTGACGTCCCGAGCCCGATCAACCCGCCGCCGGCGTGCCGTTTCCACACCCGCTGCTGGAAGGCGCAGGAGATCTGCAAGACGGTCGAGCCGCCGCTGATCCAGCTGTCCGAGGGACACCAGACCGCGTGCCACTTCCCGGAGAACGCGACGCCGGAGCAGGAGCAGACGGCTCAAGCAGCCGCCAAGAGCTGACCAAAGAGCTGATCAGTACAGGTCGAGGATGGGGGCGCCGGTCGGCATCGCGAACGGCGTCCGGCGGGGTGCGCTCGTACTGAAGGTGAACGTGGAGAACTCGCGTGCCACGACCGTGTGTGCACCGGTCGTGGCGGACACCGTCAGCAGGTCGACCACGTTCACCCGAGCTGTATACCGCACTCCGGCCGCGATGAACGTCGTGTCGTCGAGCCACTGACCGAACACGAACGTCCAGTACGGTCGCGGCAGCTGGCCGGTGTGCTGGACCTTCACGCCGAACAGTTGGAGCCCCGCCCAGCTCGGCTGGATACCCATCCGGGCGTCATCCGGTTGGGTGACGAGGTACGTCGCGTTGGGTGAGAGGAACGCCTGCTGCCCGTTGAACGTGGTCTTGGTTCCGGTGGTCAGCGTAGGACCGACCTTGAGCGCGAGGCCGACGGCCTGGGCGAGCGGTTGCTGATACACCAGCTGTCCCGAGGTGACCGTCCGGACGGCGTTGGGGGACACGTCGGCCATCAGGACACCCTTGTTCGTGGGGATGTCCCAGCGGTACAGGCCGTCGAGCGTTCCGAAGTACGCCGAACTTCCGTCGATCGCGACGATGCGCGGAGAGACCGCGAGGCTGGCGTTCGGCGGGATCTTGTTGCCGATCGCGGTGCGGACGAGCTCGCGGCGGCCGGCGACGTCGTACACGACCGACTCGCAGTGGTCGTTGAAGCTTTCGACCCAGGCGACCAGGTTGCCGTGGAAGTCGGTGGTCACCCGCCAGGCGCTCTTGCCGAGGTCGTGGACGCCGGAGCGGTCGGCTACGTGGATGCCGTTGCTGTCGTCCAGGAAGACGAAGCCGGCGTCGGTTTGCGCGAAGGCGCCGATCCGGTGCGAACCGACGGAGATGATCTCGTCGCCGTAGTGGATCTTGTTGCCGAGCGCGAAGGTCGCCCGGCGTTGGGCGAACGGCGCCGGTCGGGTCGGCTGCGGTCGGGCCGGCTGCGGCCGGGTGTCGCGGGGTCGGAGGGCGGTCGCTCCGCTGACGGCGACTGCCGCGGTCGCGACCGCGCCGCCGATGACGCCGAGTGCGCGGCGTCGGCCGGCCCGGCGGTTTCCGGCCGCGACGATCGCGTCCAGGTCGAGCGGGGCCGGTTCGACGCCCTGCGCCCGCTCGGCGAGGGTGTCCCTGAGGAGCTCGGTCATTCGGTCATCCCTGCCTTCAGCACGACGTCGGCCCCCAGACGGGTCCGGAGCTTCTTGAGCGCGTCGGAAACCTGGCTCTTCACGGTCCCGACCGAGCAGCCGAGGATTTCGGCGGTCTGCGGTTCGGTGAGGTCCTCGTAGTAGCGCAGTACCAGCGCCGCTCGCTGCCGTGGCGGGAGCTTCTGCAGCTCGTGCCACAACCAGACCCGCGCGGTCGCGTCATCGCCGTCAGCCGGACGATCGGGCACGTCGTCGTGCGGCTGCTCGGCCCGCCACGACTTGCGGCGCCACCAGCCGATCGCGGTCGTCGTGATCACGCGGCGGGTGTAGGCCTCGGCGTTGTTCGGGTCCCGGAGGCGATGCCATCCGACGTACGTCTTGACCAGCGCCTCCTGGACGAGGTCCTCGGCGAGGCCGCGGTCGCCGGCCAGGAGATAGGCGTACCGGTAGAGCGCGCCGTGCCGGCTGGTGGCGAACTCGGCGAACGCCGTCGGGTCGGCCATCTCGTCCCCCTTGGTCTGTCTACCCTCCCTGACGTGAGGACGGCGGCAAAGGGTTGGGTGTTGCGGCGAGCAGGATCTTGGCGATCAGGGCGTGGCCGGCCGCGTTCGGGTGGTCGCCGTCGTCGGCGAGCAGCGACGTGATGTTCCCGCTGTGCTCGAACGGCGTGTAGATGTCGACGTACATCGCGTCGTCCGCGGCCGCCGCGGCGGCGATCGCGGCGTTGGTGCGGAGGGTGAGCTGGTCGCTGGCGACCCGGCCGCTCGTCGGGTACTGCCGCGCGGCCACGTCGCCGTCCTGGAACACGTTCCAGTAGCCGGTGACCAGGATCGTCGTCGGAAGGCCGTCGCGGAGACTGTGGATCCGGTTCAGGATCCGGTCGAGGTTGACGGTGAGCTGCTCGAAGTCGTCGGCGACACAGTCGGTGTCGCACTGACCACTGGTGACGTCCTTCTGGTGATCGCCGTAGTCGTTCGCGCCGATCGTCAGGAGTACGACGGAGGCGCGCGCCGTGGCCACCTGGGTGGGGGAGTTCGTCTGGTTGAGGGTCTGGAGCAGACCGTTGGAGTCGAGGCCGCCGACGCCGAGGTTGTCGACGTGCACGTTCCGACCGGTCCGGGCGTGCAGCAGGTCGCCGTACATCTGCGGGAAGCCGGAGCAGTTGCAGCTGGTCCCTGACGTCACCGAGTCGCCGAGCGCGACCACGTCGATCGCGCCCGGCGGTTGCGGCCGTACGACCTCGCTGAGCGTGTCGCCGTCGTGGAAGGCGGCGACGAGCACGATCAGCAGCAGGCCGATGGACAGCCGTCGCAGTGTGGGGATCACGCCGGTTTCGTGTGCCTCGTCTCAGGGTGCGGGCTCACCGGGAGGGCAAGCTGGTTCGCCAGCCAAGGATAGGCCGACGCGAAAGCGGGCGCGGCGAACTGCCAGACGTGGGTGCCCGGGGAGATCTCCACGCGGGACCAGATCCCGACCTTCGCGGCCGCCTTGGACAGTTCCTCCGCCTCGTGCTGGTGGCGCAGTTCCTCGGTGCTGGTCAGGAACAGACCCTTCACGTTCGTGTACTTGCCGTGCGCGTGCATCACGAGCAGCGCCTCGTTGGCCTTCTCCAGCGCCACGTTCCCGCCGTACAGATCCTGCAGGCTGGCGGCCGGTGTACTGGTGTACGGCACGAGGTCGCCGGAGATGTCGACGAAGTGGTCGAACACGTTCGGGTGCTCGACGACCAGGTCGAGCGAGCAGGTGCCGCCCATCGAGAACCCGGCGACGGCCCACTGCCGCGGGTCCTTGGCGGCGCCGAACGTTCTCTCGATGTACCGCGGGATGTCTTGGTCGAGGTGGTCGGCCGCGTTCCCGCGCGGCCCGTTCACGCACTCGGTGTCGTTGTCGAACCGCGCGGTCGCGTCCGCGAACACCAGGATCGGCGCCCACCCGTGGTGCTGGTGCGCGTACGCGTCGGACACCTGTACGGCGTTGCCGAGTCGCACCCAGTCACCCGGGCCACCCCGCTCGCCACCGACCAGCTCCACCACGGGCAACGCCGGCCGATGGCGGCCGCCCCCGAACCAGGCCGGAGGCAGGTAGACGAGCTCCTGGCGGTGGTGGAAGTGGCTGAATGTCGCCGGGATGTTCACGGCGACCAGCCGGCCCGCCGCGGGCAGCTTCTTGCTTCCGGCGTCGTGAGCGATACCCGCCATCGATACCTGACCCGGCAGCGGCGTGTTGGTCCAGTCGTTCACCGCAGAGTCGATGGTCGGGTAGTAGCCGACGAACTGGTTGACGCCGTTGGCGCACACCAGCGCGGCGAGCGCCGCTGCGAGTACCGCCGTACCGCGCCGCCACCACTGCGCCGTCCGCCAGCCCGCGGCGAGCACGATCAGCGCCGCCACAGCGAGCCCGAACCACAACCACACGGAGAACGGCAACGGATCGGTGATCCCGGTCCACCGCGCCCCCGGGTACGCCGCGATGAACGCGACCAGCGCGGCCCCACCGGCGATGCACGGCAGCACGCGGAACCGCCAGCGCCGATCCCGCCACCCCACGGCCAGCACCAGCACCCCGGCAGCCACGACATCCAGCACCAGCGGGAACCATCCGCTCAGCAGCGAAACGCTCATTCAGCCCCTCCAAGATCAGGTAGACCCACCCCCCAGACGCGACACAACATCAACTGGTTGGCACGCCAACTCCGGGCCCTCTCAGCGTCCCCTCAGCTCCGCACAAGCTCCCGCAGCACGGCGACCGGATCGTCCGCGTGATCCAGCGGTACGCTCCGGCTGGCCAAGTAGTTCGTGACGAAGTCACCCGCGTGGTCAGTCCAGGTCTCCGCGACGTATAGCGCATCCTCGGGCGCGACGCTTGCGAGGATCGGTCCGTCGAGCCGCTCGAAGATCCGTGGAACCGGCAGCTCGGGTGTCCAGTGCGGTGGCTGTTCGACGCGCAGATAGGTCGCGAACTCGGGCGCGAAGTAGGGGGCCACGCAACCGGTCGGGCCACTGTCGGCGTGCAGGCGGTCGAGAGCCAGCCTGAACTCACGGAGCCGGTCCCGCTCGCTGCCGGAAGCCCGCCGCTCAGCGCACCACAGCATGGCGACGACCGTCGACGCGATGTCCAGTTCTGCCATTACCAGGGTGTCCTCGACCTCGGGCAGCTTGTCGAGCAAGACCGGATGGGAGGCGACGACAGCCGTCAGTTCGACGTCGCAGCGCATGAACGAGGGCAAGGGAAAGGTGTGCGCGAGCAGTTCGGCGACGTACTCGACGGGGAGGTCCGCGCTCGTCCGGGAGAGCAGCATCAGGATCGCTTGCTTGACGTTGCCGTTCACCTCGGACCGGCCGGAGAGGTCGCTGAGCAGCGACCGGTACCACCCGTAGTCGAAGGGAAGCGGACGACCGAAGTACGGCGTCCCGGTGCTCCCGAAGAAGATCACCGAGAGCTGGTGGATCGCCGCCACGTCCGCCTCGCTCCAGGGTTCGTCGACCGCCCGGGTAGCGGCGTCGCCGATCTTGAGCGTGGCCTTGTGCGCGAGGTCTCCGAGCAGCTCCGCTTCGTTGATCTGCGGATCGGTCCCGGACACGAGGCGCAGGCACAGCCGCAGCTCCCACCACGGAACGGGGCTGGCCGAGTCCTCGACGCCGAGGTAATCCATGAGGCTGAACCAGCCGGCGCCGTCGAGTCCTGCTTTCCAGAGCCGGACCAGTGGGCGCCAGCGGTCGGCTGCGTCCGGGCCGACGAGTTCTTCGACCGGGACGGAGTTCTCGTCCAGCAGGACGCGGAGCAGGGTGAGGTTGGCGGTGTAACAAGCTCGGCGGCGGACCGGGTCGTAGGGGAGCGGGTGGTAGAGCTGGTCGCCGCTGTCGGGGCGGGTGAGCTCCCGACGAAGCAGCTCGGCGATCGTCGCGAGCAGTGACGGGCGCTGAGACTCCGGGAGGCCCTTGGAGAGTTCGGTGACGAAGGTTGTGATCGGGGCTCGGGTGGTGAGGGGCTGGTGGCTGAGGAGGCGGCGGAGGAGGTCGTCGTTGAGGCCGTTGGACTGTGGGACGAGCGCGGTCGCTTCGAGGTCGCGGTGGCGCATCAGCTGCACGAGAAGTTCCAGGACCAGCTCCGAGACGAGGAACTCGCCGAACGTTGCGTGCAGGAACTCGTAGGCGTTGCGCTGTTCGCGGTCGGCTCGGGCGTTGTGGACGAACATGAACTCGCCGAGTACGCGGTCGCCTGCGGTCAGCGGTTGGATGTCCGAGGCCGTCTCAGCGGGGCGTGGTTCGAGCGCGGAGAGGTCGGCGTTCAGCTCGTTGTCCGTGATGTGCTGACGCCCGCGGTTGAACATTCCGATCGCGGCGTACTGCAGCTGGCGGCGGAGTTGACGCTGCAGCAGCTCCTGTTCGCTCAGTGGGCGGTCCGGCGCGGACTTCTCGGTGATCTGCCGGGCGATGAAGCGGTCCATGATCCGCCGGTAGAGCTCGCTCCGGGTGAGTTCGGCACTGCCCAGCTCGCTGGTGCCCAGCTCGGCGAGGTAGACGGCGAGCATCAGCAGGAGTAGCGGCTGAGCGGTCAGCTCGCGGATCTCGTCCGATGCCGTCATCTCGGCGACCTTGAGCGGTGCGAAGCCCGCGATGCTGTCGTGTGCCGCGTTCCAGGTTGCAAGCCATTGGGCGATGCGGGGCTCGTCGAATTCGCGGAGCTTGATCATTGGGGTGCCGGGGGCGATCTCGGCGCGGTCGGCGACGACGGTTCGGGAGGTGATGATGACCAAGGTGGGGGTGCCGAGGGTGCGGGCGCGTTTCTGGAAGGCCTCGACCTTCGACAGGTACGCCGACTGGGTCACGCCGGTCGCTTGGACGAGTTCGTCGAAACCATCGAGCAGTACGACGAGATGGCACCGGTGCGGACACGTGTCGGGATCGCCGCACGTCTCGCACGCGCCGCATTCCTGGCGTAGCTCGTCCAGGTCGGCGTTGGGCCGCTGGAGCGTGCGCTGCAGCTCCTTGTTGATCTGCAGCGTGAGGTCGTCGTCCGGATTGACGGAACGCAGCGGCACCCGCACCACCGCGAACGCATCGGCCGGCAACTGCGCCGCCAGCACCTCGGTCAGCAACGACTTGCCGGCCCCGGGATGGCCGAGGAGAAGCAGCGGCCGCCGGGCACCGTCCGGACTGGCGAGATAGCTCGCGAGGTACTCGACCAGCGACGAGTATTCGGGCTGCGCCGACCACCAGTCCTCGTCCGCGGGTTGCGACGCGTCATCCGCGATCGCGTGGTGGAAGGACGGCTCGACGAACCCGTCCCGGACCGTCGGCGAGGCGATCGACTGGGTACGGGACCGCAGCAGCGGCTCGTCGAGTACTTCGCGTGCCGCGAGCGCCAGCTTCTCGCGGTAACAGTTCCGGCCGGTCGGAGAGCCCGGCATCACCATCGTGAGCATCGTCCGGAGTTCACCGAGCGCCGCCGCCTGGACGTCGCCTTGCGCACGGACTTCCGCGCGGGTCGCGGCGAACTCGTTCAGCGTGACCCACAGACCGAACGGCGCCGACGGGCTGAGCTCCAGCATCCGGCTCCGGTAGAGCTGCACCGCCCGGACCACGATCGCGTCCCGTACGCCGGCCGGTGGCGCCGGGTCGCGAGACCACGCCTCCAGACCGGAGAAGAAGTCGACGCACCGACGCGCGAGGCGCTCGTAGTACGGCTTCAGGTTGCGCTCGAGGTTCTCGTCCAGCCCGAGCTCCGGCGACGACATCGGTACGGCGACGTCGAACAGGTCGGCGTGGTCTGTTCCGGGCACCTCCATCAGCCGGCTGCGCTCGCGGTCCGTCAGCGTGAGGTCGCGGTGCGCGGGCCCGGTGACCTGCGGCAGCGCGTCGAAGAACGACGAGACGGCCGTGATGGTGTGCGCGGCCACGACCAGGTCCAGCTGGTCCTTCTCGCGGCTGCCGCGCAAGCGCTTCGACACGGTGTTCACGAGGGCGTCGAGCAGACTCACGGCCTCGTTCTTCGGGTCCACCAGCGACAGCCAAGCCGCGGCAGTGAGTCCCGCCACCGGTCCGCCGACGAGAGTCGCGGCGCCGGCGCCGGCGAAGATCGCCGTACCGAAGAACTTCTCGAGGGCCGAGCGGCTCCGGTCGTCGATGTCGAGCACTGCCAGCACACCTTTGAAGGTGTACGGCGAGACGGCCACAGGCGGGGCTCCTCGGGCGGGGTTCGGAAGTGGGAGCCCAACCTATCGCTGTGGGCGGTCGACCCGCTGCGTTCGGTGAGTGGGCCGGTGGTCACCGTGTGTCGCAGCCGAGGCACCGGCGGTCCCCGTTCGACAATGTCGAACGAGGGGCGTTGTACCGCCGGTCCAACGCTCCTACATTCCAGCCAGCCGTGGTCGTCACGGCGTGGAAGGGAGGCCAAGCATGGCTACGACCGAAGCGGTCAAACCAAGAACCCTTCTGGGGGAGTGTTCGGCGGAGTTCGCCGGAACGTTCATCCTGATCCTGTTCGGCGTCGGGGTGGTCGCCCAAGTGGTGGCCGGGGGGATCGGCAACCACGACTCGATCGGCTGGGCCTGGGGTATCGGCGTCACCATGGGCGTCTACGTGTCCGCCCGGCTCAGCGGTGGCCACATCAATCCCGCGGTGACGATCGCCCTGGCGGTCTTCCGTGGATTCCCGTGGCGGAAGGTGCTGCCCTACATCGCGGCCCAGTTCCTCGGCGCGTTCGCGGCGGCGATGGTGGTCCGCTGGAACTACTCCAAGGTCCTGAACCACTTCGACCCCGGACTGACGATCAAGAGCCAGGGGGTGTTCTCCACCCTCCCGGGCAACGGCAACACCGCGCTCGGGGCGGGCGTGTGGAGCGGTTTCCTGGACCAGATCATCGGTACGGCGATCCTGATGCTGGTCATCCTGGCCATCGTCGACCTGCGCAACACCGCACCGGCCGCGAACCTGGGCCCGTTCATCATCGGCCTGCTGGTGGTCGGCATCGGGATGGCCTGGGGCACCCTGGCCGGGTACGCGATCAACCCCGCGCGTGACTTCGGCCCACGGCTCGCCTCCGCGCTGACCGGGTACGGGGGACAAGCCTTCAAGGATCAGTTCGGTGATCTCTATTTCTGGGTCCCGATCGTGGGACCGATCATCGGTGCGCTCATCGGCGCCCTGCTCTACGACGTGCTCGTCGGCCGGTACTTGCCAGTCGGCGACGCGGACGAAGAGGTGGGCCGGGTTCCGGTACCCGAGGAGGAGACGTCGGCATGATGCACCGCACTACCGCGCACTGTGAGGAGAGGATTTTCCATGGCTGACTTCGTCGGTGCCGTCGATCAGGGCACCACGAGCACCCGTTTCATGATCTTCGACCACTCCGGCAACGAGGTGGGCATCCACCAGCTGGAGCACGAGCAGATCCTGCCGCAGGCCGGCTGGGTCGAGCACAACCCGGTGGAGATCTGGGAGCGGACGAGCGCGGTCATCCGGACCGCGATGAACGCCCAAGGGCTGCAGTCGAGCGACCTGGCGGCGCTCGGCATCACCAACCAGCGCGAGACCGCCGTGGTCTGGAACCGCAAGACCGGGCGGCCCTACTACAACGCGATCGTCTGGCAGGACACCCGGACCGACCGGATCGCCTCCGCGCTCGACCGCGAGGGCAAGGGTGACGTGATCCGGCAGAAGGCCGGTCTGCCGCCGGCGACGTACTTCTCGGCCGGCAAGGTGCAGTGGATCCTGGAGAACGTCGACGGGGTCCGCGAGGCCGCGGAGGCCGGGGACGCGGTGTTCGGCAACACCGACACCTGGCTGCTCTGGAACCTGACGGGGGGTACGGAGGGTGGCGTCCACATCACGGATGTGACCAACGCCAGCCGCACGATGCTGATGAACCTCGAGACGCTCGACTGGGACGACGAGCTGATCAGCTTCTTCAACATCCCAAGGCAGATGCTCCCGGAGATCCGTCCGTCCTCGGACCCGAACATGTATGGCGAGACGCTCGCCAACGGTCCACTGGGTGGCGTCGTAGCGCTGACCGGTGACCTCGGTGACCAGCAGGCCGCGACCGTCGGCCAGGTCTGCTTCAACCCGGGCGAGGCGAAGAACACCTACGGCACCGGTAACTTCATGCTGCTGAACACCGGTACCGAGCTGGTCCGGTCGAAGGCCGGCCTGCTGACGACGATGTGCTACAAATTCGGCGACGAGGCCCCGATCTACGCGCTGGAGGGATCCATCGCGGTGACCGGGTCGGCGGTCCAGTGGCTGCGGGACCAGCTCGGCATCATCTCCGGTGCGAGCGAGACCGAGACGCTGGCCCGGCAGGTCGAGGACAACGGTGGCGTGTACTTCGTCCCCGCGTTCTCCGGCCTGTTCGCGCCGTACTGGCGGTCCGATGCCCGCGGGGCGATCGTCGGACTGTCCCGGTTCAACACCAACGCTCACCTGGCGCGCGCAACACTGGAGGCGATCTGCTACCAGAGCAAGGACGTCGCGGACGCGATGGAGAAGGACTCGGGCGTGAAGCTCGACGTCCTGAAGGTCGACGGCGGTGTGACAGCCAACGAGCTGGCCATGCAGATGCAGGCGGACATCCTCGGCGTACCGGTGAGCAAGCCGGTCGTCGCGGAGACCACCGCCCTGGGCGCGGCGTACGCCGCCGGGCTCGCCGTGGGCTTCTGGAAGACCAAGGACGAGCTGGTTCAGAACTGGAACGAGGACAAGCGGTGGGAACCGCAGTGGACGGACGAACAGCGACAGCACGGGTACGCCGGGTGGCAGAAGGCCGTCCAGCGCACCCTCGACTGGGTCGACGTCGACTGAGATAGCACGAGATACGGAATCGGAAGGAACAGCACAGTGGGCGTAGTGGCTCTGTCACCGCAGGCGCGGGCCGAAGCGATCGACGCGATGGCCGACGGACGGGAACTGGACGTCCTGGTGATCGGTGGCGGGGTGGTCGGCACTGGTTCGGCACTCGATGCCGCGACCCGGGGTCTGACCACCGGACTGCTCGAGGCGCGCGACTTCGCGAGCGGTACCTCCAGCAGGTCCAGCAAGTTGATTCATGGCGGTTTGCGCTACCTGGAGATGCTCGACTTCCGACTGGTGCACGAGGCGTTGCAGGAGCGCGGTCTGCTCCTGCAGCGCCTGGCGCCGCACCTGGTGAAGCCGGTGCCGTTCCTGTACCCGCTCCAGCACCGCTGGTGGGAGCGGTTCTACGCCGGCGCCGGCGTGGCGTTGTACGACGGCATGGCGGTCAGCTCCGGCCTCGGCGCCGGACTGCCGCTGCACCGGCACCTGACGCGCCGCGGGGCGATGCGGCTGGTGCCGTCGCTGAAGAAGTCGGCGCTCGTCGGGGCGCTGCAGTACTACGACGCGCAGGTCGACGACGCGCGGCACACGATGGAGCTCGCTCGTACCGCGGCGTCGTACGGCGCGCACGTGGCGAACCGGGTGAAGGTCACCGGATTCCTGCGTCAGGGCGAGCGGGTCACCGGCGTCCAGGCGAAGGACCTGGAGAGCGGGCGCACGTTCGAGGTCCGCGCCAAGCAGGTCGTGAACTCGACCGGCGTGTGGACCGACGACACCCAGGCGATGGTGGGGGAGCGCGGCCAGTACCACGTCCGCGCGTCGAAGGGGATCCACCTCGTCGTACCGAAGGACCGGATCCAGTCCAGCACCGGGATGATCCTGCGGACCGAGAAGTCCGTACTGTTCATCATCCCGTGGGGCCGGCACTGGCTGATCGGCACCACGGACACCGACTGGCACCTGGACAAGGCGCACCCGGCGGCGACCAGCAAGGACATCGAGTACCTGCTCGACCACGTCAACGCCGTCCTCACCACGCCACTCACCCGCGAGGACGTCGAGGGCGTGTACGCCGGTCTGCGGCCGCTGCTGGCCGGTGAGTCGGAGAGTACGTCGAAGCTGTCCCGCGAGCACGTGGTCGCGCACGCGGCACCGGGTCTCGTGGTGGTTGCCGGGGGCAAGTACACGACGTACCGGGTGATGGCCAAGGACGCGATCGACGCGGCCGCGGACGCGCTCGACGGCCGGGTCCCGCGCAGTGTCACGAAGAACATCCCGCTGGTCGGCGCGGACGGGTACCAGGCGCTGTGGAACCAGCGGCACCTGATCGCGCAGCGCTCCGGCCTGCACGTCGCCCGGATCGAGCACCTGCTGAACCGGTACGGTGCTCTGGTCAACGAAGTCCTCGAGTTGGTCGCGGAGGACCCGTCGCTGGGCGAGCAGTTGCCCGGCACTCAGGACTACCTGAAGGCCGAGATCGTGTACGGCGCGAAGGCCGAGGCGGCCCGGCATCTCGACGACATCCTGGCCCGGCGGACCCGGATCTCGATCGAGGCCTGGGACCGTGGCGTCGGCGCGGCCGAGGCGGCGGCCCGCCTGATCGCCCCGATCCTCGGCTGGGACGAGGCGACCATCGAACGAGAGGTGTCGGTCTACCTCAAGCGGGTCCAGTCCGAGCGCGACTCCCAGGACCAGCCCGACGACGAGTCCGCCGACAAGGTCCGCCTCGAGGCCCCGGACATCGTCTCGCCGATCTGACGGCCGGGAGGGCCGGCTCCAACCGGCCCTCCCGTACCGACCCCGGGCGGTGGGGTCAGCCGTTGGCGACGGTCACCACGTAGTTCGCGCCGTCGTCGGTGAAGGTGTAGTCGCCGGGGCCGTTCACGGTCTTGGCGCCGAGGTTGTCGTCGTCATCGGGGAAGTCGCCCTCCATCAGGGTCAGCACCTTGCCCTGCGGGACGGCGACCCGCTGGATGTCCTTGCTGTCCCCGGTGGTCATCTGCACCGGCCCCCAGATGGTGCTGCCGTCGACAACCAGGTACGCGTCGTCCGCGCCGGTGTTGTCCTCCTGCTCGTTGCACTTGATGTGCGTGATCACCAATCCGGCCTGCGGCGCCGCGTGCGCGGCGACCGGAACGAGTGCGGCGCTGCTCAGCCCCAGTGCGGCGGCGGCGAGAATCCTGCCTGCGGTCAACATGAGCTTGTTTCCTCCCGAGTTGTCCTACCTGATGACTCAGGACGCTAAGCAGCACACGTATCAAGCGTTTGACAGCCCCATCACGGCTACCGCTCTTCGCGCTCCCCCGAAAGGCTTGCTAGAGCTCGTGGTCTTCGGGGCGGATCCAGTTGAAGGTGCGCTGGACGGCGGACTGCCAGTTCGTGTACTCCGTGGCGCGGCGGGCCGGGTCCATGTGCGGGACCCATTGGCCGGCGCGGTGCCAGTTGCTGCGCAGCCCCTCGAGATCGGGCCAGTACCCGACCGCGAGACCAGCGGCGTACGCGGCGCCGAGGGAGACCGTCTCGGTCACCATCGGGCGGACGACGCGGACGTCGAGGAGATCGGCGAGGAACTGCATCAGCAGGTTGTTCG
Source organism: Kribbella sp. NPDC043289 (assembly GCF_056436705.1). Taxonomy (NCBI): domain Bacteria; kingdom Bacillati; phylum Actinomycetota; class Actinomycetes; order Propionibacteriales; family Kribbellaceae; genus Kribbella; species Kribbella sp. NPDC043289. The sequence goes on from NZ_JBWKCB010000001.1 coordinate 1,150,502, forward strand.
CCGTCATCCCGCCGTCGACCTTCAACGACGTCAGCTCGATCCCGGAGTCCGCGTTCATCGCGTCGACCACCTCCAGGGTCTGGAACCCGGTCGCCTCCAGCACCGCCCGGGCCAGGTGCCCCTTGGTGATGTAGGCCGTGAGCCCCGCGATCACGCCGCGCGCCTCGCTGCGCCAATGCGGCGCGAACAGCCCGGAGAACGCGGGCACGATGTACGCGCCGCCGTTGTCGTCGACGGTCCGCGCGAGCGTCTCGATCTCGGCCGCGGTGTGGATCATCCCCAGCCCGTCCCGGAACCACTGCACCAGCGACCCGGTCACCGCCATCGCACCTTCCAGCGCGTACGACGCCGGGTGGTCACCGATGCGGTACGCGACGGTCGTGAGCATGCCGTGCTTGGACCGGACGATCTCCGGACCGGTGTTCATCAGCAGGAACGACCCCGTGCCGTACGTGCACTTCGCCTCACCGGCGCTGAAGCAGGTCTGGCCGAACAGCGCGGCCTGCTGGTCGCCGAGCGCGGCGCCGATCCGCACCCCGGGCAGCACTTCGGTCGCGGTTGCGAACACCCCGGACGACGAACGGATCTCCGGCAGCATCGCGCGTGGCAGGTCGAAGGCCGCCAGCAACCGGTCGTCCCACTCGAGCGTCTCGATGTTCATCAGCATCGTCCGGCTCGCGTTCGTCACGTCCGTGGCGTGCAGCCCGCCGGACGCACCGCCGGTGAAGTTCCAGATCAGCCAGGACTCCATCGTGCCGAACAGGATCTCGCCACGCTCGGCGCGCTGTCGCAGACCGGGCGTGTGGTCGAGCATCCAGTGGATCCGCGGTGCCGAGAAGTACGTCGTCAACGGCAGACCGCACAGCTCGGAGTACCGGTCCGGGCCCTGGTCGCCCGCAAGTTCGGTGACCAGGCGGTCGGTCCGGGTGTCCTGCCAGACCACCGCGTGACCGATCGGCTGCCCGGTAAACCGGTCCCAGAGCAGACTCGTCTCCCGCTGGTTGGCGATGCCGATGGCTACGATCTGGGACGGCATCGCCCCGATCTGCCGGATTGCCGCCGGTACCACCCGGGTGACGTTGTTCCAGATCTCCCCGGCGTCGTGCTCGACCCAGCCCGGTCGCGGGAACAACTGATGGTGTTCCCGTTGGGCGACCGAGACCAGCCGCCCGCGCCGGTCGAACAGAATGCAGCGGGTCGAGTTCGTCCCCTGGTCCACTGCGGCCACGTACTGCTCAGCCATTTCCCCACCCCCCGATCAGCCGCCGGTCTGTGCCCCCAGAACGTGCCGGTGGTCCCTGCCTCAAGTGTCCTCCCGGAGGTCACGCCCGATGGCCTCCGCCGTCGCCCGAACCATGGTCACCAGATCCGCCCGGTGCCGGAGCTTGCTGTCACAGATCCGCTCCACTCGTCCGGCCAGCCCGACCGCGCCGACGACCAGGCCGCCCAGGCCGCGGATCGGCGCCGCGATACTCGCCAGCTCGACCGTGTGCTCCTCGAACTCGCTGGCCCAGCCACGCGCCCGGACCGTCGCGAGTTCCTCGGCCAGCCGGGCCGGATCGGTGATCGTCCGCGTGGTGAACGCCTCCAGGGTCCGCGGTCGCGCGGCACCGCTGGTGTCGTAGGCCAGCACGGCCTTGCCCAAGGCGGTGGCATGCGGCGGAAGCGTCGTACCGACGTCGAGGTTCTGGTCGCTGTCGTCGGGGCGGAAAACGTGGTGGACGACGACCACGACGCCGTCGACCAGGCGGCCGACGCGCGCCACCTCGCCGCTGCGGGACGCGAGTGAGTCGGCCCAGTTGATCGCGCGGCTGCGGAGCTCGTTCGGGTCCAGATAGCTCTCGCCGAGGCGGCCGAACGCGTCGCTGAGGTGATAGTGCGCGCCGCTGTGGTCCTGCTCGACGAAGCCGACCTGGTGCAGGGTGCGGAGGATGCCGTGCACGGTCGTCTTCGCCAGCCCGAGCGCATTACCCAGGTCGGCGACCCCCAGCCCGTCGGGCGCGGCGGCGAGCAGTCGCAGCACCGCCGCGGCCCGCTCGATCGACTGCACAGTCCCCGGCACACCGGCAGGCTACCTGTGAATCACTGGTCTGGCTCCACCTCAGGAGTCACTCCGAGGCGATCGCCCGCAGCACATCGAAACGGGCTGCGCGCCGTGACGGCCAGACCGCAGCCAGTACGCCGAACAGCATCGCGGCGCCGACCGCGCACGCCAGTTGCAGCACCGGGATGTCGCGCACCGCCAGACCGTTGTCGACCATCGCGGACTGGATCGCGGACGCGAACAGGACGCCGATCACAAGCCCCAGCAGTGAACCGAGCGACGTGATCGCGATCGACTCCACCCGCAGCATCCAGCTGAGCTGCGGCCGGTCCATCCCGATCGCCCGCAGCAGGCCGATCTCACGGGTCCGCTCGACCACGCCGAGTGCGAGGGTGTTCACGATGCCGAGCAGCGCGATCAGGATCGCCATCGCGAGCAGGAACCCGACCGCGGCCAGCACACCGTTCACGGGTTCGCGGGCGCTCGCGGCGTACGCCTGCTGGTCGCGGACCTGGATCGACGGGTAGTCCTTGGTCAGCGCGTCGAGGACGCCGGCCCGGACCTCGCCGACCTGCTTGCCCTGGGCAACGTCGACGTACAGCAGGGTGTCGCTGGCGGAGTCGCCGATGGTGGCGTACGTCGGGAGCGCGACGACGACCGCGTTGAGCTGCCGGTTCGGGGCGATGATGCCGCCGACGGTCAGGCGGTGTTTGCCGGTCGTGGTGGTCAGGTCGAACGTCTTGCCGACGGTCAGGTCGAGTGTCTTCGCCAGGTTCCGGGGCAGGAGCGCCTGGCCGGAGCCGAGCGCGGCCGCGGAGCCGGCGTCGAACGTGGTGGTGATCGGGCCGTCCAGAGTGCCGTCGCTGACACCGGTGACCGGGACGTTCGTCTTGCCGATCTGGCCGGAGTCCTGCCGGACGCGGTGCACCGACTGGACGCCGGCGACCTTCGCCGTCCGGTCGCCGATCTGCGAACTGAAGGTCGGCGTGCCGTCGGAGGTGATCAGCAGCTCGGACGTGCCGAGCGCGTCGGCGATGCTCTGGCTGATCGAGGCCTTGGCCGACGCGGTGATCACCATCAGGCCGCAGATCAGCGAGACCGAGATCATCAGCGCGGACGCGGTCGCCGAGGTCCGGCGGGGGTTGCGTTCGGCGTTGCGGCGGCCGAGGGTGACCGGTGCCTTGCGGCCGAACGGGTACATCAGCGCGCGGACGACGTACCGGCTGAGCAGCGGGCTGAGCATCACGATGCTGATCACCGCGGTGCCGGCCGCGAGCATGATCAGGACCGCGCCGGGCAGGCCGCCGGCGCCGAGACCGACCGCGTACAACATGACGGCCATCAGCAGCACGAAGCCGCCGATCAGCAGGCGGACGAGCAGCGAGCGTTCCGGGGCGCCGACGTCGTCGCGCATCGCGGCGATCGGTGGCAGCTTGCCGGCCCGGCGGGCGGCGGGGGCCGCGGCGGCGACAGTCACGCCGATGCCGATCAGGTAGCAGACGATGATCGTCGTCGGCTTCACCTGCAGTGCCGCGGTCGGGATCCGCAGGTCGAGGCGCTCGTAGACGAACCTGATTCCGAAGGCGACGCCGATCCCGACCAGCAGACCGAGGGTGGCGCCGACGGCACCGATCACCACGCTCTCGGCAACTACCGTGCCGGTGACCTGGCCGCGGGACGCGCCGATCGCGCGCAGCATCGCGAGCTCGCGGGAGCGCTGCGCGACCACCATCGCGAACGTGTTGACGATCAGGAACGTGCCGACGAACAGCGCGAGGAAGGCGAACACCACCAGGACCGTGCTGAAACCGCCGAACGTGGTGTCGAGGTCGTGCTCACCGTCGGCGGTGACCTGCTTCGCCGTACGGACCTTGACGGAGTCGCCGACGGTCTGGGCGATCGCCTTGCTGACCGTGTCCGGGTCGGAGCCCGGCTGGACCGCGACGGTGATCGACGTCCAACCCGGTTTGCCGAGCAGCAGGAACTGGGCCGTCGCGCCGTCGAAGGTGACCAGCGGCGCCCCGGCCGCAACGCCCGCGGCCGCCGGCGTGGTGGTTGCCGTCAGCGCCGCCGTGACGGACCGGGTCGGAGTGACGATCTTGACCTGGTCGCCGAGGTCGTAGCCCGCGCGGCTGGCGGTGGACTCGTCGAGCGCGAGCTGGCCGCGGCCGGACGGGGCGATGCCGTCGACCAGCTTGAAGGGAGCGGTCGCGCTGTCGCGGGGCCAGGAAGCACCGAAGCTCGTCAGTCCGAAGTTCTGCAGGGGCTTGCCGTCCGGGCCGAGGATCTCGACGTCGCTGATCAACAGTTGCGGCGTGGCGTCGGCGACTCCGGGGACGGTGCGGATGCGATCGGCGACATCGGACTGGAACGTCGCCGGCTGGCCGGCACCTGCCTCGATCGGAGTGGACGGCGTGACGGTGATGTCCGCCGTACTCACCGCGAAGTTCTTCTTCAGGGCGGTGGAGAGCGTGTCGGTGAAGACCATCGCACCGCCGGCGAACGCGACGCCGAGCGTCACGGCGATCGTGCACAGCACGAACCGCAGCCGGTGCGCGAGGACCGAGCGCAGACCGAGCTTGAACATCAGCCGGCCAGGTCGTCGGCCGGGGCCGCGTCGAGCCGCTTCATCGTGTCGAGCACCGACTCGGCGGTCGGGTCGATCAGTTCCGACTGCAGCGTGCCGTCGGCGAGGAACAGCACCCGGTCGGCGTACGACGCCGCGCTCGGATCGTGGGTCACCATCACGACCGTCTGCTGGAAGTCCCGAACCGAGCGGTGCAGGAAGTCGAGGACGTCACCGGAGGAGCGGGAGTCCAGGTTGCCGGTCGGCTCGTCGGCGAACACCACATCAGGTCGGGAGACCAACGCACGGGCGCAGGCGACCCGCTGTTGCTGACCGCCGGACAGCTCCGACGGCTTGTGACCGAGGCGGTCGCTGAGGCCGATCGAGTCGATGACCGTGGTCAGCCACTCCTGGTCCGGCTTGCGGCCGGCCAGGTCGAGAGGGAGCGTGATGTTCTCCAGCGCCGTCAGCGTCGGGACCAGGTTGAACGCCTGGAACACGAAGCCGATCCGGTCGCGGCGCAGGTGCGTGAGCTGCTTCTCGGGCAGCTTGGTCAGGTCGACGTCGCCGAGCAGCACCTGCCCGAGCGTCGGCTTGTCGAGCCCCGCGAGACAATGCAGCAACGTCGACTTCCCGGAGCCGGACGGGCCCATGATCGCGGTGAACCGGCCGCGCCCGAAATCCGCGCTCACGTCGGCGAGCGCGTCGACCTGCGTCTGCCCACCGCCGTACCGCTTCCACAACCCGACCGCCTGGACCGCAGCGTCACCCACACTCATGCGACGAAACCTATCGACCGAGGGTTCCTCGGCCGACTGGTGGTCGTCGCTCAGCCGTCGACCGTGATCAGGTCGATGCCGGCGGACTCGGCTGCGACCTCCTCGACGGAGCGGGTCGGCAGCGGCGGGGGAGTGCCGCCCCAGGCCGGGCAGATCGCCTTGTGGTCGCACCAGTCGCACAGCGGGCCCGGGCTCGGCCGCCAGTCGCCGGAGTCCAGCGCGCGGGTGATCGCGATCCAGAGCGCGGACACCTTGCGCTCGCAGGCGCGCAGGTCGGCCTCGTCGGGGACGTAGCGGACGATCTCGCCGTTGCCCAGATAGACCAGCTGGAGCATCGCGGGCACCACGCCGCGGAGCTTCCACAGCACCAGCGCGTAGAACTTCATCTGGAACAGCGCCTTCGCCTCGAAGAACTCCGACGGCGAACGGCCGGTCTTGTAGTCGACGACCCGGATCTCACCGGTCGGCGCGACGTCGAGGCGGTCGACGTAGCCGCGCAGTACCAGACCGGAGTCGAGCGCGGTCTCGACGTACAGCTCGCGCTCGGCGGGCTCCAGGGCGTTCGGGTCCTCGAGGGTGAAGTACTTGCCGAGCAGTTGGTGGGCCTCGGCGAGCCACTTGGCCAGCTCCTCGCCGCTCGCGTCCTCGGCGAACAGCTGCGCGACCTCGGGCTCCTCCTCGAGCACCCGCTGCCATTGCGGCTCCAGCATCTCGGCGGCCTGCTCGAGCGTCCGCTGCCCGCGCGGAAGGTCGTACAAACGCTCGAGCACCGCGTGCACCACCGTCCCGCGGACGGCCGCCGGCGACGGCTTCTCGGGCAGCCGGTCGACGACGCGGAACCGGTACTTCAACGGGCAGCTCATGAAGTCCGCCGCTCGGGAGGGCGACAGGGCACCCCGCGGATGCTGGTGCGGATCGACTGCGGCTGCGACGCTCATGCCCCAAACCCTAGGCACAACGACCGACAGTTCGCGCGCGCCCACCCCGACCCTGTGGAAAACAGCATCCAGGAGGTTTGCCGCCCGGCTCACGGTGGGTGCGTAGCACGGAGTTACCACGAGACCAGTAGCGTTGGCTTGATGCCAGATTCTCGCGACTCCCAGAACTCCGCCCAGCCGGCCGGTCCACCACCGCCCGGTACCTGGGTGCTCGGTCGTGTCCGCGGGATCCGGCTGACGATGCGCTTCACCTGGCTGCCGGTGGCGATGCTGCTGGCGCTCGGCTTCGCGGCGATCATCGGCCGCCAGTTCCCCGAGCTCGGCGGCTGGCGCTACCTCGCGGCGTTCGCCTTCGTGGTCGCCTTCACGCTGTCGATCCTGGTCCACGAGCTGGCGCACGCGCTGATGGCGCTGAAGTTCGGGATCGGCGTCTCGGAGATCAACCTCGGCTTCTTCGCGGCCGGTACGCACATCGAGGGTGAGCGGAAGTCACCACTCGAGGAATTCGCCGTCTCGGTGGTCGGCCCGATCGCATCCCTGATCGTCGGCGGCCTCGCGTACCTCGGCTCCCGCGCCTTCGACGAGGGCGTCGGGTACGTCGCCCTCCTGGAGCTCGGCATCGCGAACCTGATCGTCGGCGTCACGAACCTACTGCCCGGCCTGCCGCTCGACGGCGGCTGGGTGCTGCGCGCGATCGTCTGGAAGCTCACCGGCAACATGCACACCGGCACCGTGGTGGCGGCCTGGGCGGGCCGGCTGCTGGCGATCTCGGTGCTGGCCGCGCCGGTCCTGTTCGAGCAGCTCTGGGGCTGGCAGCCGTCGATGATCGACTTCGTGATCGCGCTGCTGGTCGGCTTCTTCCTGTGGAGCGGCTCGACCGCATCGCTGATGCAGGCCCGGTTGCGCAGCAAGCTGCCCACGCTCCAGGTGCGGACGCTGGCCCGCCGCGCCGTCGCCGTACATTCCGGGACACCGATCTCCGAGGCGGTCCGGATGGCCGGGGAGGCCCAGGCCGGCGCGGTCGTGGTGATCGACGGCGACGGCAGCCCGCACGCGCTGGTGTCGGAGTCCGCGGTCGCCGCGGTCGCGCCGAACCAGCGCCCGTGGACCACGGTCAGCGAGGTCTCGACGCGGATCGGCGCGGGCCACATCATCGGCGTGAACGACACCGGCGAGGAGATCCTCGCCACGCTCCGCCAGCACCCTGCCTCGGAGTACCTCGTCCTGGACGCGAACGGCACGGTGTACGGCGTGCTCGCGACCGCGGACGTGGAACGCGCGTTCCGGTCCGGCTGATTACTCGGTTCCGGTGACCGAAAGTTAAGGTGAGCGCCTTATGGCTGACTTGCGTGACTTTCCTGACCAGGCGTTCTCCGGGGTGCACCACGGCCCCTTGCAGGAGGGCGAGTGGATCACCCTGCAGGACTCCAAGGGCCGCCGGCACTCGGTGAAGCTGGAGCGCGGGAAGATCTTCCACACCACCAAGGGCGGGATCGCGCACGACGAACTGATCGACGGCCCGGACGCGGTCACGATCCGCTCCAAGGGCAACGTCGAGTACCTCGCGCTGCGCCCGCTGATGGCCGACTACTCGGTCTCGATGCCGCGCGGCGCGGCGGTGATCTACCCGAAGGACACCGCGCAGATCGTCACGATGGCCGACATCTTTCCGGGCGCGAAGGTGGTCGAGGCCGGCGCCGGCTCCGGCGCGCTGACCACCGCGTTGCTGCGTGCGGTCGGGATCCAGGGGCAGGTGATCTCGTTCGAGCGCCGCGAGGACTTCGCCGAGGTCGCGCGCAAGAACGTCACCGGTTTCTTCGGAGCCGAGCACCCGGCCTGGCGGCTCGAGGTCGGCGACCTGGTCGAGAAGCTGAACGAGCAGGATGTGGACCGCGTCGTCCTGGACATGCTGGCCCCGTGGGAGTGCATCGACGTCTGCGCCGAGGCCCTGTCCCCGGGTGGGGTGTTCTGCGCGTACGTCGCCACCACGACGCAGCTGAGCCGGGTCGTGGAGACACTGCGGGCGCACGGCGAGTTCACCGAGCCGCGCGCGTGGGAGTCACTCGTGCGAGACTGGCACGTAGAAGGCCTTGCGGTTCGTCCGGGACACCGGATGCAAGGTCACACCGCCTTCCTGGTCACCGCGCGACGGATGGCGCACGGGGAGCAGGCACCCCGGAAGAAGCGGCGCCCCGCGCCTGGTGCGTACGGCGACGATTACCTCGGGCCCCGTCGTGCGGAAGCCCCTGCGGATTCGTCGGGCGACATGCCGAAGGCAACTGGTTCATCCGCAACCGACACGTGATGGGATACAGCTTGCCCGGCGAGCTTTTCTGGGTAAGGTCCATAGGGTCGAGCCCCACATGGTGAGGTGATGATCGTGGCTGGAGACGAGAGCCCTACCGCGGCAGAACTGCGTAACCAGGTCCGGTACCTGGAAGCCGAAGTCGCGGCGTTGCGACGTCGGCTGCTCGAGCACCCGGCGGACAGCCGGTCGCTCGAGAGCAGACTGTCCGAAACCCAGGCCTCCTTGGCGAGTGTCACCGCTCAGAACGAGCGGCTGGCCGACACGCTGCGGGAGGCGCGAGAGAAGATCATCGCCCTGAAGGAGGAAGTCGACCGGCTGGCGCAACCGCCGTCCGGATTCGGCACCTTCCTCGGACGCAATGAAGACGACACGCTGGACGTGTTCACCGGCGGCCGGAAGCTCCGGGTCGCGGCGAGCCCGTCGGTGGACCTGGACGCGCTGCGGCTCGGCCAGGAACTGATGCTGAACGAAGCACTCAACGTGGTCGAGGCCTGCGAGTTCGAGGTCGTCGGCGACGTGGTGATGCTCAAGGAACTGCTCGCCGACGGTGAGCGGGCCCTGGTCATCGCGCAGGCGGACGAGGAGCGGGTGGTGCGGCTCGCGTCGCCGCTGCTCGACGTGCCGCTGCGGTCGGGCGACTCGTTGCTGCTGGAGCCCCGCTCCGGGTACGTCTACGAGAAGATCCCGAAGTCCGAGGTCGAGGAGCTGGTGCTCGAAGAGGTCCCGGACATCGACTACACCCAGATCGGTGGCCTGGCCGGCCAGATCGAGCAGATCCGGGACGCGGTCGAGCTGCCGTACCTGCACAAGGACCTGTTCCTGGAGCACGAGCTCAAGCCGCCGAAGGGCGTGCTGCTCTACGGGCCGCCCGGCTGCGGGAAGACGCTGATCGCGAAGGCGGTGGCGAACTCGCTGGCCAAGAAGGTCGCCGAGCGCACCGGTGTCGCCGAGCAGAAGTCGTTCTTCCTGAACATCAAGGGCCCGGAGCTGCTGAACAAGTACGTCGGTGAGACCGAGCGGCACATCCGCCTGGTCTTCCAGCGGGCGCGCGAGAAGGCGTCCGAGGGAATGCCGGTGATCGTGTTCTTCGACGAGATGGACTCGCTGTTCCGCACCCGCGGTTCCGGTGTCTCCTCCGACGTCGAGAACACCATCGTCCCGCAGCTGCTCAGCGAGATCGACGGTGTCGAGGGCCTGGAGAACGTCCTCGTGATCGGTGCCTCGAACCGTGAGGACATGATCGACCCGGCGATCCTGCGGCCCGGCCGGCTGGACGTGAAGATCAAGATCGAGCGCCCGGACGCCGAGGCGGCCCGGGACATCTTCTCGAAGTACCTGACCAGCGGACTGCCGCTGCACACCGACGACCTGAGCGAGTTCGGTGGCGACCGGCAGGCCTGCGTGGACGGGATGATCCAGCGCACCGTCGAGCGGATGTACACCGAGGCCGACGAGAACCGGTTCCTCGAGGTCACCTACGCCAACGGTGACAAGGAGGTCCTGTACTTCAAGGACTTCAACTCGGGCGCGATGATCCAGAACATCGTCGACCGGGCGAAGAAGATGGCGATCAAGGCGTTCCTGGACGAGAACCAGAAGGGCCTGCGGGTGCAGCACCTGCTGCAGGCCTGCGTGGACGAGTTCAAGGAGAACGAGGACCTGCCGAACACCACGAACCCGGACGACTGGGCCCGGATCTCCGGCAAGAAGGGCGAGCGGATCGTCTACATCCGGACGCTCATCTCCGGCAAGCAGGGCACCGAGCCCGGCCGGTCGATCGACACCGCGACCAACACGGGTCAGTACCTGTAAGCATCCATACTGCGAAACGCCCCTGGACCAGCCGGTCCAGGGGCGTTTCTCTGTCCTCAGGGGGTAGAGATAACCCCCGGTTGAGTCGGGGGGTTTCCCCGATTGGTACGGCGTCCTCGCGGGCCTACCGTGCTGCTATGGCGACGGACGATCTACGCAAGGACCTGCGGGCCGCGGTGGCGGCACGGCAGGAGCTCGGGCCGGAGTACGAGTCCGAGGTCATCGACAGCTTCCTGGACAAGCTCGACCAGCGCGACGCCCAGCGCCGCGCCGGCCTGCTGCCGGAACCCGTACCGGCCCGGCCGGTGAGCCGCCACCCGAGCCGGGAGACGGACCCGGGTGGTCTCGCGCTGGCGATCGTCTCGATCGTGGCGGCGATCCCGATCACGGCGATCGCGGCCGACATGATGGGGAAGTTCGGCGTCCTGATCTGCTGGGCGGGCCTGGTCGGCATCAACTACGCCCGCGCCGTGGCCCGCCGTCGTGGCTAGTTGAACAGCAGTTGGCGGCCCTTGGCGTCGAACGCCCGGATCTCGGTCTTGAGGTGCTGGCCGGACTTGAACGTCCCGGTCGCCTGGACCTCGGTGTAGGCGAAGCCGCCGTCGACGACACCGCTGGTCCACGGGCCGGGCTTACCGTCCAGGACGTAGCGGGCCTCGACCTTCGCGATCTCGGGCAGCGCTCGGTAGATCCGCCACGCCTGCAAGGTGTGGAGGTCGTTCGTGAAGTCGCCGTCCGACCCGGCGAGCGCCACCAGACCGCGCTTCACGGTCGGGTCGGCCCGCCATGCCTTGTCGTCGACCCTGCCGACCGTGCCGATCGAGCCGAGCTTGCTGAGCGGCGGCGTCCGTGAGAGGCAGTACCGGTACCCGAGGCTGAAGGGGGCGGGAGCCCCTCCCGCCCCGGCCCCCGGCCTGCGACCGCCGTCGCCGTTCACGGGCTTCGGGGTCGCACCCTTCGTGTCCCGCGCCAGCCCCACCAGCGTGGTGCTGTCCTTGGAGATGCCCCGGACGTGACGGCTCCAGACGAGCTCAGCAGGGCCTGGCTCATCGGGGAACTGGCACCCGTTGACGACCTTCGCCAACTGGGCCTGCGGAACGGGGCCGAGGTCGACGCCGACGCGGGCCTGTGGCTTGGTCGTGCCGTACGCCAGGGTCGGGGCCGCGCCCGGCGTCGACGTACCGGCTACCCCGGCGTGGTCCGGTGACTTCTGGGTGATGACGAGCGTGCCGGCGACCACGGCTGCGACGGCGGCGACGCCAACCACCGGGGCGACCCGGTGGCGGGCCGGACGACGCGTGGCGGGCCGGGTCCGCTCCATCAGCTGGTTGCGCATCCGGGCGTGCTCGGCGGCGGTCAGCGGCGGTACGCGCGGCGGTTCGAGTTCGGTGTTCATGAGAGCTCCTCGGTGAGGTCGACCCGGGTGAGCAGGTCGGGGAAACGCTGACGGGTGCGGTGCAGCCGGGCCTTGACGGTCCCGATCGGTACGCCGAGGGCTTCCGCCGCCTCGGAGGTGGTCAGTCCGGACCAGACGACGAGCTCGAGCGTCTCGCGTTCGTGCCGGGGGAGTTTCGCGACGGCGCGGCGGATCGCGGACATCCGGAGTTCGTCGTCGAGGCGGCGGGCGACGTCCGGAGCGTGGTCGTCACCGGGCGCGGGACCGGGCAGGCGATCCACCAGCTTCCGCAAGCGGTTCGCCGTCCGAGCCAGCGTCCGGCACTCGTTGCCGGCCACCACGAGCAGCCAGCCGCGAGCGCTCGGCGCGGTCAGCCGCCCCGGTGGGTTCCGCTCGAACCGCCGCCAGGTGTTCAGGAACGTCGCCTGCACCACGTCGTCCGCGGTGCTCCACGAGGCAGTACGACGGAACGCGAACGCGCGGACGTCGTCGGCGTACCGGTCGAACAGTTCGCCCAGCGCGAAGTGGTCCCCGGTGCGCAACCGCTCCCACAGATCGTGGTCCGAGCCGTCGACGGGCGCAGGCTCGCTCGCTGCACCGGCGCCTGCGGATCCCATCGACGGCTCCGTATCGTCAGTCAGGATGATCTTCACAGCAGCTAATGACCGGTCGCCGGCCAACTGGTTGCATCAGAGCGCGGCGATGATCTGCGGCAGTCCCGTCTCGACGTCGCCGGGCAGGTCGAGCAGCAGACCGCGGTGGACGCCGTACCAGGGGGAGAGCCGCGCCCAGTCCTTCGAACGCTCGATCAACTCGCGTGTTGGCTGGTAGACCTCACGGACGCCGGCGGCGACGGCTTCCGGGGCGCCGTTGAGGGGCCAGCAGAGGTCCAGGGCCGGGTCTCCGATGACCGCGTCGGTCCAGTCGATGATCCCGGTGACCCGGCCGTCGGTCGTCAGGATGTGGTCCGGACCGAAGTCGCAGTGGACCAGGGACGTCCGCACCCGGGCGACACGGTCGAGCAGCTCACTCGCCGTGGTGCGGACCTCGGACGGGAGTAAAGGCACGATCCGCGTCCGGAATTCGACCAATTCGAGCGTCTTGGCAGCCGTCGCGGTCTCGGCGTCGAGTGCGCCGTACGCAACGGCTTCTGACGGGTCAACAGCGTGCAAGGCCTTGAGGAACGCGCCCAGTTTCCGCCCAATTTCCAGGCTGTCCGCAGAGAGCGGTTCGCCGGGCAACAGCAGATGCCGTACGCCGTCCTCCGTCAGCTCGGGCAGCGGGACGGGCAGTGGCAACTGCGGGGCGAGCCAGGGAAGGAGCGTGGTCTCGGCGAGCAGCCGGGGGCGCACTTCCGGCCGCCGCGGCGACCGGTGGATCCAGGGGCCATCGATCCACGCACGGCTGTCCCAGCCCTCGACAAGGATCACAGCAGGCTGCGGACGTACGGGCCGAGCAGTGCGACAGCATCGGGCATGAACGACCACTCCGAGCCATCGAGCTTGGCGACGAGCTCGGCGGGGGAGAGCCACGCGCCCCACGCGACTTCCTCGGGCTGGTGCTTGATCGCGCCGTCCCAGACGCAGGCGTACAGGTAGGCGTGGTACGTCGTGTTGTCGTCGGCGTAGTCACCCTCGGGCAACCGGATCAGCTCCACCCCGGAGATCCCGAGCTCCTCGTCCAGCTCCCGTACGACGGCGTGGAAGGGCTCCTCGCCGGCCGCCACGACCCCACCGGCGGCGAAGTCGTACCGGCCCGGGTACACGTCCTTGGTCGGCGTCCGGCGGTGCACGTAGATGTCGCCGGCCGGGTTCCGGACGAGGACGCCGGTGGCCGCGTGCCGCAGGTTGTCACGCCGCATCACGGATCGTGGTGCCGTCCCGGTGACCCGGTTGTCGTCGTCAAGAATCGCCACGAGTTCGTCCACCGGAGCATTTTCACAGGTAACCCTGTGGACACAGCAACCCCTTTGGTCGTCGGTACCGCGTAGGCTCAACTCCATGAGTGTTCGGCGGATCATGGGTACCGAGACCGAGTTCGGCATCTCGGTGCCGGGCCAGCCCGGGGCGAACCCGATGCTGACCTCGAGCCAGGTGGTGAACGGCTACGCGCAGACGCAGCCGCTCGCGCGCAAGACCCGATGGGACTTCGACGAGGAGCACCCGTTGCGGGACGCGCGCGGCTTCGACCTGAGCCGGGAGGTGGCGGACTCCAGCCAGCTCACCGACGAGGAGACCGGCCTGGCGAACGTGATCCTCACCAACGGCGCCCGGCTGTACGTCGACCACGCCCACCCGGAGTACTCCGCGCCCGAGACCACCAACCCGCGCGACGCGGTGGTGTGGGACAAGGCCGGCGAGCTGGTGATCATGGAGGGCGCGCGCCAGGCCCGGCTGATCCCCGGGGCTCCGCAGCTGAACCTCTACAAGAACAACACCGACAACAAGGGCGCGTCGTACGGCTCGCACGAGAACTACCTGATGCGCCGGTCGACGCCGTTCGCGTCGATCGTGCGGCACCTGACGCCGTTCTTCGTGAGCCGTCAGGTGGTCACCGGCGCCGGCCGCGTCGGGATCGGCCAGGACGGTGCCACGCACGGGTTTCAGGTCAGCCAGCGGGCGGACTACTTCGAGGTCGAGGTCGGCCTGGAGACGACGCTGAAACGCCCGATCATCAACACCCGCGACGAGCCGCACGCGAATCCGGACCGCTACCGCCGGCTGCACGTGATCATCGGCGACGCCAACCTGTCCGAGATCTCGTCGTACCTGAAGGTCGGGACGACGTCGCTGGTGCTGGCGATGATCGAGGACGGCTGGCTGACCGACGACCTCGGTGTGGACCGCCCGGTGACCGCGCTGCACGAGGTCAGCCACGACCCGTCCTGCACGCATCTGCTGACCCTCAAGGACGGCCGCAAGCTCACGGCCGTCCAATTGCAGACGGAGTACCTGGAGCAGGCCCGCAAGTACGTCGAGGACAGGTACGGCGACGACGCGGACCGGCAGACGAAGGACGTGCTGCACCGATGGGAGCAGATCCTCGACCAGCTCGCCACCGACCCGATGAAGTTGTCGGACCAGCTGGACTGGGTCGCGAAGTACAAACTGCTGCAGTCCTACCGGGACCGCGACGGCCTGGAGTGGGACGACCCGAAGCTGCACCTCGTCGACCTGCAGTACGCCGACCTGCGCCCGGACAAGGGCCTGTATTACAAGTTGGTGAAGTCCGGCCGGATGCAGCGCGTCGTCACCGACGAGGAGATCCGGATGGCCGTCGCGCACCCGCCGACCGACACCCGGGCCTACTTCCGCGGCCGCTGCATGCAGCAGTACGCGCCGCAGGTCGCGGCCGCCTCCTGGGACTCGGTGATCTTCGATCTGCCCGGGAAGGAATCGCTCCAGCGGATCCCGACGCTGGACCCGCTGCGGGGCACGAAAGCGCACGTCGGGGCACTTCTTGACCAATGCGACACCGCGAGTGACCTGGTTCGCACCATTACTGGGGGCGGCGCCGGGTAGGGTCGCTAGTGAAGGCCGATTTGGGCGGCCTTCCCAGCGGTTCTAGGAGGTGGCCATGGCGAAGGACGGCGGTCAGCAGCACAAGCAGCCGAAGCGTTCCTCGACCGAGGAAGAGGTCGAGCAGGTCGAGACGTCCGAAGACGTCGCCGAGCGCAAGGAACGGCTCGACGAGGACGTGGACTCGATCCTGGACGAGATCGACGAGGTCCTCGAGGAGAACGCCGAGGAGTTCGTTCGCGGATTCGTTCAAAAGGGTGGGGAGTGAACCGCTCGATGACATTCGATGCCTCCGGCCGGTTGCCGGAAGCCTTCCTGACCCCAGGGGGCTCGTCGTTCATGGACTTCCTGGCCGGGCACGCGCCCGACCTGTTGCCCGGACGGCGGTCCCCGGGGGCGGGTGACCTGTCCAGTCAGGTCCCGCACGGGACGACGATCGTCGCCGCGACCTTCCCGGGTGGCGTGGTGATGGCCGGCGACCGGCGGGCCACGATGGGCAACATCATCGCCCAGCGTGACATCGAGAAGGTGTTCCCGGCCGACGAGTACTCGGCGGTCGCCTTCGCCGGCTCGGCCGGTTTCGGGATCGAGATGGTCCGGCTGTTCCAGGTCGAACTGGAGCACTACGAGAAGCTCGAGGGCGCCACCCTGAGCCTCGACGGCAAGTCCAACCGGCTGAGCGCGCTGATCCGGGGCAACCTGGCGATGGCGATGCAGGGTCTGGCCGTGGTGCCGCTGTTCGCGGGCTACGACGCCGACCTGAAGGGCGGGCGGATCTTCTCGTACGACGCCACCGGCGGTCGCTACGAGGAGCACCACTTCCACAGTGTCGGCTCGGGTTCGCTGTTCGCCCGCGGCGCGCTGAAGAAGCTGTACCGCGAGGACCTGTCCGAGATCGACTGCGTGACGGTGACGATCCAGTCCCTGATCGACGCGGCCGACGACGACTCGGCGACCGGTGGCCCGGACATGCTCCGGCGGATCTTCCCGGTGGTCGGCGTGGTCACCGCGGACGGCTACCGGCGACTGCCGGAGGACGAGGTCGCGGGGCTCGTCGACGCGGCCTGGAGCCAGCGGCACCTGCGGCCAGACGGTCCGGCCGCGGCGTCCCTGACCTGACGCTGTCTTGTCCCCCCGACCGAACTGACAGAGGATTCGATGAGCGTTCCCTTCTACGTCTCGCCCGAGCAGCTGATGCGGGACCGGGCGGATTTCGCCCGGAAAGGCATCGCCAAGGGCCGCAGCGCGATCGCGCTGCAATATGCCGACGGCATCCTGTTCGTCGCGGAGAACCGCTCGCCCGCCCTGCACAAGGTGGCCGAGATCTACGACCGGATGGCCTTCGCGGCCGTCGGCCGGTACAACGAGTTCGAGAACCTGCGGATCGCCGGCGTGCGGCTGGCCGACATGCGTGGGTACTCCTACGACCGGCGGGACGTCACCGGCCGGGCGCTGGCCAACGCGTACGCGCAGACCCTCGGCGCGATCTTCTCCTCTGGCGGTGAGAAGCCGCTCGAGGTCGAGATCCTGGTCGCCGAGGTCGGCTCCTCGACGGCCGAGGACCAGATCTACCGGCTCACCTACGACGGCTCGATCGCGGACGTCCGCGGGTACGCCGTGATGGGTGGTCCGGCCGACCAGGTCGCGGAGTACATCGGCGAGCACTACACCGACGGCATCTCGCTGGCCGGCGCGCTCCGGCTCGCGGTGGACGCGCTCGGCCACGACGGCACCGAGGTCCGGGCGCTGACCCCGGACCAGCTCGAGGTCGCCGTCCTGGACCGGAGCAGGTCCCAGGTGCGGAAGTTCAAGCGAATGACCGAGGAGACCCTCGAGCGGATTCTGTCCGAGTCCCGGCCGGCTGAGGACGCGGCCGGCTCCACGGACTCGGAGGACGGCGAGTCCGCCAAGGCCGAGGACACCACGTCGGCTGAGGGGGACGACACCCCGGTCGCGCCGCCGTCGGACGACGTACCGGTGGCTCCGCCGGACAACTCCGACGACGACCGTCCGCTGTGACGGATCAGCACGAGAACTCAGCCGTCACGGACACCGTGGCGGCTGAGTTGTCTCGGCCCGCCGACCCGGCGCCGTGGGAGTTGCTGGGGGAAGAGAAGGGCTTCCAGCGCTTCCTGAGCGTGCGCCTGCGCACGTACCGGATGCCGGACGGTCGCGAGGTCGAGTGGGACGTGCTCGGTCCGGAGGCCGGGGTGGCGTCCGGGGTGACCGTGCTGCCGCTGACGCCGGACGGGCGGATCGTCACGATCCGGATGTTCCGCGCCGGCCCGGACAGCGTCGTCACCAACCTGCCCGGTGGCCTGGTGGAGCCCGGGGAGGAAGTGGCCGTCGCCGGTGCCCGAGAGCTCGAGGAGGAGACCGGGTACACCTGCGAGACGCTCGACGTGGTCGGCTGGCAGTGGTCCGGTGCGTCGTCGACGTTCCGCAAGTACGTCGCGATCGCGCGCGGTTGCCGTCCCGACGGGAAGCAGCAGCTGGACGAAGCGGAGGACTGCGTGCCGGTCGAGCTGTCCGTGGACGCGTTCCGTGCCGAATTGCGGATGCCCGGTGCCATGACCGGAATCGATGCCGCCTATCTCGCGTTGGACCACGCAGGACTTCTCTGAAAGGGACCTTGATATGAGCGACTGGAACGCGAACGTCATCGCGGAGTTCCGGGAGAACGAAGGCAGGGTCGGCGGGCCGTTCGAGGGCGCCCCGATGGTCCTGCTGCACCACCGTGGCCGCAAGAGCGGCGAGGAGTACATCGCCCCGACGATGTACCTGCAGAACGAGACCGACCCGAACGTCGTCTACGTGTTCGCGAGCAAGGGCGGAGCCCCCACGAACCCGGACTGGTACCGCAACCTGATCGCCGCCGGCGACGGCACCGTCGAGATCGGGACCGAGACGTTCGACGTGAAGGTCAGTGAAGTGACCGGCGAGGAGCGCGACCGCATCTACGCCGAGCAGGCGCGCCGCTACCCGGGCTTCGCCGACTACGAGCGGCGTACCGCTGGTGTCCGCACCATTCCGGTGCTGGAGCTCAGCCGCGCGGCGTGACGGCCGACCGGGTCGGTATCCTGAGGGCGGACCGCGACTGGCGCTGAGGTGGACGACCACCGGGGAACGGTCTGCCATCCGGCTTCGCCGCGCGCCTGGGCACTTGTGAACTGACGCCCAGAGGAGTGCGCACAGATGACTGCTGACCTGATGATCGGGACCGACCTGGCGGCCGAGATGGTGGCCAAGGCGGCCGAGCGGGCCCACGCGTTGCAGGAGCGGACCGGTGTGCAGCCGTGTCTCGCGACCGTCCTGGTGGGAGACGATCCCGCGTCGGCGACGTACGTGCGGATGAAGCAGAACCGGTCGAAGAAGGCAGGGATCGCGTCCCGGAGCATCGTGCTGCCGGCCGAGACCACCACCGACGAGCTGGTCGCCGAGATCGCGAAGCTCTCCGCGGACACGGCGGTGCACGGGATCCTGCTGCAGCACCCGGTGCCCGCGCAGATCGACGAGCGGGCCGCGTTCGAGGCGATCGATCCGGGCAAGGACGTCGACGGCGTGACGATGCGGTCGTTCGCCGCGATGGCGTTCGGCGACCCGGGATTCCGGTCCGCGACCCCCGGCGGGATCATGCGGTTGCTCGAGGCGTACGACGTACCGCTCGAAGGGGCGCATGCGGTGGTGATCGGTCGCAGCCCGATCCTCGGGAAGCCGGCCGGGATGTTGCTGCTGGCATCGAACGCCACGGTGACCTACGCGCACTCCCGGACCCGCGACCTGCCGGAACTGGTGCGGACCGCCGATGTGCTGATCGCCGCGGTCGGGAAGCCGAACTTCGTCCGTGGTGACTGGCTGAAGCCGGGCGCCGTCGTGGTCGACGCCGGCTACAACGAGGGCAATGTCGGCGACGTGCATTTCGAGGTAGCGGCGCAGGTGGCCCGGCTGATCACACCGGTTCCAGGCGGTGTCGGACCGATGACGATCGCGCTGCTGCTGGAGCAGACGGTCGACGCCGCTGAGACGGCTGTCCGCGCTTTGACTACATTGGCCTAAGGTTTGGGGCAGACGACCAAGGAGGCGAGACGTGGCGGTACGGGCGATCCGGGGTGCCACCCAACTGGACGTGGACGAGCGTGAGCATCTGCTCGAGCGGTCCGCGGAGCTGGTGAAGGCGGTCCTGGAGGCGAACGATCTGGAGAACGAGGATCTGATCAGCATCCTGTTCACCGTCACGTCGGACCTGCGGTCGGAGTTTCCCGCCGTCGCGGGGCGGCAGATCGGGCTGACCGACGTACCGCTGATGTGCATGCAGGAGATCCCGGTCCCGCACGCGCTACCGCGGGTGGTCCGGCTGATGCTGCACACCGAGACCCCGCGGTCGCGAGACAAGATCCAGCACGTCTACCTCCACGGCGCGGTCGCTCTCCGTCCAGACCTGACCGGCGCCCAGTGAGTGAGCTCCGCGGCCCGGTCCGCGTCGTCGGCACCGGGCTGATCGGTACGTCGATCGGTCTCGCGCTCGCGCGGCTCGGGGTGGTCGTGGAGCTCGTCGACGGGAACGCGGACAACGCGCTGATGGCCGAGCGGATCGGGGCCGGCTCGCGACGGGTCGACATCGAGCCGCAGCTGGTCGTGGTCGCCGTGCCGCCGGATCACGTCGGTGCGGTGATCGCCGAGCAGCTCGTGCAGACCGAACGGTCGGGCGCGGTCGTCACCGATGCGGCCAGCGTGAAGTCCAAGCCGCTCGCCGACGCTCGCCGCCTGACCGGCGACCTCAGCCGGTACGTCGGCAGTCACCCGATGGCCGGCTCCGAACGGAACGGTCCGCTGGCCGGACGTGCTGACCTGTTCGACGGCGCGACCTGGGCGATCACGCCGCACGACACCAGCGACCCCGAAGCGGTCGACCTCGTCCGGCGACTGGCCGAAGCAGCCGGCGCCCGGACCGTCGAGATGTCCGTCGAGGACCACGACCTCGGTGTCGCCCGGGTGTCGCATCTGCCGCACCTGATGTCCGCACTCGCCGCCGGCACCCTCGCGAACGCGCCGTCGTCGCACCTGGAGCTGTCCGGCCAGGGCGTCCGCGACGTCACCCGGATCGCGGCCGGCGACCCGGCGCTGTGGACCCAGATCGTGTCCGCGAACTCGACCGCGCTCAGCGGCCTGCTGGAACAGATCCGCGGCGAGCTCGACCGGCTTCTCGTTGCTCTCGGCAAGGAAGAGGCGGGCGACGAACTGACCGCCATCCTCGGCCAGGGCGTGTCCGGCGCGGTCCGCGTCCCGGGCAAGCACGGTACGCCGCACATCGACCTGGTGACCGTCCTGGTCACGATCCCCGACCGCCCCGGCCAGCTGGCCCGGCTGTTCGCGGACGCGGCCGAGTCCGGCGCCAACGTCGAGGACCTGCGGATCGACCACAGCCCGGGCCGTCCCGTCGGTGAGGTCGAACTGGCGGTCAAGCCCGCCTCCGTGGACCAGCTCGTCGACGTCCTCACCGAGCGTGGCTGGGTGGTCCACCGCTAAGTTTGTCCCCTCGCGACGGTAATCTTCGGGGCATGATCATCGCTGTTGACGGGCCGAGCGGCTCCGGTAAATCGAGCACCGCCCGCGGAGTAGCCACCCGTCTCGGACTCCGGTTCCTGGACACCGGAGCGACGTACCGTGCGGTGACGTGGTCTGCCGTCGAGCGCGGGCTGGATCTGGACGACACGGCAGCGGTCGCGCGGCGCGCCCGGGAGCTGCGGCTGGAGATCAGCACCGACCCGGGTCACCAGTTCGTGATCGCCGACGGAATTGACGTCACGGCCGCGATCCGGGAGCCCCGGATCAGCGAGGTGGTCTCGAAGATCGCCACCAACCTGGACGTCCGCAAGGAGCTGATCCAGCGGCAGCGGGCGATCATCGACGACGCGCAGCCGAGCGGCGGGATCGTCGTCGAGGGCCGCGACATCGCCACGGTGGTCGCGACCGACGCCGAGCTGAAGGTGCTGCTGACCGCCGACCAGGAGGCCCGGATGGCCCGCCGCGGCGCCGAGTTGGCGGCCGGCTCCGTGACCGCGGAGGAGCTCCGCGACCAGATCGTCCGGCGCGACGCCGACGATTCGACGGTGTCCGAGTTCCAGATCGCCTCCGACGGCGCGGTCACCATCGACTCGACGTACATGACCCTGGAAGAGGTCGTCGACGTGATCAGCCGACTGGCTAAGGAGGCCGAGACAGTTCCGCGGGGCCGGGAGTCATGACGGCCGAGATCGGCCGAGACAAGGATCTGCACAAGGATCTTCCCCGGACGGACGATCTGTCCCCGCAGCCGTACCGGCTGGCGCTGTCGCTGCGGAAGCTGGCCAAGGTGTACTTCCTGCGCAAGTACGACCTGACCGTCCACCACGAGGAGCGGTTCCCGCTCACCGGCCCGCTGCTGATGGCGCCGAACCACCTGAGTCTGCTGGACGCCCCGCTGCTCGGCGCGGTCGCGCCGCGGATGCTGCACCAGCTCGGCAAGATCGAGGTGTTCGGGGGATTCCAGGGCACGTTCCTGCGCCGGGTCGGTCAGATCCCGGTCGACCGGTCGTCGTACGACATGCTCGCGGTCCGGCGCTCGCTGCAGGTGCTCCGCGACGGGCGGGTGCTGAACATCTACCCGGAAGGCACCCGCGGACCGGGGGACTTCAGCCGGATCAAGGTCGGGATCGCGTACCTGGCGATGGTCACCGGCGCGCCGATCCTGCCGGTGGCGCTGATGGGAACACGGTTGCCGGGCGCCGGTGTGGAGGGCCATCCACCGTCCGGGAGCCGGATCGACGTGGTGTACGGCGAGGCTTTCGCCGTCGACCGCGTACCCTTTCCCAGGAGACATTCCGACGTACAAGCGGTCGCCGACCACATTGGCGACGTTCTGCGCGCCCATGTGAGGGCGGCCGTGGAATCTACCGGCCACCCGCTTCCGGGCTGGCGAGACCAGAGGGACCCTGATGACTGACCTGCCCATCGAACTACCGACGCACGACCGCGAGGACTCCGGGCCGTTGCCCGTGCTCGCGATCGTCGGCCGGCCGAACGTGGGGAAGTCCACGCTGGTCAACCGGATCATCGGCCGCCGTGAGGCGGTCGTCGAGGACACCCCGGGCGTCACCCGGGACCGCGTCTCCTACGACGCGAACTGGGCCGGCCGTGAGTTCACCGTCGTCGACACCGGCGGCTGGGACCCGGACGCGGTCGGGATGGCCGCGCTGGTCGCCGCCCAGGCCGAGGTCGCGATCAACGCCGCCGACGCGGTGCTGTTCGTGGTCGACGCCGTGGTCGGTATCACCGACGCCGACGAGGCCGTCGTCCGGGTACTGCGGAAGTCGGGCAAGCCGGTGGTGCTCGCGGCGAACAAGGTTGACGACCAGCGCATCGAGTCCGAAGCGATGAACCTGTGGAGTCTCGGGATCGGCGAACCGTTCCCGGTCTCCGCGATGCACGGCCGCGGCACCGGCGACATGCTGGACGCCGTCCTCGAGGCGTTGCCGGAGGCCCCGGCCGAGCGCGACGGTGAGATCGGCGGACCGCGCCGGGTCGCGATCGTCGGCAAGCCGAACGTCGGGAAGTCCTCGCTTTTGAACAAGGTGGCCAAGGAGGACCGGGTCGTCGTCAGCGACGTCGCCGGCACCACGGTCGACCCGGTCGACGAGCTGATCACGCTCGGCGGCCATGAGTGGCGCTTCATCGACACCGCCGGCATCCGCCGCAAGGTGAAGAACTCCCAGGGCCACGAGTATTACGCCTCGCTCCGGACCAACGCCGCGATCGAGCGCGCCGAGGTCGTGGTCGTCGTCATCGACTCCTCGCAGTCGATCACCGAGCAGGACCTGCGGATCATGAACGCGGTCGAGGAAGCCGGCAAGGCGCTGGTGATCGCGTACAACAAGTGGGACCTGATGGACGACGAGCGGCGCTACTACCTGGAGCGGGAGATCGACCGCGACCTGGTGCAGTTCCGCTGGGCACCGCGGGTGAACATCAGCGCGCTCACCGGCTGGCACATGGAGAAGCTGGTGCCGGGCATCGAGGCGGCGCTTGAGGGCTGGCAGACCCGCGTCCCGACCGGACAGCTGAACGCGTTCCTCGGCCGCCTCGTCGCCGCGCACCCGCACCCGGTGCGCTCCGGCAAGCAGCCGAAGATCCTGTTCGGCACCCAGGCCACCACGATGCCGCCGACCTTCGCGATCTTCACCTCCGGCCAGATCGAGCCGTCGTACCAGCGCTTCATCGAGCGCCGCCTCCGCGAGGACTTCGGCTTCGTCGGCAGCCCCGTCCACGTCTCAATCCGAGCCCGCCAAAAGAACAAGAAACGCTGACGGGACCCTGGTCAGAGCAGCTCTCCAGATGGGGTATGGTTTACCCCGGTTCGTTCTTCGGAGCGAGCTGGCGGGCTGTGGCCTAGTTTGGTTAGGGCGCGTGTCTGGGGGACACGAGATCCCGAGTTCAAATCTCGGCAGCCCGACCGCCATGAGGGGCACCGATTCTGTCGGTGCTCCTCATTACGTTTGCCCTCATGGAGAACACCGAGAACCGACGTAGCTGGACCGATGCTCAATTGTCCGAGGCGGTCGAGAGCAGCCCGTCGTGGAGAGCCGTTGCTCGTGCACTCGGGCTGAAAAACACCTCCACCGGATCGATCAGGCGGCACGCAGCGCGGCTCGCATTGGACACGTCACACTTCACGGGCCAGCGTCGCTGGTCTGATCAGCAACTGCGCGAGGCCGTGGCGGGCGCAAGCTGCTGGGCGGACGTGATCGTCAGCCTCGGTATCGTCGACAACGGAGCAGAGCGGGTCCGGATCAAGGGTCACGCCGTCCGGCTGGGTCTGGACTGCACGCATCTGAAGTCACCACTGGCGCAGCCAACACCGATCGAGGTCTTCGACGAGCCGGTCCGGCCCGAGATGCTCCGCTTTTCGGCAGCTCCGCTGGCGATGGCCTGGTTCACCTTGCGGGGATGTGCCGTTGCGCTGCCGATCGAGCCTCAGGAATACGACCTGCTCGTAACCACGCCAGATGGCGTTCAACGCGTGCAGGTCAAGTCCTGTGCAGCCCGGACCAGGCGCGGCTACTGGAACGTCGGCATCGGGCGGCGTCCGTACGTGCTGGACAAGTCCGCGAGCAAGATGCCCTACGACCCCGACTCGATCGACCTGTTCTTCATCGTTCTCGGCGACGGCAGCATCTACGTCATTCCCAGCCCGGTCCTCGCCGGTCGGGTGAGCATTTCGGCGGAGAGCTACACGCCGTACCGCGTGGGTGATGCGTCGAGTTTGTTGGGTGGGGCACCAGCTGCTGCTGATGCCCCGTGGCGTGCGTCAGCGTACGCCCGCGAGTTCGTCGGTTCGCGGTTCCTTGTCGATCCGAAGGGTTTCGCCTTCGATGTCTACTCGGGGAGTCAGGCGGTCTAGCCACTTCGGGAACCACCAGGCGCGGTCTCCGAGGAGGCTGAGGATGGCGGGGACGAGGGTCATCCGGACGACGAAGGCGTCGATCAGGACGCCGATGGTGAGGCCGAAGCCGATCGCCTTGATGATCGGGTCCTCGACCAGGATGAAGCCGGCGAAGACGGACGCCATGATCAGGGCCGCGGCGGTGACCACGCGGGCGCCGTGGCCGAGACCCTGGATAGTGGCGTCGTTCGCGTGCTTGCCGTGCACGAACTCCTCCCGGACCCGCGACACGATGAACACCTCGTAGTCCATCGCGAGCCCGAACAGGATGCCCATCATGATGATCGGCAGGAAGCTCACCAGCGGACCGGGGGAGTCCAGCCCGACCCAGCTCGCCAGATGCCCTTCCTGGAACACCGCGACCGTGATCCCGAACGTTGCGCCGATCGTCAGCACGAACCCGAGCGTCGCCTTCAACGGCACCAGCACGGACCGGAACGCCAGCAGCAACAGCAGGAACGACAACCCGATCACCACGAACAGGTACGTCGGCAACGCGTCGGACAGCTTGTTCGACACGTCGACCCCGACCGCGGTGTTCCCGGTCACCGAGATGCTCGCGTCACCCGTGGCGAGCGGCTGTACCGCGGAGCGCAGGTTCTTCACCAGGTCAGCCGTTTGCTCGCTGGCCGGCCCGCTCTTCGGGATCACCTGCAGCAACCGCGTCGTACCGTCCTGGCTTGCCGCCGCCGGCTGTGCGGCGACCACATCGGGCAGTCCCTGCGCCTTGCCCAGGACCTGCTGAACGATCCCGTTCGACGTCGCCGCGTCGTTGCTCTTCACAACAACCACGAGCGGGCCGTTCGCCCCGGGACCGAACGCGGCCGCGGTCAGGTCGTAGGCGACCCGCTGGTTGCTCCCGGCCGCCGCCGAGGCTCCGTCCGGAAGCGCGAGCTGCATGTCCTTCGCCGGGATCGCCAGCAACCCGAGGCCGACGATGCCGACAGCAACGATCGGCACCCGGAGCCGGGTGACCAACTGACCCCACCGGAACCCGAAGCCGCGCGCGTGATGGTGCGTCGTCGGCGCCTTCCGGATCTTCCGCGGCAGCACCCGGTTCCCGACGAAGCCGAGCAGCGCCGGCAGCAACGTCAGCGCTACGAGTACGGCGGTGAGTACGGTGGCCGCGGCGGCCAGCCCCATCGCGGTCAGGAACGGCACGCCGACCACCGACAGCCCAGCCAGGGCGATCACTACGGTCGCGCCGGCGAACAACACTGCGGAGCCGGCTGTCGCGGTAGCTCGCGCCACCGATTCCTCCGGATCCATCCCCTCGGCGAGTTGCGAGCGATGCCGCGAGCTGATGAACAACGAGTAGTCGATCCCCACCGCGAGGCCGAGCATCAACGCCAGGATCGGCGCCGTCGACGACACGTCGGTGAACGCGGTCACGATGAACAATCCGGCCATCCCGGCCAGGACACCGAGCAACGCGGTCACCAGCGTCATCCCGGCCGCTACCAGCGATCCGAACGTGACGACGAGTACGACGGCCGCGACCGCGACACCGATCACCTCGGTCGCCCCGATCTCCGGGATCCCGGCCTTGATCTGGCCACCCGGAACGACCTTGAGGTCACCCGAGCTGAGGCCGCTCAGACCGTCGTACCCGTCGCTGCTCTCGGCGGAGAGCTCGTCGGCCGGCTTGTCGAACTGGACGCTGATCAGCCCCGTCGTACCGTCCGGGCTGATCGCCTTGCTGGTGAACGGGTCGACGGCCGCGATCACCTCGGGCACCTTCGTGACCTTGGCGACCGTCGCGCCGACCGCGGCCTTCACCGTCGGGTCGGCGAGCGTCTTGCCGTCCGGAGCCTTCACCACGACCGTGGCGGACGCGCCGCTGGCGGCCGGCAGCTCCTGCTTGAGCGCGTCGAGCGCGCGCTGCGACTCGGTGCCCGGGATCGAGAACGTGTTCGCGGTCTTGCCGCCCAGCGTGAGCGCGCCGACGCCGAGCAGGACGAGGAACAGCGCCCACACCGCCGCGACGAGCCGACGGCGCTGGTAGGAGAACCGGCCGAGCCGGTACAGGAAGTTGGCCATCGGGGTCCGTTTCGGGTGTCAGGTACGGCGTGATTCGCTGTCAGGTACCGCGTACAGGCAGGGGTGCAGCGCCCGTCGGCGCGGCGGGGTTCGGGGCAGGCTCAGGCGCGGCGGAGCAGTCTCCGCAGGGCGATGTCGCAGAGTCTTCGGAGCTCGTCGTCGGTGCGTTCACCGGAGTGCCGGCACTCGCCGAGCAGACCGTTGATCGCGAACTTCGCCAGGTCGTGCTCGAGCGGGTCGTCGGATCCGGCCATGTACTCCGTCAGTCGCATCCCGTCGGCCACCAGCGGCGCGACCTCGGTCATCTGTTCGATCACCGGGATGATGTCCTGCAGCACGTCCACCACGCCGCGGTGCACGACGGCGAGGTCGATGAAGCTCTTGATCGCGAGCTCCTGGGCGGCGGGCCGGGGCAGCTCGGCCGCGGCCGCGACGAGTTGCGCCAGGTCGGCGGCGGCGGGTTCGAGGACGGCGGCGAGCACGGCCGGCTTGCCGCTGAAGTGGTAGAGCACCGTCGCCTTGGAGCAGCCGGCCGCGGTCGCGATGTCCTGCAGCGACGTCGCGTTGTAGCCGCCGGCCTGGAACAGGTCCATCGCCTGCCGGACGATCTCGTTCCTGGTCCGCTCCCGGGCGGGGGTGGTGACTGCCATGACAGCATCGTGACTGACCGATCGGCCAGTTTTCAACCGATCGGTCAGGATTGTGGTCCGGTTCACGCCGTGGCCCGCGCTTGGCTTGCGGTGTAATGATGTAATTCAGGAGGCGCGAGATGGCTGATGAGATCGCTGGGGACGACGTTCTGGATGCCTACTCCCGAGTGGTCTCGGGCGTGGCCGAACACTTGATCCCGCGGGTCGCGAGCCTGCGGATCCACAGCCGGCGCGGCGACTCGTCCGGCTCGGGCGTGGTGCTGACCGGCGACGGGCATCTGCTGACGAACGCCCACGTCGTCGGTGACGGTTCCGGGGCGTCGGCCGAGTTCGCGGACGGTACGACGGCGCAGGCGCACGTGGTCGGCGTCGATCGGTTGTCGGATCTCGCCGTACTGCGGGCCGACCGCGAGGTCCCGGACCCGCCGGAGTACGGCGACGCGGACCATCTCAAGGTCGGGAACCTGGTCGTTGCGGTCGGCAACCCGCTCGGCCTGGCGGGCAGCGTGACCGCGGGCGTGGTGAGTGCGCTCGGCCGGTCGCTACCGGTACGGAGCGGGTCGGCGAACCGGATCATCGAGGACGTCATCCAGACCGACGCGGCGCTCAACCCGGGCAACTCCGGCGGTGCGCTTGCCGACGGCAACGGGCGCGTGATCGGCATCAACACCGCGGTCGCCGGGATCGGCCTCGGGCTCGCCGTACCGATCAACCCGACGACCCGCCGGATCATCTACTCGCTCCTGCACGACGGGCGAGTGCGCCGCGGGTACCTCGGCCTGGTCAGCACGCCCGCTCCGCTGCATCCGGCGCTGGTGCAACGCTTCGACCAACGCACGGCACTACGGGTCGTCGAGGTCATCCCGGCCAGCCCGGCAGCCGCCGCGGGCCTGCGCCAAGGCGATCTCGTTCTCGCCGTGAACGGCGTACCCCTGCGCGACGCGCAGTCCCTGCAACGCCAACTCTTCGAGGACGCCATCGCCCGTCGCACCGAGATCACGGCGATCCGCAACAACGCACTGGTCGACGTGATCGCCTACCCGGCCGAACTCACCGATCGCTGAGGTCGGATCGCAGGAGCACGCAGGTCCCAGGTTTCAGTGGAGCGTTGGGGAAGGTGAAGTCGCGGGTCACTTCGGTGAACCTGAACCTCTGGTGGAGGTCGAGGATCGCCGCGTTCGCGAGGTTGACGAACGTGTAGATCTCGTCGGCGCGCTCGGCGGTCCACCGCATCCGCTCCTGCGTCAGCAGATCGCCGATCCCGTGCCGCCGCCACGCGGGCGCGACGATCAGGCCGATCAGGTAGAAGCCGGACGGAGCGGTCGTCGGCGGATCCGCGGGGGAGCGGTCGTGACGGATCACTCCGCCATAGGCGACGATCTCGTCGTCGACGACGGCGACCGCCACGTACTTCAGCGGATCCCGCAGATCCGCCAGCAAGCGGTCACGCCGATCGGTCGCGGACCCGCCGGTCCGCGAGACGATCAGCTCGGCGCAGGCGTCGAGATCGGCAATCTCTGCCGGCCGTACGACGACCGCGGCGCCGATAGTCTGCCGCGAACTCCCTGGCCGATACTCCGCGAACCCAGTCACCCCGGCAGCCTAGGACGAGACGGGTCGTCAGAGGACGGCGATCGGGTTGATCGGTGATCCGGTCCCGGTTGGTAGCCGGAGTGGCGCGATGACGCAGAGGAACGACCAGCGCCCGGCTTCCTCGCACACCGGCACCAGCTCATCGAACTCGAGGTAGTCCATCAGCATGATCCCGAGCGCGTCGATGGCAAGCACATGGATCGGGAAGTCAACGCCCTCCGCCAGGCTCGGCGCGGTGTCGTTGTTGCCGTCGCTTCCCAGCACAGAGATCTCTCGCTCGGCCAGCAAGGGCATGACATCCGGGTGCAGCCCGGCGCGGGCCGCCGCGACATCCCAGGGCCCGAGCTCGCGGCGCCGCAGCCGATGGCCGACCCGGACCAGCAGGATGTCGCCACGGCCGACCCGGACACCCTCACGCTGCTCGGCGGCGAGCAGGTCGTCGACGGTCACCTGGTCGCCCGGCTCCAGCCAATCCACCCCGCGAGACTTCGGTACGTCGAGCAGCACGCCGCGACCGACGACTCCGTCGGCAGCCGTGGCGATGGACAGTTCGGATGCCCCGGCCTCGGTGAGGGTGTCCGCGGGCACTCCGTCGTACATCTCGCCGTCGAAGACCACGTGACACAGGGCGTCGATGTGGCTGTCGGCGTTCCCGTGGATGTTCATCTCGATCCGATCGAGGGCGAACGCGAGGCCGTGCTCGGTCTGTGTCGCCGGCAACCCCTTCATGCGATGCCGCGCGGGGTCGGGGTTGTCCGGCGTCACCCGGCCCTCTATCGGTGCGGCCAGCGACACCGCACGGCCGAGCCGGACCTCGCGGGCGGCGGCGAGCCTCTCGGTGGGGGTGAGGTAGTTCAACGCTCCGCGCCGGTCGTCAGGTCCCCACGGCCGGTCGTCCCGCAGCCGCCGGTACAGCGCGCGGAATCCGTCCTGGGTCATCTGCCCGCGGGCAGGTTCGGTGTGTTGTGTGCCGGTCATGTCATCAACCTCCAAGTCGGGTACGCCGGCGGGTCGCCCGTCGCCAAATGGCTCGCTGTGCGGGAAGTCCGGCGATCGCCACAGCCGTCAGAACCGTGACGTTGAGGAGGAGCTGGAGGGTCGCGCCCCAAGCCTCACTACCGCTGCCGAACGCGAGCGACACCCCGATGTCGGCCGCCGCGGGGATGGTCGTGACCGAGATGAACACCCCGATCAGCGTGCTCGATCTGGCCTCGGTGACTGAGACAACGCCCACCACCCCGGCCAGCAAGGCGACGATCAGGGAGAACCAGTTGGGGGTGTTGATCAGACCGGACACCGGCCGGATTCCGAGCGCGTAGGCCTTCGGCTGTAGGTTCGCCCAGCGGATCACCGCGGACAACGCGAGCGCGGCGATCACCGCGAGGGCGAACCCGACGGCCAGGGCGGCCGCGGCGTGCCGGACCCGGGTGGCGTCGTGGCGGGTCACGCCGAAGGCGAGGCTGAGGATGGCGCCGTACTCCGGCCCGACGAGCATGGCTCCGACAATCAGGATCTGCGAGTTCGTCAGGATCCCGACGGCACCGATCAGGCTCGCGATGACGAGCAACCCGAACCAGCTCGGCGGGTAGATCCCCCCGAGCCGGATCCGGGCCTCGACCTCGGCCCACACCGGCGCGAACTGCTGGAACCGCAGTCGACCTGCCGGGACATCGTCGGTGAGCGCTGAGACCGAGGCGTCGATGTTCTCGAGCGTGATCGTCCCGTGCTGCTCCACGCCGAGCTCGCGCAGCCGCTCGATGACGTGGTCGGCTGCGGCCTGCTGGACGTCGAACTGGACCGCGTCCCCGTCGGGCTTGCTCACCGCGGATCGGAACACGGCCAGGTTCATCACCGTCGGCTCCGCGCGCAGCACGGGCACCACCGCATCGGTGATTTCGGGTGGACTGACGACCCGCAGATGAATCATTGCGGCCAGCATCAGGCCGCGGCTGCACCGCTCCATCACCCCAAGTGGATGAAGGACCCATCGCCATCCACGGCGAACCTGGTCACTCTGCGTCTTCCACCACGCCTACATGCGGCGACAGGTAGGAGTCCGCTTCAGGGGTCACGCTGCCGCGTTTCATCACCCAGGTGATCCAGCGGTTCTGATCCTCGTCGTCGTACACGTGCAGCAGCCCGTACGACCACGGGGCGATCCCGGCGATCCGCTGGAACACTTCGATCACGTCACGCTGGCGGTGATTGCGGAGGCCTGCCAGCCACAGGTGGGCCGAGCCGTTGGCGATGCGGAGATCCGCGACCTGCAGGTCGTTGCGCAGGTCGGCGATCTCCTTCTTCACCGCGTCGTACGTCACGTCGGTCAGGTCGTCGGCTGCTCCGTCGTACCCGTCCTCGGAATCACGCAGCGTGGCCCACCCGTGGTACTCGAACATCTACCAGCCGCGCTTGCGCCATTCGGCGATGTTGGGGCGGTCGGTGCCGAGGGTGGTGTCGGAGCCGTGGCCGGGGTAGACCCAGGTTTCGTCGGGGAGCTGGTTGAAGAGCTTGGCCTCGACGTCGTTGACGAGGGACGTGAAGCGCTCGGCGTCACCCTGCGTGTTGCCGACGCCGCCCGGGAAGAGCGAGTCGCCGGTGAACAGGTGCGGGGCGCCGTCCGGGTCGTCGTACAGGAGCGCGATCGAGCCGGGGGTGTGGCCGACGAGGTGGATGACGCGCAGGCTGCACTGGCCGACCGCGATGTGGTCGCCGTCGTCGACGAGCTGGTCGGTCGGGACCGGGATGCCCTCGGCGTCGTACCGGCCGGCGACTGTGGTGGCGCCCGTGCGGGCGACGACCTCCGCCAGCGCCTCCCAGTGGTCCTGGTGGCGGTGCGTGGTGACGACCCGCGCGAGGCCGCCGTCGCCGATCAGCCGGAGCAGCGTGTCTGCCTCGTTCGCGGCGTCGATCAGGACCTGCTCGTCGGTCTGCCGGCAGCGCAGCAGGTAGGCGTTGTTGTCCATCGGCCCGACCGCGACCTTGGTGATCATCAACCGGGCCAGCTCGTGTGTCTGTGCCGGTCCGCCGACCTTGACGTTCCCGTGGTACTCGGGCATCTGCCTTCTCCCTGGATCTCGGTGACTCCGTCGATCCTTGCACTTGCGGCGCCGCGCGTCATGTCGGGTACCGGACAGCCCGTAGCCTGCGCCGACCCGCTTCGTTGATCGAATATACTTTCGAAGGCGATCCCCGGAGCAGGCACCGATTCCGGCGGCGGAAGTTTTTGTCGGTGGGCCTCGTTAGCATGACGGGGCCAGTGAGAGAACCACCCGGATACCCCCTCGAGAACGGCTGAGAGTGAGCTTGTGTCTGACCGTCTGATCGTGCGCGGAGCGCGTGAGCACAACCTGAAGGACGTCTCGGTCGACCTGCCGCGGGACGCCATGATCGTCTTCACCGGCCTGTCCGGGTCCGGGAAGTCCAGCCTGGCCTTCGACACGATCTTCGCCGAAGGCCAACGGCGGTACGTCGAGTCGCTCTCGGCGTACGCCCGGCAGTTCCTCGGGCAGATGGACAAACCCGACGTCGACTTCATCGAGGGGCTGTCACCGGCCGTCTCGATCGATCAGAAGTCCACCTCACGCAACCCGCGTTCGACCGTCGGCACGATCACCGAGGTCTACGACTACCTCCGGCTGCTGTTCGCGCGCGCCGGGCGTCCGCACTGCCCGGAGTGCGGCGAGCCGATCGCGCGGCAGACCCCGCAGCAGATCGTCGACCGGGTCCTCGAGCTCGAGGAGGGCACGCGGTTCCAGGTGCTCGCCCCGGTCGTCCGCGGCCGCAAGGGGGAGTACGTCGACCTGTTCCGCCAGCTGACCGGTCAGGGGTTCTCCCGGGCCCGCGTCGACGGCGAGACGATCCAGCTCACCGAGCCGCCGAAGCTCGACAAGCAGAAGAAGCACAGCATCGACGTCGTCGTCGACCGGCTCGCGGTGAAGGGCTCCGCGAAGCAGCGGCTGACCGACTCGGTGGAGACCGCGCTCGGCCTGGCCAGCGGTCTGGTCGTGCTGGACTTCGTCGACCTCCCGGAGGACGACGCGCACCGTGAGCGCCGCTTCTCCG
The DNA here is from genome assembly GCF_056436705.1 of Kribbella sp. NPDC043289. Lineage (NCBI taxonomy): Bacteria > Bacillati > Actinomycetota > Actinomycetes > Propionibacteriales > Kribbellaceae > Kribbella > Kribbella sp. NPDC043289. Next base: position 1,183,686 of record NZ_JBWKCB010000001.1, read on the forward strand.
AGAAGCTCGCCTGCCCGAATGACCACCCGCTCGCCATCGACGAGCTGGAGCCGCGGTCGTTCTCCTTCAACTCGCCGTACGGCGCCTGCCCGGTGTGCACCGGTCTGGGCACGCGGATGGAGGTCGACCCGGAGCTCCTGGTCCCGGACCCGTCGAAGTCGCTCGACGAGGGCGCGATCCAGCCGTGGTCCGGGCAGAACGTCTCGCAGTACTTCGAGCGGCTGCTCGAGGCGCTCGCGAAGGACCTGAAGTTCCGGACCAGCACGCCGTTCGGTGAGCTGCCGGCGAAGGCGAAGAAGGCGCTGCTCACCGGCCACGACAAGCAGGTCCACGTCTCGTACCAGAACCGCTACGGCCGCGAGCGCTCGTACTACACGACCTTCGAAGGCGTGATCCCGTACGTCGAGCGCCGGCACGCGGAGGCGTCGAGCGACACCGGGCGGGAGCGCTTCGAGGAGTACATGCGCGAGGTCCCGTGCCTGGCTTGCAACGGCGCGCGGCTGAAGCCGATCTCGCTCGCGGTCACCCTCGGTGGGAAGAACATCGCGGAGATCAGTGCGATGTCGATCGACGAGGTGCACGACTTCCTGGTGCAGATGGAGCTGTCCCCGCGGGAGAAGCAGATCGCGGAGCGGGTGGTCAAGGAGATCGGCGAGCGGCTGCGGTTCCTGCTCGACGTCGGTCTGGACTACCTGGCGCTGAGCCGGCCGGCGGGTTCGCTGTCCGGTGGCGAGGCGCAGCGGATCCGGCTGGCGACGCAGATCGGTTCGGGCCTGGTCGGCGTGCTGTACGTGCTCGACGAGCCGTCGATCGGTCTGCACCAGCGGGACAACCGGCGGCTGATCGAGACGCTGGTCCGGCTCAAGGAGCTCGGCAACACGCTGATCGTCGTCGAGCACGACGAGGACACCATCGACCACGCCGACTGGGTCGTCGACATCGGCCCCGGCGCCGGTGAGCACGGCGGCCAGGTCGTCGTGTCCGGCACGGTCGAGGACCTGCGCAACCACCCGGACTCGATCACCGGTGCCTACGTCTCCGGCCGCCGCGAGATCCCGATCCCGGAGGTGCGCCGTCCGCTCACCGAGGGCCGCGAGCTCACGGTGTACGGCGCCCGGCAGAACAACCTGAAGGACATCGACGTGACCATCCCGCTCGGGGTGTTCGTCGCGGTCACCGGGGTGTCCGGCTCGGGCAAGTCGACGCTGGTCAACGACATCCTCTACACGTCGCTCGCGCGGCAGATCTACGGCGCCCGGGCGGTCCCGGGACGGCACACGAAGATCTCCGGCATGGACCTGGTCGACAAGGTGATCCACGTCGACCAGTCGCCGATCGGCCGGACGCCGCGGTCCAACCCGGCGACGTACACCGGGGTCTGGGACCACATCCGGAAGTTGTTCGCGGAGACGCCCGAGGCGAAGGTCCGCGGGTACCAGCAGGGTCGCTTCTCGTTCAACGTGAAGGGCGGCCGCTGCGAGGCCTGCTCGGGCGACGGCACGCTGAAGATCGAGATGAACTTCCTGCCGGACGTCTACGTCCCGTGCGAGGTGTGCCACGGCGCGCGGTACAACCGCGAGACGCTCGAGGTGCACTACAAGAGCAAGACGGTCGCGGACGTACTGGACATGCCGATCGAGGAGGCGTCGGAATTCTTCGCGGCGATCCCGGCGATCTCGCGACACCTGAAGACGCTGGTCGAGGTCGGCCTCGGGTACGTCCGGCTCGGGCAGCCCGCGCCGACGCTGTCCGGTGGTGAGGCGCAGCGGGTCAAGCTGGCATCCGAGCTGCAGCGCCGCTCGACCGGCCGCACGGTGTACGTGCTGGACGAGCCGACCACTGGTCTGCACTTCGAGGACATCCGGAAGCTGCTCGGTGTTCTGAGCGGCCTGGTCGACAAGGGCAACTCGGTGCTGGTCATCGAGCACAACCTCGATGTCATCAAGACCGCCGACTGGCTGATCGACCTCGGTCCGGACGGCGGTCGCCGCGGCGGCACGCTGGTCGCGGAAGGTACGCCGGAGGAGGTCGCGGCGAACCCGTCGTCGTACACCGGTCAGTTCCTGGCCGAGATCCTTGAGGGCCGGGCAGCGAAGCCGAGCGCGAAACAGGCGGCAGTCGCGGCGAAGGCCCTGCCGGCCAAGAAGGCGCCTGCCAAGAAGGCTGCGGCGAAGAAGGTTGCGGCGAAGGACACGGTGGCGAAGAAGACCGCCGCCAAGAAGGTCGCGGTGGCGAAGAAGGCCCCGGCGCGCAAGACCGCGGTCAAGAAGACCGCGGCGACGGCCCGGAAGCGCACCGCCGGTTAGTCGTGAAGTGTGATCCCGCAGCGTCGGGATCACAGTTCAGATCGTTGCCTGATCGGGCAATTGTTGTTGCTCACAGCAATGTCTCGGCAGGGTTCGCGTGGCGTAGTTCACAGTCGCGTCACGCGGACCTTTCGATCCTGATCGAAAGGGTCCGTGGGCCGGTCTGCCATTCAGGTCTTGACCTGTTTCTCCGACTATCGTGGCGCTGCGGCGCAACCACACTGTCGAAGGAGAAATCGTGACCGGACGCTGGGACATGGGTCAGGACACCCTGAGCCAACTGGCCAAGAAGACCTCGACCGGAACCCAGGACCTCGGCGGCCTGGTGAAACAACTCGTTGCCGCCGCGCAGCCGCTCGAAGGCAAGATGAACGGTGCCGGTAAGGCGATGTTCGACTCCTTCAAGGGCAACGTCGACGGGATCGCCGCCGACCTGAACGCCGGCCTCGCCGCGATCAACCAGGGACAGTCCGGGATGGACACGGCGTTCCGCACCGGTGACAGCGACATGGCGGACACCGCGAAGAAGAACCAGGGCGCGGCTGACTTCAACTCCGCCAAATTCGGCAAGCGCTGAGAGAGGAACCCGCAATGGCGAACCGCAACAGCTACGACACCGCGGCCTCGGGCGAGGTCCAGACGACGATCCACAACCTCTCCGGCCAGATCACCGCGCTGATCGCGGCGCACAAGCAGAACGTGACCGCCGCGCTGTCGGACGCGTCGGCCAGCGGCGTGACCGAGAACTACCGCGGCGTCGAGGACCGTTTCAACAAGGCGGCCGACCAGACCCTGGCGATCATCAAGTCGCTGAAGGACACCCTGTCGCAGAACGACGCCACCGCCGCCGCGACCTTGAAGAAGGCGGGCGCAGCGGTCGACAACATCGGCGGCTGACCGCCGAGTTCAGCGTCACCGTCCCGGACGTTCCCCTGACGGGGCGCGTCCGGGCTCGTTGTGGGCCGGATCCGGCTGATCGGAGGAAAGACAGTGGACTGGGACATCAACATCGCGGGCGTGAACGAAGTACTCCAGAAGACGGTGACGGCCGCGGAGCCGTTCGACGGCTACGCGAAGTCGTACGGAACGTCGCTCCAGGGGCTCGCGGAGGGCCTGAACTGGCAGATGTTCTCCGTGGTTGCCGCGTCGCTGGGGGAGTACGCCCAGCACTGGGGTCCGAACCTGGAGTCTGCGGCGAAGCAGGTCGGCGCCTCGCTGACCGGCGCGCAGAACGCGGTCAAGGCCTACATGGGCGGCCAGGAAGAGATGGCGCTGCGAGCGCAGCAGGCGGCACAGAACGGCGTGATCCCGGACGTGCCGGGCGGCGGGGGCGCAGGAAGGAACAGGGCGGTATGACGGACCAGGACCCGGCATCGGTGGTGCCGGACGACGTAGCGCAGGCCGGGCGCGTGCGACTCGCGGAGTGGTTGACCGCGGAGTCGTCGGATCCCGACAACTCGGCGACGGCCGAGGACCTGGCCGAGTGGGCGGCGTACCAGGCCGAGGAGTACCTCGTGTTCGTCCCGCCGGGCTACTCGAACCTGATGTTCCTGGTCGCCGACCACGGCATCAGCTCGTTCCAGCCGAGCCTGCAGTCGCTCGACGCCGCGATGATCGCGGCCCGGCCGCAGTCCTGATCGACTCCTGATCGACGCGCCGTACGCCGTACCCCACGCACCTGTTGACCCCCGTGTGACTGAGGACTGAGCTGCCATGATCAAACCCGAAGGCATCCCGATCGCCGATCTGACCAGGATGATCCAGACGATCGATGCTCACGACCAGGCGCTGCGGGACCTCGGGCCGAAGTTCACGCAGCTCGGCCAGACCGTGAACAGGACGTTCAAGGGCCTGGACGGCAACTATCAGGCGCCCGAGAAGTACCGCCTGATCGGCTCGACGCAGATCATCGAGACCAAGCTGAGCGAGTTCGGGCCGACGCTGCCGCAGGTCGCGGGACACCTGCGCAACCTGGCCGGCGCGGTGCAGGAAAAGCTCACCCAGCTGACCAACATCCGCACCGAGGCGTACGACTGGCACCGCCGGAAGAACGGTAATCCGGAGTGGCAGAACGATCAGGACATGATCGACGACAACAACCGGATGGTCAAAGACGTCACCCGCATCATGCAGGAGGAGATGCCGACCATCTGCTTCAACGCGGCGAACGCGATTGCCCGGTTGTACGGCGGCAAACCCTGGGACGTGAAGACCGGCCAGCGGGAGGGCGACCCGCCGCCGCCGAAGCCGGACGAGGACAAGGAACCGGATCCGCCCGCGTGGGGTACCGAGGAGGAGCGGGACAAGCCGTGGTGGCAGGACTGCCTCGAGTTCCCCGTGAACGCGGTCGTCGGCGTGCTGACGGTGGTCGGCGAGACGGTGCAGAGCATCCTCACGCTGATCCCGGTGCTGCCGGCGCTGGGCTCGATCGGTCCGCTGCGGGACTTCATGCACGACAAGCTCGGCTGGGACATGCCGACCTGGCAGCAGGCGGGGGATTCCTGGAAGGGCCTCGGGATGATGGTCGCCCAAGTGGTGACCGCGCCGTACCAGTTGGCCTGGGCGGCGTTCGATTCGGTGACCGGCCTGAACACCCGGCCGGACGCCGTGAAGGAGTTCGGCGAGCAGGGCCTCAACATGGGCAAGGAGATGCTCAAGGGGTTCGTCGCCTGGGACGAGTGGAGCAAGAACCCGGGCAAGGCCTTCGGGATGGCGCTCACGAACATCGTCGCGACGGTCGCCAGCGGCGGTAGCGCCGGTGCGGTGAAGACCGCGGCGATGGCCGGCAAGTTCGGCGCGGCCAGCATGACGGTCGCCAAGGTCGCCGGGGTCGCCGAGAAACTGCAGATCGGCCGGGCCGCGATGCACGACGCGGCGCTCGGGGCGGTGTCGAAGATCCCGAAGGTCGGCAACGTCGTCAACGGGATGTCGAAGATCCCGATCGTTGGCGAGACCTTCAAGATGCAGAGCGTGCCGAAGGTCGGCGTCGACGTACCGTCGGTGGAGGGCGGGCATGTCGACGTACCGTCGCACGGCACGCCGGACACGCCCCACGTGACGCCGGCGAGCACGCACACGCCGACGGTGGACACCCCGTCGGTCCACACCCCGACCGTCGAGTCCCCGACGACACCGGTCTCGCACGCGGACCCGGGCACGACGTCGCCGGTATCGCACGCCGACCCTGGTACGTCGTCGCCTGCGTCGCACGCTGATCCTGGTACGACGTCGCCCGTATCGCACGCTGATCCGGGGACCGCGTCGCCGGGATCGCACGCGGATCCTGGTACTACGTCGCCGAGTTCGCATGCTGAGCCTGGTACGTCGTCGCCTGCGTCGCACGCTGATCCTGGTACGACGTCACCTGCTTCGCACGCTGATCCGGGGACGGGTTCGCCGACTTCACACACGCCCGGTCAGCCGACGACGCATTCGCCGGGCACGACGCACACCCCGGAGTCGACCAACACACCTGGCGCGGGCACGCACACTCCCGAGAGCACCCACACTCCCGGCGCGACCCATACTCCGGAGTCCACGCACACGCCTGCCGCGGGCACGCACACGCCGGAGTCCACGCATACGCCGAATTCGACGCACACACCCGAGCCGGGAACTCACACGCCCGAGTCCATGACGCATGCGCCTGAGGCAGGGACACATACGCCGGGCACGACGCATACGCCAGAGGCGGGCACACACACCCCGAACACCACGCACACGCCTGAGGCGGGCACGCCCACCCACACGCCCGCGGCGGGCACGCACACGCCGAGCACCACGCACACTCCCGAGCCAGGGACGCACACCCCGAACACGACGCATACGCCTGAGCCTGGGACGCACACGCCGAGCACCACGCATACGCCTGAGCCTGGGACGCACACGCCGAGCACCACGCATACGCCTGAGCCGAGTACGCGTACCCCGGGTACGACGCACACGCCCGAGGCGGGGACGCACAGCCCAACGCGGACGCCTGAGCCGGGCACGCGCACACCCGAGTCGACGCATACGCCGGAGTCGACGCACACGCCCGAGGCCGGTACGCAAACCCCGGGTACGCGCACGCCGGAGCCGGGGACGCACACCCCGAGCACCACCCACACTCCTGAGCCCGGGACGCATACGCCCGACTCGACGCATACGCCCGAGTCGACGCACGCTCCCGACTCGACGCATGCGCCGGACGGGACGCCGGCGGGTGCGCGTACACCGGACGTGGTGGCGCCGCCCGCGGTGCATCCGGGGGTGGCTGGTCATGGCACGCCGGGCGGGCATCGCGACGTACCGCACGAGCCGAACCAGCCGCACCGTCCAGGGCAGGAGTCGCGTCCCGACGCGCCGCGGCGGGAGCACGACGACCCGAACGGCCCGAAGCACGACGACGCCAACGACCCGAAGTACGACGACCCGAAGGTGCGGCAGGAAGAGATCGACCGGCTGAAGCCGGATCACCTGCGCGATCAGACACCGCCCGAGCGTCCGTACCCGGCGCACTCGGACCCGAACCGCCCGCAGGACCCGAACGCCAACCCGAACGACACCCAGGTCGACGGGCGGAACTTCCTGCCGCGGGACCCGCACGATCCGCGCCGTCAGACTCTGCGTGCGTCGATCGGCGACCCGCCCGAGGGCAGCATCCAGAAGTGGGTCGGGCACGTGAACCCGGATCACGGCCGGGGCTCCGAGTTCCAGATGAACTGCGCGGACTGTTCGCGCAAGACGGCGTCGATCCTGAACGGCGACGTACCGGAGCTGGCCAACGGACGGAACTTCGCCCGCGGCGAGATGCCCGAGCCGACACTGGAATGGATGGGCCTGAAGGACTTCAAGCCCGGCCACAAGCTGTCGATCGAGCGCTCGAACCTGAACCCGAGCGAGTTCACCGAGGCCGCGTTCCGCACCGTGCACGACGCGCTGGCCGGCCGGCCGCCGGGCACGCACGCGAACGTGTTCGTCCGCTGGCACTCGGGCAACCCGAACATCCCGGGCGGCGGCCACGTGCTGAACGCATTCGTCGACGACGGGGGCGTCGTACGGATCGTCGACAGCCAGCCGCCGGGCGGGCTGGTCCACCGGCCGGTCAACCCCGACGGGTCATTCGACAACCCGTACAAGCACGTCGACCCGAACGGTGGCACCCGCGAGGTCCACATCACCGACATGCAGTTCGCCGTCCGGGAACGCGGCGGCCACTGGGAAGGCGTCCCCGCCGACCCCAACACCCCACCCCGCTACGTCCCCCCGCCCAAGGACGCCCCCAACCCCACCCCAAACACACCGGGAGCGGGCACCCCAGGCTCAGGCACGCCTCGCACAAACGCCGCCGACCCACACACTCCGGGCCAGCACACCCCAGAGCCAGGTACGCCGGGCTCGGGCATCCCGGAGTCGCACACGCCGGGTTCGCACACGCCGGAGCCGGGTACGCACACGCCGGAGCCGGGTACGCACACGCCGGAGCCGGGTACGCCGGGCACGCCCGGCACGCACGCCGACTCGCACACTCCGGGTACGAACACCCCAGATAGCAGGCATGCCCCGGAGTCGCACACGCCGGAGTCGCACACGCCGGAGTCGCACACGCCGGGAACGGGCACGCACGCGGACTCGCACACCCCGGGTACACATACCTCGGACAGTCATGCCCGGGACACGCACACCCCGGAGTCGCATACCCCGGAGTCGCATACCCCGCAGTCGCATACGCCGGAGACGCACGCTCCGGACGCGCACACCCCCGACACCCACACTCCTGAGACGCACGCCCCCGAGACGCATGCTGGTGGGCGTGGGGATGGTGGGGAGTACGGGGGGCACCGCGGGAACGGGGAGGATCCCTTCGCCGGCTCGGAGTTGGCGGATCGGGGGTTCCGGGCTTCGGCGGCGGACCACCGGGCGTTGACGCAGAGGGGTGGGATGGAGCCCCGGAAGCTCGCGGAGATTCGTGAGCGGCTCGGGCGGGAGCTCGGGGACCCGAACGCGCTGACCGAGAGCGAGGTGACGTCGCTCGAGCGGATGCTGATCGGTCACGACCATCAGGACATCAACGACGCGTTCCGGGCCGGCGATCGCTCGGTCGAGCGGAACCCCGTCGCGCGGGTGGCAGCGTCGACGCTGAACAAGTTGCCCGACTTCCGCGGCGAGATCCAGCGCGGGTTGAGCTTCGATACGGTGGACGATTTCGAGAGGTTCCTGAACCGCTACCGCCCGGGTCAGACGGCGAAGGAGCCGGCGTTCACGCACTCCGCCAAGGGCGCGGAAGGTGCGGAGGACTTCAGCGGCGGGCAGTACTCGGCGGGTCGCGTCGTACTGCACATCGACTCACGCCACGGCAAGGACCTGTCGTTCATGCGGGACCCCGCAGTCGGCATCGACGAGGTGGTCCACGGGCCGCACTCGCCGTTCTACCCGACCCGGATGGTCAAGGACGAGGAGACCGGCGTCTGGCACATCCACGTCCGCGACCACGGCGGTCCTGGCGAGGTGTCACCGGAGTTCCGCGACCCGATCGTTCTGGAGCGGCCGACGCGGAGCACGTCACCGCAGACTTCTCACAACCCGTTCGACCCGCCTCAGCAGCCGTGGACCCCGCCGCAACCCCACACGCCGGCGGCGCGTCCCCAGCCCCAGTACAGGCCGAGCGAGGCGCAGCCGTCATACAACCCCGGACAGCCGTCGTACGGTCCGGGTCAGCCCTCGTACGGTCCGGGCCAGCCGCACGCACCCGGTCAGCCCGAGAACCCCTTCGGCCCAGGCCAGCCCGAGCAGCCGCACGCTCCGGGTCAGCCGCAGCAGCCGTACGGCCCGGGTCAGCCGAACCAGCCGTACGGTCCCGGGCAGCCGGGTCAGCCGCAGCAGCCGTACGGCCCGGGTCAGCCGAACCAGTCGTATGGTCCGGGTCAGCCGCATGCTCAGGGTCAGCCGAACCAGCCGTACGGTCCCGGGCAGCCGGGTCAGCCGCAGCAGCCGTACGGCCCGGGTCAGCCGAACCAGTCGTATGGTCCGGGTCA